>CANJLW010000003.1 GCA_947475245.1 Acetobacteraceae bacterium | reverse complement strand
TTTCACAACCATCAAGCATATGGCGCACAATCTTCTGCGAACTGCCAACAGCAAGGACTCGCTACGCCTGCGGCGGAAAGTGGCTGCGTGGGATGATGACTTCCTCGCAGCCCTCATCAAGAGGTGAAACCTTCACCCGATTCCCCTGCGATCGATGCCCTCCTCCTCTGACATCGGCGACGCCGGCAACCGACAGCGTACGGCCGCCATTCGCCTGGCCGCGGCACGCCTGTGCGTCCGCCTTGGCTGGGCACCGCTGCATGAAATGCCGCTGCCCAACGGCCGACGCGCCGACATCCTGGCCTTGCAGCCCGATGGGGGCTTTGTCTGCATAGAGGTCAAATCCGGTGCCGCCGACTTCCTCGCGGATCGCAAATGGCCGGAGTATCGGGATTTCTGCGATTACTTGTATTTTGCGATCGATCCCGACTTCCCCCGCGCGCTGTTACCCGCCGAGATTGGCCTGATCGTCGCCGCCGAACGGGAAGCCGATCTGCTGACGGAGGCGCCGCGCCATCCGCTTCCCCCCGCGCGCCGCCGTTCCTTGTTGCATCGCTTCGCACTGCTGGCCGCCGGCCGCCTGACAGTGCACGAAGACCCGACAGGCATGGCGGATATCCGCGCCGCGCTGCGAGTCGAATAATCGTCGCCGATTAACCCTTTCTTCGTCTTTTGGTCCGCATCCTGCGGTTGTTCGCAGGAAAGGACTTCCCATGACCTCCCCCACCATAGCGTTCCGCCTTTGCGTTCCCATCCTCGCCATGCTTGGCCTGACCGGCTGTGTCGCGGCGCTGCCGCTGGCGCAGATGGCAATGACGTCGCCCGCCGCGCCGACAGGGTGCGCCGCGACCAACGCCGCGCAACCCTGCGACGACTCGATGGCGGGCAGCCTGGTCCGCGGTCTGGGCCAATCGGCGCAGCGCCTGGCGGGCACCGCGATACCGGGGCGGTAACGCGGTTCGGCACCCCCTCTTGCCAGAATGGGGTGCTTCGGCGGATGACTTGGGCGGAAACGCCCGGCCGCCGCCCGATCCCACTCGGCGGTCGTTCAGAAAGGATGACCCGCCATGGCCAAAGCGCCGAAGACCGACGTGCTGAGCGAACTGCGTAAGATCGACACCCCGACCATTACCAATGTCGTCGCGACCTACCCGAAGAATCCGCTGTGCCTGGGGCTGTATAACCCCTGGACCGAGAACTGGTACACCGACACCTCCATCCGCTGCATCTATCCCGAGATGGGCGCCATCGTCGGCCACGCCGTGACCTGCGTCTTTGGCCTGCCCGACCCGAATTACTCCGGCCGTCTGTCGTTCATGGACGTTGTCGACGCGCTCGACGCGATGAAGAAGCCCACGATCCTGGTCATCCAGCAGAAATGGCCCGCCCATCTGATGAGCAAGGCCGGCCTCGCCGGGGAGATCATGGTGACCTCCATGAAGGCTGTCGGCTGCATCGGCATGCTGTCGAACGGCCCGTCGCGCGATGTGGACGCGGTGCGCAAGCTGAACTTCCAGATGCTGCTGGGCGGGGTGACCGCCGGCCATGGTGAAATGGCGGTTCAGGCGGTGAACGTGCCGGTATCCGTCGGCGGCATGGATGTCGCGCCGGGCGATCTTATCCATATGGACGAGAACGGCGCGGTGAAGTTTCCCGCCGACAAGGCCGCGCAGGTGCTGGAAAACGCCCAGAAGATGCTGGAAGGCGAAGCTGAGCACCTGGCGCGATTGAGGGCCGCGACGAACGCGGCGGAAGTGCGGGCGGCCGGTGGGTCCTACGCCGCCAAGAAAGCGAAGTAACGCGGAAACGGCTGCCTCTCCCACGCGGGTGGGAGAGGCTTTCGTTGCTTAGTCGATCTTGAAGTTGGCGCGTTTGACCCAGGCTTCGTACGACGCGAACTCCCGCTCGTTCATCGCGGCCAGGGCGGCCGGGGTTTCGCTGATCGGGAAGAAGCCGACCGACAGAATGCGATCCCGGATTTCAGGCCGAGCGGTGATTTCAGAGACGGCGGTACCGAATTTCAGGGCGATGTCGTCGGGCGTGCCCTTGATCGCGTAGAACGCCAGCCAGGTCGGCAGGTCGATCTTATAGCCCGCTTCCGCCATCGTCGGCACGTCGGGGAAATCCGGGTGCCGCTTGCTGCTGGTGACCGCCAGCATGACCGCCTTGCCCGACTTTACGTAGGGGTAATGGATATTATCCAGCATGATATCCACGCGCCCGCCCAGGAAATCGATGATCGCCTCTGGCCCGCCGCGATACGGGATATGGGTCGTATCCATGCCCGCCAGGATATTCAGCGCTTCGCCGCGCAGGTTGGTCGCCGATCCGACTCCGGGTGAGGAGTAGGACAGCTTGCCCGGCTTTGCCTTCGCCATGGCCACCAGTTCGGCCACCGTCGTCACGCCCAGGCTGGGCAGCACGGCCCAGCCGTAGACGTATTCGCCGACGCCGGCGACGGGTTTGAAATCGCGCGGTTCGTAGCCGACTTTCCGCAGTTGCGGCAGCAGCACCATCGGCGCATTCGGGCTCGCCAGGAACGTGTAGCCGTCGGGGGTGGAGCGCGACGCCGTTTCCACGCCCACGGTGCCCGACGCGCCGGCACGGTTATCGACTACGAATGACTGCCCGAAGCGCTGACTGAGTCCGTCGGCCACGGTGCGGGTCAGCACGTCGCCGCCGGTGCCCGGCGGGTAGTTGTAGATGATCCGCACCGGCTTGGTCGGCCAATCCGCCGCTTGCGCCGCCGGACCGAAAAGCCCCGCGGCCAGCGCGAGCACGCCGGCGGTGACGGCGCGACGCCGCGCGGAAAACGAAAACAACCGACTGATTCGCGACACGCTGTATTCTCCCTGGCCCTGTTGGGTTCAGCATACCGCCGGTTTGGCGCAACACAACGCGATGGGGTGGGCGTTAACGGATTGGCAACGGTTTGCTGTCACGATTGCTTGGATGGGATGCAGGCGGATAGTGCTTTATGGAAACGATACGCGCCGATATTCAGCGGCTGGACGCATTGACGGAGGTCGTCATCGGTTGCGCCTTCAATGTGTTGAATACACTCGGCGCCGGGTTTTTGGAGAAGGTCTACGAGAATGCCCTGATCATGGACCTGCGTCAGGCCGGCTGTCTGGCGGAACAGCAATTTGGCATCGCGGTTTGCTATGGCGGGAGGGTGGTCGGCGCGTATTTTGCCGACGTTCTGGTTGAACGAATGCTGCTGGTGGAGATAAAAACGGTCCGAACATTGGATGCGACCCATGTCGCGCAGTGCGTCAATTACCTGAAGGGGACTGGCCTTCGGCTGTGTTTGTTGCTGAACTTCGGCAATGCGCGACTGGAGATCAGGCGTGTGGCGAACGGGCTTTAATTTGGTTTTCCTCGCGGGCTCATCCTCCCACTGGTGCGGGGCGTGCCTTGGTTCCGTTTGTAAAGAAGGACTAACGCGGATTGAACGGATCAGCGCGGATCGCGGTTGATACGTCGGTGGCACAGGGTGGGATGGCGGGTTGTTTGGCGGTGGGCGATTTACGGCGCGTAAGTTTGGCGAACGGCCTGTCGACCGCGATCCGCGATTATCTGCTATATCCGCGTTTATCTGCGTTTTTGCTTTTCATTGCAGGCTCCATCCCCCCACTGGCGCGGGGCGTGCCTTGGTTCCGTTTGTAAAGAAAAATTAACGCGGATGGACGCGGATTGAACGGATCAGCGCGGATCGTGGTTGATATGCCGGGGGCACAGGGGATGGGATGGCGGGTTGATTGGCGCTGGGCGACTCACGGCGCGAAAGCTTGGCGAACGGCCTGTCGACCGCGATCCGCGCTGATCTGCTATATCCGCGTTTATCTGCGTTTTTGCTTTTCCTTGCAGGCGCATGTCCCCTATGGCGAGTGGTGTGCCTTGGTTTCGTTTGTAAATAAAAACTAACGCGGATTGAACGGATCAGCGCGGATCGCGGTTGATCCGCCGGTGCCATAGGGTGGGATGGCGGGTTGTTTGGCGGTGGGCGACTCACGGGGCGTAAGCTTGGCGAACGGCCTGTCGGCCGCGATCCGCGCTGATCTGTTATATCCGCGTTTATCTGCGTTTTCGCTTTTCATTGCAGGCTCCGTCCCCCCAATGGTGAGTGGCGTGCCTTGGTTTCGTTTGTAAGAAAAATTAACGCGGATGGACGCGGATTGAACGGATCAGCGCGGATCGCGGTTGATCGGTCGGTGGCACAGGGTGGGATGGCGGGTTGTTTGGCGGTGGGCGATTTACGGGGCGTAAGTTTGGCGAACGGCCTGTCGGCCGCGATCCGCGATTATCTGCTATATCCGCGTTTATCTGCGTTTTTGCTTTTCATTGCAGGCGCATGTCCCCCCAATGGCGCGTGGCGTTCCTTGGTTTCGTTTGTAAAGAAAGACTAACGCGGATGGACGCGGATTGAACGGATCAGCGCGGATCGTGGTTGATCCGCCGGTGGCACAGGGGGGGGGATGGCGGGTTGTTTGGCGGTGGGCGACTTACGGCGCGTAAGCTTGGCGAACGGCCTGTCGACCGCGATCCGCGATTATCTGCTATATCCGCGTGTATCCGCGTTTTTGCTTTTCCTTGCAGGCTCCGTCCCCCCATTGGTGAGTGGCTTGCCTTGGTGCCGTTTGCAAAGAAAAACTAACGCGGATGGACGCGGATTGAACGGATCAGCGCGGATCGCGGTTGATACGCCGGCGGCGACCGATTGATTGGCCGTCGTATCGGTCGGCATGGCGGGGCGGGCGGTCTCCTCCGCTCCCTCTGCTCGCTCGGCCCACCCGAGGCTCCGCCTGCGCCTCCCGCGCTTCGTTGGAAGCGGAAAAAATCGAAAGCGCACTCACGTGCGCTTTAAAGGGAGTGGTGCTTGCCGCTTGCTGCGCGTCCGCTTCGGGCTGGTCGTCGCCGCTGCTCGCTCCGCTCCCGACGCTTGCTCCTCCCCGCCCTTCGCTGCCGCTCCGCCGGCTCGCTGAACTCGGGCACAGCGAAAGCCGAGGCCGTCGTGGCGGCGCGACGGGTCGGGGTCGTCGCGGCTCGCCGAGCGCGCGTGGCGCGCGTCGCTGAACCAGGACCCGCCGCGCAGCACGCGGCGCGCGGCAGCGGACCCACCGTCGTCGCGCCTGGGCATGCCGTTCACCGGGGCGCCGTCGTAGTCTTTGTGGTAGCGATCCTCGCACCATTCCCAGACATTGCCCAACATATCGTACAATCCCCAGCCGTTCGCTGCCTTCTGTCCCACGATCCGGGTCCCGGCACGCGGATCGTCATACTGCCTTTCAGGCCAATTGCTGACGTCATGTCCATTGTCCAGGTCGAAATCGCGGCCGCTGTTGCCACCGTACCAGGCGATGGGGTCCAGCACCGGCGCGTTGTTCTCCCCCAGGATCGTGATGGGGCCGGCATAGGTTGCGTCTTCGGTGCCGGCGCGGCAGGCATATTCCCACTCGGCCTCCGACGGCAGGGTCAGGTCCAGGCCGTCGACGCGGCTATTGAGCTTGCCGATAAAGTCCAGGGCGTCGTTGAAAGACACGCTGTCGACCGGCCGGTTGGGCGTTTTGAAGTAGCTGGGGTTATTGCCCATCACGGAATGCCATAGCGCCTGGGTACACGGTGTGTCGAACAGCCAGAAGCCGTGTTCCAGGGTCACCAGATGCCGAGGGCCTTCATTCCCGAACCGGCCTGGTTCGTCATCCGGCGAGCCCATCCAGAAGCGACCGGGCGGGATCCAGCGCATGCGTTGGGTGACCTCTGTATCCGGGACGGTGAAGACGGTGAACAGCCCGAAGCCGTCGCGGCCGATTGCGGAGGCCCAGTCCGGTTTGGGTGGGACAGGGGCAGTCAGATCCACCCGATTTGCGCGGACGATTGTCGGGGGGATGAGGGGGAGCGGGTTATCCGCCGTGTCGCCCACGCGGCGCAGGACGGCGGCGCTCGTCGGCCCTTGCGGCCGGGGGCGCTCCGCGCTTTTCCCCCGACTCGCCAGGGCCGACGGCACCGCCGCCTGCTCCGCTTCTTCCGCTCGCTGAACTCGGGCACAGCGAAAGCCGACGCTGCCGGGGCGGTCCGACGGGGCGTAGCCCTCGCGGTGCGCCGAGCGCGCGAGGCGCGCGACGTAGAACCAGGACCCGCCGCGCAGCACGCGGTACGCGGCACCGCCGCGGGCCGTGCCGTCCGCGGGGGCGTCGGCGTAGCTGTCATGCCACCGATCCTCGCACCATTCCTCGACATTGCCGTGCATCTCCCGCAGGCCCCACGGATTCGCCGGCAGGCTGCCGACCTCGACCGGGCCGCCGCCGCCGCCGTAGCAAACCTGATCCTTCCCGATCGTGTCGCCAAAGCTGAACCGCGTCGTCGTGCCGGCACGACACGCATATTCCCATCGCGCCTCGCTCGGCAGGCCGAGCGCGATGCCGGGCAAGATCGTGTTGAGGCGGCGGATGAAGTCCTGGGCGTCATCCCAACTGACACCGGTCGCCGGGAACCTGTCACCGCGCTGGAGCCGCGGCGGTTCGCCGGTGACAGCGGTCCACAGAGCCTCGGTACACACCGTCTCAAACATCCAGAACCCGCGCACCAGGGTCACCCGATGCTGCGGCCGTTCATCGTCGCGCGCCTCCGGGTCGTCGGGCGGCGATCCCATCAGGAAGTCGCCGGGCGGGCACCAGCGCATGCGCTGCTCGACCTGCGTGAAGGGGATGCGAAAGCTGACCCAGGCGCCGAACGCGTCGCGGCCCCAGTCGTGCGCCCAGGACGGCGGCGTGCCCGTGGCCCAGAACGGCAGGATGGTGGCCTCGGTCCAGATGGCGGAGTCCAGCATTGCCTCCGTCACGCCCGTCGTGGCGGACAGATCGGTGCCGGACAGGTCGCAGCCCTGGAAAATCGCCCCGGTCAGGTCGAAGCCGCGCAAATCCTGATTGCTTAAGTCGCCGCGCAGAACCGCGCCGCGAAACGCCTGCGCCGGGTCGAGTTGCGCCAGCCCGACAAGGTCCACGAACCCCAGATCGCGCGCATGGGCGACATGGGCGATGCGGCGCAGGTGGTCCTGGGTCAGGCTCATTGCGAGGGTTTCCCGGCTTTGGGGGAAATGGTGGCGCGGGCGACTTCCAGCCGGTTGGCGGCGTCGCGGGGAATGGCGGAGGCGAACAGCGCGTCGATCACGTCGCGCTGGGTGGCGGACAGTTCGGCCCCGTCGGCCAAGGTAACGCTGATGCCGTCGCGCGGCGACTTGACGAGCAGGGTGATCGGGCCGTCGTCCTGCGCGGCGCCGGAGGGTTCCATCAGGACGTGGGTTTCGTCTTCCAGCGGTTCGCCGACGATCCGGCTGTGGTTGTCGGTTGGGCCGATCAGCCGCACCGAATCGTTGAAGGGATTGGCAAGGTTCGGGTGTTTACGCTTGCGGAAGATGCTGTCCTGCACGGGATTCCAGTGCTTCGATTCCACCGCGAACAGGGGCGCGGTCAGGCCGATATCCAGCGTGACGGTCACCGGTCGCTTATTGACGACGATCGGGATCGCAAGGCTCTCGTGGCAGCGGAGGTGAAGCGTATAGGGCACTTTCAGGTTGCCCTGATTATCGGGCGTCGGCTGATTGATCAGCAGCGACACCACCTGCGCAACCTCACTGAACTGCTCGGCCTGAATGGCGCGGGGGTCGGGCGGGTCGTCGGAGTCGATGCCGCCGGCGCGCTTCCAGGCCTTGAGCATGGCGGCTTTGTCGTCGGCATAGGCCGGGATGGTGCCAAAGAAGGCGTTCAGCAGCGGCACGATATTGCCGGGGCGGGCGGGATTGGCGGTGTCACGCCATTCGGCGACGCTGGATGCGCTGGCGCCGATTTTCTCGGCGAAGCCCATGTTGGTCCAGGGCTGCCCCTTTTCGCCGGTGGCGCGCTGCCCTTTGGTCAAGGCGGCGTCGATCAGCTTCGCCAGGGCGATACGCTCCGTCAGGAAGCGCGTTTTGGTCGGCGGCCGGCCCATGAGTTTCTCCGTGGGTTATTCCCGAGGTAATGACCAATAAATACTGAAGAATTTAGTCGATCATGGCCTTGTCGAACAGATGAAAGGTCAGTCCCGTCATGATTAACTTGGTGCTTGCATTGATCGTTGTCCATAGCCCGCAGCTTGCCGCGCTGGTCGATTTTATCGTCCACCAGCCGAGCACGGCGCTGCTGTACGGGATCGCGTGGTTGTCGCATGAGTGTCACAGTGTTTGGCTGGCGCGGCTGGCTTATATCGGCCTGATGCTCGTTGCCTGCTGGTTGCACTAAGGCTATCGCGGGTTGATGTGACCCGCGTCACTTGCCCCGACCGAACCATCCATGAAACAGTACGCTTGCCAATGGAACAACGAACAGGAGGCGGCGCATGAGTGACACGCCCGACACGGAAGCGAACCGGGATCATCAAGAGATGATTAACGCGGTTTTGTTCAAGCGCAACCTCGATGAGGTGTTCCTGCTGCTCGATTTCGTTTCGGGTCGGCCGGACAAGGAATTGTCGACGCTGACGATGCCGAACCCCAAGGGCGGCGACCCGCTGAACGCGCAGGAGATTTTGGCGACGCTGGCCGCGATCCGCTATCCGGCCCCGCCCGGGCGATCGGCGGAAGCGCGCGCGGCGGATGCGGCGTTTCTGCTGCTCGCCAAGGATCGGCTGGCGGCCCTGGCGCATCCGGCGCGCGGCCTGACGATCGCCTATACCGCGCTGTTCTCCCGCAGCGAGGCCGACGGCGATGTTCGGCACGGCTGCTTTGGCTGGCTGCCGCGTTTCGGCAACCCCGCACCGCGGAACCCGGCGGGGAGTTCGTTGCGATCTTTGGCGGAGAGCGCCTTTCACGGGCTGTCCGGTCAGGCCGGGCGTTTCAACTGCCTGTTCAAATCGGTGATCTGGGCGACGATCGTGCTGCTGATCATGACGTCGCTGATTTACTGGGAAGTGGCGGTGGGGCGCGCGACGGTGCAGCGCATCGATCAGATTCACCAGGATCGGGCGGCCTTGTATCGCACCTCTCCAAACCTGACGCAGGAGACGACGTGCTGGACCATTACCGCCGAGAACGCCGCCGGGTGCAAAAGGCTGGATGAGTTATCGTCCGCCGAAACACTCGCGAAGACCGACCTGACGCATCTGTTTCCGTGCGATAATTCCTGGCGCGCGAGGCTGATGAACATTCTGCACTGGACGAACTTGCGCTGCTCGAGCGCCAGTCAGTCGTCAACCGGTCAATCCGATGACGATCTTCCGCCCCTGGAACAATCCATCGCGTCGATTTTGTCCGTCCTCAGCAACTATGTCCTGCCGATGCTGTTCGGCGTGCTGGGCACGTTTGTCGCGGCCATTCGCGCGGTCAGCGAAAAAATGCGCGACAGCACGCTGGGGCCGCGCGACTGGTGGACGACGTTGCTCAGCGTGCCGCAGGGCATGGTGGCGGGGGTGGCGGTGGGATTGTTTTACAGCCCGACCGGCGCGCCGATGAACGGCAGTGGCGCTTTGGCGGCCAATCTGACGCTGACGACCTGCGGCCTGGGGTTCATCGCGGGTTACGGGTCGCAGGCGTTTCTGACCATGCTGGATTCACTGATCAAGAAGGTCTTTCCGGCGAACCTGGACATCGGCGACCCGGGAACCAAGCCGACGCCAACACCGCCGCAGCCGCCGCCCGCCAAGTAGCGCGCGGCCTATTCAGCCGCCATGCGGGCCACAGGCTCGATCATGGCGGCGGCGCGGGCCAGATCGACGGACAGCAGGCGCGACACGCCGCGTTCCTGCATCGTTACGCCGTAAAGCCGATCCATCCGCGCCATCGTCAGCGGGTGATGCGTCACAACCAGGAACCGCGTTCCGGTCTCTCGCACCATATCTTCCAACAGGGCGCAGAAGCGATCCACGTTGGCATCGTCCAGCGGCGCGTCCACCTCGTCCAGCACGCAGACCGGGGCGGGGTTGCACTTGAAGACGGCAAAGATCAGCGACAAGGCCGTCAGCGCCTGTTCGCCGCCCGACAGCAGCGACAGCGCGGACAATTTCTTACCCGGCGGCTGGGCGTAGATTTCCAGCCCGGCGGCGAGGGGGTCGTCGGACCCGACCAGCGCCAGATGCGCGCGACCGCCGCCGAACATGCGGCCGAACAGTTGCTGAAAGTTCTTGTCCACTTCCTGGAAGACGGCGTTCAGCCGCTCCCGCCCCTCGCGGTTCAGATGCCCGATGGAGCCGCGCAGGCGCGCGATGGCGGTGGCGAGTTCCTGTTTCTCGGCCTCCAGCCCGGCCAGACGCTTTTCGATCTCCTCCGCCTCGATTTCCGCGCGCAGGTTGACCGGGCCCATTTCTTCCCGTTCCCGTTGCAGGCGTTCCAGGCGCTTGCGGGCTTTGTCCTCGGCGTCGGGGGCCAGATCGGCGGGGGGATCGGGCAGCGCGGGGTTGACGCCGAGACGTTCCAGAATGCGTTCGGCCACGGTGCCCCAGGCATGGTCGGCCTGGGTCACGGCGCCTTCGGCGCGGACGGCGGCCTCGCGGGCGGCGGCCAGCCGAACCTCGGCGGCTCGCACGGCGCGATCGGCGTCGCCGGAGCGGTCGACGGCGATTTGCAGGGCGTCCGCCGAGCGCCGATGGGCGGCTTCGGCAACTTGCAGCGCGTCCAGGGCTTCCGCGCGTTGGGCGGCGGCGCGCGCGGGGGCCGCCTGTAACGCGGCCTGCTGGGCTTCTGCCTCTGTCAGGCGCGCGTTCAGGTCGGTGACGCGTTCCGAGGCATCGCGCGCGCGTTCGGTCCAGCCGTCGCGTTCGGCGGCGATGACGCGGCGGCGGTTCATCCGGCCGGCGTGCTCGCGGGCCAGGCTGTCGCGGTCGGATCGGGCGGTGCTTTCGCGGGCACGGGCGGCGGACAGTTCGGCGCGGGTTCGATCCACGCGCGCCCGCAGTTCGGCGATATCGGGCAGTTCGGCGGCGGTGGCCTTGGCGCGTTCCAACGCCCCGGTGGCATCTTCGTGTTCCACGGCAGCGCGGGTCAGCGCGCCCTCGGCGGCGGCGAGACGGGCGGCGACGGTGGCGGCTTCGTTGCGCAATGCCGCCAGCGCGGCGCGGGCGCGTTCCAGGCGTTGTTCGCCGTCGCGCCGCAAGGCCCTGGCCTGCTGTTCGGCGAGGCTCGCGGCCTGCGAAGCGGATTCCGCCGCCGTTCGCGCCTGACGCGCGGCATCGGCGGTTTGCTGGGCAAGGGTAAGGCGGTCGCGCAGGTCGGCCAGACGATTGCGTTGGCGCAGGCGCACGGTGGCGGCGGTGGGTGTGCCGGCGCGGATCGTATAGCCGTCCCACCGCCAGATGGCGCCTTCGCGGGATACCAGGATTTGCCCCGGCGCCAGATGGGTCTGGCCCTCGGTACCGACGGCGTCGGATTCCACGACCCCGATCTGCGACAACACCCGCGCCAGGGCGGGCGGCCCTTGCACGATCTCGGCCAGGACGGTCGCGCCGGCGGGCAGGGCGGGCGCGGGATCGAACGGCGGCAAAGCGCGCCAGTGCCGCGGCGCGCCCGGGTTCAGCGCGGAGGTCAGTTCCTCCCCCAAAACCGCGCCCAGAGCGGATTCCATACCGGCCGGCACGGTCAGCGCGTCGACCATGGGCGGCCAACGCTCCCCATCCTTAACCGCCAGGATTTCGGTCAGCGCCTGCGCTTCGGCCGCCAGTTTGGCCCGCGCGGAGTCGGCGGCGGCCTGGGCTTCGCGGGTGCGCGCGACATCGGCGAGCGTGGCGGATCGTGCCTGTTCGGCGGTTTCGAGCGCCGAACGCGCCTGTATCAGGGCGGCGTCGGCTTGTTCGACCTGACCGGCGGCGGTCGTCAGCTTTTCCGGATCGACCTGCTGAGCGCGCATGCGCGCGAAGTCGTCGCGCAGGCGGCGGAACTGCTCGTCGATCCGGCGGAAGCGTTGATCCGCCTGCGTCAGCATCTGGTTGGCGGCATGCGCGCGGGCATTGGCGTCGGCGGCGGCTTCCATCGCGGCATTCGCGGCGGCTTCGGCGGCGCGGACGATGTCGGCGGTATGCGTCGCGGCCTGTTCCGCGGCCTGGGCGCGGGTTTCGTGCCCGTCGAGGGCCTGGCTCAGTGCAGAATCTTCTTTCGTCAGTCGTTCGCGCGCGTCGTTGGCGTCGCGTTGCAACTGGTCGGCATGGGCGAGATCGCGCCGCAGCGTATCCAGGCGGCGGATGGCTTCCCCCAGCGCGACCTTGGCTCGCTCTTCCTCCGCCGCCCGCTGTTCCTGCGCCAGGCGGTAGCGTTCCAGGATCGTGCGGCTTGCGGCTTCGGTTTCCCGCAGGGCCGGCAGATCGGCCGCCGCGTCGGTGGCTTCCGCGGTTGCCTGAGTCGCGGCTTCCGTGGCGGCGGCGACGGCCGTGCCGGCATCGTGCAACGCCGAACGCGCGGCGGCTCGGGCACGTTCGACCCGAGCGTGCTGGATCGAAAGAAGTTCGGCTTCCGCCTCGCGGATCGTGCCGGAAATGCCGCGATAGCGGATGGCCTGACGCGCCTGACGTTTCAGGCCGGCGAGTTGGGTTTCGAGTTGCGCGCGCAGATCGTCGGCGCGGGCGAGGTTGGCCTCCGCCGATCGCAGTTTCAGTTCGGCTTCGTGGCGACGGGCGTGCAGGCCGGTGATGCCCGCCGCTTCCTCCAGCACGACCCGGCGGTCTTCCGGGCGGGCGTTGACCAGGGACCCGACACGGCCCTGACTGACCATGGCGGAGGCGCGGGCACCGGATGCCAGATCGGCAAACAGGGTCTGCACATCGCGCGCGCGGGCGTCCTGGCCGTTGATCTGGTAGTTGGAGCCGGAGCCGCGCTCGATACGACGGATGATTTCCAGCTCACCCTGTTCGTGAAACGGCGGCGGCGCGATGCCGGCGGTTTCCTGAAGCAACAGGGCGACTTCGGCCTGTCTGCGAGACGCCCGGGCGGCGGTGCCGGCGAAAATGACGTCGTCCATTTCGCCGCCACGCAACTGGCGCGCGTTGGACTCCCCCATGGCCCAACGCAAGGCTTCCACCACGTTGGACTTACCGCAGCCGTTAGGGCCGACGATGCCGGTCAGTCCGGGCAGTATCTCGACGTTGACGGGTTCGGCGAAGCTTTTGAACCCGGTAATACGCAGGCGACGGAAACTGACCGGCAATCGTGGTTCCTTTCTCCGTGCTCAGCTGTCGGGAATCAGTTTGCGGAAGGCGTCGAAGCTCAAACCGCCGGAATGCCGCTGGCCGTTGATAACGAAGCTGGGGGTCGCGTCGATCTTCCAGCGGGCGGTGTCGTCCTGCTGTTGTTTCAGCAGAAAGGTGCGCAGCGTGTCGTCGACGATGGCCTTGTCGAAGGTGGCGCGGTTCATGCCGGCGAGGGCGGCTGTCTTCCACAACTCCGCGATCGGATCGACGCCGCGGGCGAAGACCCAGCGATCCTGGCTGGACAGCAGGGCGTTGATGAACGGTTCGTAGCGATCTTCCGGCAGGTGGCGCGCGACCATTGCGGCGGTCAGCGCGATCTGATCCAGCGGGAAGTCGTGGTAGACGATCCGGACCTTGCCGGTATCGACATACTGCTCCTTGATCTGCGGCATCGTGGTGCGCGCGAAGGCGGCGCAATGCGTGCAGGTCAGCGAGAAGAATTCGATGACCGTGTGCTTGGCGTCGGGCTTGCCCACCGACCGCTCGGTCTGTGTGGTGTCGGCCGCCCATGCGTTTCCGGGCCGCCCAACGGTCAGGGCAGTCGCACCAGAAGCCACAAGGGATAGTAAGAAACGGCGTTCCATCGGCTTATTACCTCTACATCTAGGGGTCTACGATTTTGTGTTCCGAGTCGGGAAGGGCTTCTTTGCGGCCAACACGACGCTACCGAGCCCGGCCAGGGCATCGCGCAGTTCCCCGGCCGGAAGATGGGATACCGCCTGTTGCGCGGCGGCAATCGCGCGCGCCGGCGGAGAGCGCGCCAGCGCGGTCGCGGTCGGCATGGACACTTGCATGAACCGCAGGCTGCGAACGGCCGGCTGTCCGACATGGGTGTTGACGCGGTCCACGACCTCCGACGCCAGGTGCTGCAATTCCATGGCGATCGGACCGGAGCAGGCGATGGTCAATGTGCCCGCCGACAGGCGTCGCGGGGTTGTCACCGCGGCCAGGGCGGGGCCGACGATGATCGGCCAATCCAGCATGATCCGCGCCCCGGCCATCGACTGACCCTTTCCGGCCTTACCCTTGAAGGCCAGCCTTGTGACGCCGGGGATAAGGGCACTGACCGCGCGCGGGCCATAGACGTGCCGATCCGCGCGGGTCATATCCGGGTCTGTGTCCTCGTCCGCCATTGCCCCCGCCCATCTGCTGTTGCGCTGGTACGACCGTCAGCGACGGCGCCTGCCGTGGCGCGCCGAACCCGGGCAGGTCGCCGATCCGTACCGGGTCTGGCTCAGCGAGATCATGCTGCAACAGACGACCGTGACGGCGGTCATACCCTACTACGAAAACTTCGTAAGCCGCTTTCCCACCGTGCAGGCGCTGGCGGCGGCACCGCTCGACACGGTGCTCTCGGCCTGGGCCGGTCTGGGGTACTATGCCCGCGCCCGCAACCTGCATGCCTGCGCGCAAGCCGTCGACAAACTGGGCGGCTTTCCCAGTAGCCTGGACGCGCTGCGCGCCTTACCCGGCATCGGCGTCTATACCGCCGCCGCGATCCGCGCGATCGCCTTCGATCTGCCGGCGGTGCCGGTGGATGGCAATGTCGAGCGGGTTACCGCTCGCTTGTTCGCCATCGAGACGCCGATGCCCGCCGCGAAGCCCGCGATGCAGGCGGCCGCCGGCCAACTGGGCGCGGACCCGGACGCAATGGCGCGCCCTTCGGATTTTGCACAGGCGCTGTTCGACCTCGGCGCGACGCTTTGCACCCCGACCGCTCCGGCCTGCGCGCTGTGTCCGTGGTCGGCGTATTGCGCGGGGTACCGGACGGGGACGGCACCCGGGCTGCCGGTACGGGCACCGAAAAAAATCCGCCCGATCCGTTATGGCGTGCATTTCTACGCCACCGACGGAACCAATCTGTTCCTCCGCCGCCGCCCGCCCTCCGGCCTCCTCGGCGGCATGACCGAATTGCCAGGCACGCCCTGGCGAGAGCAAACCTGGACACCGGCGGAAGCTCGGCTCCACGCGCCGATCGACGCGGCTTGGCGCGTGGCCGGTCAGGTGCGCCATGTCTTCACGCATTTTGAACTGCGTATCGAGGTTTGGGCGGGATCGGTAAACGCGCTGGCGGGCGACGGCTTCGCGCACCCGCTGTCCGGGTTGGACGACGTGGCGCTGCCATCCGTCATGTTGAAATGCGTCCGCTCGGCGCAAGGCGACTCGCGGCAGAAACCGCCCCGGGGCTAAGCTCTGCCGATCGGAGCTTAGCCATGCCATTTGTTGCATCGATCCTAAAACGTCTTGCCCGCGCCCTGCTGTGTGTCGTTCCGGCCGTCGGTGCCGCTCGGGCGGCGTCGTTGCCCGCCGCCGAGGCCGGGAATTTCATGGTCGTCTCCGCCCAAAGGCTGGCGACGGAGGCCGGGGTCGCGATGCTGGCGCAGGGGGGTAACGCGATCGACGCGGCGGTGGCGGTTGGCTATGCCGAGGCGGTTACCAATCCCTGTTGCGGCAATATCGGCGGTGGCGGCTTCCTGACCGCGCGGTTGGCGGATGGGCGAGCGGTGTTTCTGAACTTCCGCGAAACCGCGCCCGCGGCGGCGAACGCGACGATGTATCTCGACGCCGGGGGGCAACCGATCGCCGGAGCGAGCCAGATCGGCTGGCGCGCGGTCGGCGTGCCGGGTTCGGTCCTTGGTCTGGATACGGCGCTGCGGAAATACGGCACCTTGCCGCGGGCGACGGTGATGGCCCCCGCCATTCGGCTTGCGCGGGAGGGATTCACCCTGACTCGCGGCGACGTCGATATCGTCGCGCGCGTCGCCCCCCTGTTGCGCCGTCAGGCGAACGTCGCGGCAATCTTTCTGCGGCCCGATGGCAGCACGATGGAACCGGGCGATCGGCTGGTGCAAACCGATCTGGGTAACACGCTGGCGGCCATCGCCGAACACGGCCCCGATGCCTTCTATCGCGGCCGCATCGCGGAGGCCGTGGAAGCCGCGTCCCGCGCCGGTGGCGGCATCATAACCGCCGCCGATTTCGCGGCCTATCGGGTCAGCGAAGGCAATCCGATCTCCTGCACCTATCGCGGGTTCACCTTCCTGTCGGCGGCACCGCCATCCTCCGGCGGCGTGACCTTGTGCCTGATGCTGAACATCCTGGAAGGCTACGACATGCGGGGCCTGGGGGTTCGCTCCGCCCGGTCGATCCATCTGATGACCGAGGCCATGCGTCACGCCTACCTCGACCGCAACACCCTCCTCGGCGATCCCGACTTTGTCGCCAATCCCCTGGAACGTTTGCTGTCAAAGGACTATGCCGCCGCGATCCGCGCCACGATCGGCGACCGAGCCACGCCGTCCGCCAGCCTGCGCCCAGGCGTCGCGCCGCACGAAAAGCCGGAGACCACGCATTATTCGGTGCTCGACGCGGCCGGCAATGCCGTCGCCGTCACCTATACCATCAACGGATCATTCGGCGCCGGGGTCATGGCGCCGGGAACCGGTTTCGTTCTGAACAACGAGATGGACGATTTTACCGTCCGCCCCGGAACGATCAATCTGTCGGGCCTCATGCAAGGCGCGGTGAACGCCATAGCGCCGGGCAAGCGCCCGCTTTCGTCGATGACACCGACAATCGTGACGCACGACGGCAAGGTGGCCATGGTGCTTGGTTCGCCGGGCGGCGGTCGCATCATCTCCATCGTGTTGCAAACCGCGCTGAACATGATCGATCACGGCATGTCGCCGCAGGAAGCCGTGGATGCCCCGCGCATCCATCACCAATGGCAGCCCGACACATTGCTGGTCGAACGCTTCGCGTTGTCGCCCGACACCAGGGCGGTCCTGGAGTCGATGGGTCACAAGATCGCCGAACAAACCAACTGGGGCGCTGCGGCGCTGATCGCGGCGGCGTTCGGCCGGACGGCGGGGCTGGCATCCTCCGGCCAGGATTCAGTCGCCGGCGGCGGCATGGTCGCGGGCCGGATTTACGGCGCCAATGACTCCCGCCGCCCGGCCGGCGCGGCGCTTGGGCGGTAGGTTTAAGTAAACACCCGCATCTTTTCCAACCCGGCCTTCAGAGCCGATTGGAACAACATGTGGTCGAGCCCGTAGGCGAGCATGCGGAAGCCGTGCCGCCAATACTCCTGCGCCCAGGCGTCGTTGGTCGCCAGGAACCCCGCGACCTTGCCATGCGCGTTCACCGCCGCGACGATCCGCCGCACGGCGGCCAGGAAGTCCGGGTGCTGGAATTGGCCGGGGATTCCCATGAAGTTGCTCATGTCGAAATGGCCGAACCACAGCACGTCGATACCCGGCGTGGCGGCGATCGCCTCCACCTCGTTCAACCCGTCCACGGTCTCGATCTGCGCGATCACCAGGGTGCGCGCATCGGCGCGGGCCATGGCGGCGGCGGGGTCGGTCATACGGTAATCGTCGTGCGCGACGCCGAACGCCGCGCCGCGTCGTCCGACCGGGGGATAATGGGCGCAGGCCGCGATATAGGCGGCTTCTTCGGCGGAGTTCACCATCGGCACCATGATGCCGTGCGCGCCGATATCCAACGCCCGCGCGATGAAGTGATACTCGCCACGAGGCACGCGAACCAACGGGGCGAGGTTCAATCCGCGACAGCCGGCGATCAGCGACTTCATGGTTTCCAGGCTTGCGCCGGTGTGTTCCATGTCGAACAGCGCGAATTCGGCACCGGTCGCGGCGATGATCGCCGGCAGACCGGGGGTCAGGAATTCCATTGCCATCGAACCGAACGCGCGCCCGTTCAGTCGCAGGGAGTCCTTTAAGGTCGTCATGACGGCCCATCCATCCTTAATCCGTTGCGCCATCCTGCCTCGGTCGGCGGCTTGCGGCCAGAGGCGGGGCACGAGCAAAATGGGGCGGCAAGGGAGAGGCCCATGGCGATCGAACAATACGACCCGGATACGGCACCCGACGCCGAGGCCTGGCTGGCAACCGACGAAGCGACGCGCCGACTGTTGGTCGAAGTCTGGCATATCAAGGCCGCCATGATCGCCGGGAACGCTACGCTGCATGCCACCATGCATGTCGTCATCGAGAATCAGATCGCGATGGGTGGGGAGATGCTGCCGGTCGCGCTGAAGCTTCGCCACCTTATGGCGCAGGGACTGGATCGGCACGAGGCGATCCACGCGCTGAGCGCAGTGATGATGGAACACATGCAGCGCATGATGCGCGTTGAAGAACCCTGGGCGAACGCGAACGAGCGTTACCTGAACGCCGTGCGCCGGTTGACCGCGCGGAAATGGCTTCGTTCGGCCTAAGCTTGCGTCAAGGCGGGGGGCGGTCCTAAGACCGCTCTCCCACGGCAACCTCCGGAGATTCGCATGGACCAGCCCCAGCTCGTCGACCCTCATACCGAAATCCGTCAGGAGGTCGCGAAGCTCTGCGCGAAGTTCCCCGGCGAATATTGGCGCAAGCTCGACGCCGACCGCGAATATCCGACGGCGTTCGTGCGGGCATTGACCGAAGGCGGCTACCTCGGCGCCTTGATCCCCGAGGAATTCGGCGGCGCGGGCCTGCCGCTGTCGGCCGCGGCGGCAATTCTGGAGACTGTGCAGGCAGAGGGGTGCAACGGCGCGGCCTGTCACGCCCAGATGTACATCATGGGCACCATCCTGCGGCACGGCACCGACAAGCAGAAGCAGACCTATCTGCCGAAGATCGCGACCGGCGAGCTGCGCCTGCAGGCCTTCGGCGTGACCGAGCCGACCAGCGGCACCGACACGACATCGCTGCGCACCTTCGCGCGCCGAGAGGGCGACCATTACGTCGTCAACGGCCAGAAGGTCTGGACGAGCCGAGCGGAACATTCGGATTTGATGTTGTTGTTGGCGAGGACGACTCCGAAGGATCAGGCGGCGAAAAAGACCGATGGGTTGTCGACGTTCATCGTCGATATGCAGGCGAGCCTGGGTAAGGGTCTGACGATCCGACCGATCCGCACGATGATGAACCATAACTCCACCGAGGTTTTCTTCGACAACATGATCGTGCCGGCGGAGAACCTGGTCGGCGTGGAAGGTCGCGGGTTCCGCTATATCCTGGACGGCATGAACGCCGAACGCCTGCTGATCGCGGCGGAGTGCATCGGCGATGCCAAGTGGTTCATCAAAAAGGCGTCTGACTACGCAAGGGAACGTCAGGTGTTCGGTCGACCGATCGGGCAGAACCAGGGCATTCAGTTCCCGATCGCGCGCGCCTACGCGCAGATGCGGGCGGCGGAAATGATGGTGCATGCGGGGCTGGCGAAGTTCGAGGCCGGACAGACCCCGGGCGAGGAAGCCAATATCGCTAAAATGCTGGCCGCCGAGGCGTCCTGGGCCGCCGGGGAGGCCTGTATTCAGACCCATGGCGGTTTCGGCTTTGCCGAGGAGTACGACATCGAGCGGAAATTCCGGGAGACCCGGCTGTATCAGGTGGCGCCGATCAGCACCAATCTGATCCTGTCATACGTCGCCGAACACGTGTTGGGCATGCCGCGCAGCTATTGATCGCCGCCTCGGGCGTCGCGTCGGATACGGGACGCGACGCCCGGTGCTGCTTATGCCTCGATCCGCACGTACTCGAAGTCTCCGGGACGGTTATCGACGCCGTTGCGCGGCGGCGCGATCCAGCCGGCGAACGCGCCCGGCGCGCGCGCCGGCTTCATCAGGCCGGCAATGAACAGGTTGTCTTCGACCGACGGCAGCATCGTTTCGCGCGTTTTTTCCCATTGTTCCACCGTCAGCAACGCGCCCGCGGTGTCGGCGCGGATCGCGCTGAACTCCCCAATGCGGCGATTGAAGGCGACGTGCGGCAGGGTCATGCGGAAGGCGATGCCGAGGCCTTCCAGCACGCGGTTCCAACGCCGCAGGCCCAGGATCGTATCCTCTACGTAATCGTCACGCAGGCGCATGTTCAGCGCGGAGAGCGCCGGCACGTCTTCCGAAACGATCAGGCCATCGCGCGGGCGCAGGACCGGGTAGGTCGCCGACAGAAGTTGGTGGTCATCGTCGAGCTTGTCCTCGCGGTAGCGGCCCTTCATCCCGGAGTTGAAGGCATTCGCCGCATTGGTGCTGATTTCGTTACCAAAAAGGTCGAGCGTCAGGGAGAAGTGCAGATTGGCCTTCTTCTGGATCGTCGGCAGATCGATGACGCCCAGCGCGCGGATCCGCTCAATATCGTAGGGGTCGTCGATACCGGCTGCCTTCATCGCTTCCGCCGTGCGTTGGATGACCCGTTGCACGCCGGATTCGCCGACGAACATGTGGTGCGCTTCTTCGGTCAGCATGAAGCGGCAGGTGCGCGACAGAGGGTCGAAGCCCGATTGCGCCAGGGCGGCAAGCTGCATCTTGCCGTCGCGATCGGTGAAGAAGGTGAACATGAAGAACGACAGCCAATCGGGCGTCTGTTCGTTGAACGCGCCGAGCATGCGCGGGGAGTCCTGACTGCCGGAGCGGCGCTTGAGGAGGTCGGCGGCTTCTTCGCGCCCGTCGCGGCCAAAGTATTTTTGCAGCAAATAGACCATCGCCCAGAGGTGACGGCCTTCTTCCACATTGACCTGGAACAGGTTGCGCAGGTCGTAAAGAGACGGCGCGGTGGCGCCCAGATAGCGTTGCTGTTCGACACTTGCCGGTTCGGTATCGCCCTGGATGACCAGCAGTCGTCGCAGCATGGCGCGGTATTCGCCGGGTACTTCCTGCCAGGCGGGTTCGCCCTTGTGCGCGCCAAAGGGGATCACGCGGTTTTCCACGGCGGGGGCGAGCAGAATGCCCCAGCGGTACTCAGGCATGCGCACGAAGTCGAACTTGGCCCAGTTGTCGCTGCCGACACCGACGGCGGTGCGAAGATAGACGGGGCTGTTCTGAAACCCTTCCGGTCCCATCGATTTCCACCAATCGATGTAGCCGGGATGCCAGGTTTCAAGCGCCTTGCGCACGCGCTGGTCGTCGGCCAGCCCGACGTTATTCGGGATCAGACCGTTATAGTCGATTTGGGTTCCATCGGGCATCGGGCTGCTCCTGTCGTAGCGATCACACGCGTTCGCGCGAAAAATCCGGCCGCAGGCCGGAACCGTATCGTTTCAGCGATCCGGCCTCTCCCACCGCGTTGGGACGCTGGAAAATCCAGTTCTGCCAGGCGGTCAGGCGACCAAAGATACGCGTTTCCATGGTTTCCGGCCCGGCGAAGCGAAGGTTGGCTTCCAGGCCCGTCAGCGCGTCTGGCGAATAGGACGCGCGTTCTTCCAACAGAAGCCGCACTTCGTCGTCCCAGTCCACGTCATCGTAGGCAAATGTGATCAGTCCCATCGCCTCCGCCGTCTCGGCGTCGAGTGTTCGCCCGATCTCCGAATGGGTGGCGTCGACGGAGGCGGGTTCGCCGAGGAAGCGGTTTTGCAGCCGCGTCAGGCCGTTGCCCATTGTCAGGGGGCCGAAATTCATCGCCGACAGAGACAGCCCCGCATCGCCCGCGAGCATCACCGCGCGATCGGCGGCGAACACCAGTTCGGCCAGGCTGCCGGCGAAGCAGCTTTCCCGATCGATCAGCGTGATCAGGCTGCGCGAGGTCATGTCGACGCGTTTGAAGACTCGCTTCAACAGCAGCACGATCTCGCGCACGAACCAGTCGCCGGCGTGTGCCGTCAACAAGGCATCGGCCGCTAAAACCTGTCCGGGGTTACCCGCCGAACGGAAGACGATCAGTCCCAGATCGGCTTCGTTCAATCGCAGATGCAGCAGGGCATCGTCGAGTTCGCGCGCCATCGCCAGCGGCCAGAACGCGGCCCCGGCGGCGTGGATACAAGCAAGGTCGGTCGGAACATCGGTCGGAGACGTGATCGTAACGACTGCCTGCCCGGCGTCACGCTTCAACGCGACGGAAACGTGATCGTAGGTCAGGCCATCCGCGTCGATCGCGCGCCGCAGCGGTGTCAGCGCGATACCCTTGGCGTCGGGGCGATCCGATTTGGCCGCCAAGGTCAGCGCGCGTTCGGTCACGCGGGCTTCCCAGGCCGAGGGCGGCACAATCTCGTCGACCAGACGCCAATCGACCGCGCGACGGCCGCGCACGCCTTCTTCCGTCGTGCAGAACACATCCGCCAGATCGCGCCGGACTTTCCGCTTGTCGGTCAGGCGCGTCAGACCTCCGGTACCGGGCAACACGGCCAGCAGCGGCAGTTCCGGCAATGAAACGGAGGAGCGGCGGTCGTCGATCAGCATCAGATAATCTGCGGTCACGGCCAGTTCATAACCCCCGCCGGCGGCGCTGCCCGCGATCGCGGCCAGATAGCGTTGGCCGGAAAACTCACCGGCGTCTTCGATCGACAGGCGGGTTTCGTTGGTGAATTTGCAGAAATTCACCTTATGCCCGTGCGATGCCTTGCCAAGCATGCGGATGTTGGCGCCGGCGCAGAAGACGCCGTCCTTGGCGGAACGCAGCACGACCGTGCGCACCTCGGGGTGTTCGAAACGCAGGCGCTGAACGGCGTCCGCCAACTCGATATCCACGCCGAGATCGTAGGAATTGAGCTTCAACTCATAGCCGCCCAGCAATCCGCCCGAGGGATCGACATCCATCGCAAGCGTGGCGATCGGACCGTCGAAGGAGAGTTTCCAGTGACGGTAACGCGATGGGTCGGTCTGAAAGTCGATCATAGGGCGATATCCATGATGAAGCGCGTCACCTCGGCCAGGGTCGGCTCACGCGCTTCCAGATGCGGGGCGTGGCGGGCGTCGGGGATCAGGACCGTGCGCAATGGCGAGCGCACATGCTGTTGCAGCACCCGCAGTTGCGCGTCGGTGCCATAGGGATCGTCGGCGCCCTGCAATGCCAGCATCGGCACCGCGATGTCGGGCAGCAGTCCGACGATGTCGAACGACCGAAACGCGGGGTTGAGCCAGGCACCGTTCCAGCCGTGGAAAGTCGCATCGACGTCGTTATGATAGCGTCCCAGCCGGTCACGCAGTCCGCCCGTCTTGTAATCGCCCGCGATACGCTCGATGGCGGCGATGTTCAGATCCTCGACGAAAAAATGCGCCGCGATCAGCACGATACCCTTAATGCGCGGGTCCGCGCGCGCGCCGGCATAGATCGCGGCGATGGAGCCGCCATCGGAATGCCCCAGCAAAATCGCGCTCTCGATCTCGGCCGCGTCGATCAGATTCGGCAACACGTCCAAGGCCTGGGTGTGCATATAGGTCGGCGGCCAGGGCAGCGGTTCGGCATCGGATCGGCCGTAGCCAAAGCGGGAGTAGGCAAAGACCGGGCAACCCGTCCGCGCCGCGAGTTGTTCCGGCGTGTCGCGCCACAAATCGATGCAACCGAGACCTTCGTGCAGCATCACGATCGTGGGTTCGGCACGGTCGCCGTCCCATTGCGCGGTCTCCAGCCTGCGTCCGCCGACATCGATTGTCGTTCGACGCATCAAACGTCCCGCAATCGAAAGCGTTGGATCTTGCCCGTAGCCGTCTTGGGCAGCGCTTCGATGAACTCGATCCAACGGGGATATTTCCACACGCCGATCCGTTCCTTCACATGCGCTTTCAACGCCTCGCCCAACTCAGTGGGATCGGCGGGCAGAGCGGTATCGCGCAGCACGACAAAGGCTTTCGGCTTGGTCAGGCCGTCTCGGTCCTGTTTACCCACCACGGCCGCTTCCAGAACGGCCTCGTGCGCGATCAACGCTTCCTCCACCTCGAAGGGGGAGACCCAGACACCGCTGACCTTCAGCATTTCGTCGCTACGGCCCTGAAAGCGATAGTAGCCGTCGGCGTCGCGCGTGTAGGTGTCTCCGGTATAGGTCCATTCGCCGCGAAACGTCTTTCGGGTCTTCTCCCGTTGGTTCCAGTATCCGCCGGCCGCACTGGGGCCGGTCACGATCAACTCCCCGGCTTCACCGTGCGGAACCGGGCGACCGTGCTCGTCGATCACCCGCGCGTCGTAGCCGGGAACCGGCTTGCCGCTGGTGCCGTAACGAACGTCGTCAACCGCGTTGCTGATGAAAATATGGAGCATCTCGGTCGAACCGATGCCGTCGAGAATGTCGACGCCGACGGTGGTGCGCCACCGCTTCCCGACATCTTCCGGCAGTGCCTCCCCAGCCGAGATACAGCGCCGCAACCGATTGGAACCGGCGCCCTCGCGGATAAAGGGATTGGCCAACAACCCCGCGTAAAGCGTCGGCACGCCGCCGAACATCGTCGGTTGGAAGCGTTCCATGGTTTCCAGCACCGCATCGGGTGTCGGGCGCGTCGGCAGGAATACGGCACAGGCGCCCACCGACATTGGAAACGTCATCGCGTTGCCCAGGCCATAGGCGTGAAACGCCTTGGCGGCGGAAAACATCACATCGTCGGCCTGGATGCCCAGTACCCGCGCGCCATACGTGTCCGCCGTTGCGCGCAGACTTCCATGCACATGCAGGACCCCTTTCGGGGCACCCGTCGATCCCGAGGAGTAGAGCCAGAAGGCGACCTCATCCGGCGAGGCATCCACCGTCGGCCCTTCCGCCGAACCGAGGGCCAGAAAATCCTCAAACCCGATACGGCGCGGATCGTTCGCAAGATCACCGTTGGGCTGCGACACGATAATGCGTTTGAGCGCCACGCTCTCCCCCGTCCACCCCCCGGAAACCACCACCGCTTCCGCTCGGCAGTCCGCCAGGATGTACGCAACCATATCCGCCGGCAGCAGCGTGTTGATCGGCACGGGGACGACGCCGGCGCGCAGAGCGCCCCAGAAGGCGATAGGAAAATCGACGGTATCGTTCAACAGCAGGGCAATGCGCCGTTCCCGTTCGATCCCGGCGGCACGCAGAGCATTGGCGAAGCGGTGGGTCGCGGCGGCCAACTGCCCATAGGTCAGATCGCGCCATGGATCGCGAAACGCCGGACGGTCGCCCGCACCCGTCCGCACATGACGGTCGACAAACCAATCGACGGCATTGCCGCAATCGGCATGATTTTGGCTCATGGTCCCCTCCGTTGGCATGCATTATAGTGCACGAACCCCATGCGTAAACCCCGCCTTCGCACGGCAACCCCAGGCATGGCATAGTCGCGCCATGACCGACCCGATCTCCCAAGACAGCGCGCTGGTTCTGTTTTCCGGCGGCCAGGATTCCGCCACGTGCCTGGCCTGGGCGCTGAATCGCTACCCGCATGTCGAGACCGTCGGTTTTGCCTATGGCCAGCGACATGCGATCGAACTGACCTGTCGGGAACCCCTTCGCGCCGCGATGGCCGGCGCGCGACTGGGGCCGGACCACGTCGTCGATCTGACCGCCACACTTCGCGGGCTGGGGCAGACGGCGCTGACGTCGGAAACCGAAATCACGATGAACGAGGAAGGACTGCCGACCACGTTCGTGCCCGGGCGCAACCTGCTGTTCCTGACATGCGCCGCGGCCATCGCCTATCGGCGCGGTCTGCGCCGCATTGTCGCGGGCGTGTGCGAAACCGATTATTCCGGCTATCCGGACTGTCGCGACGATACGATCAAGGCCATGCAACTGGCGTTAAATCTGGGACTACAGCGCCGTTTCGTGTTGGAGACCCCCTTGATGTGGCGCGACAAGGCCGCCACGTGGGAGCTTGCGCGGACGATCGGCGGGGACGATCTGGTGGATGTCATTCTCGAACACAGCCATTCCTGCTATCTGGGCGATCGCTCGCGGCGCCACGACTGGGGCTATGGCTGCGGCACATGTCCCGCTTGCGATCTGCGTGCCTCCGGCTGGCACCGCTGGCAGGCCCGCTCTGACCAACCCGTTTGACCTCCAGGAGCTTACGCCGATGATCCGCTTGCCCACCCTGTTCGCCGCAATCCTGATCGCAACCCCGCTGATCGCCGCAACCGACGCGGCCTGGGCCGCGCAGCCGATCAGCCCGCATGCGAAGACGACGAACGATCTGGCCGATCTGTGCGGTGCGCCGGCCAAGGAAGCGGGCGCGGATGCGAAGATCTACTTCTGTCACGGGTTCGCGCAGGGCGTGATCGAGATGGAGCTGCGGCGTGCCGGCGACAAGAAGACGTTCTGCTTCCCGAACCCGACGCCGACACGGACCGCGACGATGACCGAGTTCACCAACTGGGTCCGTTCGCTGCCCGCGAACCGCACCTTGCCGTCGATCGATGGGCTGTTGCAGTTCCTGACGATCCGCTTCCCCTGCAAGGCCGCCTGATCAGTCGAACAGATGGCAGGCCACGCGCCTGCCATCGATCTCCCGCAATGTCGGAGCTTCCTGGGCGCACCGCGCCATCGCCCGGGGGCAACGCGGGTGGAAGTGACAGCCCGTCGGCGGATTCATTGGGCTTGGAACTTCGCCCGACAGGATGATTTCTTCCCTTCGATCGTCCGGATGATCCGGCAGCGACGCTGAAAACAGCGCCGCCGTATAGGGATGCATCGGCGTCCGGGCCAAAGCCCTGGCCTCTCCGCTTTCCACGATCTTTCCCAGATACATGACGATGATCGTCTGGCTCATATGCGCCACGGCGGCCAGATCGTGCGCGATGAACAGGTACGACACCCCAAGCCGATCCTGGACGTCGCGCAGCAAATTCAGGATTTGCGCCCGTATGGAAACATCCAGCGCGGAGACCGGTTCATCGAGCACGATCAGCCGCGGCGACAGCGCCAATGCCCGGGCAATCGCGATGCGCTGGCGTTGCCCGCCGGAGAATTCATGCGGGAACAGATCGGCGGAGCGCGCCGGCAGCCCGACGAGGTCGAGCATTTCGAGCACACGCGCCCGCACCGTGTCGGCCGAGTGCTTCTCGTTGGTAATCAGCGGCTCCGCGATGATCGCGCCGATCCGCATGCGGGGGCTGAGCGAGGCGTAGGGATCCTGAAACACCGCCTGCACGGATTTTCGGTAGTGCCTGCGCCCGGCGGCGTCCATGCCGACCAGGTCTTTACCCTCAAAGCGGATCGCTCCGGCGCTGGGGTCTTCAAGGCCGAGCACGAGCTTGGCGGTGGTGGATTTACCGCAGCCGGACTCTCCGACCACGCCCAGGGACGTGCCTTCCTCGATGCTGAAAGAAACGTTATCGACGGCGCGCACGACGCGTCGATCGCCGCCGAAAAAGCCGCTTCTCGCCTGAAAATGCTTGCTGACGCGATCGACTTCCAGAACCACGCTCATCGGGTGCCCTCCGCCAGCCAGCAGCGGGCTGTTTGTCCGGGAGATGGGGTGAACACCGGCGGTTCCTCCTGCCGGCATCGATCGAAAACCCGCGGGCAACGCGCGGCGAAGGCACATCCTTTCGGCAGGGCGCTCATGTCCGGCGGTTGTCCGTCGATCGCGGACAGCCGCTCCCGCCGCTCCGTCATGCGCGGGATGGAGTGTAGAAGCGCCGCCGTATAGGGATGCGCCGGGGCGTTGAACACAGTCGACACCGGCCCGGATTCAACCACCCGCCCCGCGTACATCACCGCCAGCAGGTTGCACATCTTGGCAACGATCCCGAGATTGTGGGTGATGAAAATCAGGCCAAGCCCGTAGTCTTGCTGAAGGTCGCGGAGGAGGTTCAGGTACTGCGCCTGAATGGTCAGATCCAGACTCGTGGTCGGCTCGTCCGCGATCAGCAGGCGTGGTTCGCACGATATGCCGATCGCGCCGACAATGCGTTGGCGCATCCCGCCGGACATTTCGTGCGGATATTGCGTCACGCGGGATTCCGGCGCCGGAATGCGCACCGCCTTCAACAGCCCGATCGCCTTTTTCCACGCCGACGCTCGGCTGGCGCCTTCGTGCTGGCGCAGGGGTTCGCCGACCTGATCGCCGATGGAGAACAGCGGGTTCAGGGACGCCATCGGATCTTGCAGGATCATCGCGATGCGCTTGCCGCGGACCTTGCGCATCTCCTCCTCGGACTTGGCGACCAGGTCCTCTCCCTCCAGCAGCATCTGCCCCCCGACGATCCGCGCGGCGGGCGGCAACACGCGCAGCATGGTCAGCGCCAGGGTGCTTTTGCCCGATCCGGACTCCCCGACAATGCCCAGCGTGTCGCGGGCGTTCATGGTCAGCGACACATCGTCCACGGCGCGGACCACGCGCGTGCCGGAGGCGGAAACATAGTGTGTGGAGAGATTGCGCAGTTCCAGCAGGGGTGCGGTCATATCAAAGCTGCCTGAGCTGCGGGTCGAGTTTGACGCGCAGCCAATCGCCCAGAAGGTTCGCGGCCAGCACCATCAGCATGATGCAGGTTCCCGGCATCACGGTCAGCCACCAATGCCCCACCATAAGTCCCTGCTTGCCATCGGCCAGCATCACGCCCCAGGCCGGTTTCGGCGGCGGCACCCCGACGCCGAGGAAGGACAACGACGCCTCCGTCACGATCACAATGCCGAGCATGAGGGTGGCGAGAACGATGGAGGAGTTGATGACGTTCGGAAGGATGTGGCGGCGCATGATCGTCCATTTGGAACAGCCCGCGACGATGGCGAGGCGAACGAATTCGCGCTCTTTCAGCGACAACACTTCTCCACGCACGATGCGGGCGTATCGCGTCCAATAGACAGCCGCCAGAATAATCACGATGTTCATTTCGCTCGGCCCGACGATCGCGGCCAGGAAGATCGCAAAGGTCAACGCGGGCAGCGCGAGCCAGGCATCGGTCACGCGCATGATGATCTGATCCGCCCAACTGCCGAGATAGCCGGAGACAATGCCGAGGGTCGTGCCGACGACGCCGGAGACGATGACGGCGGTAAAGCCGACGACCATTGACACGCGGGCGCCGAAGATCAGGCGCGACAAGACGTCTCGCCCCAAATGGTCGGTACCGAAAATATGGGCGGTGCTGCCGCGCTCGATCCAAAACGGCGGCAGGAAGCGTTCGCTGAGCTTGCCGAACTGCGGGTCGTGCGGCGCGAGGAAGTCGGCGAAGACCGCCGCGAAAGCGATCAGGCCCAAAATCAGGAAAGGGATCGCCGGCGCATCGCGCAGCCAGGCACGGACGGAACGTAATGCACGCATGGCGCTTACTTCTCCAACCGGATTCGGGGATCGATCAGCGCGTACAGAACATCGACCAGCAGGTTGACGACGACGATCATGCTGCCGCCGATGATGACCACGCCCTGTACCACCGGGAAGTCGCGAAAGTTGATGCCCTCGTACAGCAGTCGGCCGATGCCCGGCCAGGCGAAGACCGTTTCGACGACCACGGCGACGTTGATCATGTTGATCATGTTGATTCCCGCCAGCGTCACGACGGGGATCAGCGCGTTCTTGAACGCATGCTTTACGATGACACGCGTTTCGGTCAGGCCCTTGAGGCGCGCGAGTTTGATGTATTCCGACCCCATGACTTCGAGCATGGAGGATCGCGTCAGCCGCATGTGCGCCGCCGCGAAATACCATCCCAGCGCGAAGGCCGGCATCAGCAGATGCAGGAACGTGCCGGAACCCGATGACGGCAGCCATTCCAGGTAGACCGAGAAGAACAGGATCATCAGCAGTCCGACCAGGAAGGACGGCAGCGATAACCCGAGCAGCGCGAACAATTTGCCGGCGCTGTCCCAGAACCGACCGACCTTGACCGCGGCCAGGATGCCGGTGGGAATGCCCAGCACCAGCGAGAACGCCATGGCGACCGTCGCGAGCATCAGGGAGTTCGGGAGGCGGGAGAGGTACAACTCCAGTACCGGTGTTTGATAGTAAAACGACTCCCCGAGATCGCCTTTGATCAGGCTTCCCATGAAATAGGCGTATTGCACCCAGATCGGCTTATCCAGGCCGAATTTCTGTTGCACGGCGGCGATATCGGCCTCGGTCGCGCCGGGTTCGGTCAGCAGGCTGGTCGGGTCGCCGGTCAGTCTGATGAACAGAAAGATCGTCAACGACAGCAGCAGCAACGACAGCAGCGAATAGCCGAACCGACGCGCGATAAATTGCCTCACGTCCGCGATCCGCTATTGGGCTTTCAAGGTCATGTCCTCGAACGGCCCCGTGTAGACGAAGTCTTTGATCAGGGCGAAGCCGGCTTCGCCCACCCGCGGGCCGGCGGCGTTCAGGAAGCCCAACTGCCACAGGTTCACGAAGATCTGCTTTTCGTAAACGATCTGTTGCATCTTGTGCAGGATCGCGGTGCGCTTCGCGATGTCCACTTCCTTGGATTGTTGCAGATACAACTCGTCGAGCTCGGGATATGCGCCATAGGCATAGGGGCTGCTGCTGACGACCCAGGCCGACAACCGGGTGGCGGCGTTGCCGAATGCGGCGCTGCTGCCCTGGATGATGCCTTTCCTGAAGCGCTTGTCGGCGAACGCCTTATCGAACGCGGCGCGTTCCATCGGGCGCAGTTTCGTGCGGATACCGATCTCCGCAAGGTTATTGACCGCCGCTTCTCCGAGGTTGGCATAGGACGAATCGCAATAATAGAAGCCGGCGTCGAAGCCGTTGGGATGGCCGGCGTCGGCCAGCAGTTTCCGCGCCTTCGCCTGATCGAACACGGGTTTCGGGGCGGTCCAGACGAACTGGAAGTTGCGGGGGATGATGCTGCCGGAGATCGTGGAGTAACCCAGGTTCAGCGCGTTATTGATGGAATCGTAATCCATCGCGGCCGCGGCGGCCTGTCGCACCCGCAAATCGGACCAGGGCGACTGCGCATCCCATTGTTCCGGGAAATACATCCAGTACATCGCGCCATCCGGCGCGACCTTCAGGCTGAGGTTGGGGGTACGCTTTACCTCCGCCGCCAGTTCCCCGCGGATCGAATAGGCGATGTCGACTTCTCCGCGCTTCAGCGCGACCAGCCGTGTCGCCTCGTCCGGTATGACCCGCATCACGATGCGTTTGATGCTGGGGCTGCGCCGCCAGTAAGGCTCGTGCGCTTCCAGCACCAGTTCCACGCCGGGATCAAACGAGACGAACTTGTAGGGGCCGGCCCCGATCGGTGCCTTTTTGAAACCTGCGTCGCCAACCTTTTCCAGATACTTGCGCGGCACGACCCAGTTCGCGCCGGTCGCGCCGGTAAAGAAGGTCATGAAATCGGGCCAGGCTTCCTTGAGCTTGATAATCACCCGGCGAGGATCGGGAGTCTCGAACGATGCGATGGCGTCACGCAGCATCGCCAGCGAATTGCCCCGGTACCGGTCGAAGGAGAATTTCACGTCGTCGGACGTGACGGGATCGCCGTTGTGAAAGGTGATCCCCGGCCGCAGCACGAATTCATGCGTCAGGCCATCCGCGGACGCCGTGTAGGACTCCGCGAGGCTGGGTGCGGGATTCCCTTCGCGCATGGGTTTCACCATGGCGTCGTGCAACGCGTAGAGCACGATATAGGGCGCGATCAGTCCGGTTGTTTCGCCCGGATCGAACCAGGTCGGCGCCAGCGACACATGCATCGCGATGGTCAGCGTGCCCTGCGCCGCCGCATGCGCCGGCGTGATTTCGCCCGCGATCAGGCCGGAGAGCAAAAGACCCAGGCTGGTCCGCCGCGTCAGCAACAGCGCGGCGTTATCGGTCGTAGCGGGTATCTGCATCGTATCCTCCCTGGCCACGCCCCGCGCGGCAATCGAGAGGCGTTTTACGAGAGGATCGTGCCCCGGTCGACCCTGGAACTTACGCCGTCGTGACCTCAAAGCCGGCGTCGCGCATCGCCTCGGCCAGCGCATCGGGTGACGCGGAACTGCCGACGCGAACCAAGCGAGAGGTCAGGTCCGCTTCGATCGTGGCCGCGGCATCGACATCGTGGAGCGCGCCGGTCAGCGATCGGACGCAGCCCTCGCAATGCATGTCGGGCACCTTGAATGTAACCATGTCGGGTTTTCCTTAATCGTTGATGATCGCGACGGCCCGCGTCCAGCCGGCGGAGGCGCGATGGATTTTGACCGGGAAGCAAACAACATCGAACCCATCGGGCGGCAGAAGTTCGAGGTTATGCAGCTTTTCCAGATGAGAGTAGCCGATTTCCCGTCCGGCGCGATGGCCTTCCCAGATCAGCGCGGCGTTACCGGTTTTAGCGACCTGCTCCCGCGTCAGGGAAAAGGGGGCATCCCAACTCCATCCGTCGGTGCCGACCAGGCGCACGCCGCGTTCCAGCATCCACATCGTCGCGGCCTTGCCCATGCCGCATCCGCGATCAACGTAATCGTCTTCGCCATAGCGCGCGCCCGCCGCCGTATTGACGACCACGATCTCCAACGGACGCAGCGTGTGGCCGATGCGCTTCAGTTCGGCCTCCACATCGCCGGGCGTCGCGACATAGCCATCGGGCAGGTGGCGGAAATCCAGCTTGACCCCTGGCTGGTAGCACCATTCCAGCGGCACTTCGTCGATCCGCCACGATGGTTCCCCACCCGGCTTCAGGGCATGGTTCATGGTGGAAAAATAGTGATAGGGCGCGTCAAGATGCGTGCCGTTATGGGTGCTGATCGCGACACGCTCCACCGCGGCGTATTCGCCGTTCGGCAGTTGATCGACGCTGACCCCCATGTACTCGGCCATCGCCGGCGCGGTCTGGTGGTGGTCGAGATATTCGATCTTCGGCAGCGTATGCGGCGGGTCGCTCTTGATACCGGCTTTCAAGGCGACGGAGATATCGATCAGACGACGCGGCATGGTTGGTTTCCTCTGTGATGACGCTCGGCGACTACACGGCCAGTTTGGTAGGGTCCCCTCCGACGCGGCCGGTTTCCCCCTCGGTCGCCCGGGCCAGTTTGAAATCGTAGCGCACCGACCGCAATTGGGGGATTGGGGAGGATGGGTCGTCCTGTGCCCGCACCACCAGCGAAGCGGACACGCCGAACACCGTATCGGAATCGATATGCGGATCGTCGCCGAAATAGAGTGCGGTCACCAATTCCCGAAAGCCCTCCGCACCGATCATCACGTGCAGATGCGACGGGCGAAACCCATGGCGGTTCTGCGACCGTACCAATGCGCCGACCGGTCCGTCCATCGGAATGGCGTAGCCGAGTGGGCGAACGGTCCGGAAGCAGAAGGCCCCGGTGGAATCGGCGCGGAAGTTGCCGCGCATGTCCAGCTCGGCACCGCCGTTTTGTTGCAGGTCGTAAAGCCCATGCTCGCTGGTTTGCCAAACGCGTATCAGCGCGCCGGGAACCGGGTTGCCGGCGGTATCCGTCACCCGCCCGTAAACCGCGATCTCCTCGGCGGTGGGATTTTTGACGATGCGGGTGCCCGCTTCCATCTCCGGCGCGTCCTCCCGATAGAAGGGGCCGAGCAGGGAGCTTTGCGATCCGAGTTCGGCGGCTTTCTTGTCGTGGAGGATGTTGACCAGTGCGCTGAGGCCGAGGACGTCGGCCAACAGAATGAATTCCTGTCGAACCGGGGTGCAGGCCTGTCCGACCGCGGTCAGGAATTGAATACCGTTCAGCCACTCCGCCGGGGTCAGATCGACTTCCCTGGCGAAGGCATGCAGGTGGCGCACGGCGGCGTCCATGATCTGGCGCAGTCGGGCGTCGTCGGTTCCCGCCATCTGTGCCAGGGCGGCCTCGGTCACGGTGAATTCGTCCAGATCCTGCATGACGGCGATCCTGTTGTATCGGCTTGGTGCCGCGCGGCGACCTTTGGCCATGATAGCGACAATGACCCAAAGGGAGAACCGCCGCGCCGCTGAAGACAGGCGGGGCTGTTTGCCGTTATACGAAGGACGGCCAATCCCCTGAAACACCGAAGGACTCCCCGATGCCGATCCCGACCAGCATGAACCATATCCAGGCGGACGGTGCCGGTGGCCCGGAGGTACTGAAAATGGCGACGGGACCGGTGCCCGCCGTGAAATCCGACGAAGTTCTGATCCGCGTCCTGGCCGCCGGCGTAAACCGCCCGGATGTCGCCCAACGCCAGGGTTCCTACCCGCCTCCGCCCGGTGCCAGCCCGCTGCTCGGCCTTGAAGTCGCCGGAGAGGTTGTGGCCGTCGGTGCCGGCGTCACCGGTCTGTCGATCGGGGACAAGGTTTGCGCGCTGACCAACGGCGGCGGCTATGCCGAGTACTGCACGGCTCCGGCCTCGCAATGCCTGCCCTGGCCCACCGGCTACGATGCGATCCAGGCCGGCGCGCTGCCGGAAACCAGTTTCACGGTATGGGCCAACCTGTTCCAGATGGGCCGCTTGCAGGCGGGCGAAAAGGTGCTGATCCACGGCGGCACCAGCGGCATCGGCGTGACCGCCATTCAGTTCGCCAAGGCATTCGGCGCGACGGTCTACGTCACCGCCGGGTCCGACGAAAAATGCCAGGCCAGCCTGGCGCTGGGCGCCGACGCGGCGATCAACTATCGCACGCAGGATTTCGCCGCGGAGGTCAAGACCTTGACCGAAGGGCGCGGCGTTAACGTCATTCTGGACATGGTCGGCGGTTCCTACGCTAACCGCAACATTCGGTCGCTGGGCACCGACGGGCGCCTGGTGTTGATCGCGTTCCTCGGCGGGGCCAAGGTCGAAAACTTCGACATGACCATGATCATGGTGCGCCGCCTGACCATCACCGGATCGACCATGCGCCCGCGTACCACCGCGCAAAAGGCGGCGATTGCCGACGATCTGCGCGCGAAAATCTGGCCGCTCCTCGATCGGGGAGAATGCAAGCCGGTCGTGCACGCGACCTTCCCGCTGGCGCAAGCGGCGGAAGCGCACCGGCTGATGGAATCCAGCGCTCATATCGGCAAGATCATGCTGACCGTGGGGTAACGACAAAAGGCGCTGGAAACCGGCGCCCGACACCCTGTATCTGTCGACCATGTTGGTCGCCTGCCCGTCCTGCGCTACGGAATACGATATTCCCGAGGATCGCCTGTCCGCCGGGCGGGCGGTGCAGTGCGCGCGGTGCGGTGGTCGTTGGACACCGATCGAGGCACCACCGCCGCCCGCCGCGATGGAAGACGTGTCGGCCCCAAATGCGGAGCCGGAACCAAAAGCGGCGGAACCCGTCACTCCGATGGCGGTTCGGACGACGCCGACCAAGCCCACCGGCGACCGTCTGCTGCTTGTCGCATGGGCGGGAAGCATCCTGATCCTGCTGGCGAGCGGATATGCCGCCATCGCCTGGCGCGACGACATAACCCGCCTATGGCCCCCCAGCGCTCGGCTTTACGCAACATTCGGCCCGCGCTCCTGATTCCCCCGGCCCTGGGCCGTAAGGACATCGCATGATCCTGAACGCCATCGATTCAGCGCCCAACGACACGACGGGACGCCCCGTGGTCGTCTTCCTGCACGGGTTGTTCGGGGCCGGACGCAATTTCGGGGTATTCCAACGCGCCTTGTCGGCGCGCTTCCGGGTCATCGCGCTCGACATGCGTAACCATGGCGGCAGCCCGCACGCGCCGGACATGCGCTATGCCACGCAGGCCCGCGACGTGCTTGAAACACTCGACCATCTGAAGGCACTGCCCGCCGCGATGATCGGCCATTCGATGGGGGGCAAGGCCGCGATGACGGCCGCCGTATTGCAGCCGGACGCCATCGGGCGATTGCTGATCTCCGACATAGCGCCGACGATCTATCACCATGCCAACACGTCGATCGCCACGGCGATGCGTGCCATTCCGTTGACCGCCGCGCTGACGCGGGCATCCGCGGCGGCGTATCTGACACCGGTGGTCGCCGATGCCGATGTGCGCGCGTTTCTTTTGCAAAACCTGAATTTTGGACCGAACCCTTCCTGGCGGATCGGTCTGGAGGAGATCGCCGCCGCGATTCCGGATTTGGAGGGCTGGGAAACGCCGTCCGGCACCTATCTAGGCCCGACTCTGTTCGTGACCGGCGCGAACTCCGACTATGTCCTGCCCGAACACCGGCCGGCCATTCGCGCGCTGTTTCCCCGCGCCCGCTTCGTGGCGATCAAGAATGCCGGTCATTGGGTTCACGCGGACAATCCGACCGGCTTCGCTTCCGTTCTCGACGCTTTCCTGCATGATTGGTCCCAACCACAGGAAAACGTCCCACATGAATCCGACCCCTGACGCGCGACCGATTCGCGTCCCCTCGGCATGAGCGCAGCAACCCAACCGGCAACCCGGTTGCACGACATGTTGCCCTGCATCACGGCCGCCCTGTCATTCAGCGTCACCGATATCCTGCTCAAGGTCGTTTACGCCGACGGCATGGATGTGCTGACCCTGGTCTCCTTACGGGGCATGTTGGTCGTCGCCTTCTTCTGGTCCTGGCTGCGGATTGCTCCGCCGACGGCATGGCTGCCGCCGCGAGAGCGGCTGATCGCCCTGGGTCTTGGGCTGCTGTTCGCGGGCACCATGTTCGGCTTGCTGATGGCCGTGTCGCTGTTGCCCGTCTCGATCGCGATCCTGGCCTATTTCATCTATCCGCTGTTGACGGGTATCGGCGGCGCGATCACCGGCGTGGATCGCCTGGGTTGGCGCGCGCTGCTGACCGCCGCCGTCGCGTTCGCCGGGCTCTCGCTCATGCTCGGGACGCATGTGGAGGCGCTTTCCTGGCTGGGCATCGGCTGTGCCTTTGCCGCGGCGGCGGCCCGTGTTGTTTCGCTGCTTGCCACTCGCGCCTACCTGTCGGGAACCGATGCGCGGGTCACCACCTGGTATGCGATGGTGCCGTCGACGATCCTGTTCATCGGCATGGCATTGATCGCGGGGGCGTGGCACCCGCCGCAGACCTCCATTGGATGGCTCGCGTTTGCCGGGGTCAGTATCGGCAGCACGTTATCGACGCTGTTGATCTATGTTTCGACCAATCGGGTCGGCCCGTTCCGCACCGCCCTGGCGATGAATCTGGAGCCTTTGGTGACCGTCCTGCTGAGCGTCGCTCTGTTGGGAGAGACGCTCACGCCGCTGCAGGCCGTGGGGGCGGCCGTGATGCTGACGGCGCTATGCCTGTTCCAGTTCGCGCGCCGTCGTTAACCCGCGCCGTCCGGCGATTCCGAACGCCGCAGCAAGGGGGGAACAAAGCCGAGCGCGGTGTCCCAGGGAAAGAGTATCCAGGTGTCCTGTGAGACGTCTGTCACAAAACTGTCGATCAGCGGTCGGCCTTTCGGCTTCGCATAGACGCAGGCGAAATGCGCGTCGGGCAGTAGGTCGCGCACCACGCGCATGGTCGTTCCGGTATCCACCAGATCGTCCACGACCAGAAACCCGGCGCCCGTGCCGGCGGCAGCCGGGGCCTTGACCACGACCGGCGCGCCAAGCTGCTCTTCGTTGTAGGTGACGACGGAGACGGTTTCGATCAGGCGCACGCCCAGTTCCCGCGCCACGATCGCCGCCGGGATCAGCCCGCCGCGCGTGACCGCGACGATGCCCTTGAACGGGCCGATATTGACCAGCCGTTCCGCCAATGTCCGCGTGTCGCGGTGTAGCGTGTCCCAGGTGACCGTCCAATAGCGTTCGGCCATCAGAACAGCTTCCCGCCGTTCGGAACCGCCAGGTCGGGCTTGACCAGGACAACGGCGCCGTCGGCATCGGGCATGCCCAGCGTCAGCACCTCGCTCATGAACGGGCCGATCTGGCGCGGTGGGAAATTCACCACGGCGCAGACCTGACGGCCGATCAGGTCTTCCGGTCGATAATGCACGGTCAGTTGGGCCGAGGATTTCTTGATTCCGATCTCCGCCCCGAAATCGATCGTCAGTTTGATGGCCGGTTTGCGCGCCTGCGGAAACGGCTGGGCGTCAACGACTGTCCCAACCCGGATGTCGACGCGTTCGAAATCGCCATAGGTCACCGTCTCGGCCATCGTGGTCTCCTTGTCCGAGTCGAGTCGTGCCGTCGGGCTTTCGTCACGTCAACGCCCCAGGCGACGCGCCAGACAGCAATCGTCGTGGCATTACCCTCTTGCACCCGAGGCGTCCGGGCTGGCCTGATGCGCCGGCGATAAGGAGATACGCATGCAGCCGAACAAGTGGCAGTTCTGGATCGATCGTGGCGGCACGTTCACGGACATCGTGGCGCGCGATCCCAATGGCCGTCTGACCACCCATAAGCTGTTGAGCGAAAATCCGGGCCGCTATCGCGACGCGGCGGTCGCCGGCATTCGCGCCATCCTCGGCGTTCAGCCATCGGAACCGATCCCGTCCGGGCTGATCGATGCCGTCAAGATGGGCACGACCGTGGCGACGAACGCGCTGCTGGAACGCAAGGGGGAGCGTACCTTGCTGATCGTCAATCGCGGTTTCGCCGACGCGCTGCGCATCGGCAACCAGGCTCGCCCGCGACTGTTCGACCTGGCTCTGACCCTGCCGACAATGTTGTACGAGCGAGTGGTCGAAGTCGGCGGTCGCGTCGGTGTGGACGGCGGGGAGATCGAACCGCTGGACGAGACCGCCGCCCGCGCTGCCTTCGTCGCGGCCAAGGCGGACGGCATCGACGCCTGCGCCATCGTGTTGATGCACGCCTGGAAATACCCCGAACACGAACAACGCCTCGCTGACATTGCCCGTGCCTGCGGGTTGCGGCAGGTGTCCGCCAGCCATGCCGTCTCTCCGCTGCTGCGCCTTATTCCGCGCGGCGATACCACGGTCGTCGACGCCTATTTGTCGCCGATCCTGCGCCGCTACGTCGAACAGGTCGCCTCCGAACTGGGGAGCACGCGGCTGTATTTCATGCAATCGAGCGGCGGCCTCGCCGAAGCGGGCGGGTTCCAGGGCAAGGACGCCATCCTGTCCGGCCCCGCCGGCGGCATTGTCGGCGCGGCGAGGACCGCCGAAATGGCGGGATTGCACAGGATCATCGGGTTCGACATGGGCGGGACATCTACCGATGTCGCGCTTTACGCGGGCGGGTTCGAGCGGGCGTTCGAAACCGCGATCGCCGGCGTTCGCATGCGCGCGCCCATGATGGCGATCAACACCGTCGCCGCCGGCGGCGGATCGATCCTGCATTTCGACGGCGCGCGGATGCGCGTCGGTCCGGATTCCGCCGGTGCGGCACCGGGACCGGCCTGCTATCGACGCGGCGGCCCGTTGACCGTGACCGATGCCAATGTGTGCGTCGGCAAGATCCAACCGGCGCATTTCCCGGCGATCTTCGGCCCCGAGGCGAACCAGCCGCTGGACGCCGCCGTGGTCGAAGCCCAGTTCGCCGAACTGGCGGCGCGCATCAGCGCGGAGACCGGAGAACAACGCTCCGCGCATGACGTGGCGGAGGGGTTTTTGCGCATCGCCGTTGCGAATATGGCCAATGCCATCAAGCAGGTGTCGGTGCAGAAGGGGCATGACGCGACGCAATTCGCGCTGCAATGCTTCGGCGGCGCCGGCGGGCAACACGCCTGCCTGGTGGCGGATGCGCTGGGCATGGAAACCGTGTTCATCCACCCCTTCGCGGGGGTGCTGTCGGCCTACGGGATGGGCCTCGCCGATCAGAGCGCCATGCGGGAACAGGCCGTCGAACAGCCGCTCCAGCCGGACCTGATGCCCGCGCTCGAAGCCCTGGCCGACCGTCTGGCGCGCGAGGCAACCGATGCGCTGTTACGCCAGGGGGCCGATCCCGGCGGGATCGCCTGCACGCGGCATCTGCATCTGCGCTATCTCGGCACCGAAGCCGCGCTGATCGTGGCCCTGCGCGACAGCGACAGCATCGTCGCGGACTTTACCGAAGCGCATCGCGCCCGCTTCGGCTTCGTCACGCCGAACCGTGCCCTGATCGTGGAGGCCGTCTCGGTCGAGGCATTGGCCGCCGGAGAGGCCGTGCTCGAAGCGACCTTGCCCACGCGCACGCAGGGTAGCCCGACCGAAGTTGATCGTGTTGCGATGTTCACCGACGGTCGGGTGCGTGATACCCCGGTTTACGAACGCACCGCACTGCTCGCCGGCGACCGTATCGCCGGCCCAGCGTTGATCCGCGAGGCCAATGCCACGACGGTGGTGGAGCCGGGATGGACGGCGGAGGTGACCGCGCTGGATCACATGATCCTGCGTCGCACCGAGGTTTTGGCGTCGCGCGTGCTGGCCGATCCCACGCGCCCCGATCCGGTGCTGCTTGAACTGTTCAACAACCTGTTCATGAACGTCGCGGAACAGACCGGCGCCGTGCTGCAAAACACATCCATGAGTGTGAATATCAAGGAGCGGCTCGACTTCTCCTGCGCCATATTCGACGCGACCGGCGCCTTGGTCGCCAACGCGCCGCATGTGCCGGTGCATCTGGGCGCGATGGGCGAAAGCGTGCGGACGGTGTTGGAGCAGCGCGGTCCGACGCTGAAGCCCGGCGATGTCGTTGCGTTGAACAATCCGTTCAATGGGGGCACGCATTTGCCGGACGTGACCGTTATCACCCCGGTGTTCGACGCGACGGGAACGCGGATTCTGTTTTTCGTCGGGTCGCGCGGGCACCACGCCGACATCGGCGGGATCACCCCGGGTTCGACGCCGCCGTTGTCACGTACGTTGGAAGAAGAGGGTGTCGTCATCGACGATTTCCTGCTGGTCGACGGCGGCGAATTCCGCGAACGACCGTTCCGCGCGTTGCTCGCGGCCGCGCGATATCCGGCGCGCAGCCCAGACGTGAACGTCGCCGACATCAAGGCGCAGGTCGCGGCGAACGAGAAGGGCGTTCAGGAACTGCAACGGGTCGTGCGCCAGTTCGGCTGGGAAACCGTCAGTGCCTATATGCGCCATGTCATGGATAACGCCGAGGAATCGGTGCGGCGCGTGATCGATCGCCTTGGCTCCGGCCGGTTCGAATACATCATGGACAACGGCAAGCCGATCCGCGTCGCCATTTCCGTCGATCACGCCACCCGCAGCGCGGTCGTCGATTTCACCGGCACCGGTTCGCAGAACGACGGCAATTTCAACTCTCCGCCGGCGGTCACGCGCGCGGCGGTGCTGTATGTCTTCCGCTGCCTGGTAGGCGACGACATCCCGCTGAACGACGGTTGCCTGAAACCGCTGACCCTGATCATTCCGGAGGGCACGTTCCTGTCGCCACGCCGTGGCGCGGCGGTGGTTGCGGGGAACACCGAGGTGTCTCAGGCCACCTGCAACGCCTTGTTCGGCGCGCTGGGATCGATCGCCTGTTCGCAGGCGACCATGAACAACTTCCTGTTCGGCGACGCGACCCGCCAATACTACGAGACCATCTGCGGCGGCACCGGTGCCGGGCCGACTTTCAACGGTACCTCGGCGGTGCAGACCCACATGACCAACACGCGCATGACGGACCCCGAAGTGCTGGAGTTGCGTTATCCCGTGCGGCTGGAAACCTTCGCGATCCGTCGCGGGTCGGGCGGTGCCGGCCGGTTCCACGGCGGCGACGGCGCAATACGGCGTATTCGCTTCCTGGAACCAATGACCGCCGTGATCGTGTCGTCGCGCCGCACCGTCGCGCCGTTTGGCCTGGACGGCGGGCAGGATGGCGCCCCGGGCCTGCAATGGGTGGATCGCGCCGACGGTACGCGAGACATTCTGACCGGGGCGGACAGCGCCGAATTACTGCCTGGGGACGCGTTCACCATCGAAACACCCGGCGGCGGCGGCTACGGCACCGCTGTTTGAGCAGCACCGGCGAAGCAGACAAACACCACCCCGATCGCGGCCCAGGCAAACACCAGGGCCGCGAGGGTAAAGCGGATGTTCCACGCCGATCCAACCGTCCACGGCGAAGCGCCCGCCCACCGCGCCGTCGTGATGGCGGAGGCGGACATCGGTGTCATCCCTACGCCAAGACCCCAGCCGACCATGCAGGCAAACGCCAGGGCGGCGGGAGGGACGCCGAGGCGCGCGGGATCGGGCATCGCGGCCCCCAGCAAGGCGACGATCGCGACCGGGTTCAGACCGATCTGGCCGGTCAGGATCAGCAACACCGGAACCAGCAGCGGGACCAGCACGGGCGGCATATGCGTCAGCCACGGCGCGATGCCGTCGACCGGTAACACGCCGACCGCCGCAACCCCCATGAATCCGGAACAGGACAGCACCGTCGCCTCTCCCCGGAAACTCGGCACGCGTCGCATGAACCGGGCGACACGGCGACGGATCACCGCGATTGCCCAGCCCGGAGTCCGCGGTCCGGTCTGCGCCACCGCCCAGGCCAGGGCAATCGACGGCACCGCCAGTGTCACGGAGGCGACCAAACCGACGCCGAACAGCCAACTGATCGTCTCCGCGCCGAGCATGACCAGCGCGACCAGGGCGACGATGCGGAGGTGAACGGTCCAGCGTTCCGTCGTGCGCGTGGTCACGCCGGTTTGCCGCCACGCCAGCCTATCTTCCAACCAACCAATGGCCGCAATTACGATCGAGACGACGAACGCGATGGGCAACAGGCGCTGCATGGGTGCCGCGGGCACCGCGGTCGTCACCACCGCCGTCATCAGATTCAGCGGACTCCAGCAGTTCATCACGCAGAAGCCGCGATAGATCGCCATCATCATGCGCCGACCATTCTCGGTCGCGCTCCGCCCGCCGGCGCGCATGACCATCGCGCCCAGCAGTTCGATCGCGCCATAGGACAATATGATACCGAACAGATGTCCGCCGCCGGTAAGCGCGGCATAGCGCCGTCCCGGCGGTTGCGCCACAAGGTGCTGCCCGCAGCGCCGCACCAGACGGCTGGTCTCCGCCGCGTCGCGCAACGACGATAAAGCGAGGAAAAAAGCGGCATAGACCGCGCCTCGCCGCCAGCCTTCCAGAAACAAGCCGAGCGGATCGGCGGAGAAGACGACGCCCGCCAGACCGATGCCGGACAGGCCGACGAACAAGGCTCGGACGTAGGATCGCTGGCGCGGGAACTGGAGCAACAGGAACCCCAGGATCGCAATGCCCGCCGCGTGTCCCAACGGCGGCCAGGTCAAACATTGGTCCGCCAGGGTGGCGAACCAGACAAAGCCGTACAACCAGACGGAAACGGCGTCTGGACAGGGTTCGGTGCGACGGGTAACGCTCACGACAACTTCCTCAGGGGACCGACATGCTGTTCGATTTCGCCGATACCTCCAACCAGAATATCTACAAGCTGCTGGTCGCGACGATTGGTCCGCGCCCCGTTGCCTGGGTAACGACACAGGATCTGGACGGCACCGTGAATGCGGCACCGTATTCATTCTTCAATGCGATGTCGGGCAATCCGCCCATTCTGGCCTTCGGCATCGGCGGGCGCGGCCCGGGCGACGTCAAGGACACCGGCGGCAATATTCGTCGCACCGGGGAATTCGTGATCAATCTGGTCAGCTACGACCTGGCCGAACCGATGAACGTCACCGCCATCGATTTCCCCAAGGGAGTCGACGAACTGAAGGAAGCCGGGCTGACGACCGCGCCTTCGGTCAAGGTCAAGGTGCCGCGTATCGCCGAGGCTCCGGTCGCGTTCGAGTGTGAGCGTCTGGTCATTGTCGATGTCGGCATCGACCGCGCGGTCGTGCTGGGCAAGGTTCTGTCGGTCTATGTGCGCGACGACTGCGTGCTGGATCAGGAGCGCTGCTACATCGACACGCCGAAGCTCGACCTGATCGGACGCATGCATGGCGGTGGCTGGTATTCTCGCGTGACCGACCGCTTCGAACTGCCGCGCATCGCGCTGGAAGATTGGCCCGCGCACAAGGCCAACATGAAGAAGTAATCGGATGTCCTCTCCCGCTTCCGCGGGAGAGGATTTTTCTTACGGCGTCGAACGAGGTTTGGCGTTGTACTCTTTCAGCACGGCATCCGATGTCGGATCGATTTCCTTCATCTGCACGTCATAGCCCCACAGATCGGCCAAGTGTTGCAGGACCATCCTGGCACCCTTTTCTTCCAACAGAACCTGGTTCAAGGCGCGGTGATGCACGATCAGACGGCGGTCGCCCGCCAGATCGACATCGACGACCTGAATATCCGGCGAGGTCCAGCTGATATCGTAATGACGAGCCAAGGCCTGTCTGATTTTGCGATACCCGCGCTCGTCATGGATGGAATTGACCCGCATCGTCGGGTCGGCGGCATCGTCGACGACGTGAAACAAGGCGAACTGTCGGATCAGGCGCGGGCTGAGAAACTGAAGGATGAAGCTCTCGTCGCGATAATTCGCCCAGACATCGCGCAGCACGGCCATCGGATCGCCGTGACCGGCGATATCGGGAAACCAGGTCCGGTCTTCGTCGGTCGGGTTCTCGCAGATCCGTTCGATATCCTGCATCATGGCGAAGCCCAGGGCGTACGGGTTCAGGCCGGAATAGCGACGATCGTCGAAATCGGGCTGAAAGACGACGTTGGTGTGGGAGTGCAGGAATTCGACCATCGCCCCGTCGGTCAGCAGCCCTTTTTCGTGCAGGCGGTGCATGATCTTGTAGTGCACAAAGGTCGCGCAACCCTCGTTCATCACCTTGGTCTGTGATTGAGGATAGAAATACTGCGCGATAATCCGAACGATGCGCAGGATTTCGCGCTGCCAGGGTTGCAGCCTGGGGGCGGTTTTCTCTAGGAAATACAGGATGTTTTCCTGCGGTAACTGCAACAATGCCCGCCGACGTTCCTCCGCCGTTGGGTCATGCCGAGCAGGGTCCTTGCCGGGCACGGTGCGCCAGAGGTCGTTAAAGACGCGTTCGTCGTGTTCCCGACGCCCGCGTTCCCGCTTTTCTTCCGTCCGCAGATCGGTGGCGCGCGCGCGGGGATATTTATGCACGCCTTGGTTCATCAGGGCGTGCGCGGAGTCCAGCAATTGTTCGACCGCGGCTTCGCCGTAGCGCTCTTCGCACGAGATGATGTAGTCGCGGGCGAATTCCAGGTAGTCAAGGATGCCGTCGGCGTCCGTCCATTGCTTGAACAGGTAGTTGTTCTTGAAAAAATGGTTGTGGCCGAAAGCCGCGTGCGCGATCACCAGCGCCTGCATCGTCGCGGTGTTTTCCTCCATGATATAGCTGATGCAGGGGTTGGAGTTGATAACGATTTCGTACGCCAGCCCCTGCATCCCGGCGCGGTACAGGGCTTCGTTGCGCGCGAATTGCTTGCCGAACGACCAGTGCTTGTAGAACAGCGGCATGCCGATGGACGAATAGGCATCCAGCATCTGTTCCGTGCCGATCACCTCGATCTGGTTCGGATAGACGGAAAGCCCCATTTCCTCCACGGCGATTTTTTCGATTTCGTCGTGGCAGCGCTGAATCGTCGAAAATTGCCAGTCGGCTTTTTCAAACAGTGGACGTTCGGCGCGAAGTGTTGCGCTCATGTCTTTGTTTCCCCGTTGATGGAGGGAGAGTGCTCGTCAGGCAATGGCCGCTTCAGCACCTGTTTTGCGCGCGAACAGTTCCCGAAACACCGGATAGATGTCGCGCCGATGTCCAACCTTGCGCATGGCCAAGGGTGCTCCTTTTGCGACAAGCGCGGCGTAGGTTTGCCACAGGTCGCTGTCGCGTCGGATGAAGCCGGTGGGGAAGTGGTCCATATCGCGCCCGACTTCCAGATAGGCGTAGTACTGGCTGGCGGGCAGAATATGTTGGGTCAGCAGTTCGGCGGTGCGCTCGTTATCGCTGGCGGTATTGTCGCCGTCCGATGCCTGCGCGGCATAGATGTTCCAACCGTCGGGATCGAAGCGATCGGCGATGATCCGGCGCATTTCCTCCAACGCCGTCGAAACCACCGTGCCGCCGGTTTCGGGACTGTTGAAAAACGCGTCTTCGTCGACTTCCGCCGCCGTATGGGTATGGCGGATGAACACGACCTCCACATTTTTATAGCGCCGCTTCAGGAACAGATAGAGCAGGATATAAAACCGCTTCGCCAGATCCTTCATGTGTTCGGTCATGGATCCCGACACATCCATCAGACAAAACATCACGGCCTGCGCGGCGGGCTTCGGCATCGGGTCGAAGCGCTTGTACCGAACGTCGAGGGGATCGATATAGGGGATCAATCCCGTGCGCCGTTCCTTGCGCAACAACTCGGCCTCCAACTCGACACGCCGCGTGTCGTCGGCGGGATCGAGATCGGCGAGTTCCGCGCGTAGGGCAGCCAGTTCCTCGGCTTTCGGGCGGCGCAGCGCGATACGGCGCGACAGGCTGTTGCGAACCGTACGCGTCAACGCAAGATTTGCCGGCGACCCCGACACCGAATACCCCGCTCGGCTGTAGCTCACGACCTCGGTTTGCGCGACGCGACGCTTCAACAGGTCGGGTAGTTCCAAATCCTCCAGGAACAGATCGACAAACTCGTCGCGCGAAAGGGCGAAGCGAAAAACATCCTCGCCCTCGCCGTCCGGGCTGCCCTCCGACCCGCCGCCACCGCCGCCCTGTTGCGGTCGGGGGATCGTGTCGCCGGTAACGTATTCCTTGTTTCCCGGCAGCAGGTGGTCGCGGATGCCGCCTGACGCGCCGCGCTGGAAGGACGGCTCCTGCACACCCTGGGCGGGCAACAGGACTTCCCCTCCCTCGTCGGCATCCTTGATGCTGCGCGCGCCGGCATTCTCGTGCACGGCCTTGCGGATCATCGATTTCGCGCGCCGCATGAACCGCTGGCGGTTCGCGAGGCTCTTCCCGCTTGGGTTCAAACGGCGATCGACGATGTGCATCTTGGGATCAACCCGCCTGTTTCACGCGCATGTACCACTCGACGAGGCGACGCACCTGACGTTCCGTATAGTTGCGGGCGACCATGCGCTGCACGAATTCGCTGTGCTTCTTCTCGGTCTCTCCGTCTTTTTTGGAGCCGAAGCTGATTACCGGCAGCAGTTCCTCGACCTGGCTGAACATGCGCCGCTCGATCACTTCGCGGACTTTTTCGTAGCTGGTCCAGGACGGGTTTTTGCCGTTGTTGTTGGCGCGTGCCCGCAGGCTGAACTTCACGACCTCGTTGCGGAAATCCTTGGGGTTGGCGATCCCCGCGGGTTTCTCGACCTTGGTGAGTTCCTGGTTCAGTAAATCGCGGTTGAGCATCTGGCCCGTGTCCGGGTCCTTGAAGTCGATATCCTCGATCCAGGCATCGGCATAGGCGACATAGCGGTCGAACAGGTTCTGACCGTAATCGTGGTAGGATTCCAGGTAGGCCTTCTGGATCTCATTGCCGATGAATTCGGCATAGCGTGGCGCGAGTTCGCCCTTAATGAACTCGAGATAGCGCTTTTCGGTTTCCTGGGGCAGCTGCTCCCGCCGGATCGACTGTTCGAGCACGTACATCAGGTGCACGGGATCGGCGGCGATTTCCGTCGTATCGTGGTTGAAGGTCGCCGCCAGAACTTTGAACGCGAACCGCGTCGACGCGCCATCCATGCCTTCCTCGACTCCGGCGGCATCCTTGTACTCTTGCAGACTGCGCGCGCGAGGATCGGTTTCTTTCAGGCTTTCCCCGTCATAGACGCGCATTTTGGCATAGATCGTCGAGTTTTCGTGCTTCTTCAGGCGCGTCAACACCGTAAAGCGCGCCAACATTTCCAGCGTGGCCGGCGCGCAGTGCGCGGTGCCGAGTTCAGAGCCGGAAACAAGCTTGTCGTAGATTTTCTGTTCTTCGGTTACCCGTAGGCAATAGGGTACCTTGATCACGTAAATGCGATCGATGAACGCTTCGTTGTTCTTGTTATTCTTGAAGGTTTGCCATTCCGATTCATTGGAATGCGCCATGATGATCCCGGTGAACGGGATCGCGCCGATATTCTCGGTGCCGATGTAATTTCCCTCCTGCGTTGCCGTCAGCAGGGGATGCAGCATCTTGATCGGTGCCTTGAACATCTCGACGAACTCGAGCATGCCCTGGTTGGCGCGGTTCAGACCGCCGGAATAGCTGTATGCGTCTGGGTCGTTCTGCGAATGCAGTTCCAACTTCCGGATGTCGACCTTACCCACGAGCGAAGAGATATCCTGGTTGTTTTCGTCGCCGGGTTCGGTCTTTGCGATCGCGAGTTGGCGCAGCCGCGACGGCACAATTTTCTGCACGCGAAAGCGAGAGATGTCGCCGTTGAAAGCGTCGAGGCGCTTGAGGCACCAGGGGCTCATGAGCCCATTCAACCGGCGCCGCGGAATGCCGTAGCGATCTTCCAGCATCGCGCCCATCCGGTCCGGGTTGAACAACCCCAGCGGGCTTTCGAAAACCGGGCTCAGTTCGTCGTCCGCCTTCAGGACGTAGATGGGATAGACCTCCATCAACGCTTTCAGGCGTTCCGCGAGCGACGATTTGCCGCCACCGACGGGGCCGAGCAAATACATGATTTGCTTGCGTTCTTCGAGACCTTGCGCGGCATGACGCAGGAATCCGACGATCCGTTCGACGGTTTCTTCCATGCCGTAGAATTCGTCGAATGCCGGATACAGGCGGATTGTCCGGTTCATGAAGATGCGCCCCATGCGCGCATCCTTGGACGTATCGACCATCACCGGCTCTCCGATCGCCGCCAACAGGCGCTCGGTTGCCGTGGCGTACATCATCGGGTTATCGCGGCACCCCTCCAGATATTCCGGCAAGGTCATCTCCGCGTCGCGCTGGGCTTCGAAGCCGCGCGCATAGGCGGAAAACAGGTCATCAATCGCGTTCATACGATCGCTCCTTTGCTTTGCGTCAGACTTGGCCCCCGCGTGAAGCCGACGGAAGCGATGCAAGATGCGTGCAAGTGAAATCGAGACAGCCGGCGTTGAAGCGCGAAAGGCGCGGGAAGCGGCATTTTATGCAGGAGAGCGGCGTCGTCCATGCGGCCATTGTCCTTTGACATGAGTGTGAAGGCACCGCATTACCGATGTAATACGACACAATGGACTTGGTTCGCGCCTGGATCGGCGGCACGATGACTTGTATTCCCAGGTTGCGCACGACACCCAGGGCGACAAAGATCCGCTTCCACCCAATATTTCGCCTCCTGTCACCCAGGGTTTCGCCGCCGGGAAATAAAGAGCCGAATCGTATTCAGGATACTGGAAGAACGGCTTGGTCTTTACAAGGAAATTCAACAACCGCCTTTTGGATCGCCGGACGGTCCGCGCCGTGCTTGCGGCGACCAGGCCTTTGGCGGCAATCCGCATGCGCGGTACTCCGATCCAAGCGGGCCCCGGACAATCCGAAGCCAACGATCGAAGCCTACGACCGTATGGTTAACATCCGGTTAAGAGGGCACGAGATTTTTTTTAGGGCTTCCCGTCCGGCTCGGGGGGGCGGGAGGCGATGGCATCCAAAACGCGGTCCTCCGCCGAACTGTCCTTGGCCATCGCCGGCATGGCATTCAGCAGACGGACGGTCTTGCCGAACTGGTCAAAATACGCTCGGCAGGAGGAGCACAAGACGAGATGTAGCCCCGCCCGCAGCCGCGGAATTCGCGGCAGCGCGTTCTCCATATAGTCGGTCACGAGTTCCGACATATCCCGGCATGTGGGAATTGGCTTACTCCACTTCCATAGCGTCATCGATCAGGTATGACACGGCGGGTGCTAATCCGTTACACTCCAACGAGATCAGGGCAACAGAGGCCGCCTGACGCATGAGCCAGACCGAATTTGACGATCCCAGCTTTCTGGCGCGCCTGCGTCAAGGAGACGCGTCGGCCTATCGCGCTTTGATTCGTCGCCACCACGCCCCGATGGTCGGCGTCGCTGCCTCCATAATCGGCAGCCGAGCGCAGGGGGAGGAAGTGGTGCAGGACGCGTGGCTGGCGGTGTACTCGGGCATAGCGCGGTTCGAGGGACGATCGAGCCTGTCGACCTGGATTTATTCGATTGTGCTCAATCGATCCCGCACGCGCGCGAGTCGCGAAGGCCGGCTGGTCGGATTACCGGCGCTGTTGGATGGGGCCGCGCCCGGCGAACGGTCGGTGCCGGGCAGTGCCTTTCAACCGGACGGCCACTGGATCGAGGCTCCGCGCCTTTGGGACGAGTTGGATCCGGAGCGTATCGTCGGCGGTCGTCAACTCTGGTCCCATGTCCAGGACGCGATCGAACGGTTGCCGGCGGGGCAGAAAGCGGTGGTGATTCTGCGCGACATCGAGGGTAAGGACGCCGAGGAAACCTGCGCCCTGCTGGAATTGTCGTCGGAAAACCAACGCGTGCTGCTGCACCGCGCCCGCGCACGGATCAGGCAGGCGATCGACACCGTTACCGGCGCCCCGGTCCAGACCCGATCGGTCAAGTCGGCGCCACGGCGAGCCTTGCGCGATGCGGTCGAGCGTATTGGCTCGATGTTTGCCGACTGGGGTTGGATTGGCTACGCGGCGCGGGTTAGCTGTCCGGCGGGTGCATGATGTATTTCGGTACCGAGCGCGCTTAGACTGACCGGACATAAAAATTGGGAGTACGACCATGAACAGGCGGCATATTCTGGCTGGCGGCAGTGCCCTGGCGGCGTCCTTTGCCATTGGCGGGCCTCGCTCCGCATCCGCGCAGACCTCTCCGGGGGTGACCGCGACGGAATTGAAGATCGGCCATACCATCGCCTATAGCGGCCCGGCATCGTCCTATGGCGTGATCGGCAAGCTGGAATCCGCGTTCTTCAACATGGTGAACGAGCAGGGCGGTGTCGGCGGCCGCAAGATCAATTTCATCTCGCTCGACGACGGTTACAGCCCACCGAAGACGGTCGAGCAGGTGCGCCGCCTGGTGGAGGTGGATGAGGTCGCGCTGCTGTTCAACACATTGGGCACGCCGACCAATTCCGCGATCCATCGCTATGTGAACCAAAAGAAGGTGCCGCATCTGTTCGTGTCCACCGGGGCCGACAAGTGGGGCGATCACAAAGCCTTCCCGTGGACGATGGGTTTCCAGCCGAGCTACCGGACGGAAGCGCAGATTTATACGAAATACATCCTGGAGCAGAAGCCCGACGCGAAGATCGCGATCCTTTATCAGAACGACGATTTTGGCAAAGACTATCCGGCCGGCGTCAAGGACGTTCTTGGCGATCGCTTCGACAAGATGACCGTGGTCTCCACTTACGAGACCACCGACGCGACGATCGACAGCCAAATCACCAGCCTGCAGGCGTCCGGAGCGAACGTGCTGCTTGTCGCGGCGATCCCGAAGTTCGCGGCGCAGTCGATTCGCAAGGTCGCCGATCTCGGCTGGAAGCCGCTGTTCCTGATGACCAACGTGTCGATCTCGGTCGGCACCGTGATCAATCCCGCCGGTCCCGAAAACGCCATTGGCATGGTCAGTTCCAACTACATCAAGGACCCAACCGATCCGCGCTGGGCGCAGGACGCCGGCATGGCCGAGTGGCGGGAATTCATGGACAAGCGTATGCCCGGTGCCGACAAGACGGACCTGAGCTATGTGTTCGCCTATGCCGTCAGCAAAACGATGCTCCAGGTCCTGAAGCAGTGTGAGGGTAACTTCACCCGCGAGAACATCATGAAACAGGCGGCGAACCTGAAGAATGTTGAAAATCCGGCCTTGCTTCCGGGGATTACGGTCAATACCAGCCCCACCAACTTCCGGCCTATCAAGGCGATGCAGTTGATGCGTTGGGACGGCAAGACCTGGGCACCGTTTGGCGGTGTCATCGAAGGCGTGAACACCTGACAGAAGCCGGAGACGATCGATGCATGTTTCTCTGATCGTCCCGGCACCGTTCGACACGGTCTCCGGCGGTTATGGCTATGACCGCCGGATCGTGGCCGGCTTGCGCGCCCTGGGCCATGTCGTGGACGTGGTCGAACTGGGCGGACAGTTCCCCCACGCGGACGCGACGGCCCGCGACGCCGCCTGCGCCGCGTGGGATCGGCTGACACCGGACACGCGCCCGGTGATCGACGGGCTCGCGCTGCCGGCTTTCGCCGGCATGGACGACGCGCTGGCGGCCCGCCGCGCGATCGGGTTGATCCATCACCCGACATCGCTTGAAACCGGCCTGTCAGACGCGGATCAAAGCGCCCTGCATGCCGTCGAGCAACGCCTTTTCAACCGCCTGACCAAGCTGATCGTGACCAGCGATACGACCCGCGAACAGGTCGGGCAGGTATTCGGCATCGCGGCCGATCGCATGGTCGTTGTCACTCCCGGCACCGATGACGCGGAACGCTGCCGCGGTTCGGGTGGGCGCGCGTGCCAAATTCTGTCGATCGGCACGCTGCTGCCGCGCAAGGGCCACGATCTGCTGATGCGAGCACTGGCTCGCTTGTTCGACCTTGAATGGCATCTGACCATCGTCGGCGCGACCGATCGCGATCCGGTGCACGCGCACGGTCTCGAATCCCTGGCCGAAGAACTGAATATTTCGCAAAAGGTTACCTTCGCGGGGGAAGTCACCGACCGACCGCTCGACGATCTTTGGCAGGATTCCGACATCTTCGCCCTGGCGACCTATTACGAAGGCTATGGCATGGCCGTTGCCGAGGCGTTGAAGCGTGGGTTGCCGGTGGCGATCACCGCCGGGGGTGCCGCGGCTGCCTTGGTGGACATCGAAGCCGGCGTCGTCTGCCCGGTCGGCGATGTCGACCAACTGTCCAAGGCGCTGCGCCGTATGATCTTCAGCCCGGAGCTACGTCAGGAGATGGCCGAGGCGTCCTGGGCCAGCGGCCAAAAGCTCCCTTCCTGGAACACCCAAGCCCTTCAATTCGCAAGCGCGCTCGGCGCCTGATCTGCGGGCTTGCCACACGACCAATCGAGACTGACGAAAAGGAGCCGACCATGCTGCTGGGCGCGATCGCCGACGATTTTACCGGCGCGACCGATCTCTGCTCGATGTTGGTGCGCGGAGGCATGCGTACCGTCCAGTTGATCGGTGCCCCGAACCCGGGTGACCCGGCCCCTGACGCCGACGCCGTGGTGGTTGCGCTGAAATCGCGCACCGCCCCGACCCGGCAGGCGATCGACGAAAGCCTCGCCGCGCTGCATTGGCTGCGGGCGGGTGGGGCGCGGCAGTACTTCTTCAAGTACTGCTCCACCTTCGACAGCACCGATCAAGGCAATATCGGTCCGGTCGCCGATGCGCTGGTCGAAGCCATCGGCAGCGGCTTTGCGTTGGCCTGTCCGGCGTTCCCGACCAACGCGCGCACCGTCTATCAAGGTCATCTGTTCGTCGGCGGCGTGCTGCTGAACGAGAGTGGGATGGAAAAGCATCCGCTGACCCCGATGACCGACGCCAATCTGGTGCGCGTGTTGTCGCGACAGACCACGGGGGCGGTCGGGCTGGTGAACTTCGCGACGGTAGAGCAAGGGGCGCAGGCCATCCGACGCGCCATGACCGCGCTTAAGGAGCAAGGGCGACGCTACGCGATCGTCGATGCGATCACCGACGCGCATCTGGTCGCGATCGGGGAGGCCGCGGAACACCATGCCCTGATTACCGGCGGATCGGGTGTCGCGATGGGCCTGCCGGGGAATTTCCGCCGAAGCGGCCTGCTGTCGGAACGCACGGACCCCGCCGCGCTGCCGTCGGTCGCCGGTGCCTCCGCGATCCTGGCGGGCTCGTGCTCACGCGCCACGCTCGCGCAGCTTGGCGTCGCGCGCGGGCACTTGCAGGTGCTGGATCTGGAACCGTTGCAGACCCCGGATGCCGCTGTTCTGATCAAGGCGGCACTGGACTGGGCGGAGAGCCGGATTGGATCGGCCCCGATTGCGATCGCCGCTTCCGCATCGCCTGAAAAGGTCTCCGCGTTGCAGGCGCGGCTTGGCCGCGACGCCGCCGGTGCCCTGATCGAGGAAGCCCTGGCCGGGATCGCGGAGGGATTGGTTGCTCGGGGCGTGCGCCGCATGGTGGTGGCCGGTGGCGAGACATCCGGGGCCGTCGTCAGCCGCCTGGGGGTCAAGAGCCTGCGCATCGGCCCGGAAATCGATCCGGGCGTGCCCTGGACGTTGGCGGAAGGTATGGGGCCGACTCTGAAGCTTGCGTTGAAGTCCGGAAACTTCGGCGCCGCGGACTTCTTTCTGAAAGCGTTCCAGATGCTGGAGCACGACCATGCTTGAAAGCGATGCGCGCCAATTGATGGCCGAACACGCCGCCAGCCTGTTTGCGCGCGGGTTTTCCGTCGGCAGCGCCGGCAATATCAGCATGCGATTGGCGGACGGGTATCTGATAACGCCGACGAATTCGAGCCTGGGTCGATTGGACCCGTCTCGCATCTCCAAACTGGACGACGCGTTCGAGCATGTCGGCGGCGACAAGCCGTCGAAGGAAGTGTTTATGCATCGCGCGTTTTACACGGCGCGTGCCGATGCGGGGGCTGTGGTGCACCTGCATTCGACACAGGCGACGGCGGTGGCGTGCCTGCCGGACGTCGATCCCGACAATCCGATCCCGCCGCTGACGCCGTATTTTGTCATGCGTGTCGGACGCCGTATGCCGATCGTGTCGTATTACCGTCCCGGCGACGCGGCGATGGAGCCGGCGATTCATCAGGCGGCGCTTGGCGCGCGGGCCGTACTGCTCGCCAATCACGGTCCGGTGGTCTGCGGCAAGACGCTGACCGACGCGGTTTATGCGGCGGAGGAGTTGGAGGAAGCGGCGAAGCTGTTTCTGATTTTGCGGGCTTCGTCGCCGCGACTGCTGACCGCGGCGCAGGTCGACGATCTGCTGGCCACGTTCAACTAACAGGAAGTTCCGACGGCAGGATCGTCGGTTTCCCGCGTTCAAAATGAAAACCGCCGCGACCTGGGGCCGCGGCGGTTCCAAGCGACACAGGTGCAGGGATCAGCCGCGCTGATCGATCGGCACGAAGGTCAGGTTTTCCGGTCCGGTGTAATTCGCGGTCGGACGGATCAGCTTGTTATCGACCCGCTGTTCCATCACATGCGCCGCCCAGCCGGATGTCCGCGCGATCACGAACAGCGGCGTGAACATCGACGTCGGAACGCCGAGCATGTTGTAGCTGATGGCGGAGAACCAATCGAGATTGGCGAACATCCGCTTCGCGTCCCACATCGTCGCCTCGATCCGATCGGCGATGTCGAACAGCTTCATGGAGCCTTTCTCGACCGACAGCCGGCGCGCGACTTCCTTGATGACTTTGTTGCGCGGGTCGGAGATCGTGTAGACGGCATGACCGAAGCCAATCACGACCTCCTTGTTCGCGACCCGGCGACGGATGTCGGCTTCCGCCTCGTCCGGGCTTTCGTAGCGGTTCTGGATTTCGAATGAGACTTCGTTCGCGCCGCCGTGCTTCGGTCCGCGCAGCGCGCCGATGCCGGCGGTGATGGCGGAGTGCATGTCCGCCCCCGTGCCGGCGACCACGCGGCAGGTGAAGGTAGAAGCGTTGAACTCGTGTTCCGCGTAGAGGATCAGCGAGGTGTGCATCGCCCGCACATGCGCGTCGGACGGCTTCTTGCCATGCAGCAGGTGCAGGAAGTGGCCACCGATGCTGTCGTCGTCGGTCTCGACGTCGATGCGCTTGCCGTTATGGGCGAAGTGGAACCAGTACAGCAGCATCGACCCGAGATTGGCCATCAGTCGATCGGCGATGTCGCGCGCGCCGGGGCGGTTCTGGTCTTCTTTTTCCGGCAGGATGCAGCCCAGGGCGGAAACGCCCGTGCGCATCACATCCATCGGATGCGCCGCGGCGGGCAGCGCTTCCAACGCCGCCTTGACGCCGGCCGGCAGGCCGCGCAGCGAGCGCAGCTTGGCCTTGTAGCCCGCGAGATCGGCCCGCGTCGGCAGAGTGCCGTGCACGAGCAGATAGGCGATCTCCTCGAACTCACAGGTATCGGCGACGTCGAGAATGTCGTAGCCGCGGTAATGCAGGTCGTTGCCGGAGCGTCCGACGGTGCACAGCGCGGTGTTGCCGGCGGTCACGCCGGACAGGCCAACGCCCTTTTTCGCCCGGTTCGGTGGCGGTGTGGTTTCGCTCATGGGTTTCCTCCTTAGAACAGACCAGGCTTGCCGACGGTCAGCGTGCCGTTCGGCAGCGCGACGTTCAGACGATGCAGATCGCCCGCCGGCAGACGCGCCAGATCCTGCGCGGCTTCCAGAAAGCGGTTCGATTCCCGGGTAGTGATCAGGCCGTCAGTCAGGATTTTGAACTTGCGGATGTAGTCGTCGCGGCCAAACGGCTTTGCGCCATTGGGATGCGCGTTCGCCACGGCGAGTTCGTCGATCAGTTTGGAGCCGTCTTCCATCTCGATCTCGACCCGGCCGCCAAAGGACAATTCGTTCGGATCGGTCGCATGGTAGCGGCGGGTCCATTCCGGATCTTCCCGCGTTTCGATCTTGTGCCACAGACGCACGGTATCGGCCCGCGCGGCGCGCTTCGGCGCATAGCTGTCGACGTGGTGCCAGGACCCGTCCTGCAGCGCGACGGCGAAGATGTACATGATGGAGTGATCCAACGTCTCCCGGCTGGCCTTCGGGTCCATCTTTTGCGGATCGTTGGCACCGGTGCCGATCACGTAGTGGGTGTGGTGGCTGGTGTGGATCGTGATCTTCTTCACCTGGTCGAAGTCGCCGATCTGCTCGCGCATGCGGAAGGCGAGATCGATCAGCGCCTGCGACTGGTATTCCGCGCTGTGTTCTTTGGTGTAGCTGTCCAGGATCGCGCGCTTGGCTTCACCGACGCCGGGCAGCGGCACCTGATATTCGCCCTTCGCGCCACCCAGCATGTACGCGATCACGCTATCCTCGCCTTCGTAAATCGGGCTCGGCGCGCCTTCGCCGCGCATGACGCGGTCGATCGCTTCCACCGCCAGCTTGCCGGCATGGGCGGGGGCATAGGCCTTCCAGGAGCTGATTTCGCCCTTGCGCGACTGGCGGGTGGAGAAGCTGACATGCACCGCCTGCTGAACCGCCTGGTAGATGATGTCCTGCTTCAGGCCCAGCAGCGTGCCGATGCCGGCCGCCTGGGCGGGGCAGAGATGGGCGATGTGATCCTTCTTGAACTCGTGCAGGCAAATCGCCCGCACCAGGTCGATCTGAATTTCGTAGCCGGTGGCCAGGCCGCGGATCAGGTCGCGTCCCGATTTCTCCATCGTTTGCGCCACCGCCAGGATCGGCGGAATGTTGTCGCCGGGATGGGAGTAGTCGGCGGCAAGGAACGTGTCGTGCATGTCAAGTTCGCGCACCGCCGTGCCGTTCGCCCAGGCCGCCCATTCCGGCGTAACCCGCTTGCCCGGCGCGACGCCGAACACGGTCGCGCCTGACTTGTTCGGACGGGCCAACGCCATGTCGCGCGCGGAGACAACGGGGCGACGGTTGATGGCGGCGATCGCGACGGAGGCGTTGTCGATGATGCGGTTGATGATCATCTCGGTCACGTTCTTAGGCACCGCGACCTTGTCGGCGGCGACGCCCGCGATCTTCCATGCCAGCTGGTCTTCCCGCTTCAGGTTCGCCTTCGACGGGTGCACCTTTACGTCATGTGTAATCACGCGATTCCTCCGTTCAGCGCCGGACGGAAGGGATGACCACCGTTCCCGCGCGATCTGGCCTGGATGGCAGGCCCCAATGGTTGTACCTGTGGCGCTTCGTAAGGTCGCTTTGCCGGATCGGCAAGCGTGCACCTGGATGGAGGCCGATAAAACAGTGTCACAGCCCTTCGATCGCGTGGTCGCCGGAACCCTGGTCACCAGTCAATCCATCATCCCGAACGGATACATCGCCATTCGCGGCGATACGATTGCCGCCATCGGCGCGGGTACCAGACCACCGGCGGGCGAAATTGTCGATTACGGCGACAATTTGATTCTGCCCGGACTTGTCGACGGGCACATGCACACCTCGTCATCGACGGGGTGGCCGGGCATCGAAAGCGCGACCCGCTGCGCCGCGGCCGGCGGGGTAACCACCTGTTGCGACATGCCTTACGACGTGCCGAAGCCCGTCACGGATGCGGCGATCCTGGCCGAGAAGATCGACTGGGTGGAACGAACATCGCACGTCGACATGGCGCTTTACGGCACCATTTCCAAGTCCGGCGGGCTGGATGCCATTCCCGGCCTCGCGGCGGCGGGCATATCGGCCTTCAAGCTTTCGACCTATGAGTACGACGCGGTGCGGTTTCCGCGCATCGACCATCCGACGATGCTGGCGGCGTTTCATGCGATCGCCAAAACCGGTCTGCCGGTGGCAATCCATAACGAAGATCAGGAACTGGTGGAGAAACTGACGGAGCAGGCGCGCGCCTCCGGACGCACCGATCCGATCATGCATTGCCGCACGCGACCGCCATTGGCCGAGTCGATGGCGGATCTGGAAATCTTCGAAATGGCGCTGGAGACCGGCGCGCATGTGCACATCGCGCACTCGTCGATCGCGCGCGGCTTCGAACTGGCCGAAGCATTCCGCGGCATGGGCGCCAAAACGACGGGGGAGGCATGCATCCAGTATCTGTGCATGACCGAGGACGACATTGTCCGGCTGAAAGGCTTCGGTAAGTGCAACCCGCCGTTTCGTACGGCGGCGGAGGTCGAGCGTATGTGGGTCTGTCTGCTCGCGGACAAGGTCGCCTATGTCTCCACCGATCACGCCCCATGGCCGATCCAGCGCAAGCTCGGCGACGATATCTTCGCCTGCGGCGCCGGGTTGACGGGATTGCAGAGCTTCGCGCCGCTGATGTTCACCTTGCTGGAGGAGCGCGGCCTGTCGCCCACACTGATGGCGACCTATTGCGCCGAACGCAGCGCGAAGTTGCACGGATTATGGCCGCGCAAGGGGGAGATCAGGGTTGGCTCGGACGCCGATCTGGTGGTGATGGAACGCGGTGACTTCGTATTCGATCAGGACTCGATCGTTGATCGCCCGGAAATGCGCTGGTCGGCCTGGCACGGCCGCACGATGCGGGCGCGCGTGGCGGCGACCTATCTGCGCGGCGGGCTGATCTGGGATGGCAAACAGGTGCTGGCGCGTCCCGGCGACGGACGCTTTGTCGCGCGTTCGGCGGGATAGCCGGTCCGAAGGTGGCCGACCCGTTTGACCGGGCCGGCCGGCCCCCTACCGTCGCTTAATGATGATCTTGACACGAATGTCGATGATCACCACTCTCTTCGGTAGGAGAAAACGATGGTACTGCATCGTGTGCTCCCTTCCAGAACCGGTCGGGCCAGCCCCGGCCGGTTTTTGCTTTTAGCCCCGTAATGGTTAACATCCTCTGAAGATGGCTCCGCGATGGGCGACGCGCGCGATCACGCGTCAATAGCCTTGACTTGGCGTTGCCGCCGGGGCTTGTCTCCCGCCCCTTGGTCCCCATCGGGATTCCCCGGTTCGGCTTTGCCGGACCTTCTTGGCAGCAGGTTACAGACGATGCACGCCTATCGCACCCATACATGCGGCGCTCTGCGCGCCGCCGATGCCGGAAACACCGTACGCCTTTCGGGCTGGGTGCACTCCAAGCGCGACCATGGCGGGCTGTTGTTCATCGATCTGCGCGACCATTACGGCCTGACCCAATGCGTGTTCGCCGCCGGGTCCGCCGGGTTCGCAGCCGCCGACGCGGTGCGCCCGGAAAGCGTCGTGACCGTTACCGGCCAGGTCGTGGCGCGGGAAACCGGCACGGTGAACCCCAGGTTGCCGACGGGGGAGATCGAATTGCGGGTGACCGAGATGATCGTGCAGTCGCCGGCCGAAGTGCTGCCGATGCAGGTCGCCGGGGAAGAACGCTTCCCCGAGGATATCCGTCTGAAGTACCGTTTCATCGATCTGCGCCGCGACAAGCTGCATCGGAACATGATGCTGCGATCGAACGTCATCAGTTCCATCCGCCGGCGCATGATCGATGCCGGGTTCATGGAATACCAGACCCCGATCCTGACCGCGTCCAGCCCGGAAGGGGCGCGGGACTTCCTGGTGCCCGCGCGCAATCATCCCGGCAAGTTCTATGCCCTGCCGCAGGCGCCGCAGCAGTTCAAGCAACTGCTGATGGTCGCGGGCTTCGACCGCTACTTTCAGATCGCGCCCTGCTTCCGCGACGAGGCATCGCGCGCGGATCGCTCTCCGGGTGAGTTCTATCAGCTCGACTTCGAGATGAGCTATGTCACGCAGGAAGACGTGTTCAACACGATTGAACCGGTGATGGCCGGCGTGTTCGAGGAATTCGCCGAGGGAAGGGGTGTAACCAAGCCGCCCTTCCCGCGCATCCCCTATGACACCGCGATGCTGGAATTCGGGTCCGACAAGCCGGACCTGCGCAACCCGATCCGGATCGCGGACGTGACCACGCATTACGCCGGGTCGGGCTTTGGCTTGTTCGCGAAGATCGCCGCGTCCGGCGGGATCGTGCGCGCGATCCCGGCTCCGGGTGCCGGTATGCAGCCGCGCAGTTTCTTCGACAAGCTGAACGAATGGGCGCGCGCCGAAGGTGCCGGCGGGCTGGGTTACATTGTCTATGACGCCGAAGGCCCCAAAGGCCCGATCGCGCGCAATCTGGAAGCCGATCGCGCGGAGGCAATTCGGCTCGCCAGCGGCGCGCAGCCGGGCGATGCCGTGTTCTTCGTCGCCGGCAAGAAGGAAACGGCGGAGAAGTTCGCCGGTACGGTGCGCACGCGCCTGGGCGACGAGCTCAACCTGACGGAAAAGGGCAGCTTCCGGTTCTGCTGGATCACCGACTTCCCGATGTACGAACTGAACGAAGACACCGGTCTGATCGACTTCAGCCACAATCCGTTCAGCATGCCGCAGGGCGAACTGGAAGCGCTGAATACGCAGGACCCGCTGACCATCAAAGCCTATCAATACGATATCGTCTGCAACGGCATCGAACTGTCCTCCGGCGCGATCCGCAATCATCGTCCGGACATCATGCTGCGTGCTTTTGAAATCGCCGGCTACAGCGCCGCCGACGTTGAAGCCCGCTTCGGCGGCATGCTGAACGCGTTCCGCTACGGCGCGCCGCCGCACGGCGGATCGGCGCCGGGCATCGACCGCATGGTGATGCTGCTGGCCGATGAGCCGAACATCCGCGAAGTCATCCTGTTCCCGCTGAACCAGCAGGGCGAAGACCTGCTGATGGGTGCGCCGGCCGAGGTTCCGCCGGCGCGGATGAAGGAGTTGTCACTCAAGATCGATCTCCCCCCCGCGAAGCCGCGTGCTACAAGCACGTAATCGACGCGGTTCGGAAGATCGGACCGGAAACCGGAGCAACACGATGCGGCTGCGCGCTATCCTGGTCTCCTTGCTGCTCGTCGCCCCGTGCGGGGTCGGGGCTCAGACACCGGCGGTGGCACCGTTGGCGGCGCATGACGCGGCTTACGAGCTTACCTTCGGCTCCTCACGCGGGAACGACGTTCAGGGCGCGCGCGGCAGCATGGGGTACGAGGTCGTGGACACCTGCGACGGCTGGGCGGTGCGCCAGCGGCTGCGCATGACCGTGATCAACGCCGATGGCCAAAGCATCGAGATGGAGTCGGACTACGCGACGTGGGAGTCCAAGGACGGGCTGAAGTTCCGTTTCCACGTCAAGCAGTTGACCGACACCGCGGTCACGAGCCAGACCGACGGCGAAGCATCGCTGGAACGCGCGGGCGGCCCCGGCGAGGCGAAATATACCACCCCGCACGACGACACGAAGACATTGCCCGCCGGTACCTACTTCCCGATGGCGCATACCAGCGCCATTCTGGAGGCGGCGCGGGCCGGCAAGAAGTTCCTCGCCATCCCGCTGTTCGACGGCACCGACGAGCACGGCGCGCAGGACAGTTCCGCCGCCATCCTGGACTGGAAGCCGCCATTCGCGACGCCGCACGCCGCGCTGTCCGTTCTTCCCAGCACGCGGGTGCGACTGGCGTTTTTCGATCGGCAGGCGAGCGCGACGACGCCGAGTTACGAGGTCGGCCTGCGCTATTGGGAGAACGGCGTGGCCGATGACATGCAGATGGACTTCGGCGACTTCGTGATGAACGCGAAGATGGCCAAATTCCAGGTACACCCGCCGCGCTGCTGACCCTTCAGGTCGACTTGTCTCCCGCGACCTTTCGGGTCGACTGGTTTTAGGCGACCCTTCAGGTCGCGGGCCAAAGCCAGGCAGCGCCGCGTACCCCCGACGAATCGCCGTGCTTGTTCTTGACGATCGGCGTGGTGATGGTGTCGCTGAAGACGTGGCGCGGCAGCAATCGCGGCAACTCCACATACAGATGCGCCATGTTCGACAGCCCGCCGCCGAGAACGATGGCATCGGGATCGAGCAGGTTGATGACCTGTGCCAGCCCGCGCGCCAGACGATCGGCGTGGCGTTCCAACGCCGCCCGCGCGCGTTCGTCCCCCGCGGCGGCCCGCGCCGGGAAAGCGCTGGCGTCGCGTGCCTCCGGCCCGTCGCAGTCGCGTGCCAGAGAGGGGCCGGCGACGTAGGTTTCCAGGCAACCGCGCAGGCCGCACCAGCAGAGGTTGCCAGGATATTCCTCCGGCGTTTGCCACGGCAGCGGGTTATGGCCCCATTCGGCGGCGATCCGATGCGGCCCGCGATGGACCTGACCGTTGATCACGATCCCGCCGCCGCAGCCGGTGCCCAGGATCACGCCGAACACCACGCCATGGCCGGCACCGGCGCCGTCCACCGCCTCGCTCAACGCAAAGCAATTGGCGTCGTTCTCGACGCGCACTTCGCGCCTCAGCGCTTCGGCGATATCCAGATCGAAGCGATGCCCGTTCAGCGCGATGGAATTCGCGTTCTTCACCAATCCCGTGGCCGGGCTGATCACGCCGGGGATGCCGATGCCGACGGTGGCGGTGACGCCGAGAGTGGCCTCCGCGTCCGTCACAAGGCCGGCGATCGCCGCCAGCGCGTCGGGATAGGCCTTGGGCGTTGGGACACGCCGGCGCAGGACCTCGTTCCCGTCAGGCGCCAGAACGGCGATTTCGATCTTCGTGCCGCCCAGATCGATACCGATGCGATGTTTGCTCATGCCGGCAGGATGGCGCGAATACCCCCTGTCGGTCAAAAAGCGGGTTGCCGCGCGCACGTCATGTCCCCAGGATAGGGGCATGAGCGAGACCTTATTGGACGTGAAGGGCATGAACTGCCCGTTGCCCGTGCTGCGCGCGAACCGTTCGCTGCGCGGCATGGCGCCGGGTGAGCGACTGCGCGTGCTGGCCACCGACCGCGCGGCGGTGGCCGATTTTCAGGCGTTCTGTCGGGAAACCGGCCACGCGCTGCTGGCATGGAGCGAGGAAAGCGGCGTGTTCAGCTTCGTGATCCGCCGCCGGCCGGAGCCGGACGAAGCAAAGGACGCATGACGTGACCACGGTTCTGATCACCCATGCCGCGTGCCTGGACCACGATACCGGGCCGTATCACCCGGAATGCTCCGAACGGCTGCAAGCCGTGCTCGATGCGCTGGAGGCACCGGAGTTCGCCATGCTGCCGCGCGAATCCGCGCCGGAAGCGACGATCGAACAACTGATCCGGGTGCATCCGCGGCCCTATGTCGAAGCGATTCTGGCGATTCATCCGGATCCCGGCAGCCGCGTACAGCTCGACGGCGACACGGCGATGAGCGAGGGCAGCGTCGAGGCGATCAGCCGAGCGGCTGGGGCGGCGGTGCTGGGGGTGGATTTGGTGATGTCGGGGAAGGCGCGATCGGCCTTCGCCGCCGTCCGTCCGCCGGGCCATCATGCCGAACCGGCGCGCGCGATGGGCTTCTGCTTCTTCAACAACGTCGCCGTTGCCGCGCTGCACGCGCGCGCGCAATGGGGAGTCCAGCGGGTCGCGGTCGTGGACTTCGACGTGCATCACGGGAACGGCACGCAGGCCATGTTCGCCCAGGACAAGGACCTGTTCTACGCGTCCTCCCACCAAAGCCCCTGCTATCCCGGCACCGGAGAGGCCTGGGATCGCGGCATCGCCGACAACATCGTCAACGCGCCGCTTCGCCCGCATGAGGGCAGCGCTGCGTTTCGTTCGGCGTGGGAGCGCGACATTCTGCCGGAATTGAACCGGTTCGCGCCGGGACTGTTGATCATCTCGGCCGGCTTCGATGCCCATAAGGACGATCCGCTGGCGCAGTTGCGTGTGGAAACCGCCGACTTCGCCTGGTTGACCGACCAATTGCTGGCCGTCGCCGACGCGCATTGCGGCGGGCGGGTGGTATCGGTGCTCGAAGGCGGCTACGACCTGCATGCGCTCGCCGAATCGGTGACCGTCCATGTCAGATCGCTCATGCGGGCGTAGCCGGAGGACCCTTATGGCAGACCCCCAGAAACCCGCGCCGGATGTCGCGTCGCTGTCGTTCGAGGATGCCCTGGCGGAGCTGGAGCAGATCGTCCGGCAGTTGGAAGCGGGCCAGCAGAAGCTGGAGGATTCCATTGCCGCCTACGAGCGCGGCGTGCTGCTGCGTCGCCATTGCGAGGCCCGCCTGTCGGAGGCGGAGGCCCGGGTCGAGGCGATCGTGAAGCACGCCGACGGATCGTTGAGCACGCGACCGCTCGAATAGGGTTCGACGGCGATGGCCGCGCGTAAGCGCGCCGATCAGTTACTGGTGGAACTGGGGCTGGTCGAAAGTCTGGCGCGCGCGCAGGCATTGGTGCTGGCGGGCAAGGTGTTCTCCGGGGAGCGTCGCGTCGAAAAGGCCGGCCAGCCCCTGGCGGAAGGCACCCCGCTGGAGGTCCGCGGCCAGGAGCATCCCTGGGTGTCTCGCGGCGGGCTGAAGCTGGCGCATGCGCTGAGCCATTTCGGGCTGTCGCCGACGGAGATTGTGTGCCTGGATATCGGTGCGTCCACCGGTGGGTTCACCGACGTGCTGCTGACGAACGGCGCGACTAAGGTTCACGCGATCGATGTCGGCCATGGCCAGCTTGCCTGGAAGCTGCGCGCCGATCCCCGCGTTGCCGTTCACGAGCGGCTGAATGCGCGCCATCTGACGCGAGCGGCGATCGGGGAAGCCGATGCGGTGCCCATCGGCGCCGTGGTCTGCGATGCGAGCTTCATCGGCTTGCGGACAATCCTGCCGGCACCGCTTTCGCTCTGCGCGCCGGATGCCTGGGCCGTCGCGCTGATCAAGCCGCAGTTCGAAGCCGCCGCGCATCAGGTCGGCGCCAAGGGCGTCGTGCGCGACCCCGAGGTGCATCGCGAGGTCTGCGACCGCATCGTCGGGTGGTGGAACGGGTTGGACGGTTGGTCGGTGATGGGGCTGGAGGAAAGCCCCATCACCGGCCCCGAAGGCAACCGTGAGTTCCTGATCGCGGCGCGGTTCAGACCGCGATAGGTGTTGGGATGGCGGGGGGTTGGATCACGAGGTTCCGGCTCGCGACGTCGGCCAGCATGGTCCAGATGCGTTCGGCCTGCATCGGGATGGTCGGATCGTTCAACAGGCGGTCAAGCTCATTCAGTGTGCGATCGAACTCGGCTTCAGACATCCAAACGGTCTCCACAAGAGCGCGTAGCCACCTTGTCGCCGGACAGCGTGGCGATATCGGGGCGTAAATGCGTCAACGCCCGGACGGCTACGCATTTTGCGTGCCAAAGAGTTACGAAAGAGTGAAGCCGTACGACAAAGGTATGATTCTACCCGCAAAACCCACCGCTCCCCGCTCTGCTCGGCGGGCCGCCGGTCAGATCGACGACAGCACGGCGGGTGCCAGGGCGACCGATTTTGCGGCGGGGTGACCCGGATTGCGATAGCGCAATTCGCCATCCGCGACGCCGTCCGGCGGCACCGCGCCGAACAGTTCCAGCCGCGAGGCGAACGACACCGCGATCACGCCGCGTGCCTCCGGACAGGTCAGGAAGTGGCGTGTCTCGCCTTCCAGCCGCAGTCGGTCGCGGGGATCGAGCCATTCCGTCCGGTCCGCGTCCTCCACCAGGATCGACAGAATGCCGGGACGATCGCCGGTGAGGCGCGTCGGCGCCAGCGCGGTCAGGTGGCGGCGAATGGCGGCGGGAACGTCGTTCTCCTGCCCGGCGCGGGCGGCCATCGCGAAGACACCGCCGCCGGCCTTGGTCACCGACAGATGCGCTTCCGGCCCGAAGGCATCGCGCAGCGATGGGATCAGCCCCGAATCGCCCGCCTGCGCGCCGGCCAGCAGCAGCGGGTCGAGCCGCAACACGATGGCCTCGTCGTGGTCCTGACGCAGATGGGTGCGCAGCAGGGTTTGGATACGGGCGTGCAGCGCGACCAGCGTGTCTTCCGTGGAGGCCTCGTCCCTCAGGCCGTTCGGCAGGGTCATCTTCAGCAGGTAGCGGCCGGGATGGGCTTCGAGCCAGGTTTGCAGGTCCGGATCGATGCGATCCGCCAGCCGCAACCAGGCGGCACGCTGTACGCCGCGCCCGGCCTCGGCCGAGACGACCGCGCAGGCGATCTCGGCCTCCGCCCCGTCGCGGCGCAGCAGCAGGTCATAGGGCGCGTCGCTCTCCAGCCCGGCATGCGTGACATCGAAGCCGCGCGCGGCCTGCAGCATGCCGGTGCGCGCCAGATGGAACAGCGGCACCAGCGTGCCGTCGTCGCTCAGCGCCGTTCGCACGCGCTGCTTGAGGCAGGCGCGCCCGGTCGGAGACAGGCGCTTGCCCAGGGCCACGATTTCCGCGGCGATGGCCAGCAACCGCCGTTCCGTCGCGGCGATAGGCCGAGCGGGAGGGGAGTTGGTGGGGGCGCCGCGCAGTCGTTCCAGGGTTAACTCGATCGCGTGGCGTCGGCGGGCGGCCAGTCCGGCGCGTGGACCGTCGGCGGCGCGGGCCAGCAGGTCGGCCTGGCGGCGCGACCACGCGGTTTGCCCGGCCAACGCGACGAAGGCTTCGGCGATATGGGTCGAGCGGGAATCCGTCGTGCTGGCCATGCGATCGTGCGTCCTCAAACGAGGGCGCATCAATGACCTAAAATACCCGACCGTCAAGCTTGGTTATTAAATCCCTAATTCCTGGGCAGCCGCGTGGTCGTCGGGGCATCCGGATTTTGCGCGCGATGGCGCAGAAGGTGATCGGCCAGGACGCAGGCGAGCATCGCCTCTCCGACCGGGACGGCGCGGATGCCCACGCAGGGGTCGTGCCGGCCTTTGGTGGAAACGTCGATGTCGTTGCCCTGGCGATCCACCGACTGGCGCGGGGTCAGGATGGAACTCGTCGGCTTGACCGCGAAACGGGCAATAATCGGCTGCCCTGTCGAAATTCCGCCCAAAATTCCGCCCGCGTGGTTGGAGCCGAACACGACCTGTCCATCGTGCATGCGCATTTCGTCGGCGTTGTCCTCTCCGGACAGGCATGCGGCGTCGAAGCCGTCGCCGATTTCCACGCCCTTGACGGCGTTGATCGACATCAGCGCGGCGGCCAGATCGGCGTCGAGCTTGCCGTAGATCGGCGCGCCCAGACCGGGTGGCACGCCGTCGGCCGCCAGTTCGATCACCGCGCCGACCGAGGAGCCGGATTTCCGCACCGCGCCCAGATAGGTTTCCCATTCCGCCGCCATGACGGGATCGGGGCAGAAGAAGGGATTTTCGTGCACCTGATCCCAGTCCCAGCGGGAGCGGTCGATTTTGTGCGGACCGATCTGCACCAGCGCGCCGCGAATGCGGATGCCTTGCCCCAGGATGGCGCGCGCGACGCCGCCGGCGGCGACCCGCATCGCGGTTTCGCGCGCCGACGATCGCCCGCCGCCGCGATAGTCGCGGATGCCGTATTTCAGGTCATAGGTCAGATCGGCGTGGCCGGGGCGGAATTGTTGCGCGATGGCGGCATAGTCGCGCGATCGCTGGTCGGTGTTGTCGATGTGCAGCGCGATTGGCGTGCCGGTGGTCTGGCCCTCGAACACGCCGGACAGGATGCGCACCTGATCCGGTTCCTGCCGCTGGGTGGTGAACTTCGACTGGCCCGGGCGGCGGCGATCCAGCCAGGGTTGCAAATCCGCTTCCGTCAGAGGCAGTCGCGGGGGGCAGCCGTCGACGACGCAGCCGATCGCGGGTCCGTGGCTTTCGCCCCAGGTGGTGACGCGGAACAGATGTCCGAAGCTATTGTGGCTCATCAGCCCTCAACGATCGCGATGTCGGGCGCGTCGGGGTGCTTCATGCCGACGGTGTGGTAGCCGCAATCGACGTGATGCACCTCTCCGGTCACGCCGGACGACAGGTCGGACAGCAGATAGACGCCGGCGCCGCCGACTTCCTCGATCGTGACATTGCGGCGCATCGGCGCGTTCAACTGGTTCCAGCGCAGGATGTATCGGAAATCGCCGATACCGCTGGCCGCCAGGGTCTTGATGGGCCCGGCGCTGATGCCGTTCACGCGGATGCCGATATCGCCGAGATCGGCGGCGAGGTAGCGGATCGATGCCTCCAACGCCGCCTTGGCGACGCCCATGACGTTGTAGTGCGGCACCACGCGCTCCGCCCCCAGATAGGACAGAGTCAGCAGCGATCCGCCGGGGCGCATCATCGGCACGGCGCGTTGGCTGACCGAGACGAAGGAGTAGCAGGAGATATCCATGGCCTGCAGGAAGGCGGCGCGCGGCGTGTCGAGGTAGCGGCCGCGCAGATAGGCCTTGTCGGCAAAGCCGATCGCGTGGACCAGGAAATCGATGCCGTCCCAGTGTTGCCCCAGCGCGGTGAAGGCGGCGTCGACGCTGGCGTCGTCGGCGACATCGCAGGGAAACAGCAGGCTGGAGCCGATCGATTCCGCCAGTGGCCGCACCCGGCGTTCCAGCGCTTCGCCCTGAAAGGTAAAGGCCAGCTCCGCGCCCTGGGCGGCGCAGGCGGCGGCGATTCCCCATCCGAGTGAACGGTCGTTGGCGACGCCCATTATCAATCCGCGTTTGCCTTGCATCAGGGTCCCGCGGGTGGGGAGTGCGCTATCGGCCATGGTGCTCCTTTGATTCCCCTGGGGAATCGGCTGTGTTGGCGCTTCCTGTCGGTGTCTCTCGTCGCACGGAGGCCGGGGCGCGGGCAAGGGGGCCGTCGTACCGGCCATTTCTCGGGAGGGCGGGGTTCCGATGCGCCTCCGGACGATCAACCGCCGGCGTTGGAAGCGCTAAGCTTCCACCGCCCCCATCTGCTGCTTCCGCAGCAAATCCCGGTAAGGGCCGGGGCGGTTGGCAAGCGTGTCGGGCGATCCGTCGTCGACGATGCGGCCCTTGTTCATCACGATGATGCGATCGAAGCTGCGCAGCGTCGACAGCCGGTGGGCGATCGCGATTACGGTGCGTCCGACCATCAACCGATCCAGCGCGGCCTGGATCGCCTGTTCGGATTCCGTGTCCAGCGCGCTCGTGGCCTCATCCAGCAGCAGTACCGGCGCGTCCTTCAGCAGCGCGCGCGCGATCGCCAGGCGCTGGCGTTGTCCCCCGGACAGCTTCACTCCGCGATCGCCGACCATGGTGGCGAAGCCTTCCGGCAGAGCCTCGATAAACTCTCGGCAATGGGCCATGTCGGCGGCGGCCAGCACGTCTTCCTCGGTCGCGTCCGGGCGGGCGTAGCGGATGTTTTCCAGCACCGAGCGGTGGAACAGAGAGATGTCCTGCGGCACGATCGCCAGAACCTGGCGCAGGCTTTCCTGGGTGACGTCGCGAATATCCAGCCCGTTCACCAGCACGCGTCCGCCGGCGACGTCGTAATAGCGCTGCAACAACGACAGTACGGTGGATTTGCCGGCGCCGGAATAGCCGACGAGACCGACCCGCTGGCCGGGGGCGATGGTCAGATCGAAGTCACTGAGGATCGGTTTGCGACCGGCATAGGCGAAGCTGACATGGTCGAACACGACTTCCCCCCGGCCGAGGGGGAGTTCTTTGGCGTTCGGCGCGTCGGGCAGTTCGTGGGGCAGCAGCAGCACGCCGATGGCCTCTCCCAGGCGGGCGACGTGTTGGGTCAGATCGACCAATGAAACGGCGAGGTCGCGGGTGCCGTGCAGGATGCCGAACGCCAGCGACGTGATCAGTACGATGTCGCCGACGGTGGCGCGATCGTTCTGCCACAACAGCAAGCCCCAGCCGACGACGCCCGCCGTCAGCGCGGCGGTCAGGATCGCGTGCACCAGACGGATGTGTTCAAGGAAGTACAGGCTGCGCCGACGCGACGCCATTTCCTTGTCCATCGTCGCGGCATAGCGCCGCCGCTCGCGGGTGGCGGCGCCGAATGCGCGCACCACGTTGAAGTTGCCGACGACATCGACCAGTTCGCCGTCGACGCCGGCGGCCTTTTCGGCATAGTCGCTGTGCATCGGCGTGCCGCGACGAGCGAGCCAGAAGATCAGCACGCCGACCGCGGCGGCGGTCAGCAGGAGCGTCATCGCCAGCGCGACGTTCACCGAGCCGATATAGGCGATCGACAATGTGACGGCGACGCAGGGTGGGATGACGTTCCAGACGCCGGTATTTTCCAGCGTGAAGGCCGCGTTGGCGGTTGCGCTGACCCGGCTGGCGAGCGCACCCGGCAGGCGTTCGGAGAAATAATTCGGCGAATGCCCGGCCAGATGGGCGAACAGGTCGCGTCGCACGTCGCCGGTGACGGCGACGAAGGTGCGATGCGCAACATAGCCGCCGACCCGCCACAGCAGGTTATCGGACGCGATCAGCGCGCAGAGCAGGAGAAACGCGCCCATGACGCGCGGCCCGCCGGTTTCGCGGCCCATCGACACGACGTCGATCAGGTTTTTCAGGCCATACTGGGTGGAAACGCTGCACAGCACGGCCAGGAGTACTGCGATCAGGATGACCGCGTGGCCGCTTGGATGGCGGCGGACATAATGGAACAGAAACCGCAGCGGGCGGCCGCGATAGGCGGAAAGGTCGGTATCGTGCGCCATGTCGGCGATAGGCTCCTGTGCCGAGCCAAGGGTGCGGGCTGGGATCGCATGGGTGGAGGGAGGATGGCGCTGCCACGGCGTCGTTGCCGTGACGCCGATATTTCGCCATATTCCACACCTACAACCAACAATTGATAGGCGCGGTCGGATTGTGAAGTCAAGCGGAAGAAACGCGGTTGAATTCACAGGAAAGCGGTGTCGGCTACTTCGTAACCCATAGTCAATCCGGGGCAAGTTTTCATGCGTATTGCTCAGATATCGCCTCTGTTCGAGGCGGTGCCGCCAAAGCTTTATGGCGGCACGGAGCGTGTGGTCAATTCCTTGACCGAGGAACTCGTCGCCATGGGTCACGACGTGACCCTGTTTGCAAGCGGCGATTCGGTCACATCGGCCACGCTGGCCCCGATGCGTGAGCAGGCGTTGCGGCTGGACCCGACCGTCAAGGATTGGGTGGCGACGTACTATCGCATGGTCGAGCTGATTTATCGCCGCAAGGACGAGTTCGATGTGCTGCATTTCCACATCGACTATTTCCCGCTGGCGCTCTTCAGCCGGCAGAAAGTACCGTATCTGACGACGATTCACGGGCGCCTGGATGTACCGGAATTCGTCGAAACCTACGGCACGTTCCTGGAATCGCCGTTCGTGTCGATCTCCGACAGCCAACGCCGGCCGATTCCGAACCTGAACTGGGTGCGCACGGTGTATCACGGCATGCCGCCGAATATTCTGACGCCGCAGCCGGTGAAGCAGGAATATGCCGCGTTCCTGGGCCGCATCTCGCCGGAAAAGGGCGCCGATCGGGCCATCGAGATCGCGGGCAAAGCGGGCCTGAAGCTGAAAATCGCCGCGAAGGTCGATAACGCCGACAAGGAATATTACGACAGCAAGATCAAGCCGCTGATCCAGGGCAATCCGAATGTCGAATTCATCGGCGAGATCAATGACGCGCAGAAACCGGCGTTCCTGTCCGGGGCGCACGCGCTGATTTTCCCGATCGACTGGCCGGAGCCGTTCGGCCTCGTGATGATCGAAGCGATGGCGTGCGGCACGCCGGTCATCGCGTTCAACTGCGGGTCCGTGCCCGAAGTGATGGACGACGGCGTCACCGGCTTCGTGGTCAACAACATCGAAGAAGCGGTCAAGGCGGTCGGCAAGGTCCATACCCTCGACCGCGCCAAGGTTCGCGCAACCTTCGACCGTCGTTTCACCGCTCGGCGGATGGCGGAAGACTATCTGAGCGTCTACGCGAGCCTGGGCGCCGGCAAGCCGTAAAGCCGTCGGGTGCGTGTGCTTGCCCAGATACGGTCGATACCGTACCTGGGGCCGCGCCTGGGCGCGAACCCGGGCGAACGGAACCGTCATGGAAGCGCAGCACAAACGCCACGGCCTGAACGGCCTTAATTTCTTTGCCGCCGCGATGCAGACCGGCTTTGGGCCATTCGTCGGCGTGTGGTTGACGCTGCAAGGATGGAATCAGATCGATATCGGCGTCGCGCTCAGCATCGGCTCCGGCGTGGCGTTACTAAGCCAGGTTCCGGGCGGGATGCTGGTCGACGCGATCCATCGCAAACGCCGACTGGCCGCCGCCGCGTTGGTCGCGCTGGCACTCGCGGCATTGGTGCTGGCGGCGGTGCCGACCCGCTATCCGGTCTGGGGCGCGCAGATCGTTCATGCCGTTGCCAGCGCGATCCTGACACCGGCCATCGCCGTCGTGACGCTTTCGCTGTGCGGGCATGCTGCGTTCGGGGAGCGTCTGGGAATCAACGCGCGCTATGCCGCGCTGGGCAATGCCTCGGCCGGCGGGCTGCTGGGAGCGGTGTCTTACGCGCTGCCCGATTCGATGATTTTTGTTCTGACCGCCGCGATGGCGATTCCCGCGCTGATCGCGCTGTCATGGCTGGGGCCGACGGATGCCGCGGCCGCCGATCATCCCGCGCTGCTGCCGCGTAAAGATCGGGCGCACGCCGCCTGGCAAATCTACACCGACCCCAGCCTGCATGTGTTCGCGGTCTGTGCGGTGCTGTTTCACCTCGCCAACGCGGCGATGTTGCCCCTGGCGTTGAACGTGCTGGCGAGCCGGGTGCCGGAGGCGGGGTTCGTGGTCTCCGCCGCCATCGTCGTGCCGCCGATCGTGGTGGCGCTGTTGTCGCCCTGGGCCGGGACCATGGCGCGGCGGATCGGACGCAGGCCTGTCCTGTTGGTCGGGTTTCTGGCGTTGCCGGCGCGCGCGCTGCTGTTCGCGACCAATCCCGACGCGGTGCCGCTGATTGCATTTCAAGTGCTGGACGGCGTCAGCGCCACCGTATTTGGGCTGATGGCACCGCTGATCGCGGCGGATCTGACCCGGCGTACGGGGTATGTGAATCTGGCGATGGGGTCGATCGGGTTGGCCGCCGGTTTGGGGGCTACGTTCAGCACCTCGATGGCGGGTTGGATCGCTGTCGTCGCCAGCCCCGCCGCCGCCTTTCTGGCGCTGGCCGGGGTCGGCGCGCTGGGGTTCGCGGTGTTGTTCCTGGCCATGCCGGAGACACGCCCCGCCGAACCCCCTCCTGGCTCTCCGGGTGGGCCGGGACTTGCGCGAAGCGGCCCAACCTTGCGAGATGGCGCTACCTGATTGGGAGAGACCGACAATGGACCAGGCTGAAGCAAAGCATCTGTTCGAACCGACCGGCGATTTTCAATGTCTGCACGAATTCATTCCGGCCGCTCGGGCGAAGCTGTCGGACCATATCTGGGGCTATCTGGTCGGCGCGACCGAATCCGAAACCACACTGCGCCGCAACCGCATGGCGCTCGATTCGCTCGCGTTGCGCCCGCGCGTCTGCGTGGACGTATCCAAGATCGACACCTCCACGACGCTGTTCGGCCGCAAGCTGCGCATCCCCGTGATCCTGGCCCCGGTCGGCTCGTTGGAATCGTTCGACGCGGGTGGCGCGGCCACGGCGGGTCAGGCGTCTTCGGCGTTCGGCAATGCGATCATGGTCAGCTCGGTGACGCATCCGGGGTTGGAGGAAGTCGCGGCGGCGACCTCCGGCGCGAAGATTTTTCAGCTTTACGTGCGCGGCGACGACGCCTGGATCGACGATGTCGTGAAGCGGGCGATCGACAACGGTTATGACGCCTTTGCGATCACCGTCGACACCGCCGCGTATTCCCGGCGTGAACGCGACATCGCCGGCCGCTTCGTGAAGCCCTGGCGCGCCACGGCCACCGGGCAATCCTGGCAGGCTGGGTTCACCTGGGACAACGTGAAGCACTTCAAGGACAAGCATTCGGTGCCGCTGATCCTGAAGGGGATCGCGACGGCCGAGGACGCCGCCCTGTGCTGCGAGCATGGCGTCGACGGGGTTTATGTCTCCAATCACGGCGGTCGCCAGCTCGATCAGGGGCGTGGGTCGATGGACGTGCTGCCGGAAGTGATGGCGGCGGTGCGCGGGCGCGCCAAGGTGATCGTCGACGGCAGCATCTGCCGCGGCACCGATATCGTGAAGGCGATCGCGCTGGGGGCCGACGCGGTGGCGATGGGGCGGATGTATTGCTACGCGCTCGCCGCCGACGGTGCCGCCGGCGTGGTCAAGATGCTCGAACTGCTGGAGCATGAGCTTGGCGTTGCCATGGCCCTGGCCGGTGCGCGCAGCCTGAACGAGCTGAATCCCGCCTATGTCCATCGCAACGCGCCGATCGTGACACAGCCGCATGCGCACAGCGCGTTTCCGTTGTTGTTCCCGACCCCGGAATACAGCGGTAAATAACCCGGAGCGAACCGGTTGGCCGTCAGGTCGGCCGGTTCGCGCTTTTCTCGTGCTGCGGAGCGCAGCCGGCGCGCAGTCAGGCCGGCCAAGAACAGAGAGATGTCGTCCATGATCCGTTGGGCCCGCGTTTTGATCGCGGTCTTCGCCGCGTTGTCGATCCTGCCCTGCATCGCCGCCGAAACGCCGAAGTACGGCGGCATTCTGCGCATGCAGCATCGCGACAGCCCCGGCAGCCCGTCGATTTTGGAAGAATCCAGCAACTCCGTCACCGTGCCGTTCATGGCGGTGTTCAACAATCTGGTGCTGTTCGACCAGCAGCAGGAACGCAACAGCGTCGAGACGATCCAGCCGGAACTGGCCGAAAGCTGGGCATGGAGCGCGGATAACACCGCGTTGACCTTCAAGCTGCGCCGGGGCGTGCGTTGGCACGACGGCAAGCCGTTCACCGCGCGCGACGTGAAATGCACCTGGGACCTGCTGCAGGGCAAATCCGCGACACCTCTGCGGAACAATTTGCGCAACGGCTGGTATCACAACCTGCGGGACGTTACGGTCGACGACGATTTCCAAGTTACCTTCCAGCTCAACCGACCGCAGCCCGCCATGCTGTCGCTGCTCGCGTCCGGTTATTCCGTGGTCTATCCCTGCCATGTGCCGCCGCGAGAAATGCGGGCGCATCCGATCGGCACGGGACCATTCAAATTCGTCGAATTTCGCCAGAATGAGTCGATCAAACTGACGCGCAATACGGATTACTGGCGGGCCGACCGACCGTACCTCGACGGGATCGAGTATACCATCGTTACCAACCGCTCTACCGCGCTGTTGGCGTTCGCCTCGGGCAAGTTCGACATGACGTTCCCGAACGAGGTCACCATTCCGCTGCTGAAAAACCTGCAGGATCAGGCGCCGCGCGCGATTTGCAGGCTGACCCCGAATAGTTGCGCGGTGAACGTGATCATCAATCGGGAGCGTGCGCCCTTCGATAACGCCGACATCCGCATGGCGGTGGCGCTGACGATCGACCGCAAGACCTTTATCGATATTCTGTCGGAAGGACGATCCGTGATCGGCGGTGCGATGCAGCCCTTGCCGCACGGGGTTTGGGGCCTGCCGGCGGAGATGCTGCGCGACCTGCCAGGCTACGATCCCGATGTTGCGAAGAACCGCGCCCAGGCCCGCGCGCTGATGGAAAAGCATGGTTACGGGCGGGACAATCGGCTGAAGATCAAGGTCTCCGCGCGGAATATCCCCACGCACCGCGATCCCGGCATCCTTCTGGTCGACGACCTGAAGCACATCTATATCGATGCGGAGCTGGAGCCGGTGGATACCGCCGCCTGGTTTCCCAAGATCGCGCGCAAGGACTACGCGATCGGCCCGAATCAGACGTGCGGCGCGGTCGACGATCCCGATCAGAATTTTTACGAAAACTATGCCTGCGGGTCCGGTCGCAACTTCACGCAATACTGTAACAAGGCGTTGGAGCCGTTGTTCGACCGCCAGTCGCAGGAGACCGACTTTGACAAGCGGCGTGCCTTGGTCTGGGAAATCGACCGGCGGCTACAGCAGGATATCGCCCGCCCCATCGTTTACCATGTGGACTCCGCGACCTGCTGGCAGCCGGAGGTCAAGGGCTTCGTGCCGATGGTCAACAGCAACTACAACAGTCCGCGGTTCGAAAACGTCTGGCTGGATCGATAGGCACCGGACTTCGGTCAGCGGGCCATTCGCTCCGCCAGTTGGATCAGCACGGGAATGGCGGCGGCAAGTTCCGAGAGCCGCACGCGTTCGATCGGCTTGTGCGCGACATCGATGTCACCTGGGCCGAACACCACGCAGGGCGCGATCGCCTGTAGTTCCGACGCATCCGTGCCGTACGGCGCGGTGCGCGGGGCCAACCCCACCTGATCGACGCAGAGCTGCACGAAGGGGTGATCCGCCGGCAACTCGGGAGGAAAGCCTTCCCGCGCTTCCGTCACCGTGACGCCCGTGCGTTTTGCCGCGTCATAGACCGCTTGCAGCACGGGGGACGGATCGATGCCGGCGGAGTAGCGGAACTTGATCCGGGCGGTCGCCAGCGGAACCGTCACGTTCATCGCCGCGCCGTGATTGTCGACGATCAGGTTAAAGTCACTGAACGGCGGATCGTAGGCATCGTCTTGCAAGGTGGGATCGGTGCGCAGCCGTTCGTAGATCGTCTTCATCTCGGCCATGAATGGGATCAGCGCCCAGTTCGCGTTGAATCCCTTGCCGGTGCTGCTGTGCGCCTGCACGCCGGTGGCGACGCAGGTAAAGGCGATATGGCTGCGATGGCCGCGCACCGGGATCAGGTTGGTCGGTTCCACCACCAAAATCCCCTTTGGGGCGACACGCTTCACCAAGGCGGAGCGTTCGGCGATCAGCCGAGCGCCTTGCTTGGTGGTTTCCTCGTCGGTTGTGATCAGCAGCGTTATCGGCACGTTGCCGGGCAAGGCGCGGGCGGCCAGGATCGCGGCGGCGACCGGGCCCTTCATGTCGGTCGTGCCCAGGCCGTGCATCACCCCGTCGTCGTCGATGCGCGCGCCCCAGGGGTTTTCCGTCCATCCGGTATCGGGGACGGTATCCATATGGCCCGAGAACGCGATTCCGCCGGTGCCGCCGCGATGGGCGACCAGCACGCGCTTCGCGATCCCGGCGGCATCGGTGTAGTCCAGACGCTCCACCTCAAAGCCCGCCAATTCAGCCTCTATCCTGTCGGCGACCGGCAGGTTGGAGACGAAGCTGCGGCTGTCGAGGATGACGAGGTCGCGGGTCAGCGCAGTCACCTGGGCGAGCGGGTCGGGCATTGTGGACTTTCCATCCGGGGTGGGTGGGAACTCTAACACAGCAACGCCAGGGGGACAGTCTACGCGGGACCGGCGCCAGGCAGTCGGTTGCGAATGACGGGGCGTTGCATCGCGGGTTCCCACAGGCGGGTGTCAAAACGGAACGGCTCGGTCGAGACGATCGATGCCTTGCGCGCGCCGGGATGTTCGGGGTTCAGCAGGAAGTTACCGGCGTAGGGCACCAGGACAGAGGGCACCCGAAGCAGCGGAGTTCGCCGTTCCCGCAGCCAGTCCTGTCCGGCCATTGCCGGCTGCTCCGGTACCTCGGCGATCACGGTCGGTTTGGTGGGAAGCCGAGCGCGCATCAGCACGTAATCGTCGGGCAGTAATTCGTGCGGCAGGTCGAGATGGACCCGAACCTCCAGCACCGCCAAAGCGGGGTGATCGGCGAAATAGACCACCGGCCAGCCCGCCGGGTTCCACCGCCCGCCAAAACGACGCGCGCCTTCACCCGTCAGATCGGCGAACGGACGACGGCAGAGCCGCCAGCCGTCGATCAAGCGGCGAGCCCGTGCGCGATGCGGCCGAGCAGGGCTTCGACCTGACGGGAGCCAGGGTCGGTGTCGAGGCGGTCGAGCGGCGCTTCGTTGTCGAGCAGGGCGGAGGGACGACGCAGCCAGGCATGGGCCTTTGCCGGATCGCCGAAGGTGTATTCGGCGTCTTCGATCATCCGCAGGATCCTGAGCAGCCGATCCGACTGTTCCAGTGTCAGCCGCCCGAGAATGCGGCGATGGGCGAGGGTTTTCCGTGGCACCGCGAGGCGGTCGATTTCGACCAGGGTGAGGCGCCCGCTGTCGATCAGCTTATCGACGTCGTCGGTTGCCATGCCTTCGCGAACCGGGCCGATCCACTGCACCCGCGCTTCGCCGAGGCCAGGACCGTATGCGTTGCGTCCAATCATGTTGCTTCCCTTGGGCGATATCCCAACTACTAGTGGGCATATTGCCGAAAATGGCGCTCAACGTCAAGTTCCGGGTTGAGGCCTTGTGCCTGTCCGAGCACACTGGACGTTCGATCAGCAGACGGACTCGCACCATGGAACCCGCCTATCTCGACCCGCGCAGCGGCCGGACCTTTCCCCTGACTGAACCGCGCTGGTGCGGCCCGGACATGGCACCGCTGCTGCTGACCGATCTGCCCGGTATCACGCGGGATGCCATTGACCGAGATACGCGCTCGCTCTGGCGCTATCGTTCGGCGTTCCCTTTTCAGATCGACAACCCGATCAGCCTGGGCGAAGGCTGCACGCCGTTGTTGCCGACAACGATCCATGGTGCCCGCGTGCTGGTGAAGGCGGAGTGGTTCAATCCGACGTGCAGTTTTAAGGATCGCGGTGCCAGCGTTATGTTGTCGCTGCTGCGCGCCCAGGGGATTGATGCGGTGCTGGAAGATAGCTCCGGCAATGGCGGCGCGGCGGTGTCGGCCTATGCGGCGGCGGGGGGCATGGCGGCGACGATCATGGCGCCTGATTCCACCAGCCCGGCGAAGACCGTGCAGATGCGCGCGCACGGCGCGACGGTGGAATTGATTCCCGGCAACCGACAGGCGACCTCCGATGCCGCCGTCGCGCGCGCTTCGTCGATCTTCTATGCCAGCCACAATTGGCATCCGTTCTTTCTGCACGGCACCAAGACCCTGGCGTACGAGTTGTGGGAGGACCTGGGATTCCGGGTACCCGATAACATCATCACCCCCTGCGGGGCCGGATCGAACGTGCTGGGCTGCGACATCGGCTTTCGCGAATTGCTGCGCGCCGGCCAGATCGACCGCATGCCGCGCATCTTCGCCGTCCAACCCGCCAATTGCGGCCCGATCGCGGCGACCTTCCAGGCGGGCGCCGATCGCCAGGTCGCGACGTCCGTTCAGCCCACCATCGCCGAAGGCACGGCAATCGCCCAGCCGCTGCGCCTGACCGATATTCTGCGCGTGTTGCGCGATACCAAGGGCGGCGCGGTGATGCTGAGCGAGGCGGAGATCGAGGCCGCGACATTCCTGCTGGCGCGTCAGGGTATCTATGTCGAGCCGACCGCCGCCCAACCGGCCGCCGCGCTGCGACAGTTGCTCGACGCGGGTACGATCACGCCCGATCAGACAACCGTATTGGTGCTGACCGGCAGCGGTCTGAAGGCCACCGGGCGCATCGCGGAAAGCCTGGGGATCACGCTCTGACGGGTTGGCGCGCCGGCGGCTGCCCGCCGACCGGTCTGAAGCCGGCCTCCTCCGCCAGTTCGATATAGGGGCCCATCGCCATCAAAAAGCGCGTCACCGTCGCGATCAGCCCCACGGCGGTGATCGGCAGAGCGATCTGTGTCTCGGCTTCCAGCACCGCGCGGTGGTCCGGCAGCAGGCGCAGCTTCCACGGGTTAGGCAGGCCGGCGCGAAGACCGCGCAGCAGTTCGAAGCTGTGCGACCGCTCGCCCGGCGCGCCGATCGCGGCGGAACTCGGCACCCTGCCCAGGACCGTTTGCAGCGATAGCCGAGCGTCGGCGTCGTCGTTGGAAATCATGCGGGCGCGGACGGGGCGGTTATGCCAGCGTACCAGGAAGTTCGGCGGATTATCGGGCGCGTTCGGCGTCAGCCGTCCCTCGGCGTCGATGTTGAAGGGGCCGAGGCTAAAAGGGGCATAGAACGGCATGGCGGGGTGCTCCGAGTATGATCCACACCCCCCGTCTTGCCGTAAAAAAGTGAACGATCCATAAACGCCGCATATGTCCATAGCCAATGATATCCGTCTTGTGCTCGCCCCGCCGCATCCGGCCGGCCGACCGTTCATCGCGGGCGGTGCCATCGCCCTTGTGCTTGGCCTTTTCCTGGGCGACTGGCTGAGTTGGCTGGGCGGCTTGTTCGCCCTGTTCTGCCTGTATTTCTTCCGTGATCCGGAGCGCTTTGCGCCGTCGCGTCCGGGATTGATGATCGCTCCGGCCGACGGTCGCGTGCTTGCGGTCGGCCCCGGCGCGCCGCCGGCTGAACTGGGGCTGGGCACGGAACAGCGCTGCAAAGTGTCGATTTTCCTGTCCGTGCTCGACGTGCACGTGAACCGCATTCCGGCCGACGGCACGATTACCCGGATTGCCTATCGCCACGGGGCCTTCGTCAGCGCCGCGCTGGATAAGGCCAGCGAGGACAACGAGCGCAACGCGATCGCCATGCGCCTGTCCGATGGGCGAGAGATCGCCGTGGTGCAAATCGCCGGGCTGATCGCGCGCCGCATTCTGTGCGACGTGCGCGAAGGCGATGCCGTTAAGGCTGGCGATCGCTTCGGCATCATCCGCTTCGGCAGCCGCACCGACCTGTATCTGCCCGCCGGCGTGCAACCGCTGGTCAGCGTTGGGCAAACCATGATCGGCGGCGAAACCGTGATCGCCGATTTGCGCGCATGAAAGAGCCGACCCGACTCTCCACGATCCACCGCCTGCGCCGCTACCGGCCGCGTGCTCGGCCGCGATTTAAGGGGCAGTCGTTCAATCGGGTGATCCCGAACCTGATGACCCTGATCGGGCTGTGCGTCGGGCTGACCGCGATCCGCTTCGCGATGGAGGGACGGTTCGGCTCAGCCGCCGTGGCGATCACCGTCGCGGGCGTGATCGATGGGTTGGACGGGCGTCTGGCGCGTCTGTTGAAGGCCACATCGCGCTTTGGGGCGGAGTTCGACAGCCTGTCGGATTTTCTGTGCTTCGGTGTCGCGCCGGCGTTTGTGCTGTATATGTGGTCGCTGCAGAAATTCGGTGCTTACGGGTTCGCGCCCTGCCTGATGTTCTCGGTCTGCATGGCGCTGCGGTTGGCGCGGTTCAACGCGGCGATCGATGGCGCGCCGGGGCCGGCCTATGCCTATAACTTCTTCACCGGCGTGCCCGCCCCCGCGGGTGCCGGTCTGGCGCTGTTCCCGCTGTTCCTGGGGCTGGAGGCGCGCGCCATCGGGTCGGAGTGGTTGGAGTCGTTTGCCCACAGCCCGGCGTTGTGCGCGTTTACGCTGGCCGGGACGGCTGTGCTGCTGGTGTCTACCCTGCCGGTGTGGAGCTTCAAGAACTTCAAGGTGCCGTCGCAATACGTGCTGCCGCTGTTCCTGACGGCGGTGCTGTATGTGGCGGTGCTGATCGCCGATCCCTGGGCGGCGCTGGCGGCGGCCGGGGTCATCTATCTGGGCATGCTGCCCTTCAGCCTGCGCAGCTTCCACCGCCTGAAGCGGGAGGCGGAAGCGATGCGCGAGCCTGGGGTGGCGGACCCCTGAAGCGTTACCAGACCGGCGGCAGGTCGAGCCGCAGTACCAGCCCTTCCAACCCCGGCCCCGCGGCCGGATAGGCTTTCGTGATCCGCGCGTCGTGCCCCGGCACGATCAGATCGCGCGATCCCGCCATGCGGTTGATGCGGCGATAGCCTTCCAGCATCACGAACAGATCGTAGAAGATGGCGAAGGGTCGTTCTTCGTCCACTTCCTCGAACACATGCACCGCGTCGGATGCCAGGATGACCCAACCGCGCGCCGTGTGCACCCGCAGGATCGCCTGACCGCGCGCGTGCCCGCCGATCAGAATGAACTCCAACCCCGGCGCCAAGGTCACGTCGCCGGCGTGGAACACCATCCGATCGGCGTAGACGAGATCGATCAGTTCCTTGATGTCGCCGGGATAATAGGCAGCGCGGAACGGCTTGTGCGCCATGTCGCGCCCGGTGACGTGGATCATCTCCTCGTCCTGGATGTGGAACTTCGCGTTCGGATAATCCGCCAGCGTGCCCACATGATCGAAATGCGCGTGCGTCAGGATCACGTCGGTGGCGGAGGCCGCGTCGATCCCGATCTTGGCCAGCGCGGCGCTGGGCCGTGTCTGGAACGCGTAGTCGCGGCCCATGATGGCGGCTTTTTCCGGGGTGAAGCCGGTATCGATCACCCAGGTACGCCCGCCGCCGCGCAGCGCGTAGGTGAAGAAGTCCAATCCGGGGATCAGCTTGTTGTGATCGCCGCCCAGGAACGTATGCCCTTCCGCGCGCAATGCCTGGCTCGCATAGCGGATTGCGAAAATCTCGTATTCCGGCAGTGCCGTCATGACGTGTTCTCCTGTGCCCGATTGTGGCGTCAGCCGCCGTTGACCTGACGCATCAGCCCGGCCCAGCGGTCCAGTTCCGGCAGCACCACGTCGGCCTGCGCGGAATCGACGGTCACGACCAGCCGATCAACGCCGATGTCGCGGTAATGCTTCAGCTTATCCAGAGTGTCCGGCACGCCGAACATGGTGACGGGGATCGTCGCGGGATCGCGCCCGGCTTCCCGCGCCATTTTGCGGAATTCCGGCAGGAACGTGGCGACATCGCCGTATTGCGGGCGGGAGCCATGCGGCACCCAGCCGTCGCCATAGGCGATGGCTCGGCGCGCGCCATAGGGGAAAGCACCGCCGACGATAACGGGCGGGTATGGCTTTTGCACCGGCTTCGGGTTCGCCAGCATCGGCGGCAGATCGACCAGATCGCCGTGATACTCCGGCTTATCCTGGGTCCAGATCGCCTTCATTGCCTCCACCCGTTCGCGCACCAGCTTCCAGCGGCCCTTGAAATCGGTGGTGCCGTGATCGGCCATTTCCTCGGCGTTCCAGCCGCCGCCGATGCCGAACAGGAAGCGGCCCTTCGACACCTGATCGAGCGAGGCCACCAGCTTGGCGGTCTGGATTGGATCGCGCTGCACCACCAGGCACACGCCGGTGCCGAGGAGAAGGGTCTTGGTGACGGCGGCGGCGGCGGTGAGGGTAACGAAGGGGTCCATGCAGTCGGCATATTTCTTCGGCAATTCGCCGCCCTGCGGGAATTGCGAACCACGCGCCAGCGGGATGTGCGAATGCTCCGGCGCCCAGACCGAATCAAATCCCCGATCTTCCACCGCACGGGCGAAATCGGTCGCTTCCATCGCATAATCGGTAAAAAACATCGCAACGCCGAACTTCATGGCACATTCCCCAAGGTCGTTTGTATCCCCACTTTAGACGCTGATCGGCAAAAGCGTGAGAGGGGGAGGGCAGGCAAACCGTTGCGCTCGATTGATTCCGGCTTGAGCGCGCTTACGCCGCACCGCACAATCGGCTCGCCGTCACGCATCGGCGGACAGGGACCAGCCGCATGACGAATTCTCGACGCCTGCTGTTATCGGCCACGCTGAGCGTGCCGCTCTCCGCGCCGTTCATCCGGCCGGCTCGGGCGGCGCGTACGATCAGCTTCGCGGGTCCGGCGGGCGATTTTCAGACGCACTATGAAGCCTCGGTGATCGAGGGCTTCCGCCGAGCATTTCCGGATATTGTGGTTTACTACTTTCCGGTGACCAATTCGTTCCAGACGCTGGGTGCGCTGCGCACGCAGCGGGCGCTGCCGCAGATGGACGTGGCGATGATGGATGCCGCCGTGGCAAAGATCGCGACGGATGAGGGGCTGTTGGAGCGTCTGACCCCGGATACCCTGCCGATCGGACGGGAATTGCTGCCACAAGCCTTCATCCCCGGCGTGGCCGGTCCGGCGGCGATGCTGGACAATCTCGTGCTGCTGTATGCGCCGGACAAGGTCCGCTCCGAACCGACCTCCTGGAAGCTTCTCTGGGACAACGCCCATGCTCGCCAGGTCGCGATGCCGACGCCGCCCGATGCGCTGGGCATCGCCTTTACGTTGGTCGCCAACAAGGTGTTCGGCGGCGGCGATTACCGGGAGTCGCTGAACGCCGGCCTGACCGCGATTGGGGAGTTGTCATCGCGCGTGCAGACCTGGGACCCCAAGCCCGACCCGTACGGCTTTATTCTGGACGGCGGCGCGGCGCTGTCGATCGGTTGGAACTCACGCGGGCAAAGCCTTGCGCTGCGCTCGTTCGGTCGGCTGGCCGCGGCGATACCGGATGAAGGGTCGGTGTTCCAGATCAACACCATCAACCTGGTGCGCGGCGGGCCGGAAACCGACGCGGGCCGGCTGTTCCTGTCCTATGCGCTGAGCGCGGAGGCACAAAAGGCGTTTACCGAGCGGATGTTCCACACTCCGGTCAACACTCGCGCCCAGATCGCGCCCAATGCCCTGGCTCGTACGGCCGCCACGCCTGGACGGATGGCGAAGATGATGGATGTGAACTGGTCGGAGATCGCGAAACTGCGCGAATCCATCACGGAACAATGGCGTCGGCGCATCGCGCGACTGCGGTAGGACACATCTATGCTGATTACCATCGTCGCGCTGCTGGCCGCCGCCACCATCGCCGTGCCGCTCACCAAACGCGCCGGCTTCGGCAGTGTTCTCGGCTACCTGCTGGCCGGGATCGCCATCGGGCCGTCCGGCCTGCGCCTGATCGTCGATGTCGGGCAGATCGCCACCGTGTCGGAACTGGGCGTCATCATGCTGCTGTTCCTGATTGGGTTGGAGTTGCGCCCGCAGCGGCTATGGGTGATGCGGCGCACCGTGTTCGGTCTGGGCAGCGCGCAGGTTGCCATTACCGCCGCCGTTCTCGCTGTGCTGATCCATGCCGCCGGCCTGTCCTGGGCCGGTTCGGCCGTGCTGGGCGCGGGACTCGCGATGTCGTCCACCGCGATCGTGCTGCCGCTGCTGGCCGAACGCGGACTGCTCGCCACCCGCGCCGGGCGCGACGGCTTTGCCGTGCTGCTGTTTCAGGATTTGGCGTTCATTCCGTTGGTCGCCATCGCGCCGCTGCTCAACGGGTCCGCGCTGCCCGATCATTTGCCCTGGCTGAACGTGGCGGAAGCCGTCGCCGCCATTCTGGCCATTCTGGTCGGGGGGCGGTTCCTGATGCGCCCGATGTTCCGCGCCATCGGCGGCGCGCGGTCGGCGGAACTGTTCACCACCACCGCGCTGCTGATCGTCGCGGGCACCGCGCTGTTGGCCGAGGAAGCGGGGCTTTCGGCTTCCCTCGGCGCGTTCATGGCGGGCGTGCTGCTGTCCGAATCCGAATACCGGCACGAGTTGCAAGCCGACATCGCGCCCTTCGAGGGGTTGTTGCTCGGGTTTTTCTTCATCTCCGTCGGTATGTCGGCCGATCTGTCGTTGGCCTTGGCGCATCCGTGGCAACTGGCCGGCGCGACCCTGGTGTTGCTGCTGGTGAAGGCGATCGTGGCCTTCGGTATCGTCAAGGCGGCTGGGCGCGACGGCACCAATGCCCTGCGGTTCAGCCTGGCCTTGCCGCAGGCCAGTGAGTTCAGCTTCGTGCTGTTCGCCGCCGCCGTTGCCACCGGCGCGCTGGCGGCGGGCGACGCGGCGATGGCGACGTTGGTTTCGGCGGCGTCAATGGTCGCCACCCCGGTCCTGTTCGCCGGCGCCGAATGGGCGGTGTTGCCGCGGCTGCGACGGGGCGCGGAACCCGTCTTCGACACGCCCCCGGCCGACGGCGCGCCCGTGATCATCTGCGGTTTCGGCCGTGTTGGGCAGATCGTCGGGCGAATCCTGGGGATGCACGGCATCGCCTTCACGGCCCTGGAGCGCGATCAGGCGCAGGTCGACGTGGTGCGCCGCTTTGGCGGCAAGGCTTATTTCGGCGATCCGACCCGCCCCGACATGCTGCGCGCCGCCGGAATAGAAGACGCGCGGCTGATCGTGATTGTGTTGGACGACATGGATGCCGTTCTGCGCACGGTCGAAACCGTCAAACGCAATTTCCCCAACGTCGCGATCCTGGCGCGTGCCCGCAATCGCCGCCATGTGCACCTGCTGATGGATCGCAATGTCGACGGTCTGGTGCGCGATACTTTCCACTCCAGCCTGAAGCTGGCGGAGATGGCGCTGGTGTCGCTGGGGATCGAACAGGACGCGGCGACGCAGGCCGTGGCGCTGTTTCGTGACCATGACGAACGGCAACTGACGGTGTCGCACGCGTTCCGCCATGACGAGCAGCAGTTGATCCAGAGCGCGCAGCAGGCGGCGGACGAGTTGGCGGGTTTGTTTGAGGCGGATCGTAAGCGGTAAGGAGGCGTCCCGCTCAGCGGGCGATGACGGGACGTCGGCGGCGACCCAACCAGCCTCCGGCGGCTTAAGCCATGTTCAGGCCACGAATTCCAATGTCGCGCCAAAGGCGGCGTCGGCCGGGACGATCAGGCGATCGGCGCTTGGTCGGGTGAACGGAATGCCGTTGTCGGTCAGCGCGCGTTCGGCGGCGGCGATGGAGCGTGTTCGAAACGACAGCGCGGCCATGAAATCGGCGCGTCCGCCGCCGTCGGGCGCTGCATCGCCGTACATCGCCCGCAGTTCGGCATGAGTAACGACGTCGAAGCGCGACAGGCCGACCGCCAGCGTGCAGCCATTGGTGATGGGGCTGACAGCCTCGGGACCAAACATGCGGACGAACAGGGCGCCGAGGGTGTCCGGGTTGTGGGCAGCGATAACCGCGCGCGCGACACCGATCGCTCCATTGGCGTGGTGGCGCCATTCGTCGCGCCAGACCAGATCGCGGGTGAAATGGTGGCAGAAATAGAAGCGCCCGGCGGGCACGGTGCCCGGAGTCAGCCGCACTGTCCGGAAAACGGCGTCGCGTGCTCCGGTGGACAGTTCCACGGGGCGGGAGAATTGTTGCGGCGGTTCGATCGGCACACCGGCTGACTTCAGCGCTTCATAGGTTGCCGTGGAATCGTCGGTGCCGAACACCAGACCGTTCAGCCCCTCCGGCTGTTCCAGGATTTCCGGGCGTTGGGTGTTGCCGGTGGGGGCGGCGATCAGCTCCAGATAATCCGTGCCGAACATCGCCAGGTGGTTCATCGATCCCAGCGTGTGATAGCCGCGCGGGGTCAGCGTGAAGCCGAGACGTCGGAACGTCTCGGCTGCATCGTCGATCCGGTCCCGCGCATTGATCACGACGTGATCCAGGGTCGGGACCGGGCGTGTCATGGTCAGGCGGCCATTTCGGCTTGCGGTCCGCGAACCAGCTTGCCCGGCAGGTTGCCGGTTTCGGCACCTTCGCGGAACGTGACCTTGCCGGCGACGATGGTGGCTTCGTAGCCGTGTACCTTTTGCATCAGGCGCTTGCCGCCGGCGGGCAGGTCATGCACGACGTAGGGCTTGTCGACGTCCAGGCGATCCCAATCGATGACGTTGACGTCGGCTTTCTTGCCGACCGCGAGGATGCCGCGATCGTGCAGCCCGGCGGCGTGGGCGGTGTCGGAGGTCACGCGGCGGATCAGTTCCTGCGGCTGGAACAGGCCGCGCTTGCGCCCCCAATGCGACATCATCCAGGTCTGGTAACCGGCGTCGAGGATGAAAGCGACATGCGCGCCGCCGTCGCCAAGGCCCATGATGCAGTTCTTGTTCTTCAGCAGTTCTTCGGCCATCGACAGGTTGCCGTAAGCGTAGCTGGACAGCGTGGTGTAGATGAAGTCCATGCCGTCGTTTTCCAGCAGCACGTCATAGGCGACTTCTTCCGCCGTCCGGCCCTCGCGCTGGGCGATGGCGGCAAGGCTGTCTTCCTTGCGCGGTTCGTAGTTCGCGGGGTTGCCGAAGCGGTACATGATTTCCCACGACAGGCGGTGGAACAGCGGGAAGTTGCTGTCCTTGCGCGGGTCTTCCGACAGGATTTGCGCGCGGATCGCGGGATCGCGCATGCGCGCGACGCGTTCGGCCACCGGCAGGTCCGCGATGGTCTTATAGGTCGGCGTGCCGGAGAACGGGTTCTGGCTGCCGCTGAGGCCGAGCAGCACGCCGACGGCACGGGGGCCGAAGACGGGGCGGATGGACAGGCCGTCGGCGATGGCTTTTTCCGCGTGGCCGAGCAGGTCGCGCCAGACTTCCGGGCGGGCGTGGCGTTGCGTCAAGGTGAAGACGGCCGGGCGTTGGCAGGCTTCGATCACGCGGCGCAGCATGGCGAATTCGGCGTGATGGTCGGGCGCCCATTCCGACACCATTTCCAGCATGCCCGAGCCGGCGTCTTTCATGCCCATGGCGATGCCGGTCAGTTCGTCTTCCTGCGCGCGCAGGGTCGGGGTCGGGTCGCCCTTAAGCGTCTTGTGCGACAGGCTGCGCGAGGTGGAGAAGCCGAATGCGCCGGCGCGCATCGCGTCGCGGGCGATTTCGCGCATTTGCGCGATGTCGGCCTGGTTGGCGTTTTCAAGGCCGAGCGCGCGTTCGCCCATGACGAAGACGCGGACGGCGGCATGGGGGAGGAGGGCGCAGATATCCATGTCGCGCGGGCGGCGTTCCAGCGCGGAGAGGTATTCGCCGAAGGACTCCCATTCCCACTTCAGGCCCTCGTTCATGACGGCGCCGGGGATGTCTTCGACCCCTTCCATGAGTTCGACGAGCTTGGCGCGATCGGCGGGGCGGCAGGGGGCGAAGCCGACGCCGCAATTGCCCATGACGGCGGTTGTTACGCCGTGGTGGGAGGACGGGGTCAGATGCGGGTCCCACACGGCCTGCGCGTCGTAGTGGGTGTGGATGTCGACAAAGCCGGGGGTGACGAGCTTGCCTTTGGCGCTGATTTCCTCGGTGCCCTTGCCGGAGATCGTGCCGATCTGGGCGATGCGATTGCCGGAGATGGCGACGTCGGCTTCGATGGGGGCGCCACCGGTGCCGTCCATGATCGTGCCGCCGCGAATGACGAGGTCGAAATCAGCCATTGGGACCCTCCTGGGGGGAAATTTGTTGGTGTCGATTGTGCGGGAGAGCGCGGCGGAGGGCAAGTTTTTGGGCGCGCCGCCGCGCACCATTCAGGATCGGCCTGACTCTGTCGCGTTATCGAGGCGCAACGGTGCGTCTTGCGTCGTCACGATGCGGATCGTGCGCCGGGCTTGCCCTTCCGGCATTGCCGCGCCATCTGTGGCCCCATGCAGAACCAAACCTTCGTCGCGGCCGATCCGATCGGATGGCACGGCACCACCATCCTGTGCGTCAGGCGGGATGGACACGTCACAATGGCCGGAGACGGCCAGGTCAGCCTCGGGCAGACCATCGTCAAGGGCAATGCGCGCAAGGTGCGTCGCATCGGTGCCGGCGGGCATGTGCTCGCAGGCTTCGCCGGTGCCACCGCCGATGCCTTCACGCTGCTGGAAAGGCTCGAATCCAAGCTCGAACGCTTTCCCCACCAGCTTGAACGCGCCTGCGTCGAGCTTGCCAAGGACTGGCGCACCGATCGCTACCTGCGTCGGCTCGAAGCCATGATGGCGGTCGCCGATAAGGATCGCAGTTTCACCCTGACCGGCAACGGCGACGTGCTGGAACCGGAGTTCGGTGTCATCGCCATCGGCTCCGGCGGCAACTTTGCCCTCGCCGCCGCCCGCGCGCTGATGGAGGTCGACGGGCTGACGGCGGAGGATATCGCCCGCCGATCGATGAAAATCGCCTCGGAAATTTGCGTCTATACCAACGGCAACATTCTGGTTGAGTCGATCTGATGGAAGTCCCGACTTATTCCCCGCGTGAGATCGTCTCGGAGCTTGATCGCTTCATCGTCGGTCAGAATGACGCCAAGCGCGCCGTCGCCATCGCCATGCGCAACCGTTGGCGCCGCCAGCATCTGCCGGAAGCGATGCGCGAGGAGGTGGTGCCCAAGAACATCCTGATGATCGGCCCGACCGGTTGCGGCAAGACGGAAATCGCTCGTCGGCTGGCGAAGCTGGCGCAGGCACCGTTCCTGAAGGTGGAGGCGACCAAGTTCACCGAAGTCGGCTATGTCGGCCGCGACGTCGAAAGCATCGTGCGCGACCTCGTTGACGCCAGCCTGAACATGCTGCGCGACGCCTCCCGCAAGGAAGTGCGGACCAAGGCGGAAACCGCGGCGGAAGAACGTCTGGTGACCGCGCTGGTGGGCGAAGCGGCGGCGGCGGACACACGGTCGAAATTCCGGCGCATGCTGCGGAACGGTGAGTTCGAGCAGAAGGAAATCGACATCGAGGTGTCGGAGGTCACAAGCTCCCCCATCGGGCAGTTCGACATGCCCGGCATGCCGCCGGGTCAGGTGATTAACCTGTCGGAGATGATGAAAGGCCTGATGGGCAACCGCCCGAAGGAAAAGCGCCGCATGACCGTGGAAGCGGCGCGGAAAGTGCTGGAAGCGGAAGAAGCCGATCGCCTGCTGGACAACGACCAACTGACCAAGGATGCGGTGTCCCACGCGGAAAACCACGGCATCGTCTTCATCGACGAAATCGACAAAATCTGCGTCCGCACGACCGAAGGCGGGTTTCGCGGCGGCGACGTGTCGCGCGAAGGCGTGCAGCGCGACCTGCTGCCGCTGATCGAGGGCACGACGGTGAACACCAAGTACGGCCTGGTGAAGACCGATCATGTGCTGTTCATCGCCTCCGGCGCGTTCCACCAGGCCAAGCCGTCGGACCTGCTGCCGGAATTGCAGGGACGTCTGCCGATCCGGGTGGAGCTGTCGCCGCTGTCGCGCGACGATCTGCGCCGCATCCTGACGGAGCCGGAACACTCCCTGCTGAAGCAGTATGCCGCGCTGCTCGGCACCGAGTCGGTCACGCTGTCCTTCGCCGACGACGCGGTGGACGCGCTGGCCGATCTGGCCGCCGACATCAACGAGCGGGTTGAAAACATCGGCGCCCGCCGCCTGCACACAGTGTTGGAACGGCTGCTGGAGGATATCAGCTTCACCGCGACCGATCGCGGCGGTGAGGCGATTGTCGTCGACGCCGCCTATGTGAACGAAAAGGTCGCTCCCTTGGCGCAGAAGGGCGATCTGAGCCGGTTTATCTTGTAGCGTCCGGCCTTCGCGTTATAACATTCGTGTAAACACGCGAAGGCCATTCCTATGAGTGCACTGAAACTCACCCAGATCGGCAACTCGGTCGGCGTCATCCTCCCCAAGGAACTCCTCACCAAGCTCGGCGTCGGCAAGGGCGACACGCTGTTCGCCATCGACCAGCCCGACGGCGTGAAGCTGACTGTCGTGGAGCCAGACTTTGAGGCGCAGATGGCGGTGGCGCGCGCGATGATGAAGAAGTGGCGCAATGTATTGCGCGAGCTCGCGAAATGACCATCTGGTTGTCGCGTGGGTTGATTCTTGCCATCCATGACGAGCAACTCGCCGAACATGGCGGTGCCACTGGAGTCAGGGACGACGGTCTGCTCGATAGCGCCCTGGCCCGTCCGCTGAATCTCGCGGGCTACGGTGAACCGGATATCGCCGAACTTGCTGCGCTGTATGCACTCGCCATTGCCCGCAATCATCCGTTTATTGACGGGAACAAGCGGACAGCGTTCGGCGCGTTGGTCACATTTCTGGGTTTGAACGGCGTTGAATTCGATCCACCGGAGGCCGATGCGGCTGTCGCCGTGCTCGCCATGGCGAGCGGCGAACTGTCGGACAGCGAATTCACGGCTTGGGTGAAGAGTTACGCGCGTATTCCGCTCTGAAGTATAAATACTGCCCCCCTGCCGGCCAAACCACCGGGCATCGCCTTTGAATTGCACATTCGGGGCCCTGAACTCGCGGCGGTGCGCCGGACGGTAACAGCCCTGGCGGGAACCCATCGTTTTCGAATGGCGTGAATGGGTTCTTGCGGAGGCGGCTCTCCCAGGTGCCACCCGTGCACCAATGACGGGAAAATCCGCCCGACACAGGGCAACGCAGCCTTTTGCGCGTCCGGCGTTCGACGCATGCCCGCGCCGAGCAGTGCATCAACGACCGGTCAACCGCACCTAGTGATGCCAAACGCCCGTCGACCCTGTAAACGCGGCGCATGATCGATCCATACGTAACACCCGAAGAACCCACCGCCGCCGCCGCGATCGCCGCGATCGCCGAGGAACTCGACCTGTTCGACGATTGGATGGACCGCTACGGCTTCATCATCGAGATGGGCCGCAAGCTGCCGCCATTCCCCGAGGTCTGGGCGAACGACTCTCACCGCGTGCCCGGCTGTCAAAGTCAGGTGTGGATGGAGGTCACTTTTCGCGACGGCGCGCTGTTCTTTGCCGGGGCGTCGGACGCGGCCATTGTCTCCGGCCTCGTCGCGCTGCTGCTGCGTGTCTACTCCGGGCGTTCCCCGGCGGAAATTCTCGCGACCGATCCGGTGTTTCTGAAGGACCTGGGCCTGCTCGAAGCGCTGTCGACCAATCGCGGCAACGGCATCGCCGCGATGGCGCGTAAGGTGCGCGAGGTCGCGGCGACGCATCGGGCCGACTGAATGTCGGTCGGGACACGCGTTTCGCTCTACATGGGTGCCAGCTTCGCCGCCAACGCGGTGATCGGCTTCATGCCGCTATGGTTTGCCGATCGCGGTCTGACACCCACCCAGATCGGCCAAATTCTGGGCTTTGCCGGGTTGGTTCGAGTCTTCGCCGGACCAAGCTGGGGCATGGTCGCCGATCGGCTGGGTCGGCGTCGTCCGGTGTTGATGGGCGCGGGTTGCGCGGCGGCCGTGCTCGCCCTGCTGTATGTCGCTTCGTCCGGGTTTCTGCCCATCCTGATCGTCGCGGCCGGGCAGGGGCTGGCATCGTCCGCCATCAATCCGCTGTCGGATTCACTGGCGCTGGCCTTGGCGCGCGAAGGGCGGATGGAATACGGCCCGGTGCGCGCGGTGGGATCAGCGACCTTCATGATCGCCACCGCCGTCGCCGGATGGATGCTGACGGCGTTCGGGTCCTTTCTGGTGCCGTGGATGCTCGCCATCGGCTATGGTTCGGCCGCCGCCGTCACACCCTTTCTGCCGGAAGCCAAGACACCTCCGGCCCCGCCGCGCCTGGCGGGCGCGCTCGACCTGTTCCGCAATCGCGCCTTTCTGCTGGCCGTCGCCAGTACCGCGACGATTCAGGGCGCGCATGCCGCCTATTACGGCTTCGCCGCCTTGCTGTGGCGTTCCCAAGGCATCAGCGATCAGGTCATCGGTCTGTTGATCGCCGAGGGCATCATCGCCGAAATCCTGCTGTTTGCCCGCGGCCGCAAGCTGATCGATCGCCTCGGCGCGCCGGGGCTGACGGCCTGCGCCGCCGCCGCGTCGATCGTGCGGTGGGGTATCACGGCGTTCTCCCCCGGTTTGGCGGTGTTGGCGGTTGTGCAAATTCTGCATGCCGGCACATTCGCGATGCAGCATCTGTCGTCGATGATGATCCTGAGCCGAGCGGTGCCGGCGGAGCGGGCGGCGACGGCGCAGGCGCTGCATTCGGCGTTGGGCTATGGCGCGCCGGCCGGCATCACGGTGTTGGTCTCCGGCTGGCTGTATGCGCGCCACGGCGGCTACGCTTTTCTGGCCATGGCCGTGCTCGGCGGGGCGGGTTTGCTGCTCGTCGGGCCGATCGCGGCGGCATTGCGCCGCTTGCCCCCGCTCGCGTCCCGCACTACGTCGAAGGCGTGATCGCAGGAGGCCCACCATGGGACGCATCGACGAGACTCGCCCGTTTCTGCCCGTCAACATCGCAGTGCTGACGGTATCGGACACGCGCACGCTGGATAACGACACATCCGGCGCGACGCTGGCCGAACGCGTTGCGGCGGCGGGGCATCGCGTCGCCGATCGACGGATCGAAAAGGATGATTCCGGCGCGATCGAGGTACTGCTGCGCGGCTGGATCGCGGACCCGTCCATCGATGTGGTCATCACGACGGGCGGCACGGGCATCACCGGGCGCGACGTGACTCCCGAAGCGTTCGACCGCGTTCTGGAAAAGCGGATCGAGGGGTTCGGCGAATTGTTCCGCATGCTGAGCTATCAGAAGATCGGCACATCGACGATCCAATCGCGCGCGATCGGCGGCGTGGCGGGCGGCACCTATCTGTTCGCGCTGCCCGGCAGCACCGGCGCGGTCAAGGACGGTTGGGACGACATTCTGGTGCATCAACTCGATAACCGCTTTCGCCCCTGCAACCTGGTGGAGTTGATGCCGCGCCTGCAGGAGCATTTGAAGCCGCAGGCGGGCTGAACCCGTTGGTCGACCATAGCGCCGTCATCCTCGACGCCTCCCATCATCTGGCGCGTGCGCGCTACCGCGATATTCTGGCGGAGGCCGTCAAGCGGTTCGGCGCGGTCGTCCAGACCGGCCCGTTTTCCGGCATGACCGTGGCAATCCGCTCCTCCTGGGGCGACGGCGATCTGCTCTCCAAACTGCTCGGCTGCTACGAGGCCGAACTGCATGAGGCGATGGAAGCCGCGATCGCGGCGGAGCCGGACGTCGTCGTGAATATCGGCGCGGCGGAGGGCTACTACGCCGTCGGCCTGGCCTGCCGACTGCCAAAAGCGACGGTGCATGCGTTCGATACATCGACCGACGCGCAGTCGGTGTGTCGAGAGGCAGCGCGTCTGAACGGTGTCGAACGCCGAGTGGACGTCGGCGGACACTGCGGCCCCGAAACCTTACAGCGCGTATTGGCGCGCGGGCAGCGACCGTTGGTGGTCTGCGATTGCGAGGGCGAGGAGATAACGCTGCTCGATCCCGCGCGGGTGCCGGCCTTGCTGTCGGCAAGCGTCATCGTGGAATGTCATGAGTTCGCGGTGCCCAATTGTACGCAGGCAATCGGCGATCGGTTGGTGGCGACGCACGATCTGGCCGTGGTGACCGAGAGCGGCCGCAATCCGAACGCGTTTCCGTTTTTGCAACGCTATTCCAGCCTGGATCGCTGGATCGCGGTCTGCGAATTCCGGCCCTGCATGATGCACTGGCTGATCGCCACGCCCAAGCAATAGCCGATCTATTCCGCCGCGCCGCGCAACGCCGCGCCGGACGCCAGGGGGCAGAGCGGGACGGCCGCTGCCAGCATCGCCGCCAGCAGCAGCAGATGCGGCCGGGACTCCAGCCCGGTCGCCGCGGCATCGGCGGCGCCGACCCCGAAGATCAGCACCGGCATGGCGAGCGGCAGCACCAGCAGCGGCAGCAGCACCCCGCCGCGTCGCGCGCCCAGAACGATCGCGGCGCCCGTCGCGCCCAGCAGGGAAAGCAGCAGCGTGCCCGGCAGCAGCCCCGCCAGCAGCGCGGGAATCGCGGCCTCGGGCATCCGCAGCATGATCGCCAGCGGCGCGGCGGCGATCAGCAGCGGCAGGCCGGTCACCAGCCAGTGCGACAGCGCCTTTGCACCGGCGATGGCGGCGCTGGTCTGGCCGGACAGCAACAGATGATCCAGCGACCCGTCCTCCCAATCCGCGCCGAACAACCGATCGAGCGGCAGCAGCGCGGCGAGCAGCGCGCAGACCCACACGATGCCGGGCGCGAGTCGGCCCAACGTTTCGGGTTCCGGGCCGATGGCGAGGGGAAACAGCATCGCGGTCAGCAGGAAGAACAGCAGCGCGGCGACGGTGTCCGCGCCGTGGCGCAGCGACAGTCGCATCTCGCGGGTCAGCAGGGCGAGAAAGCCGCTCATCCCAGCCTCAATGCCTGGACGTCGGTCAGGGGAAGCGGCACATGGGTCGCGGCGATCACCAGCCCGCCATTCGCGCGGTGCGCGGTTAAAAGCTCGCCGAACCGCGCGATGGAGGCGGCGTCAAGGCCGAGCGTGGGCTCGTCGAGAAGCCAGAGGGCGGCGTTGGAGAGGGGGAGGCGGGCCAGGGCCAGCCGGCGCTTCTGCCCCGCGGACAGCATCCGTGCCGGCAGCTCAGTAAGGTCGGACAGGCCCATCGCGGCAAGTGCGGCATTTGCGTCGCCACCGCTCAGGGCGGCGGTAAAGCGCAGGTTCTCCGCCGCCGTCAGACCGGGCTTCACGGCGTCGTGATGGCCGAGATAGGCGACGCGGCCCGCGTGTTCTGCCAGATCCAGGAACGCATCCCGATCTTGCCATAGCAGCCGGCCGGCGATGGGGCGGATCAGTCCGGCGAGCAGGCGCAGCAGGGTCGATTTACCCGCGCCGTTGGCCCCGGCAAGCACAAGGGCACCGCCTTCGGGGACGGTAAAGCTGAGGTCGCGGAAGATCAGCCGTTCGCCGCGAAACACCGCCAACGCCTCTGCTTTCAGCACGCATGACCTCTGAGTTGGAGTGTCCGGCCGGTTGGGGCGGTCAATTGGGGCGGTCAATATGGGATTTGGCGCGGTTGGTCCAATGTGCCCCGACGGGGGAGGGCGACGGGATCGTTGTCCGAGGATCGCGGCCTGACTTATTTTCCCCTGGTGGACGCACTCCGAAGTCTGTGGTTAAAGCCCGAGGATTACGATTATGGCATCCGCGAGGCAGGCCCCAACCCGCTTCGCCCCAGCAGACGGAAAGCGCCACATGACAGCCATCGGGCACGACACGCTGAAAACCCGCAAGACCCTGACGGTCGAAGGGAAGTCTTACGACTATTACTCCCTCCCCGAAGCGTCGAAGACCCTGGGCGACTTCAGCCGTCTGCCGGTCAGCCTTAAGGTGCTGTTGGAAAACGTGCTGCGCTTCGAAGACGGGCGCAGCTATTCCGTGAACGACGCGAAATCCATCGTCGGTTGGCTCGCCAAGGGCTCTTCCACCAACGAAGTGCCGTTCAAGCCCGCGCGCATCCTGTTGCAGGATTTCACCGGCGTTCCGGCCGTGGTCGATCTGGCCGCCATGCGCGACGGCCTGACCCGCCTGGGCGGCAACCCGCAAAAAGTGAACCCGCTGGTGCCGGTCGATCTGGTCATCGATCACTCCGTCATGGTCGACGTCTCCGGGCGTCCCGGCTCTCTGCAACAGAACGAAGACATCGAGTTCGAGCGGAACGGCGAACGCTATCGCTTCCTGCGCTGGGGCCAGGAAGCGTTCTCCAACTTCCGCGTCGTCCCGCCGGGCACCGGCATTTGCCATCAGGTGAACCTGGAATATCTCGGCCAGTGCGTCTGGACCTCCACCAACGGCGGCACGAACTTCGCCTACCCCGACACATTGTACGGGACCGACAGCCACACCACGATGGTGAACGGCCTGGGCATCCTCGGCTGGGGCGTCGGCGGCATCGAAGCCGAAGCCGCCATGCTCGGCCAGCCCATCGCCATGCTGATCCCCGACGTGATCGGCTTCCGCCTGACCGGCAAAATGCCCGAGGGCGCGACGGCCACCGATCTGGTGCTGACCGTTACGCAGATGCTGCGCCGCAAGGGCGTGGTCGGCAAGTTCGTCGAATTCTTCGGCCCGGGCCTGGACGATCTCGGCCTGCCGGATCGCGCCACCATCGGCAACATGGCCCCGGAATACGGCGCCACCTGCGGCTTCTTCCCGGTCGATAAGGTCGCCCTGGATTACCTGCGCCTGTCCGGCCGCGACAACCACCGCATCGCGCTGGTCGAAGCCTACCTTAAGGCCCAGGGCATGTTCCGGGAGCCCGGCCAACCTGATCCGGTGTTCACCGACACGCTGGAACTCGATCTCGGCACGGTGCTGCCCAGCATGGCGGGACCGAAGCGGCCGCAGGATCGGGTGCTGCTGAAGGATGTCAGCGCGTCGTTCAACGCCGACCTGACCAAGGGCCTGGGCGTTCCGGCCAACGAAGTCGCCACCAAGGTCGCGGTCGAAGGCAAGAACTACGAGATCACCCATGGCGACGTGGTGATCGCGGCGATCACGTCCTGCACCAACACGTCGAACCCGTCGGTGCTGGTCGCCGCCGGTCTGGTGGCGCGCAAGGCGAACGCCAAGGGCCTGAAGCCGAAGCCCTGGGTGAAGACCTCCCTGGCGCCCGGCTCGCAGGTGGTTACGGAATATCTCGACAAGTCCGGCCTGACCGTCGATCTCGACGCACTGGGCTTCAACCTGGTCGGTTACGGCTGCACGACGTGCATCGGCAATTCCGGCCCGCTGGAAGACGCCATCGTCGATGCGATCGAGGATAACCGTCTGGTCGGCGCTGCCGTCATCTCCGGCAACCGCAACTTCGAAGGCCGCGTGCATGCGAACGTGCGGGCGAACTACCTTGCCTCCCCGCCGCTGGTCGTTGCCTATTCGCTGCTGGGCAACGTGACGCAGGACATCACGACGGTGTCGTTGGGCACGGGTAACGATGGGCAGCCCGTCTACCTGAAGGACATCTGGCCGACCAACAAGGAAATCGCCGACGTCATTGCGTCGTCGCTGTCGCGCGATCAGTTCCTGAAGCGCTACGCGGAAGCGACCAAGGGGCCGAAGCAGTGGCAGGCGATCGAGGTCGAGGGAGACAGCGCCACTTATCGCTGGTCCGACGGTTCGACCTACGTCAAGAACCCCCCGTATTTCGAGGGCATGACGATGGAACCGGCCCCGGTCGGCAACATCGCCGGCGCGCGGGTGCTGGCCGAACTGGGCGACAGCATCACGACCGACCACATCAGCCCGGCCGGCAACATCCGCAAGACCTCCCCGGCCGGTGACTACCTGCTCGAACGTCAGGTCACGCAAGCCAACTTCAACAGCTACGGCGCTCGGCGCGGCAATCATGAGATCATGATGCGCGGCACCTTCGCTAACATCCGTATCCGTAACGAGATGCTGAACAATGTCGAAGGCGGCATGACGAAGCATCTGCCGAGCGGAGAGCAGATGCCGATTTATGACGCGGCGATGCGTTATAAGGCGGAAGGCGTGCCGCTGGTGATCTTCGGCGGCAAGGAATACGGCACCGGATCGTCGCGCGACTGGGCGGCGAAGGGCACGTTCCTGCTGGGCGTCAAGGCGGTGATCGTCGAAAGCTTCGAGCGTATTCACCGTTCCAACCTGGTGGGCATGGGCGTTCTGCCCTTGACCTTCAAGGAAGGCACGGACCGCAAGACGCTGGGCCTGACCGGTGACGAAATCATCGATATCGAGGGGCTGGAGAACATCACCCCGCGCATGGACCTGACCCTGGTCATCCACCGCGCGAACGGCACCACGGATCGCGTGCCGGTGACCTGCCGCATCGATACTGTGGACGAGGTCGGGTACTACCAGCACGGCGGCATCCTGCAATACGTGCTGCGCGGCATGGCCAAGGCCGCCTGATCCAACCGATGGACATCGCCCTGGCGGAAGCCAGGGCGGCATTCAACCGCGCCGAAGTTCCCATCGGCGCGGTCGTTGTCGGGCCAAACGGTGACGTGCTGGCGCAAGCCGGCAACGAAGTCGAAGCCCGCGACGACGCTTCCGCCCATGCCGAAATCCTGGCATTGCGCGCCGCCGCGGCCCAGCGCGGCTCCCCCAGACTGCCCGACTGCGACCTGTATGTAACGCTGGAACCTTGCCCGATGTGCGCCCAGGCAATCAGCCTGTTTCGCATCCGCAAGCTCGTGTTCGGCGCATACGATCCCAAGGGCGGGGGGGTGGAACACGGCGCGCGGGTGTTCGATGCATCGTCATGCCATCACCGGCCCGAGGTGATCGGCGGGGTGCGGGAGACTGAGTCTGCCGGCCTGCTGCGGGCTTTCTTTCAGGCGCGGCGCGGGTGACAGGGCGTTATTTCCCGACCCGCCGAACCTGATGTTAATGTCTCAAGCTTGTGTCTGGGGAAACATCGGAATGTCGATCTGGGATCGTCGTGAACTGGTACGCGTGGCGGAAAACGGCGTCGCGACACTGCGAGAGGCGTTTGTACGCGCGCCCACGCCGCTGGAAGCGCAAGCGGCGGAGGCGTTACGCCAGGAATTGCGACGCTTGAACGACGTTGAAGGCGCCCTGCCGTTCTGGCGCGACACGTGCGAGGCGCTGGCTCGTCACGCCGAGGAGGAAGACCCTCGGTTCTTCATGCGGTGGCCGCCGATCAAAAGCACGATGGTCAACGGAACGACTGCGTTTTCGGTCGATGCCTATCGAAGATTGCGCCGCACCGGCGATTGGAAAGCGGTTTGGAAGGCCGGGATCACCCACCAGCCCTATGGGCACGGGCCACCGTTTCTGCCTTATCCCAGGACCAATGCGAACACGGTCATGCACGCGGCGCACTTGCTGCACTTCCAAAGCACGACTGGAAGGAACTGGCTGGCGCACGATACGATCGCGGAGTTCGGCGGCGGTTATGGATCGATGTGCCGATTGGCGGCCGATCTGGGTTTCGCCGGCGACTATGCAATCTTCGACCTTCCGCCCATTCATGCCCTGCAGCGGTATTATTTGACGCTGCATGAAACGATTCCTCGGCGTTCGGTCCTGCTGACGCCGTCGTTGTCCGATGTGGCCCGGGCGATGGGGCCACGCTCTGCATTGATGTCGACCTGGGCCTTGAGTGAAATGCCGATGCCTCTGCGGGAGGAGATCGCGGCGCTGCTCCACGATACCCGCGTATGTTCGGCATTGTTCGCCTATCAACGCAGTTTTGAGGGCATCGACAACGTTGCCTGGTTCGCCGACCTGGCGGCCCGCACCGCCGATCAATGGGACTGGCGGCTGACCCGGATCGATGTCAACAGTGACTATCTGGTCGGCACGCGCCGACCGTAAGAAAGAACACCGCAATGACCAAGAAAATCCGTGTCGGCATGGTCGGCATCACGCCAAACCGTGGCTTTTCATCCATCGCCCATATGCCCGCGTTGCAGGCGCTGCCGGAGTTCGAGATCGTCGCGGTCTGCACGACGCGGCAGGAATCGGCCGAAGCGGCGGCGAAGCATTACGGTGTTCGGCTGGCATTCGCCGATCCCGTCGCGCTGGCGCGCCATCCCGACGTCGATCTGGTCACCGTCTGCGTCAAGGTGCCGGATCACCTCGATCCCGTCATGGCCGCCATCGACGCGGGCAAGCATGTCTACTCCGAATGGCCGCTGGGACGCACGACGGACGAGGCGATCCGCATGCGCGACGCGGCCGATCGTGCCGGAGTTCGCCACGCGGTCGGGCTGCAAGGCCAGGTCTCCCCGGCGGTCAATTACGTGCGGGATCTGATCGGACAGGGCTATGTCGGCCGCGTGCTGTCGGCGACGATGTTCGTCAATGCCGCGAACTGGGGCGCGACGCTGGACCGATCGTACCAGGCCAGCTTCGCCAACGGCGCCAACCTGATGACCATCCCCGGTGGCCATAACCTGGACATCCTGTGTTACTGCCTGGGAGAGTTCCGCGAATTATCGGCCTTCGTCGTCAGCCAGCGCGACACCATTCCCGCCGACGACGTGGGCGGACCCGTCGCCAAGGACGTGCCCGATCAATTGCTGGTGAACGGCCTGATCGGCGACGCGGCGATTTCGTTCCAGGTGCGCGGCGGCATGGCGCGCGGCACGGAATTCATGCTCGAAATCCATGGCGACGCCGGCGATCTGTCGCTGTCGCCGACCATGCGTACATCCACCCAACGACAGGAACTGATCGTGCGCGGCGCGCGCGGCGCGGACAAGGAAATGGCCGATCTGGCGATCCCGGCAGAGTATCGCTGGGTGCCGGAGGGCACGCCGGCGGGCTCACCCTATAACGTCGCGCAGCTATACGCGAAGCTGGGTCAGGCGATCCTGAACGGCACGCCGGCCAGCCCGAGCTTCGATGCCGCCGTTACCCGCCATCGCCTGTTGGACGCGATTGTGCAGGCCTCCACAACCGGGCGGAAGCAGATTCTGTAGCGGCAACTACTCCGCCAGAAACGCCGCGGTCAGTTCGTTGACCCTGCCGGGCAATTCGACTTCCGGCAGGTGCCCCGCGCCATCGAGCACGATCAGCCGAGCATTCGGCAGTGCCTTGGCCAGGATGGCGGCGTTGTGTTCGGTCGGGTTCACCCGATCCTCCGCCCCCTGGATCAGCAGCACGGGCATGGTCAGGCGGTCCGCGAAGTCCGGCAGATAGGTGTTGGACAGACCGAACCGCACCGCCTGCATAAAGCCCACCGGGTTAGTAGCGCGGAGAACGTCTTGCACGAGGGCGATAGTCTCGGGCGAGGCCTTGGTGCTCAGCAACGCCGCGACTCGGGCACCTAAGCCGTAGCCTCCGGCGCCGATCTGGGCCTGCCGAACGGCGACGGCTTTTTGCCGGTCGGCGTCAGGCAGGTCGCGCTGGCCGATGCCCGCGCCGGTCAGCACCATGCGCACGACGCGATCGGGGTAATGGGCGCCGAAGCACTGCGCGACGCGCGCACCGAAGGAGTTCGCCAGAATGGCGGTCCTGCCGATGCCCAGCGCGGCCAGGAAATCGGCGACGGCGTCGGCATAATCCCGACACGTCGGCGTATCGGCCCGCAAAGCGTCGGTCAGCACATAGCCGGGGGCATTCCAGGCGATGACGCGATACCGATCGCTCAGCCCCGCCAGTTGGAACCTCCAATGCATGGAATTGGCACCGACACCATGCAGCAACACCAGCGGGGGCGCGTCCTTTCGTCCGGCCTCCATATAGCTGAATCGGTCGCCGTTGTAGCGCGGGCGGGCGGCTTCGGGGATCTGCGCAAAGCGCAGTTCCGGCAACGGGGGCGGATCGGCGGCGAGGACGGTATGGCTGGACATCGCGAACACCAAGAACAAGATGGATAACAGGCGCATCATGGCTTCCGACTGGCGGGTTGGGATACTCTGTCGGGCTAAACAAAAGCGCGCCCCGGCGGCAGCATAAGGGAAACGTCATGCAGGTCGGAATCCAGCTTTTCCCGGACGTCGGTCCCGACGTAAAATCCGCGCGCGACTACTGGCGCGAAGCCCTGCGCCTGGTCGATCGCGTCGACCGCTACGGCTACAGCCATGTCCGCACGGTGGAGCATTATTTCGCCCCTTACGGCGGCTACAGCCCCAACCCCATGCTCTTCCTCTCCGCCGCCGCCCAGATCACCCGTCATGCTCGTCTCATCACCGGCGCGGTGCTGCCCGCGTTCACCCACCCGCTGAAGCTGGCGGCGGAGATCGCCATGCTCGACGCGCTCTGCGACGGACGGTTGGACGTCGGCTTTGCCCGCGCCTTCCTGCCGATCGAGTTCGAACATTTCGGCGTCAGCCTCGACGACAGCCGATCGCGGTTCGAGGAAGGCATGGAGCAGGTGCGCCGGCTGCTGGAGGAGGAAAACGTTTCCTCCGAAGGTCGCTTCCATGCCTTCCGAAACGTGACCTCCCTGCCGCGCCCGACGCAAAAGCCGCGCCCGCCGTTCCATGTCGCGGCGCTGGCGACCAAAGAGTCCTTCGCCTGGGCAGGCTCGGCCGGATACGGCGTGATGGCCATTCCGATGGCGGGCGGCGCGATGCGGGAACTGCTGGATACCTACCGCGAAGCCCGTGCCCGCGCCGGCCATCCGGGGCCGGGCACGGTCATGCTGGCGTTCCACATGCTGTGCCATGAAAATCAGAGCGAGGCGGAGGACATCGCCCGCGCGCCGCTGAACCGCTATCTACGCTCCCTCGTCGATGCCGCCGCCGGATGGCGCACCGGGACAAGCTCCGCCGATTATCCCGGCTACGCCGCGGTGATCGAGGCCTTGTCGCGGGAGACCTTCGAAACGCAGGTCGCCAAATGCGCCGCTTGGGTCGGCACGCCGGAACGCATTCTGGACACCGTCTCGACCTACAAGGCGCAGGTCGGGCCGTTCGAAATCGCCTCGCTTCAGATCAACTTCAACGACCTCCCGCTGACGGCGGCGGAATCATCAATGCGGCTGTTCGGGGAGCGTGTCCTGCCGCGCATGCCGCGGCTGTAGCGGCCCCGCCTAACTCGCGATCGCATAGGCCGGGCGACGCGGATCGGCGCCGGCACCGATCAACCCGGTCTTCGGATCGGTCAGGATCGCTTCCACCGACCCGGCCAGCCAGGTGTAGTCCGGCCAGTTCTGGATCGTGTGGCCGCGCGCGGCGAGTTCGTCGCGCGTCGCCGCGTCGATGCGTCCTTCCACCGCCAGCCGTCCCGGGAAGTATTCGAACGGCGCGAACGACGATGGGAAGGAGTAGGACGCCACGCGCGGCGCTTCGATCGCCGATTGCGGGTCCATGCCGAAATGCATGACGTTCAGCAGCACTTGCAGCATCGCCTGTGTCTGCACATCGCCGCCGGGCGTGCCGAACGGCATCACGCCGCCGTCCTTGGTCACGAAAATCGCCGGATTCGGAGTCAGCCGCGGCCGCTTTCCCGGCGCGACCCCGGCGGGATGGCGCGGATCGGGGCGGCTTTGCGAGCCGCGTCCCGAAGGCGTGATCCCCAGGCCCGGCACCACCGGCACGTTCCCCGACCCATCCGACGGTGTGGCACTGAACGCGTTGCCCCAGCGATCGACCGCGCAGCAATACGATGTGTCGGCCTCTACCTTCGGCAATTCCCGCTCACTCGCCAGATGCGACCGGTTGGGCAAATCCAACGGTGCCGGCATCTCCCCAAACGCCCGATCGTCCCGCACCGCCGCCGCTCGGCGGGCAATGGTGGCGGGATCGAGCAGGTGATCCACCGGCACATCGACAAAGCGCGGATCGCCAAAGAAATGTTCCCGGTCCGCCAGCGCGAGGTTCAGGCATTCCACGATCCGATGGATGTAGTCGGCGGAGTTGTGCGCCAGCCCGTCGATGCCCACCCGTTCCACCAGCGCCAGCGCCTGTTGCAGCGCGGGGCCCTGACACCACGGGCCGCAGGTGATCAGTTCGTGGCCGCGCCAGGTCCGCCGCACGACCGGTTCGATGGCGGATGAATACTCCGCCATGTCGGCCATCGACAGATAGCCGCCTTCTTGTTGCTGATACTTCACGATCTCGCGCGCGATATCGCCGCGATAAAATGCGTGGTGCGCGGCGTTCAGCCCGGCGATGCGATCGGGTCCGGCGGCGAGGTCCTGGTCGATCACATACTGGATGGTGCGTGCGAGGTCGGACTGGACGAATTTCTCCCCCGGGCGGGGCACGCGGTCGTTCGGCAGGAACACGGCTGTGTTCGACGCCCAGCGGCGGTATTCGTGTTCGTGCGATGCGATGGATGTGGCCAGCAGCGGGTAGACCGCGAAGCCTTCGCGCGCGAACCGGGCGGCCGGGGCGGCGACGTCGGCGAAGCGCATGGTGCCGTGACGGCGCAGGGCCGTGATCCAGGCATCGGGGGCGGAGGGGATGACGGTGCGCAGCACCCCGTCGGGGATTTTGCCGCCGTGTTCGCGCATGAACAGATCGGCCGGCAGGGATTTCGGCCACCATCCCAGCCCGGCGATGCTTTCCATCGTTCCGTCGGCGAGGCGGATCATGATCGGCGCGACCCCGGCGAAGTTCACCAGATCGGGTTGCAGAACGCCGAGCGCGATTCCGGCGGCGACGCCGGCGTCGATGGCGTTGCCGCCTGATTCCAGGATGGTAAAGCCGGCGGCGGCGGCGAGGTAGTGTCCGGCGGACACGGCGTGTCGCGTGCCGCAGATGGTTGGACGGTGGCTCATGGGCTGTGGTCCCCTCTCATCGCAAGGGAGGGAGCGTGCGACAGGATGGGGGGTTACGTCCAGGGGGTAGGTGTGGGGATTTCTGTCGACCGATATATAGCCTGAAGCTATAATGCCGAGATGAAGACCGTTCGCTACCACCCGGACGCGCTCAGGAGCCTGAAGCGACACAGCAACGTTGCTGCGCGTCTTCGCAAGGCGATTGACGAATATGCGGCGGAGACGGGGGCGCATGCCAACAATGTCACCCGATTGGTTGGTTCGTCGGCCTATCGTCTCCGTATCGGGGACTTTCGGGCGATTTTTGAGGAGACCGAGACGGATATTGTCGTCACGGCCATCGCGCCACGCGGCAGTGTGTATGAGTGAAAGGGCAGACCGATGACCGATACCGTTACCATCACCCGTGCCGCGTATGAGGACCTGATTGATGCGCGCGACCATGCGCGGGCGATGCGCGAAATCGCGACCGGGGCTGTTGAGACCCTGACGGGGGCGGAGGTGGATGCCTATCTCGCCGCGCCGAGCAATCTGGCTTTTTGGCGCCGTCACAGAGGTATGACGCAAGCGGCGCTGGCCGCCCAGGTTGGTATTTCGCAGCCGTCGTTGGCACAGGCCGAAACGAGACGCCGCGGGTTGAGCGTTATGACCTATGCCAAGCTGGCTAAGACGTTGCGGGTCAGGATCGAAGATCTTTTGGATGAGGTGTGAGCGGTTATTGGTGACGGGACGGTTTGGAAGTTGGGGGGAAGACCGCTTTGCGCGTTCGATTCGCAACCTGTTGACCACGCTGGCCATGATCACCCGGCGGAAGGCGGGATTCCGATCCCGCGGCGACGCATGGGCGGGCGCGACGACGGAGTAGGGGCGGTTGATGCTGACCGACCTCGGCTGATTTATCGAGATTGAGCGGGAGTTGATGCGCGCACGGATGGGCGAAGGACGCTTCCGCGCCAAGGCGCGGGAGGAGTCTCAGTTGAACGTTCAAGCTCTCCGCCCGCCAGAGGCAAGAGGCACGCGCGCGGCGCTAGTGCAGGGAGTTGCTCAGCGTGATCGCGCGCTGCTACCATGTGATCAGAAGAACAATTTCGAGACTGATGGCATGACATTCCACTAATCTGCCGCCCAAAAAGGTGAACGCCCAGTGGAAGCTTGTGAGTATCGACGTGGTGCCGGTGACGAGAGGCGTCGCTATGGATAGAAGAACGAAGGCCGCCCTGAACAGAGATAAGGCTGTGCGCCTCAACGAAACTTGGGCTATTGGAGCCGCCCAAGCGCGTTATAGTGAAGACGGGCACTGGTATGCCACACTTTCGCGGTTTCCTGCGGCGTTGTTCGACGCCCACGGCTACGTGTTGTTTGAGACCGAGCAGGAATATCGGAGTTCGCCCTACCTCAACATCGGTAAGCAAATCAGCGTCCCAAAGCCAGGTATTTCAACGATTCCCGGTTATGTCCGAGTTGCTGACCTAAATGCGAGCCCTAATCTGGACGTGGACATTCACACCCTTGTCGCTACTGAGGGGCGCAGTCGGCTAGTTTTGCACCTTCAACGCGAACGGAATCAGAGCCTGGTGCGAAAAAAAAGGGAGCAGGCTGCGTCCCTTGACTGCGAGATTTGCAGGTTCTCGTTCAGTCGTACCTATGGTGGCGGTGCCAGCGATTACTGCGAGGTTCACCACTTACTGCCATTATCCAAGGTGGAAAAGACCACCAGAACGCGATTGGAAGACCTTGCTATTCTATGTGCCAACTGCCATCGCGTCGTTCATATGCGCGACGGTCCTGAGCCTTATACTTTGGATGAAGTCAGGAGTATGCTCACCAAAAGTACGGAATCTGATGGCCGCAAGCCCAGGAGCTGGTAGCAGCGGAACCGATGAGCATCCTTTTAAGAATTTCAATCGCACGTTCAGTTTCGCTGCTACCCGCCCCCTCAATTGTCACACGTCCGGCAGAACCGGCAGCTCTTTTTTTACGTCGGCAAGGGTCTTGCTCAATGCCGGTCTCCTCGCAATGAGTTGCTGTAGCAGCCATCCCGCGTCATCAGCGCGATATCTCAGTCTGGCCTTCACATCTTGCAACCTCGGTGGAGTTGCGGCGGATACGTTCTCAATCAATTGGTCAAGCACGATGGCGTCGTTCCTGATGCGGAGTTCCAATTGTAAGAATGCTTTGATATTGGAAGCGTCCAGAAATCCCATTTTTCCGATATCATTTGCAGACCTTACAGCGCCATACTTTGACCATCGCAGCCGCTTCTTTAGTTCGAAATCGTCGGTCGCGTCTGTTGGAAATTCTGCGGCAGCATACGTGTAGTGCTCAAGGATGTTCGCAAGCTCCGCAAACAGAGCATTGAGTAGAGTCCGGCGCTGATGTTCTTGTTCACGGACATACCGGATATAGGCGAACACCGCAGTGAGGCCTGCGACGAGCAGAGCGCTGATTAATGCAATCACAGCTGGGTCTTGATCTTTCATCATCCCCGGATTCCATTGACGAAAAGTGCCGATACGTCGCCGCACCCGAGACAAAGCGCCAAAGCCGCAGTCATGGCGACCGTGATCTCATGACTTACCATTTCAAACCCTAAATCCGGCCTTCAATCACCGTGGGCATTCCTGTCGGCATATTTTTACGGCGCCGATGGACGGCGATCGAGACTTCAACATCGAGACCCAATAGCCCGAGAATTTTGATCAGGCGATCGATGGTGAAGCGGCTGAATTTCGCCTGACGGATGCGTGAAAAATCGCTGTGGGATATACCCGTCCGTTCCTCGGCCTGACGCGTGGACAGGTTTTCTTCAGTCATGATCTTCATAATCTGCGTGCCAAGCAGGGCTTTCGTTTGACGTACGTCGGCATCGTCGTAGCCGAAGTCCCGAAACACATTGCCGCTGCCACGCACGATTTCAATCGGATCGTCCATCATCGCAACATCTCCTTTAACCGACTCAGCCGATCTCGTACGAGATCGATCTCTTGTTTGGGCGTGGCGATCCCTGATTTCGATTTCTTCTGGAAGGCGTGGATCACCCAAACATCCGTCCCGATCTGCAATGCGTAGACAACACGGAATGCATCGCCGCGATGACGCAATGACAACTCCATCACGCCCGCGCCGAGACCGGACAATGGCTTGGCGATCGACGGATGCCCACCGTCGGCGATAGCGGTCAAGGCATCGAGCAGATCGGCGCGCGCACCGGCTGGAAAGTCCTGAAAATCTTTCCGCGCTGCCTTGATCCATTGAAGTGGTCTTGTGTTCCTGGTCACCCACTGAATGGTGGCATATTTACCAACGCATGTCCAGCATGTCGGCGCGACCAGAATTCAGAACATCGTTTACGGGTCCCGGTGGCGTCATCCGCAACCATCCAAATGACGCGCCAACGTCGTCGCCGGTTAAGTTCCCCACACCTGGGCACCCTATACGTGCGAGAAATCCGGCTCAGGCTAAGGACTCAAAAAAGAACGGGGCCACCGGCCCCGTCCCCCAAACCAACCCCTCAGGTCACCGGAGCCGGTGTTGCATTATAATCCGCGTCGGACACATGCTCGAACCAGGCCGTCCCCTCTCCGGTATCGCTGACCTCCGACATCGCCAGATGCGCGAACAGCTTGTCCGGGGCGGCCCCATGCCAATGACGCACATTCGGCGGGATCAGCACGGTATCGCCGGGGCGGATCTCCTGCACCTGCTCCCCCTCTCGCTGCACGCGCCCGGCGCCGGACATGCAATACAAAGTCTGGCCAACGGGGTGGCTGTGCCACGCCGTCCGCCCGCCCGGCGTGAACGACACCAGCGTGGCGCGCATCCGCGACGGCGCGACGCCCACCAGAACCTCATCCGCATAAACGGTGCCGGTGAAATTGGTGGCGGGCTGCACCTTCGTGGGCCGGCTCGACGATCGAACGACTTTCATGACGTTTCCCTTTCTCGGAACTCGATGCCCGACTCTAGCCCCCGCCACCGGCTTGGCAAGCCGCCGCTTGCCGCTGGGCAAGGCTTGGCTTACGACTTCACGGAATGGCCGCAAATCGTGACAGGCACGCGCTGATCCGGCATGTCTTCGTGACGGCGGCGATCCTTGTCGCGCTGGTTCTGCGCCTGCCGTTCGGTGTCCCGAACACGATGCCGACCGACCCTATGGCGGTCGCCACGATCTGCCACGCCGAACCCACCCAGTCGCCGCAGCCGGATCCCGCGCCGAACCACGAATGCGCCCTGTGCCCGGTCTGCCTGACCGCGCTCGACCCCGCCCTTTTCGCCGCCCACGCCGCCGTCGCCCAGGCCCCAACCGCCTGGCGCGCCGCCGACGACCACGCACCCTCGCCCGCACCCGACCTTGCGCGCCGCACCGCCCGCCACCCGGCCAGGGCACCCCCCATCGCCGTCTGACGTCCCAACCCAGCCCAATCGCTGCGTTTCCCCGTCATGACGGAGACTGTCCATGATCCGCCTCCCCAGGCTGTCCCGGCGCCGAGCGCTGGGATTGGCCGCGATGCTTGCGATGCCCGCCGTCGCCCGCGCGGCCATGCCGCCGATCACCGACGCCATCGGCCGCACCGTCCGTTTGCGCGCCCCCGCCGAACGCATTGTTCTGGCGTTTAATTTTGAGGAGTTTACCGCCATCGGCGGTCCCGCCGGGTGGGATCGCGTGGTCGGCTATCCAAAATCCTGGTGGGCGGACAACCGCACCGCGGCCTTCCCGCGCTATGCCGCCGCGATCCCCCGTCTGAACGCCTTGCCGGATGTCGGCAACATGGAAACAAGCAGCTTCAGCCTGGAAAAAGTGCTGTCCCTGCGTCCCGATCTGGTAATCTTCCCCGACGTCTGGATGCCCACCTACAAAGACCAAATGGCGCAGCTCGAACAGCTCGGCATTCCCGTGCTGGTGATCGACTACAACGCGCAAATCCCACAGCGACATATCGCCAGCGTCCTGGCCGTCGGTGCGGCGATCGGGGCGGATGCTCGCGCCCGAGAGCTTGCGACGCTGTACGAAACCCGACTGGCCGATATCCAGGGCCGTGCCGCGCGCGCTACGCGCCGTCCAAAGGTTTACATCGAGTTGGGGCAGGGCGGTGCCGACGTCATCGGCAACACCTACTGGAAGGGCATGTGGGGGCGCATGCTCGACCTGATCGGCGCGGACAACATCGCCGCCAATCGCATTGCCGGTGCCTGGGGGCCGTTGAGCCCCGAATACGTGCTGGCCGCCAACCCCGATGTCGTGTTCATCGCCGGATCGTCCTGGGTCAATCGCCCGAACGCGGTGCTGACCGGCTTCGATGCCGATCCCGCCACCACCCGCGCCCGCCTCGCGCCCTATGCCAATCGCAAGGGCTGGGGCGAATTGACCGCCATCCGCGCGGGGGAACTGCACGCGATCGAACACGGGCTGTGCCGCTCGCTCTTCGACTACACCGCTTTGTATTATGTGGCGAAGCAGCTTTACCCCGAGGCTTTCGCCGATATCGATCCGGTCGCTGAACTGCGCGCCTATCACGACCGTTTCCTGCCGGTGCGGTTTCAGGGCACCTGGATGGCGCGCCTGACATGAGCCTCGGCGATGAATGGCGCTCGCGGGATCGCCGCCGAACGGTTGTGTCCGTCGCGGCGGCTTGGGTGCTGGGGGTGGCCATTGTCGCCGATATCGCCACCGGTCCGGCCATGCTGCCTGTCGGGTCGGTGATGGCCGGACTGTTCGGGACGACCGACGATCCGCTGCTGCTGGCGATCGTCGGGCATATTCGCCTGCCGATTGCGCTGATGGCGGTGGCGGTCGGCGCGGCGCTGGGTGTCTCCGGCGCGACCATGCAGACGATCCTGCGCAACCCGCTGGCCAGCAGCTACACGCTGGGCATCTCCGCCGGCGCAGGCTTTGGCGCCGCGCTCGCGATCCTGGTGGGTGAGGCGTTGCCGCTGCCGCAAACCTGGGCCGTGCCGATCGCCGCCTTTGCCTTCGCCGCGCTGACCTGCCTGCTGGTCGCCGCCGTCGGACGCCTGCGCGACGCAACGCCGGAGTTACTGATCCTCGCCGGCATCGCCTGCCTGTTCCTGTTTCAGGCGTTGCAATCGCTGCTGCAATTCCTGGCCTCGCCGGAGGCATTGCAACAGATCGTGTTCTGGCTGTTCGGAAGCCTGCAACAGGCAACCCTACCCAAGGTCGGCATCGTCGCCGCCGTGCTGGCGTTGGTTCTGCCGCTGCTGCTGCGCGACGCCTGGCGCTTTACCGCGCTGCATCTGGGTGACGACCGCGCGCGCGGCCTTGGTATCGATGTCCGCGCGTTGCGGCTGCGCGCCTTTCTGGCGGTGTCGCTGCTGACCGGGGCCGCCGTCGCCTTCGTCGGCACCATCGGTTTCATCGGCCTCGTCGCCCCGCACATCGCCCGATTATTGGTGGGGGAGGATCAACGCCATCTGCTCGTCGCATCCGCCCTGTTCGGCGCGCTGCTGCTGTCGTCGGCGTCCGTCGCAAGCAAGCTGCTGATCCCCGGGACGGTCTTCCCCATCGGCATCGTTACCGCCCTGATCGGCGTGCCGTTCTTCTTCTGGCTGGTCCTGGCCGGCGGGAGGCGGCGTTGAACCTCGATATCGTCGGGTTGACCGTGCGCTACGGCGCGCGCATCGCCGTTCAAGACCTTGCCCTGACGCTCCACCCCGGCGAAATCCTCGCGCTGCTCGGCGCCAACGGCTCGGGCAAGACATCGGTACTGCGCGCCCTGGCCGGGTTGACGCCGCATACCGGGACCGCGCGATGGAGCAGCCCGCCCCGCATCGGCTATATGCCGCAGGACAGCGCGGCCAACGCGGCGCTGACGGTGTTCGAGGTCGTGCTGCTGGGCCGCATGCGATCTCTGCGTTTTCGTCCGGATGCCGCGGACCTGGCGGCGGCTGAAACGACGCTGCGGGAGATCGGCCTGCACGATCTGGCGGAACGGCGGATCGGCGAACTCAGCGGCGGGCAGCGCCAGATGGTGTTTCTGGCGCAGGTGCTGGCCGCCGATCCGCACGCGCTGTTGTTGGACGAACCCACCAGCGCGCTCGATATCGCGCATCAACTGCGCATCCTGGAACTGCTGCGGGCGGTGACGCGACGGCGCGGGCTGACGACTCTGGTCGTTATGCATGACCTGAACGCCGCCGCGCGCTTTGCCGATCGGGTCGCGCTGCTGCATCGCGGGGGATTGATCGGTGTCGGCGCGCCGGCCGATATCCTGCGCGCGGAAACGCTGGAACCCGTGTTTGGCGCGCGTGTCGCCGTGCTGCCGGGCCCCGACGGCGTGCCGGTCGTCGTACCCCTGGGCGCGGCGACTCAGGCAGGCGAAAAGATCGCGCCGTCTTAACGGTATTTTCAGACGCGCAACCCAATATACGTCGCCGTGCCGCCGATCCGTTCGGTGCCTCTGTAAAAGGTCAATCCATGGCGCTCTTTTTCTCCCGCCGACCCCGGATCGCTGTTGTGCAACTGCATGGCACCATCGCCACCGGCGACGGCAATCTGAATATCGACACCGCCGGGCCGTTGATCGAGGACGCTTTCGACGCCGCCAACGGCCGCCCCGTCATTCTGGACATCGAAAGCCCCGGCGGCTCCCCCGTTCAATCCGACCTGATCGCGCGCCTGATCCGTCGCCTCGCGGATCGTGAAGATGTGCGCGTGCATGCCGTGATCCGCGAAGTCGGCGCGTCCGGCGGGTATTGGTTGGCCTGCGCCGCCGATGAGATCCATGCCAATCCCATGAGCATCGTCGGTTCCATCGGCGTCATCGGCGGCGGCTTCGGTTTTCCCGACCTGCTCGCTCGTCTCGGCGTGGAGCGGCGGATCTATACAGCCGGCGGCAATAAAAGCCGCCTCGACCCGTTCTCGCCGCAACAGGAAGACGATCTCGTCTTCGTTCAAGGGCTGCTTGATGCCCTGCATGCCCAGTTCAAGGACTGGGTGCGCGAACGGCGCGGCAAGCGCCTGACCGGGGCCGAGGATCAGGTCTTCGACGGCAGCTACATGCTGGGTGTCCGCGCTCGGGAGCTTGGGCTGATCGACGGGTTCGACGACGTGAAAGGCCTGGCGCGCCAGTTGGTCGGCGACCGCGTTAAAATCCGCCGCTTCGCGCCCAAGCGCGGCCTGGCCTCGCGCCTGCCGCGGCTGGGGATGGAAGCGGTGTTGAACGTGCTCGACCGCCAGCGCTTCCGCCTGGGCTGAAGCCGCGATACCCTTCGGAAAACTCCGGAGGAAGCACCATGCGCGCCGCGATTTTCCGTAACGGCGGGATCGTCGTCGATACCATCGCCGATCCCACGCCCACCGCCGGTCAGGTGTTGGTGAAGACGCTGTGCTGCGGCATTTGCGGCTCTGACCTGCACGCGGCAAAGCACACCGCGCAGTTCGTGGAACGCGCGCGCTCCTCCGGCGGGCGTTGGACGATGGACCCGTCGCGCGATGTCGTGTTCGGCCATGAATTCTGCTGTGAGGTTGTGGAGAACGGCCCAGGGACCCAGGGACGCTTCAAACCGGGCGCGCTGGTCTGTTCCATGCCGCTTTCCCTGGCCGAGAATCGCGTCCTCGGTATCGGTTATTCCAACGATACCGCCGGTGGCTTTGCTCAGTACATGCCGTTGGCTGAACAATTACTGCTGGAAGTGCCGAACGGGTTGCCGGCCGATCAGGCGGCGCTGACCGAACCGATCGCCGTGGGATGGCACGCCGTGCAGTTTGCCCGTCTGGCCAAAGACGACGTGCCGCTGGTGATCGGTTGCGGGCCGGTGGGTCTGGCGGTGATTGCCGGCCTGAAGATCAAGGGCGCGCATCCGATCGTCGCGGCGGATTTTTCTCCGAAGCGCCGAGCGCTGGCATTGCAGATGGGCGCGGATATTGTGATCGATCCGGCGGTGACGTCGCCTTATGCAAGCTGGGCCGAAGTGGCGACGCCGGCGGGATATGACGATAGTCGTTACGCGCGTCTGTTTAATATCGGTCCGAAACAACGGCCCGGCGTGATCTTCGAATGCGTCGGCGTCCCCGGCGTGATCCAACAGGTCATGGACGGCGCACCGGTCAGCGCGCGCATTATCGTTGTCGGCGTGTGCATGGAAACCGATCGGTTCGAACCGTTCTTCGGCATCGTGAAACAGCTGAACGTGCAGTTCGTACTGGGCTATACCGCGCAGGAATTCGCCGACAGTCTGCGCCACATTGCAGAGGGCCAGGTCGATGTTTCCCCGCTGATCACCGGCAAGGTTGGATTGGACGGCGTCAGCGCCGCCTTCAGCGATCTGGCCAATCCGGAATTGCACGCCAAGATCCTGGTCGATCCCTGGCGGTAATCGGGGCTCCTCTCGCCGCAAGGCGGTGGGTGTGACGGGCGGCGGAAGACTCCGACCGCCCGCGCCCCGGTCAGGCGTTTCGCGGCAGTAATTGCTCGGTTAGCGTCGACCAGTACGATGCGCCGATCGGCAGTACCTCGTCGTTGAAGTCGTAGCGCGGATGATGCAACAGCGGATCGTCCGAGCCGCGTCCGCCGCCCAACATGATGTAGCTGCCCTGTTTCGCGTTCAGCATGAACGCGAAGTCTTCGCCGCCCATGGTCGGGCTGCGCATATGGCGCACCTGCGCCTCTCCGGCGATCGAGCGCGCGGCGGTCACGGTCAGCGTGGTGGCGTCCTCGTCGTTGATCGTCGCGGGGGCGTGGCGGAAGAAGTTCAGTTCGGCCGTCGCGCCGAAGCTGGCGGCGATACCATGGACGATACGGTTCATCCCGGCCTCGATCGCATCGCCGACCGAGGGTTTGAACCAGCGCGCCGTCCCGCGCATGGTCACGCGTTCCGGCAGGATATTATACGCATCCCCGCCCGAGATATGGCCGACGGATACGACCCCGCCCTCGATCGGTTCGATGGTGCGCGACACGATGGTTTGCAGTGCGTTGATGATCTGGGCGGACACCATGACGGGATCGACGCCCTGATGCGGGAACGCGCCGTGGCTGCCCTTGCCGGTCACAACGATGTCGAAAAACGCCACCGCGGCCATAATCGGGCCGGGGCGCCACAGGAACGTGCCCGCCGGCGCCTGCGGCCAGTTATGCAGGCCGAACACCATCTCCATCTTGCAGCGGTCGAACAGGCCGTCCTTGACCATCTTGTCGGCCCCGGCCTCGAACTCTTCCGCCGGCTGGAAGATCAGATAGACGGTCCCATCGAAGTTGCGTGTTTCCGCCAGGTATTTCGCGGCACCGAGGAGCATGGCGGTGTGACCGTCGTGGCCACAGGCGTGCATGGCGCCGGGCGTCTGACTGGCATAGGGCAGGCCGGTCTCTTCCTGAATCGGGAGCGCGTCCATATCCGCGCGCAGCCCGATGGCGCGGTCCGACGTACCGGCGCGGATGACGCCGACTACGCCGTGTTCGGCCATGCCGGTGATGATCTCGTCGACACCGAAGGCGCGCAGTTTATCGGCGACCAGCGCCGCGGTTCGGGATTCCTGCATCGACAGTTCGGGATGGGCGTGCATGTCCCGACGCCATTCGGTCATTTCGGCGTGGAACTCGGCGATGCGGTTGATGATGGGCATGTCGGCGTCCTGGCAATCGATCCTTCAGGGATCGTGCTGCGGCGCGAAGGTGCGTGCAAGCCCTTCATCCAGCCCGATGGGATCAATCCCCAGTTCGGCGCGCATCGGCGCGATATCAAAGGCTTTGTCTTCCAGCAGGCGGCGGATTTCGCTGGGGTGAACGGTGGGTAGCCCCGGCACGAAGCGCGTCAGACCGGCGGCCAGCACCATCGGCAGGGCGGGGAATGCCAGGATCCTCGGAGGGCGCAACCCGGCGGCGCGCGCGATGGCGCGGATGAAATCGGCATAGGCGACCGGCGTCGGCCCGGCGATGGTCAGGCTTCGCGGCTCGGCCCAGTCACACGACAGCGCGGCCAGGATCGCAGCGGTCACGTCGTCCTGATGGATGGGTTGCACCAGGGCCGTTCCGCCGTTGGGCAGCGGCGCGATCGGCAGGCGGCGCAGCAGGGCGGCAAGGCGCTGAACGTTGTTCTCCCCGCGCGCGCCATAGATCATCGTCGGATGCAGCATGGCGCCGTCGCGACCGGAGGCGAGGAAGGCGGCTTCCCCCGCCAGCACGCCGTTGCCGTGGGCGTCGGGCCAACGGGTGAATTTTCGGGTGGAACCGAGGAAGACAAGCCGAGCAGAGGGGGGCGCGGCGGCGATGACGGCGGCGGCGTGGCGGGCGTGGGCGCAGCAGACGACCAGCTTGGCGTCGCGCAGCGCGCGCGCCATCGTGTCGGGCTGGGTCAGATCGGCGATGCGCGCGGTGGGGTCGTCGATTTTGGCGGGGTTGCGGACGATCGGGACAACCGCGTGTCCCATAGTACGCAGGGCCCGCGTCAGCCCGACGCCGGAGCGGCCGGACGCCCCGATGATATGAACCGGCGCGGAGATCACGCGATGGTGTGGGCGATGTCGATCAACTGATCCAGCGCGGCGTTCCAGCCGAACTCGAATCCCATCTCCTCGTGCCGTTCGCGATCGGCTTCGTTCTTATGCATGGCGCGGGCGGTGTAGAGCGTGCCGTCGGGATGATCGTCCAGCGTCAGTACGGCGGTGAAGAACGGTTCGGCGGCGGGGCGGTATCCCGGGCGCAGCGCGTCGGTCCACACCAGTCGGCGGTTTTCCAGGATTTCGAGGTAGCAGCCGTCGAGGGGGAATTCCTGTCCTTCCGGTCCACGCATGACGGTGTGGAAGCGTCCGCCGGGGCGCAGGTCGATTTCGCAGGCCACGGTCTGCCACGGCGCGGGGGTGAACCACTTCATCAGGTGGTTTGGCTGCGTCCAGGCCTTCCAGATCGTTTCCCGCGGCAGGGCGACGACGCGGGTGATGACCAGATCGAGGTTGGCGTCGTGCGTTTCGGTGGTCATGGGGCGTCTCCCGCGCGTTCAGGAGGGGGTCTTAGGCGGCGGGGCGGCGGCGGCGCAAGCCCGGGTCCGGCATTTGGCGTGCCCCCAACAGACGAACGCCCCGGGCCTTGCGGCGCCGGGGCGGGTATTGGTCGGTTTGGTGCCGAGGATCAGTGATGCGCGCGTTGGCGTGCCGGCTTGGCGCGGGGACGGGCGGGGGCTTCCGCGACTTCGTCGTAACCCTGCCAGCCGCGTTCGGCGGCGGGGCGCAGGTCGCGCGGGGCGGGGTTCAGGGCGACTTGCGGCGCGGGCACGCGGGTGGAGGCTTCCATGATGCCGTTGTCGGGGCGGTTATAGATGAAACCGTTGACGGGATAGACGGAGCCGAAATCCGCGCTTTGGCCGCGTTCGACGCGGACGGCGGACCAGTCATTGGCGGCAGAGACGTCGACGACGGCGACATCGCGCCAGACGCCGCCGCGCGGCCAGTTGGCATGATTGATCAGGATTTCGCGGCCGTTGATGACCTGGCTGACGACGGCGACATGACCGAGGCGCATGGCGTAGTTGCTGCGGAAGGCGAGCACGCTGCCGACTTCGGGGCGCTTGCCGCGGGCGTAGGTGCCGGATGCATTGTCCCACCACTGCCAGGCGTTGCCGGCGACGGTGATGCCGGAGACCATGCGGGCGTAGGGGACGCAGGAGATGCCGTAGGAGCGTGGGGCGGCGGCGACGCGGTTCTTGGCGACAGCCTTGTTAACGAGTCCGTGGGCTTGCGGGCGGGCGGTCTGCGCGGCGGCGGCGCGGATAAGTGGAGCGCGCGGCGGCTGTGCGACATGAGCCTGGGCAGCGGGGGCTTTCGTGGTTTGTGTTTTGACGGGTTGGGTGGCGGCCTGGGCCTGGGATACGCACTGGATACATGCAAGCATGAGAGCTGAACCGAGGAGAGCGGTTCGGATCATCAATGTCGTCGCGCCGGTTGGCCGTGCCCGCATGGGTGATGTCTCCAGAAGTTCGCCTGCCTGACTTTCGCCAGTCGCCTGACTTTCGCCAGACCCGAGTTTCGGTAGCAGCAGGGTTGCAAAGGTGACAACCCACGGGGCTGTAGTTTTCTGTCTTGCGGACGCATTTAGAGCAGACGACCCTGTGGATAACTCCGGAAAAACGACTAAAATCCTATTATATGTAGACTGACAAATATGCCACGAAAATCTCCTTGGCTGTGTGATTCAGGTCACAGTTTCGTGTTACCTCTGTTTCCGCGTGTTTCCAGCCTAATTCGTCCAAATAATACGAAATTGCCTCATATACGTATAATCCCGTAACATCGCTGTCTACATCTACATCATCGACCAGAGGAGCCAACGTTGCAGAAAAAATCAGGACAAATCGTCCGGGTCGGAGAAATCCAAATTGCCAACCACCTTCCTTTTGTACTCATTGCCGGCCCGTGCCAAATCGAGTCGCTCGCCCACGCCTTGGAGATCGCCGCCGAATTACGCGATATTTCAACGGCGACAGGGGTCCAGGTCATCTACAAATCCAGCTTCGATAAGGCCAATCGCACCAGCGTCAACGCCGCGAGAGGCATCGGATTGACCGAAGGATTAGGAATTCTGTCCGAGGTCCGCGCGCGCACCGGTCTGCCCGTGCTCACCGACGTCCACACCGCCGAACACTGCGCAGCCGCGGCCGAAGCCGTCGATGTCCTGCAAATTCCGGCGTTCCTCTGCCGTCAAACAGACCTGCTGCTTGCCGCCGGCGCGACCGGAAAACCGGTCAATGTCAAAAAAGGCCAGTTCCTGGCACCCTGGGACATGAAAAACGTCGCCGACAAAATCGCCTCCACGGGCAACCAAAATATCCTGCTGTGCGAACGCGGCACGAGCTTCGGCTATAATACCCTCGTCTCCGACATGCGCGCGCTGCCGATCATGGCGGAAACCGGCTATCCCGTCGTCTACGACGCCACCCATTCCGTCCAACAACCCGGCGGGCTTGGCGCAACATCGGGCGGACAGCGCCAATACGCCCCCGTGCTGGCCCGCGCCGCCCTCGCCGTCGGCGTCGCCGCCGTCTTTATCGAATGCCACGAAGACCCCGATAACGCCCCCAGCGACGGCCCGAACATGATCCCGATGCGCGAAATGCGCGCGCTGGTCGAACGACTCGCGGCCTTCGACCGACTCGCCAAGGCATGATTGGGCGGCTGCGCGCGATCTGCCTCGCGCTGCCGGGGGCGGTGGAGAAGGAAACCTGGGAAACCCCCACCTTTCGGGTGCGGGACAAGATCTTCGCCCTGGTGCACGACGTCGGCTCTCGGTCCTCGGTGTGGCTCAAGGCCCCACCGGGCGTGCAGGCAATGCTGACCGAAGCGGCGCCGGAACGGTTCTTCCGACCGCCCTATCTCGGCCATCGCGGGTGGATCGGCGTCTGGCTCGACGTCGATCTCGACCCGGAAGACCTCGCCGCCCTGGTTGGCCGCAGCCATGCCATGACGGCGCCGAAGCGGATGCTCAGCAGTTCAGACGATAAACCCGACGCGCCGTCCCGGCGAAAATCGCCGCCTTCTCGTCGGCCGACGCGCCGGCGGTCAGCCGTTTAAGTGCGTTGAACAGCCCGGCGAAGCCGATGCCCATCTTCTCCACCGGGAAATTGCTTTCCACCATGCAGCGATCGGCGCCGAACAACTCGACGCAGGTCTCCACATAGGGGCGCCAGTAATCGGCCAGTTGCGCCGATGACGGCGGGGCTTCCAGGTCCAGATAGGGATAAGCCGCCAGCCGCATCATCATGCCGCCAAGCTTCATGGTGACGTTGGGGCATTTGGCGAGTTCGGTGACGGTCTTCTTCCAGTCCGCGAAGACCTCGTCCTTTTTGCCGGCGTGCCGACCATAGCCCAGTGGCCCGCCGCAATGGCCCATCACGATGTTGGTGGCGGGAAAGGCACGCGCCAGGTCGGTGATATCCGCCATCTGCGGGTGGAACCCCCAGGCATCCAACGACAGCCCCAACGCCGACAGTGCCTTCATCCCCGCGCGAAAGTCGTCGCGCAGGTACAACCCCGGCTCAATATCCGGCGCGCTGTTGCCGATGATCGGATCGGGATCGTACCCGCAGGAGTGCCGCACGCCCCGGAACCGCCCGCCGCCCGCGCGGATATGCGCCTCCAACACCGGAGTCACCCAGTCGCCGGCGGTCAGATCGGCGAAGCCGACAATGCCGGCTGCAACCTTGGTCTTGCCGTAGCCGCCGGAGTCGCTCATCGCCGCGATGCCGGCGACGAATTCGGTCTCTCCGACCGGGCGCATCTGCTCCGGCCCGTCCTTGCGGTACATCGAATGACACTGCAGGAACACGCTGCCGATCACATTGTGGCCGGTGTTGCAGTCGGCCAGGAACTCGTCGATCAGATAGCGATACGCCGGCACATCCCAGGCCTCGCCCCGCGCGCCGCCGCCGGTGCGCACCCACAGATGATGGTGGGTATCGATGATCGGCAGGTCGGGATCGATGATCTCCTCCGCCGGTGCCTTGGCCAGCCAGGCATCGTTCGGCGGAAATATGCGCCCAAAGGCGGTCTTCTGTGTGGTCGCGCTCATGCGGACGATGCTCCCCGGTATGTTTCCCCCCCGATTACCGCATGGTCGCTCGCTCGGCTCAAGAGCGGGGGGTGTTGTTCGCGGGGAGGCGCGCCGTTAGGGTCCCGCCCGCAAGAATGGTCGGGAACATCCGGCTGGCTCGGAGCGTCCTATGCAGCGCACGTACGGTTGGGTGATTGTCGCGGTCGGGATGGTCTCGACCTGTATCGGTATCGGTTCGCTGATGTCTCTCGGCGTCTTTCTGCAACCGATCGCCCAGGCCATGGGATGGTCGCGCGCGGGTGTTTCCAGCGCCGCCATGATCGGTTTCATCTGTATGGCCCTGGGCTCGATCGGCTGGGGCATCCTTTCGGACCGCTTCGGCGCGCGGGTTGTCGTCCTGTCGGGCGGAACATTGCTGGGATGCGGACTGGCGGCGGCAAGCCAGTCGGAGTCGCTGCTTGCATTTCAGATGTTCTTCGGCGGCGGCGTCGGATTTGCCTGCGGCAGCATCTATGTGCCGCTGACCACGGCCGCGGCGTCGTGGTTCACGCGCAATCGCAGCATCGCGGTGGCGCTGGTGTCGGCGGGCATGGGGCTGGGATCGACCGTGATCGGCCCATTGTCCCGCGTTCTGATCGATGCCTACGACTGGCGCTCCGCCATGCTCAGCCTCGCCTTCGTGGCCTGGGGGATCATCCTGCCCGGAGCGTTGCTGCTGCGAAAAGCGCCGACCGAGGAGGTTCGACCCCAACAGGCCACCGTCAGCGTGACCGCCAACATGACGGCGGGACAGGCATTGCGCACGCCACAGTTCGCCGCCCTGGCGCTGGCTAACTTCGCCTGCTGCGCGGCGCATTCCGGGCCGATTTTCCACATGGTCTCATACGCCGTCGATTGCGGCGTCAGCGCGATGTCCGCCGTCACGGTCTTCAGCGCGGCCGGCTTCGCCGGGCTGGGCGGGCGGCTGCTGTTCGGCGCCATCGCCGATCGCGTGGGCGCGCGTCATGTCCTGGTCGGCGGGCTGGCCATGCAGGCTCTGTCGATCAGCCTGTATCCCTTCGCCCGCGATACCGTCAGCCTGACGGCCCTGGCCGTCCTGTTTGGCATGTCCTACGGCGGCGTGATGCCGATCTACGCACTGCTGGTGCGGGAGTATTTTGCCAGCCGTATCATGGGCACGGTGTTCGGCGCGGTCTCGATGACCGCGACTTTCGGCATGGCGATTGGCCCCGTCGCCGGCGGCTGGCTTTTCGACCGCTTCGGCGGCTATGTCTGGCTGTATGTCGCGTCCTGCGCGATCGGCGTGGCGGCGGTGGCGATCGCCGCGACGGTGCGGCCGCCGAAGCAGGACATGACCGTCGGCTTGCGCCCCAGCGTGGCTTAAACCTGCGTCCGCTTGGCCTTCCTCGGCAGGCTGAGCGCCACGACGGCTCCGATCAGATTGCCGCAGCCCGCCAACATCACTGCGGCGTGATACCCCTTGGTCAGGTCGAACAGGTGCCCGGCCAGGATCGGCAGCGTCACCGCCGCGATGCACCAGGCCACATACAGGCGGCTGGCAATGCGCCCATAGGACGCCGCCGGCCAATAGATGGCGATGGCCCCGGCGGTGCAGCCGGAGATAAAGCCGTAGCCCATGCCCATCATGCCCAATGCCACGGCGGCCACCAGCGGGTTGGGCCAAACGGTCAGCAGGATCGCGCCGATCAGCGCGAAGCCCTGCGCGCCGCCCGCGACATAGGGCACCGGAATGCGATCGGTCAGCCACCCGCCGCTGACGCGCGCGACGGCAATCGCGCCGGTGATGAAGGTCGTCGCGGTCAACGCCATCGCCGTCGCGCCGCCATAGGCCGCGATGATCCCCGCCGCCTGGCTCAACACCATCAACCCCGCCGCAGCCGCGACGAAGAACACCACGAACATGCGCGCGAAAATCGCGGTATGGCGATCCTCCGCCGCGGTCACGGCGGCCTTGCGCGGCAGCACGACGCCGGAATGGCGAAGCAGGACGATGGCGGACACGCCCGTGGCGGCCAGAAACACGGCCAACCCGCCGAGAGTGGCGCGATAGCCGAACGCGGCATTTGCCCAGCCGAACAGCGGCGCGGCGACCATCGCGCCCATCGGATACAGCGCCACGATATACCCGTTGATCAGCCCGCGCTTGCCCCGCACCAACAGGTTCACGCTTTGCTGCGCGACGATATACGCCGCCCCGCCGCCCATGCCGAACAGCACGCCGTAGCCGATCAGCAACTGGATCAGCCCGTCGGCGGTGGCCGACAGCGCGATGCCGATCGTCGCGGCCGCGGTGCACAGCGCGACCAATCGCGGCGCGCTGGCGATGGCATAGGCGTAAGGCGCGAGCAACATGCCGACCGTAAACCCGACCGAGGCCAGGCCGAAAACCAGCGACAGTTCCGACCGCGCCAGGCCGAGTTCCGCCTCGATCGGCTTCAGGAACACGCTGAACGCATAGATGGAGCCAAGCGGCAGGTTAAGCACGGTGACGGCGGCGATCGCGGCCCAAAGGCGAGTATTGCGTTCGCCGGACATGATATTTCCCCCATTGCGGTGGGACGTGTGTAGCCAAGCCCAACCCCGGACGCCACTCCGGGACGCCACTCCGGGACGCCCCTCTGGGACGTTACGCGGGGTGGGGTGGAGAAGTGGGTGGCTCCGGTGCATGATGCGCGCCGAGGATAACCAAGGAGCGCACCATGCTGAAATTCGGCGTGTCGATGTTTTTCACCGACTATTCGATGGGCCCGGGAGAACTGGGCGTGGCTCTGGAAGAGCGGGGCTTCGAGTCCGTCTGGGCGCCGGAACATTCCAACATCCCGCTGACCCGCAAAAGCCCGTTTCCCGCCGGCGGCGATCTGCCGAAGAAATACTATGACACCATGGACCCGTTCGTGACGCTGACCGCGGCGGCCATGGCGACCAAGAAACTGATGGTCGGCACCGGCGTATGCCTCGTGGCCCAGCGCGATCCCATCCAGACCGCGAAGCTGGTCGCCTCGATCGATCAGGTCTCCGGCGGACGGTTCCTGTTTGGAATCGGGAACGGCTGGAACCAGGACGAAATGGAAAACCACGGCACCGTCTTCGCCACCCGGCATAAAAAGGCACGGGAGAATATCGAGGCGATGAAGGAAATATGGACGAAGTCAAAGGCGGAGTATCATGGCGAATTCGTCAACTTCGACCCCATGATGACCTGGCCGAAGCCTGTCCAAAAACCCCACCCGCAAGTCATCGTCGGCGGTGCCTTCCCCTACTCTGCTCGTCGGGCGATCCGTTACGGCGACGGCTGGATTCCGCAGGCCGCGCGCGGCGGCTACAAGGAAATCGCCGACATGATCCCGGAATTCCGCAAAATGGCGGAAGAAGCCGGTCGCGACCCGGCCTCCATCGCCATAACCGTGTGGTTCCCCCGCCGCGAAGCCGACCTGATGAAGCGCTATGAAGACCTGGGCGTGGAACGCGTGGTGTTCAACGTTGAATCCGAAAAAGCCGACACCGCGCTGCCGGTGATCGACGAAATCGCCGGCTTCATGCGCGGTGTGAACGGGTAAACGTCGGAAAGGCGAACGTTCAGTCCAACCGAACGTTCGCCTCCTTGACCAACATGCCGTTGGCCGCGAAATCCGCGTCGCGGTAGGCGGCGAGTTCCTCCGGAGTCTGGATCGGCACCACGATGTTGATCTCGCGCATGCGGCGGATCATGTCCTCCGTCTTCGCGATCTCGACGATCTTCGCGTTCAGCCGCGTGACCAGCTCCTTTGGCGCCCCGGCGGGCAAGTGCAGCGAATACCAGATCGGCACGTCGGAATTCGGAAACCCGACCTCCGTCATCGTCGGCACGTCCGGAAAATCCGGATGCCGCGTCGGATAGTTCATGGCCAGCAACTTCAGTTTGCCCGCCTTGACGTGCGGCAGCGTGATGATCTCGTTCATCAGATGAATATTGCCCGCCAGCAGATCGTTCAGCGCCTCTCCGCTGCCGCGATACGGCACGTGCAGAATGTCGATCCCGGCCCGCAGCTTCAGCATCTCGATCCGCAGATGCGTCGCGGTGCCCAGACCGGCGGAGCCATAGGACAGCTTGCCCGGATTCTTTTTCGCATAGGCAATCAACTCCGCTATCGTGTTGATGCCCAGCGATGGCACGATCACAAATCCCGTCAGCATATCGCCGACGCGCGCGATCGGCAGCAGGTCGCGCGTGGCGTCGTAGTTCACCTTACGCAGATGCGGCAGCACGGTGATCGGGGAGTTCGGGGTTTGCAGCAGCGTGTGCCCGTCGGGCTGCGAGCGGATCACCGATTCCAACCCGATCGTCCCGGACGCGCCGCCGCGATTGTCCAGCACGAACGGTTGCCCATAAACGCCCTGTAGCTTGTCGCCCCACAAGCGAGCGATGAAGTCCGACGCCCCGCCGGCGGGGAAGGGGACGATGACCTTCACCGGACGTGTCGGCCACGCGATCTCCTGGGCAACCGCGGGTCCGAAAGCGGCGGCGGCGGCACCACCGGCCAGGACGCCGCGCCGGCCGATCCGATTGTTGAAAACGCTCATGTGTCGCGTCCCTGTCGTCGGTTCAGATGAAGACGCCGGCCATGCCGCCGGCCGGATACCGCGTACCCGCCGCCGAACCGGCCGGCACCGCCGCATCGATCTCCGCCAGTTCGGCCGCCGACAACGATACCGTCAACGCGCCCAGATTTTCCTGCAAACGCGGCAGATAGCGCGTGCCCGGAATGGCCACGACATCGTCGCCCTGCGCCAGTAGCCAGGCCAGAGTCAGCTGCGCCGGCGTGCAGCCCTTGGCAGCCGCGATCGCCTCGATCTTGGCGACCAGGCCGCGGTTTTGGTCGAAGTTCTGCTCCTGAAAGCGCGGATGCGCCGAACGACGACCGTCGATGTCCGCCAGGGTTTGGATCGCGCCGGTCAGAAAACCGCGACCAAGCGGCGCGTAAGCGACGAAGCCGATGCCGAGTTCCCGGGTCACCGCGCGGGTCGCGTCGGCCTCCGTCCTGTAGAGCAACGAGAATTCCGTCTGCACCGCCGCGATCGGATGCACCGCGTGCGCTCGTCGGATGCGATCCGGCGCGGCTTCCGACAGGCCCAGAAACCGCACCTTGCCCTGCTCGATCAACCGCTTCATCGCGCCGACGGTCTCTTCGACCGGCACGTCGGGATCGACCCGGTGCTGGTAGTAGAGATCGATGACATCTTCGTTCAACCGCTTCAGGCTGGCCTCACACGCCGCCATGACATGCTCGGGCCGACCGTTGACGCCGTTCGGCAGCCCGGGGCGTTGGGTCTGGCCGAACTTGCTCGCCAGAACGACGCGATCGCGCCGCCCCTTGATGGCGCGACCAATCACTTCTTCGTTATGGCCCCAGCCATACATGTCCGAGGAATCGAGATGATCGACACCGCTGTCGATGGCCTGGCGCAACAGGTCTTCCGAGGCCGCGTCGTCCGCGGCGCCGTAGACGCCCGACAACGACATGCAGCCCAGACCGATGGTGGAGACGGACAATCCGCCGAGAGAACGATGCGGCAGCTTGGGCGTACTGGTCATTGGCGTTGCCTCCCGATATGTCTGACGTCGCATATAGAAGGGAATGGCCGAACGTGAAACCGGCCTGACGCAATGACAGCACCGTTCCTGCCGCGACTCCTGGTCCGGCACCTGCCGTTTTACTATGGATGGATCATCCTGGCCTGCGCGAGCTGCGCCGGGCTGTCCCGCCAGGGCGGCGCGGTGGCGACGCTGTCGGTGTTCGTGGCGCCGATGACGCAGGAATTCGGCTGGTCGCGTGCCGCCATCTCCGGCGCGGTATCGTTGGGCGGCGTGCTGGCCGCCATCGCGTCCCCCGTACTCGGGCGCCTGCTCGATCGCGACGGCGCGCGCCGTGTGCTGTGCATCGCCGTGCTGACCACCGGCATCGCCAATCTCGGCCTGTCGTTCACCGTCTCGCTGCCGATGTTCTATCTGCTGTTCTGCATCGCCCGCATGAACTTCGCCGGTCCTTTCGATCTCGGCATCTACGGCGCGGTCAACAACTGGTTTATCGCCCGTCGCTCCTTGGCCACCAGCCTCGCGACCCTGGGGCAGATGGCCGGGTTGGTCACGCTGCCCATCGTCGCGCAACTCGCGATGACCCAGGGCGGCTGGCGCGGCGGCTGGATCGCCACCGGCCTGACCGTGCTGGTGGTCGGCTTCGTGCCGGTCTGGCTGCTGATGGTGCGCCGCCCCGAGGATCTGGGCCTTTCTCCCGACGGCAGGACACCCGATGGGCCCGCGCGCCCGGGCTCGCCGGCGGCGCGGCGGGAGCCGTCGTTCACCCGCGCCGAGGCGTTGCGCACCCGCGCCTTCTGGCTGCTGTCGTTGTTCACCTTGCTGGCCTATCCGGTGCAGGCCGGCGTCAGCCTGCATCAGGCCCCGTTCCTGATCGAACGCGGCCTGGAACCGGTCGCGGCGGCCGGCGTCGTCAGTTTTTTCTCGCTGATGTCCGGCGTCGCCAGCATGGTTTTCGGCCTGATCCCGGCGCGGGTCCCCATGCGCGTGAAACTGGCCATGATCGGCGGATTGCTCTGCGTTGGCACGCTTGTGCTGCTGTCGGTGCAATCCCTGCCGGCGGCGTTCTGCGGCGGCGCGGTGTTCGGCGCGGGGATCGGCGGACTGCTGACGATGCTGCCGATCGCCTGGGCCGATTATTTCGGGCGCACAAGCTATGGCGCAATCCGCGGCATCGCGCTGTCGGTCCAGGTGCTGGCGCAGGCATCCGGCCCGCTGTTGTCGGGCGTACTGCGCGATTACACCGGCGGGTATGAAACCTCGCTGCTGTGTTTCGCGGTCCTGTCCGGCTTCGGCCTGCTGGCCGCCCTGCTTGCTCGGCCCCCGACGTGGCGGGAGGCGGCATGAAGCCGCCCGCCGATTACGGCACCGGCGTCACGAAATGCGCCGTGGTGGATTCCCCGCGATTGGCATCCATCGCGTAGCCCTTGCGCGCCGCCCAATACAGCTTCTGCCAATACAGCGGCAGAATCCCGGCATCCTCGATCGCGATGCGGGTTGCATCCGCCAGCAGTTTGTTCCGCTTGTCGGTGTCGAACTCCCCGGTCGCCTGTTTCAGGACGGCGTCGAACTCCTTGTTCGAATAGCGCGCCCGGTTCAGAGAGCCGGTGCCGGCCTGCGCGTCGTACGTCGCCAGCACGCCCGACAGACCGTTCAACGAACTGCTCGCCACGCTGCCGTAGCTGAAGTGGAAAATGCTGAACTTCCGCTGCGTCGCCTGCGGGGCATAGACGTTATAGGGCAACACCTCCACCGCGTTCACCCGGATCCCCCCGCGGGAGAACATTTGCCCCAAGGCCTGCGCCACCTGGGAATCGTTGGGGAAGCGGTTGTTTGATCCGTGGAACGTTAACCCGAAGCCGTCGGGATAGCCCGCCTCTTTCAGCAGGCGCTTCGCATCGGCGATATCGAACGGCATCGGCTTCAGCGACGGATCGTGCCCGCCCATGCCGTCCGCCACGATCTGCCCGGCCGGTTCCCCGGCGCCCGCCAACACGCGCTCCACGATGCCCTGGCGATTGATCATCTTCGACAGCGCCAGCCGCACCCGCCGGTCCTTCAGCGGATTGACGGTCATCGGCTTGCCGTCCTTGTCGGTGATATGCGGGCTCTCGTCGCGTCCCTGATCCATCGCGATATAGACGATGCGGCTGGACACCGCCGAATACAGCGTAACGTCGTTCCTGTTCTGAAACACCGAAATATCCGACGGCGGGATTTGCTCGATCACGTCGACCGAGCCCGACAGCAACGCCGCGCTGCGCGCCGCCGGGTTCGCGAGGAACTTCAGCGTCACCGTATTGAACTTCGGCGTACCCTGCCAGTAACCGGGATTGGCCTCCGCCACCACCTTGTCGCCCGGCAGCGATAACTTGAACCGGTACGGGCCGGTACCGATCATGGCGCGTCCGGCGTTGAAATCCTCGGTCAGGACCTGCGTTCCCAACTTCGCCGGGGTCATGAACACCCGCCCGATCATGTCCATCAGCAGCGGCGTCGGTGCTTCCGTATGCACACGGATCGTATGCGCATCGATCACCTCGGTCTCCTTCACCGGGCGCACAAACGTCGACAGCGGTCCGGGGCTGTTCGGCACATTGCGCGCGCGCTTCAGGGAGTAGGCCACGTCCTCCCCGGTAAAATCCGAGCCGTCATGGAATTTCACGCCCTTGCGCAGCTTGATTTCCCAGGTCAGCGGATCCAGCAGTTTCCAGGACTCCGCGAGATGCGGATGCACCTGCAACCTCGCGTCGAAATGCACCAGGCTGTCGAACATATTCTCCGCCGTGGCGACGTCGTTGCCCAAATCGGAGAACAACGGATCCAGCGAGTTATGCTCCGTCGCGCGTCCGATCGTCAGATCGATCGCGCGCGCGTTCATCGTGGACGACGCGATCAAGCCGAACGCGAGGAGGGCGAAACGTAACGACATGGGAAAAATTCCTGTCATGAACATGATCGGCGCGGTTCAGTGCCGACCGAGGAAGGAGAGCAACTGGCTGTTGAAAATCTCGGGTTGTTCCCAGTACGGGCTGTGTCCGGCCTCGGCGATGGTCGTAACCTCGGCATGCGGCATGTGTTGGGCCTGCATCCGCAACAGCGCGGGCGGGGTGTAAAGGTCGGATTCCCCCGTCGTCAGCCAGGTCGGCTGCCGGATCGATTCCAGGCGTGCCCAGGTCAGCGGCGCCTTCACCTTGGGCGTCACGCGCACGCCCACGATCGCGGTGTGATCGAGTTCCAGCCAGGCCGCCAGACCATCGGGATTGCCGGCGCGGTACGACGGCGACAATTCCTGAAACTCGTGCGGCAGATCGGCGAAGAACTTCGGCCGCAGCCGCGCGTTCACTGCCTGATAGTCGGGCTCGACAATACCCATCAGCGACGAAACGATCGACAGGCTGCGCACAGTCTCGGGCCAGGCCAGCGTATAATCCAGTGCGAAAAACCCGCCCTGCGCGGCGGCGACCAGATCGACCTTATCCAGCTTCAGATGCTCGATCAGCGCGCGCAGGTCGTCGGCGCCGACCCCGGGATTCGCGGGATCGCCGGCATCGGAGCCCCGATAGCCGCGCCGCGAATAGCCGATCGCGCGATAGCCGGCCTTGGCGAGCACCGGTTGCTGATAAAGCCAGCCATCGGCGCTTTGCGTCCCCGCGTGCAGCAGAACAACCGGCCGGCCGGACGTGGGGCCGGTATCCCAATACCAAATCCGGGTGGCGTCGGGCAGGATCACATGCCCGTCGGTCGTCGGTGCCTGCGGCGGAATCGGAACCGGTGTCCAGACGGGCGCGGGCTTGGCACCGGTCCTCGCGGTTGGGCTGTTGGGCATGGCGCGCTGTCTCTTGGTTGTTCGTCCCGATCGAGCGGCGTGCATATCGGATCGCTCGTCGCTCGCCAATCGGCCAATCGAACGTGAATCCCCCTCCGCTTGCGGTCGCGCGCGCTCCGGGTCCAAATTACCGCCAAGACCAAGCCTCCGGAGGGCGTGCCGTGACCGTAACCTTTAATCCGTTGCACCCCGTGATCGGCGCGGAATGCGTCGGGATCGACATCGCCCGTCCCATCGGTCAGGCCGAAATCGATGCGATCGAGGCGGGCATGGATCGCTACGCCGTGCTGGTGTTTCGCAATCCCGCCCCGCTGAGCACCGAGCAGCAGATCGCCTTCACCAAAAGCCTGGGCGACGTGGAGCCGCCCTATACCCAGATCGTCGCCGCCGCTGGAGTGAGGCTGAGCGATCCGGCGCTGTCCGACATCTCCAACCTCGCGCCGGACGGCAGCATTCTGGAACGTGACGACCGCAAGCGCCTGTCGGGCCTGGGCAATCAGCTTTGGCACAGCGACAGCAGCTACAAGGCGATCCCGGCGCGCTATTCGCTGCTCTCCGCGCATGTCCTGCCGCCGCAAGGCGGCGACACGCAGTTCGCCGACATGCGCGCCGCCTATGACATGCTGGACGCTCGCACCAAGGCGCAGATTGAGGACATGATCACCGAACACAGCCGCATCTTTTCCAAGGGGGCGCTGGGTTTGGCCTTTACCGAGCAGGAATTGAAAGCCTTCGCCCCCGTGCGTCAGCGTCTGGTCCGCACCCATCGCGGCACCGGGCGAAAGTCGTTGTTCCTGTCCTCGCACGCCGGACGCATCCTGGGCCTGCCGGTGCCGGAGGCGCAGATGCTGCTGCGCGAACTGACCGAGCACGCGACGCAGCGGGAGTTCGTCTACACCCACAAATGGCGCGTCGGTGACCTGGTGATGTGGGACAATCGCACGACCATGCATCGCGCGCGCCGTTACGACGACGCGGCTTATCCGCGCGACCTGCGCCGCACGACGCTGACCGACGGCGTGCCGACCGCAGAGCAACCCGCGGCCGCCTGACCGCCCCCCCCCCCCCGACAACCCCTCAACGCTCGGCGCGATCGGCCCAGCGGCCAAACGCGGCGGCGGCGGGAATGACGAACAGCGGCGCGGCGTGCATGACGATGCGCCCCATCTGGAACATCTGAGTCAGGATCAGCGACACCAGCACCAAAGCCGGAATGGTCAGGCTGTCCGCGGCGCGGAACGGCCCGATCCGTCTTCCCCAACCCAGCGTCGCAATCGCCGCCAGGATCGCGGTGGGCAGCAGGTTCAACAGGATGCCGCGCATCGACGCCGTCGCGGCAAGATTATCGCGCAATGTCACCAGATAGCCCAAGGGCTGCGTCTGATACTCGTTCCCCGGCATGTTCAGCGTCTTCAGAATGGCGGCGTACACCGCCACCGCCGACAATGCCGCCAGCCAGCGCGGCCATACCCAGGCGCGTTCGCCCCGGTCGCACACCAGGCGCGCGGTCAGCCACACCACCAGCACGATGCCGATCTTTTCGTTGAACCCCACCGACAGCAGCGCGACGGCGGCAAAGCCGAACAGAGAGGGGAGTGCCCAGAGGGCGGCGGCGAGGACGGCGATGGATACTGAGTCGATGCCGAACATTTGCCCATGCCAGCACAGCGCGAACAGCAGCACCCCGGCCAGGACAGCGTCACGCCGCCCCAGCCCGCATTGCGCCCGCGCGGTCGCGTAACTCAGGAAACCCGCCAGAATGGCGCAGACATACGACAACGCCGCGATCGCGGCGGTCGCTTGCATATACTCGATCGAGCGGACCTGCGGCTGACCGGAAAATTGCAGCACCGGTAACAGCATGTGGAACGGCAGCGCGGCCAGCATCGTCAGCAGACGATAACAATAGGGTGAGTCGGGAATCGCCCCTTGCGGCGAGCGCGCGACCCACAGCAGGAACGTCGCGTAGTCGTCGCGCGGGATCGTGTCGAAGATCATCGCCCGATAGATCGTGAAGAACAGCGGCGACAGCAGCACCGCCACTGCGCCGAACACGGCGATCCCGATTGCCCAGCGCCTCAATCTTGTATGTGCCATGCTCGGTGCGTTCCCCTGTGCGTTCAGCGCCGGACCTGATGCCACAGGATGCGGTAATCGGGGGAAGCCTCGCCGCGATCCGCGCCCGCCAGCCCCGAGGCCAGCCGATCCGCGATGCCGACGCGATAATGCAGCGGGTCCCAGTAATGGTCGTCGCGCTCGGTTATCGGGCTGGGCAGCATGAAATCGACGGCGACGGTATTCGGTATCGCCCGCGCCAGATCGGTGACCCGACGCTTGCACTCGTTCCACAGCATGGCCCCCGCGCTGCCGTCCGGCGACAGCAGGTTGCGGTGATACGGCACGAAGAACAGCAGCTTGCGCGTGCCGTCCGGCAGCGCCGCCAAGGCATCCCGCAGCAGCTCCAGCGTCGGGAAGCGCCAACCTTCCGACGGGCCGGATCGCGTGCCCTCCGGAATGTTCGGGCCGGACGACGTCAGATTGGCCGCGACGCGAACGGGATCGTAGGCCGAGTCCGGCGGCACGAAGCTGGTATAGCCGTCGCGACCATAGACCACCGCCTTGATGCCGGTGACGATGCCGAACTGCCGGCCCGCCGTTTCGATGGCGTGCAGATTATACATCTCGGCATAACCCGCCCAGCGGTTCGGGCCGTACATCCACTCCGGAAACGCGCGCACTGTCAGTAGCTGCCACTGATCGCCCGTCACGCACCAGCGCGTGTCCAACCCAACCATCGCCAGTTTCGGTGCCGCGTGCGCCTTGCTGAACACACCCATCATCCGGGTCATTTCATAGGCGGTGGCATCGTTCATCGACAGGTTGACCAGTCGAACGTCGAACAGCGGGTTCAGAGCGGCCGGACGCAGCAACCGGCTGGTGGAGGTGCCGAACAACGCGCTGTCGAACGCTTCCGACCGCGCCAGCGCGGGAAACGAAAACCGCGCGTTGGTCGCCACCGGCGCGCGATCCAGCTTCGGCGACAGCGGCAGCGTGTCGAAAGGATCGACCAGCGTCACGAACGCATAGATCAGCCCCGCGACGATGGCGGCGGCCCCCACCATCGACCGGAAAAACCGGCGCCAGGGATCAGAACTGGAAATAGATGAAGACATTGGGCAGCCGGCCGCCGATCAAAAGAAGCAAATAAGCCAATCCGATCCCCGCCGGAATCGCCAGCCTCGGGTCCGGGCGCAGCCGTTCCAGCGCCAGGCGTTGACTGGTCGGCCCCAGCACCGCCAGCACGGTCCCAACCAGCGCGACGATCGCGAATTGCCTGTCCGCCGAGACCGACCCCAGCCCCGACGCGCCCGCCATCGATGCCAGCACCCGCCCGGCCGTCGCAAAGTCCGGCGAGCGAAACAGCACCCAGCACAGCAGCACGAACAGCAGAGTCAGCAGCCATGCCACGACCCGAGGCAGGCGAAACCCGCGCTGCGCCCAGACATGGTTCACCGCCAGCGCCGCCCCGTGCAGCCCGCCCCAGACCACGAACGTCCAACTCGCGCCGTGCCACAACCCGCCCAGCAGCATCGTCAGCACCACGTTCGCCGCCTGCCGGACCGGCCCGCATCGGTTGCCGCCCAGCGGCACGTAGAGGTAATCGCGCAGAAACCGGCTGAGCGTCATGTGCCAGCGCCGCCAGAAATCGCGCACCGACACGGCGCTGTAGGGCGCGTCGAAATTCATCGGCAGGCGCAGCCCGAACATCAGGGCCAACCCGATCGCCATGTCGGAGTAACCGGAGAAGTCGAAGTAGATTTGCAGCGTATAGCCGCCCGCCGCCGTCCAGGCCTCCGCCGCGTTCAGCGGCAGGCTGATGGCCTTGGCGAACAGCGGATCGACGACCAGGGCCAGCGAGTCCGCGATGCCGACCTTTTTCGTCACGCCCAGCACGAACAGGAACAGCCCGCGGCCCAGATTCTCCCACATCGCCGGCCCGCGCGGATCGGCGCGGAACTGGTGGATGATCTCGTTATGACGCACCAGCGGTCCGGCGATCAGCTGCGGAAAGAAGCCGACGAACAGGCTGAAATCCAGGAACCCGTAGATGTGACGGTCGCCCCGCTTCAGGTCCATCAGATACGAAATCTTCTGGAACACGAAGAAGCTGATGCCCAGAGGCAGGATCAGGCTCCAGGGCTGCCAGGTCTGCCCGGCCGCGTCGAACACCGTTCCGCGCAGGAAGTCGGCGTATTTGAACAACCCCAGCACGCCCAGGTTCATCGCCACGCCGCCCAGGGCGATCCAGTTCCCCCGCCAGCGCCCAAACGCCGCCGCGATCGCCCAGTTCGCCACCGTCAGCGCCATCAGAAGCGGCACGAAGCGGATGTCCCACCAGCCGTAAAACCCCAGCGACGCCGTTACCAGCAGCAACTGCCGCGCCACGCGCCGACCCGCCAACGCGTAGTACGCCGCCAGCACCACCGGCAGAAAGCAAACGATGAAGGCCTGGGAGTTGAACAGCATCGCGCGCGTCTAGCGGACCTGATCCACGGTTTCCAGCAGCCCCGCGATGAACGCCGCCCGCGCCTCCAGATGCCGCCACAGGATATGCTCGTGCGCGGCATGCGCGCCCGTTCCCGGACATCCCAGCCCGTCCAGCGTCGGAATACCCAGCGCCGCCGTGAAATTACCGTCCGACCCGCCGCCGCGATGCTGGCGCGGCAGCCGCATCCCGACCCGTTCGGCCACGCCGCGCGCCTGCTCGTACAACGCCAGCGTCCCCCGGCTTTCGGCATAGGGCGGACGGTTCATCCCGCCCGTCACCTCTACCCGACATCCCGCCGAACGCGCCGTCAGCCCCAGCAGCCGCCGTTCCATCGCGATTCCGTCGGCGACCGAGTTCACCCGCAGATCGATCTCGCACCCCGCTTCCGGCGCGATCACATTGGGCCGCGTGCCGCCCCAGATCGGCGCCACGTTCAGCGTGATCCCGCCGTCGTAATCGACCATCGCGTGCAGCGCCAAAATCTGATGCGACAATTCGACCGTCGCCGAAGCCCCGTCGAGAAACGCCCCGCCGGCGTGCGCGCCTTTGCCCTGGATGCGCATCGTGAACCGCCCGACGCCCTTGCGCGCGGTCACGCAGGCCCCGCCCGCGCCCGCCGGTTCCGGGATCAGCGCAAAGGCAGCTTGCGCCGCTTCCCGCTCGATCCATTCCCGGCTGGTCGGGCTGCCCACTTCCTCGTCGGGCGTCAGCATCAGTACGATCGGTCGTTTCGTCGGCACGTGCTGCGCCAGGATCGCGCGCACCGCGTTGAACGCAAGGAAACTGCCGGCCTTCATGTCGTAAATGCCCGGCCCGTGCGCCTTGTCGCCGTCGACGCGGAACGGCATCGTGTCCAGCGTTCCGTGTGCCCAGACCGTGTCCAGATGCCCCGCGATCAGGATCGGCGCGCCGTCGCCTGGCGTGCGCGCGATCAGCGTGTCGCCGAACCCGCCGCGCCCGGGAATCCGGGTCAGCATCGCCCCGACCGCCGCAAGATCGGCCTGCGCCGTGTCCATCAATCGATTGACCGCCGCCGGATCGGTGGTCGGCGTTTCCATCCGCACCCAGGCGGCGAGTTCCCTCAGCAGGTCTTCCGATGATCCGGTCGCGGTCTGCATGGGGTCCAAACTGGCTGTTGCGGTCGTCGGCCTGTGTGCACCCGCCCACAGGCCGAACGCAACCTCCCCCTATTCCGCGGCCATGCGGGCAGCCGAGGGGATAGACGCCAGCCGCCGCCGTTGGCGCAGCAACTCCGCCACCATGAACGCCAGTTCCAGCGACTGAGACCCGTTCAGCCGCGGGTCGCACAGGGTTTCATAGCGCGCTTCCAACCCGGCCTCTCCGATCGCCTGCGCGCCGCCGGTGCATTCCGTCACGTCCTGCCCGGTCATTTCCAGGTGCACGCCGCCGGGATGGCTGCCTTCCGCCGCGTGGATCGCGAAGAACGTCCGTACCTCGCGCAAGATCCGATCGAACGGCCGAGTCTTGCGGCCCGACGCGGCGGATACGGTGTTGCCGTGCATGGGATCGCAGACCCAGCCGACCTGCCGCCCCTCCCGCGCCACCGCCCGCACCAGCGCCGGCATCCGTTCATCCAGCAGATCGGCGCCCATGCGGGTGATCAGCGTCATCCGCCCGGCCTCATTCCCGGGGTTCAGGATATCCAGCAGCCGCAACAAATCGTCCGCGCCGATCGCCGGCCCGCACTTCAGCGCCAGCGGATTGGCCACCCCGGCCAGGAACCCCACATGCGCGTGATCCGGCTGGCGCGTGCGTTCCCCGATCCACAGCAGATGCGCCGAACACGCGTACCAATCCCCGGTCAGGCTGTCTTGCCGCGTCAGCGCTTCTTCGTACGGCAGCAGCAGCGCGTCGTGGCTGGTGTAGATATCCGTCGCCCGCGCCTGCGGCAGCCGAGCGGGATCGACTCCGCAGGCGGTCATGAAGGCGAGGGATTCGGCGATCTGCCGCGACAGCGCCGCGTAGCGTTCCCCCTGCGGCGAGGCCGCGACGAAATCCTGGTTCCATTGCTGCACCCGATGCAGATCGGCGAACCCGCCCTGGGCGAAGGCGCGCAGCAGGTTCAGCGTCAGCGCCGACTGGTGATACGCCTGCCGCATCCGCGCGGGATCGTGCACCCGCGCCGCCGCGTCGAACGCCGACCCGTTCACGATATCGCCGCGAAACGACGGCAGCGTGACCGCCCCGATTGTTTCGGTGTCGGACGAGCGGGGCTTCGCGAACTGCCCCGCCATCCGCGCCAGCTTCACCACCGGCGCGCCGGCGGCGTAGCTGAGCACCACCGCCATCTGCAACAGCACCTTCAGCGAGTCGCGCACCGCGTTGGCATGGAAATCGGCGAAGGATTCCGCGCAGTCCCCGCCTTGCAGCAAAAACGCCTCCCCCTGCGCCACGCGCGCCAGTTCGGCCTTCAGCGCCCGCGCTTCCCCGGCGAAGATCAGCGGCGGAGACGATGCGATCTCCGCCTCCACAGCCGTCAGCGCCTTCGGATCTGGGTAGACCGGCATCTGCCGGATCGGCAGATCGCGCCAGGCGCTCGGCGCCCAGGTCATGGCCGTTGGCCCCGTTTGGGGGCGGCGGGGCCGGTGATAACGTCGAAATCGGAACTACTCATGGGAACCTCCTGATTGGGAGGCCGCCTTTACCCGGGGGGAGGATTTCGCATGACACTGAAAACACAAAAGCCGCCCTGGGGAAGGCGGCTTCGGGAACATGCTGTTACGCGCAGGGACCTAGACCGCCGGTGTGTACCAGCGATACCAAAATCGAGCGACGGGGCAGGGCAGTGTCTGTACCATGGGCCGATAATTGGCATGGCGGCGGTCGTTCGGCAAGGGGGTATCCAAGCGGGATGTCACGTCCAGCGTGCGTCGTCCGTGCTGTCCGTCGCCGTGATCAGGGTTGTCGTGCAGACCTCCGTCGACGTGCAGAGGTCGTAGCGCCGGTTGAGCGTATCCCGCACCGTCGCCTCCGCTTCGCCCTGGGGCAGCTTGGATCGTTCCCACATCGCCAGATTGGGGCGGCGCGTCAGCAACAGGCTGCGCACGTCGCCGGAGGGCGCGTCGGCGCCGCGCCACAGGCCGATCACCTGGGAGTCGTAGGCGCTTTCGAACCCCGGCCAGGCCTGTGTGCAGAGCGCGAGAAATTCCGCCCAATCCGCCGCCGGGGTTTCGAACCAGCGAAACGCGTAATTGCCCTGCCGCCTCGGCGGGGTGGCGTCCAACGGCCGCAGCGTCGGCGTCAACGCCTGGGTCTGCACCGATCGGATGTCCGCGACCCCCGCGGTCCACCGCGCGACCGCGTCGGCGGGATCGATGGCGGCGGACCAGGTTGTGATCGCCGTGACTTCGTCCCTCGGCCGCCCGATCTGGCTGCGCCACAGCCCATAGACCGCCCCTTGCGGCGGCATCCGCCCCGGTTCGGCCAAGTCTTGCGCGACACTGTCCCACCGGCGGGGTTCGGCGGCGATCCGGTGGAAGAGGTACTGCGTGGTCATGCGGGTTGTTCGCCGTTCCGTTGGGGATGGCGGGCTTTACCACGGCGGCGGCGAGGTACGAAGGCTGGTAGTTTCCCGCGCGGTTGCGCCGGTCCTGTTTGGCCGGGTAACGTTTGGCGGAGGCGCGATGGCGCGTCTGGAGGTCGCCGGCGCGCAATGGGTAGTCCGTTCATTACGTGGTTGATCGGCCAAGGGTTGTGGTTCCTCGGCGGCCTGGTCTTCTTGACCTGGCTTGTCTTTAGCTTCACCTGGCCTGCTTACAGCGAGACGGTCAAAGAAGACGGCGCGGATCGGGAGAAGTTGCTTGTCGACCTGGGCAAGGGCGGCGGCGCGCGCGTCCTCTATGTGCGTACCATGAACTCGCTGCTGGATCGTGTGGATACGCTGTTCGGCGACGCCAAAACGCCCCAACCCTGGGTCGCCCGTCTGCTTGGTCTGCAAACGCCGCGTCCCTGCTGGACCGCCTTGTCCTTTGACAAGCTCGCTTTGCTCGCGCTGGCCTATCCGCTGGTTAGCCTGCTCGGCACGTGGGTATTCGCGGGCGACGCGGGGCCGATCGGCAAGGCGTTCGGATTGTCGGCGCCGGAGCGATGGTGGGAGCAGCCGGCCCTCGGCGGGTTCCTGGTGGTTGAGACAGTGTTGTTGGCGGCTGCCGCTCTTGCGTCCGAGGAGCGGAAGATGATTTTGGTATCCATCGCTGTCGCTTGCGCCGGCGCTTTCGCTTTCGCTTTCGCTTTCGCTGGCGCTTTCGCTTTCGCTGGCGCTGGCGCTTTCGCTGGCGCTTTCGCTTTCGCTGGCGCTGTCGCTGGCGCTGTCGCTGGCGCTGGCGCTGGCGCTGTCGCTGGCGCTGGCGCTGTCGCTGGCGTTGTCGCTATCGCTATCGCTATCGCTGTCGCTGTCGCTGTCGCTGTCGCTGGCGTTGTCGCTGGCGTTGTCGCTACCGCTGGCGCTGTCGCTGTCGCTGTCGCTGGCTTTTCCGCTGCACAACGTGGTCGCCTCGGAGTATTTTGGTGCGCCCTATGGCCCGGCAGCATCGGTGTGATTGGTCTCGGCTTTTGGGGTGCGTCCTTCGCAAAAAAGCCCGAAGAAGCTGCAACCTTCCTTGCCATGCTCTGCCTGCTGCCGCTGATCAACCTGCCCTTCGACTGGCTCTCGATCGGCGCAACTCGCGCCCTTCTGCGCCGAGGCTGTGAGGCTCACGACCCCGGGCTGCACGGCCCCCAGCCGCTCCGCTCTCCATTCCTGCTCGGCGTCATCGACGCGATCATTGGCCTGATCCTGCTCTTCGTCCTCGGTTGCGCCTTGCTGTTAGGCCTGACCGCCGCCGACGCGATCATGGTTCATGCCGGCGGTACGGCCGTGTTCCACCCGATCGATCTGATCAACCAGATCAAGGCCGACCCGACCGCGTGGAAGCATGCCTGGATTTACGTCACCCTGCTGTCCACGCTTTTGCCGAGCGTATGCAATCTGACGATTGGGGTGGCGAGTTGGCTAACCTTCTGGATCCCATGTCTCCGTCCCTGGCTGATCGAGACCATCCCCGAACTGCACAAACCTGGAACAGCCATGCGGCGCAACAAGGCAGTATTCCTGCTTAGCACTACCTGGGTCGTCGCCATCGTGTTGGTCGGCCTGTTCGGGTGGGGGTTGGTTGAGGTCGTGCTGTACTTCCCCCGCGTCGCGGCGTGGGCGTCCTGGCCGTTGGAAAGCTTCGCCCGTTTATGCCACACCTTGTTCCACCTACCGGTGTAGCGACCCGCCCACCAAGGTGCCGAACGGCACGCAACAGGCGACAATTGCGCACCAATCCAAGCACGGTCGCGCCCCATGCCCCTCAGATCGGCCGCCGCGTGGATGGCTTTAAAAGCCTTCGCGGTCTCACAAAGGCACGGATCGCCGATCCGCAGCCCCCGCAAAACGCCCAGGCACACGTGACGCCGAACTGCCCGTTAAGCTCGGCGTCACGGACAAAGCGCCCTCAGATCGCCATATAGCCGCCATCCACGTTGTAACAGGCGCCGCTGACATAGGAACTGCGGTCGCTGCACAGCCACAGCACCATCTCCCCGATTTCCTCCGGCTTACCCATGCGGCCGAACGGCACCTGGTTCATCAGTTGCTCCCCCTTTCGGCGCATCGTGTCCTCGGTCATCTTGGTTTCGATATAACCGGGGCACACCGCGTTCACCCGGATATTGTCCGCCGCGTATTCCAGCGCCGCCGTCTTCGTCAGGCCGAGCACGCCGTGCTTGGAGGCGACATAGGCGGATGACGTGGGCAGGCCGATCAACCCGGCGATCGATCCGGTATTGACGATCTTGCCGCCGCCCTGCGCGATCATCTGGGGAATCTGGTGCTTCATGCACAGCCACACGCCCTTAAGATTAACGCCGATCATCCGGTCGAACGCGTCATCCGACCATTCATGCGTCTTCTTGCCCGACGCGCCGACCTGGTATCCCGCGATGCCGGCATTGTTGAACGCGCAATCGATGCGCCCGAACGCGCTGACCACGGATGCGATCATCGCCTGCACCTGCGCGCTGTCGGTCACATCCCCGCCAAGGGAAATCGCCTGTCCGCCCGCCGCGTTAACCAGCGCGACGGTCTGCGAAGCGGCTTCTTCCGACGCATCGGCGACGGCGATACGCGCGCCCTCCCGCGCGAAAATCAGCGCCGTCGCGCGCCCGATGCCGCCGCCGCCGCCGGTAATCAGCGCCGATTTGCCATCCAACAATCCTGCCATCGTATCCTCCTGGTTTTTGGTTTACAGACGCTACCGGACGGTAGCCTTTCAATCCAGTCTGGATACCGATAGCATGGGGAACAAACGAGTGGCGAAACCGCATGCGTGAAGAGATCCTGGCCTACAAGCGCGAGCGTATTCTGGAAGAGGCCGTGAAGCTTTTTTACGCGCGCGGCTTCAGCGGAACGACGCTGGACGACATCGCGGCCGAGTTGGGCGTGACGAAGCCGTTTATCTACACGCACTTCCGCAGCAAGGTGGAATTGCTGGCGGCGCTGTGCAAACCGACCATCGAAATGTCGCTGGCCGCGGTGTCCGAAGGCGCCGAGTCGGAGGGGACGGCCACACAGCGCCTGTATCGCGCGGTGGTCGGCTTCACCCGCGTCGTGCTGCAACGCCAGGCAAACATCGCGATTTTCTTTCGGGAGGAAAAAAACCTCTCCCAGCAGGCGTTGGACGAAATCACCGCGCTGCGGAAGCAGTTCGACCGCGTTCTGTCGCAGATGCTGCGCGCCGGGGTAGAGGCGGGGGAGTTCGACATTCCCGACGTCAACCTGGCCGCCCTGGCGATCGGCGGCATGATTTCATGGGCCTATACGTGGCACCGCGCCAACGGCCGCCTGCCGATGGACGACATGGTGGCGCGCATGGGCGATCTGGCCCTGCGCATGGTCGGTGCTCGGCCCATGCAATGATCGATCTCTGGACTCGCCGCGCGGGGCAGGGCAGAGGAAGCGGCAGAGACACCGAATGAGACCTTATTGATGACCCCGACCGATATCGACCGCGTCCAAACCTATCTCCGCCGTCTGCTCGGCTCTGACCGTCTGCGCATCGTGCCGCCCAAGCGCGCGAACATGTCGGTGGAACTGGCGGTCGATGACGAGATCATCGGCACGATCCATCGCGACACCGACGATGGGGAGATTTCTTACGCCCTGCACATCACCGTGCTGGAAGAAGACCTGCCGCCGCCGCCGAAAACCGTCTCCAAGGCCAAACGCTAACCACCACCCGCAGACCGCTCGGCGTTTTGCGCCGAGCGCGGTTAATACGTTGATATAATGGCGGAATTAGCCGGGATCGTCCAATCCGATGGCCCGCAGCCGCGCCCCTTCCTCGTCCCAGCCGGTGCGCTGCTTGACGTTCAGGAACAGATGCACGGTGCGGTCGAGCAGCCCCGACAGATCATGCCGAGCACGGGCGCCGATGGCTTTGATGCGGGCACCGCGGTCGCCGATCAGGATGCCCTTGTGGCCCGCGCGGGTGACGTAGATGGTGGCGTCGATGCGGACGGAACCGTCCTTGCGCTCCTTGAAGCTCTCGGTCTCGACCGTGGCGGCATAGGGTACTTCTTCGTAGGTTTGCAGGAAGATTTGCTCCCGCACGATTTCCGCCGCCAGCAACCGGTCGGGCAGATCGGTCAGGTCGTCCTCGGGATACAGGTATGGCCCTTCCGGCACGGCGGCGGCCAGTGCGGATAACAGCCGGTCGATCCCGTCGCCGTTGACGGCGCTGACCATGAAGGTTTCCTCGAACGTCGCCAATTGGCTGAGCGTGGCGGTCAGCGGCAGCAGCGCCTGCACCTCGATCGTGTCGATCTTGTTCATGACCAGCCAGCAGCGCCGGCCGGCTTCGCCGAGTTTGGTCGCTATGTCGCGGACGGATTTGGTCGCGCCGGCCTTGGCGTCGACCAGCAGCACGGTCAGATCGGCGTCGGCGGCGCCGGTCCAGGCGGCATTGACCATGGCGCGGTCGAGCTTGCGCTTGGGCTGGAAGATGCCGGGCGTGTCGACCAGCAGAACCTGACTGGTGTCCCGCATCAGGATGCCCAGCACGCGAAAGCGGGTGGTCTGCGCCTTGGGCGTGACGATCGACAGCTTGGCACCGGTCAGGCGGTTCAGCAGTGTGGATTTGCCGGCATTGGGCGCGCCGACGATGGCGACGAAGCCGCAGCGAGTGGTCATGATTTCAGGCTCCGCATCAGGGTTTCGGCGGCCTGCTGTTCGGCGGCGCGCTTGCTGGCGCCGCTGCCCGTGCCGGTCGTGGCCCCGACCGACACCTGGACCGTGAAGATGGGCGCGTGCGGCGGTCCGGACCGCGCGGCTTCCTTGTATGTCGGCAGCGGCAGCCCGCGCTTCTGCGCCCAGATCTGCAGGCCGGTCTTGGCATCTTCCGGCGGATCGACCTGTTCGGTCATGGCGCGGTCCCAGGCGCGCCGGATGAACGCGCGCGCCACGTCCAGCCCGCCGTCGAGGTAAAGCGCGCCCAACGACGCTTCCAACGCATCGGCCAGCACGGTGGCTTGCTTTTTGACGCCGGCGCGTTCCTCGCCCGGCGCGACGGACAGGGCGGCGGCCAGCCCGACATCGTCGGCGACCTGTGCCAGGACGGGCTGCGATACCAGCCGAGCGAGGCGGGGGCCAAGCTGGCCTTCCTGTTCGTCGGGGAAGCGTTCGGCGAGCCATTCGGCCATCACCAGACCCAGCACGCGATCGCCCACGAACTCCAACCGTTCGTTGGAGCCGCGATGGCGGCTGCGGCCTTGGAGGACGGAGCGATGGGTCAGCGCTTCACGCAGCAACTCGGGACGTTGGAATGCGTGCCCGAGGATGGTTTCGAACGTTGCGCTCAATCGCGGCGTCCGGCGGTCGAAGCGGTCAACGGACGGCCGACAGCAGCCGGGACCAGCGGATTTCGAACGGCCATTGCCAGAACTGCCACCACGGGTATTTGTCGCCCACCGAGAAGAACAGGAACTCCGCCCGGCCCACCAGATTTTCGATCGGAACGAAGCCTACGCCGTTCATATAGCGGCTGTCGGCGGAATTGTCGCGGTTGTCGCCCATGGCGAAGACGTGCCCGGCCGGGACGGTGTATTCCGGCGTGTTATTGGGATCGACGTCCAGGCGGCGACCGCCCTCAAGCCCGTCGGTCTCTTTCAGGATGTCGTGTTTCGAGCCGTTGGGCAGGGATTCGGTATAGCGGCGCACGACCTTGCGGATACCGCCGTCATTCGTCTCGTAATTGCCTTGCGACTGGCGCGGCGCGACCTGGCCGTTGATGTAAAGCTGGCCCTGGCGCACCTGCACCCGGTCGCCGGGCAGGCCGACGATCCGCTTGATATAGTCGGTGGAGTTGTCGCGGGGGTACTTGAACACCGCCACATCGCCGCGTTTGGGCGGCGATTCGAAGATGCGTCCGCTGAACAGGTTCGGCGCGAAGGGCATCGAGAAGCGAGAATACCCATAGCTGTATTTCGAAACGAACAGATAATCGCCGACCAGCAGCGTGGGGATCATGCTGCCCGATGGGATGTTGAACGGTTCGAATGCAACCGTGCGCACCACGACGGCGATCAGGCCGGCATAGACGATTGTCTTGATATTCTCGACCCAGACGTTCTGAGTGCGGTGGGCCTTGGCGGCTGCCATATGACGATCGATCTCCGGTGCTGGATCGCGGCGGATCAAGCCCATGGCCCCCCACGCTGTCAAGCAAACGTTCCAAAGCGGGGTGCCAAGGCTGATTCAGACGGCTATTCGGGATCGACGTCCCAGGCGCGAATGCCTTCCTGCATGCGCATCCGGAACACCAGGCCCTTGCGCAAACCGAACACATTCACCTGATGATGCAGCGGGATAATCGGCAGATCGGGCAGCGCCAGAGTTTCGGCCTCACGGTACAGAGCCTCCCGCTTGTCCAGATCGATCGTGGCCAGCGACTGTTCGACAAGCTCGTCTACCTTTGGGTTCAGATAGCGCGCGGGATCGAACACGACGCCGCGGCCCTTCGAAGGGTTGGACGACGCGATCAGTTCCGTCAGGCTGCTGCTCGCTTCCCCCGTATCGCTCGCCCATCCCGTCAGCCGTATCGTGAATTCCGCCCGTAGCGCTCGGCTGAACAGGGTGGCGGCGGGCATCGTGTCGACCTGCGTCTTCACGCCGATCCGCGTCCACATCTGCGCCACCGCCTCCACGATCTTGCTGTCGTTGACATAGCGGTTGTTGGGGCCGTGCAGAGTCAGGCCAAAGCCTTCGGGAAACCCGGCCTCCGCCAACAGCTTCTTCGCGGTCTCGGGGTCGTAGCGGTCGGGCGAAATAGAGGCGATGTAGCCGCTGGCGCCCACCGGCATCAATTGCCCGGTCGGCGCGGCGAATCCGTCCATGATCCGGTCGCGGATGCCGTCGCGGTTGATCGCTATCGACAGCGCGCGGCGCACCCGCACGTCCTGCAACGGGTTCGTCGGCAGCGGCTTGCCGTTGGGTCCGGTCGCCCACAGGGTTTCCTTCCGGCCGATATCCGGCGACAGGAAAATCAGCCGCTGACCGGGTGTGGAAACGATGTTGAGCTTCGGGCTCTTGCGCAGTTCTTCCACATCGCGGGTCGGCACCTGATCGACGATGTCGAACTCCCCGGTTTGCAGGGCCGCGAGCCGGGTCGCGTCGTTGCCGATGGAGCGGTAGTCGATCGTGGCCCAGGCCGGGGCCTTGCCCCACCAATCGTCGTTACGCTCGAACCGCGCGCGTTCGGCGACGGCGAATTCGACGGGGCGGTACGGGCCGGTGCCTATGGCCGCTTTCAGGGTGTTATAGGCCCCGGTGCCCGCGCCGTCGCCATGCTTGCGCGACACGATCCGCACCGCCGCCAGATTGAACGGCAGCAGCGGCACCGGCTGGGCGGTGTGGAACCGGATGGTATGGTCGTCCACGACCTCGATGCGTTCCACCGGCTTGATCGCGAAGATGAAGCTCGATGGGCTGATCAGCAGCTTGGGGATGCGGCTGAACGTGAACACGACGTCGTCGGCGGTGAACGGCGTGCCGTCGTGGAACTTCACGCCCTTGCGAAGCTGGAACTCCCACGTCTTGTCGTCGATCGCACGCCAGGATACGGCCAGCGACGCTTCCGGCTTAAAGGACGGATCGAACCGCACCAGCCGATCGAACACATACTCCGTCAGGACATTGTTCGGCCCGACATTGTGATAATGCGGGTCCATGGAGGTGAACGCGCCCGCGATCCCGATCTTCAACGTCGTCGGCGGCGCTGAAGCCGCTTGGGCCGACGCCGGTTGGGCCAGAGCCGGCGTGACCGAGACGCACGTCAGGGCGGAAAGCCCGACGATCCAATGGCGCATGTGTCCCACTCCTGACCTGTCGCGCGGCACCCTAGCCCTTCGCGCCACCGTGGCAAGGCCGCGTTCGCACGCGTATCCCCAGCGAGGCGCGGTTCGGCTACCATAGCCCGCATGCGCGTCGTCCGCTCCTTACTTTTGTGCCATTTCCTCTGCTTCGCGCTGACGGCATCGCCGTTCGGCGCGATGGCGGAAACGTTGCGCGCCATCGTGCTGACGACGCCGACGGATGCCCGCGCAACCCCGTCGGCACCGATCGACGTCGGTGCGATCCCGGCGCTCGATACCGACGCGGCGCGGGAAGCCTTGCGTCCGTTCCTCGGCGAGGCCGTCGATCAGGCGTTGGTCCACGCCGTGCGAGACACGGTCCAGGCGCAGATGGACGCCCACGGCCGTCCCTATGCCGCCGTTTCCGTCCCCGCGCAGGATATCGCCGGCGGGATCATGCGCGTGCGCGTCGAGGAGCTTCGGATCGGCGCGATCCGGGTGGAGGGGCATACCTGGTTCGGTGCCGATCAATACACCGACGCGATGCGCATGCGGGTGGGCGAGCCATTCGACGCCGCGACACTGGCCGGCGACCTCGGCTGGATCAACCGAAACCCGTTCCGAAGGGCTACCGCGTTTCTGGCAACCGGCGCGCGTCCGGGCGATACGGATCTGGTGCTCGACGTCAAGGATCGGTTGCCCGTCGAGTATCGGTTGGGCTTCGACAACACCGGCACATCGTCCACCGGCCTGTATCGGCTGGGCGCGGGTATCTCCTGGGGCAACGCTTTTTGGCGGGGCGACCAACTTACTTACAACTTCGTCGTCGGCCCCGACCTTTTGCGTCTGCGTCAGCACGTCGTCGGGTACACCGCGGACCTGCCCTGGCGCGATACCATCGGCGTGACCGCCAGCCTGGCCGATACCCGTGGCGAGTCCGTCGACGACATCGCCACCAACGGTCGAACCGTCGGTGTGTCGATCCGCTATTCCATGCCGTTGATCGGCACGCCGCGCATGGCGCACAGGCTTGACGTCGGGTTCGACTATAAGTCGACCAACAGCAACGTTTTGTCCGGCGGCGTGCTGGTATTCCCCACCACCACCGACATCGGCCAGTTCGTGCTCGACTACGCCGGGCAAGTGATCGACGGGCTTGGTTCCACCGCTTTCGTGGTCGCCATTATCGGCAGTCCCGGACATCTGCTCGCGCGCAACAATACGACGGCTTTCGCCACCCAACAGATCGGTGCCGCCGCCAACTATGTCTACGGCCGCCTGACGGTGGAGCGGCAGACGCCGTTGCCCGCCGGTTTCGCCTGGAACACCCGCCTGACCGCGCAGTACGGCGACGCGATCCTGTTGCCGAGCGAGCAATTGAGCTTTGGTGGGGTGCAGTCTGTGCGGGGGTTTGTGGAGCAGGGTGTCACCCGCGATCATGGCGTGCTGTTGCAGAACGAATGGCGCGCGCCGCCGATCCCGACCGGCCTGACGCGGGCACTCAATCTCGATGCCGACACCGATACGCTCACCCCGTTTGTGTTCATGGATATCGGGTATGGCGCCAATCACCGCGAGATCGCCGGGTTGCGCCGATCCTGGGTCGGGCTGATCGGCGTCGGTCCCGGCGTTGTTCTGCAAGTCACCCGGCAGGCGGCGCTGCGCCTGACCTGGGGCATTCCGCTGACGCGTGTCGGTCAGGTCGGGTCCTTGCTGGGGCCGCAGTTCGGGCTGCAACTCGCGTTTTAGGTCCAGAGGCAGGTGCATCGCGGCTTGACGAACCGCGCCCTCTGCAATCCATACTGGGCAGTAGCCCCACTCGGCGAAAACGTCCCCAATACTCCAAACAGGAGAGTCCTCGATGCGACTGATGTGGTTCCATCTGATGCCGTACACCGAGCTTCCGGACGATTTCCGTCAGAAGCACCGCTCGGTCTGGGTCGATATCCACTCCTCGCTGTTCGATCCCAAGCGCGCGCACCTGATGTACAACGACTTCATGGACGAGTTGGAGTTCGCCGCCGATTGCGGTTTCGACGCCGTGTGCGTGAACGAGCATCATTCCAACGGCTACGGCCTGATGCCGTCCCCGAACCTGATCGCGTCCTCTCTCGCGCGGCGCACGACGAACGCGGCGATCTGCGTGATGGGGAACTCCCTCGCGCTCTACAATCCGCCGACCCGGGTTGCGGAAGAATTCGCGATGATCGACGTGATCTCCGGCGGGCGGTTGATTGCCGGCTTCCCGGTCGGCACGCCGATGGACGATTGCTATGCCTACGGCACCAATCCCAGCCAATTGCGCGACAAGTACTACGAAGCGCACGATCTCGTGATGAAGGCTTGGACGGAACCCGATACTTTCGCCTTCAACGGTCGTTTCAACCAGCAGCGCTATGTCAACATCTGGCCGCGCCCGGTGCAGCAGCCGCATCCGCCCGTCTGGATTCCCGGCGGCGGTTCGGTCGAAACCTGGCAGTGGTGCGCCAAGATGGACTACGTCTACGCCTATCTGTCCTACTTCGGTTACAAGGACGGCAAGGAAACCATGGACGGTTTCTGGCGGGAGATGGCGCGCATCGGCAAGGACCGCAATCCGAACCGCGCCGCCTTCCTGCAATTCGTCGGCGTCGCCGAAACCCGCGAAAAGGCGTTGGAACTGTATCGGGAGCCGGCCGAATACTTCTACGGTCGTTGCCTGTTCACCGATCCGATGTGGGCCTCTCCTCCGGGCTACGTCACGGAAGCCACCCAGCGTGCCGGACTGACCAGCCAGGTCGGCCGCGCCGCGACGCAAAGCGCGCGCACGAAGGCGCGGGCGACGGAGATGAAGGACATCGTCGATAACGGCTATATCATCGTCGGTTCCCCGGACGAGGTCGTGGAGCAACTCACCGAAGTCGCCACCGAACTCAACGTCGCCCACCTGATGCTGCTTTTGCAGTTCGGCAACATGGGCAAGGACCTCGCCAAGTACAACACCAAGATGTTCGCGGAAAAAGTGATGCCGCGCCTGCAGCCGTTGTTCTCGGAGTGGGAGGACAAGTGGTGGCCGAAGCCGATGCAGACCGAGCAACGCGCCGACGTGCCCGCCTTCGTTCCCGGCCTGGCGGCGGAGTAGCCCATCTCCACCCCTCGACTGTTGCGCGGCAAGCGGCTCGGCCTTGCCCTTTGGGGCACCGAGCCGGTCGCCGCGCTGGCTGAACACGCCGCGTTGGCCGAACGGATCGGCTTCGAGAGCGTGTGGGTCATCGACTCCCAGCTTCTGTGCCGGGAGGTAACGATCACGCTTGCCGCGATCCTGGCCCGCACGACGCATCTGCGGGTCGCGACCGGCGTGACGCAACCGATCACGCGCCATGCCAGCGTCATGGCAAGCGCGATGGCGACGCTGGACGAAATGTTCCCCGGCCGAACGATCATGGGGATCGGCACCGGGTTTTCCTCTCTGCGCACCATCGGCCTGCCGCAGGCGCGGATCGCGACCGTGGAAGCCTATATCGCCACGGTGCGCGCCCTGCTGCATGGCGACGACGCCGATTTCGGCGGAACACGCGGGCGTCTGGCCTGGGTCGATAAGCCGCTGAATGTGCCGATCGTGGTCGCCGCCACCGGACCGCGCATGACCCGATCCGCCGCCGAACACGCCGACGGCGTCATCCTCCACCAAGGCCTGTCGCCGGAACTGCTGGCGCGCGGTGTGGCGCTGACGCGGGAGTCCGGCCGAACGATCGAAGTGTCGTGCTGGGCACCCTACAGCATGGGCGCAAATGCCGCGGAAGCCCGCGACCGTGTCCGCGCCCGCGTCGCCGGCGCGCTGATAAATGCCAGGCCGGAATGGTTTGACGGCGCGGAACGCGCCGCGGTCGAACGGCTGCATGCCGAATACGACGTCCGCCATCACGCCGGCTCGGAACCGGAGCACGCGGCGATCGTGCCCGACAGCCTGGTGGATCGGTATGCGCTGGCCGGCGCGCCCGCCGATCTGCGCGCCCAGTTCGCGCGGTTGCTGGATCAGCCGGGACTGGATCGCATCATCCTGACTCCGCAGGTGACGGGACCCGGCGCAATGCCGCTCGACACGGTGTTGCGCGCGTTCGACACCGATGTGCTAAGCAGACTCTGAAATACCGCGCATGACGCGGATCGTCCAAGGGAGCAAAAGAACCATGAAGCGCCGTCACTTTCTACAGGCTTCAGCCGCCACCGCCGCCGCGACCACCATCGGCGGCAAACGCGTCGCCGCGCAGGCGGCGCGGGCGCAAACCCTGCGGGTGAACCCCGTCACGGCGCTGTTCTCGCTGGATACCGTCTTCAACACGTCCCTGGTCACGACAAGCCACGGCTGGGCGGTCTACGACACCTTGTTCGGCATGACCCGCAAGGGAGAGATCAAGCCGCAGATGGCCGAAGGCTATTCGCTGTCGGACGACGGTCGGACCTATACCATCAAGCTGCGCGACGGGCTGAAGTTCCACAACGGCGAACCGGTGCGGGCGCAGGATTGCATCCAAAGCCTGAAGCGTTGGGCCGGGCGGGAAACCTTCGGACAGACCGTCGGTCAGTTCGTCGAGGATTGGGGCGTGGCCGACGACAAGACGCTGCGCATCAAGATGACGCGTCCCGTGCCGATCTTCCTGGAAGCCATCGCGCGCGGCAGCGCATCGGTCCCGTTCATGCTGCCCGAACACATCGCCAAGACCGATCCGTTCAAGCAGATCACCGATCCGACCGGGTGCGGCCCGTTCAAGTTCAACACTGGGGAGTTCGTCGCCGGCAGCTTCGCCGCCTATAGCCGCAACACCGACTACGTGCCGCGCAACGAGCCGGCGGACCTGACCAGCGGCGGCAAGGTGGCGCATTTCGATCGTGTCGAGTGGCGCGCGATTCCCGAGCCCGCGACCGCCGGCGCGGCGCTGATGTCCGGAGAAGTGGACTGGTACGAACAGGTCCAGCCCGACCTGGTGCCGCAACTTCGCCGCCACGCCGAAATCGCCATCGGCAGCGCCAATCCCGGCGGCTTCAACGGCATTCTGCGGTTCAACCACTTGCAGGCCCCGTTCAACAACGTCGCCATACGACGCGCCGTGCTGATGGCGGTGAACCAGACCGACTACATGGCGTCGATCACCGGCAACGATCCCACCGCGTTCAATGCTTGCAAGGGTATGTTCCCCTGCGGCGGATTGTACGGAAAGGAAGTCGGGGCCGGCATCATGGTCGGCGATCTGACCAAGGCAAAGGCGGCGCTGAAGGCATCCGGCTACAACGGCGAAAAAGTCGTGATCATCAGCCCCGCCGACGTACCGACCATCGGGCCGATGGGCGATGTCACCTACGATCTGCTCAAGCAGATGGGCATGAACGTCGAACTGGCGGCGGTCGATTGGGCCACGCTCACCGGCCGACGCGCCAGCAAGGAAGCGGTCGAAAAGGGCGGCTGGTCGATCTTCCACACCTGGGCGCCGTCGGCCATCATCTCGACTCCGGTCGAGCACTTCGCGATGCGCGGCCTGGGTGCCACCGGCTGGGCCGGTTGGTTCGGCGACGAGACGATCGAAAACCTGACCCGGGAATGGACCGTCGCCACCACGCAGGACGAACGCGCCAGAATCGCCGAGGCCGTTCATCTGCGCGCCATGGAAACCATCCCGTTCGTGCTGTGCGGGCAGTTCCAGATCCGCACCGCCTATCGCAAGAACCTGACCGGGATCATCGAGGGCAACGCGGCCTATATGTGGAATGTCCGCCGGGTATAATCGCCGCACCTACGTTTACCCGACGCGGCACCCCGGTGCCGCGTCCCCAGCAAAGGCTCCGTATTCATGAGCTCCATCGCCTCCGTCGCCGAACTGATCGGCCCCGCGAACGTCCTGTCCGCCGCCGAGGACGTCGCCCCCTATGCCGTCGACTGGCGCGGTGTCTATCGCGGCACGCCGGAAGCCGTGCTGCGCCCCGGCACCACGCAGGAAGTGGCGGAGGTCGTGAAGCGCTGCGCCGCCGACAACCTGTCGATCGTGCCGGCCGGCGGCCGAACCGGCCTGTGCGGCGGCGCCGTGCCGCCGGCCAACGGCCCGCGTTCCGTCGTGCTGTCGCTCGAACGGCTCAACCGCATCCGCGACATCGACCCGCGCGATTTCTCCCTGGTCGCCGAGGCCGGCTGCGTCGTGCAGAATGTCCAGCAGGCCGCCGCCGAAGTCGGGCGCCTGTTCCCGATTCAGTGGGGCGCGCAAGGCACCGCCCAGATCGGCGGCATGCTGTCCACCAACGCCGGCGGCATCCGCACCCTCCGCTGGGGCAATGCCCGAGAGCTCGTGCTTGGCCTTGAAGTCGTGCTGCCCGACGGTCGCATCCTCGACGATCTGCGCCGTGTGCGAAAGGACAACAGCGGCTACGCGCTGCGCCATCTGTTCATCGGCGGCGAAGGCACGTTGGGCGTGATCACCGCCGCCGCCCTGCGCCTGCAACCCGCGCTGAAGCGGGTCGAAACCGCCTTTGTCGCCGTCCCCAGCCCGGACGCGGCGCTGTCCCTGTTCTCCCGCGTCATGGAAAGCGGCGCGGAAGTCATCGGCTTCGAACTCTGCGCCCGCTTCTGCATGGAAACCGCCGCGAAGCACGGCGTCGGGCTGCGCATTCCCTTGCCGCTGGAAAGCCCGTGGTTCGTGATGCTGGAACTCGCCGCCGCCCACGAAAGCATCCCCCTGCGCACGATCCTCGAAGACACGCTGGGAGAGGCGATGGCCGCCGACGAAGTCACCGACGCCGCCATCGCGGAAAGTGAGGCGCAGCGTCAGGCGATCTGGAAAATCCGCGAGGATTACCCGGAATGCTCCCGCATCGACGGCCCGGCGATCGGCACCGATACGTCCGTTCCGGTTTCCGCCGTGCCGGAATTCCTGCGGATCGCGCAGCGGGAAATGACCGCGCGTTGGCCGGAAGGCCGCATGTCCGCCATCGGTCACGCCGGCGACGGCAACATCCATGTCTCCCTGCACGCGCCCGCCGGGATGATGGATCGCGCCGCCTGGGTCGCGCGCGCCGGAGAGATGGAACCGATGGTCAATGCCATCGCCGTCTCCCTCGGCGGCAGCTTTTCCGCCGAACACGGGATCGGCCAGTCCAAACGCCATGCCATGGCAACGCATAAAAGCCAGGTCGCGATGGACCTGATGCGCACGATCAAGGACGCGCTGGACCCGGCCCATCGCATGAACCCGGGGAAAGTCCTGCCGTGAGCGACCCTCGACCTTTCGATGGCATCCGGGTCATTGACATCACCCATGTCCTGGCCGGCCCCTTCGCGGCCTACCAGCTCGCCGTCCATGGCGCCGATGTCATCAAGGTCGAGAACCCGCGCGATCCCGACATGGTGCGCATCCTGGGGTCGGACGCCGACGATAACGCGCGCCGCATGGGCAGCGCCTTTCTGACCCAGGCCTCCAACAAACGCGCCATCACGCTGGATCTGAAACGGCCGGAAGGGCAGGCGGCGCTCAAGCGTCTGGTCGCCACCGCGGATGTGCTGGTGGAGAATTTTCGTCCCGGCGCGCTGGCCGCGCTGGGTCTGGGATACGACGATCTCGCCGCGATCAATCCGCGCCTGATCTATGCCAGCTTCTCGGCCTTCGGGCAGGACGGGCCGCGCGGCAACTACACCGCCTACGATCATGTCATCCAGGCAACCTCCGGCATCATGGCGACAACCGGAGAGATCGGGGGCGGGCCGATGAAGTTCGGCTCTCCGGTCATCGACTATGCCACCGGCACGACGGGGGCCTTCGCCCTCGCCACGGCGCTGTTCCAACGCGAACGCACCGGCAAGGGCCAGCGGATCGACATGGCCATGATGGATGTCGCCCTGGTGATGATGGCCAGCCATGTCACCGACTTCACCCGCACCGGCCACCATCCCGAACCACACGGCCACTGGCAGGGCGTCGCCACCGGATCCTGCTGGCCCACCGCCGACGGATTGCTCATGCTCGGCGCCATGAACATCGCCCAACAGCGCCGCTTCTGGCTGGCTCTGGGGCGGGAGGACATGGTCAAAACCACCCACGCCGAACGCAAGGCGGATGAGGCGAACGAAAAGCGGGTGGTCTCCGAAACCCTGATGACCCGTTCCGCCGATGAGTGGGAGGTCTTCTTCCAGACTCGCCACATCCCCGCCGGGCGCGTGCGCCGTCTGGAAGAAACGCTGGTCGATTCGCATTTGGACCACCGCGCGGTGCTGCACAGCCATGCCGCCGCGCCGGACGTGGGCGGCGCTTTCACCGTCCCCGTGGCCGCGTTCAAACTGGCGCACGGCAGCGCCCGCATCGACTCTCCGCCGCCGGTCCTTGGTCAGAACACCGATGAGGTCCTGCGCGAACTCGGCTACGCCGAAGCCGAAATCGCCGAACTGCGCGCCGGCGGGGTGATTTAGCGGGCATCCCCGGTCCGGTGGTCTGGTTGCCGGCGGCGAATCTGGGTACATACGCCGCCAAGGGGAACCCGCATGTCGCATTGTCTGCTGATCGTCACTGCCGAGGTCGATGCCGAGGTCGAGGCTGAATGGAGTGCCTGGTACGACTCCGTCCATCTGCCCGACGCGCTCGCGTGTCCGGGCGTTCTCAGTGGGCGTCGTTATGCGTCGGTCGGCGATGTGCGCGCGACAGATCGCGGCAGCCCAAGCCGCTCCGCCGGTCGGGTCTACACCACGATCTATGAACTGGCGGGGCCAGAGGCCGTGGACACGCCGGAGTTCACGCGTATGCGCGGCTGGGCGCAGTTCGCGCCGCATGTTCGTTCGGAAACCAAGGTGATCGTCGCGTTGTGACGACCGCGAAAATCGCCGGTTCGTCCAAGGCGAACTGGACGCTCTTCTGGATGTGCGTCCTCGTTGCCATCAATCAACTCGGGTTTGGCGGCGTGGTGCCGGCGCTGCCGCTCTACGCGCAATCCTTTGGCGTGTCGGTCTCCGCCATCGGCATGGCGGTCGGCATCTACGGCCTCGCGCGATTGGTCGGCGCGCTGCCGGCGGCCTATGTGTCCGACACCTTCGGTCGGCGCGTCGCCCTGGCGCTGGGCGGCGGCATCACCGCGATCGGCAATCTCTGGTGCGCCATGGCCACCACCTATCCCGAATTTATCCTCGCCCGCTTCGTCGCGGGCGCGGGCGCCGGATTGATCGTCACCACCGGGCAGATCGTGCTGGCCGACATCACCACGCCGGAACGACGCGGGCGGATGGTTTCGATCTATCAGGGTACCTTCATCTTCGCCGCCGGTGTCGGCCCGTTTCCCGGTGGACTGCTGTCGGAGGCCTATGGCCTGACGGCCCCCTTCCTGGCCTATGCGATCGCGGGCACCGGCGCGGGGGCCGTGGCCATCCTCGCGGTAGGCGAAACCCGTGACGGCGGGTTCGCCGCGCAGCGAAGCCGAGCAGGCGGGGGTGTGTCATTGTGGGGACAGATTCGGAGGCTGGCGGGACAGATCGGTTTCGTCCTGGCGTGTTTCGTCTCCCTGGCAAACGCCGCCGCGCGGACCGGCGGGCTGTTCAGCGTTGTGCCCTTGCTGGGAAGCCTGCGTCTGGGCCTGTCGGTGACCGAGATCGGCTTCGCGCTGGCCGTCGGCACCGTTGTGGGGCTGGCGGCGGCCTATCCGGGGGGTATGCTGGTGGATTACTTCGGCCGAAAGGCGGTGATCGCGCCGGCGACCGTGATTTCCGGCATCGCCATGCTGCTGTTCTGCGTCGCGCCAAGCTATGGCTGGTTCATGGCGGCGAGTATTGCATGGGGCATCGCCGGTTCGATCGGCGGCGCGGCGCCGTCCGTCTATGCCGCCGACAGCGCGCCGCCGGGGTTGAACGCGACCACCGTCAGCGTATTCCGCATGACCGGCGACATAGGCTACGTCGCCGGCCCGCTGCTGCTCGGCCTGATCTCCGACTTCTTCGGGCCCGTTGCGGCGCTGATCTGCGCCGCCGGGCTGTTGGTGCTGGCCGGCGGGCTGTTCGCGGCCTTCGCGCCCGAGACTTACCGGGCGCGCCCCGCCGCGTAACCTTACCCCGATGCGCCCGCCTGGTTATGGCCGGGCAGCGCGATGGTCAGCATCAGCGCGCTGAGGCTCTTGCCGTGCGGATCGATCGCCAGGGAACGGGTTACCCCGCCGCCCAGGGCGTTTTCGATTACGAAGTTCAGCGCTCGCAACTGCGGCAGTTCATAGCGGCGCACCGGGCCGGGCGTCAGGTGCCGGAAATGGGCCAGCACGCGCTCGGGCGTCAGTTCGCGTTGGATCACCGCCCAGCCTTCGTCGCTATAGGCGGTGACGGAGATATTCGACGTATTCCCCTTATCCCCGGCACGCGCGTGCGCCAGGTCGTAGACGCGGATGCTCATGCCGCATGCTCCATGACGATTTCGGGTTTGACCCATTCGCGCGGGATCAGCACTGACTTGACCGCCAGTATTTGACGCGCGCCGAAATTGATGCCGCCGCCGGCACCGGTCGGGCCTTGCATATGCAGGCTGCGGACTTCCGCGCCGACCGCCTCGGCCGCTTTCTTGTCCGTCGTGCGCGCCGCGATGCGCAGCCGCACCTCGTAAGGTTCCGGAGCCTGTTCGGCGTCGTTGCCGTGCAGGGAGTTCATGCCGATCAGGTCGATCCGCATTTCCTCGTATGTCAGACCGCGCCGCCGCAGACGTTCCTTGACGACCTCGATGCCCAGTTTCGCGCGGGCCACGGCGTTGATCCCGGCGAAGCCCATTTCGCCCGAGCCCATATAGCCGTCGAAATACCCGACAACGACCTTCAGCGTCGGCGTGCGTGGCTTACCGCGCGCGCCGGACGGCACGACGCGGTCCTTTTCGGTCTGGCGGAAGGTCACGCCGGAGGCATCCAGCACGCAGTCCGGTGTGATGTAAGCCGAGGGATCGTGCATTTCGTACAGCAATTGCTCGGTGCAGGTCGCCACATCCAGCCGACCGCCCGATCCCGGCGTTTTCGAAATCTCGATCCGCCCGTCCGCCCAGACATCCGCCAGCGGATAACCCAGCCCGGCCAGGTCCTCGACCTCCTTCTTGCCGGGATCGGCGAAGCAACCCCCGGTCAATTGGCCGGAGCATTCCAGCAGATGCCCGACGAGCGTCCCGTTCGCCAGCTTCTGGTAATCGTCGTACGACCAGCCGAACGCATGCAGCATCGGCCCCAGGAACAGCGCGGGATCGGCCACGCGCCCGGTGATCACCAGATCGGCGCCAGTCGCGAAGCCTTGCGCCACCACATCCGCGCCCAGATAGGCATTCGCCGAGGCCATTTTCGGCAGCAGCGATTCCAGCGGCGCGCCGTCTTCCATCAGCGTCAGTTCCGGATGGGCGCGCATCAGGTCCGTGACCTCGTCCCCCTGCACAACCGCGCAGGTATAATCCGGGCAGCCCCATCCCGGCGCGTGCTTGCGCAGCACGCGGGCGGCGCCCATCGGGTTTGCCGCCCCCATGTTCGTGACCATCTTGATCCCGCGCTTCAGCGCCGGCGGCATGATCGCTTCCATGCGTTCCAGCAGCACGGGAGTGTAGCCCTTGGTGGGGTCCTTCGCGCGATCCAGCGTTTCCCGCGCGATGGTGCGCTCCGCCAGACATTCCATGGCGAGGTAGTCCAACTCCCCTCGTTCCACGATTTCCACGCCGGGTGGGATGCGATCGTCGGAAAATCCCGCGCCGCATCCGATTCTGATCTTGTCACGCGCCATGCGATCCTCCTGTTGCCCCAACGATAGGCCCGCCGAACCGTCATGGTCCATCTTTGGAGCGGACACGTCCGGTAAGGTGACGGATCGATCGGCTGCGTTTATCGTTCGGGAATCGAGACCGGGAGATGATCAATGCGCCAGCCGCCAGCACGCAAACCAAATACGACACCGCGGATGGGAGGGCGCATTCTGGCCGACGCGCTTGTCGCCCAGGGCATCGATCATGTCTTTCAGGTGCCGGGCGAAAGCTTTCTCGATACGCTCGATGGTCTGCATGACGTCGCCAAGAACCTGAAGCTGGTGACCTGCCGGTTTGAGGCCGGCGCGGTGAACATGGCGGAAGCCTATGGCAAGCTGACGGGCCGCCCGGCCGCGGCGATGGTGACGCGCGGCCCAGGTGCCTGCCACGGCGCGATCGGGGTTCACGTCGCCATGCAGGACAGCACCCCGATGCTGCTGTTCATCGGTCAAATCCCGCACGAGGACACGGGCCGCGACGCGTTTCAGGAAGTCGATTATCGCCAGATGTTCGCCCCCCTGGCGAAATGGGTGACTCAGATCGATCACGCGAGCCGCATCCCCGAAGTCGTCGCCCATGCCGTCGATGTCGCGACGTCCGGTCGGCCCGGCCCGGTCGTGATCGCGTTGTCGGAAGAGATGCAAAAGGATCTGGTCGTCACGCCCGACCTGCCGCGGGTGCCGGTATCCGTCGCCTATCCCGACCCGGCGGCACTGCTGCGGATGCGCGAAATGCTGGCGAAGGCGCATCGCCCGGTCGCCGTCGTCGGCGGGTCTTGCTGGACCGATGCCGGGCGCGCCGCGTTGCGGGCGTTCCTGGTGGCCAACGACGTGCCGGTCACGGTCGGCTTCCGCCGGCAGGCCCATTACGACGGTCATCAGGACAACTTCGTCGGCGATCTCGGCGTCGGGTCCGACCCCGGACTGATCGCGCGCTTCAAGGAAGCCGATCTGATTCTGGCCATCGGCAGCCGTCTCGGCGATGCCGTTACCCAGGGCTACACCCTGCTCGACAAGGCCGGCAGCACCCCGATTGTCCAAATCCTGCCCGACGGCGCCGAAATCGGCCGCGTCTTCCGCCCCGCGCTGGGCATCGTGTCCGACCTGAACGTCTTCGCCCACGCGGTCGCCGCGTTGGAACCGGTCAAGCCGACCTGGTCGAAGTGGACGCGCGATCTGCGTTCCCTGCGGGAAGCCCAAAGGGCGGTTCCGAACTATGACGGCGTCCTCAACCTCGGTACCGCGATGCGCGAATTGGAGGGCATGTTGACGCCGGATGCCATCGTGACCACCGATGCGGGCAACTTTGCCGGATGGGCCACGCGGTTTCTGAATTTCGGCCCGGATCAGCGGTATATCGGCCCGACCAACGGTGCCATGGGCTATAGCGTGCCCGCCGGGATCGGCGCGGCGATCGCCTATCCCGACCGCATGGTGGTCAGCATGGTCGGTGACGGCGGCTTCATGATGACCGGTCAGGAGATCGCCACCGCCTTTCATCACGGCGTCGCGCCGATCGTGCTGGTGTTCAACAACCAGATGTTCGGCACGATCCGCATGCATCAGGAACGCGCCCATCCCTGGCGCGTTTCCGGCACCGCCCTGACCAATCCGGATTTCGCCAAATTCATCGAAGCTTTCGGCGGACACGGCGAGGTTGTTTCGGAAACCGCCGAATTTGCCGCCGCGTTCCGCCGAGCGGTGGCGAGTGGTCGGCCGGCGGTGATCGAGTTGCGGGTTAATCCGGATCAGATCACGACACGCGCGACCATCGCCGACCTGCGGGCCGGCAAGACTCCGCCCAAACCCGCCGCGAAACCCAAGCGCATCGCGGCGGAGCCGAAGCCCGCGAAACCCGCCCGCGCCAAGAAGCGCGGCTGATCGCGCCCGCGCCGCCGTGGCCTTGTCCATCGACACGGCGGCGCGCCATTTTCAGTCGGGCGACCTTCCGGAGGCGGCGGAAGCATGCCTGACTCTGCTTCAGGACGCGCCGGATCATGTCGATGCCCTGCATCTGCTGGGCGTCGTCCTGGTGCGCCTGGATAAACCCGCCGACGCCGTCGGGTTTTTGACGCAGGCGATCCGGTTGCGACCGGGTGACCCCGGCATACTGACCAATCTCGGCGTGGCCTGGGTCGATCTTGGCCTGTACGCCGAGGCGTTGAGCGCGCTGTTGGCGGCGATTCAGAGCGGCGGCACCACGGCCGATCGCTTGGGGATGGTCGGGATCGCGCTGCTGCGGCTGCATCGCCCCGCCGATGCCGAAGATTTGCTGCGCCAGGTCGTGGCGCAGGCGCCGAACCATCAGCCGTCGCGCTACACGCTGGGTCAGGCCCGCGCCGAGATGGGATTGTTGGCCCAGGCGGCGGATTGCTTCCGCGCTTTGCTGGACGACGCCGACCACCCTCTCGATCCTTCCCGCCGCACGGATACCGTCGCGGAACTGGGCAATGTCCTGCTGCGACTGGGGCAGCCGGAAGGCGCGCTGGCGCTGATCGTCGACGAACGCCGGCGCAACCCCGATTTCATGTTGGACTGGAACGAGTCCCTGGTCCTGCTGCTGCTGGGTCACTACCCCGAGGGGTGGGCGCGGTATGAGGCGCGCTGGAACGAGACGCTGCACGATCCGATGCCAAGGGGTGCCGCGGTGCTCGATCCCGCGCGGGTCGCGGGTCGCGATGTGCTGGTGTTGGGGGAGCAGGGGCGGGGGGACATCATACAGTTCGCCCGTTATGCCGCGCTGTTGGCCGAACGCGGCGCGCGGGTCACGCTGAGCGTGCCCGACGATTTGACGGCGCTGCTGCGGACGGTGCCGGGCGTCAGTCAGGTTGTCGGACCGTTGGACACGGAACCGGAGGCCGATTTCGTCACCCCCGTCATGAGTCTGCCGTTGGCGTTCGGCACAGCGTTATCAACGATTCCGGCGGCGGTTCCGTATGTGTCCGCGTCCGAGGTTCGGGTTGCAGCGTGGCGCGAGCGGCTCGGGGTATCGGGCTTACGTCGGATCGGTGTCGTTTGGGCGGGTTCGGCCAGCAGTCATGCGCGCTCCGCAATGCCGGTTGGCGTTTTGGAACCGCTGTTGCGACGGTCGGAGCTTGAATGTCACGGGTTGAGCAAGTCGATCCGTGGCGACGATCGTGCGTGGTTGGCACGTAACCCGCTGATACGGCTGCATGATGCGGAATTGGGCGATTTCGCCGATACCGCGGCATTGGTCGCCTGCATGGATTTGGTCGTTACGATTGATACATCGGTGGCGCATCTGGCGGGGGCGATGGGCCGACCGGTCTGGATCCTGCTTCCGTTCAATCCCGATTTTCGGTGGTTGACGAAGAGGTCTTCGACGCCGTGGTATCCGACCGCCCGATTGTTTCGTCAGAAACAAGCGGGCGATTGGGACAGTGTCGTCAGCGAGGTTTTATCGGCCCTGGCGTTACCGCCGCCGGCCGGTCTTTGATTCCGGGCGCTTGCCCAGGCCGCTTTGCTTGGCGAGCGAGGAGCGCAGCTTGGCATAGTCCGAGGCGACGAGCGCGTAGTTGGACGGCAAGCCCCATTTCTGGCGGTACTGATCCGGCGACAGGTCGTGAACCGTGATGAGGTGCCGTTTGAGCATCTTCATCGTAAGTCCGCATTCGAGGCAGGTGAGGCGGTCGCTGAAAACGGTCTGCTTGCCGACGGCACCGCGCGTCGGTCCGGCCGAAACGGGACGCATCGCGACGGCTTGCGGCGCGGAGTCCTGCGGTTCGACGTCGCGCAGGCTGTTGTAAACGTCACGGATCAGGTTCGGCAAAGCCGAGCTGGGCGTGTCGTTATTGCCGACGTGCGCGCTGACGATTTTCGCGGCGAGGGTCAGGAGGTGGTCGTGTGAGTCGTCCATAGTGTGTTCACCTTTTATCGTTAACCCGGATTTTGACGTTTTTTTGACGTTGTATTACCATTTGGCCGTTCGTCAATGCGTGCCGCGTTCCAGCGCGGCCCGCAGAGTAGTGATGTGGGGAGCCGGCGGTGACTGACACGATTTTTCAGGAGGCTTACGCTCGCGTCCGCGCGGCATTCTCCGAGGAGGCCTGGCTTGCCTTGAACCCGCGGCAAATCACCGATGCCATTTATCGCGAAATTCGCGCAATCGACGAAGAACGCCTGCGCGCGACGCGTGCCGCCCGTTCCTCTGACGACACCGACCCTTCGCCAAAATGATGATTGATCAGACACCGACTTCCCCCGAGACAAATCTTTTCGACCGTCCCCGTTTCCATGTCACAAGCATATCCCGGCGATATTGATCAGGGTCAACGATAATGATGATTTTGACCGCAAATTGATGGTGATTGACAGCGAATACAACAATTGTGAGGTAGTCTCGACGTCAGACCGATCCAGAAATTAAACTCTTGTCCTGGATAGTGAGTGTTCGGAGTCTTCGATTCCGATGGACCGTCAGGCAGCGCGATTGATGAAAGCCGAGTGCCGACGACAGTTCCGGTCTCGCATTATGCAAGTCATTGATTGATCTTCGGCTCAAACGGTGAACGCAATATGTCCGGCAACGGCAGGCCGTGCACGATATCGGCCCTCTCATTTTGCAACGATCCGGTCAGCGACGACCCCGGCGACGGTGTGCCGCACCCGCCCAGGGTGCCCGTCGACGGCGCGCGCTGCGTCGTCTGCCCGTACATGACGCCGCTTGCCTGTCCCCCACGCCCCGGATCGGGCGACGGGGCGGTCACGGGCGCGTGGCCGGCGACATGATCCTGCCCGCAGCCGGTCTGAAAATCCGCGGCACCTTGCAGCAGCGACAAGGACAGAATGAACGGCAGCTTCCATCGCATGGGCGTTTCCCTCGACCTATTGGCGGCGGACCGGCGCGGAGATCGCCAGCAAGGCAGGTAAGCATATCAAACTCACCAACAACGTGCAGCCTAAACTGATCAGCAGCAGCAAACCCATGCTTGCGGTCCCCGGATGATCGGACATCGCGAGCGAGCCGAAGGCCGAACCGGTTGTCAGGGCCGAGAAGATGATGGCGCGCGCCGTTGCCGATCCCAGCGGATTGCCGAGGCCGGCGCGCCAGTTCATCACGAAATAGATATTGAACGAAACCCCGACGCCCAACAGCAGCGGTAACGCGATGATGTTGGCGAAGTTCATAGGCAACGGCAGCGCCACGGCGATCAGCACGGTCAACGCCGCGGACAGCAACAACGGTGCCATGACCATCGCGACATCGGCGACGCGGCGCAGGGCGGCGAACAGCAGCACGGTGATCGCGATCAGCGCATAGATCGCGGCGGAGCGGAATGCGCCGACGATCGTCTTGCTGGTTGCCTGAATGGTCACCGCGGACCCGCCGGCATTGGGGGCGACCGTCGCGACTTCGGCGACGAAAACTTCCAGATCGCGTCCGGCGGTCCCCTTTGTCGCCGGTGTCACCTGGATCCGCATGCGACCGTCGGGCAGGGTCCAGTCCCGCGCGATGTCGGCCGGGATCATCGACCGGTCCACGGGATCGGCCGACAGCACGTTGCGAAGTTGCGTCAATTGCCCGGGCAAAAATCGGGTAAGGGCCGCATTGGTCGCCAGCAACACCGCGTCGGACGCCGTCTGCATCTTGCGCAGATCGTCGGCAATTGCCACCAACGGGTGATCCTTGGCCAGTTTCGGCAGCGCCGGCACGATATGCGCCAGGGCGGCCTTCGCGGCCATGCGGATATCCTCCGCGGTTACGCTTGCCACCGCCGCGGGGGGCGTCAGGGTCGGTGCCAGGATCGATGCCGCGTCCGCGATCAACGCCAACTTGGCCGCCTGGTCGTCGGGCACGAAACTATCAAGGCTCATCACCTGACCCACCGACGGCAACGCCCGCAACCGTGTCGTCAGCCGTTCGGCCTCCGCCGCGTTCGCGACCAGGATGTCGATTGAATACGGATTGGTCAGCGGATTGTTAATCAGATCCAACAGCGTCACCATCGCCTCGGTGGAGGCATCCTTGGTATGCAGCGGGTCGGAATCGAAGGTCAGACGGGTGGAAGCGACCCCCGCCGTGACGGCCAAGGCGGCGAACACCGTCAGGATGCCGAAGCGGTTATGCGCGATCGCGATATCCAGCGGGCGTGCCCAGACGAAGCCGACCTCCGCCGTTTCACCGCGGGAGCGAAACAGCGTCATGGCGGCGGGCAGGAACGTCAGGGTGCAGACGAATGCCAGCAGCATCCCGAACCCCGCGATCAACCCCAATTCCGCCACGCCGGAAAAATCCGTCGGCACAAACGCCAGGAACCCGACCGCGGTTGCCAGCGCCGCGACCAGGATCTGATCGCCGGTCTGCCCGGCGGTAAAGCGCATGGCGGCCGGCGCATCCAGCAGCGCAAAGCGCTGTTCCCGATAACGCACGCAAAACTGGATGGCGAAATCGACGGCAATGCCGACGAACAACACGCCAAAACCGACCGAGACCAGATTCAGCGTGCGCACGGCCAGAGCCGCGAACAGCACGGTCAGCATCAATCCCAGGCCCAGCGTCATCAACACCGGCAGGATCAGCCGCCACGAGCGCAAGGCGAGAAACAGCCACAGCGTAATCAGCATCACGCTGACGATCAGCCCCTCGACCGCGCCATGCGCGACGGTGGCGAATTCCTCGTCGGCGAGGGCGACCTGCCCGGTGATGCGGACATGGGCCGTCCCGGCCTTCACAAACTCCAGGTCCGCGATGATTGTGCGCAGCGCCTCGGTCGCGGCACCGCCGGGTTCCAGCGCGCCGAAATCCTGCTTGGGCTGGATCAGGACGAAGCGGTACGGTCCCGCGAGGTCGCTGAGTCCGCCGCCCAGCAGCGCCTGCCAGGACAAGGGGGAAGGCTTGCCCGCCAGCCCCGCCGCCATCGCCTGATGGAAGCCGTCGATCGCCGGCAGATAGGCGGTCAGATCGGCGTCGCCCTTGTCCACACCCATGCCGAGCAACGACAAAGCGGCGAACAGGCCGCGCGACGACGGATCGGCGACGAGCTGTCCCAGGAACGGCTGTGCGTCGATGGTGCGATCCAGCAGGCCGACCAGTTGCGGTTGCTCCAGGAACAGCAGTCCGTTACGTTCCAGGAAGGGAGACGCATCCGGCCGCCGAACGCTCAGGAAATGTGTCTTCTCCGTCGCCGCTCGGCGGGTGAGTTCGGCCGCGGTTGCGTCCGCTTCTTCGGGAATGCGGGCGTCGATCACGACGACCAGCAGATCGCGGAATTGCGGGAAGTCCTTGTCCATGACCGCCGCCTGCTGTCGCCACGCCAGCTTTTCCGAGAACATCAGGTCGGTATCGGTGCTGACCCCCAGACGCTCCGCCGCCACCCATGCTGACAGTCCAGCCAGCGCCAAACCGGCGACAAAGACGGCAAGGGCGTTGCGGCGACAGAAATCCGCCAGCCTGGACAGCAGCGGGCCGGCGATGGGAGTCATGGTCATCGGGCAATCAGTCTCGCATAAGGGGGAACCCGTCAGGGGCGCTCCTGATAGTCGGTCCCCATCGGCGGGTCCACAAATACGCGCTGTCGGCCGCCATGGCATACCGGGCCGACCTCGGTATAATGGGGCACAGGATCAAATCAGGGGAAACGCGCCATGCGCTGGGCACGCATCGACCAGAACGGAACACCAAGCTACGCGGTTATCGAGGGCGATACCGTTATCCCGGTTCGCGGCTCGCCGTTTGAAGCGTGGGAACGGACCGGCACGCGGCTGAAGCTCGACGACGTCAAGCTTCTGGTTCCCGTCGTACCGCCGACCTTTTATGCCGCCGGCATGAACTATGCCGAACACGTCATGGAAGTCGCGCATAAGCTGGGCCGAGCGCCGGACCTGCCGCCGAACCCGGATATTGGGTACCGGACGAATAACGCGCTGATCGCGCATGGGGAGAATATCGTCATCCCCGCCGACGCGACCGAACTTGTGCAGTATGAGGCCGAATTGGTCGTCGTTATCGGCCAGAAGTGCAAAAATCTGACGCGTGAGAACGCGCTGTCGGCGGTCCTCGGCTACACGATCGGCAACGACGTCAGCGAGCGCACCTGGCAGAAATCCGACCGCACGCTGTGGCGCGCGAAGAACACGGATACGTTCAAGCCTATGGGGCCGTGGATCGAGACCGACGTAACGTTGGAAGGTCTGGCCACCACCGTCAGGCTGAACGGCCAGACCATGATCACCTTCGACACCAACAAGATGATCCATGGCGTCGTCGATTACCTCGTCGCCATGACCACCTGCCTGACGCTTTATCCCGGCGACATGATGTGGATGGGCACGGAAGGCGCGACCGCCAACATGAAGCACGGCGATACCGTTGAAATCGAAATCTCCGGGATCGGCACGCTGCGCAATCCGGTCATTCGCGAAGGGATGTGATCCCGTCGGCTATTTCGGGGGAAGCAGCCGCTTCTCCTGAAACAGCGCGAACCATTTGCGGAACATGACTTCGGTATCCATGGTTTCGTGGAAGCCCGCCTGATTGATCTTGATCGTCGAGACGATCGACGGCGCGCCGATCTCGGTCTGCCCATGGCGCATCTGGTAATCCGCGTATTCCAGCGACAAGCCGACGAATGCGCGCAGATCCGGCGAAACCAACCCGTGCGTTTGGCGGATCGCGTCCCACCGGGCTGCCCCGGTCTCCAACAGTGAATTCAGGGCAAACGGTTGGGATGGCGCCGGTTGCATGCCCGCGGCTTCGGCGATGGCCGGCCAGATGTTTTCCCAGACGAAGACATCGCCGTTGGTGACATTGAAGACCTCGTTGCGCGCGGCATCTGCCTCGCCGGCCCAGGCGATGGCGCGCGCCAACAGGTCGGCGTCGACGGCCTGGCCGACCCGGGCGGGGCCGCCGGGATAGGGCAGGGTGGTGCCGAACTCCCGCATCAACGCGGCGTGTACGCCCAGGGCCGGGATCAGGTTCATCGCGCCGCCGATCGCTTCCCCGACAATCAGCACGGGCCGCAGGATCGACCATGTCCAGGACCGGCCGCTTTGCCGCGCGCGCAGGTAATCCTCCTGCGCCCAGTAAAAATTCGGCTGCTCCCGCATTTCCGACCGCCCTTCCCGTGCCGGGACGGTCAGCGGCCGCACATGCACGCCATAGGCCTTGGTGCCTTGCAGCAGGGTCACGTGCCGCAGGCCGGGGGCCTTGACCAACAGGACCTCCAGCAGATTGCGCAGCATGCGGTCGTTGGTGTCGATCTGCGCCTGATCCCGCCAGCCCGCGACCAGCCCCGGCAGTTCAAACAGCGCCGCATACACCACATGCGTCACCCCTCTCATCTCATCCCCCGCTGCTCGGCATTGCTCGGTGTCGGTCAGGTCGAGCGGGATGAAGCGCGCGTTCGGCATGTCCGGCGGTTGCCGGCGAGAAACGGCGATGATGTCGCAATCGGGTAGGCCGGCGAAATGCTTCAGCGCCGCGTAGCCGACCAAACCGGTCGCGCCCGCCACAAGCACCGTCTTGCGTGTCATTCCACCCTGCCTTGTCGTTGTTTACGGTCGTCCCGACTGTCGACGATGAAGCGGTCTCGGGCAAGGTTGCGGGCTTCGGTGTTTGCCTTGATGGGGAGACAAGTCGCGGGCGATGTGACGGTCGGCGACAGCGCGAAACACGTCGATACCCAGATACACCGACTTGTTCCACGGTATGAGGCAAATCTGAGATATTTCCGTATTTTTCAACGAAAATGATTCGCGCATTTCGACCTTTATGCTATTGTGTGCAATAGATTGTGTTGAAATTGTTCGTGTGCCGTCCGCGTGCACGGGCGACCCGCGCGAATGCGCGGTGTGTCTGGGTTGGAGAGCTGGTTTATGAAGCTGGTGTTGGAACCGCGCTATCTGTTCGACGGAAGCGTTGCGCCTGTCACGAAGCCCGTGGTGGATGCGCATCACGAAACCACCCAGGCGTCGGACGCCTTGCATGCCGATTCCAGTTTGGTGGCCGAACACGGTATCGCGACGGAGCCCGTCGCCGGCGGGGCGGGGCCTACCGATCGAAGCGCGTCGGATACGTCCGGCATTGCCGCCAATCCGAATGCCAAGGAACTGATCTTCGTCGACCCGCGCGTCGCGAACTGGCGGTCTTTGATCGCCGGCGCCTCGGTCGATGCTCAGGTCGTGCTGATTGACCCGTCGAAAAGCGCCATCGATCAGGTGTCGGACGCGCTGGCCGACCGTTCCGGCGTGACCGCGATCCATTTTCTGTCCTATGGCGAAGCGGGGCAGGCCAATCTCGGCAGCCAACCGCTGAACGCCGCGAGCGTCGCCGCGAACGCCGGCCAGATCGCCGGGTGGACCGACCATCTGGCGCCCAATGCCGATATCATGTTCTGGGGCTGCGATGTCGGCCGCGGCGCCGGTGGGCAGGCTTTGCTCGCCGATCTGCATACGCTGACCGGCGCCGACGTGGCCGCGTCCAGCGGCGCGGTTGGTCTGTCGACGCTGGGTGGCTCGTGGGTTCTCGACACGGCGGTGGGCCAGATTGAGGCTTCGGCGCCGTTCAGCGACGCGGCGCGCGCGGCATTTGCCCAGGTTCTGGATCGTCCGGTTCCGACCGTAACGATCAGCGGCGTGCCGGATACGGTGCTGCGGGGCGGAACATTCACGGAAACCGTGACGCTGCGGAACACCGCCGCCGAAGCGGCGGGGCATAACCCGTACCTGGAAGTGTTCGCGCCCGCGAACGCGATGGAAAATGTGAGCCTTGTCTCCGCCACTCTGGGCGGTCAGGCGTTGTCGATTACGGAATTGACGCTTGCGCTGGATTCCAATGGTCGGTTGGTCGTCTCCGATCCCACCTTGCCGGACTTCGAGGAGCATCTGGGCGTTATCGATGCCCCGGCGGGCTTCCAGGCCGGCGATCACATGTATGTGGTGCGGCTGCCCGCGGGCGATCTGGCGGCGGGCGATTCCCGCCAGGTGCTGCTGAGCTTCTCGCAAACCCCGAACAGCGCGATCACGAATACGCGCGGCCTTGTGATCGGCGCGATCGGCGGGTTTGAAAACGGGACCGCGACGATCCGCGGCACGAATATCAACGAAGGCAATCTCGCGACCGATGCCGGCAACGGCTTTGTGCTGAGCAGCATGAATGTCGGGATGCTGACGGCTGACGCGCATGTGACCTATCTCGGCGCCACGGATCTGAACGGGTATTCCCTGGGTGTTCTGCAATACACGCTGAACTCCGCGCCCGGTGTCGCCATCGACCCGATCATTCGGCTGGATATTCCGATTACGCTGCCGTCCAACGCTTATTATCTGGGCGGAGAGATCGCGATTACCGGTGCCGCGGCCGGTAGTGCGCACACGACGTTCACGTCTTCGGGGTCCGCGACCGGCGGCACGGTCGACGTGTTGTTCCCGGTCCTGGCGGTTGGCGGAGCGACGACGATTTCGGTGCCGTTCGTCGTGGCGAACGGCGCGGTGGCCGACGTGACGACCTTGCCGTCGATGGTCGATCCGACCCAAAGCTTCACCGGGTGGTTCCCGAGCACGGGTAACCCCGGAACCCGGACGTTGGAGTTGACCGATTGGGTTGACGATACGCAGAAAATTTCCGTTTCCAAGTTTGACACCAACCTGGGCACGTTGAACAGTGTGTCGGTCACCTTCTTTGTCGACCTCGACTCGACGGCGACCCTGACGACGACGGCGGGAACGCCGCAGACTGTGAACAAGTTCACCAGTTCTGAGTTGTTCTCGCTTCTAGCGCCCGGCACGAAGATCGCCGATGGCAATTTCCTGGTGGCGGACCTTAGTCCCGCGACGCTTTCGATCGCGAAAGGTACGACCGTTTCGCCTGGCGTGCCGGTTGTTGCGTCGAAACTTAATAATAGTGCCTCGCAAACCGCCGCAACGATCACCTCCGGCCTGGGCACGTATAGTGGAACCGGCAATGTCGACTTTGGATTGCTGGCTCTTTCGGACACGTTCATCAGCGCGGCCGGTGGTAACGTCAAAGCCTCGGTGGCTACCTCCGCACGTGCATCTGTTTCGATAACCTACGATTACACGATCGCGGTTGTTACGCCGGCGAGCTTTTCGGCGCATGTCTATACCGACAAGAACGCGAACAGCACGCAGGATGGCGGCGAGACGAATCTGTCGGGCGTCACCGTCAATCTGCTTGATGGGACCGGGGTGGCGACGGGCAAGTCCGGCACGACGGATGCCAGCGGTAATATCAGTTTCACGGGGCTGACGCCGGGCGACTACCAAATCCAGGTTGTGACTCCGACCGGCACGACTGTGTCGCAAGCCACGAATGTCTTGACCAAGAATACCTTGGCTTCTGGCGGAACCGCGAGCGCGATCGAGGGTGTTTACACCCCCGCGACCTTCACCACGCACGTCTACACCGACAAGAACGCCAACAAGACGCAGGACGGCGGCGAGACCGATCTGTCTGGCGTGACGGTCAACCTGCTCGACGGCTCGGGTGTCGCGACGGGTAAGTCCGGTACGACGGACGCCAGCGGAAATGTCAGCTTCACCGGCCTGACGCCGGGCGATTACCAAATCCAGGTCGTGCCGCCGACCGGCACGACAGTCGGGGAAGCGACCAACGTCCTGACGAAGAACACGCTGTCGTCTGGCGATACGAAGAATGCGATCGAGGGTGTCTTCACCCCCGCGACCTTCACCGCGCACGTCTACACGGACAAGAACGCCAACAAGACGCAGGACGGCGGCGAAACCGATCTGTCCGGCGTGACCGTGAACCTGCTCGACGGCTCGGGTGTCGCGACGGGTAAGTCCGGCACGACCGACTCCAGCGGCAATGTCAGCTTCACCGGCCTGACGCCGGGCGACTACCAAATCCAGGTTGTCCCGCCGACCGGCACAACGGTCGGCGAAGCGACGAATGTCCTGACCAAGAACACGCTGTCGTCGGGAGATACGAAGAACGCGATCGAAGGCGTTTACACCCCCGCGACTTTCACGGCCCACGTCTACACCGACAAGAACGCGAACAAGACCCAGGACGGCGGTGAGACCGATCTGTCCGGTGTGACGGTCAACCTGCTCGACGGCTCGGGTGTCGCGACAGGCAAGTCGGGCACGACCGACGCCAGCGGCAACGTCAGCTTCACCGGCCTGACGCCGGGCGATTACCAAATCCAGGTGGTGCCTCCGACCGGCACAACGGTCGGCGAAGCGACGAACGTCCTGACGAAGAACACGCTGTCGTCGGGCGACACGAAGAACGCGATCGAGGGCGTCTTCACCCCCGCGACCTTTACCGCGCATGTCTATACCGACAAGAACGCGAACAAGACGCAGGACGGCGGCGAAACCGATCTGTCCGGCGTGACGGTCAACCTGCTCGACGGCTCGGGTGTCGCGACAGGCAAGTCCGGCACAACGGACGCCAGCGGCAACGTCAGCTTCACAGGCCTGACGCCGGGCGATTACCAAATCCAGGTTGTCCCGCCGACCGGCACAACGGTCGCCGAGGCGACGAACGTCCTGACCAAAAACACGCTGTCGTCTGGCGACACGAAGAACGCGATCGAGGGCGTCTTCACCCCCGCGACCTTCACCGCGCATGTCTACACCGACAAAAATGCCAACAAGACGCAGGATGGCGGCGAAACCGATCTGTCGGGCGTCACCGTCAACCTGCTCGACGGCTCGGGTGTCGCGACGGGCAAGTCCGGTACGACGGACGCCAGTGGCAACGTCAGCTTCACCGGCCTGACGCCGGGCGATTACCAAATCCAGGTCGTCGCTCCGACGGGCACGACCGTGGCCGAAGCGACGAACATCCTTACGAAGAACACCCTGTCGTCTGGCGACACGAAGAACGCGATCGAGGGCGTCTTCATCCCCGCGACCTTCACAGCCCATGTCTACACCGACAAGAACGCCAACAAGACGCAGGATGGCGGCGAAACCGATCTGTCGGGCGTCACCGTCAACCTGCTCGACGGCTCGGGTGTCGCGACGGGTAAGTCCGGCACGACGGACGCCAGCGGCAATGTCAGCTTCACCGGCCTGACGCCGGGCGACTATCAAATCCAGGTGGTAACGCCGACGGGCACGACCGTTGCCGAAGCGACGAACGTTCTCACGAAGAACACCCTGTCGTCTGGCGACACGAAGAATGCGATCGAAGGCGTCTTCACCCCCGCGACCTTCATTGCCCATGTCTACACCGACAAGAACGCCAACAAGACACAGGACGGTGGCGAGACCGATCTGTCCGGTGTCACGGTGTTGTTGTTGGACGGGAACGGCAACTCGACGGGCAAATCCGGGACCACGAACAGCAGCGGCAATGTGAGCTTTACCGGCCTCACCCCAGGCGATTATCAGATTCAGATCGTAAAGCCGAGCGGCACGACGATCAGCGAACTTACCAACGTGCTGACGAAGAACACGTTGTCGTCCGGCGATACGAAGAACGCGATCGAGGGCGTCTACTCCCCCGCGATCTTCACCGCGCATGTCTACCTCGATAAGAACGCCAACAACACGCAAGATGGCGGCGAGACCGACCTGTCGGGCGTCACGGTCAACCTGCTCGACGGCGCAGGCACGCCGACCGGTAAGTCCGGCACCACGGACAGTGGCGGTAACGTCAGCTTCAAGTCCTTGACGCCGGGAGACTACCAAATCCAGGTGGTAACCCCGACGGGCACGACGGTCGCGGAAGCGACGAACGTGCTGACGAAGAACACGCTGGCGTCGGGCGACACGAAGAACGCGATTGAGGGCGTCTTCACCCCCGCCACATTCACAGCGCACGTCTATACCGACAAGAATGCCAACAACACGCAGGACAGCGGCGAGACGGATCTGTCCGGCGTCACGGTCAACCTGCTCGACGGCAAGGGGACGCCAACCGGCAAGTCCGGAACGACGGACAGCAAGGGCAATATCAGCTTCACCGGCCTGACGCCGGGCGATTACCAAATCCAGGTCGTCGCACCGACGGGTACGACGGTGGCCGAAGTGACCAACGTCCTGACGAAGAACACGCTGTCGTCGGGCGATGCGAAGAACGCTGTCGAAGGTGTGTTCACGCCCGCAACGTTCACCACGCATGTCTATACCGACAAGAATGCCAACAACACGCAGGACAGCGGCGAGACTGACCTGTCCGGCGTGACCGTCAACCTGCTCGACGGCAAGGGTACGCCGACGGGTAAGTCCGGCACGACGGACAGCAAGGGGAATATCAGCTTCACGGGCCTGACGCCGGGCGATTACCAGATCCAGGTCGTCGCCCCGACGGGCACGACGGTCGCGGAAGCGACGAATGTCCTGACGAAGAACACGCTGTCGTCGGGCGACGCGAAGAACGCTGTGGAGGGTGTCTTCACCCCCGCAACGTTCACAGCTCACGTTTATACCGACAAGAACGCCAACAACGCGCAGGATGGCGGCGAAACCGATCTGTCCGGCGTGACGGTGAACCTGCTCGACGGCAAGGGCACGCCGACTGGCAAGTCCGGCACGACGGATAGCAAGGGCAATGTCAGCTTCACTGGTCTGACGCCGGGCGATTACCAAATCCAGGTCGTCGCCCCGACGGGTACGACGGTGGCGGAAGCGACGAACGTCCTGACGAAGAACACGCTGTCGTCCGGCGACGCGAAGAACGCGGTGGAGGGTGTCTTCACCCCCGCCACTTTCACCACGCATGTCTATACCGACAAGAATGCCAACAACACGCAGGACGGCGGCGAAACCGACCTGTCCGGCGTTACCGTCAACCTGCTCGACGGTGCCGGCACGCCAACTGGCAAATCCGGCACAACGGACAGCAAGGGCAATGTCAGCTTCACCGGCCTCACTCCGGGCGACTACCAAATCCAGGTCGTCGCCCCGACGGGTACGACGGTCGCGGAAGCGACGAACGTCCTGACGAAGAACACGCTGTCGTCGGGCGATGCGAAGAACGCCGTCGAAGGTGTGTTCACGCCCGCAACGTTCTCTGCCCACGTCTACACCGATAAGAACGCGAACAACACGCAGGACGGCGGCGAGACCGATCTGTCGGGCGTGACTGTCAACCTGCTCGACGGTAAGGGCACGCCGACTGGCAAGTCCGGAACGACGGACAGCAAGGGCAACGTCAGCTTTACCGGCCTGACGCCAGGGGACTACCAAATCCAGGTCGTCGCCCCGACGGGTACGACGGTGGCGGAAGCCACCAACGTTCTGACGAAGAATACGCTGTCGTCCGGTGACGCGAAGAACGCGGTCGAAGGTGTGTTCACCCCCGCAACGTTCTCTGCCCACGTCTATACCGACAAGAACGCGAACAACACGCAGGACGGCGGTGAGACCGATCTGTCCGGCGTCACGGTGAACCTGCTCGACGGCGCCGGCACACCGACGGGCAAGTCCGGCACAACGGACAGCAAGGGCAATGTCAGCTTCACCGGCCTCACTCCGGGCGACTACCAAATCCAGGTCGTCGCCCCCACGGGCACGACGGTAGCCGAAGCGACGAACGTGCTCACGAAGAACACCCTGTCGTCCGGCGATGCGAAGAACGCTGTGGAAGGTGTCTTCACGCCCGCAACGTTCACAGCTCACGTTTATACCGACAAGAACGCCAACAACGCGCAGGATGGTGGCGAAACCGATCTGTCGGGCGTCACCGTCAACCTGCTCGACGGTAAGGGCACGCCAACCGGCAAGTCCGGCACGACGGACAGCAAGGGCAACGTCAGCTTCACCGGCCTGACGCCGGGCGACTACCAAATCCAGGTCGTCACCCCCACCGGCACGACAATCGCCGAAGCGACGAACGTTCTGACGAAGAACACCCTGTCGTCCGGCGATGCGAAGAACGCGGTGGAGGGTGTCTTCACCCCCGCAACGTTCTCAGCCCACGTCTACACCGACAAGAATGCCAACAACACGCAAGACGGCGGCGAAACCGATCTGTCGGGCGTCACCGTGAACCTCCTCGACGGCACCGGCACGCCAACCGGCAAGTTCGGCACGACAGACAGCAAGGGCAACGTCAGCTTCACAGGCCTGACCCCGGGCGACTACCAAATTCAGGTCGTCACCCCCACCGGTGCGACGGTCGCCGAAGTGACGAACGTTCTCACGAAGAACACCCTGTCGTCCGGCGATGCGAAGAACGCGGTCGAAGGCGTGTTCGTCCCCGCCACCTTCTCGGCCCACGTCTACACCGACAAGAATGCCAACAACACGCAGGACGGCGGCGAAACCGACCTGTCCGGCGTTACCGTGAACCTGCTCGACGGCTCCGGCACGCCAACCGGCAAGTCCGGCACGACCGACAGTAAGGGCAACGTCAGCTTCACCGGCCTGACTCCGGGCGACTACCAAATCCAGGTTGTCACCCCCACCGGCACGACGGTAGCCGAAGCGACGAACGTCCTGACGAAGAACACGCTGTCGTCCGGCGATGCGAAGAACTCCGTCGAAGGCGTGTTCACCCCGGCAACGTTCTCTGCCCACGTCTACACCGACAAAAACGCCAACAACACGCAGGACGGCGGCGAAACCGATCTGTCGGGCGTCACCGTGAACCTCCTCGACGGCACCGGCACGCCAACCGGCAAGTCCGGCACGACGGACAGCAAGGGCAACGTCAGCTTCACCGGCCTGACTCCGGGCGATTACCAAATCCAGGTCGTCACCCCCACGGGCGCGACGGTTGCCGAAGTGACGAACGTACTCACGAAGAACACGCTGTCGTCCGGCGATGCGAAGAACTCGGTCGAAGGCGTGTTCGTCCCGGCAACGTTCTCTGCCCACGTCTACACCGACAAGAACGCGAACAACACGCAGGACGGCGGCGAAACCGACCTGTCGGGCGTCACGGTCAACCTGCTCGACGGCACCGGCACACCAACCGGCAAGTCCGGCACGACAGACAGCAAGGGCAACGTCAGCTTCACCGGCCTGACTCCGGGCGACTATCAAATCCAGGTCGTCACCCCCACCGGTGCAACCGTTGCCGAAGTGACGAACGTGCTCACGAAAAACACTCTGTCGTCCGGCGATGCGAAGAACTCCGTCGAAGGCGTCTTCGTCCCCGCAACGTTCTCGGCCCACGTCTACACCGACAAGAACGCCAACAACACGCAGGACAGCGGTGAGACCGACCTGTCCGGCGTCACCGTCAACCTCCTCGACGGCACCGGCACACCAACCGGCAAGTCCGGCACCACCGACAGCACGGGCAACGTCAGCTTCACCGGCCTGACTCCGGGCGACTACCAAATCCAGGTCGTCACCCCCACCGGCACGAAAATCGCCGAGGCCACCAACGTCCTGACGAAGAACACCCTGTCGTCCGGCGACGCGAAGAACGCTGTCGAAGGCGTGTTCGTCCCCGCGACCTTCACCGCCCACGTCTACACCGACAAAAATGCCAACAACACGCAGGACGGTGGTGAGACCGACCTGTCGGGCGTCACGGTCAACCTGCTCGACGGCAAGGGCAATCCAACCGGCAAGACCGCCGTTACCGACAGCAAGGGCAATGTCAGCTTCACCGGCCTGACGCCGGGCGACTATGAAATCTCTGTCGTCACCCCGACCGGAACCAAAATTTCCGAACAAACCAACATCCAGACCCCGACAACCCTGACCTCGGGCGGTGCCGGCAGCGCGACCGAAGGCCTCTACACCCCGGTTGTCTTCAACGCCCATGTCTACACCGACAAGAACGCCAACAACACGCAGGACGGCGGCGAAACCGACCTGTCCGGCGTCACGGTCGTCCTGCTCGACGGCAAGGGTAATCCGACGGGTAAAACCGCCGTCACCGACGGCAAGGGCAATGTCAGCTTCACCGGCCTGACGCCAGGCGACTACCAGATCTCGGTCGTCACGCCGACGGGATCGAAGATTTCGGAACAAACCAATATCCAGACACCGACAACGCTGACATCGGGACAAACCGGCAGCGCGAATGAGGGCCTCTACGTCCCCGGCACCTTCACGGCGCATGTCTACACCGACACCAACGCCAACAAGTCTCAGGACGGCGACGAAACCGACCTGTCGGGCGTGACGGTCAACCTGCTGGACGGCAACGGCAACCCGACCGGCAAGACCGCCGTCACCGACAGCAAGGGCAATGTCAGCTTCACCGGCCTGACCCCCGGCAGCTACGAGATCGCCGTGGTGACGCCGACCGGCGCGACAGTGTCGGAACAAACCAACGTTCTGACACCGAACGTGCTGGTTTCCGGCGGGTCCGCCACGGCGACCGAAGGCGTGTTCGTGCAAATCCCGCCGTTCAACCCCGCGCCGCCGGCCGATCCGTTCAATCCGTCGAACCCGAACTCCAATACGGGCAAGCTGTTCCGCGTGCCGGATCCTCCGACCACGCAGCCGCTGGGCGATTACACTCCCCCGCTCGACCCGAACGCGCCGCAGAACCAAACACCCGTCGGTGGTACCGACAGCGCCAGCGGCTTCGGCTCCAACGTCTTCCTCCGCGGCGACGCCCAGGCTCGGCAGCTCTACATCGAGGCACGCAACGCCGACGGCGGCCCGCTGCCGTCCTGGCTGACCTTCGATCCGGCCACGCTCAGCTTCAGCGGCAGCCCGCCGCCGACGGTGAAGTCGCCCATCACCATCATCGTGGTGATCCGCGACAACAAAGGTAACCAAACCTTCGTCGATGTTCCGGTCCTGCTGACGACCGGCGGCGACACGGCGGAGCTTCTGGGCCAGATCAACAGCGATGCCCTTAAGAACGCGATCAAAAAAGCGTTCAGCGCCTTTGCGGCACGCACCGCATCGAACGATACCCCATCTGGCGTAACGCGCATCGCCGGAGTATTTATGCCGGAGGTAGCGGTTGTTGAATCGGAAGCAGTGACAGAAGGTCGAAGCGCATTCTCTACGCAATTGCATCAAGCCGGCCGAATGGGGCGGTTGGCGCAGGCAAGAGCGTTCCTGGATGTGTTCAGCGCGGCTCGCTCCGACATCGCCGCGTAAAGAGATCCATACGAGTACACAGGCCGGCAATAAATTTGGGGAAGAGCACTTCGGCATGACGAATCCGGTTGTTTCGATGCAACGCCGGTCAGGCGCAAGCCTGACGGGTCAAACTCTCCGCCGTTGGGGAGTGCCATTGTTGATGCTGTTGCCGATCGTCGGGTGCTCCTTGAAGCCCGACCCGATCACACCGGCCGAACACGTACGCCGAGCACAGGATGATTATCAAAAGATCATCAGCAACAATGTGCCGATCGATCGGCCGCTGTCGTTGTCGGACGTCGTCGCGCGGGCGCTGAAGTACAATTACGATTCCGAACTGTCCAGGCAGCAGATCTCGCAGCAGGAACGCCAGTTCGACATCGCCCTGGCGCAGATGCTGCCGCGCCTCGCGCTGAACGGCGGCTATAATCAGCGTAGCAACGACCCCGCCGCGCAGAGCATCAACGTCCGCACCCGTCAGGTGTCGCTGGATCACGCATTCTCGGAAGAACCCAAGCACTACACCGCCGGACCGGAATTCACCTGGACCGTGCTCGACGTCGGGCTGGGCTATCTGCAGGCGAAGCAGCAGGGCTTCCAGTCCTATGTGTCCGTCGAACGGCGCCGCAAGATTATTGGCGATATCGTCAAGCGCGTGCAGGATTCCTACTGGAAGGCACTGATCGCCGGCAGCATGCTGCCCCGGCTTCAGCCGCTGCTGGTCCGGGCGGAAAAAGTCCTCGCCTCCGCGCAGGAAGCCACCCGCCGGCAATTGTCGCCCGACATGCCGATGCTGGAATTCCAACGCGAAATGATGGGCGTCGTCGGCCAGTTGCGGCACATCGAAAGCGATCTGCGCAATGCCCGCGCGCAGCTTTCGACCCTGATCAACGTGCCCAATGGCTCCGCGATGCAATTGTCGGAAAAAAGCTGGGACCTCGACGTTCCGCAGACCGACCTCAACCCCCGCAGGCTGGAGGAAATGGGCCTCGCGCTGCGTCCGGAACTGCGGGAAGAAGCCTATCAGGAACAGATCGACCGGCAGGACATCTACAAGGAAATCATCAAGATGATGCCGGGAGTTGGCTTCCTCGCCAACTTCAACTACGATACGAACAAATACCTGTATAATCACACCTGGGCATCGATCGGCGTTCAGGCCAGCTTCAACCTGACCAACCTGATCCGCGGCCCGCGCGCTTTGGCCGCCGCCGAACAAGCGGTGGAAGTCTCCAAAACCCGTCGCCTGGCTTTGAGCGTCGCGGTGCTCAGCCAGATCAATCTGGCCTTCCAGCAATACACCCATGCCGTCACCGATCTGAAAACCGCGCGGGAAGTGCTGGCGATCGAACGCCGCATCAACCGTTCCAGCGCGAACGCGCTGGCGGCAAGCTCCATCTCGGAAGCTGAAAAAGTGCGGCGCGAACTGGCCTTGGCCATCGCCGAACTCAGCTACTTCCAAAGCGTGACCCAGACCCGCTTCGCGCTGGTCAGCCTCTATATCTCCTGCGGTATCGATCTGGTGCCGCCGACGGTGGAGATCGACGATCTCGAAGCACTGTCGCGCGCCATCAACCCGTCCATCACGCCGTGGGCCAACGGTCTTCCGCCGGAAATCACGCTGCCGGCACCGGCGGGTCCGTCGGGTACGTGACAAGGTTTCTTGTTGCAGCCTTGATGCTTCTGTCCTGCGGCTACGCGACCGCGCAGGACCGACCGAGGGAAGCGCGCGAACCCACGCAAGGGCTCGCGCGCCCCGTCGATAACGCCATGCGCGACATCCGCGTTCAGGTCGTGCCCGTGATCAGTGCAACCATCGGCGCGCCGATGGCCGGGCGGTTGAACGAATTCCCCCTGCGCGACGGCGACCGCTTCCAAAAGGGCCAATTGATCGCGAAATTCGCCTGTGGCGAACGCGAAGGCTCGCTCGCCCACGCCCGCGCCCTGTTGGACGCTAAGCGGCGCATCTTCTCCAACAAGCAGCAGCTTCGCAGCCTCGGAACCTCCACCGGCCTCGAATATGACGTCGCCGCCGCGGAAATGAACGAAGCCGCGGCCGATGTCGCGACCAACACCGCCATGGTCGAACACTGCACCGTCACCGCGCCTTTCTCGGGCCGGGTCGCCGCGGTCATGGGGCACCCATACCAGTTCATGGGACTGGGTTCGCCGATGCTCGACATCCTGTCCGACCGGGAGTTGGAGCTGGAGATGATTGTTCCCTCCCGCTGGCTCGCCTGGCTCAAGCCCGGGGCGAAGTTCGACGTCGTCATCGATGAAACCGGCAAAACCTATGGCGCGGAAGTAACGCGCCTGTCCGGCCGCGTGGATCCGATCAGCCGATCCATCAAGGTCTATGGCCGCCTGCCCATCGCGCCCGACGATCTGCTGTCGGGCATGAGCGGCCGAGCACTGCTGGCGCCGCCGGCCGGTGAACGATAGAGTCGCGGTTTCCGACCGACCGCTCGTCGACAGGCCATGAACACCTCGCTCAATCAGCAACTGCTCGCGCTGACCGCTCTGCTGCAACTGGAGCAGCGGGCGAGAGACGCGCATGGGCCGGAGCTTGAATTCCTGATCGCCAATGAGACAGCGACGGTCGTCCCCTATCAACAGGCGGCGCTCTGGCGGATGGAGGCGAACGGCCCGCGCCTGGTGCTCTCGGGCGTGGCGACGCCCGACCCGGGCGCGCCGTATCGCCTGTGGCTGAACAAGCTTCTGCCGGCCCTGACCCGAGGCGACGGCGCGCGCGAAGCACGCGTGGTGCAACCAGCCGAACTCTCGCCCGAACTGCGGGACAGCTGGGCCGAATGGCTGCCCACCCACGCGCTGTGGTGTCCGCTGGCGCTGCCGAACGGCGGCTTTCTGGGCGGGTTGCTGCTGGCGCGCGCCGATCCCTGGTCCGACGCGGAACGCCGCGTGCTGGCCTTCCTGCTGGGTGCCTATGCGCAGTGCCTGGCCTTGGATCGCGCCGGCCGCACCGGCTTTCGGCTGGGATGGGCGCCGCGCCGCAAGCTGATTGCCCTTGCCGTCATCGTGCTGATCGGGGTCGTTCTGTCCCTGCCCGTGCGCCAATCGGTGGTCGCTTCCGCCGAGGTGACGGCCATCGATCCTGCCCCGGTGCGCGCGCCGTTCGAGGGCGTGGTGGATCGCGTCCACATCGCGCCCAATGCGATGGTCAAGGCGGGCGACAAGCTGGTCACGCTCGATCGCGACCAACTGCAAACCCGCTACGACGTCACCGAACGCGCGCTGGAAATGGCGCGCGCGGAATACGCCGTGGCCTCTCAACAGGCTTTGAACGACCAGACCGCCAAGTCCCGCCTCGCGGTGATTTCCGGCAAGGTGGAACAGCAGATCACCGAACTCGCCTATGCAAGGGGATTATTGGCGCGCGCCGAAATGACCGCGCCGATCGACGGTATCGCGGTGTTCGACGGGCCCGCGGACTGGATCGGCAAGCCGGTGACGATGGGGGAGCGGATCATGTTGATCGCATCGCCCACCCGCACCGAACTGGAAATGCAGGTCCCGGCGCAGGAGGCCGTCACCTTTGAAAAAGGCGCCGAAGTCGTCTTCTTCAGCAACGTCGCGCCCGATCGCCCGCGCCGCTCCACGCTGGATTTCGCAAGCTACAGCAGCGCCCCGACCCCGGACGGGATCATGGCCTACACCTTCCGCGCCCGCTTCGCCGACGGCCCGCCTGAGCGCCTCGGCATGAAGGGAACGGCCAAAATCTACGGCGAACGACAGCCTCTGGCGGTTTGGCTGCTGCGCCGCCCCATCGCGATCGTGCGGCAATGGCTGGCGCTGTAGCCGCCGCCGGTTTCGGCCCGTCCCCTCTGCCGCCGTTGCGAGAGGACCTGCGGCTGATGCCCGGTCCGACCTCGGCCGACGGCTCCCCCAGTTGGACCATCCACGATCCCGCCCGCCACCGCTTCCTGCGGATCGGCTGGCTGGAGTTCGAAATCCTGTCCCGCTGGGGCATCGGCGACGGCGCGGGGATCGCGCAATCCATCGCCGAGGAAACGACGATCCGCGCCGAGGAGGCCGACGTCACCGCGTTCCTGCGCTTCGCCGCCGCCGCCGGGCTGTTGTCGATCGCCGGACCGCGCGGCACCCAGCGCCTGATGGAGGAGTTGCGGGCGCGCAAAAGCTCCGCCGGGTCCTGGCTGCTGAAGCATTATTTGTTCCTGCGTCTGCGCCTGATCAATCCGGACCGTTTGCTGACGGCGGCGGTGCCGGTTACCCGCTATGTGTTCACCCGCGGCTTTCTGCTGACGATGCTGACACTGGCGCTGGTGTCGGTGCACCTGGTGTCGGGACAGTGGGACCTTTACTGGCACAACTTCCTGGACCTTTTCTCGGTCGAAGGCGTCATTCTCGTGGCGCTCGCCATGGGCGGGGCCAAGATCGTGCACGAGATCGGCCACGGCGTGACCGCCAAGCATTTCGGCTGCCGCGTGCCCGCGATGGGCATCGCGCTGATGGTGCTGTGGCCCGTCCTCTGGACCGACACGACCGAGGCCTGGCGGCTGACCGACCGGCGCAAGCGCATGGCCATCGATGCCGCCGGTGTCGGCGCCGAACTGATCCTGGCCGTGCTGGCGACGCTGCTCTGGGCCGTGCTGGCCGACGGCCCGCTGCGCACCGCCGTGTTCCTGCTGTCCAGCTCCACCTGGATCGTAACGATCCTGGTGAACGTCAACCCGCTGATGCGGTTCGACGGCTACTACCTGCTGTCAGACTTCCTGGACGTGCCGAACCTGCAGGATCGCGGCTTCGCCTATGCGCGCTGGTGGCTGCGGGAGACATTGTTCGGTTGGGGCGTGCCGCCGCCCGAAGTCTTCCCACCCCGTCTGCGCACCGTCGTGCTGACCTACGCGCTGGCCGCGATGACCTATCGGTTCTTCCTGTTCGTCGGCATCGCGGTGCTCGTCTATACGATCGCGTTCAAAGCCTTGGGCGTATTCCTGATGGCGGTCGAACTCTGGTGGTTCGTCATCCGACCGATCGTCGCGGAGCTTCGGGTTTGGGTCGGACGCGCCGGCTCGACGCGGCTGAACGGGCGCGTGATCGTGACGCTCAGTGTGTTCGCACTGATGATCGCCGGGCTGGTCGTTCCCTGGCGCGGCCATATCGACGCGGTGGCCCTGCTGCGCAGCACGCAGGAAACCACACTGTTCACCGACGAACCCGGCCGCCTGGTCGCCGGCCTGCCGAACGGTGCGGCGGTCAAGGACGGAGAGATCGTGTTCCGCCTGGAATCACCCGCGGTCGATACCAGGATCGACGCGGTGCGGGCGAAAATCCAGACCCTGCGCGTGAAGATCGAAGGTCAGGCCTTCGATGCCGCATCGACCGACGATCTGGAAGTCTCCTGGCAGGAGCTTCAGAAATCAATCGCCGAGGAAGCCGCCCTGCTGGCGCAGCGCGCCGCCCTGGTCGTCCGCGCGCCCTTTGCCGGCACGGTGCGGGATGTGCCGGTGTCGCTGCATCAGGGGTCGTGGCTGTCGCGGCGGGAACGGCTGGGCATGCTTGTCGCGCCGGATACCGCCATGGTCGAAGCCTATGTGGCGGAAGCCGATATCGATCGGCTGCATAACGGCGCCCACGCCACGTTCTACCCCGCCAATGCCGACGCGCCGATCCGCCTGATCCTCGACAGTGTCGCGCCGGCCTCGGCCCGGATTATCGAGGCACCGGAAATCACCAGCGTCCACGGCGGCACGCTGGGCGTGCGCAAGGACACGGCCGGCAGGCTCGTCCCCTCCGACGCCGTCTATCGCGCAATCCTCAAACCCGCCGCCCCGCTCGGCGTTTTGCCCCGGCGGATGCCGGGGCACGTGGTGATCGACGGCGACGAGGAAAGCATTCTGGCCGGCATCTATCGACGCACAATCGCCACGCTGATCCGCGAAATGGATTTGTGATCCGCTTACGGCGCGACGACGATCCGCGTCAGGTCCTGATACCAGCTTTGCGCCTGGATAAAGCCCTTTAGCTTCGGCGACAGCGCGCGCGGGTTCAGATCGTGCGCGACCCAGATCATCAGCGCCTCGGCGTTCATCGTCTCATGCAGTTCGGTCAACAGCGCCAGCCGCTTGGTGTCGTCGAACTCGGCGAAGATGCGATCGATCAACGATTCGACCGCGGGCGTCGAGAAATGGCCCCAGTTGCCGCCCGCCGGCGCCCATTGCGTGCGCCAGACATGGCGCAGCAACCCACTGAACGGATCGGCCAGCCCGCGGCTGATGTTCACGCCGCTGAAGTCCGGGAACTTGTCGACCCCGCCGCGAGAGATGTTGAGCAGCGCGTTCCAGTCCATCGTCGTCAGCGTGACCTGGAAACCGGCGGCCTCCAACTGCGACTTCACCAACTCGTTCATCGGCAAGGGCTGCATCTGGCCGGAGCCGGAAGTGGAAATCGCGAAATTCAGCTTGCACGGATAGCAGCCGGCTTCCTTCAACAGCGCGGTCGCCTTTTTCGGATCGTATTCGTATTTGATCGGCTTGCCGTAGTACTGCATGCCCGGGGGCGCGGTACTGTAGCCCGGAATCGCAGTCCCGCCCAGCAGTTCCGCGACATCGGCCCGATTGATCGCATGATTGGCCGCGCGCCTGACCCGCAGATCGGTCGTCGGACCCTTCACGAAGTTAAGCTGATACCCCCAGTTATGCGGATAGGTATTGGTGATGACGTTGATGCCGGCGGATTTCAGCCGCGGGATGGCGTCGGGGTCCGGTGCCTCGATGAAGTTCACCTGCCCCGACAGCATCGCCGCCGCGCGGGTCGATGCTTCCGGCATCGGGATCAGGATCAACTTGTCGTGCTTGGGAACCCGCGCCTTGTCCCAGTAATCCTTGTTGGCATCCAGTTCCAACCGCTCCCGCTGGATCATCGACTTGAAGCGATAGGGTCCGGTCCCGGACGGAGAAAACGCCAGGGCGTTGCGGTCATACTTCAGCCGTTCGGCGTTGCACGGGCTGATCATCAACAATTGCGGCACCAGGTATGGGAACAGCGAATGCACCCGATCCATGGTGATCGCGACCGTCATGTCGTCGATTTTCTCGACCCCGGCCACGCTGCCCGCATAGGTACGGGCCAAGGCGAACTGAAACGCATCGAACTGGGGCGACTTGGAATCGAGCAGGCGCTGGAAGTTCCAAATCACGTCGTTGGCGGTAAACGGACAGCCGTCATGCCACTTCACGCCCTCTCGAAGTTTGAAGATCCAGCGCTTCGGGTTGTCCGGGTCGATCGACCAGGAAGTGGCAAGGCCCGGTCGAATGTCGGACGCCTTGTCCGACCGCGACAGATCGAACAATACCATGGAGTCGTAGAGGGAGTAGCCGACAAACCGAAGTCCCTCGCCGCCCTGATCGGGCAGCCCTGTAGTAATCGGTATATCCCCCGCCGTCATCCCCACAATTACACTTCCCTGTGCTCGGCATTCACCCGAAAACAGTAGGAGGGTTAGTAAAGAGGTCAATAAATACTTCATGACGACTTTCCCTGTATTTTAGGGGGAAACGACAATCCGGGTCAGGTCCTGGTACCAGCTTTGCGCCTGCACGAAGCCCTTCAGCTTCGGCGACAGCGCCCGAGGATTCAGGTCGTGCGCCACCCAGATCATCAGCGCTTCGGCGTTCATCGCCTCGTGCAGTTCGGTCAACAGTCCCAGACGCTTGGTGTCGTCGAATTCGGTGAAGATGCGATCGATCAGCGCCTCGGTCCCCGGCGTGGAGAAATGGCCCCAATTGCCGCCCGCCGGTGCCCATTGGCCGGTCCAGACATGGCGCAACAGACCGTTGAACGGATCGACCAGATTGCGGCTGATATTCACCCCGCTGTATTCGGGAAACTTATCGACCCCGCCGCGAGAGATGTTGAGCAGCGCGTTCCAGTCCATCGTCGTCAGCGTGACCTGGAAGCCGACAGCTTCCAATTGCGACTTCACCAACTCGTTCATCGGCAAGGGCTGCATCTGGCCGGAGCCGGAGGTGGAAATCGCGAAATTCAACTTGCACGGATAGCAGCCGACCTCCTTCAGCAGCGCGGTCGCCTTTTTCGGATCGTAGTCGTATTTGATCGGCTTGCCGTGGTACGGCATCCCCGGGGGCGCGGTGCTGAAGCCCGCGATGGCGGTGCCGCTCAACAATTCCACGACATCGGCCCGGTTGATCGCGTGATTGGCCGCGCGCCGAACGCGGATATCCGTCGTCGGGCCTTTGACGAAGTTCAACTGATAGGCCCAGTTATGCGGATAGGTATTGGTGATGACGTTCACCCCGGCCGATTTCAGCCGCGGGATGGCGTCGGGGTCCGGTGCCTCGATGAAATTCACCTGCCCTGACAGCATCGCCGCCGCGCGGGTCGATGCTTCCGGCATCGGGATCAGGATCAACTTGTCGTGCTTGGGAACGCGCGCCTTGTCCCAGTAATCCTTGTTGGCATCCAGTTCCAACCGTTCCCGCTGGATCATGGACTTGAAGCGATAAGGCCCGGTCCCCGAAGGCGAAAACGCCAGCGCGTTGCGGTCATACTTCAGCCGTTCGGCGTTGCAGGGGCTGATCATGACCAACTGCGGCATCAGGTACGGGAACATGGAGTGGACCCGGTCCATCGTGATCGCAACCGTCAGGTCGTCGACTTTTTCCACCCCCGCCACGCTGCCGGCGAAGGTGCGCGCCAGCGCGAACTGGAACGGATCGAACTGCGGCACGCTTTTGTCGAGGAAGCGCTGGAAGTTCCACACCACGTCGCTCGCGGTAAACGGGCAGCCGTCATGCCATTTCACGCCCTCCCGCAATTTGAAAATCCAGCGCTTGGAGTTGTTCGGATCGATCGACCACGATGTCGCCAGCCCCGGCCGAATGTCGGCTGCCTGGTCGGAGCGCGACAGATCGAACAGCACCAGCGCGTCGTACAGCGAATAACCGACGAAGCGCAGCCCCTCGCTGCCCTGATCCGGCAGACCGGTCGTGATCGGAATGTCGCCGGCGGTCATTCCGACGACGACCGTGCCCTGTGCCTGGGCCTGACCGGACAGGGGCAACAACACGGCCATGGCCTGCAGGATACGCTTCAACATGCTTGTCTCCGATCGATGGGCGGGAATGCCGGGGGCTGGTTCTCAGGCGGCGACCTGACGGGCACCGGCCAACAGGCCGACGACCATGTCGGTGTCCATGACGTCGCCGAAGGTCGTGTAGATCGACACCAGAGTGGCCTGGTGTTCCTCCGGCGAGTTGGCGGCATTCGCGTCGGACACCATCACCACGCGGAAATTCGACATCATCGCGTCGCGGGCCGAGGATTCGCAGCAGACATTGGTCACGGTCCCCGTGATCAAGACCGTATCGAAGCCGCGCGCGCGCAGCCGCTCCGGCAGGTCCGACGCTCCGGGCAGAAAGGCGCTGAACCGGTACTTTTTCAGCACCTCGTCTTCGGGGCGCACGTCCAGCGTCGGCCACAGTCCGTGGCCCGGCGTACCTTCCGTCATCGCGGCGGCGCGTTTGGCCCGCATTGCCGGGGTGGAAATGTCCTGCATCACCGACCATTCCGTTTCGCAGCGGGCGTCGGAGGTGTTCTTGATCCAGAACACGCCGCCGCCCGACGCGCGCACCGATGCGGCCAGACGGTTCACATTCGGCACGATCTCGCGCGCCGCGGGGCAGACGGCATGACCGACCGCCTCGTCCATGAACGCCAGTTGCAGGTCGATGACGACCAGCGCGGTGCGCGCCGGGTTCAGATCGGCGAAAATATGGTCGGTGCCGCGGCGGGCCAGGACGCGGGCGACGATCGACGGCGGAAAGTTTGCTTTTTGCATCGGTCTACCTTTCGGGATCAGGCGTAAGCGGGAACGGGCGCGGCAACCTTGACGCAGCGCGCCATGCGACCGGCGACCGGAGAGCGCGGCTCGGGCGGCGCGATACGGCACTCCGGCCCGACCTGCCCGCAGCGCGGGGCGAAGGCGCAGCCGGTGGGCAGGCGTCGCAGGTCGGGTGGGCTGCCGGGGATCGCGTCGATATCCTGGTTGCGGTCCTGCCCGTGCACGGTCGAGGCCATCAGCCCTTGCGTATAGGGGTGCAACGGATTGGCCAGCACGTCGGCGACCGGGCCTTCTTCCACGATGCGCCCGGCATACATGACGGCGATCCGGTCGGCGATTTCACTGGCGACGCCCAGGTCGTGGGTCACGAAAATCGTGCCCATGCCCATGTCCTTTTGCAGCTTGCGCAGCAGGATCAGCACCTGGATTTGCACCGTCGCGTCCAGCGCCGTGGTCGGTTCGTCGGCCAGCAGCAGGCGCGGCCCGCAGGACAGGGCCATGGCGATCATCGCCCGCTGACGCAGCCCGCCGGACAATTCGTGCGGATAATTATCCAGCCGCGACGCCGCGGAGGGGATTTTCACGAGTTCGAGCAATTCCAGTGCCCGCGCCCGCGCCGCCGCCCTGGTGCCGCCGCGATGGCGGATGTAGGTCTCGCAAATCTGATCGCCGATCGTATAGACCGGGTCCAACGCGGTCATCGGTTCCTGGAAGATCATCGACACCAGGCCGCCGCGCAGTCGGCGCAGATCGGCGCCGTTCAGCGCCAGCACGTCCTGGCCGTCGACGCGCATCTTGCCGGCGATGCGGGCGCGCTTCGGCGGCAGCAGCCGCATCAGCGCGCGCAGCGTCACGCTTTTGCCCGATCCGGATTCACCCAGGATGCACAGCACTTCGCCGGGCTGCACGCTGAACGTCACCCCGTTCACCGCGTGTACCGTGGCTTCGCGGGTGACGAACGATACGGTCAGGTCTTCGACCTCCACCAGCGGCGGCACAAAATTCCCGTCCATCAGTGCAGTCCCCCGGCAAGTGAATGGCCGGAGTCGGGATCGCCCATATGGCAGGCCGCGACATGGGAATCCCGGCTCAACCAGGCGCCGAGTTCGGGCTGTTTGCTGGCGCAGACATCCTCGGCGTGCAGGCAACGTGTGCGGAACCGGCAGCCGGACGGCGGATTGATCGGCGACGGCGGGTCGCCGACGATCGGCGGTTCCTCAATCCTGCGCGCCGGGTCCATCGACGGCCGAGAGCCGAGGAGGGCGACGGTGTAGGGGTGGCGGGGGCGGGAGAAGATTTCGTCGACGGGGCCGAGTTCGACTACGTTGCCGAGATACATCACCAGCACGCGGTCGCTGATGTAGCGCACGACGTTCAGGTCGTGGCTGATGAACAGATAGGTCAGGTTGAAATTCGCCTTCAGGGCGCGCAGCAGGTTCAGCACCTGCGCCTCGACCGATTTGTCCAGGGCCGAAACGGCTTCGTCCAGGATCACCATGCGCGGTTCGATTGCCAGGGCGCGGGCGATATTCACCCGCTGCTTTTGCCCGCCGGACAGTTCGTGCGGATAGCGCGGGCCGAACAGATCCGGATTCAGCCCGACCTTGACCAGAATGTCGCGCGCGATCCGCCGAGCCTCGAGTTTGCCTTTGCCGTGGACGTAGGGGCCGAAGGCGACGGAATCCTGAACCGGCATGCGCGGGTTGAGCGAGGAATAGCTGTCCTGAAACACCATCTGCACCTGTCGGCGCAGGGCGTTGACGCTGATGCCGCGTTCTTCCGCCACCGCGTCGCCGTCGAAGACCAGTTCGCCGCCGTCGGGCGGGATCAGATGCAGCAGAAGGCGGGCGAGGGTGGATTTGCCGCAGCCGCTTTCGCCGACGATGCCCAGCGTTTCTCCCTTGAACAGGGTGAACGACACGCCGTCGACGGCGCGCACGGATGCGCCGATCGGGCCGCCCTTGACCTTGAAATGCTTCTTCAGATCGCGGGCGATCAGCAAAGGCTGTGCCGGTCCGCCGCGGTCGAGGCCGATGCCGTCCATGTTCACATCCTTACGTCCATGGCGGAGCGAATGCCGTCGCTCACCAGATTGAAACTGATGGAGGTAATGAAGATCGCCGCGCCCGGCAGCGCGCAGATCAGCGGGTTCACGTAGATCGACTGGCGCAGGGTGCTGAGCATCAGGCCCCAGTCGGCCACCGGGGGTTTTACGCCCAGACCCAGGAACGACAGGCCGGATGCCAGCAGAATGCCGACGCTGACGAGCGAGGAGGCGTAGATGAAGACCGGCCCCAGGACATTGCCCAGGATGTGGTGGCGCATGATGGTGAAGGTGCCGGCGCCGGTGGCGCGGGCGGCTTCCACGAAGTCGAGATTCTTGACCTGCGCGGTGGCGGTTTCGGCGACCCGGCACATGGCCGGGGTGAACACCATCGACAGCGCGATCATGCCGTTGATCGTGCCGCCGCCCATCGCGCCGGAGATCGCGACGGCGAGCAGAACGGACGGGAAGGCATAGAACACGTCCATCGTGCGCATGATCGCGGTGTTCAACTTGCGTCCGCCGAACCCGCCGACGATGCCCAGCGTGCCGCCGACGACCATGGCGATCAGCACGGGGACGACGCCCATCATCAATGAAACGCGTCCGCCGTACAGGATGCGCGACAGCAGGTCGCGGCCAAGCTCGTCGGTGCCCAGAAGATGGTTCTTCCAGCCAAACGGTTTCAGCCGTCCGATCACCGATTCCTTATACGGATCGAAGGGCGCCAGCAGCGGGGCGAAGACGGCCGCCAGGACGATGGCCAGCACGACGCAGCCGAAGAACACGGTGACGGGGTCGTGGCGCAGGCGGAAGCCGACGCTGGCCCAATAGCCGCGTACTTTCAGCGCCGGGGGGGCATCTTCCTCGGCCGGAAGCGCGCGCGGGTTCAGTGTAAGGGTATCGGCCATGGGATTATGCTCGCCTGATGCGCGGATCGATCTGCGCCTGCAGCAGGTCGACCAGCAGATTGGTTGCGACGAACACCATCGACAGCATCAGAATGGTGCCCTGCAGAACGGGGACGTCGCGGTTGATGATGGCCTTGCTGAGCAGGAAGCCGCTGCCCGGCCAGGTGAACACGGTTTCCACCAGGATCGACCCGCCCATCAGGTAGCCGAACTGCAGCCCCATCACGGCCAGCACCTGCGGCAGGGAGTTCTTCAGGACGTGGCGGACGATGGCCATTTCGCTCAGCCCCTTGGCGCGCAGGGTGATGACGAATTCCTGGTTGAACACTTCGGCCACCGCGGCGCGGGTTGTGCGGGAGATGATGCCGATCGGCACCATCGACAGCGTGATCACCGGCAGCACCAGAAAGCGCGCGTCTTCCCAGCGGAAGATGCTGAATCCGGCGGACCCGTTCAGCCCCATGCCGGTCGCGGGCAACACCATCATTTCGACCGCGAAGGCGATCACCAGCACGATGCCGAACCAGTAATTGGGCAGGCTGACGCCCATCACGGCGGTGCCGGTCAGGGCGCGGTCGATCCATTGGCCGGGGAAACAGCCGGCGGCGACGCCGATGCTGTAGCCGATGCTAAACGCCAGCGGCACCGCGAACATGACCAGCGTAATGGTATTGGACAGCGCGCCGGTGACTTCCAGGATCACCGGGCGGCGTGTCGCGACGGACTGGCCGAAATCGCCGGTCACCACGCGGCCGAGCCAGCGCAGGAACTGGATCGGCAGGGGTTGGTCGAAGCCGTAGGCGGCCTTCACCAGCGCGATCGTTTCGGCGGAGGCATCGGACGGCAGGATCGTCTGCAGGGGATCGCCGGGCGCGAGATAGACCAGCGAAAAGCAAACGACGCTGACGCCGAAAGCGATGGGGATCGCGTACAGAATACGCCGGAAGATGAGATTGATCATGGCTTCACCACAATGGGGGTCAGGTCCTGGAACCAGTTCTGCGCCTGCACGAAGCCCGACAATTTCGGCGACAGCGCGCGCGGATTGGCGTCGTGCACGACGAAGATCATCAGCGCGTGCTGGCTGTGCAGTTCGTGCAGTTTCGTCAGCAGGCCCATGCGCCTGTCTGCGTCGAATTCGTTCAGCGTGGCGGCGATGGTGTCTTCCACTTCCTGATCGAAGAAGTGGCCCCAATTGCTGCCCGCCGGCGACCAGTGGAACTTCCAGACCGGCTTGATCAGCGCCGACAGCGGGTCGAGCAGCGCGCGAGAGCCGTTATAGCCGTCGATCTCCGGGTATTTCTCGACGCCGGAGCGCGCGATCTGGATCAGGGAGTTCCAGTCCATCACCTTGAATTCGATCTGGAAACCGACCGCTTCCATCTGCGACTTCAGCAACTCGTTCATCGGCAGCGGCTGCATCTGGCCGGAACCGGAGGTGGAGATGGCGAGCGTGATCTTGCAGGGGTAGCACCCGGCTTCCTTCAGCAGCGCGGTCGCCTTTTTCGGATTGAATTCGTATTTGACGGGGTTGCCGTAATAGGGCGTGCCGGGCGGAGCGGTGGTGTATTCCTCGATCGCGAAGCCGTTCAGCAGTTCCACGAACTCCCCGCGATTCAGCGCGTGATTGGCGGCCTGGCGCACCTTCAGGTTCTTCATCGGCCCACGCTCGAAGTTCAGCGTGAATGGCCAGTTGTGCGGATATTTGTTGGTGACGATCTGCATGCCGGCGGATTTCAGCCGCGGGATCGTGTCGGGCGCCGGCGCCTCGATGAAGTTCACCTGTCCGGTCAGCAACGCGGCGGCGCGGGTCGCGGCCTCCGGCATCGGCAGCAGCACCAGGCGATCGTGCTTGGGAACGCGCTTCGGGTCCCAGTAGTCCTTGTTCGGCACCAGTTCCAACCGCTCGTGCGCGACCATGCGATCGAAGCGATACGGGCCGGTGCCGGACGGTGCGGCGGCGTAGGCGTTCCAGTCGTATTTCAGCGCTTCCAGCTTGCAGCGGCTGATCATGAGGAAATAGCTCATGGAATACGGGAACAGCGATTCGACGACCTTTGTGGTGATGGCGACCGTATGGTCGTCGATCTTCTCCATCGACTCGATATTGGTGACATAGGTGCGCGTCAGCGCCATTTGCTGTGTCAGGTATTGCGGTGCCTTGGGGTCGGACACCCGGGCGTAGTTCCAAAGCACGTCGTCGGCGGAGAACGCGCAGCCGTCGTGCCATTTCACGCCCTGACGCAGTTTGAATATCCAGCGGCGCGTATTGGCGGGATCGATCTCCCATCCGGTCGCGAGGCCGGGTTTGATGTCGGAGGGGTTCTCGCGGGAGGACAGGTCCCACAGCGCGAGGCTGTCATAAAGGTTGAAGCCGACGAAGCGGAAACCCTCGAACCCCTGGTCGGGGTTGCCGGTCGTGACGGGGATGTCGCCGGCGGTCATGCCGACGGTGACGACGCTTTGTGCCTTCGCCTGGGATGCCGCGCCCCAAACCCCCAGCATGAGGGCGGTGGTTGCGAGGAGTCCGCGCATTATGCGTCGCATGAGGCCTCCGAGCCCTAATTGTGCGACGCAGCATAATTCATTGGCGAAAAATAGTGCAAGAAGAGTCTGTGCAAATTTAATATGGGCAATAATAAGTCGTAAGACTAATAAACAGGCATGCTGCATCGCGGCAAATCCCGCTCGCAATCCAGGCCAACACAGTCTAGATACCCGCGCACAGCCCTCTTTGACCGATCGGCACACACATCCCATGCTGCAAATCGACAACCTCGTCTTCAACGCATGGGGCCGACGCTTCTTCGATCACGCCAACCTCAACCTGCCGCCCAACGCAAAGGTCGGACTCGTCGGGCGTAACGGAGTCGGCAAATCCACCCTGTTCAAACTCATCCTCGGCGAACTCGCCGCCGACAGCGGCGAATTCATCCTGCCCAAAGGCGCGCGGGTCGCCAGCGTCGATCAGGAACATCCGGCAACGCCCGTCACCCTGCTCGAAACCATCCTGGAAGCCGACGTCGCGCGACACGCCTTGCTGACCGAACTGGAAACCGCCGACCCCGAGCGCATGGGCGACATCTACACCAGCCTTCAGGAAATCGACGCCGATCGCGCGCCCGCCCGCGCGGGGGAAATCCTCGCCGGGCTGGGCTTCTCCACCGCCGATCTGTCGCGCACCATGGCGGAATTCTCCGGCGGGTGGCGCATGCGCGTCGCCCTGGCCGCGGCACTGTTCGCCGAACCGGGGCTGCTGCTGCTCGACGAACCCACCAACTATCTCGACCTCGAAGGCGCGATGTGGCTCGAAGCCCGCCTGCGCAAATATCCCAACGCGGCCATCATCATCAGCCACGATCGCGAACTGCTGAACAATTCCGTCGATGCCATTCTGCATCTGCATCAAGGCAAGCTCGAACTCTACACCGGCGGCTATGACGATTTCGAACGCCGTCGCGGCGAAAAGGCGCGCCTGCAATCCGCGTTTCGGGTGAAGCAGGAAGCCGAACGCGCGCATCTGCAAAGCTTCGTCGATCGCTTCCGCGCCAAGGCCAGCAAGGCGGCGCAGGCGCAGTCGCGGATGAAACGACTCGCCAAGCTGGAACCGGTGGCCGCGGTAATCGAAGAGCGGGTCGCGCCCTTTACCCTGCCATCCCCCGCTCGGCCTCTGGCACCACCGTTGATGCGGCTGGAACATGCTTCGGTCGGCTATGGCGATGACACCGTGCTGTCGAACCTCAACCTGCGCCTGGATGTCGACGATCGCATCGGGTTGTTGGGCGTCAACGGCGCGGGCAAATCGACCTTCGCCAAGATGGCGGCCGGCGCGCTGGGGTTACAGGCCGGGCTGATGCAGCGCGAACATCGGATCAAGGTCGGCTGGTTCCATCAGCACCAGATTGAAGCGCTGGACCCCAGCGACACCCCGCTGGACATCATTCGCCGCGAACGGCCGGAGGACAGCGAGACGTCCTATCGGTCCCGCCTCGCGCAGTTCGGCATCGGCTTCGACAAACAATCGACGACGGTGGAAAACCTGTCGGGCGGGGAGCGCGCGCGCCTGCTGCTGAACCTGGTGGCGATGGCCGCGCCGCATTTGCTGATCCTGGACGAACCGACAAACCATCTGGACATCGACAGCCGCCGAGCGCTGCTGGATGCGCTGAATGGCTATCAGGGCGCGGTTATTCTGATCACGCATGATCGGTCGCTGATGGAACTGGTGGCGGATCGGCTGTGGCTCGCGGCCGACGGCACTGTCGCCCCCTTTGACGGCGACATGGACGATTACGCGCGCTTTGTGCTCGACCGCGCGAAGGTTGGGGCGGCCCCACGCCAGAAGCGCGAAACAGACCCGCGCCCGAAGCGGGAGAAGGTCCGCCGCTCCGCCTGAAAGCAGGCTCCTCCCGCCGAGACGGGAGGAGCGGTCGCGATCAGGCGACTTTTTTGCCCAGATGCGGGAACATGGCGAGCTTCGCGGCTTCGTCCATATCCGCCTTGAACGCGTGCTTGTCCTTCAACGCCAGCGCGCGGGCGGCGGCGGGGCGGGCGTTGATCGCGTCCAGGTGGCGCTTCACATTCGGCAGACCCGCGAACAGGTCGGCGCCGAGGACGAAGCCCGCCAGGCGGGACCAGCCCCAAACCGCCATGTCGACGATGGTGTATTCGTCGCCCAGCATATAGGTGTGGGTGGCGAGGCGGGCGTCGAGGATGCCCCAATGGCGTTGGGCTTCGAACACATAGCGGTTAACCGCGTATTCTTTCGGCTCCGGCGCGACGTTCTTGAAGTGAACGGCCTGACCGGAATACGGCCCGATGCCGGACGCGACGAACATCAGCCACGACAGCATTTCGCCGCGGGCTTTCGGCGTGTTCGCCGGCATGAACTGGCCGGTTTTCTCGCCGAGGTACAGCAGGATCGCGTTGCTGTCGAAAACGGTCGCATCGCCGTCGACGATGGCCGGCACCTTGGCGTTCGGATTGATCGCCAGATAGGCCGGCGCGTGCTGTTCGCCCTTGCGGGTGTCGACGGGAACGAGCTCGTAAGGCAGGCCCATTTCTTCCAGGCAGAGCGCGACCTTGGTCGGGTTCGGCGCCAAATTGTAATAGAATTTGATCATGGAGTCCTCTTTCGGTTGTCGTGCCGCGCGCGGTTTATGGAACGCCTCCGCCGGGCGCGCCAGGGGAGGGAGGTTGCGGTTGGCGCGGTGATGGCGTTTGGGTAGTACGGGTGGGTGGTGACCCCTCTCCGACAATTCAGACCGTCCTTCAACGACCGCCGATGCGCGTCGATCGTTAGCGGCGCGCGCAACATCGCCTGGGTTGTGAAGATTCGACCGATCCCCGTGCCTTCGCGCGGCTTCAGCGCGTTTCTCGGTGGAAGAACCCCTTGCGACGTGAGAGTCCGGATCGGCCTCCAAGGATTCAACACGGAGAAAGTCGGAGGACCACGAAGGACACGGAGGCGCGGGATCGCGGCCGATGCCCCCGCCGACGCGGAAATGGCCAACAAGACCCCTTGCGCCGTGAGGCCCATGTCGGGCGGGCACGCCTTTGCGACGCCCTGGGAACGCCGTCCTTCTTCCGGTCAAAATCAAAGCTCGGCACCCATCCCCGTGTCCCCAGGCGGCATGATCGCGTTTCTGGGCGGAAGAACCTCATGCGCCCTGAAGCCGATGCCGCGCAGCCGCGTCTCCGGGCCCTCCTGGGAACGCGGCCTGCCTCCCGGTCAAAACCAAAGCCCGGACAGCCAGCGCGGACCCATCCTGATGCCCCCTGACGGCCAAGGCCCGAATCTCGGCGGAAGGACCCCATGTAACGTGAGGCCCAAGCCGCGCAATCGCGTTTCCGCGCTCTCCTGGGAACTCGGCCTTCGTCCCGGTCAAGACCAAAGCCCGGCAAACCAGCGCGGACCCATCCCGATGCCCCCGGACCGCCAAGGCCCGAATCTCGGTGAAAGGACCCCATGTAACGTGAGGCCCAAGCCGCGCAGTCGCGTTTCCGCGCTCTCCTGGGAACTCGGCCTTCGTCCCATTCCCAACCAAAGCCAGGCACGCCAGCACCGACCCACCTCGATGCCCCCGAACGGCCAAGGCGCGTTTCGCGGCGGAAGAACCCCACACGCCGTGAGCCTCCCAATCAACGGCGGTACCTCGGCAACCCCCGCGCCGGCATTGCCAACCGTCGCGGCCACGGCGAAGCTGCCCGGCAATCACGCAATCCGAGGAAACCAGGTGGACCAAGCAGCCGCCCCGAACAAAGGCCCCTTGGCCGGCATCCGAGTCATCGACGTCACCACCGTCGTGCTCGGCCCCTTCGCGTCGCAGGTGTTGGGCGACATGGGCGCCGACGTGATTAAGATCGAGACCATCGAAGGCGACGCCACGCGCTTTATCGGGCCAAGCCGCACGCCGGGCATGGGAAGCTATTTCGCGACACTGAACAGGAACAAGCGCAGCCTCGCCCTCGATCTGAAAAAGCCGGCGGCGATGGAAGCGCTGCTGAAGCTGATCGACGGCGCGGATATCTTTATCCACAACATGCGCATCGGCGCCGCCCAAAGGCTCGGACTGGACTACGACTCACTGTCGAAGCGGAACCCCAAACTCATCCACGCCTCGGCCAGCGGGTTCCGCAAAGGCAGCTCCATGCAGGAGTTCCCGGCCTACGACGATCTGATCCAGGGCCTGTCCGGTATCGCCTCCCTGAACGCCGGCCCGGACGGCGACCCGCGGTATTTTCCCACCGTGGTGGTCGATAAGCTCACCGGCAGCACCCTGGCCTCGATGATCGGCATGGCCCTGTTCCATCGCGAACGCACCGGAGAGGGGCAAGAGGTTCATCTGCCCATGCTCGAAACGATTCTGTCGTTCTCACTGATCGAGCATCTTTGGTCGGGCACGTTGGGAGAGCCGGAGAAAGGCCTGGGATATCCGCGGATGCTGACGCCGCACCGCCGACCCTATGCGACCAAGGACGGGTTTATCAGCGTAATCGCGGTCAGCAATGCCCAATGGGGCAAGCTGTTCCAGGCCATGGGCGTCGGCGAACTGATCAAGGACAAGCGCTTCGACAGCTTGCAGGCCCGCTCCGAAAACGTGGACGCGCTGTATGCGACCCTGACGGAGGGCATGCGCAAGCGCACAACGGCGGAATGGCTCGCGGAATTGCGACCGGCCGATATTCCCTGCGGGCCGGCCAACTCCCTGCAAGACCTCTTTACCGATCCGTATCTGCAAGAGACCAACTTCTTCGAAGCCGCGGAACATCCGGTCGAAGGCTCCGTCGTGCTGCCCGCGATTCCGGCGCGCTTCTCCAAATCGCCGCCCAGCGTCCGCCGCCTGTGGCCGACCCTGGGTCAGCACACCCGAGAGGTGCTGAGCGAAGCCGGCTTCACGGATCAGGAAATCGACGCGATCACCGCGTAGAATGAACAGCAACGAGGAATCCAATGTCCAACGAACTGGCTGACAAGGACGCAATTCGCGAGGTGCTCGCCCGCTACTGCTTCCATCTGGATGGGGAGCGGTTCGACGACATGGCCGCCCTGTTTACCGAGGACGGGACCTGGGACACCGCCTTTGGCGTCGGCAAGGGACGTTCCGGAATCGCCGATCAGGCCCGTGCCATCGCGGCGATCGGCGCGCCCCGACCGCGCCGCGTTCACCTGGTGACGAATATCGTCATCGAATTGAACGGCGATACCGCCACCGTGCAGTCCAACTGGGCACTGGTGCAGAACACCGGCGCCGCGCCGAACATCGGATCGGCCGGCGGCTATGCCGATCGAATGGTCAGGCAGAACGGCCGTTGGTACATCGCCTATCGGAAGATCGACCGCTTCATCGCCGATGGGTTGCAATAACCAAACCGGTCCGATACCGTTCTATTCCACCTTGGCACCGGATAGGCGGACGAGGTCTCCCCACCGCTCATACTCGCGTTTGACAAAGGCGGCGGTCTTTTCGGGGGTGGTGTCGGGCACCGGTTCGGCGCCCAACTCCTCCAACCGCGAGATGACGGTGGCATCGGCCAAGGCCGCTGAAACCGCGCGCGCAACGGTCTTGACGACCTCGGGCGACGTGCCGGCGGGCCCGAACAGGACCGTCCAACTGAAGGCGTCCATCTGCGGGTAGCCCGCTTCGGCGACCGTCGGAACGTCGGGCAGGCCCTTGGCGCGTCGGGACATCGTCGTGGCGATGATGCGGATGCCGCCGCCTTTCGCGCCGCCGCGCAGGACGGGCAGCGCGTTCCAGTCCATTTGCAGCACGCCGGCCATCAGGTCGGCCATTTCCGGTCCGGCGCCGGCATAAGGGACGTGCACCGTATCGATGTCGGCCCAGCGATTGAACAAGGCCCCCATGATGTGGCTCAGCGATCCGACGCCGGCCGATCCGAAGTTCATCTTGTTGGGATGCGCCTTCGCATAGGCAACAAGCTCCTGCACCGAATGGATCGGCTGACCGGCATGCACCGCCAGCGCCATCGGCGCGACGGTCAGATGGGCGATCGGCGTAAAGCTGTCGATCGCGTGGTAGCCCAGCTTGGGGTAGATGTATGGGTTGGTGGAGTGCGTCGAACTCGTCGCCAACAGCAACGTGTAGCCGTCGGCCGGCGCTTTCGATGCCAGTTCGGCGCCGATGCTGCCGCCCGCGCCGCCGCGGTTCTCGATCACGATCGGTTGGCCCAGCGACTGGGATACGTGGTTGGACACGATACGCGCGGTGATGTCGGTCTGGCCGCCGGGAACGAACGGGATGATCAGCTTGACCGGCCGGCTTGGGTAGGCGTCCTGAGCGTGAACCTGGGTTCCCGGCGACAGGATGGCCGCGCAGGCGGCAAGCACGGCAATGATAGATCGACGCATGGACCGACCCCCCCTCTTCCTTGTTTCGGCCAGCCTGACCCGCCGAGCGCCCGACCGCAAGAGCGCCGGCCGGCTTGCACCCGATATCGGCCTCCCTCTGGCCAACCGGGCGCAAACGCGATAGCCGTGCTCTGAACTCAAGGGAGACCAAGCTGATGAACGGCGCCGAAAGTCTGGTGCATTCGCTGCTCAAGAGCGGCGTGGACACCTGTTTCTCCAATCCCGGAACGTCCGAGATGCACTTCGTCGCGGCGTTGGACCGCGTGCCCGGCATGAAGTGTGTCCTGGGGCTGTTCGAGGGCGTCGTGACCGGCGCGGCCGACGGCTATGCCCGCGTCACCGGCAAGCCGGCGGCGACCTTGCTGCATTGCGGTCCCGGCCTGGCGAACGGTCTGGCCAACCTGCACAATGCGCGTCGGGCTTCCACCCCGATCGTGAACATCGTCGGTGATCATGCGACCTATCACCGTCCTCTCGATGCCCCGCTGACGGCGGATACCGAGGGTTGGGCGCGCGGCGTGTCCGGCTGGGTGCGCACGGCGATGGACGTGAAGACGGTCGGCGCGGATGCCGCGGCGGCGGTGCAGGCCGCGAACATCGCGCCGGGTCAGATCGCCACGCTGATCCTGCCGTCCGACACGTCCTGGAACGACGGCGGCATTGTCGCCGAGGCGCTGGCCCGCGTGCCGACGCCGCTTGTGTCGCCGAACCAGGTGGAGGAAGCCGCCGGCATTCTGCGCCGCGGCGGTGACGGCATCGTTCTGCTGCTGGGCGGGGAAGCCTTGTCGGAAGCGGGTCTGGCGGTCGCGTATCGTATCGCGATGGCGACCGGTTGCCGTCTGATGGCGCAGGGTTCGAACGCGAAGATGGCGCGCGGCCAGGGCCGAGCATCGTTGGATCGCGTGCCGTATGTGGTCGATCAGGCGGTGGCGGCGATGGCCGGCACGAAGCAACTGATCCTGTGCGGCGCACGCAAGCCGGTGACGTTCTTCGCCTATCCGAACAAGCCGCAGACCTCGATCCCCGATTCCGCCGAAATCCACATCCTGGCCCGCGCGGAGCAGGATTTGGTGGAAGCTCTGGAACGTCTCGCCGACATGCTGCACGCCCCCAAGGTCGCGGCACCGGACAATGGGCCGAAGCACGAAATCGGCCGCGGTGCCCTGACCCCGGAATCCGTTGCCTCCACGCTCGGCGCGCTGATGCCGGACGGCGCGATCATCGCCGATGAGTCCGTGACCTATGGGCGCGGGTTCTTCTCCAACACCAAGGCGGCGGCGCATCACGACTGGCTGAACGTCACCGGCGGCGCGATCGGTGGCGGCATCCCGATGGCCACGGGTGCGGCGATCGGTGCTCCGGATCGGCGGGTCATCAACATGCAGGCCGACGGTTCGGCGATGTACACGGTGCAGGCGCTGTGGACTCAGGCGCGGGAGCGGCTGGATGTCACGACCGTCATTCTGTCGAACCGGAAGTACCAGATCCTGCTGGGCGAACTGGCAAACGTCGGCGCCAACCCCGGGCGGACGGCGCTGGACATGCTGGACCTCGGCAATCCCGATCTGGACTGGGTGAAGATGGCCAATTCGATGGGGATCGAGGCGGCGAGCGCCAATAACTGCGATACCTTCGCCGATCTTTTGGCGGGCTCGCTGAACCGTAAGGGGCCGTTCCTGATCGAACTGATGATCTGACCGCACCGGGGCGGCGGACGGGTTACGACGCTCTCTCCCGAACGGGTTGTTCGGGAGAGAGCGTTAGAGTTGCAAGCCTAGTCGGCCGCGTCGGCAACCTCGACCGCGGGCTTCTTCTGCGCGCGGATGCGTTTCAGCGCCTGTTCCACGTGCCGGCTGAACACGAACTCCGCCGGGCGTTGATTGGCCAGGGAGATTTCGGGGGCCATCGGGCCGGTGGTGCGGATGCCGCGCATAACCTGCGCCGCGGCTTTCCAGGGCTTGCGAACCGTTTCGGCGACGGCGGAGGCTTCGTACCCGGAGTGCACCATGCAGTCGGCGCATTTTTCGTAGTTGCCGGTGCCGTACTTATCCCACTCGGTCGTTTCCATCAGTTCCTTGTAGGTCTTGGCGTAACCCTCGCCCAACAGATAGCAGGGGCGCTGCCAGCCGAAGTAGGTGCGGGTCGGGTTGCCCCAGGGCGTGCAGTGGAAGGTCTGATTACCGGCCAGGAAGTCCAGGAACATGGACGATTGGTTGAACGACCATTTCACCTTGCCCTGACGGCTGAAGATGCCGCGGAACAGTTCCTTGGTCTTGCTGCGATTCAGGAAGTGCTGCTGATCCGGCGCGCGCTCATAGGCATAGCCCGGTGAGACGGAAATGCCGTCGACGCCCATCGCCATCACGTCATCGAAGAACGCGGCGACCTTCGCGGGTTCGGCGTTGTTGAACAGGGTGGCGTTGATGATGGTCCGGAAGCCGCGCCGCTTGGACTCCGCGATCGCGGCCACGGCGCGATCGTAGACGCCGTCCTGGCAGACCGATATGTCGTGCTCTTCCTTGCCGCCGTCGAGGTGGACCGACCACGAGAACCACTTGCTGGGCTTGAAGAGTTCCATCTTCTTCTCAAGCAGCAGCGCGTTCGTGCAGACGATGACGAACTTCTTCCGCGCGATGGCGCCTTCGACGATCTGGTCGATCTCTCGGTGCAGCAGAGGCTCTCCACCCGCGATCACGACGACCGGCGCGCCGCATTCGTCGATCGCTTCCATGCATTCCGCGACCGACAGGCGCTGGTTCAGGATTTCGGCGGGGTAGTCGATCTTGCCGCAGCCGGCGCAGGCCAGATTGCAGCGGAACAGGGGTTCCAGCATCAGGACCAACGGATAGCGCTTGCGGCCGATCAGGTGCTGCTTGACCACATAAGCACCGACACGGATGGCCTGGTTCAATGGCACGGTCATGATGTCGTTCTCCTACGCGTCGGCGAGTTCGGCGGGGAAGCGGAAGCGCACGTCCTCGGCGACTCCGTCCAGGGTGGAGACTTCGATCGCGCCGAACTGTTTCAGTCCTTCGAGCACGCCCTGCACCAAGGTTTCCGGGGCCGATGCGCCGGCGGTGACGCCGACGGAGGCGATGCCCTTGAACCAGTCGGGTTCCAGCGCGCCGGCGTCGTCGATCAAATAGGACGGCTTGCCCAGCTCCTCGCCGATTTCGCGCAGGCGGTTGGAGTTGGACGAGTTCCGCGAACCGACGACCAGGATCATGTCGACCGCCCGCGCGAGGTCGCGCACGGCTTGCTGGCGGTTCTGCGTGGCGTAACAGATGTCGCGGACATCCGGGCCGACGATGGTCGGAAAGCGCGCGGTCAGCGCGGCGATGATGCCGCGGGTGTCGTCCACCGACAGCGTCGTCTGGGTGATATAGGCCAGCTGGGTCGGGTCGGTGACGTCGAGCGTGGCGACATCCGCGACGGTCTGCACCAGATGGACCTTGCCGGGCACCTGACCGATGGTGCCTTCGACCTCGGCGTGGCCGGCATGGCCGACCAGCACGATCTCTCGTCCCTGGCGGGCGTAGCGACGCCCTTCGTTATGGACCTTCGCCACCAGGGGGCAGGTCGCGTCGATCACCGGCAGGCCCCGTTCGGCGGCCAGTTCTTCGACGCGCTTCGCGACGCCGTGGGCGGAGAAAATGGTCATCGCGCCCGGGGGGATTTCGTCCAACTCGTCGACGAAGACCGCGCCGCGGGTGCGCAAATCTTCGACCACATGGCGGTTATGGACGATCTCGTGCCTGACATAGATCGGTGGGCCGTACTTCTTCAGCGCGCGTTCAACGATCTCAATCGCGCGTTCGACACCCGCGCAAAAGCCACGCGGCTGGGCCAGGACGACACGAATCATGCGACAATTCTCCCGAAGGGCGATACCAATACCGGACCACACGAGTCAGGATATGGCAGGTTGGGCGGCTTGCTGCAACGCCGCATGGTTTGGATCAGGTTTGTGCACGCTATGGCACAATCCCCACCCCTGAGGTAAAGGCGACGCTTGGCTCGTGCCGACGGTTTGTCGGGTGTGGCATAAATACAACGGATTATGTCAAGATTTGCGTTTTGGCATGTGCGACACGACCTACCGTTGTATCGACATTTGAATCATGCTCCGACAACTCGGAGCCAACACGACGAGGCTGAGCGTGGCATCGGACGGATTGAATAACGGCGTGACGGGGATCGATCTGCCCAAGGCGATGGGCCGGGTGGCCGGGGTCGTGGAATCTGCCCTGGATGTTCTTCTGCCGCCTGTCGAAGGCGCGGAAGGGCGGTTGGCGGAGGCCATGCGCTACGCAACGCTGGGCGGCGGCAAGCGTCTGCGGGCGTTCCTGGTCATGGAATGCGCGGGATTGTTCGGCGTCGCGGAAACCTGCGCCGCCCGCGTGGCGGCATCGGTCGAGATGCTGCATGCCTATTCGCTGGTGCACGATGACCTGCCGGCGATGGACGACGACGATCTGCGTCGCGGCAAGCCCAGCACGCACAAGGCGTTCGACGAGGCGACCGCGATCCTTGCCGGGGACGCGCTTCAGACCCGCGCGTTTGAGGTTCTGGCCGAACCCGATACCCATTCCGACCCGCTGGCCCGCTGCGAACTCGTCATGGCGCTTGGCGCGGCTTCCGGCGCGCGCGGCATGGCGGGTGGGCAGATGATCGACATGCTGGCGGAAGGGCAAACCCTGGACGGCCCGGCGATCACCCGATTGCAGGCTCTGAAGACCGGGCGTCTCATCCAGTACAGCGCCGAGGCCGGCGCCATCCTGGGGCGGGCATCGGCGCAGCGCCGACATCTTGTTGCCGCATATGGCCGCGATCTTGGCGCCGCCTTCCAGATTGCCGACGATCTGTTGGACGTAGAAGGAACGCAGGAAGAAACCGGTAAGACGATGGGTAAGGATGAAGCCGCCGGCAAGGCGACGATGGTTTCCATCCTTGGCGTCGAAAGTGCCAGGGCGCACGCGGAAATGCTCGCGAGCCAAGCCGCGGCCCATCTGGACAGTTTTGGAGAGCGGGCCGCCTCATTGCAGGCGCTCGCCGCGTTTGTCGTGCAGCGGCGTAGTTGAGTGGGGGCGTGATTTTATGAGTCCAGTGAAAACACCGCTGCTGGATAGGGTCAATTTCCCGTCCGATATGCGCAATTTCTCTCCGGAGCAGTTGCGCCAGTTGGCGGACGAACTGCGCTCCGAAACCGTCGACGCGGTATCGGTCACCGGCGGGCATTTGGGGGCTTCCCTCGGCGTCGTCGAGCTTACCGTCGCGATCCATGCCATTTTCGACACGCCGCGCGATCGGTTGTTATGGGACGTCGGCCATCAGGCCTATCCGCACAAGATCCTGACGGGGCGGCGCGACCGGATCCGCACGTTGCGGCAGCCTGGCGGCTTGTCCGGTTTCACGAAACGCAGCGAAAGTGAGTTCGACCCGTTCGGCGCGGCCCACTCCTCCACGTCGATCTCCGCCGGGCTCGGCATGGCGGTTGCCCGCGATCTGAAGAACGCCATGGGCGCGGAACGCGACGACCGCAATGTCGTCTGCGTCATCGGCGACGGCGCGATGAGCGCGGGCATGGCCTACGAGGCGATGAACAACGCCGGCGCGTTGCATTCCCGCCTGGTGGTCATCCTGAACGACAACGACATGTCGATCGCCCCGCCGGTCGGCGCCATGAGCGCCTATCTCTCCCGCCTGATGTCGTCGCGCAGTTTCCTGTCGTTGCGGGAACTCGGGTCGAAGATGGCCAAGCGCTTCCCCAAGGGCATCGAACGCACGCTGGGGCGGGCCGAGGAATATGCGCGGGGCATCCTGACCGGCGGCACATTGTTCGAGGAACTCGGCTTCTATTACGTCGGGCCGATCGACGGCCATAACCTGGATCACCTGCTGCCTGTTTTGCGCAATGTGCGCGAGGCGGACGAGACCGGCCCGATCCTGGTCCACGTGATCACGCAAAAGGGCAAAGGCTATTCGCCGGCCGAAGAATCGGCCGACAAATACCACGGCGTCTCCAAGTTCAACGTCGTTACCGGAGAGCAGGCAAAGTCGCCGCCGGGACCACCGAGCTATACGAAGGTATTCGCGGATGCGTTGATCGATGAGGCGGAGAGGGATGAGACGATCATCTCCATCACCGCCGCGATGCCATCCGGCACGGGCCTCGATCGTTTTGCCAAGCGCTTTCCGAACCGGTCTTTTGACGTCGGTATCGCCGAACAGCACGCGGTGACTTTTGCCGCCGGGCTGGCGACGGAAGGCATGAAGCCGTTCTGCGCGATTTATTCGACCTTCTTGCAGCGCGCCTACGATCAGATCGTGCACGACGTCGTGCTGCAATCCCTGCCCGTGCGCTTCGCGCTGGATCGCGCCGGCCCGGTCGGCGCCGATGGGGCGACGCATTCCGGGACATTCGATCTGGCCTATCTCGGATGCTTGCCGAACATCGTGATCATGGCGCCGTCGGATGAAGCCGAGTTGATGCACATGGTCGCGACCTCCGTAGCAATCAACGATCGGCCCAGCGCGTTTCGCTACCCCCGCGGCGAAGGCGTCGGTGTCGCCATGCCCCAGTGCGGCGAGGTGCTGCCCATCGGCAAGGGCCGCATCCTGCGCGAGGGCAGCAACATCGCGATCCTGTCGCTTGGCTCTCGCCTCGCGGACGCCATGAAGGCGGCGGACGAACTGGCGGTGCGCGGCTTCCCGACGACGGTCGCGGATGCACGCTTCTCCAAGCCGCTCGATACCGCGATGATCGAGCAGCTTGCGCGTAATCACGAGGTTCTGATTACGATCGAGGAAGGCTCGATCGGCGGCTTCAGTTCCGCCGTGCTGCACTTCCTGGCCACGCGGGGATTGCTGGATCGAGGGTTGAAGGTGCGCCCGATGGTGATGCCGGATTTCCTGATCGACCATGAATCGCAGACGAAGCAGATTGCCATCGCCGGTCTGTCGGCGCGGGATATCGTCGCCACGGCGCTTGCCGCGGTCGGCGTCGAAACCGCGACACAGGGGCAGGTAAAGCAAGCCTTGACGGCGCGATGACCACATTTGGCCGCCGGGGCCTGCTGGGAATGGCCGGGGGCGCGCTTTGCGTCGCTGTCGGCGGAATTCCCGGTTCGGCGCGTGCCGACACAGTCGCGTCGGCGCGTCAGCCCATCGTCGCCTTCTACGTGGCGTTGGACAAGATCATGCGGGCAGGGCGCGCGACGGCCTTTCAGGCGCGCTTCGACATGCTGGCGCCCGTCGTGGACGCGGCCTTCGACCTCGACACCATTCTTCGGGTGTCCGTCGGTCTGAAATGGGGGACGCTGGAAGAAGCATCCCGGGTTCGGCTCGCCGCGGTGTTCCGCAAATTCACCGTCGCGACCTATGTCGCGAACTTCGACGCGTTCGATGGCGAACGCTTCGATGTCCTGGCCGACACCAAGGTCTCCGGCGCCGACCAAATCGTGCAGAGCCGCTTGATTCCCGGCTCCGGCGATCCAATTAAGCTGGATTACCTGATGCGGACCACGCAATCCGGGTGGCGCGTCGTCGACGTTCTGCTGGATGGCACAATCAGCAGGGTCGCGGTGCAGCGTTCCGATTTTCGCGCCGTGCTGGCAAAAGGCGATGCGGAGGCCCTGAGCGTAATGCTCGAACGTAAAACGGTCGAATTGGCCGGCGGTAAGGCCGGCGGTTGATCCGACCTACATGATTTCTGTGTCGCTACCGGACATCGGTGCCTTCGCGACGGCGGCCCTTGCCTGTATCGGGGTAGGGCAGGCGTCTGCGGGATGGCTGTGCGTGGAACGCTTCGCGGCGCGCGCCCGTCTTTCGCCCGCCAACAACCCTTTGCCGCCGATTACCGTTCTGAAGCCCCTTTATGGCGACGAGCCGCTGTTGGAAGAAGGTCTGACTACTTTCTGCCAACAGGACTATCCCGACTGGCAGATCGTTTTTGGTGTCCAGAGCCCATCGGATCCGGCAATTCAGGTGGTTGAGCGATTGCAGGCGCGGTTTCCGAAACTGGATATCGATCTGGTCATCGACAGTCGCGATCACGGCCCGAACCGCAAGGTCGGCAATCTCATCAACATGTTTCCCGCCGCTCGGCACGATATCCTGGTGATCGCGGATTCCGATCTGCTGGTTCGACCGGACTATCTGCGCAATCTCGTCGAAGCGCTGGAAAAACCGACGGTCGGCCTGGTCACCACGCTTTACGCCGGCCTGCCGGCCGAAGCATCGCTTGCGTCGTCCTTGGGCGCGACGCAAATCACCCATTGTTTTCTCCCCGGCGCTCTCCTGGCGCGGAGCATGGGGCGCAGCGACTGTCTCGGCGCGACCATGTGTCTGCGGCGAGAGACGCTGGCCGCAATCGGCGGCCTCCATGCCCTCGTCCCCCACCTCGCCGACGACAACGTGCTCGGCCTCAGGGTCAGCGCCCTCGGTTTGAAGGTGACGCTCGCCACGACGATCCCGCTGACCGTCGTACCGGAAACAACCCTCGGGCCGCTGTACTCGCACGAACTGCGGTGGTCGCGCACGATCCGGGCGCTGGTGCCCGCAGCGCATGCTGCCTCCGCGCTTCAGTACCCCCTGTTCTGGGCGGCGATGGCGATGTGCCTCAGCGGATTCGCGGTTTGGTCGGTGGGGCTTTTCGGATTGGTTTGGGTAGGCCGAGCGCTGGCGGGGGCGGGAATCGACCGGGCGTTGGGCGGTTTTCTTCCGGGACTTGAATTTTCCTGTCCAGTCTGGCTTTTGCCGTTAAGAGATGCTCTTTCGATCGTGGTTCTGCTGGCAGGCCACGCTGGCTCCAAAGTCGAATGGCGCGGTCATGGCTTGTATGCCGACACACCGCCGCCACCTGATACGCAGATATCCGAATTTCGCCCTGCCGAGGGATTACGCCCGCGATGATGAAGACCTTATTTCTGCAACCGCCCTCCTTCGACGGTTTCGACGGTGGTGCCGGGTCGCGCTATCAGGCGCGCCGGGAAATCAAGTCGTTCTGGTTTCCGACATGGCTCGCGCAACCCGCCGCGCTGGTGCCGGGCAGCAAGCTGATTGACGCCCCGCCGGCGCGGATTGGGCTTGATGCCGTGACCCGTCAGGCGCGCGACTACGAGTTGTGCGTCATTCACACATCCACGCCGTCCTTCGCCGCCGACGTCAAGGTTGCGGCCGCGCTGAAAGCCGTCAATCCGTCGCTGAAGATCGGCTTTGTCGGCGCCAAGGTCGCGGTTCAGCCCAAGGAAAGCCTGGAGCAGGGGGGACCGATCGATTTCGTCGCCCGCAATGAGTTCGATTTTACGATCAAGGAAGTCGCCGAAGGCCGGGATTTTGCGTCGGTAGACGGCATATCCTATCGCAACGGGTCCGGCGTCATCGTCCATAACAAGGATCGCGCGATCCTGGAGGACATGGATCAGCTTCCCTTCGTGACCGAGGTCTACAAGCGCGACCTGCGGATCGAAGATTATTTTATCGGCTACCTCATGCACCCCTACGTGTCCCTGTATACCGGGCGCGGATGCAAATCGCGGTGCACCTTCTGCCTCTGGCCGCAAACCGTCGGTGGACACAACTACCGTGTGCGCTCACCCGGCCATGTCGCGGAGGAAATTCGTCTGGCGAAGTCGTACTTCCCCCAGACTCGCGAAATCTTCTTCGACGACGACACCTTCACCGACAACCTGCCGCGCGCCGAGGCGATCGCCAAGGAACTCGGCAAGATGGGCGTCGTCTGGTCGTGCAACGCCAAGGCGAATGTGCCGCGCGAGACGCTGAAAGTGCTTCGCGACAATGGTCTGCGCCTGTTGCTGGTGGGGTATGAGAGCGGCAACCAGCAGATCCTGCACAACATCAAGAAGGGCATGCGGATCGAGGTCGCCAAGAAATTCACCAAGGATTGCCACGAGCTCGGCATCAAGATCCATGGCACCTTCATCATGGGTCTTCCCGGCGAGACGAAAGAGACGATCGAGGAAACCATCAAGTTCGCGACGGAGATCAATCCGCACACCATTCAGGTGTCACTCGCCGCGCCCTATCCCGGAACCTTCCTCTACAAGCAGGCGGTTGAAAACGGCTGGCTCGACGTGGACCATGCGGAATTGATCGACGATCACGGCATCCAGATCGCGCCGCTGCACTATCCGCATCTGTCGCACACGGAAATCTTCGACAACGTCGAAACGTTCTATAAGCGTTTCTATTTCCGCGCGCCGAAGATCGCGTCGATCGTTGGGGAGATGGTACGCAGCCCGCAGATGATGAAGCGCCGCCTGCGCGAAGGCGTTGAATTCTTTCAATTCCTGCGCGAGCGGCACAACAAGGCAGCGTAGGCTACAACAGCTCCCGGACCGCCTGAACGACTTCGTCAGGCGTTTCGTGGGGCAGGAAGTGACCCGCGATCGGCACGACACGTCGGGTGTACCGCCCGGTGAAATGCACCGAATGCCGAACCGATTGCTCCGCCGGGCCGACACCGTCGTCGGCCCCATGCAGCACCACCGTCGGCACGGTAATCGGCGGTTGCTTGGCGAGCAGCGCTTCGATGGGTTCCAGCGCCGGATCGCCCGGTGCATTCCGATGCCGGTGGCGATAGGACTGGATCACGACGTCAACGAAGTCGGGGTTTTCGAAGCTGGCCCCCGTCGCCGCATACTTCGCGTCGTCAAAGTCCCAGTTGGGCGACCATAGCTTCCACAGCAGGCGGCAGATATCGTGGCGGTTGGCGGCCAAGCCCGCGCGACCGCGTTCGGTATTGAAATACCATTGATACCAATGGCGGAATTCCTGCATCGCGCCGGCCGGCGTAACGGACGCGGCGATGTTTTGAATGTTGTAGCCGGTGATACTGACCAGCCCCTTGACCCGTTCCGGCCACAACGCCGCGACAATGCACGCTGCTCGGCCTCCCCAGTCGTAGCCGCCGAGAATGGCCTGGGAGATGCCCAAGGCGTCCATGAAGTCCCGCAGATCGGCCCCCAGCGCCGCTTGCTGGCCTGAACGCGGCGTTGCCGGGTTCAGGAACCGGGTCGGCCCGTAGCCGCGCAGCCACGGCACCAGGACCCGACAGCCCGCCGCCGCAAGCGGTTGCAGAGTGCCGTCATAGGCACGGGGATCGTCGGGAAAGCCGTGCAGCAGGATGACGGGCATGCCGTCGGCCGGACCGGACTCCTCGTAGGCGATCTCCAGCACCGGGGTCAGCGTGGTTTTGTGTGCCATGGTCAGAACGACAGAAAGCCGCCGTCGACCGGCATCGTGTGGCCGGTGACGTAGCGTGCCAGGTCGGATGCCAGGAAGACTGCGGGACCTGCGATGTCCGCCGGTTCGCCGAGGCGGCCGAGCGGGATGCGGGTTTCGAAGTTGCGCATGTAATCGGGGTTCTGGCGGGCGTCGGCGTTGATCGGGGTCGCGATCAGGCCCGGGCCGATGGCGTTGACCCTGATGCCGAGCGGGGAAAGCTCGATCGCCAGGGCTTTGGTCAGACCGCGAATGCCGGCCTTCGACGTGGTATAGGCGGCGGAATTGGGCAGCGCGACGAAACTCTGGATCGAGCCAATGTTGATGACCGCGCCCTTGGTAGCCTTCAACTGATCGAGGAAGGCGGTCACCATGTTGTAGGGACCATCCAGATTGACCGCCATCGTGGCGTCCCAGTCCGCCCGCGTATTGGGGGCATCGACCTTGCCGCGGCGGATGATCCCGGCATTGTTCACGAGAATCGAGACATTGCCGATATCGTGTCCGATCGAGGCGGCCAGCGCGTCGCACGCGGCGCGGTCGGAGACGTCCAGCGCATAGTGCGCGGTGTCGCCCCCGATGGAGGCGGCAACCCGGGCGGCACCGGCGAGATTGACATCGGCGACGATCACTCGCGCGCCGTTGGCGGCCATGGCGCGGGCGATGCCTTCACCGATGCCGGAACCTCCGCCGGTGATCAGCGCAAGACGACCGTCGAGCAGGTTGGGCATAGGACAGCTCCCTCAATGAAAACCAACGTAGCCGGCCGGCCTCAATCGCTGAAGCCGGCCGGTCTTTCGTTATCGAACCAAGGAGTTCGACACCGCGCCGCCGGTGGCGGTGCGCCCACCATCGACGACGTACTGCGCGCCGGTGATGTTGGCCGCGAGATCGGAGCAGAGGAACTGAACCAGATTGGCGACTTCTTCGGCGGTGCCGTAGCGACCCAGCGGAATGTTGGCCTGATAGGTGTTGCCGACGCCGGACGGGTCGTTTGGATTGATCATGGATTCGACCGAATGGATCATCCGCGTATCGATGGGGCCTGGGCAGATCGCGTTGACCCGCACGCCGGCGCGCGCCACTTCGCCCGATGCGGTTTTGGTCAGCCCGATCACGGCGTGCTTGGACGCAACATAGGCAGGCATGCCCGGTGAGCCGACCAGGCCCGCGACCGAAGCCGTGTTGACCACCGCGCCGCGGCCCTGCTTGATCATCACGGGCAGCACGTGGCGCAGACCCAGGAACACGCCCTTGACGTTGACCGACATGATCTTGTCGAACATGTCCTCGTCATACTCGGCCGTCATCGCGATGGCGCCTTCGATGCCGGCGTTGTTATGGAAGCAATCGATCTGGCCATAGGCGTCGAGTGTCGCCTTGACGTAGTTCTGGACGTCGTTCGATTTCGTCACATCCGCAGCGATGAACAGTGAGTCGCCGCCTTGCTGACGCAGGATGCCCGCTGTTGCCTCACCGGCCGCCTTGTCGTGATCGACGACCACGACCTTCGCGCCACGGCTGGCGAAACCAACGGCCGTCGCCCGACCGATACCATTGCCCGCGCCTGTGATCAGGGCGACCTTGCCTTTGAAATCCATGGTTTCCTCTCCGTATTATCAGTTGGGGATCAAGCGTTAGCACGACCCTTCGGGGTCGAGGAATTCCCGGCGCGCGTCTTCCAGGCAATGCCAGGCATAGGACGCGAGCGACCGGGCGACTTCGATGTGGAACGTTTCCATACCCAATCGCCACAGCACGATCTCGGCTTTCCCCAGAAGGGTGCGGGTGCACATGCCGATCGGGAAGGCGGAGGGATGCAGATCGAGCGCGCAGAAGGCGTTCAGGCATAGCGCCGCGTGCGTCCCGGCGATTTCAATCGATACCGCCCGGTGGGAGACATCGACGATACTGACCGGGTGGTCGCCGCCGGCGCTCCCGGCGCGCTGAGCCAGGGTGGTCTCGCTATCCGGCGCGAGCACCAGCCATTCCTCAGGTCCCAACCAAAGCGCGACACGATCGCGTGAGATGACCGCGCGATTGGGAACCGTTCCCAGCAAAACACCCAGGGCGCGACCGATCGTGGTCGCCGCGGCGTTACTGGCGCGTACGCTCAAGCGCAGAGTATGGGCCAGCGCGGTCAATCGTACCAGCGCCGAAGCCGGGGAAATCGCCGCCAGTGCGGACAGAGGGTTGGTGATCGACTGCGGCGGAACCGCTTCGCCGCCGCCGCCGGGGGGCAACGGAGCCATCAATCGCGTACCCGCCTTATCGTGGAACACCGGGTCGGTCACGGTCACGCCGATAACGCGATCGGCCATGGCGATCAGCAGCGGCTCGTTCCAACGACTGCGCCCGCCTTCGAGCAAGGCGAGCGCGATCGATCGTCCGACGGCCTCGCTGCGGTAGGAGGAAGTGACATGGCCGATCGCCGGGCCGAGGGAGTGTCGCGGATCGACGAGCTGCGCGCCTTCCTCCAGCACCGTCGATGGGTCGTCCGTAAGAAGACCCACCAATTGCTTGCGGTCGGCGGGCACCATGTCCGGACGAGCCAGTGAGCGCTTGCCGACAAAGTCCCGCTTCTTGCGCCCGATCGTCCACCCCAGCCCCAGATCGATGGGCGTCACGGTGCCGTCGGTTTCCTGACCGACGATGAGGTAACCTTTCTCCGCGCGGAGGACATGCATGGCTTCGGTGCCATAGGGGGTTGGCGACGCGGCCATCGCTGTGTCCCAGACCCATTGCCCGAAGCCGGCGGGAACGTTGATCTCGAAGCCCAGTTCGCCGGTAAAGCTGACGCGGAACAGTCGTGCCGCCACGCCCGCGACAGTGCACTGCGCAACGCCCATGTGGGGCAGCGCGGGCAGATCGATCCCGGCGACCAGCGGCGCAACGATTTCAGCCGAACGCGGCCCTTGAATGGCAATGACCGCCCACTGCTCGGTGACGGAGGTGAGCCAAACCCGCAGTTCCGGGAATTCGGTTTGGAGGTAGTCCTCCATCAGGTTCAGCACAAATGCCGCGCCACCCGTTGTGGTCGTCACATGATAGCGATCCGGGGCGAGACGGGCGATCACACCGTCGTCGCGCACGAACCCGTCCTCTCCTGTCAGCACGGCATAGCGGCAGCGGCCAACGGGCAGATTCGAAAAGTCGCCGGTATACAGGCGGTTCAGAAACTCCGTTGCGTCCGGCCCGACGACTTCGATCTTCCCCAACGTGCTCGCATCGAAGATGCCCGCATCTTCCCGCACCGCTCGGCATTCCCGGGCGACCGCTGTGTCCATGTTCTCGGTACCGACGGGGAAGTAGCGCGCACGCTTCCATGTCCCGACATCCTCGAACACCGCGCCCTTGGCGGCGGCCCAGGCGTGGATCGGCGTCGTGCGGACGGGATCAAACAAGATGCCGCGCGACGATCCGGCCAACGTGCCGAAGGTGACCGGCGTGTAGGGCGGACGGAACGTGGTCAGTCCGACTTCCGGCATCGACCTGTCGACCATCTCCGCCACGGTCGCCAGCGCGTTCATGTTCGACGTCTTGCCCTGATCGGTCGCCATGCCACTGGTCGTGTAGCGCTTGACGTGTTCGATCGCGCGGAATCCCTCCTGCGTCGCGACCAGCAGATCCTTTGTCGTTACGTCGTTTTGGAAGTCCACAAACGTCCGCGAGCCAGCGTCAGCCGCCGACGGACGGGCGACGACATTCATCGCGGGCTCGCCCGTCACCGAGAAGGTGCGCCCCCCGCCCGATTCCAGCACGGCGGCCAGACCGAAAATCCCGGCGCATGCGCCGATGGAACGTTCCCGAGCAGCCGACTGCCCCGGCAGAAACGATCCACTCGTCCCGTCGAAGCGCAGCTTCCCGCGTGATTGGGAGAACAGGTGAACGCTGGGTGTCCAACCGCCGGACATCAGGATCGTATCGCACCGCACGGTGCCCGGAGGACCGGACAGCTTCGCCGCCCGCACCCGCATACGGCCCCTGGTTCCGAGGATTTCGCTCTCGGTATGGATCGGGATGCCGGCGGCGGCCACGGCGGCGACGGCTTCTCCGGTGGGCGAAGTCCGACGATCGGCGATCCCGACGATCGTCACGCCGGCGCGGGCCAGGTCGAGCGCAACGCGATAGGCGCTGTCGTCGACCGTCGCGATCAGTACCCTGGAGCCGACTTTGACACCATAACGGTTGAGGTAGGTGCGCGCAGCCTCGGCCAGCATGATGCCCGGTCGATCGTTGCCGGGGAAAACCATCGGCCGCTGAATGGCTCCGGTGGCGATCACGACCTGGGCCGCTCGGATATGCCACAGACGCTCCCGCGGCATGTTCGAGTCCGGTGAGGCGGTGTGATCGGTCACGCGCTCGCAAAGACCGATCATGTTGTCGGGATACCAGCCGAACGCCGTGGTGCGCGGCAGCAACGTGGCGCGACCCGCCAGCATTGTCAGCGTTTCCGCCAACCAGGCCTGCGCGGGCCAACCGTCGATCGTGGCATCAATTTCCGACAGCAACGACCCGCCAAGCTCCGCCTGCTCGTCGCACAGGATGACGCGGGCGCCGTTGACCGACGCCGATAGGGCCGCCGCCAATCCGGCCGGACCGGCGCCGATAACCAACACGTCGCAATGCGCATATCGGTGTTGATACCGATCCGGGTCCGGCAGCCGCGGTGCTCGGCCCAATCCCGCGGCGCGCCTGATCAGCGGTTCATAAAACCGCTTCCAGTACGTGGGCGGCGACATGAAGGTCTTGTAGTAGAAGCCCGCCGAAAGCAGGGGCGACGCCAGCCCCGCGACCTCGCCGGCATCAAAACCCAGGGAGGGCCAGCGGTTCTGACTGGTCGCGCGCAGCCCGTCATACAGTTCGACCTGCGTGGCCCGTAGATTGGGGGTAACACGCCCGCCGCCGCGATCCACCGTGACCAGCGCATTCGGTTCTTCCGACCCGGCGGAGAGGATCCCGCGTGGGCGGTGGTACTTGAAGGAACGGCCGACGAGATGCACGCCGTTCGCGAGCAGGGCGGAGGCCAGCGTATCGCCCACGCACCCTTGCATGGGTTTACCGTCAAAGCTGAACGCCAAGGTCTGCGCGCGGTCGATCCTGCCACCGGAGGGAATGCGGAGGGTCTGGCTCATGCGTTCGGCCGTGTCGTCGAGGCAATGCGATCCGTAACGGTATCTCGCACGCTATTGAAAAACCGGCCGCACCCGTGACTATGCCGCCACCGTTCGGCATGTGCGCCCTTTGGGTTGGTGCGCAAGTAAAGGTATTCGGCCCAGGTTGCATCGTCGACGGCGGCAGGGTCCTCGGGCCGCGCGATATGGGCTTGCCCGGCATGGTGGAATTCGTTTTCCGGGCGCGGGCCGCACCAGGGGCAGGGGATCAACAGCATCAGTGCGACACCGCGGCGGCGGCGGCTTCGTCGATCAACCGTCCTGTGCGGAAGCGATCCAGACTGAATGGTTCGGCGATGGGATGTGGTATGCCGGTCGCGATGGTCGCGGCGAAAACATGACCCGAGCCTGGCGTGGCCTTGAAGCCGCCCGTTCCCCAACCGCAGTTGACGAACAACCCCGGCACGGGAGTAAGCCCGATGATCGGCGAGCGATCCGGCGTCGTGTCGACGATGCCGCCCCAGTTGCGCAACATCCTGAGTCGACGAAAGGTCGGAAACAACTCGCAAATCGCATCGAGTGTGTGTTCCGCGATATGCAGCCCGCCCGCCTGACTATAGGACGGGTAGACATCGGTGCCCGCGCCGATCACCAATTCACCTTTGTCCGACTGCGAGATATAGGCGTGGACGGTATTGGACATAACCACGCAGGGCATCGCCGGTTTAATGGGCTCGCTGACAAGCGCCTGCAAAGGGAAGGACTCCAGCGGCATCCGCAGGCCCGCCATGTTCATCAGCACGCTGGTATGGCCGGCGGCGACGACGCCGACGCGGGATGCCGCGATTGGCCCGCGCGTGGTTTGGACGCCGGTGACGGCACCATCCGCGTCACGATCGATGCCGATCACTTCGCAGTTCTGGATGATGTCGACACCGAGGGCGCTTGCCGCGCGCGCATAGCCCCAGGCCACCGCGTCGTGCCGAGCAATGCCGCCGCGTCGTTGCAGGGCGGCACCCATCACCGGGTAGCGCGCGTCCGATCCAATATACAGGGGTGGACAGAACGCCTGGGCCTGTGTCGGGGTGAGCCACTCATTGTCGATGCCCTGCAAGCGGTTGGCATGAACGTGCCGCTTGAAAACCTGTGTGTCGTGCACGGAATGAGCGAGCATCATGACGCCGCGCGGGCTGTACATCACGTTGTAGTTCAGCGTCTGCGAGAGTGTTTCCCAAAGCTTCAGCGCGTGTTCGTAGATCGCGGCGCTTTCGTCCCACAGGTAGTTCGACCGGATGATGGTCGTGTTGCGTCCCGTGTTGCCGCCGCCCAACCAACCTTTGTCCAGCACGGCGACATTACGAATGCCGAACTCGGCGGCGAGGTAATAGGCCGTCGCCAGGCCATGCCCACCGGCACCGACAATCACCACGTCGTAGCCGGCTTGCGGTTCCGGATCGCGCCATTGCGGTGTCCATGCGCCGCCGAAAGCTCGGCGCAGCAATTGCTTGAATGAGAATGTCTGAATCGAACCCGCCATCATGCGGGACACATGAAAGTGATGCCGATCAGGCGTCAAGCTCTACCGGCGCTCGGTCATCAGCAATCGAACTGAAAGCGCGCCGAGGGTAATTGCGATCAGGGTTGTCGGCTGCGGCCATTCGTCGAGCATCGGCGCGGCGGCCAGCGCGGTGACCGGGGGCACAAGGAAGAAAAGGCCGGTTACCCGCCCGGCAGCCCCACGGGCCAAAAGCCAAAGCAGCAGCAAAGTCGCGCCTACGGAGTTCGCGACAACAAGCCACAGGAACGGAACCAGAAACGCCGGACTCCAGGCGATCCCCGGACTGTCGCGCTCCAACAGGCCCCAGCACACCGTCATGATCAGCGTCCCGACCGCGAGTTGCACGGCCGCGGAAGGGAGATCGGCGCCGCCCATGCCAAAACGCTTTTGCCAGAGTGTCGCGCCCGCGCCGCTGAACAGCGCCAAAGCCCCCAGGCCCATTGCCGCCGGCGCGATGGGGACTGTTGAACCGGTCGCCAGACCGTTCCTGGAGACAAAGACCGCTGCCGCGACGCCCGATGCGGCTGCCCAGGCGCGACGCTGGGTAAACGGCTCGCCCAGAATAGGCACCGCGCCGATCGCGGTTACGATGGGAATCAACCCGACGATCAGTCCGGTAACGCCGGCCGGCATCCCTGCGGCGAGGCCGGCATAGATCCCCGCGTAATGCGCACCCTGCATCAGCAGGCCGACCATCGCCGCGTGGCCTAACGCCGCGCCTCTGGGCCAACGCATGCCACGCAACAGCGCCAATGTCGCAAGGATCGCGGTTGCGACGGCAAAGCGCAGGCCGGTTACGGCGAATGGCGGGCCATGCCGCAGCGCCAGGACGCCGAACAGCACCCCGGAACTCCAAAGCGGGACAAACGCAACGCTGGCCCAGGTGGCGACCCGATCGGGCGAGGCCGTCATCTCATCCGTATCGACGGGCAACCAGACAAGAGAGCCGTCGGCAGGCTACCGCCACCAACCGTTCTGCGGCATGCCCAGTCCGAGATTCTCCCGCAGCGTCGCGCCCTTATAGTCCTTTTGGTACAGACCCCGACGTTGCAGTTCCGGCACCACGAACTTCACGAAATCCTCGAACGTGCCCGGCGTGTGCGTGCCGGCAACCACGAAGCCATCGCAGGCGCGCTCGACAAACCATTGCTCCAAACGATCCGCCACGTCCTTGGCGCTGCCCACGATGGCCTCCCGAGGGCGACCACGGCGGGTCACTTCAAGGAAGTCGCGCACGGTCGGGTTGCGTCCGGTCTGCTGCATGACGCGGTTCCGCATGGCCTGCATGCCGGACATGCCGTCAAGCTCCTCGGCGCTGAACGCCTCATCCATGCCTTTGGTCTTGAAGTCGAAATTCAACGCTTCCGACAGCAGCGACAATCCGTCGACCTCTTTGTAGAGCGTATCGATCAGCGCCATCTTGTCTTCGGCTTCCGAACGCGTCTCGGCGACCACCGGATAGGCAATGGTGTTGACCGTCACGGAGTCCGGATCGCGCCCGTGACCGGCGATCGCGTCCTTGAACTCCTTGTATTGCTTCTTGCCGTCTTCCACGTCGGGGTAGCCGACGAAGACGGTCTCGGCCCATTTCGCCGAAAACACCTTGCCCCGCGGGCTCGATCCGGCCTGGATCACCACCGGGTGGCCCTGCGGAGAACGCGGGACGGTGAACGTGCCCGATGTCTTCAGGTATTTGCCCTGGAATTCCTGACGGCGGACCTTATTCGGATCGGCGAACAGGCCGGATTTCTTGTCCACGACCAGTGCATCGTCGTCCCAGCTTTCCCAGCAGTTCAGGACGATCTCCATGAACTCGTCGGCGCGATCGTAGCGAGCGTCATGCTCCATATGGACGTCACGCCCCATGTTATGGGCCTCGCCGTCATTCACCGACGTCACGACATTCCAGGCCGCTCGCCCGCCGATCATGTGATCCACGGTCTGGAACCGGCGCGCCACATCGAACGGTTCGTAATAGGTGGTGGAGGCGGTCGAGCCCACGCCCAGGTATTTGGTGCCGAGGCCCATGGCCATCATCGTGGCGACCGGATCGATCTTCACCACGCGCACGCCGTTCGCCACGACCTCGGCCGGGTTGCCGCCGTAGATATCGGGCATCGCCAGCCGATCGTCGAAAAACGCCATCTGGAACTTACCGGCTTCCAGCACCTGGCCGATGTATTGGTAATAGGCGGCGGAGGTGAAATCGCGGCGCGCGTCCGGATGCCGCCATGCGCTGGCGAGGGTTGTGCAGTTCTGGGCCTGAAGGAAGCCCACCATCACCATCTGTCGCATCGTACGTTCCCCTATACGCGGGATAGGTCCCGCATCACCGTTTCGATCACCGCGTCCCAGTCGCCGAGGCTGGGTTGGCGATACAGTCGCATCGTCGGATACCACGGGCTGTCGGAGCGTCCCAACAGCCAGCGGTAATCGGGACTGTATGGCAGCATCAGCCAGACCGGAAGCCCAAGCGCCCCGGCGATGTGCGCGGAGGAGGTATCGACCGTGATAATCAGGTCGCACTGCGCCATCAATGCGGCGGTATCGGCGAAATCTTCCAACGCCGTCCCCGGGTAACGCAGGTGGGGCATCGACTGCCGGACGTCCTTGTCCCCGTCTCGCAGGTCATTTTGCACCAGAACGAACTCGCGATCCGGCATCGACAGCAACGGTGCCAGCCGAACCAAGGGAATGGAGCGTAGCCGGTCATGCGGATGGCGCGCATCGCCGCAACACACGACCCCGATCCTCTGGCCGCTCGCTCGTTCCCCGACCCAGGAGCGCCATCGCGTCAGGCGGTCTTCCGGTATGTGAATATACGGAATTCTCGCCGGAATGGTCTCCAGCGTCGTTCCCAACACCAGCGGCGCGCTGAGCAACGGCATCGCGAGGTCGCAGTCGGCGGGCGTTGGATCGTCCAGGCCGATCGTGGGCATTGCGAACAGCGGACGCAGGCTGTTGGGAAGTTCCGGGACGACTGAAACGCCCGAGGCCGACAAAAGCTCGAAATAGCGGGCGTAATGGACGATATCGCCCATGCCTTGCTCTGACATCAGCAACACCCGCTTGCCGGTAAGGGGTATTCCCGGTTCCCAGTGCGGCAGGTCGTGTCTTCGATCATAGTTCCAGCGCATCGGCCCGACGCGCAGCCGAGCCTCGTAGTGCCGCCAACCCGGGGTCAGATCGCCGTTCAGCAGGAGCGCGAGCGCATAGGCGAACCCGATTTCCGGATGGTCCGGTTCCAGTTGCAGCGCGTGGGCATAGCTGGCCAGCGCTTCGTCCATCCGAAGTTGCAGGGTCAGCGCGTTGCCGAGATTGCCCAACGCGGCGACGAGAAGCGGATCGTATGACAATGCCTCCCGATACAGGGCTTCCGCATTGGACGCGTCAAAATCGACATAGGCTGCATTGCCGGCCCGCAGCAGCGCGCGCGCCATTGCGTGGGCGGCGTCCGGGAAATCCGGAGCGAGACGGACTGCTTCGCGCAGGGCGGCCAAGGCCTCTCGGTCGCGATCCAGGTCCAGTAGCAGCGTCCCCAGATTGTAGAACCCCGGCATGTAATCCGGGGCCGAGCGGGTTAGCGCCATCAAATGATCGAGCGCTTCCGCGGTCAGTCCGGCGGCTTTGCAGGCCCCGGCCAGATCGTTCAGCAAAGCCGCATTGTCGGTATGTTCGGCGACTTCCGCCAGCAGCGCGACTGCTTCCGCCGACCGGCCCTGTCGCAGGCGGATCAGGCCGAGCAGGTGCAGCGCGTCGATATCGCGCGGTGCGCGGGTCAGGTGGGATCGGCAGGCAGCCAGCGCGGCGTCCAGGCATCCCTGTTCGTATTGGACGCGCGCGTCGGTAAGGGTGGGTAGGATTTCGGTCGATGTTTCCGCGCCGATCACTTTGCCGGACGCAGCCCCATGGCGAGGGAGGTTTCGTCCGCGCGGGCGTCGTAGACCAACCCCTTTTTGGTCGCCCATGTGTTGATCGTGAAGTAGACGGGGACGACACCCATATCGTCCACCGCAATCTCGGCCGCGCGGCCATACAGCTCATTACGCTTCGTCGTATCCATGGTGCGCAGGGCCGCGGCCAGGGTGTCATCGAATGCCCCGTTCGACCAACGGCCGCGGTTCGATGGGCCCATGCCGGTTTTTGGGTCGAACGTCGCCATCAGGGCTGTCAACGGCGACGAGGCATCGCCGGTCCCGACCCATCCCGACAGGATCATGCTGAAGTCGAGCTTGCTGCCGCGCGTGAACAGGATCGCGGCCGGCATTGTCTGGACCTCTGTCTTGACGCCGATACGCGCCAACATCTGGCCGACTGCCTGGGTTACCTGCGCATCGGACGGATAGCGGTCGTTCGATCCCGCCAGCACAACGCTGAAACCGTCGCCCCAGCCGGCTTCCTTCATCAATGCCTGGGCACCGACGGGATCGTAGGGAAGAACGGGCAGCTTCGGGCTGGAGCCAGGCATGTCCGGCGGTGTGTATTGTCCGGTCGGGCGCGCCTGACCGCTGAGCAGTCGTTCGGTCAAGGCCTGTCGGTTGATGGCCGCGCTGATCGCGCGTCGTACCCGGACATCGCGGAGCGGGTTACGTTCGATTTTGTTGCCGTTCGCGTCGCTGATGCCGGGGGATACGTCGCGGGCGGAGTCCATGTGCAGGTAGACGATGCGGCTTGAATTGCACTCGTGCAGCGTCAGGTGCGACGTCGCCGCCAGGCGAGCGCGATCGACACCCGGAACACCTTCGATCATGTCGACGTCGCCGGACAACATCGATGCAACCCGCGCGCCGTCATTGGCGATCGGGCGACGGACGACGCGTTCCCACGGTTCCGCCCCGCCCCAGTAATCGGGGTTGCGCGCCAGGGTGAGTTGGTTCGCGGCCACCCATTCGACAAAGCGGTATGGGCCTGTGCCGATGGCGGCGACGCCGCTGTTGAAATCGGACGTCGCTTTCCCGGCGACCGCCTTTTTGGAAACAATGGCGATCGATCCCAGATCGACGGGCAGAATCGGTGCCGGTCCCTTGGTGCGGATCAGGATCGTGTGATCGTCAACGACCTCCGTGCCGGCGATCGATTTGGTGTACTGGGAGTATGACGAAGGGCTGTTCGGCACATTGGGTGCGCGGGCGATGGAGAACGCGACGTCCTCCGCCGTGAACTTGCCTCCGTCGTGGAACACGACGCCGGGGCGAAGCTTGAACTCCCACGCGTCCTCACCGACCGGCTTCCAGGAGAGTGCCAGCCCGGGCTTCAGACCGCCGCGAGCGTCGAAGATCACCAGCGTATCGAAGATGTGCCGGTATACCCCGGTGTTCGGCGAATACACGTGGTAGTGCGGGTCGATCGAACTGGCATCCGTGCGCACCGCCATCTTGATGTCCGCGGCGAAGGTCGGCAGCGGCAGCAGCGCGGTCAGCGCCAGCAGAAGGCGGCGCATTGGGTCAGCGCCCCTTCCAGACGGGCGGGCGCTTTTCAAAGAAGGCGTCGCGCGCCTCTTTCGCGTCCTCGGACTTTGACAGCGCGACCGTCATCCCCTGTTCGAACCGATAGCCGTCGCGGGGCGGCATGTGCATTGTCGTGTTCATCGACAGCTTGGCGTAGCCCATTGCGAGCGGGCTTTTCGACGCGATCTCGGTGGCCATCTTCATGGCTTCGGGCATCAACTGCTCCAGCGGCACGCAGCATTCAATGACGCCGGTGCGGTAAAGCTCCGCCGCCGGCACGCGCCAGCCGGTGTAGAACATCCGGCGCGCGCGCGACCGGCCAAAGAACTGTTGCAGCATGGCGGCGCCGCCCATCAGCCCGATATCGATCTCCGGCATGCCGAACACGGCATTCTCCGATGCCAGGATGATGTCGCACGCCGCGACCAAGCCGAACCCGGCACCAAGGGCGGGACCGTTGACGGCCGCGATGACGGGCTTGGAGCATTCGTGGATGGAGTTGAACAGCTCTCGGCCATAGCGGTTGAAACCCCAGTATTCTCCCGGTTCGCCGCTGGTGGGCCGGGTTTTCATATCCGCGCCGGCGGAGAACATCTTGCCGATGCCCGTCAGGATCACGGCGCGTACGTCGGGCCGGTCGGTGAAGGAGTCGAAGGCGCGGATCATTTCCTCCCGGAACGGCGTGTTCTGGGCGTTCACCGGCGGGCGATCCATGACAACCGTTGCGACATAATTCTCGACGGTGATCTTAAGCGATGACTCGGCCACGATACCCTCCCGGTTTTTGACGATGCCGGGCTTTGCCATGGCTGCGGCCGGCGGTCCAGCGTCGATGCGCCGTCAACGATAGCGTTTGACACGGCGTTATGTCGAAATTTTTCGAATCCGGTGATTTTTGCGCGGATCGCATAGACGCTTCTTCACCAGCCATGGCACCCCGCAGACATGATCGCTGTGCTGATCCGACATGTGCGGACGCCCGGTGCCAACGAAGCAGGAGAGTATCATGCGGCCAATCGTTCGGTTGATGCAGGCAGTCGCGGCGGGCGCGGTGGCGCTGTCGCTGGTCATGGGATTTGCCCGCGACGCGGCGGCGACGACGATCGTGCAGACACGAACCGATACCTACTCGGTAAGCCTGTCCGGATTGTCCAACGGCGTAGCGGTCACATGGCTGCCGAATTCCTTTTTTACCACGACATTTCAGCCTTTCGTGGGCACCGGACTGACGTCCGCGGTTTTCGCCGTTACGAATTCCTTCAGCGCGGTGGCGACCGGCACCGGCGGTGCAAATCTGGGGTTGGATGGTATCGTTCGATTGAACGGAACCAGTTTCGCCGGGGCTGCAAACGCTGGTAACGCCGGAGTGGGATCGTGGTCGCTCAGCGCGTCCGCGACACGCGATCTGATCCAGAGTCCGATCGACGGCCTGACCACGCTCTTCACTGGAACCGATCCACTCGTCTTTACAGAGGCCCCGTCGGCCAGCAACCCTGGCGTCGCATGGAGTCGCAACTTCTTTGTCGCGGCGATTGTTGGGACCGTGACCACGACCCAGACGCTGACCTATACGTTTACGGGTGAAGGCAGTCTCTACAGTGCTTCCGCGGTGCCGGAGCCAATTTCGTTGACCCTGCTGTCCACGGGTTTGGCCGGTTTGGGGCTGGTTCGCGCCCGTCGCGGCCGCAAGGTCGTCTGATCCGGACCCTCCTGATCCCGCGCACCTGCGTTCGCGGGATCAGGGCAGGCGACGCAACGTCGCCGAAGGAGCTTCGCCGAACAGCGTTTTGTAGGCGAGCGCGAAGCGTCCCAGTTCCCAGAAGCCGTACTGCATCGCAACCGCCGCGACCGTCGTTTCCCCGGGGATGGCGGTCGCAAGCACACGACGCACATCCCTCATCCGCATCGCACGCGCATACTGCGTCACGCCGAGGCCGGTAAATTCGCGGCAAATCAGTTGGAGCGAACGTTGTGCGACGCCAACCGAGGCGCAAATCTCGGGTAAGGTCAGCACTTGCTGCGGCCGAGCGCTCAGCAAGTCTTCAAGGCGTCGCATGATGTGCCGGTGCCGACGCACCGCGGCGCGATCGTATTCGAACGCTCCCTGCATCAGGCAATTGACCAACGCCTCCATAATCGAGCCTGAAATCGCGCGGGCGGCATTCGGTGCGTGAATGATCTCCGGCCGGTTTTCGGCAACCCGCGTTGCGTCGCGGATCAGGTCGATCAGCCGAAGTCGAGCGGCGGGATCGGCGCGGACCATGGCGATGTCGTTGCGCGGCGGCGATATCAGTTTGCCGGCCAGACCCGCGCCATCGCGCGCCATTGTTTCATAGTCGATGGTGACCGTCGCCCAGGGCCACGGTCGGCCCGATGGCGACGATCCATGCAACAGATCGTTGGGGCGGGGGTGAAAGAGTATGTCCTCGGTGATTTCCCGCCCGGACAGAACACGCGGGGCGGACGAACGGGTCGAAAACGTGAAGGCGTGCGTTTCCGGAATGCCGCCGACCATGGAAACCGGATTGGATGCCTCGCCGGTCTTGATGCGGAGCAACGGAAGATCAAGCCGAACCACACGCGCGAAAAAGCCGGATTGGACCGGGCCGTTCAGGCCGGGGGTCAACAGCCCGTTCGCGACGGCGTACTGCTCCGGCGAGGTGAATTCAGTGATGAAGATTTTCCGCGGTTCAAGGCTTTCCGTTGGTAGGGAGTCTACACCCATGTATTCGATCCGTGCCTTGCAAACACTGCAAACTTAGCCGATGCGTCGTCACAGGTCTACCGTCGTCGCGACGGAAATTCACGCGGAACTTGACACTGATTGCGCACTGCTCGAAGTATATCGGTAAGGGGCCATTCGCGATCGCCCCGTGAGGCTTCGGCCAAAGCATCGCGTCCGAAATACCCTTTGGGATAGGACGCAACGATATGCCAAACCCGGACGCCATATCCGTTCAACAACTCACGCGGTTGAACGGCCTCCCCGATCAACCCGCCATTATCGATGTCCGCATCGATGAGGATCACGCCCTCGATCCCCGCATGTTGCCGGCTTCGGTCCGCCGCGACTATCGCGCGGTTGACGTCTGGGCGGCGCAATACGTCGGTCGCCCCGTCGTGGTCGTGTGTCAGAATGGCCTGAAGCTGAGTCAGGGCGTCGCGGCCTGGCTGCGCAGCGCCGGTGTCGCGGCCGAAACACTCGATGGCGGGTTTGCCGCGTGGTCCGCCGCCGGTGGACTGTTGGTGAAGCCCGATCACATGCCCCCGCGCGATGCGAGCGGCGGCACCGTATGGGTCACGCGTCTGCGCCCCAAGATCGATCGAATCGCTTGTCCCTGGTTGATCAAACGTTTCATCGATCCCGCCGCGCGCTTCCTGTTCGTCGCGCCGTCGGAGGTGCTGTCGGTCGCGGATCGCTTCAATGCCACGCCGTTCGACATAGAAGGTGTTTTCTGGAGTCATCGCGACGATAGCTGCACCTTTGACGTCATGCTCGATGCGTTCGGCCTGCGTTCCGACCCCCTCGATCGTCTCGCCACCATTATTCGCTGCGCCGACACCGCTCGGCTTGACCTTGCGCCGCAGTCAGCCGGACTGCTGGCGGCTTCCCTGGGATTGTCACGCATGTATCGTGACGATCTTGCGCAGTTGGAGGCCGCCTTGGGTTTGTACGATGCGTTCTATCGATGGAGCCGGGATGCGGTGACCGAAGCGCATAACTGGCCGACGCCCGGCGTCGCCTCCTAGGGAGGCGGCGTAGCGTGTCGCGGGTTCTCATCCATATCGGTGCCCACAAGACCGGGACCACATATCTGCAACAGGTTCTGGCCCGCTTGCGGCCGGCGCTGCGTTCGCGGGGAGTCGTATTCCCGGAGAAATGGTCGGACAGCGTCGATCAGCCCGGGCATCGTGGACTGTACGACGCGCTGAACGCCGAACGGATCGATGCCGCGCGCCGCGATATCGCCGAACTATTGGCGGATGGAGCGGAGCGGATCGTCATTTCCGCCGAGGATTTGGGCTATCTTTCCGAATCCTCGGTCGCGACCCTGCGCGCGATGTTCGGCGAGGAGTCGGTCAGCATCGTTTACTACTGCCGTCGCTGGTCGGGCTTGTTGCCGTCGGTATGGCAAGAGCGCGTCAAGCACGGTGCGACCGAAACTCTGCCGCAATTCGTTTCGGCGGCCTTGGCGTCGGCGTCGCAGTTGAGTTTTGTGGACTTTGACCGCGTGCTGGCGCGATGGCGGCAGGCATTCGGTCGGGATGCCATTCATCTGGTTTCCTACGATGCCGTCATCGGTTCGAACTCAGATATCGCCGCGCATTTCGTCCATACGTTTTTGCCGGAAGTGGGGGCGGCGCTTGGAGGCGTGGCAGACATTCTGGGCACGCAGCCGAACCGATCGATGACGCCGCTTGAAGTCGAAGCGGTGCGCGCATTGAACGCGCTGCACGGTGCCGGCGGCGGCGTCGCGGGGGCGGCGGTGCGGGAGTGGATCACGCAAGGCGGCAACGCGCTTGTTCCAGAGGCGCTGTTATCGGCCATGGCGCGACACACCCAACAGCTGGAGCTTTCCGACGCCATGCACGGGTTGGAAGGATTGCACGCGGCATTGGCCGCGAAGTATCGCGACCGCCTCGTCCAACCGGTCCCGTCCCGAGGCTTGTTCGAACCGTCGATCAACCGCGTTGCCTGGATTGCGCCCGATTACACGCGCGAACCCGCCACGCGCGACGCGTTGGTCGCTTTGTACGATCGTTTCCTGTTGGATAGCGGTCTGCCACCCCGAACCTGGGCTGTATCGACATGAACATTGATCCCAAGGACGCGCAGATGCCCACGTTTGGGCAGGCGCTGCGCGTTTGGCTGAAGATCGGCTTGCTGTCGTTCGGCGGGCCGGCGGGCCAGATCGCGATGCTGCATCGCGAGGTGGTCGATGAGCGTCGATGGATCGGCGACCGACGGTTTCTGCATGCGCTGAACTTCTGCACGCTGTTGCCTGGGCCGGAGGCTCAGCAACTCGCCACCTATCTGGGGTGGCTGATGCACGGCGTGCGCGGCGGGCTGGCGGCGGGCATCCTGTTTGTCCTGCCGGGCGCGGCGGTCATGCTGGTCCTGTCGCTGATCTATGCGCTGTATGGCGATGTGCCGCTGATCGCCGCCGTCTTTTTCGGCCTGAAGGCGGCGGTGCTGGTGCTGGTGGTCGAGGCACTGTTGCGGATCGGCAAGCGGGCGTTGAAAGGGTCAATGGCATGGTCCCTGGCGGCAGCGGCGTTCGTTGCCTTGTTCTTCCTGGGGCTGCCGTTCCCGCTGACGGTGCTGGCCGCGGGGTTGATCGGCTACTTCCTGCCCGACAGTTTCAGCCATGGCGGACACGGTTCGGCGAAGTCCGACGCGCCCGCCTTGATTGACGCGCTGCTGGCGACTGATCCCGGCAGACCGGCCCGCCTCGCGGCCGGTGCCCGCCGAGCGGGTGCGATCGCGTTGGTGGTGTGGCTGGTGCCGGTCGTGGGACTGTCGGTCTGGGTCGGCGGAACCTATGCCGATGTCGCGCAGTTCTTCTCCAAGATGGCGGTGGTGACGGTCGGTGGGGCCTATGCGGTCCTGGCCTATGTCGCGCAGGACGCCGTCGCGTCCTATCGCTGGCTGTCCGCGCCGGAAATGCTGGCGGGGCTTGGCCTGGCGGAAACCACGCCCGGCCCGCTGATCCTGGTCTTGCAGTTCGTCGGCTTTCTGGCCGGGTTTCGGGCACCGGGCGCGTTGACCGGCGTCGCCGGCGGGGTCGTTGCGTCCGTCCTGACGCTGTGGGTGACCTTCGCGCCTTGCTTCGCCTTTGTCTTCCTCGGCGCGCCGGTCATCGAGCGTTTGCAGTCGAACCGTTCGCTCGCCGGGGCGTTGGCGGCGATCACGGCGGCGGTCGTGGGCGTTGTCGCCAACCTCGCGGTTTGGTTCGGTTTGCGCGTGCTGTTCCATACCCAGCAGCCCGTTTCGGTCGGCGGTATCGTGTTCGAGGTACCGGTGCTGTCGAGCCTTGATCTGTCGGCGCTGATGCTGGCGATCCTGGCGGCGCTGTGCCTGTTCCGGTTCAAAATCGGTGTCCTGCGCACGCTGGGCGTTGCGGCGCTGGCCGGGTTGATTCTGGATGGGGTGTTACGCTTCTGACGCCATCGGTCTAAACGCCACCGCATGGGAATACTGTCGATCCTGTCGTCGCCGCGCGGTCTGAAGGCCGACGCCGTTTGCCTGGGTTTGGGCGCGGCGTCGGCGCTCGCGCTGCCGCCCTTACATGCGATCCCGCTGCTGCTGGTGACCATTCCGGCGTTTCTGACGTTGCTGGGTGCCTGTCCAAGCGGGCGATCGGCGATCCGTCGCGGCTGGTGCTTTGGCTTCGGTCTGCACGCCGTCGGGCTGTACTGGATCACCGAGGCGATCTTGATCGAGGCCGCGCGGTTCTGGTGGCTTGTACCGCTTGCGGTGCCCGCGCTGGCGGCGGTCCTCGGGCTGTTTACCGCGTTTGCCGCCTGGGTCGCCTGGCGCGCCGGCCAAGGTCCCGCTCGGCTTTTGGCGTTCGCCGGTGCCTGGCTCCTTGCGGATCTGGCGCGGCAGTTCGTCGCCACCGGCTTCCCGTGGAACCCGTTGGGCAGCGTGTGGGGCATTCCCGGCGCGGTCGGCGACATCATGATTCAGCCCGCTGCGTGGATCGGCGTGCATGGGATGACGCTTGTCACCGTGCTGCTGGCGGGAACGCCGTTGCTGGCGACACGCTGGCGTCTGGTCGGCGGCGCGGTGTTGCTGTGCTGGGTCGCTTTTGGTTCGGCCCGCCTTGGGGCGGGGGTCGATGGCGGTCAGGCGGTGAAGATCGCGATCGTGCAAGGCAATGTCGACCAGGGGCAGAAATGGGATCGCGGCCTGGCGGTCCGGATATTCCAACGTTACCTCGATTTGACGGCCGAAGGCGTTGCCCGCGCGGGGCAGGCGGCGACGGTTGTCGTTTGGCCGGAAACGGCAAGCCCCTGGCTGTTGGAAACGGACCGAAACGCGCGGGAGGCGATCGCGGAGGCAGCCGGGTCGGGAATGGTGCTGGCGGGTTCGGTGCGCTTCGACGCAGAGCAGCGTCCCCGAAACAGCCTGATGGCGATCGGACCGGGCGGGCGGATCGAGGCGCTTTACGATAAGTGGCATCTGGTCCCGTTCGGGGAATACCAGCCGTGGTGGGCCTCCGTCGGTATCCAGCTTGTGCCGGGCGGCGGGTTTGCCCCCGGCGCGGGACCCGCCAGTCTGCGCGTTCCGGGGCTGCCGGCGTTTGGGCCGTTGGTGTGTTACGAGGCGATCTTCCCCGGCCAGATCGTCGATGCCGGCGATCGCCCGGCGTGGCTGGTCAACGTTACGAACGATGCCTGGTTCGGCAACTCCTCCGGCCCGCGACAGCATCTGTCGGCGGCGCGGTTTCGCGCGGTGGAGGAAGGCTTGCCGCTGATGCGCGCGGCCAATACCGGGATATCCGCCGCCTTCGACGCGCGCGGGCACGAGATCGGTCGTCTGGGCATGCGCGAAACCGGCGTTTTGGTGGTCGATCTGCCGCCCGCGTTACCGCCGACCGTCTTCGCGCGCTTCGGTCTGGCCATTCCCGGCCTGCTGGCGATGGCAGCCTTGGTCGGCGCGTGGGTCTTGCGGCGGCGCGGCCCCGAACGGCGCGGCCCCGAGCGGCGCGGATTGGCAGGACGCGAAGCCTCGGGATAGGCTGGGCGCAACCGATACAAGGAACCGTTCCATGTCCGATGCTCTGCCCGCGCTTTGCCTGATTGCTGTCCCCGGCCGCCGCCGCCGCACGCTGGAACTGGCGAAAGAGGTGGAGCGTCGGGGCTTCGCGGGCATCTTCTCCCCCAGCCCGTTCGGCAACATGTCGCTGTGCGAGGCGCTGTCGTGGAACACCGACACGATCACCTTCGGCACGGCCATCGCGCCGATCTATCAGCGCACCGTCACCGACTTCGCGCAGAGCGCGGCGGTGATGCACGAAGTGTCGGGCGGTCGGTTCCGGCTGGGGATCGGCGTCGCGCATGGCCCGTCGCATGTGCGGATGGGCGTTACGCCGGGTAAGCCGCTGGGCGATATCCGCAGCTTCGTCGAACGCTTCCGTGCGCAGGACGGGCTTGGTCCCTTGCCGCCGATCATCATTGCCGCGCTGCGCAAGAAGATGGTGGCGCTGGCCGGCGAGATCGCCGAAGGCGTTGTTTTCGCCAACGCATCGCTGTCGCACATGGCGACGTCTCTGGCGGCGCTGCCCGACGCCAAACGCAACGACCCGAACTTCTTCATCGGCAACATGATCCCAACCTGCATCAGCGACGATGTGGAGGCCGCGAAGGCGGTCAACCGCCGCACGCTGACCAGCTACGGCTTCCTGCCCAACTATCGGAACTACTGGAAGGAAGCCGGCTACGTGGAGGAGATGGAGGCGATCGAGAAAGCCATCGCCGAGGGGCGGAACGCGGATGTGCCGACCTGCTTCTCCGACCGCTGGTTGGCGGACAACACCTTGTTCGGACCGACCGCCAAGGTGCGCGAAGGGGTCGAGGCCTGGAAAGCCGCCGGGGTGCGGGATTTGATCCTTGTGCCGTCCTCCGCCGCGGGCAACCAGTTGAAGGCGATCGACGAGGTCTTTGCGACGTTCTCCTAACCGCAGGCGGCGGCGTCGACCTGCCAGACCGTATGGCCGGCACTTCGGAAGTGCGGCTTGACGATCGGGGACCGGGCCGTATCCGCGGTCAGCAGGAAATAGGCGCCGCGGTCGGGACCCGTCGCTCGGCTGAAAGCGCAGAGTTCGGCCGCGTTCCCGGTCTCAAACCCGTGCAGCCAGGTCAGGCGTGCCCGGTTCATCGGGGGCCAGATCAGATACGGGTTGGCATGGATCGCCGGCGGCGCGACCAGATGGCGGCCGGCGGCGATGACGGTCGCCGCCGACGGACCCATCTGATCCGTTGCTGCCGGCAGGGTGGTCACGAAGACGTCGGTTGGCGCGGTGTTGCGCAGGATCCAGGCGTAGGCCTGTCGATCCAGCACGGTTTCCGGATGTTCTACGGTTCCGGTGCGCATTTCGCGGTCGCGCGGATTGGCGGCCAACAGGCAGAACCCCGCCAGGGTCGCCAGACCCGCCGGCGCGGCGAGCAGTGCGCGCCTGTCGCGTCGCGGCAATGCCTCGGCCAGCAGCCATAGGGCCTGCCCGATCGCCAGCGCCCAGGCGGCTTGCAGATAGACATGATAGTGGTGCGCGGCGATCACGAACACACCGCAGGTGCCGCCGGTTTCCTCCAACGCCGAACAGGTGAAGTGACGCGCGAGGAAGGCAAGGCAGGTAACGGTCCAGGTGGCGACGATCGCGCGCGTGGCACCCGACCAGACGGGACGCGGGTGGCGGATCAGCACGACGCCCATGGCCAGAACGCCGGGCAGGTTTACAGCGATCAGGTGCGGCAGGCCGTCGTGACCGAGCAGGGTATGGACCCAGGTGCCCGGGACCGGGTTGGCGATATGCAGGCGATAGTCGAGCACCAGCGGCCCGAGGAACGGCGCGGCCCACGCCAGTTCCACCAGCGCGACGACCGCCAGCCACGCGACGACGCGCGCGCGCGGGGCGGATGCGCGGAGCGCCACGACCGTGACGATGGCCGAAAGCAGGATTGCCGGCACGGTATGGGCGAGAAAGGCAATCCCCAGGGCGGAGCCGATCAACAGGGCGTCGACGAAGCGGGTCGATCCCGCGCGGGCATGGATCAGTGATACGGAGGCGAAGAAGATCGGCCAGGTCAGTCCGGGCGTCAGCGGCCAGGGCGTATAGCCGGCGGCCTCGTCGCCGTTCATGACCGCGCTGTTGAACAGCACGAACACCGTTGTCGCGATGCAGGCGGGCCAACGCCCCATCAGCCGTTCGGCCATCAGATGGAAGGTCAGCGGCGCCAAAAGATTGAGCCAGGGGCCGATCAGAAGCCATAACGGCATGACGTCCGCGCCGGTCACCCGCGCGATGGCCGCGGCCATCGCGTGGATCAGCGGCGGATACCAGCGCCACGCACCCTGGTGCGCGGGATCGCCGAACAGGTTGCCGTCGAGGATCCCCTGGATGAACCCAAGGTCGCGGACGATGTCGGCGTCCGGCGGCACGGTCAGGCCGGTGGAGAACAGGAGTCCCTTGGCCAGACATGCGGCCAACAGCCCGGCGAGGATCAGCCGGCTCCACCCCGCGCCGGTGAGGATCGGGAGGGCCGAATGGGGAAGTGTACGCGCCGTCACCGGTTGGGACCTCGCCTCGGATGCGTCAAGGCGTGCCTTATAGCGCGGAACGGTTTACATCAGGTAAAAATTGCTGCGGTGCAGCATAGCCCGATCAGAAGAGCTTTTCCTTGGGCGCGTACTGCACCACGACCTCGTTCGGGTCGGCCAAATTGAGCATGGCGCGGGCGCGTTCGTCGAGCGTGTCGGGGTTGAGCCGGGATGTGCGCAGACCGGAGACGCGGCGTTCCCAGCCCTCCTTGTCCGATCGGGCGGTGGCGTTATCGGTTTGGACCTGCCGCAGGAGTTCCTGTCGGTGGCCCTGCGCGACCAGGCCGCGATTGCCTTGGGTGGCGTTCCAGCCGAAATAGCCGGTAATCGCGAGGAACACGACAGGTGCCGCGACGGCCCGCAACCTGCGCTTGAAGTTCCACTCGAACACCATACCGTACTTTCCTGTTGACGCTTGATTTTTCGCGTGCACCTGACTTTAGCGCGGAGTCGTTCGGCTGCAAAGCATATCTCGCGTGGTTGTCGGTTTGGCGGATATGCAACTTTAACGCGATTGGGCGGCAGCCGGTCCGGGCGCATGCGATGGCTTCGCTGTGGAGTCTCAGGTTGCAAGGGGTTCTTCCCCCTGGAAACGCGCTGAGCCTGCGCGGGGACCCGGGGATGGGGCGGCGGCGGATGGCCGGGTTTTGATTGTGCCCGGGCGGAAGCCCAGGTCTGCGGGAGTTCCCGAAGGCGCGGCTGCGCGGCATGGGTCTCACGTCGCAAGGGGTCTTGTTCCCCATTTCCGCGTAGGCGGGGAAACCGACCGCGATCCAGCATCTCGGTGCCCTTCGTGTTCCTCCGACTTCCTCTGTGTTGAATCCTCGGATGCCGATCCAAACTCTCACGTTGCACAGGGTTCTTCCCCCTGGAAACACACGTAGCCTGCGCTGGGACCCAGGGATGGGGCGGCGGCGGATGACCCGGCGTTGATTTTGCCTGGGAGAAAGATCGCGTTGGCCGACGTTCCCGAAGGCGCGCCTGCGCGGCATGGGCCTCACGTCGCAAGGGGTCTTGTTCCCCATTTCCGCGTAGGCGGGGAAACCGACCGCGATCCAGCGTCTCGGTGCCCTTCCTGTTCCTCCGACTTCCTTTGTGTTGAATCCTCGGACGCCGATCCAGACTCTCACGTTGCACAGGGTTCTTCCCACTGAAAACGCACGTAGCCTGCGCTGGAACCCAGGGATGGGGCAGCGCCGGATGACCCGGCTTTGATCTTGCCTGGGTGAAAGATGGAGTTGGCCGGAGTTCGCGGCGATGCGGCACAGGCTTCCGGCGCGCGCCCGGCCGGACAGCCACGATGGATGAAGAGTCGCGCAGAAGTTCGATCATCCAACCGTACTACCCAATCGCCAATTTCGCGCCAACCGCGACGTGCGGCGCCAAGGACCTCCCCAAGCCGCGAAAGTCGATGACCGGAAGCAATGACCACAAGCATAACCCTTTGTTAACAGACCCAACGCGCGGCCCGCGTTGACAGAAAGGGCAGCCCTTGCGCATCGTCCGCCGCGTAAAGCAGGGAACGCCAAGGGATGACCGAACACAGTCTGCAGCAACCGATCGAAACTCTGTGGGAGCAGCGGGACAGCCTGACCTCCTCCACCAAGGGAGAAGCGCGCGATGCCGTCGAAGCGGCGTTGGAAGCGCTCGACAATGGCTCCGTCCGCGTCGCCGATAAGGGGGCCGATGGTTGGACCGTTAATCAGTGGCTGAAAAAAGCCGTGCTGATGTCATTTCGTCTGACCGATTCCGGGCCGATGGAAGGCCCCGGCGGTGCCCCCGTGTGGGACAAGGTGCCGATGAAATTCGACGGTTGGGGCCCGAACCGCTTCAAGGAAGCCGGTTTCCGCGCCGTCCCCGGCGCCGTCGTCCGCAAATCCGCCTTCATCGCGCCGGGCGCGGTGCTGATGCCCAGCTTCGTGAACCTCGGGGCCTATGTGGGCCGTAATACGATGGTCGACACTTGGGCCACCGTCGGCTCCTGCGCCCAGATCGGCGCCAACTGCCATCTGTCCGGCGGCGTCGGCATCGGCGGCGTGCTGGAACCGCTACAGGCCAATCCCGTCATCATCGAGGACGATTGCTTCATCGGTGCCCGTTCCGAAGTCGCCGAAGGCGTGATCGTTGAACGCGGCGCGGTGCTGTCGATGGGTGTGTTCATTGGCGCCTCCACCAAGATCATCGACCGCGCGACCGGCGAAATCTTCATGGGCCGCGTGCCGGCCTATTCCGTCGTGGTGCCGGGATCGCTGCCGGGCAAGCCGCTGCCGGACGGTTCGCAGGGGCCGTCGCTGTATTGCGCCGTCATCGTGAAAATCGTCGACGCGCAGACCCGCGCGAAAACCTCGATCAACGAACTGCTGCGCGATTGATGGACTTCCTCGACCCGTTGCCGCTGGCGCAGTCGCTGATCCGCTGCGCCTCGGTGACGCCGGCCGATGCCGGTGCCATTGGGGTGCTGTCGGCGGCTTTGGAACAACTCGGCTTCACCGTCCATCGCCTCCGCTTCGGCGAGATCGAGAACATCTTCGCTCGCTTGGGCGACGAAGGCCCGCATCTGTGCTTCGCCGGCCATACCGATGTCGTGCCGGTCGGCGGCAACTGGCGCAGCAACCCCTTCGCGGCGGAGGTGCGGGACGGCATCCTGTACGGTCGCGGCGCCTGCGACATGAAAGGCGCCATCGCCGCCTTCGTCGCCGGGGTTGCTCGGCATCTCGAAGCGGGCAAGCCGAACGGTTCCATCAGCTTCCTGATCACCGGGGACGAGGAAGGCCCGGCTACCGACGGCACCGTCAAGGTGCTGGAGTGGATGCAGGCCAACAATCAAATCCCGGACTTCTGCCTGGTCGGGGAACCAACCTGTCCCGTCAAACTCGGCGACATGGTCAAGATCGGGCGTCGCGGCAGCGTCAACATGAAGATCGAGGTGCACGGCACCCAGGGTCATGTGGCCTATCCGCAGCGCGCCGATAACCCGGTGCATCGCCTGATCCGCGCGGTCAGCGCATTGACCGCGGCGCCGGTCGATGCCGGAACGGATTGGTTTGAACCGTCGTCCTTGCAGATCACCAGCCTGGACGTCGGCAATACCGCGACCAACGTCATCCCGGCTTCGGCGCGGGCGGCGCTGAACATCCGGTTCAACGACAAGCATTCCGGCAAATCGCTAACGGATTGGGTGCGCGCGACGGTGGCGCTGCATGCCGATCGGTTCGATCTCGATTCGTCCATCAGCGGCGAATCCTTCGTCACCAAGCCCGGCCCCCTGGTCGATATCCTGCGCGGCGCGATCGTCGCGGCAACCGGCGTCGAGCCAAAGCTGGATACCGGCGGCGGCACGTCGGATGCGCGGTTTATCGCCAATTACTGCCCCGTGGCGGAATTCGGTCTGGTCGGCGCGACCATGCACCAGATCGATGAATGCGTGCCCGTCGCGGAATTGCGGGATCTGGCGTCCATCTATCGCGGTGTGATCGCGGCCTTTCTGGCATGAGCCAGCCGCCGCGTTCGAAGACGATGACGGTTCTGACCGGAATATTCCGGGTCGCGCGCGGCAGGGCGGACGGTATCCTGCTGTTCGGCGACACGACACAGGCCTTTCTGTCCAGCCTGGCGCCGCTGATCGCGTTCCCCGTCGTCGGCGGGCTGCTGATGGTGTTCGGCGGCGGCGGCATACGCGCGGTCGCCGACCTGCTGGCAACCATCTGCGCGCTGCTCGCGCCCCCGGTTCTGTCGCACGAGATTGCTCGGCGCTGGGGCCGGGAGGACGCCTGGCTGCGCTATGCGACCGCGTTCAACTGGTGCCAATGGGTGCTGCCGGTCATCGGCGCGATCATGCTGATCCTGTTGGGCTTCGCGATGGCCGCCGGGCTGTCGCAGCGGACCGCGAGTGAGGCGTTTCTGCTGGGGCTGGCGGTCTATGCCATGTGGCTGCATTGGTTCCTGGTGCGCCGCGGCCTGGCGCTGTCCGGCTGGCGTTCCGTGCTGTTCGTGATCGGCGTCAACATCGGCACCATCGGTATCGTCATCATCCCGCGCCTGCTTACCCGAACGCTTTGAACACGCTGTTCGCCGGCGTTCATGCCGGGCTGTCCGGTGCCATGCGACTGGCGTGCGGGCAGGCCGACGGCGTGCGGATCATGCAGGACGCCCTCGGCGGCGTCGCGGGCAGTTTCCGGGCGTTGGCACTGTGCATGCCGATCCTGATCGCGCTGCGCCTGATGGCATGGTCCGATACCGTCATTCCCGCCAATCCCGGCCGTGTCCTGTCGCGCGACATGGCCATGTTCACCGTCGCCTGGCTCGGCTTTGCCGTGTTCTCGTGGCACTTGAGCGGGCTGTTCAAGCGGCAAGAGAACTGGCCGCGTTTTATCGTCGCGTGGAACTGGTGCAGCGTCGTGCAGAACCTGTTGGTTCTGGCGGGCGCCGTTCCGCAGTTCCTGGGCGCGCCGACGATCCTGAGCCAGGTCGCGCAGTTCGTCGTCATGGGCTGGGCACTATGGCTTGAATGGTATGCCGTCCGGTTGACCCTCGGCGTTGGGATGCTGACCGCCGCCTGGATCGTGCTGATCGATGAATCCCTCAGCCTGACCGTGGCATCGATCGGTTTCGCGCTGTCGGGCCGGTAAGCGGGGTTACTGAAACGGGTCTTCCGGGTAGCGCACGGATACGAGGCTTAGCCCGGCGGCCGGTGCCGTGGGGCCCGCCGCCGAACGGTCCAGGGCGGCGAGCACGGCGGGGATGCGGTCTTCCGACCAACTGCCGTCGCCGACCAGTCGCAACGTGCCGGCGAAGTTGCGGACCTGATGATGCAGGAAGCTGCGCGCCTCCACCGATAGCGTGATCAGATCGCCGTCGCGGTCCACATCCAGGCGTTCAAGCGTGCGGATCGGGCTTTTTGCCTGGCAGGCCGCGGCGCGGAAGCTGGTAAAATCGTGGCGGCCCAGCAAATGCCGCGCCGCGCGGCGCATGGCATCGGAATCGAGCGGGGCCGCGACGTGCCAGACCCGATTGGCCATCAGGGCAGGCCGAGCACGACGGTTGAGGATAAGGTAGCGGTAGGCGCGATGGATGGCGCCGAAGCGGGCATTCCAGTCCGGCGCGACGATGGCCGCCCTTACGATGACGATCGGGTGCGGCTTCATGTGGTAGTTCAGCGCATCGCGCACGCGGCGGGCGTCGTAGCGGTCCGGCAGGTCCAGATGGACGACCTGCCCCATCGCGTGCACGCCGGAATCGGTCCGCCCCGCCGTGGTGCAGGCGACGCGCTCTCCGCCGGTCAGGTTGGTCGCGGCGGCCTCCAGGACCTCTTGGATGGAAATCCCGGAATCCTGGCGTTGCCAGCCGACGAAGTTGGTGCCGTCGTACTCCAGCAAAAGTGCCCAACGCGTCATGCGCCCAGGACTGTACCGATTGCCACGCGGTTGCCGCGCAGGAACGCGTCGGCGTCCATGGCGGAGCGGCCGGCGATTTGCACGCGCGTCAGGCGCAGCGCGCCGGTGCCGCATGCGATTGTCAGGCGATCGTCCAGCACCGTGCCGGGAACGCCATGGCCTTCGGCGAAGGCGACGGACAGGATTTTCAGGACCGATCCGTTGCACAGGGTAAAGGTGCCGGGCCAGGGGTCATAGGCGCGCACCTGACGTTCGATCGCGGCGGCATCGCGAGTCCAATCGATCCGCCCATCGTCGCGCGAGAGTTTCGCGGCGTAGGTGACTCCGTCTGCGGGTTGCGGAACGGCAACCGGCGGCCGGTCGAGCACGCTCAGGACCATCCGCGCGCCCAGATCGGCCAGAACGTCATGCAGCGCGGCGGTCGTGGTAGTCGGGCCGATGGCGACGGACTCCCGCGACAGCATGGCGCCGGTGTCGAGGCCGACATCCATCTGCATGATCGTGATGCCTGTCTGTTCGTCGCCCGCCAGGATCGCGGCATGGATGGGGGCGGCGCCGCGCCAGCGCGGCAGCAGGCTGGCATGGATATTCAGGCAGCCAAACCGGGGCGCGTCGAGCATCGCGGCGGGCAGGATCAGCCCATAGGCGGCGACGACGGCGACATCCAGGTCCAGGGCCGCGAAGGCGGCGTGCGCGTCGGTGTCGGCGCGCAGGCGGGCAGGAGTGCGAACCGGGATGCCCAGGTCGTCCGCCGCCACGTGCACGGGGCAGCGGCGCACGGATTGCCCGCGACCGGCCGGGCGGGGCGGCTGGCAGTAAACCGCCGCGATCTCGTGCCCGGCGGCGTGCAGGGCGCGCAGCGCCGGTACGGCGAAATCGGGGCTGCCCATGAAGGCGACGCGCATGATCGGGGCGGTTCAGGAAGCGGAGGCGACGGGAAGCGACGGCGTCATGATTTGCCTTCCGACTTCTGGCGGATTTCCTTGGCCAGGCGGCGCATGATCATGTTGCGCTTCAGATTGGACAGGTGATCGACGAACAGGACGCCGTTCAGATGGTCGATTTCGTGTTGCAGGCAGGCGGAAAACAGGCCGTCGGCCTCGACCTCGCGCTTGGCGCCCTGCGGATCGAAGTAGCGGACCTTCACCCGCGCGGGCCGGGTGATTTCGGCATACTGGTTCGGCAGCGACAGGCAGCCTTCTTCCCGTGTCGCCAGTTCGTCGGCGGTCGCGACGATTTCCGGGTTCACCATCGCATAAGGCACGCTTTTGTCCTCGCGCATCAGGTCGATCACGATAACGCGCAACCCGTGGCTGACCTGCGGCGCGGCAAGGCCGATGCCGGGCGCGCGATACATGGTCTGGAACATGCGCGGGATCAGATCGCGGACGATATCCGCGTCGGCCGGCCCGACCGGCAAGGCGCGGGCTTTCAAAATCGGCGAGGGAGCAATGACGATGGGGAGTGACGCGACGCTGTCGTCGATCGGAGAATGGTTGGACATGGGCCGCATGTAGCGAGGCCGCGCCCAGGGATCAACGTCGTTTGCCGACCTCCGTTGGATTTGCCCCTTGCAACCGCCGACCTCACTGCCAAGATGGAGTGGACCGGGATGCCGCTGATCGGGTCCCGCAACACGCTTCGCTCGCAGGAGGGGGCCCATGACGACCCGAATGTTTACGTCGCCGCTGTTTCTCGGTTTCGACCATCTCGAGCAGATGCTCGAACGTGCGTCCAAAACCGCGTCCGACGGCTATCCGCCATACAATATCGAGCAGATCAGTCCCGTCGGACTGCGCATTACACTTGCCGTCGCCGGTTTTACCATGGACGATCTTCAGATCACCCAAGAGGATAACCAGCTTGTTATCCGCGGTCGGCAAACCGACGACAGCCATGGCCGCATCTTCATCCATCGGGGCATCGCCGCTCGGCAGTTTCAACGGGCGTTTGTTCTTGCCGAAGGGATCGACGTGAAAGGGGCCTGGATCGACAGCGGTTTGCTGCATATCGATCTTGCCCGTCCCCAGCCGGAACCCAAGGTGAAGACAATCCCGATCACCCGGCCGAACAACGGCGTAAGCGTGCATGCCACGCCGACGGTGAGATCGACGGTCGTTCGAGACGGGAACGACGAAGCCTAAAGGCGCGCTGCCGCGCACAGAACGCGGCTATTCAGGAGTGTCAAAACATGTCGGACAATGCCAACCGCGACGACAACGACGTTTCCCCGGCAACCGAGCCGATGCGCTTCGACGTTCGTCACCTCTCCGCCGACCAACTCGGCAAGCTCGGCGTCTCGCAGATTGCGTATGTGAAGCCGATTGTCGTGAACGGGATCGCCGGATTTTCAATTCATGCGGCGGATGGAACGGCGATGGCGGTGGCGGGCGACCGCGCGATTGCGATCGCGGCGATTAACCAGCACGAAATGCAGGCCGTTTCGGTTCACTGATCAAATGGTTGCCCACCCCGCGCGATGCGGGGTGGGTGTTTTGACGTTTAAGCCTGCACGGCGCGCAGTTCCGGCTCGATACGGGCGCGATGCGCCATATCGCGGCTGTGGTCGTTGACCTTCCGGCGATACCGCCGCAACTGCTTCGCGACATGTTCCGCGGCCGCGTCGAACGCGGTGTTGGCATCGGCGGCTTCCGCCTCTCCCCGCACGCGCAGCCCGCGTCCGGGATGCACATCGATATCGCACTTAAAGAAGCTGCGGGCGCGGCTGAAGGTTACATGCGCCTCCATCGCGTCATCGAAGTATTTACGCGCGACCGTGTCCAGTTGACCCGAAACGCGGGTCCGCAGGGCGTCAGACAACTCGACTTGTTTGCCGGATACAATGATCTGCATGCGCTTCATCCCTGATAAGGATGCGGCGCGGCGTCGGTGAAGCAAGTTGCGGCTTCATGCCGGCACCGCCTTTTCCCGCCGGCGCTGCACGGAGTTTGGAATGCGCAGCGCCTCCCGGTATTTGGCCACTGTCCGCCGCGCGATGTCCACACCTTCTTTGCGAAGCATGGTGACAAGTGTGTCATCTGACAAAATATCGCTCGCGGCCTCGGCGTCGATCAGGTTTTTGATTCGGAAACGAACGGCTTCGGCGCTGTGGGTTTCGCCGCCGTCGCTGCTGTGAATGGCGGTGGTGAAGAAATACTTCAGTTCATACGTGCCGCGCGGCGTGGCGATGTATTTGTTCGACGTCACGCGGCTGACGGTGCTTTCGTGGAGTTCGACCGCCTCGGCGATATCGCGCAGGATCAAGGGGCGCAGATGGGCGACGCCGTGGCGGAAGAAGGCGTCTTGCTGACGCACGATTTCGGCCGAGACGCGCAGGATGGTCTGCGCGCGCTGTTGCAGCGAACGGACAAGCCAGTTGGCGGTCGCCAGGCGTTCGGCGATGAACACCTTGTCTTCCTTGCGGGCCTTGGGCGCGACTTCGGCATAGAAGCGCTCGTTGACCAAGACGCGCGGCATCGTGTCCGGGTTCAGTTCGATCAACCAGGCGCCGTCGGGGCCGGTTCGCATCAGAATATCGGGGACCAGCGGTTGGATCGGGGTGTCGTCGTAGGTCGCGCCGGGCTTGGGGTCGAGCGCGCGGATTTCCGCGATCATCTCGATCAGGTCTTCCGCGTCGACTTCGCAGACCGTCATCAGGCGCTTGTTGTCGCGGCGGGCCAGGAGTTCGAGGTTGTCGAGCAGCCGAACCATGGCCGGGTCGAGACGGTTTCTCTCGGCCAGCTGCGCCGCCAGACATTCCCGTAGGTCGCGGGCGAACATGCCTGTCGGATCGAAGCGCATCATCTGCGCGCGCACGGCTTCGATGCGTTCCAACGGCAGGTTCATCGCGGCGGCGATGGCGGCGGGTTCGGCGGTCAGGCGGCCGGCGGGGCTGAGCAGGGCGATGAGATGCGCGCCGATCATGCGATCGACGGGATCGCTGAAGTTCAGCCGCAGCTGTTCGCCCAGATGGTCGCGCAGCGGGGGGCGCGAGTCGGCGAAATCGTCCATCGTGCGATCGCTGTCGTCGAAGCTTTGGCTGCCGCCGCCCCCAGCGCCGCCCGGCGCGGGTGCTCCGTCGCCGGCGCCGCCGGGATCGTAGGTTTCGGCGTGTTCGGCATCCAGCGGTGCCGCGGCTTCGTGCGGCAGTGTTTCCGATCGGGCGGCGTCGGAGGAGTCTCCGGCGCGATCGCCTGTGCCGGGTGCCTGGTCGAGCGCGGCGCGTTCCGCGGGGGGAAGGTCGGTGCTTTCGTCGCGTTCCAGCAGGGGGTTGCGTTCGAGTTCCTGCTCGACGAACGAGGCGGCTTCGATGTTGGAAAATTGCAGAAGTTGGATCGCCTGACGCAATTGGGGCGTCATGACCAGAGTCTGGCTCTGGCGGAGGTCGAGACGGGGGGCTATCGCCATGGGGCGATTATCGGCTGTCCGCCGACAGGGTCAAACGAATTCTGTGCGTAGGGCATGCAAGAAGCATGCTACATCGTAAATCTTTCTCCGAGGTAAACGCGGCGGACGTCTTCGTGCGCCACCACGTCTTCCGGCTTGCCTTCCATCAGCACCGCGCCGTCGTGCATGATGTAGGCGCGATCGATGATTTCCAGCGTTTCGCGGACATTGTGATCGGTGATCAGAACGCCGATGCCGCGATCCTTGAGATGCTTGACGAGGTCGCGGATTTCCCCGACGGCGATGGGGTCGATGCCGGCGAGCGGTTCGTCGAGCAGGATATAGGACGGCTGGGTGGCGAGGGCGCGGGCGATTTCCAGGCGGCGGCGTTCGCCGCCCGACAGGGCGAGGGCCGGGGTTCGGCGCAGGTGTCCGATGCCGAATTCGGCCAGCAGTTCATCCAGCATCAGGCCGCGCGTATCGGGGTCGGGTTCGGCGACTTCCAGCACGGCCATGATGTTCTGTTCGACGTTCAGGCCGCGAAACACGCTGGCTTCCTGCGGCAGGTAGCCGATGCCGAGGCGCGCTCTGCGGTACATCGGCAGTGTGGTGATGTCCGCGCCGTCGATGCTGATGGTCCCGGTGTCGGGCTTCACGAGGCCGACGATCATGTAGAAGGTGGTGGTCTTGCCCGCGCCGTTGGGGCCGAGGAGACCGACGGCTTCGCCCCGGCGCAGGTTGATGGAGACGTTTCGGACGACCGGGCGCTTTTTGTAGGTTTTGCCCACGCCATGCGCGACCAGCCCGGTTTCGGTGTTCGGCGGGCGAATGGTCGGCACCGCGCGGGGGTCCATGACGTTCATCGTTTCACCGGCTGTGACGGCTTGGGCTTCGCATTTGCGGGGGCTTGCGGGTCGCCCGTCAATCCCTGATTGGTCTGGTCGTTGGGCACCACCAGCCCTTCGACCCGTCCGGCCGCGCTGGACAGAAGGCGGGAGATGCCGGTCTTCATGTTGACCTCGGCCTCCGCGCCATTGAGTTGATTCTGCCCTCGGGTGATGCGGACATTGCCTCCCAGACGGGCAATGCCGGATTCCGGGACGTAAACGGCGCGATCGCCGGTGACGATGTCGGTGACGGTGCGGATGGAGACGTTGCCGAAGGCTTCGACCTTTTCCAGCTTGCCGGATGCCGCCAGGGGATCGCTGCCCGCGGCCGGTTTCGGCGCGGCGGGTTTGGCGGCGGGTTGCGGGTTGTCGGCGGTGTAGGCGACGAGGGTGTCGGCGGCGAGGCGGCGGGCATCCTTGGTGACGACCACGGCATTGCCGCGCGCGACGGCCATATGCTTCTGCGACCAGTATTCGACGATGTCGCGGGCGGTGAGGACCTCATTCGGGGTGGTGAGCTTCAGCGCCCGTCCGGTCATGACCAGCACGGCCTGATCGATATCGTAGGTGGCGCGATCGCCCTCGGCCCGATCGGTTTCGGTATGGATGACCACGTTGCCGTCGGCCTGGATGCGGTAGATCTCGTTCCCGCCGCTATCGGTGTCGGCGACGGCACCGGGGCGGGCAGGGGGAGTGTTGGCGCCGCTTTTCTTGCGGTACCAGGCGGTCAGCCGATCCGCCGTCACGGTGACGTTTTCGCGCACCGCGCGGGCATCGCCGCGGGCGACGACCTGTTGGTCTTCCTGACGCCACTCGATACCGTCGCGGGCGGTGATGGCGATCGGTCCGCCTTGCGACAGGTCGATCGGCTGCGCCATTGCTGCCTGGGCGGCGAGCATCGCGATCAGGAAACCCGGAACCGCGATTTTCATGGCGATGCTCCGCTCAGGACCAGATGCGCCGGTCCCTGGAACTGGATCGCGGTGCCCTTGTCCACGATGGTGAAGCCTTGCGCGTCGAGTGTGCCGAACGGGCCTTCCGCGTGGACCGGGTCGGATCCCGTGGCCGCGCCGCCGCGCAGATCGACCGCGGCGCTGGCGGTGACCAGGGTCGTGCCGTCGTCGCGATAGAGCGTCACGTCCGTCGACAGGTCGAGCAGGCCGGCGCGTTGCCGGTAGTTGCCGTTTTTGGCCTGAAGCATCAGCCAGGTTCCGTTCTCCAGCGTCATGTCTCCCTTTGGGGCGGTCATGTCCACCTGGTCCGGTCCATTTTGCCGAGCGGTCGCGGCGGTAACGGTGAAGGGGCGGCCTTTTTCATCGATGCCATGATAGCGCGCATTGACGATCCGCCCACCCTCGATCTCACCGGAGACCTGGCGCAGGGCGATGCGGGGGTGATCGTTGGCGTGATCCAGTTCGGGCCAGATGGCGATGAGCGCCAACAGGCCAAGCGCGGCGGCGGGCAGCAGCAGCTTGCCGAGGGTGATGACGATGCGTCGGCGCAGCAGGCCGCCGGGCGACGGCGGGGGGCGGTTGCGCACGATCGCGGCGCGATTGGCGATGGTGAGGCCGGCGGTCGGGACTGTCATGCCAGCCCCGCGCGGAGCAGATCGTGGACATGCAGGATGCCGACGGGGCGGGACGCGGTATCGACGACGAACAGCGCGGTGACGGGCCGGTCGCGCGCGTTCATGGCGTGCAGGGCTTCCTCGGCCAGGGCTTCCGGACCGATCGTTCGCGGTGCCCTGGTCATGATGTCGCCGACGCTGCGGGCGAGCAGGTCCGGCCCCATGGCGCGTCGCAGGTCGCCGTCGGTCAGGATGCCGATCAGCGCGCCGTCCGCATCGATCACACCCAGGCAGCCGAAGCGTTTTTCGGTGATCAGCACCAATGCCTGGCTCATGGGCAGGTCGGCGCGCGCCAGGGGGACGGCGGCGCCGTGGTGCATCATGTCGCGGACGCGACGCAGCCTTGCGCCCAGGCGTCCGCCGGGGTGGAACTGACGGAAGTCGGCGGCGGTGAAGCCGCGTCGGCGCAGCAGCGCGACGGCCAGGGCGTCCCCGAGACCCATTTGCATGGTGGTCGAGGTGGTCGGCGCGAGGCCCATCGGACAGGCTTCCGCCGCGTGCGGCAGGATCAGCGCGACGTCGGCGGCGGTGGCGAGGGCGGAGGCGGCGCTGGCGGTGATGGCGACCAGTTTCAGGGCGTGGCGGCGGGTATGGGCGACGAGGTCGGCCAGTTCCGTCGTTTCGCCGGAATTTGACAGCGCCAGCACGGCGTCGCCGGCGACGATCATGCCGAGATCGCCGTGCGATGCCTCACCGGGGTGAACGAATAGGGCCGGGGTGCCGGTGGAGGCCATGGTCGCGGCGATTTTGCGCGCGACGTGGCCGGATTTGCCCATGCCGGATACCACGATGCGTCCGGTCGCGGCCTGAAGCGCATCGACGGCGCGGGAGAATTCGCCGGCAAGGCTTGCGGCCAGCGCGTGCAGTCCGGCGGCTTCGGTGTTCAGCACCGTGCGCGCCACGTCCAGATCGGTACTGGAAGGCACGATGGTTTCTGAAAGCTGGGCGGCTGGGTTGCGCGTCAAACGCTGTCCTGACTCTTCGCGGATGGGGGTCTATGGCCCCGCGCGACAGCCCGGGTCAACCAGCCGAAGATTATCAAAACGTTACCTGGATTCGTGAGCGAATAAATCCGGCGTTTCGTAGCCGAGCATGTCGAGTCGCCCGCGAGTCGGGAGGAAGGCGAAGCATTCCTGGGCGAGTTCCAGGCGGTTTTCGCGGATCAGGATGGCTTCCAGCTTGGCCCAGAGGGCGTGCAGATAGAGCACATCGGATGCCGCATAGGCCATTTGCTCCGCCGTCAGGGTCGGCGCGCCCCAGTCCGAGCTTTGCTGCTGCTTGGACAGTTCGACGCCCAGCAGTTCCTTGCACAGGTCTTTAAGCCCGTGCCGGTCGGTGAAGGTGCGAATCAGCTTGGCGGCGATTTTGGTGCAGCGCACGGGCGCGACGACGATATCGAGGCTGTGTTGGAGGGCGGTGACGTCGAAGCGCGCGAAATGCATCAGCTTTACGACGTCGCGATCTGCCATCATGCGCTTCAGATTGGGGCAATCGAAGCCGCGTCCGCCGAGATGGGGGGGGATCAGTTGCACAAGATGCGCATGGCCGTCGCCGCCGGACAGTTGCACCAGGCAAAGCCGGTCACGGTGCGGGTTCAGGCCCATCGTCTCTGTGTCGACCGCGACCACGGGGCCAAGGGAAAGCCCATCGGGCAGGTCGTGCCGATGCAGATGAATGGCGCCGTTTGGCATGAAGAGTGTTGTGCTCATGATGTTGTTGGTGCCCAGGAGAAGACTCGAACTTCCACGACCTTTACGGCCACAGGTACCTGAAACCTGCGCGTCTACCAATTCCGCCACCTGGGCACCAGGAACTCCGTGGCTTGCGACCATGGAGGTGCGGTAGGGCGGGCGATGTAGCCCCCGTTCGCGGTGACGTCAACAGGCTTTCTGAAAATTCCCCATGGCGCGAAGCGAGCGGTGGTGACAAAACGGCGCGGGTTCGGCGTGACGGGGACGATCGACGATGACGACGCGCAAGGTAGCAACGGTATTCGGCGGCTCGGGTTTTATCGGCCGCTATGTGGTCAAGCGGCTGGCGAAGGCCGGATATGTCGTGCGGGCGGCGGTGCGCGACACCGAGGCGGCGATGTTCCTGAAGCCCATGGGGGGTGTCGGGCAGATCGTGCTGTTGCAGGCCGACATCACGAACGACGGCGCCGTACGGCGGGCCGTCGAGGGCGCCGACGTGGTCGTTAATCTCGTCGGCATCCTGGCCGAGGGCAAAGCCGGCGACTTCCAGCGCATTCATGCCGATGCGGCGGGCGCGCTGGCCCGCGCTTCGGCGGCGGCGGGCGTGCGGCAGTTCGTCCAAATCTCCGCCATCGCGGCGGACGCCGGCAGCCCAAGCCTGTACGCGCGTTCCAAATTCGCGGGAGAGCAGGCGGTGCGGGCGGCGTTTCCGTCGGCGATCGTTCTGCGGCCGGGCGTGGTGTTCGGGGCGGAGGATAATTTCTTCAACATGTTCGCGGGCATGGCGCGCATGGCGCCGTTCATGCCGGTGATTTCCGGCGATTCGAAGATGCAGCCGGTGTATGTCGGCGACGTGGCCGATGCCGTGATGGCGGCTTTGGCGTCGGCGGATGCCGCGGGCGGGCTGTATGTGCTGGGCGGGCCGCGGGTTTGGTCCTTTCGCGAGGTGTTGGCCTATATCCTGAAGGAAACCGGGCGGACGGATCGGCGGCTGGTGAATATTCCGCTGCCGATCGCGCGGATTCAGGCGTTCTTCATGGAACGGATGCCCGGCAAACCGCTGACCCGGGATCAACTGCTGCTGATCCAGACGGACACCGTCGTTCCCGCGGGGGTCAAGGGGTTGGCCGATCTCGGCATCGTGCCGACGCCGGTCGAGTTGGTGGTTCCCGGCTATATGAAGCGCTACCAGCCCGGCGGCGGCCGCCGTCCGGTCCTGCCGATGCCGGATGCGCGATAAATCGCCGTGCGCCTGCTCTATCATCTGCCGCTGTCGCCTTATGCGCGCAAGGTCCGACTGGTGCTGGCCGAGAAGCGGCTGCCGTTCGAGTTGCGGCTGGAAAAGACGTGGGAGCGTCGGTCGGAATACCTCGACCTGAACCCGGCGGGGACCGTGCCGACGCTGATCGAGGACAACGGCCTGGTCATTCCGGATTCCGGCGTGATTTGCGAATACCTGGACGAGGCGTATCCGGATTCCGGGCTGATGGGGCGGACCCTGGCGGAGCGGGTGGAAGTCCGGCGGCTGACGGCCTGGTTCGACGGCAAGTTCGCCGCCGAGGTGACGCAGAACCTGTTGGGCGAGAAGTTCATGCGTCGGCTGACCGGGCGGGGCAATCCCGATCCGGCGGCGATCCGCACCGGCTATGTCGCGTTGCGGTATCACATGGAATATGTGGGCTGGCTGGCGGAAACCCGCAAATGGCTGGCCGGGGGCACGTTGTCGCTGGCCGATTTCGCGGCGGCGGCGCATCTGTCGTCGCTCGACTTCATCGGCGACGTGGATTGGGCGTTATCGCCGGCGGCCAAGGAATGGTATGCGCGGGTGAAGTCGCGGCCGGGATTTCGCGGTTTGCTGACGGATCGCGTGCCGGGGGTGACGCCCCCGGCCCACTATGCCGATCTGGATTTTTAGGGCTTGTTCAACAATAATCGAATCGATCAACCGTGTTGAACAAGCCCTAAATTATTGTTTTTGACGGCAACTTCGCCGACGTGCAGACGCACTTATTTGTCGGCGTTGCCTTGGCGGCGCGGGATCAGACGACTCCGCTATCGCGCAGCCGCTGAAGTTCGGCGGCGTCCAGGCCCAGCATGCCCTGATAGATTTCCTCGTTATGCGCCCCGAGTGCCGCGCCGAGCCAGTTGACGGCGCCGGGGGTTTCGGAGAGGCGGGGGACGAGGTTGGGGATCGCGACCTCGCCCAAACGCGGGTCCTGCATGCGCAGGATGTTTTCGCGGGCGGCGTAGTGCGGGTCCTGGAAGATTTCATCGATGGCATAGACCGGGCCGCAGGGGACCTGATTGTCCTCGCATAGGTCCATCAGTGCGCCGCGGTCGAATTGCGCGGTCCAGGCGGCGACGGTTTCGTCGACCAGGGCGCGGTCGCATTCGCGATTGGCGAGGGGACCCCAGCTTGTTTCGTCGGCGAGTTCGGGGCGGCCCATCGCGGCGGCGAGGCGGGCGAAGATTTTGTCGTTGGTGCAGGCGATGGCGATCCAGCGGCCGTCCTTGGTCGGATAATGGCTGTGCGGAACGACGTTGACGGTGCCGGGTCCCATGCGCTGGCGGACATAGCCCTTGTAGGCGAAGGCGGGGGCGAGTTCGTCGAGGATGCGGAAGATGGGCTCGTACAGGCCGATATCGACGACCTGCCCGCGACCGGTTTTTTCCCGTGCCTGCAAGGCCAGCAGGGTGCCCAGCGCGCCGTAGAGGCCGGCCATATAGTCGGGGATGGTGGCGGAGCCTGGGGTGACGGGCGCGCGATCGGGGTAGCCGGCGAGGAAGGACAGGCCGCCGAAGGCGTTGCCGATGCGGCCGAAGCCGGGTCGGTCCTTATACGGGCCGGTCTGCCCGAAGCCGGAGATGCGCACCATGATCAGGCGCGGGTTGATGGCGCTCAGAATGTCCCAGCCCAGGCCCCAACGCTCCATCGTGCCGGGCTGAAAATTTTCCACCAGCACGTCGGCCTGTTCGACCAGGCGCTTGATCAGCACGACGCCGTCGGGTTTGCGCAGGTCGAGGGTGATGCATTTTTTATTGCGGGATTCGGACATCCAGGGGAGCGAGTCGCCGCAATCGGTCATGGTGCCGAAGCGGCGCGTGGCGTCGCCGACGCCGGGGAGTTCGACCTTGATGACCTCCGCGCCGAATTCCCCCAGCTGGGTGGCGCAGAAGGGGCCGGCGAGAAAGCTGGCGACATCGAGCACGCGGCAGCCTTGCAGGGCCTGGACGTCGATCATGCGCGGTCTCCCTGTTCGACGATGCGGCGGGCGCGCTGCACGATCGGGTAGTCGATGAACTGGCCGTCGAGTTGGATGGAGGCGAGGCCGTTGGCTTCGGCTTCCTCGAAGGCGGCGACGACGCGGCGGGCCTGGGCCAGGGCGGCCTCGCTGGGGGAGAAGGCGGCGTTGGCGGGGGCGATCTGGTCGGGGTGGATGCACATCTTGCCCTGAAAGCCGAGGGCGGCGGCGTGATCGGCGGAGCGGACGAAGCCTTCCGCGTCGCGCAGGTCGGCCCAGACGGTATCGATCGGCGGTTCGATGCCGGCGGCGCGCGATGCCATGACGACGGCGGATCGCGCCGGCAGGAGTTCCAGTTCGTCGCGTGACCAGCGCATGCCGAGATCGAGGGTGTAGTCGCCCGCGCCGAAGGCGAGACGCGCGGCGCGGGTGCCGGATCGGGCGATGGCGTCAATCGCGCTCATGCCCAGGGCGGTTTCGATGATCGGGATCAGGTCGATCGCGCCGACCGGCAGGCCGCGTTCGCGTTCCAGGTTCGCGAGAAGCCAGTCGGCGGTGCGCAGTTGATCGGCGGATTCGACTTTCGGCAGGATGATGCCGTCGAGGCCCGGGTGCGCGATGGCGACGATGTCGGCGTGGCACCAGTCGGTGGAGAGCGCGTTGACGCGGACGTAGAGTTTGCCCGCGCGCGGTTGGGTGAAGGCGGCGACGACCAGGGGGCGTGTCGCGGGTTTTTCGGCGACCGCGACGGCGTCCTCCAGATCCAGGATGACGGCGTCGGCGGGGATGGTCAGGGCTTTTTCGACCCGGCGGGCGTGATTGCCGGGGGCGAACAGGAAGCTGCGCAGCATGATCAGCGGCCTTTCGCCCGGTGGTAATCCGCCGCGCGGGGGATCGGCAGGCCGAGATTGTCGCGCAGAGTCGTGCCGGCGTATTCCTTCTGGAACAGGCCGCGCCGTTGCAGTTCGGGCACCAGAAGTCTGACGACGTCTTCGTAAGCGCCGGGCATATGGGTCGCGGCCAGGACGAAGCCGTCGCAGGCGGGGGCGGTGAACCATTCTTCCATCTGATCGGCGACGCTTTTGGGGGTGCCGCAGAACATTTTGTGTTCCTTGACGGTGCCGCGGCCGGAGACCTCGACGAAGTCGCGGACGGTGGGGTTCTTTTTACCGGAATATTGCACGACGCGTTCGCGGAAGCCGTGCCAGCTGAAGCCGGCGAGTTCTTCGTCGCTGAACGGTTCGTCGTAGCCCTTTGCGCCGAAATCGTAGTTCAGCACTTCGGAGATCAGCACCAGGGCGTCAACGGGGCGGGCGGTGGCCTCGACGATGGCGCGCTTTTCCTGGGCTTCGTCCTCGGAACCGGCGACGCAGACGTAGCAGGCCGGGGCGACGTGGACCTGGGACGGGTCGCGTCCGTTGGCGGCGACGGCGGCCTTGAAGTTGGCATAGGATTTTTTGCCGGCTTCCAGGTCATGGTAGATCACGAACACGAGTTCCGCCCATTTGGCGGCGAAGGCCTGGCCGCGGCCGGACTGGCCGGCCTGGATCAGCACGGGGTGGCCCTGCTGTGAGCGCGGCACGCTGAACGGGCCGCGTGAGCGGAAATAGGTGCCTTCATGATCCAGGCGATGCACCTTGGTCGCGTCGGCGAAGCGGCTGGTGGCCTTATCGAGGATCAGGGCGTCGTCGTCCCAGGTGTTCCAGTGGCCCATGACCACGTCCATGAACTCATCGGCGCGATCGTAGCGGGCGTCGTGTTCCATGTGTTCGGCCTTGCCGAAGTTCAGCGCCTCCGCGCTGTTCAGCGAGGTGACGATGTTCCAGCCGACGCGGCCCTTGAGCATCAGGTCCATCGTCGAGAAGACGCGGGCGACGTGGTAGGGCTCGTAGTAAGTGGTTGAATAGGTGGTGCCGAGACCCAGCTTGCTGGTGGCCATGCCCATGGCCATGAGCAGGGTGGAGGGGTCCATCTTGACCGCGCGGACGCCCGCGCCGATCGCTTCGAGGTGGTTGCCGGTGTAAAGATCGGGCAGGGCCAGGCGGTCGTCGAAGAAGGCCAGTTGGATTTTGCCGTCTTCCAGCGTGCGGGCGATGCGCTGGTAGTATTCCGGCGTCATGAAATCCAGCATGGTTTCCGGATGGCGCCAGGAGCCCGGCAGGTTGGAGCAGTTCTGGGCCTGCAGGAAGGCCACCAGAGTCATCATGCGGTTCATTGGACCGTCTCGCTTTCAGATGGGAAGATCGACGTCCAGCAGCGGTGCGTGCTGCTGGCAGCCATAGACATCGGTGTCGCCGAATTCTCCGGCGGGAACCAGTCGGGGGAAGGTCGCCTTGAACGCGAAGGCGGCATCGTATGGGGTGAACAGGACGTGTTCGGCCGGCACGTTGTAGAGTCTGGCGAACAGGTCGGGACACAGCACGCCGGTCGCCTTCACGCGGTTGAAGATGTCCGCGTTGTCGAACACCACGTCGATGGTGAGTTCGAAGGGGCCGGCATTTTTGCTTTTGCAGACGCGGGCGGTCTCGCGGATCGTCGCCATGTCACACCGTCTCGTATTCGATGGGGAAGAGTTCGGTCGGATTGTCCACTTCGGCGACGTGATAGACGCTGAACCGGTAGACCGGTCCGACATCGATGTCGGAAGGGGAGAAGGGGAAGGCCATGTTGCCCTCGCGGCACAGGCGGCCCGGAAAGTCGGTGTGCAGCATGTTGGCGCGCGCCATGCCCAGCACGGCGCCGGCCATTTCCTGGCTGTCGCGATGGACGACCTCGATCACGAAGCCGAGTTCGTGGCCGAGAGAGTCGCACACGGGTTCGCGCACGCCCATGACTCCGTCGCGGCCATAGACACGGATGCCGAGTTGGTAGGTATCGGGGGTTGCGCCGAAATTGGCCGCCTTGGTGGCGACTTCGGCGCGGACGGAGTCGAGGAAGTTATCCAACCGGCCGATGAGCAGCGGATCGCGCGTGCCGGCGACGCAGATGGCGCGGTAGCCGGCCAGTTCGACGCCTTCGAGTTTCACCGTGTATTGCGTTGCCGGGTTCCAGGTCATGCCGGAGATGCGGACGGCGCGGTCGGAGACGGCATCGAAACGGCAGGCCGAGGTATCGAGCATGCCGCCCGGTTCGATATGATGGATCGGGCTGGCGTTTTCGTGCAGCGAGTGATTGGCGATCGACAGCGGGGTGCAGCGTCGGGCGGGGTTGGTCGGTTCACACTCCACGTGATCCTCGCGCACCGTCACGAACAGGCAGTCGTGGCCCTTGGGGATCGACGGCGTGGCGCCGCACTCCAACATCTTACCGGCGTACCAGGCGGGGGCGGGGGGCAGTTGCGCGCGGATGGCAGCGGCGGCCCAGGGGGCGGGATCGGAACCGCGACCGGCGAGGACGACCTGCGCGCCGTTGTCCAGCGCCTCGATGAACGGTTCCGGACCCATCATGCCGACGATGCGGCTGGATCGGTCGATGACGGCGTCTGTCAGGTTGGGTTGATGCGCGAGGCCGCGGATGCGTCCGGCGGCGTTGCGGCGCCTGATCTCGTCCTTGGATTGTTCGGCGTGGATCAGCGCCATCTTGAAGTGCAGCCCGTCTTCGCGGGCGATGTCGCGGGCCATGTCGGCGACGAGTTGCAGATGGGGTTCGCCGCCCGCGCCGCCGCAGGTGCCGATGACCAGCGGGATTTTCGCGGCGATGGCGGCGTGCAGCATCAGCTTCAGGTCGCGGCGGATGGCGATGGGGGAGCAGAACGGCTTGCCGGAGCCGAGATAATGCGGCCCCGGATCGACGCTGCCGCCGTCGACGCCGATCATGTCGGGGTTTCGAGCCATGCCGGCCTTCAGCGATGCCTCCGGGAAGCCGTACCCCAGAATGGCGCTGGTCGAGAGCAGGCGGATTTCCTTGGTCATATGTGCGTTCCGGTGGTCATGGTCGTCGTTCTCCCGCTTCAATCCACCCTACTATCGGCGGTTTCGCAACCTTAGGGCTTGTTCCACGATCGTCGAATCGATCAATCGTGTTGAACGAGCCCTAAGTTATTGTCTTTGACGCCAACTTCGCCGACGTGCAGACGCACGTGTTTGTCGGCGTTGCCTTAAGTCCGCTTGAACCGATTTGTCCGCGTGATAGGCTGTTGCATCAGAATGCGGAAAAGGATCGGTGCGATGACCCAGATCAGTATCTCCGACAGAGAGGGACGCATTCCGGTTCTGGATATTGGTCCGTATCGCGCGAATGAGCCGGGCGCGCGGGAGCGGTTGGCGGAGCAGATCGACCGCACCTGTCAGGACACCGGATTTCTGGTGATCGCCAATCACGGCATCGATCAGGCCTTGATCGACGCGACGTTCGCGGCGGCGGGGTCGTTTTTCGATCGCGCGGAAGACTTCAAGCTGGCCCACAAAATCGGCGATCTGAACATCGGCTATCTGCCGTATGGGGCGCAGATCGTGCGCACGTCGAAGATCAACAACAACACCAAGCCGAACCTGAGCGAGAGTTTCTATATCGTGACGGATTTGGCGGCGGACGATCCGCGCATTCTGGCCGGCGATCCGCTGTATGGGCTGAACCGCTGGCCCGCCGACATGCCCGCGTTCAAGGCGGCGACGATGGCGTATTGCAACGCGATGCGGCCGTTGGCGCGCGCGATGGTTTCCGCCGTCGGGACGTCGCTGGGCGTCGCGCCGGATTACTTCGAGCGGGATTTCGGCGCGGAACCGACCTGCACACTGCGGCTGATCCGCTATCCGTCGCATGACGGGGCGGAGGATAATCAGTTCGGTTTCGCGCCGCATATCGACACCAATTTCCTGACGCTGCTGGCGCAATCGAAGCTGCCGGGTCTGGAAGTGCGCACGCGGGAGGGCGAGTGGATCCGACCGCCCGCCATTCCCGGCACGTTCGTGGTCAATACCGGAGAGATGCTGGGGCGGTATTCCAACGATCGCTACATTCCGACGCCGCATCGCGTCGTCAACGCGAACAATGCGCTGCGTCATGCCATTCCGTTCTTCTTCGGGCCGGGTCTGGATGCGGTGATCCGTCCGGTCGACCCGTGCGTCAGCGCGGATAATCCGGCGAAGTACGAGCCGCTGCTGTATGCCGATCACCGTCGGAAACTGAACATGACGAATTTCGACCACCGGCGAAAGCCGGCGGAAACCCAGGCGGCGGAGTAACGCGCGATGCGCCGGATTTTATGCCTCGCGGCCGTTCTGATGTCTTTCGCGTCGTCGTTGTCGGCGCAACAAAAACCGCTGCGGGCGGTGATGAATATCGAGCTTCAGGTGCTCGATCCGCATTCGACGACGGCGACGGTTACGCGTGCGTTCGGCTACATGGTTTACGACACGCTGATCGCGATGGATTCCAAGGGGGTGTTTCACCCGCAAATGCTGGAATCCTGGAAGGTCGACGACGATCGGCTGCGCTGGACCTTCACCTTGCGTCCGGGTCTGGCCTGGCATGACGGGGCACCGGTCACGGCGGAGGATTGCGTCGCCTCGCTGCGGCGCTGGGCGAAGATCGACGGTTTCGGCAAGCAGTTGATGAGCGCGACGAAGGACCTGCGCGTGGTCGATGCGCGCAGCTTCACGTTGGAGTTGTCGCGTCCCTTTGCGTTTGTGATCGAGGCCATCGGCAAGCCCAATGCGATCGTGCCGTTCATGATGCCCGCGCGGATGGCGGCGAACGAGCCAAGCAAGCCGAATGTGGAGGTGATGGGTTCGGGGCCATTCACGTTCCGGCGGGATGAGTGGCGTCCCGGCGACAAGGCGATCTTCCGCCGCAATGCCGCCTATAAGCCTCGGTCGGAGCCCGCCGACGGGTTGGCGGGCGGGAAGGTCGTGCATTTCGACTCGATCGAGCTTGTCAGCATGCCGGACCCGGCGACGAAGGTGGCGGCGCTGCAAACCGGCGGGATCGATTACCTGGAGGTTTTGCCGATCGACTACGTGGCGCTGCTGCGCAAGGACCCGAACATCAGCGTCGTGCGTCTGCCGGCGATCGCGCAGATCACCGGGGGCCTGTCGATCAACAACATTCAGCCGCCGTTCAACGATGTCCGCATCCGCCGCGCGGCGCAGATCGCGCTGGATCAGCAGGAAATCATGGTCGGCCTGGGCCTGCCGGACGACATGTATCTGCCGTTCTGCCAGTCGATTTTCCTCTGCGGCGGGCCTTATGCGACCGAAGTGGGCGTCGAGCGGTTGCGCAAGCCGAGCGCCGAGAAGGCGCGGGCGCTGCTGAAGGAGGCGGGGTACAAGAATGAGCGGGTCGTGTTGCTGCACAGCACGGATTCCGCCTTGATCAATCCGATCACGTTGGTGGTGATCGAGCAGTTGCGCCGAGCAGGGTTCAATCTGGATGTCGTTTCGTCGGATTACAGTTCCCAGGCGCAACGGCGGCTGCTGAAGGCACCGGTGGAGCAGGGCGGATGGAGCCTGATGCCGGTCGTGTGGAGCGGGTACGACATGATCAACCCGCTGTCGCATTACACGACAGCCTATAGCTGCGGCGGATCGTATCCGGGTTGGAATTGCGATCCGGAGATGCCGGCGCTGGTTTCCCGGTTCGAGGTCGAGGCCGATCCGAAGAAGCGGTTGGCTTTGGCGGAGGAGATGCAAATTCGCGTTCTGGACCAGGCGCCGCAGATGTTCCTGGGGCAGTTTTCGGCGCCGAACGCGTATCGATCCAATCTGAAGGGCGTGTTGCACAACGGCTTGCATGTGTTCTGGAACGTTCGTCGCGAGGGTAGTTGAAACCCAGAGGTGTCGACCGGCGCGCGGGCAACGCGCGTCGCTGAAAACAAGGGAGAATGGCCATGAAGTACCGCGTAACCGGCGTCGCCGCCGGGATTTTGACGATGATGTCCGTCGCGGCATCCGCTCAGCTTGTCGTGTCCGCCAATGACGGCAAGGGCGTGCTGATCAACGGCGTGAACGTGGTTCCGGACAAGCCGGCGGCGGATAACGTCAGCATCATCAATCTGAACGTGTCTCCGCCCAAGGTCGTCGCGACGATCGAGATGCCGACGAGCCTGGTTGGCCCGCCGTCGAGCGTGGCGGTCGCGAAGGACGAATCGTTTGCGTTGGTGACCGCCGCGACGAAGCTGGACCCGGCCGATCCGAAGAAGGTGATCGGGCACAATATCGTCAGCGTGCTGGACCTGAAGGCGTCGCCGCCGAAGGTCATCGCGACGCATGAAACCGGCGCGGGGGCGTCGGGCGTCGATATCAACCGAGAGGGCACGCTGGCGCTGGTGGCCAATCGGTTGGAGGGCACGGTTTCGGTGTTCATGATCGCCGGCAACAAGCTGATGCCGGCGGGCAAGGTGACGATCGGCGATCCCAAGTCGGGGCCGAGCGCGGTGGCGTTCACGCCGGATGGGAAGATGGCGCTGGTGACGCGCGACGGCGATCACAAGGTTTCGGTCCTGGCGATTAACGGCCCCTCGGTCGAATATACCAAGCGGGATGTGCATGCCGGGTTGAAGCCGTATCCGGTCGGCGTGAGCTCCAGCGGGCTTTGGGCGGCGACGACCAATATCGGCATGGGCGGCGGCGATTCCGATACCATGAGCCTGATCGACATCAAGGCGGTGCCGCCGCGCGTGGTCGACACCATCTCCGTCGGTCAGACGCCGGAAGGCATGACCGTCGCGCCGGACGGCAAGCATGTCGTCGTCACCGTGATGAACGGTTCCAACAAGCCGGCGGGCTCCCCGTTTCTGAATCCGCATGGGCTGGCATCGGTTTATGCCGTGCAGGGCATGAAGTTCCGGAAGGTGGCGGAGGCGAAAGTCGGGCATTGGTGCCAGGGCGCGGCGTGGAGCAAGGACAGCAAGACGTTGCTGGTTCAGTGCATGGTGGAGCAGGAGATCCAGGTCTTCGGCTTTGACGGCAAGTCGCTGACTCCGCGCGGGGCGATCAAGGTCAGCGGCGGTCCCGCGGGGATCGGCACCGCGCCGCGGTAGAACGCGCGTTTGGTCCTCGGCGGCTATGCGCCGCCGAGGATTGCGCCGGCCAGATCGGCATCGACGTTGCGCCCGGACAGCACGACCGCGACGGATCGGCCTTGCAACGGGAATCGGCCTGACAGGACCGCAGCCAAGGCGGCGGCACCGCCGGGTTCGACCGACAGGCCGAACTCGGCGAAGGCGACCCGCATGGCATGTCTGACCTCGGCATCGGTGACGGCCAAAGGCGGGGCCATGCCGATGTCGCGGACGATTTCGAACGGCAGGGCGGCGGTATAGGGGCCGCTGAGCGCGTCGCAGATCGTGTGACCGGCCGGGGTGTTGTCGGCCGTGTTGTCGATCCGGCGTCCCGCCGCGATGGAGCGAGCCATTTTGGCGAAGCCCGCCGGTTCGACCGCGACCACGGATGTGGTGGGCGACATGGTGTCGAGCGCCACGACGCAGCCGGCGGTCAGGCCGCCGCCGGAGCAGCCGACCAGGAGCGCGTCGAGGGTGGTGCGGGCGGCATGGGCCTGTTCGACGACTTCAAGCCCGACGGTGCCGGCCCCCGCGACGATCCAGGGATCGTCGGCGGGTGGGACAAGGACCAGATTGCGGTCGCGCACGATCCGATCGGCCACCGCGGCGAGTTGATGGATATCGTCCACCAGCACGATCTCGGTGCCCAGGCTTGCAATACGATCGATCTTTGCACGCGGAGCACTTCTCGGAGCAATCACCACGGCGCGCAGTTTCAGCAGCCTGGCGCAATGGGCGATGGCGAGGCCGTGATTGCCGGAGGAACGGGCGGCGACGCCTTTTTCCCGTTCGTATGGGGTCAGCGCCGCGAGGCGGTTCAATGCGCCGCGCAGTTTGAACGATCCCGTTGTTTGCAGGCTTTCGGCCTTCAGGAACAGCCGACCGCCGAGCAACTCGTTGATGGCGGGGGATTCCAGCAGGGGTGTTCTGACGCAAACCGATGCGATTCGTGCGGCGGCGTCTTCGATATCGGCGAAGCCGAGCAGATCGATGGTGGTCGTCATCGTATCCTCTGTCGATTGATCCGGGGGGATTGGGGGAGTGGATCGTTGCTTGCGGCATAATCTGTGATCCAGTACAAATCTCGGATCAATCGATACATTGAACTCGGTGCAATAATGTCGACAGCGGCCTATCTCACCCATGTCGAGGCATTGGCCACGGCGATCGCCGCCGGACGCCTGAAGCCCGGCGATCGTCTGCCGCCGCAGCGCGTCTTTGCGTTCGAGCAGGGGATCGCCGTCTCGACCGCGAGTCGGGTTTATACGGAGCTGCTGCGACGCGGCCTGGCGGTCGGGGAAATCGGTCGTGGGACGTTCGTGGCCGAACCGACGCCGTCCGCCGCCTCGGTCGGCGCGGAGGCCGGCGATCGGCGTGTCGATCTGGAATTCAACTTCCCGCGTGTCGAGGCGCAGTCGGCGCTGATTGCCCGCTCACTCGCGCCATTTCAACGCGCCGATCGGGTCGATGCCTCGATGCGGCCGATTTCGCTCGCGCGCTTGCGGGCGGCACGGTCGACGACGGCGGCGTTTCTGTCCTCTCGCCATTGGTCGCCCGAACCGGAGTCGCTGTTGTTCACCGGCAGCGGGCGACAATCGCTGGCCGCCGCGATCGCCACGCTGGCGCCGATCGGCGGGCGCGTGGCGGTGGAGGCGGTGACCTATCCGCTGGTCAAGGCGATTGCCGCGCGCTGCGGCGTCACGCTCGTGCCGATTGCGATGGATCAGGAGGGCGTGCTGCCCGACGGGATCGTCAAGGCGCATCAGGCGGGCGCGCTGTCGGCGATCTATGTGCAGCCCGTCCTGCACAATCCCCTGGGGCATTCGATGTCGCGGGTTCGGCGAGAGGCACTGATCGAGACCGCGCGGGCGTTGGGTGTCTTTGTGATCGAGGATCTGGTTTACGGCTTCCTCGCCGACGAGACGCCGTTAAGCGCCCTGGCGCCGGATTTGTGTCTGTGCGTCGATTCGCTGTCCAAGCGGGTGGCGCCGGGGATTGGGCTGGGCCTGCTGTCGGTGCCGCGGGCGTTGTGGAGTCGGGCATCGGCGACCGTCCGCGCCGGCGCATGGTCGGCGCCGGGCATGGCGCTGGATATCGGTTCGGCGCTGATGGCCGACGGGACCGTGGCGGAGATACAAAGGTTGAAGCGCCTGGACGCGCCGGTGCGGCACAAGATCGTGGCGGACGCGCTGGGCGGGTTTTCCTGGTCGGGCGACAGCCGGTCGTATCACGTCTGGCTGCGGTTACCGGATGGGTGGCGGTCCGACGCCTTCGTGGCGGCGGCGGCGCGGGAGGGGATCGCCATCACGGCGTCCAGCGCGTTTACCGTGGTGCCGGGCCATGCGCCGAACGCGGTGCGGATTGCGTTGGGGCAGCCGGATCATGTGACGCTGCGCGGGGCGATGGAGCAGATCGCGCGGATTTTGCGCGTTGGGCCGGACGACGCCGAACTGACGGAATGACGTTGGTCGGGATGTTTTGCGGAAAGACTGGCGCGCCCGGAAGGACTCGAACCTCCAACCCCCAGATTCGTAGTCTGGTGCTCTATCCAATTGAGCTACGGGCGCAGTCAGGGGCGGGGATGTAGCCGAACCCCCGCCGGAGAGCAAGTCCTATGCGGCGAGTTTATCCAATTCTCTGAGGATCGATTCGCCCATCACGCTGGTGCCGACGCGCGCGGAGCCGGCGGCCATGATATCGGCCGTGCGCAGGCCGTTTTTCAGGACGTTGGTGCAGGCGGTTTCGACCAGCAGCGCGTCTTCGTCCATGCCGAAGGAGAAGCGCAGCAGCATGGCGAAGCTGAGCATCTGCGCGATCGGGTTGGCGACGCCCTTGCCGGCGATATCCGGCGCGCTGCCGTGAATCGGCTCATACAAGGCGTGACGCTTGCCGGAGGGCTGTACGGCACCCAGCGTGGCGGAGGGCAGCATGCCCAGGCTGCCGGTCAGCATGGAAGCGAGGTCGGACAGCAGATCGCCGAAGATGTTGGACGTCACGATGACATCGAACTGGCGCGGGTTACGCACCAATTGCATGGCACAGTTGTCCGCGTACATGTGGGACAGCTCGACATCCGGGTATTCGCGCTTTTGCAGGTCGGTGACGACCTGACGCCAGAACAGGCCGGACTGCATGACGTTGGCTTTTTCGACGCTGCACACGCGGTTCTGGCGCTTGCGGGCCAGATCGAAGGCGACCCGGGCGACGCGTTCGATTTCGTTCGTCGTGTAGGTTTCGGTGTCGAAGCCGCGCTTTTGCCCGTCGGGCAGGGTTTCCACGCCGCGCGGTTCGCCGAAATAGATGCCGCCGGTGCTTTCCCGAACGATCATGATGTCGAGTCCGCGCACCACGTCGGGCTTCAAGGTGGATGCATCCACCAGGGGATCGAGCACGATGGCGGGGCGCAGATTGGCGAACAGGTCGAGTTCCTTGCGCAGGCGCAGGATCGCGATTTCCGGCCGCATGTCAAAGCCGAGCTTTTCCCATTTGGGACCGCCGACGGAGCCGAAGAGGATGGCGTCGGCGTCTTTCGCGGCTTGCAGGGTGGCGTCGGTGATCGGCGTGCCCTTGGCGTCGATGGACGCGCCGCCGACATAGTCTTCCGACAGGTCGAAGCTGACCATGCGCCGGCGATCCATCCAGTCGATGACGCGGCGGACTTCGCGCATCACCTCGGGGCCAATCCCGTCGCCTGGCAGGATGAGCAGTCTTTTGTTGGCGGCCATCGGTATTCCCTTTTCTTCAGGCGGCGGTGGACGGCATCCAGGGTTGGCCGGCGCGCTGGGTGGTCTCGTAGCGGTCGATCGATCCGCTGTGTTGCAGGGTCTGGCCGATATCGTCCAGGCCATTCAGCAGCGAGTGCTTGCGGAACGGGTCGATCTCGAAAGCGATTTCTTCGCCGTTCGGGCGCACGACGACCTGGCGTTGCAGATCGACGGTGATGCGCGCGTTGCCGCCCAGCTTGGTGTCCTCGATCAACTGATCGCAGACGGCGCGGGGCAGGCGGACGGGCAGGATGCCGTTCTTGAAGCTGTTGTTGTAGAAGATGTCGGCGAAATCCGGCGCGATGATGCAACGGATGCCGAAATCCAGCAGCGCCCAGGGGGCGTGTTCGCGAGAGGAGCCGCAGCCGAAGTTCTCGTGCGCGATGATCACTTCGGCCTTGCGGAAGGGTTCCTGGTTCAGGATGAAATCGGGGTTTTCCGAGCCGTCCTTGTTGAACCGCAGCGGGTCGAACAGATGCACGCCAAGGCCGGAGCGCTTGATGGTCTTCAGGAAGCGGGCCGGAATGATCTTGTCGGTGTCGATGTTCTGCATCGGCATCGGCGCGGCGACGCCCGTCAGGGTAGTGAACTTATCCATTGGTTCCTCGTGGTTCCCCAGGGAAGGATACAGAGCGGTCCGATCAGCCCAACTGACGCACGTCGGTCAGGCGTCCGGTGACGGCGGCGGCGGCGGCCATCGCGGGCGACAGCAGATGCGTGCGACCGTTCGGGCCTTGGCGACCTTCGAAGTTGCGGTTCGACGTGCTGGCGCAGCGTTGGCCCGGCGTCAGCTTGTCCGGGTTCATGCCGAGACACATCGAGCAGCAGGGATCGCGCCATTCAAAGCCGGCTTCGAGCAGGATGCGGTCCAGGCCCTCGGCCTCCGCCTGCTTTTTCACCAGGCCGGAGCCCGGCACGACCAGCGCCTGGACGCCGAAGGGAACCTTGCGGCCCTTGGCGACGGCGGCGGCGGCGCGGATGTCCTCGATCCGTCCGTTGGTGCAGGAGCCGATGAACACGACGTCGATCGGCACGTCCTGCAGCTTCTGACCGGCGGTCAGCGCCATGTAGTCGAGCATGCGCTGAAGCTGGAAGCGCTTGCCTTCGTCCGGTTCGTCCATCGGGTTCGGCACGATGCCGGTGACCGGGATCACCGCGCCGGGGGTCGTGCCCCAGGTCACCATCGGCGCGATTTCGTCGGTGGTCAGGAACACGGTCTGGTCGAAATGCGCGCCGGGGTCGGACGGCAGGGTCTTCCAGTAGGCGACTGCCTGTTCGAACGCGTCGCCCTTGGGGGCGAACTCGCGGCCCTTGATATAGTCGAACGTGGTCTGGTCCGGCGCGATCAGACCGGCGCGCGCACCCGCTTCGATCGACATGTTCGACACGGTCATGCGACCGGCCATGTCCAGCGCGCGGATGGTGTCGCCGGTGTATTCGATCACGTGGCCGGTGCCGCCGGCGGTCGTGATCTTGCCGATGATCGCCAGCACGATGTCCTTGCCGGAGCAGCCGAAGCCGAGCGTGCCCGAGACATCGATGCGCATGTTCTTGGCGGGGTTCTGCAACAGCGTTTGGGTGGCGAGCACATGCTCGACCTCCGACGTGCCGATGCCGAAGGCCAGCGATCCCAGGGCGCCGTGGGTGGAGGTATGGCTGTCGCCGCACACCAGAGTCGTGCCCGGCAGCGAAATGCCCAGCTCCGGCCCGATGATGTGCACGATGCCCTGACGCTCATCCAGGATGGGGATGTAGGGGACGCCGAATTCCTTGACGTTGGCTTCCAGGGTTTCGACCTGGATGCGGCTGTCGGTTTCCTTGATGTCGGACGGAATGCGCGAGCCGACGGTGGGGATGTTGTGATCGGCGACGGCGATCGTGCAGTCCGGGCGGCGCACCGGACGACCGGCCATGCGCAGGCCTTCGAACGCCTGCGGGCTGGTGACCTCGTGCACGAGGTGTCGGTCGATGTAGAGGATGCAAGTGCCGTCCGGCAGCCGTTCAACGACGTGGCTGTCCCAAATCTTGTCGAATAAGGTCCTTGGCCTGCTGGCGGACATGTCTGCTCCCCGGGCTTGCGCGATTGGTCGATCGATCCGCGATGATTTGGACGAATGGGCTGGGATGTGCAACCCGTGAAACCCCGGAACGCCGAAGGCCTTGTGTGTTTCGCTTCGCTCGTGCTCGGGAGAACTGCTATGCTGAGGCGATATTGACCTCGGAAGAGCAGACCGAACCATGCCAAGCGGATTTTCCATCTCGACCGATTTCCTGCGGCCTCAAGGTGCCGTCACGCCAGCCGCGGCCCCGGCCGGTGCCCCGATGGGGAACGTGCTGAACGATTTGCCGGGCCCCTGGTACGAGGAAATCCTGGCGCAATTACATGCGTATTTTCAGCCGGCCTCGTATTTCGAAATCGGGATCGATACCGGCACGACGCTCGCTTTGGGCAATTGCCGCACCGTCGCGGTCGATCCCGCCTATACCATCTCCGACCCCGATGTCGTCGCGCAGGTGCTGGCAAAGCCGGCGATATCCCTGTTCAGAATGCGCAGCGACGACTTCTTCGGCAACTACGACCTGACCGCGCTCCTCGGCGGCAAAATCGACATGGCTTTCCTGGACGGCATGCACAGGTGCGAATTCCTGCTCCGCGATTTCATCAATACAGAGCGGCACTGCAAGCGTAATTCCATCGTCGTGCTGCACGACTGCCTGCCGGTGGAAGAAGCGATTACCTACCGCGCCTTGCCGGACACGCTGGAAACGCCGATGCCCACGCAACGTCCGCACCGGCACAACTGGTGGGCGGGCGATGTCTGGCGCGCGGCGCTGCTGCTGAAGCGGGTGCGCCCCGATCTGCACATGGTCGCGCTGGACGCCGCGCCGACCGGATTGATCATGATCACCAACCTGAACCCCGACGACCGCATCCTGGACGACAACTATACGCGCCACGTCACGACCATGATGTCGTGGACCCTGGCCGATATTGGGCTGGAGGCGCTGTTCGCCGAAATGAAGGTCGAGCCGACGGCACAGTTCATGCGCGAGGACAAACTGACCGCGCATTTCTGGCTCTGATCGCACGCCATGGCGCAGGGTGAGAGGAAGCCTCTCACCCTGGTAAGCGGTGTTATTCGGCCGCGGCGGTGCCGGTCGAGGGAACTTCGACCGTCGCGCGGGCCTTTTCGGCGATGCGCGCGGACTTGCCGCGACGATCGCGCAGGTAATACAGCTTCGCCCGACGCACGTCGCCGCGACGCACGACGGTGATGTCGGCGATCGTCGGCGCATAGAGCGGGAACACGCGTTCCACGCCTTCGCCATAGCTGATCTTACGGACGGTGAAGTTGCTGTTCACGCCGCGATTCGAACGCGCGATGCAAACGCCCTCGAACGCCTGCACGCGGGAGCGGTCGCCTTCGACGACCTTCACCGAAACGCGCACGGTATCGCCCGGCCCGAACTCCGGCACCGGCCGCGTTTCCGTCAAACGCGCGATCTGCTCGGCTTCCAGCTGCTGGATGATGTTCATTGCGGATATCCTCTCATTCCCTGTGGCGTGGGTGCCGTCCTGGCAGCCGTCGCCGTTCGATTGGCAGATAGGTGGGCCGCCCATAGATCGGGGCGACGTTCACGTGTGATTCGTTCGGCTTCCTGCCGTCGCCAGTCGGCAACGGCGCCGTGATGGCCCGACAACAGAACTGCCGGCACCGCGCGCCCCGCCCATTCGGCCGGGCGGGTGTAATGCGGATATTCCAGCAGACCGCCGGAGAAGCTTTCCTCAGTCGCGCTGTCGGCCGATCCCATGACCCCCGGCAACAGGCGGACGATCGAGTCCAGCAAGACCAGGGCGGCGAGTTCGCCACCGGACAACACATAGTCGCCGATGCTGTACTCTTGCATGCCGCGCGCCTCGATAACCCGCTGATCGATGCCCTCGTACCGGCCGCACAGCAGGATCACGCCGGGTCCGGCCGCAAGGGCGCGGGCGTCTTCCTGACTGAACCGGCGACCGCGCGGCGTCAGCGCGATCATCGGCCGATCGTCAGCCACCGATGCCAGCGCCGCGTCCACGATATCCGGCCGCAGCACCATGCCGGCGCCGCCGCCGAACGGCGTGTCGTCGACGGTGCGATGCCGATCGGTGGCGAAGTCGCGGATATGGGTCACATCCAACGACCAGGTGCCGTTTTCCATCGCCCGACCGGCCAGGGACTGGCCGAGGGGACCCGGAAACATCTCCGGGAACAAGGTCAGGACAGAGGCGCGCCAGGTCATTCGACGGTCTCCTCCCGCTTGGTCCCGAGCGTCTCTTCGGCGAGGCCCACCAGATGAGTGGGTTCGGTGACGATGATCGCTTCCGGCGGGATGACCGTCACCTTGCGCGCCGCGAGATCGATGTTGGGCACGGCGACGCGGGTGAAGGGCACGATCAACGCCGGCTTGTCGTCCTGAACGATTTCAAGACTGGCACCGGCACCATAGTCATGCACGACACGGATGACGCCGAGGGAACCGCCGTCGACATCGCAGGCGTCCAGCCCGATCAGGTCGGCGAAGTAGAATTCGTCGTCCTCGGGGTCGGGCAACTGGTCGCGGTCGATGTAAAGCTCGGTCCCCGTCAGCTTTTCCGTCGTGTTGCGATCGCGCACGCGCACGGGTTGGCCGTCGATCATCTCCGACAGTTCGGCCACGCCTTCGCTGCACCACTGCACCAGGAAGCGGCGCCCGTCGGCGGTGGCGAGCGGGCCGTACTCGGTCAGTTCTTCCGGAACGGTCGTATAGCTGGTCACGCGCGCGCGTCCGCGCACACCGTGCGCGCGGCCGATCACCCCAACCAGGATACGATTATCCGGCATAAGTCAGTCTAGCCGGCGGCCGCTGCGGCGGCCTTGGCGCGCTCTTGCGCCTTCTTCTTCGGCGCGGACTGGATCGGCTGCTCGTTCCAGACGGGCATCGGGGCCAGACCGGCCTTGCCCAGGAACTTCGCGACGCGATCGGTCGCGATGGCGCCGTTACCCAGCCAATGCTGAATACGCTCGTCCTGCAGGCGGACGCGGTCGGCGTGGTCGGCCGGCAGCATCGGGTTGTAGCTGCCCAGACGTTCGATGAAACGACCGTCGCGCGGGCTGCGGCTGTCGGCGACGACAATGTGATAGTACGGGCGCTTCTTGGCACCGGCGCGGGACAGGCGGATCTTGAGACCCATGAGCAACTTTCTCCTTTAGATCAAAACGGTCGTCGGTTGGCAGACATGCCTTTTGGCATCAGAGCGCCCATGCCGTGACGCATCAGCCCTTTCTGCCCCAGCTTGTTCATCTTCTTCATCATCGTGGTCATGTCGTCGAACTGCTTCAGCAGTTGATTGACCTCTTGCACCGTCGCCCCGGCACCGGCCGCGATCCGCTTCTTGCGGCTGGCCTTGATGATGTCGGGGGTGCGGCGTTCCTTCATCGTCATCGACGAGATGATCGCTTCCTTGCGCTTGAACAGCTTCGGATCGAGTTCGGCGGTGTTAAGCTGCGCCTTCATCTTGCCCATGCCCGGCAGCATGCCGAGAATGTCGGAAATGCTGCCCATCTTGCCGATCTGGCGCAGTTGGGCGGCGAAATCCTCCAGGTCGAACTTGCCGCGCATCATCTTCGCGGCGAGCTTTTCGGCCTCTTCCTGGTCGATCGTTTCGGACGCTTTTTCCACCAGGCCGACGATGTCGCCCATGCCCAGGATGCGGCCGGCGACACGCTCGGGGTGGAAATCTTCCAGCGCGTCCTGCTTTTCGCCGATGCCCATCAACTTGATCGGCGCGCCGGTGATGGAACGCATCGACAGGGCCGCGCCGCCGCGGGCGTCGCCGTCCATGCGGGTCATGACGATGCCGGTGATGCCCAGCGCGTCGTTGAAGGCCTTGGCGGTGTTGACGGCGTCCTGCCCGGTCATCGCATCGACGACCAGCAGGGTTTCGGCGGGGTTCGTCGCCTCGCGGATGGAGCGGACCTCGTCCATCAGCGCCTGATCGATCGACAACCGGCCGGCGGTGTCGAGGATGACGATGTCGAAGCCTTCGCGCCGCCCGACATCCATCGCGCGCAGCGCGATCTGCACCGGGGTTTCCCCGGCGACGATCGGCAGGCTGGGGACCTGTGCCTGGGTCGCGAGTTGCTGCAACTGCAACTGCGCCGCCGGGCGTTGAGTGTCCAGGCTGGCCAGCAGCACCTTCTTGCGCATCCGATCGCGGAAGCGCAGCGCCAGCTTGCCCGATGTCGTGGTCTTGCCGGAGCCTTGCAGACCGACCATCAGGATCGGCACAGGCGCGACGGCATTCAGATTGATGGGAACGGCACCCTCGCCGCCCAGCGCCTCGATCATCACGTCGTTGACGATCTTGATGACCTGCTGGCCGGGGGAGACGGAGCCGATGACTTCGGAGCCGATGGCGCGATCGCGCACCTTGGCGATGAAGTCGCGCACGACGGGCAACGCGACGTCGGCATCCAGCAGCGCGACGCGGACTTCGCGCAGCGCTTCGCCGACGTCGGTTTCGCTCAACGCTCCGCGTCGGCGGAGGCGATCGAATACCCCGGATAGCTTGTCCGACAGTGTTTCAAACACTGGTGCGATACCCTTCAACGCAAATTACGCCGCTGCGCGAACACTCGCGGAGCGGCGGAGCCCCCGCGTCAGGCGGGGACCGGGGGACCATGGGTTCCTCGGATTCCCGCTTTATGCGGTTACGGGGCAGGGGAGTCAATTGCGGCGTTGCGGCGTGGATCGATCAGGCGAAGGGGCGCATCCAGGCGGTGGCGTCGGAGAGTTGTTCCAGGCGGCCGATGTCGCGGATGGCGGCGGCGATATCGGCTTCCGCCGGTGCACGCAGCGCGTTGGCGGCGCAGTCGCGGAACTTGGTTTCGCACAGTTCGGCGCTGAGCGGGCGGTGTGGGGAGCCGATCGGATCGGTGGCGATCACGGTCGCGGTTCGGCCGGATCGGACGGTGGCGGCGATGCTGACCCAGCCTTTCGGCTTGTCGGCGACCGACACGCCGGCGATGCGGGCGGACAAAGCGCGCACCGTGGGGTCGTCGCAGTTGGCGACCTGGGCGATGCCGACCTGGCCGTATGCCATGGCGGCGGCGACCAGGAACGGCACGGCGAACTGTGCTTCCACGACCTGGGTCGGATGGCGTTTGTGCGCGCCGCCCTCGAACTGATCGGCATAGCCGGCGGGATCGGCGGCGATGGTCAGGCTTTCGATATCGTCCGCGCCGTTGATGCCCAATTGTCCGCGCAGCGCCAGGGCGGCGTCGATGGCGGCATGCAGGGGGCGACCGCAGGGGTAGGGCTTGAAGCTGACTTCCTCGCCGCGAAACGCCGTTCCCAGATCCTTTAACAGGAGTGACGGATCGGCGCCGTTCGGCTGGTAGAGTTCGAAAAAGCCGAACTTGCCGTTGAAGACGTTATGCGCGCCGGTAAAGCCGCGTTGGGCCAGCACGGCCGACAGGATGGCGTCGCCGGCGGCCTGACCTGCCTGCATGCGCTTGGTCAGCGCGGCGTCGACGATGCACTGGCGGTTGCCCGCCGCGTGGCTATAGGCGATGCCCAGCGCGTGGCGCATTTGTTCGGCGTTCAGCCCCATCATTTTGCCGACGGCGGCGGCGGCGCCGAAGATGCCGATCGCGGCCGTGCGGTGCCAGCCGCGATCCAGCGTGGAGGCGATGGCGATGCGGCACGACACATCCATGCCCAGCGTTACCGCCAGCACGAAATCTCGCCCGGATACGCCGCCCAGCATGTCGGCGGCGGCCAGTGTCGCGCCCAGCACGGACACGCCGGGATGGATGGAGCCGCCGTGATCCAGCGTATCGTCGAAATCCAGCGCGTGGCCCATGGCTGCGTTCAGCAGCGCGGCCTGCGGCGCCGGCAGTCTGGTGCCGCGCAGCAGGACCCGGCTTTCCTCTCGCCCGCCCCAATGGCCGAGCACGGCGCAGAGGTCGTCGATGCCGGGGGAGGCGGTGCCGCCGAGCATACAGCCGAATGTATCGAGGATGTCGCGCTTGGTGGCGTCGATGGCGGAGGCCGGGAGGTCGGCGAAGCCGGTGGCGACGACGTGATCGGCGAGGGCGAAGGCGGGGTCCTGGGTCATGGGGCGCTGTCGTTCCGGGTTAAACGTGAAAGCTCTCACCGCAGCCGCAGCGGCCTTTTTCGTTCGGGTTGGTGAACGTGAACCCGGAGGTCAGCGCCTTGGTCTCGTAATCCATCACGGTGCCGATCAGGAACAGGCTGGCCTTGCGGTCCACCAGAACGGTCAGCCCCTTGTCGGTCACGATCTCGTCGCTGGGGGCGGGTTCGTCGGTCCAGCTCATGTCGTAGGACAGGCCGGAGCAGCCCTTGGTCTTGACGGAAATGCGCAGCAGCTTGCCCTGTTCGCCCTTTTCATAGAGGCGGGTCAGGCGTTCGGCGGCGGTGTCCGTCAGTGTCATCAACTGCGGCAGGGGGCGGCGCGTGCGGGTCGGCGTCGTGGTCGTTGTGCTCATGGTCATGCGTCCCGGCTATGGGTCAAAACTGGGAAGGGCTCAGAACATGTTCAATTGCAGGCGCGCTTCTTCCGTCATGCGCGTCTGATCCCACGGCGGATCCCAGACGGTTTCCACCTCGCAGGACGTTACGCCGGGCAGCGCGAGCACGGCGTTGCGCACCTGTTCGGGCAGTTCCTGCGCGCTGGGGCAGCCGGGCGCGGTCAGGGTCATTTCGACCTTGATGGCGCCGTCGTCGCGGATGTCGATCGCGTAGATCAGGCCGAGTTCGTAGATATTGACCGGGATTTCCGGATCGTAGACCGACGCGGTGGCGGCGATCACGGCGTCTTCGTTCGGCGGGGGCACTTTCTCCCCATCCGGCGTCCAGCTTCCGGGCGCAGCGCTCATGTCATTCACTGCTCGTCTCCTTCGTACCGTCGAGGGCGGCGATCAGCGCGTGCCAGGGCAGCGTCGCGCATTTCACCCGTGATGGGTATTCGTGAACGCCCGACAGCGGGGCGAGGCGTTCCATCGGTTCGGTCAAGGCGGCGTCGCAGGCCGGGCAGGTACCGGTGCGGGCCATGTCGCGGAAGGCGGCGAACAGCGCGCGGGTATCGGCGGGGTCGCGGCCTTGCACGGTTTCGGCCATCAGATCGGCGGAGGCGACGCTGATGGCGCAGCCGCGTGCCTCAAACCCCGTCGCGGCGATGGCGCCGGCGGGGGTGAACTTCAGCCAGACCTGGACGCGATCGCCGCACATGGGGTTGTCGCCCTTGGCGGTTGAATCGAAATCGTCCAGGCGTTTGGCGTGGCGCGGATTGCGACCGTGATCCAGGATGACTTCCTGGTACAGGTCGCGCATGTCGTCGAAGGTCGCGCCGCTCATTTCGAGAAGAACTCCCGCACCCGCAGGAGGGTATCGGCGAGGACGTCGATTTCTTCCCGCGTCGTGTACATCCCGAAGGTGGCGCGCGCGGTGCTGTCCAGCCCCAGGCGGCGCATCAGCGGTTCGGCGCAGTGGTGGCCGGCGCGCACGGCGATGCCCTGGCGATCGAGCAGCGTCGCGACATCGTGGGAATGCGCCTTGTCCAGCGTGAACGACACGACGCCGCCGCGATCCTGCGCGCGTCCGATCACCGTCAGGCCGGGGATGGCGGACAGGCGGGCGAGGGCGTGATCGACGAGCGATGCCTCGTGCGCCGCGATGGCGTCGTAGCCGATCGCCTGAACGTAATCGATGGCCGCCTTCAGGCCGATGCCTTCCAGGATGGCGGGGGTTCCGGCTTCAAACTTGTGCGGGACCTGCGCCCAGGTGGATTTCTCGAAACTGACGGAGGAGATCATGTCGCCGCCGCCCATGAAAGGGGGCATCTGTTCCAGCAGTTCGCGCCGTCCCCACAACACGCCGATGCCGGTCGGGCCGTACAGCTTGTGTCCGGTCCAGGCGTAGAAGTCGCAGCCCAGGGCCTGCACGTCGACCTTGCGGTGAACGATCGCCTGCGCCCCGTCGAACAGCACCTTGGCGCCGTAGCGATGCGCCAGATCGACGATGCGCGCCGCGGGGGTGACGGTGCCGAGAACGTTGGACATGTGGGTGATGGAGACGAGGCCGACCTTGCCGTCGGCCAGCAGGGCCTCGAACGCGTCCATGTCGAGTTCGCCGGCGTCGGTGATCGGCGCCACGCGCAGTTCGATGCCGCGTTCGTCGCGCAGCATCTGCCACGGGACGATGTTGGAGTGATGCTCCATCGCCGAGATCAGCACGGCCTGGCCGGGCTTGAGCACGCCGCGCCCGAAGCTGTGCGCCATCAGGTTGAACGATCCGGTGACGCTGCCGGTGATCACGATCTCGTGCCGGTCCGATGCGTTCATCAGCGTGGCGATGGCGTCGCGGGCGGCTTCGTAGGCTTCGGTGGTGCGCTCGCTCATCCAGTGCAGGCCGCGGTGGACGTTGGCGTACTGGGTTTCCATCGCGTTGCGCATCGCGTCGATCACCGCGGTCGGCTTTTGCGCCGATGCGCCGCTGTCGAGGAAGACGAAGGGTTTGCCGCGGATGGTCTGGCTCAGGATCGGGAAATCCCGGCGGATGCGCGCGACGTCGAAGGTCGGGGGCGAAAGGGCGTTCATGCTGCTTGGTTGTCCCACCAGCCGGCGATGCCGGCTTCCAACAGGGCGCGGATCGCGTCATCGGCGACCGCGTCGATCGCTTCGGTCAGGAAGGCGCGCACCAGGATGGCGCGCGCCTCCGCCGCCGGCACGCCGCGGCTGCGGAGGTAGAAGATCTGATCGGCGTCGAGCGCGCCGATGGTCGCGCCGTGGCTGCATTTGACGTCGTCGGCGAAGATTTCGAGTTCCGGCTTGCAGTCCATCTCGGCGTCGGGCGACAGCAGCAGGGCCTGGTTCATCTGGTAGCCGTCGGTTTTCTGCGCGTCGCGGGCGACTTCGATCCGGCCCTGGAAGACGCCGCGGGATTGGCCGGCGAGGACGTTCTTCACGGTCTGGCGGGATGCGCCGTGCGGTTCGGCGTGGCGCACGACGGTGGTGAAGTCGCTGTGCTGGGTGCCGGTCAGCAATTGGGCGGCGTTCAGATGGGCGGTTGCGTGCGGCCCGCTGAGCGTGGCGCGGATTTCCGCCCGCGCGATGCGTCCGCCGAGGTTCAGCGAGAAGCTGTCGTAGGTGCCGTGTTCGGCGATGTCCGCGTACAGGGTGGACAGGCCGAAGGCGGCGATGTCCTCGTTCTGCAGGCGGACATGGATCAGGCGGGCGCCGGCGCCGACATGAATTTCGGTGACGGGATTGTGCAGGTATGGGCCGGTCCCGTTCGCGGTTTCCAGCAGGGTGAGGCTGGCGCCGGGGGCGAGGCGGACGAGATGGCGGGGATGGAAGGCGGTGGGGCCGACGCCGATGGAGGCCAGATGGACCGTGCCGCCGTCGGTATTGGCGGGGATATCGAGGGTCATGCCGTCGGCGGCGAGCATGGTGTTCAGCGCCGTCATCGGCTCGCGATCCGGCCAGGACAGGGTGCCGAAATCGGGCCGATCGGCGAAGCGCGCGAAGAAGGCGGGTGGGGCGGACATCGCGGCGCGGTAAGCGCCGTTGACGAAGACGACCTTGGCGGCGGCACCGGCGAGGGTGGGCGGTTCGGCGATGTCGGGGGCTTGCGCGGGCGCGAAGAGCATATCGGCCAGCGGACGCAGGGCGGTGTATTTCCACGCCTCGATGCGTCGCCCCGGCCCGCCGCCGGGCAGGCCGGCGGCGCGAAACGCGGCGGCGGCGGCGGCGCGCAGGGCGGAGTCGCCGGGCAGCGCGCCGATCAGGGACTCGTAGCGGGCGAGGAAGCCGGCGGCTCCGGGACGCGGGGGCGGCGATACGGCGTTCATGACCGTTACGCGGCCTCCGCGACGATGCCGGCGTAGCCGCTTTTTTCCAGTTCGCGGGCGAGTTCCGGCCCGCCGCTGCGCACGATGCGTCCGGCCGACAGGACATGAACGCGGTTGGGCACGAGGTGATCGAGCAGGCGCTGATGATGGGTGATGACGAGGGCGGAGAAGTCCGGGCCGCGCAGGGCGTTGACGCCGTCGGCGACGATCTTCAACGCGTCGATGTCGAGACCGCTGTCGGTTTCGTCGAGGATGGCGAGTTTCGGGCGCAGCAGCGCCATCTGGAGCACTTCGTTGCGCTTTTTCTCACCGCCGGAGAAGCCGACATTGACGTTGCGCTTGAGCATGTCGTCGGGCATCGCGAGGCGTTTGGTTTCCGCGCGGGCCAACTTGAGAAACTGCACCGCGTCCAGTTCGCCTTCGCCGCGCGAGCGGCGGATGGCGTTCAGCGCGGTGCGCAGGAAGTTGGCGTTGTTGACGCCGGGCAGTTCGATCGGCGCCTGGAAGGCCAGGAACACGCCGGCGGCTGCGCGGGCTTCCGGGTCCATGCCCAGCAATTCGGTGCCGTTGAAGACGGCGGAACCGGCGGTGACGACATAGTCCTCCCGCCCCGCCAGCACGTAGCCGAGGGTGGATTTGCCGGCGCCGTTCGGCCCCATGACGGCGTGTACTTCGCCGGGCGGGACGATCAGGTCGATGCCCTTCAGGATGGGCTTGTCGTCGATCGAAGCGGCGAGGCCGCGAATGTTCAGCATCGTCGTTACCCCACCGATCCTTCGAGCGAAACCGCCAGCAGTTTTTGTGCCTCGACCGCGAATTCCATCGGCAGTTCCTTCAAGACGTCCTTGCAGAAGCCGTTCACGATCAGGTTGACCGCGTCTTCTTCGGACAGGCCGCGCTGGCGGCAATAGAAAAGCTGGTCCTCGGCGATTTTGGAGGTGGTGGCCTCGTGCTCCACCTTCGCCGTCGGGTTGCGGCTTTCGATATAGGGCACGGTGTGCGCGCCGCAGGCGGCACCGATCAGCAGCGAGTCGCATTGGGTGAAGTTGCGCGCGTTGTCGGCGGTTTTGGCCATGCGCACCAGGCCGCGATAGGTGTTGTTCGACCTGCCGGCGCTGATGCCCTTGGACACGACGGTGCTGCGGGAGCCTTTGCCGATATGGATCATCTTGGTGCCGGTATCGGCCTGCTGATGATTGGTGGTGACGGCGACGGAGTAGAACTCTCCGACGCTGTCTTCGCCGAGGAGGACGCAGGACGGGTATTTCCAGGTGATGGCGGAGCCGGTTTCGACCTGGGTCCAGGAGATCTTCGAGCGCGCGCCGCGGCATGCGCCGCGCTTGGTGACGAAGTTGTAGATGCCGCCTTTGCCGTCGGCGTCGCCGGGGTACCAGTTCTGCACGGTTGAGTATTTGATGGAGGCGTCGTCCATGGCCACGAGTTCGACGACGGCGGCGTGCAGTTGGTTTTCGTCGCGCTGCGGGGCGGTGCAGCCTTCGAGATAGGACACGTGCGCGCCGGCCTCGGCGATGATCAGGGTGCGTTCGAACTGCCCGGTGTTGCGGGCGTTGATGCGGAAATAGGTGGACAGCTCCATCGGGCAGCGCACGCCCTTGGGGATGTAGACGAAGCTGCCGTCGGTGAAGACGGCGGAGTTCAGGGCGGCGAAGTAGTTATCGCCGATGGGCACGACGGAGCCGATGTACTGCTTCACCAGGTCGGGGTGATTCCGCACGGCCTCGCTGATCGGGCAGAAGATGACGCCGGACTTCTTCAGGGTTTCCTGAAAGGTGGTCGCGACGGAGACGCTGTCGAACACGGCGTCGACGGCGATCTGGCGTTCCTCCACCTCATCCGGGTCGACGCCGGCGAGGATGGCGCGTTCCTTCAGCGGGATGCCCAGCTTTTCGTACATTTTCAGCAGTTCGGGATCGACCTCGTCGAGGGATTTCGGCCCGTTCTTCTTCTTCGGCGCGGCGTAGTAGTGCAGGTCCTGATAGTCGATGGGCGGGTGATCGACGCGCGCCCATTCAGGTTCCTCCATCTTCAGCCACGCGGCATACGCCTTCAGGCGCCAGTCCAGCATCCAGGACGGCTCTTCCTTGCGTTCGGAGATGAGGCGGATGATGTCCTCGTTCAGGCCCTTGGGGGCGAGGTCCATCTCGATGTTGGTTTCGAAGCCCCATTTATAGCCGGATTCGGTGACCGACTGGACGGCGTCGAGGGTTTCGGCGGCGACTGACATGGTGCGATCCTATTCGGCGACGCTATTCGGCGGCGGGCAGCGAGACGGCGTGGTGCGGCACACGGAAGGCGGCGGGCAGGGCGGCATCCTGCATATCGGCGAGAGAGATGGAGGCCAGCGCCTGCTGGATCGCGTCGTTCACGGGGTCCCAGCGGCCGCGCATCGGGCAAAGGCCCTGGGATTCGCATTCCGTCAGGGAGCCGTCGACGCAGGCGGTCAGCGCGATCGGGCCGTCGATGGCGGCGATGACGTCGGAAACGGGGATGGCGTGCAATTCGCGCATCAGGCGGTAGCCGCCGCGCGCGCCGCGTTGGGAGGAGACAAGGCCGCCGGCGGAGAGGGTTTTCAGCACCTTCGCGACGGTGGGTTCGGGGATCCCGGTGGCGAGGGCGATGCCGGGCGACGTCTGCACATCGGCGGATCGCGCCAGACGCACCAGAACGACGACGGCGTAATCCGTCAATTTCGACAGCCTCAACATGGCGTCGGGACATCCTTGCGGTTGGCGTGCGGTGCTAAGGGGACCATACGGGTCCTGATTGAGTGCAGATGGCTTATCGACGATGTGTCGTCAAGAGGTTCACTGTCCGCTTTGCCGGATTCCCCGCCTTCGGCAAACAGGGTTTCCAACCGTGCCGCATCCCCTTAGTTTCCCGCCATCTCATACTGGAGGGACGTAAATGGCGGGCATGATGGAGGGCAAGGTCGCGGTCGTGACCGGTGCCGGCGGCGGGATCGGGCGCGAAATCGCGATCATGATGGCGAAAGCGGGCGCCAAGGTAATCGTGGCCGATATCGGCGCGTCGCTGACGGGCGAAGGCGGATCGGCGTCTCCGGCCGAACAGACCAAGGCGTTGATCGAGCAGAACGGCGGCGAGGCCGCGATCTGCACGGAATCCGTGGCGGCCTGGGGATCGGCGCAGAAGATCGTGCAAGCCGCGATGGATCATTTCGGCCGGATCGACGCCGTGGTGAACAATGCCGGCATCCTGCGCGACGTGATCTTCCACAAGATGACCGAAGACGACTGGCTGTCGGTCATCGCCGTGCATCTGAACGGCAGCTTCTTCGTAGCCCGCGCTGCGGCGGAACATTACCGCAAGCAGGAAAGCGGCAGCTTCGTCCATATCAGCTCCACATCCGGGCTGATCGGCAATTTTGGGCAGGCCAACTACTCCGCCGCCAAGCTCGGGATCACCGCGCTGTCGAAGTCGATCGCGCTCGACATGCAGCGCTACAACGTCCGCTCCAACTGCATCGCGCCGTTCGCGTGGAGCCGCATGACCAGCTCCATTCCCGCGACGACGCCGGAACAGCAGGCGCGGGTGGCCAAGATCCAGCAGATGACGCCGGACAAGAACGCGCCGATGGCGGTGTTCCTGTCCTCCGACGCCGCCAAGAACGTGAGCGGTCAGGTGTTCGGCACGCGGATGAACGAGATCATCCTGTTCAGCTCCCCGCGTCCCGTGCGCATCGTGCACAACGCCGACGGCTGGACACCGGAGAGCATCGCGAAGATCGCCGCCCCGGCGCTGGAAAAGGCGTTCATGCCGCTGGATCGTTCCGGCGAAGTGTTCGACTGGGATCCGATCTGATCGACTGAGCTTCGGCCGCCGTCTTCCCCGTGGGGAAGACGGCGGTTATTCCATCCAGCGGCGCGGTTCGCGCGCGCGCAGCACGAAGGTCTTGGCGGCCGCCGCCTTGTCGGCGTCGGGCATGGCCAGCCATTCCCGCAGATACTCCACCACCCGCCGCGTCGGCGTGGCGAGATCGAGGTCGAGCGCTTCCTGCAGGCCGTAGTAGCGCAGGTTCTCCAACTCTCCGTCGCCGCCGAGTTGCCCGGTGACGTTGCTGTCCCAGGCCACGAAGAAGCGGGCATTGAAGCGCACCGGCGCGGTCAGCGGCGCCACGGCGCGCATCAGATAGGCCAGCACGCCGAGATCGGGCGGGCTGCCGAGGGACAGTCCGGTTTCTTCTTCCAGTTCCCGCGCGGCGCAACTGGCGAGGCCGAAGGCCAGCCGCGGGTTGGCGGCCTTGCGCAGGGCCCATTCGGTGCGCTCCGACAGCGGCGTGGCGCAGGGGGCGCGTAGGTCGGCGGGGTCGACGGAGCCGCCGGGGAACACCAGACGGTTGGGCAGAAAGCGGTGCTTCGCGCCGCGCATGCCCATCAGCATCTCGGGGTTCGCGGGGTCGCCGCGCAGCAGGATCAGACTGGCGGCGTGGCGGGCGCGGGCGGCCTTGGGCTTTGGCGCGGTGTCCATCTATTCCATCTTCCAACCGCGATCGCGCAGCAGGACCGGCGTGCGCGTCACATCCGCGCGCTCCGCGTCGGACTTTGCCAGCCAGAGCTTGAGTTGTTCCAGCACCAGCCGGGTGGGCAGCGCGAGGTCGAGCGCCAGGGCCTCCGTCAGGCCGTAGTAGCGCAGGTTGTCCAGTTCGCCGTCGCCGCCGAGGGTGCCGGACACGCGATCCTCGTGAACCACGAGAAAGCGGGCGTTGAAGCGGATGGGCAGCTTGGGCGGAGTGACGGCGCGGGCGAGGTAGTGCAGCCCGTCGAGATCGGGCGGTTCGCCCAGGGTCAGGCCGGTTTCTTCGCGCAGTTCGCGGGCGGCGCAGATCGCGAGACCGTAGGCCAAACGCTGGTTGGCGGTCTTGCGCAGCGCGGTTTCGGTGCGTTCCGACAGGCCCGCGCCGCAGGCGGCGGACAGGTCGGCGCGATCGACGCGCCCGCCGGGGAAGACGAGCCGGTTGGGCATGAAGCGGTGCTTCGCGCCGCGCATGCCCATCAGCATCTCGGGTTCCGCGCCGTGGCGCAGCACGATCAGGCTGGCGGCGTGGCGCGCCTGCACCGTCTTCGGACGAGGGGCCTCGTTCTGATCGATGGGGTGGGTATGGTCGTCAGGCAAGATCGAAACCCTTGGTCTTGAGGTAAGCCTTGAAGCCGAAGCGCTCGGGCACCGATAACTGGCGGGCGACGTTCTCGCTCCATCCCACGCCGTCGCGCGGCGGGTAGATGTCGTTGTTCTTCAGGCCGGCCGCGGCCACCGGTTCGCGGGTGCGGCGGCGGTGGTTATAGCCCGCGATGTCTTCCGCCAGCTTGCGGTCGTCGTAGCGTTCGCGGTGCACGACGACGGACGGCGGCAGGCGCATCGAGGTGGGGCGGCGGAACACCGGCCAGCCGACGGTCAGCCCGGCCACCGGGTAGACTCCGGACGGCAGGCCGAGGAGGGGGGAGACGCGTTCGATGTGGCTGCGGACGTAGCTGATCGGGCAGGTGCCGAGACCGACTGCCTCCGCCGCCGCCATGAAGGCGCCCATGGCGAGCGCGCAGTCGACCGCGGTGTTCAGGAACGTATCGAGGTTGTTGTTGGCGTGGGGCATCTCGTGCATGTCGCACAGGCGCTGGCCGCGCCGCATGTCGCCGCACCAGATCAGGAATACCGGCGCGGTGGCGATCCAGTCCATGGTGCCGATCCAGTCGGCGATCTGTTTGATGCGCGGGGCGTCGCGCATCACGATGACGGAATACTGTTGCAGGTCCGACTTGGCGGGCGCGGATTGCGCGGCGGCGAGCAGGCCGTCGAGCAGCGAGTCGGGCACGGGTTCGTCCTTGTAGCGCCGCACCACGCGCCGATCGAGCAGGGGCGCGATGGCGTCCGGTACCTCCGCGTCCGGGATGTCCATCCCGAAGCGTGCCTGCAGCAATTCCCGGTTGTCGGCCATCGCTCTCTCCCTGTCTATCGGTGCGGCAGAGTTGCCGGAACCGACCCTTGGCGCAAGGTCGGTCCCGAGGTTTGTAAGGGCACCGTTACGGCTTGCGGAACTTCAGCACGAACTCGTCGACCGGGGTTGGGTTGCGGAAGACGACGGCGGTCCGTTCGTCTTCGGGATGGCGCAGGAAGTCGGCGGCGGCGACGAAGACGAAGCCGGCGGCTTCGAGTTCCGTCCGCACGCTGTGTTCGGCGATCCGATGCAGGGTCTTGCCGACGGTTGTTCCGTCCTCGGGCCGAGCGGCGTGGTCGGCGAGAATGAGGAGGCCGCCGGGGCGGAGGGCGGCGAACATGGCCTGGTTCATTTTGGCGCGATCGACGGGCTGAAAGGTCGTGTCGTGATAGGCGAAGAAGAAGGTGATGAGGTCGAGGCCGGTGACATCGGCGGGCGTGGGATCGTCGAACGGGCGGGTCAGGGCGATGACTTTTGCCATGGGGGGAGTCGCGAGGCGGGCGGTCAGTTTTTCCGAGACGTTGGCGCTCTGGGCATAGACCTTGCCGGTCGGGCCGACGGCGCGGGCCATCAGTTCGGTGCTGTAGCCGGCGCCGGCGCCCATATCGAGCACGCGCGCGCCCGTCTTCGGGGCGGCGAAGCTCAGCAGGTTGACGGGATCGCGCTTTTTGTCCGTCGTCCGATCGGCGTCGGTCCGATCGGGTTGGGCGACGATGGCGGCGTAGTCCTGCGCCCGGGCCGGGGCGACGGTCAGGGCCAGAAGACCCGGGACGAGCAGGCAGAGAGCGAGGGCGGTTCGGCGTAACGTCATGGTTCGTTCCTCCGGTATCGTTGAACCGCTTTAGCACGCTCTTGCGGGAATGGCTGCTTCGGGCGAATTTGCGGCAACCAATCCAGGAGACGACCATGCCCGCTTCGTATGCCAACCATCGCGCCCAGTTGAAGGCGATTCTGCTTGCCTGGGGCATGCCGGAAGACAATGCCGAGGTCACCGCCGACATTCTGTCGTGGGCCGATCTGCATGGCGTCGACAGCCACGGCATGTCGATGATCCCCGGCTATGACGGGTTGCGCCGGTCGGGCCGCGCCAAGATGGACGCGCGTCCGAAGATCGTGCGGGAGACTCCGGTTTCCGCGTTGATCGACGCGGGCGGCGGGCTTGGCCATGTGCCGTCGCACTTCGCCATGAACGTGGCGATTCAGAAGGCCAAGACGGTCGGCATGGCGGTGACGGCGGTACACAACTCCGCCCATTTCGGCGCGACCGGCTACTACACGTTGATGGCGGCGAAGGAGGGGTTGATCGGCATGGCCTGCACCTCTGCTTCCGGTATTCAGGTTGCGCCGACCTTCGGCAAGCAGGCGCGTCTGGGCACGGACCCCTGGTCGTTCGCGGCGCCGAGCGCGGACGGGGTGCCGTTTTTGCTGGATATGGCGACGACGACGGTGGCGGCGGGTCGTATCCGTAACAAGGCGAACGAGAATCTGCCGACTCCGGACGGCTGGGTGTTGGACAAGGAAGGCTCGCCCAGCAACGATCCGCTGGTGGCCAAGGAAAAGGGCGGGTTCCTGACGTCGTTGGGCGGCTCTCCGGAGAATTCCAGCTACAAGGGCTATGGGTTGGCGGCGATGGTGAACATTCTGGGTTCGTGCCTGTCGGGCGCGACCCTGATCACCGATCCCATGCATACGAAGAAGCCGCAGGGCATGGATATCGGCCATTTCTTCATGGCGATCGATCCCGGCATTTTCCGCGATCAGGCCGATTTCGAGAAGGACGTGGCGCAGTTCTGCGGCGATCTGCGGGCGACGACGCCGATCGATCCGGCGCGCCCGGTGATGGTGGCGGGCGATCCGCAATGGGCCTATGCGGCGAAGCGCATGGCGGAGGGTATTCCGGTCGGTCCGGGGCTGATGCAGCAGGTGCGGCAGATCGCCCAGGCCTCGGCGGCAGCCTGGTTGTTGGACTGAATGATATCACGAACCCGCCGCGATCTCGCCACGATCGGGGACCATCCTTCTTCTTACGAACCCCTGGTTGAAGGATTGGTCCCATGTCTCGCCTGAAGGCCTTGTTGATTGCGGCTCCGGTTGCGGTTGGTCTGTTGGCGGCGCCGTCCGCGCATGCGGAATGGCGCGGGCATGGCGGTGGTTACGGCGGTGGCGGATACAGCCATGGCTACGGCCATGGCGGCGGGCATTATCAGCCGCAGCGCCATTATCGCCATGGCGGCGGCAACGGGCCGTTGGTCGGCGCGCTGGTCGGGCTGGGCGCGCTGGCGGTGGTCGGCGGTGTGATCGCGGCGCAGCAGCCGCAATACTATGCGCCTCCGCCGGTCGTGTATGCGCCGCCGCCGCCCGTCGCTTATGGCTACTACCCGCCGCCGGCGCCGGTTTACTACGCGCAGCCCGGTTGGGTGCGGTAATCTCTTGGTTCCCGCGACGGGACGGGGCATGCTGATGGGCATGACCCGTCCCGTTCGCCGTTCCCGCCCCCGTGTGACCGATCTGCCCGTGGTGGCGGAGTATGTGCGCGAGGCTGTGCCGCCGCGTGCCCCTGTCGAGCGGCCGCGGGAGATTGACGATCCCGAGTATGCCGAACTGAAGAAGATGCTGGAGGCGGCTTACACCTGATTGGGTTCCTCTGGGTGTATGGGGTTTTGTTGCGGCGTTTTCGGCGCGCTTCCTGTCCACGCGGCTCCGGCGGGGGCGGGTTGGGCGACATTGTTTGCGTGGGAGTTTCGCGGTGTTGGCGCGGAGTTTCACGGAGCCTCCTGGTCGGACAGATGTGCGCTCACGGTGCATGAGGTTTTTTCCGTAGAATCGTTGATCCGCGTGGAGGACTGAGCGATCGCTTGGGCGGCCGTGCGATGTTTTCGGCGCGTTTCCTTTCCGCGTGGCCCCGGCGGGGGCGTGTCGGGCGACATTCGGTGCTTGGGAGTTTCGCGGTGTTGGCGCGGAGTTTCACGGAGCCTCCCTGGCGGGCAGCCGGAGGCGTGCTCACGTCGCGTGAGGTGTTTTCGTCGCATTGTTGGTCCAGATGGGCGGCAGGGCGATCGTTCGCCCCTTTGCCCGCTACCTTCGCATTTGATTGGCGCGCAGGGTGGCGGTCAGTGCCTCGACCGAGAACGGATCGGTTTCCGGTTCGGCTTCCCAATCGCCAAAGCCGTTTGTCGCCGCGATGGCTTGCCGAGCGCGGGCGATGCGTTGGCGGATGAGCGCTTCGGGGACGGGTTGAGGTTCGGGGGGGATGACGCCGGCCATTGCGCGCTCGATCGGATCGGACGTGGGGGCGGGGTCTTCCGGGGGCGCGTCGCGAGGCGGCGGTTCCTCCGGCACGGGGGCGGCCGGCGTCGGGGCCGGGCGGGCCTGCAGGCGTTCCAGGCTGCGCATCGCATCGCCCATCGCGCGCATCAGGCTTGCGCCGGCCTTGCACAGTCGAACGGCGACGTCGTCGGACAGCGCCGGATTGTTGGCGCGTCGGAAGCAATCCATGGCGGCGTGGTGGGTGACGACGACCTGGCCCGCCAGCATCGATTCCAGTTGCGTGCGCGGTTGCAACGACTGCAACTCGGTGACGGCGGCGACCATGCGGCAGTCGCGCGCTTCGTCGTCGGGTGAGACGATGGCGCCGAAGACGCCGCGGTAAAGTTCCTCGGTAAATCCATCGCCCAAAGCGGAGGGCGGATTGGCGGCGGTCGAAGAGCGCATCGGGGTTCCTGAATGGGGCTTAACCGGCCAGGATATGCCGCAACAATAGGAATAAAGTCAAGAAAAAGCCGAATTTGCCTGGAATTTCCGGCCATTGTCCAATCGGCGGAGCGGGCTGTAGAGTGGGGAAAATCGCGGGGAAGAGTGCGTTCCGATGTATCTGAATACCTACGCCCAGGGCTCCGAGCCGCTGGACATGACCGAGACGGCGGAGTTTCGCAGTCTGCTGACCAGCGCCGGGGAGCTTGGGATTCCGCATCGCCCGGACGTGCCCTATGCCTCCTGCAACATCGTGCTGCGCCAGCAGCGGTTCCATTTCCTGGAATGGGGCGCGAAGGACGCGCCGACGATCGTATTGCTGCACGGCGGGCATCAATCGGCGCATTCGTGGGACCTCGTGAGTTTGCATCTGGCGCAACGCTATCGTGTGCTGGCGCTGGATCAGCGCGGGCACGGCGACAGCGAGTGGGCGCGCGATGTCGAATACTCCAACCACACGATGGCATTGGACGCCGCGGCGTTCCTGGACGCGATGGGGCTGGAAAAGCCGATCGTGATGGGGCACTCGATGGGCGGGCGAAATGCCATGATCCTGACGAAGATGAACCCAAAGCGGCTTGGGGCGTTGGTGATCGTCGATGTCGGCCCGGAACTGTCCGGGCGCGGGCGGGAGATCATCCAGGGTTTCGTGCAGGCCAATCAGGAGTTCGAAAGCCTGGATCATTTCGTGGAGAATGTGCGGAAATACGATCCGTACCGGTCCCGCGAGCATATCGAGCGCACCGTGAAGTACAACATGCTGCAACGCGCCGACGGTAAGTTCGTGAGCAAGTGCGACGCCACGTCTCGGCGGTTGGGCATTCCGCGCGGCAACGGTCCGATGGACAACGTGTCGCTGGAGGAGGTGGGCGCGTTCGATCTGCCGGTGCTGCTGATCCGGGGCGCCAACTCGAACATTCTGGAGCCTGACGCGGCGGAGCGGTTTCGCGATGCGCTGCCGCGGGGGACGCTGATCACGGTGCCGGATTGCGGGCACAACGTGCATGGGCAAAATACCAAGGGTTTCATCGCCGCGATCGGCGGGTTCCTGGAGTCGTCGGTTTAATACTGCAACAAGGAGACAAGAGATGGCATTTTACGAACTGCGCCAATACAAAGTGCTGCCCGGCAAGCTGGCCGAGTGGGTGAAGATCATGGAGGAGGAAATCATCCCCTTCCAGGTGTCCAAGGGCATGGTCATCTGCGGCAGCTTCGGCGGCGAGACCGACGAGTCGGTTTACGTTTGGCTGCGTCGTTTCGAGAGCGAAGAGCAGCGCGTCGCCCTGTATGCGGCGGTGTATGAGTCCGAATACTGGAAGACCCAGATTTCTCCGCGCGTTCCGCAGTATCTGGATCGTTCGGGCATCGTCGTCACCCGCATGGTGCCGACGCCGCGTTCCACGGTTCGCTAAGCACGAACGAATGCCGCCGCCGCGACCTTTGCGTCGCGACGGCGGTATTTTCTTCTAACGGATCCGTATCAACCCCGTTCGACGATCAAATAGATCGTTGCCTCCATCACCGTGTCCAAATTCTCCACTCCATGCGCCGCGTCCGCTCGGCAGCTGCAACTATCACCGGCAGTAAGGTCTACCATTTCTTCGCCGACAGTGACGCGGATTGTACCCGCGGCGAGATGGATGTGCTCGATCGTTCCGGATGCGTGGGCCGCGGCCGGCCCCAGGACGGCGGACGGCGGGATCCGATAGCGCACGAAGTCGATGCGGCTGCCCGGCGTTGTCGGCCCCAGGCTTGCCCACGGGGCGGGATGCAATCCGCCGGCGGCGTCGCCGTGGCGTAGAATACGAATGCGCGGCGCCTGTTCCGCGCCGCCGTCAACCAGCGCCGACGCGCTGACCCCCAGCGCCTGAGCAAGCCGCACCACCGTGATGACGGTCGGCGACTTCGTTCCCCGCTCGATATCCGAAATCATCGAGGACGAAACGCCGCTGCGCGCGGCCAGAACCCGCAGGCTGAGCCCGGCCGCTTCCCGCCGCTGTTTGACGGCCTGGCCGGTGCGGTGGCTGATTTCGTCCTCTAAAGTTGACATCATATCCTCTATAGTACACTAATCCGCCATCCAAGCAAGGAGCAGAGGCGATGGACAAGACTGCATTCGAAGCCGAATTGCGGCGCGAGGGATATCGCGTCGTGAACACCAGCGTGAAGCCTAATCTGGTCGTGCCGAACCATTGCCATGATTTCGATGCCAAGGTTCTGGTCCTGGGCGGCGAAATTACGGTGACTCGCGATAATTGCCCGACGACGTTCCGGACGGGGCAATGCTTCGAAGTTCCGATGGGCTGCATGCACGCCGAACATGTTGGGCCGGAAGGCGTTGCGTTTTTGTCGGGGCGGCGGCGGAAGGAAGGCGTGTTGACGCTGGAAGCCTTCGAAAGCGACCTGCGGCGGGAAGGCTTCGACATCGTGAACGGGGGACAACAGCCGAACTTCGCGGAAGACATGCACGCGCATGATTTCGATGCGCGGATCATGGTGCTTTCCGGTGAGATCACGGTCACCCGCGACGGTAAGGCGGACACCTTCCATGCCGGCGATCACTGCGAGATTCCGGCGGGTTGCCAGCACACGACCAAGGTCGGCCCGGAAGGCGTTGCCTTTATCGTCGGCAAGGCGTGCCGTCGGCCCGCGATGAACTGAGATCGGGGTTATACCGTTCGGGGGCGTGGCCGCGCGGTTCGCTCTGGTATCGGTGACGGCTGAGATGGACGCCGATCTGGGCATCCTGCCATGGAAACCGGGCGAAGCCGAACAGGCGGCGGCGGTTCCATGGTCGGGGCGCTCGCCTGCCTCAATTGACGACAGGCCCTAGTTGCCGGTGCAGTTTGTCGTGTTGCCAGACCGTGTGCATGTAGCATACCAAGGTTGCGACGTCGGCATCACATAGGGCTGCACCACTGCCGGGGAAGAGCGAGGCATCGACCCCAGAATAGCGGCGGCAGCCGCCGCTTGTCTGGCGTTCCGTTCCTCATCCGCGCTTGTTATTTGATAGCGGACCCTGGCGAATTCGACCTTTGCCTGGGTATCGGTCATACGTCCCTGGTCAACCTGCTCCGCAAGCTGCAAACGGGTCGCATTCAGTAGTTCCTGAGAAGAGCCGGAGAAGCCGGCCACATGGCTCGCGGCAATGATGCACTGTTGTAGGGCGACGTAGTTACCTACGACAGCTGGAATCTTGGTCCGGCATTCCGCTTCTAATTCCTGAAATTTTGCCTGCTTCTGAGCAGCACATCCTGCCATACCCACCAAGATGATAAGCAAGGCGTACCGCTTCATATGCGTTCCCAGATAATAATGTCGCCCGAAGATGCAACCACAATCCAACCACTGCAACTTAATTTCGCTCCGACCGACTGGGTCCTGAACTTCCGCAGTCGCGAAGTTGCCAAGGGGGCGGAGGATTTCCCTGTCATGCGGCAGCATGACGAAGCAGGCAAGCGCCTGCGAAATGTGTGAGCCAGCCCGAATGCTAATAAATATCCAATTCTTACAATTGGATAATGTGAATTTCTGGTGTCCCCGGCGGGATTCGAACCCACGGCCCCAGGATTAGGAATCCTGTGCTCTATCCTGCTGAGCTACGGAGACAACCGCGAACATTATACAATCCCTCGCTCCGCGCGCGAAGACCTATGTTGACGCGCGCGGAATCCGGCCCTCCAGCGGATAGGCCGGGTCGTTGTAGCCCGGGGTGGACGGATGGCCGGGGGATACCAGGCGATCGATCAGCGCCTCGTCCTCCGGCCCCAGCCGACAGGCCAGCGATGCCATGTAATCGTCCCACTGCTCTTCCGTCCTGGGGCCTGCGACGGCACCGGTAATCAGCCGGTTGTTCAGCACCCAGGCCATCGCGAACTGGCCGGGCGTCACGCCCCGCGCCGCGGCGTGGTCAGCGATGACGCGCGCGATCCGCAGGCTTTCCGGTCGCCATTCCGATTCCAACATGCGCCGATCCTGCCGCCCGGCGCGCGTGCCGAGCGGAGGCGGGACATCGGGAGTGTATTTTCCGGTGAGGACGCCGCGCGCCAACGGGCTGTAAGGCACGACACCCAGGCCGAAATAGCCGCAGGCCGGCAGATGTTCGACCTCGATTTCCCGGTTCAGCGCATTGTACAGCGGCTGGCTGGCGATCGGGCGGTCGATCCCGGCCTCGTCGCACAGGCGGCAGATTTCCGCCACGCGCCAGCTTCGGTAATTCGATACGCCGAAATAGCGGATTTTGCCCGCGCGGATCAGGTCGGCCAGCGCGTGCACGGTTTCCGCCAGCGGGGTCGCGTGATCTTCCTTGTGCAGATACAGCAGATCGATCGTCTCGACGTTCAGCCGCCGCAGGCTGGCCTCCGCCGCGTGCAGCAGATGCCGCCGCGACAATCCGCGCGCGTTGGGGCCGACGCCGGTCGGGTTCGCGCATTTGGTTGCCAGCACCCACCAGGATCGGTGTTCGCGGATGGCGCGTCCGACAATTTCCTCTGACCGGCCGGCGTTATAGCCGTCGGCGGTGTCGATGAAATTGATCCCCTGATCGCGCGCGCGATCGACGATGCGCTGCCCGACCGGCTCCTCCGTCGCGCCGCCGAACATCATCGTGCCCAGACAGAGGGGCGACACTTTCAGCCCGCTTTTCCCCAGACCGCGGTATTCCATCGATAGCTCCCGGTTTCCTCTGTGCAGCTTACATCAGACGGGCTTGAATGGGATCATGCGGAATCGAGAAACTGCCGGTGGCTCTTCGACCAGTCCTACCCTGACCCAGGTGTTCTGGGGCTTTGTGACCATCGGGCTGATGGGCTTCGGCGGCGGGTTGACCGCGTCGGTGCGCCGAGAGGTCGTCTCGCGCCGCGGCTGGCTCGACGATCGACAATTTCTCAGCGGGTACGCGCTGTCGCAACTCGTGCCCGGCGCGACGAACGTCAATCTCGCGGTGTTCATCGGTTCGCAGTTGCGCGGCCTGTCCGGCGCGCTTGTCGCCTTTGCCGGGCTGACCGCGCCGCCGCTGGTGATCATGCTCAGCATCGGCGCGCTGTATTTTCATATGCAGGGCAATGTCGGCAGCGCCTGGTTCAGCCTGGCGCTGACGGGCATGGGCGCCGTCGCGGTCGGCCTCAACCTCGGCACCGGCATCCGCCTCGCTCGGCGCAACATCCGCCGCCTGGTGCCGTTTGCGATCATGACCGTCGTTGCACTGTCGATCGGCGTGTTCGGGCTGCCGCTGCTTTACGTGCTGGCGGTCATGATGCCGCTGTCCCTGCTGCTGGCCTGGCTGAGCCGGCAGCGATGAGCCAAATCCTCGTCCAACTCGCCAGTCTTTTCGTCGTGCTGTCGATGCTCGCCTTTGGCGGCGGCGCCGGCATCATTCCGGACATGCAGCGCGCCGTCGTCGATCAGTATCATTGGCTGACCGCGCGGGAGTTCCTGGATATGTTCGCGATTTCCCGCGCCGCGCCGGGGCCGGGATCGCTGATCGTCGTGCTGATCGGTCAGAAGGCCGCCGGTGCCGCGGGCGCGGCGGTTTCTTTCGTCGCGATGTTCGCGCCGTCCTGCATCGTTATTTATCTGGTGTCGCGTGTCTGGCATCGCGCCGGCAAATCGGCGTGGCGCGATGTGGTGGAACGTGCGTTCGCGCCCATCGCCGTCGGTCTGACCTTTGCGAGCGGCTTTGCCCTGTTGCTGCAAGGGAGTGAGCACAGCGTCGCCGCCTATGCCGTTACCGCCGTCGCGACCGGCGCTTTTGCCTTGACCGAAATCAATCCGCTCTTTCTTCTCGGCGGCGGTGCCGCCGTTTTGTTGCTGGTTGGGGGTTGATTGCGCGATGAAGGGCGGAATGACGCGCGAATGACGACGGGTTCATGGTCGGCGCATTCCGGGTTCCTTACGGTCACGCTATCGCATCACCCATCGCAAACGTGGAACGAATCGCGTGATCCGACTGTCCTCGATGCTGGCATTGCCGGCTACCGTCGCAAAGACTTCGGCGCGATATTGGGCGGCTTCGTTGTCGTCCGCCGCATCCGCGCGGCCTCGTTTCGTTTTGGCGTCCCAATCCTCGCGAGACCGTGTGAAGTAATGATTCAAAATCAACGTCTCGTGACAGGCCGTTTCCTGAAGTGGGATCGTCGGCACAGCCTTGCCGGTGGCGTCGCAACTCGGGCCGCTCGTCTGAAAGACGTGCGGATTCTGACCGACGCCCAGCAAATCGGCGGTACGGACGATCGACTTCACATGGGTGTTGACCTCGTCGTGCAGTTGCACGCGCCTTGTGTACGACGCGGTCACCAGATCTTCCGGCCGGCGGGTGTGGCCGGACGGCCCGAACACCGCCCAGTGCATCAGGACGGCGGAGAATCCGGTATAGCGCGGGTGATCCAGCAGCGAACGCAGAGAGTTTTCCGTCAGGGGGTGAATGAACTCGTCGAGATCGATAAACCCGACCCAGGTATAGGATTTGGCATGATGCGCGACGAAGTCCGAATAGGCCGAGTACTGCCCGGGTCTGTCCGGCCAGTCGATCAGGGTGACATGGTCCGCCAGGCGCGACCGGCGCAGCCGATCGCTGCCTCCGTCGTCGCTGCCGTTGTCGTAGAGAACGAAATGATCCACGCCGATCATCCGATGAAAGGCGACCCATTCCAGCAGGTACGGCGCTTCGTTCTTAAAAATTGCGCACAAGGCAATCGTATTCACCCAAACCTCACTGACATTGGCTTACGTCGGCGTCCGCAAAGGTGCTTTGCGCCATTGCCGTCCAGAGTAATCCGATCCCGCGCCGGTGTCTTCCATGGCTGCTGATCGTGGACAGAAAGCGGAGGCCAGTGTCGGCGGATCGATCTCCGCCGCCGTGCAGGCCAACTGGGCGGGTTTTTTCGACCCCGCCTGGTACGTGTCCCGCTATCCCGATATCGCCGCGGTGGGCATCGATCCGCTCTACCATTTCATCAATCACGGGCTTGCGGAGGGGCGCGACCCGAACGCCTGGTTCGACAGCGCGTGGTATGCCGAACACTATGCGGATATCGGGAGCAGCGGGATTAACCCGCTGTTGCATTATATGCAGTCCGGCGCGGCGGAGTTGCGCAATCCGCACCCGCGTTTCGACGCCGTCTACTATGTCGCCCAGCATCCGGAGGCCGCCGCCAACCCTTTGCTGACGCATATGCGGGTCGGCATAACGCGCGGCTGGCTGACGGAAAAGCCGCTCGACATCGCGGACTATCTGCCGTCAACCGAAACCGCCCCGATTTGTCCGGACAGTGTTGTCGTCGACATCGTTATTCCCTGTTATCGCGGACTGGAAGAAACGCAGCGCTGCCTGATGTCCGTGCTGTCCGACCCGCTGCGCCCGCGCGGACGGATCATTGTCGTGGACGATCGATCGCCGGAACCGGCCCTGTCCGAATGGCTGGCGCAATGTTCGGCGTCAGGCAAAATCGTGCTGGTACGGAACAAGAAGAACCTGGGCTTCGTCGCCTCCGTCAATCGCGGCATGCGAGAGGCCGGCGATCACGATGTCGTCCTGCTCAACAGCGATACGGTCGTGCCGCCGAACTGGCTAAGCCGGCTTGCGGCGCACGCCTATGCCGATCCCGGACTGGCGTCCGTCTCTCCCTTGTCGAACAACGCGACGATTTGCGGCTATCCCGGCAACGGCGTCGCGGAATTGCCGATGGGGCTGTCGACGAACGAGATCGATGCGATCTGCCAACGCGTCAACGCGGGGCGTCGGGTCAACCTGCCCACCACCGTCGGCTTTTGCATGTACATCAAGCGGGAAGCGTTGGAGGATGTCGGTGCGTTCGACGAAAAGGCCTTCGGTCGCGGCTATGGGGAAGAAAACGACTTCTGCATGCGCGCCGCCGGGCGCGGCTGGCGTCATGCCGTGGCGACGGACATCTTCGTCTATCACGCGGGCTCGGTCAGCTTCGGCGATGAAGCGCGGGCTTTGGCGGAACAGGGCCTGGAACTGCTTGCCGGCCGCTATCCCGGCTATCGTCGCCTTGTCGCGCACCATGTCGCGCTGGACGATATCGCCCCCGCCCGCTTCGCGATCACGGCGGAATTGTTTCGTGCCTCCGGCCTGCCCACCATCGTCATGGTCCGGCACGGGCTGGGCGGCGGCGTGGCGCGCCATATCGATGACCTGGTGCGGCAGTGCAGCGGCCGCGCGAACGTGCTGACGCTGACCGCCGGCACACGCGGCGCCGCGCTGGAGGCACCCGGCCTGCGGGATCACTCGACACTGGCGCTGCCGGCCGAACGAATCGGCGATCTGATCCGCTATTTGCGGTCGGCGAATGTGCAACGCCTGCATATCCACCACCTCGCCGGCATGGATATGGACATCCGCGCCCTGATTCACCGGATGGATGTGCCGTTCGACCTGACCGTCCACGATTACTATGCCGTCTGCCCGCAGGTGAACCTGCTGCCGATGCCCGAAGGCTCCTATTGCGGCGAACCCGCGGCCGCCGGCTGCAACCGCTGCATCGCCGAACGGCCGTCGCATGCCGCGACAGACATCCTGTCGTGGCGGTTGCGGCAAGGCTGGTTGTTCGCCGAGGCGGAGCGCGTGATCTTCCCCAGCCGCGACGCGCGCGACCGTCACGCGCGTTATGGTCTGTTCGGCAATGCCCTGGTGGTGCCGCACGAACCGGTTGCCGCCGAACCCTGGCCGATCGCTGTGTCCCGGCCCGCGACCGCCGGCAAACTCCGCATCGTCGTGCTTGGCGTGCTGGCCAATCATAAAGGTGCCCATATCGTTGCCGCGCTCGCGGAGGCAGCCAAATCGGCGAACCTGGACATCCACCTGATCGGCGACGTCGAAGACGATTTTCCCGCCGATGCGCGGTCCCTGATCAAGATTTCCGGCAAGTATGTGGACGCCGATCTGCCCGATCTGTTGGCCCAGACAAAGCCGCACGTCGCCTGGTTTCCGGCGCCCTGGCCGGAAACCTACAGCTATACGCTGAGCGCGGCGATCGCCGCCGGCCTGCCGATCGTCGCGAGCAATATCGGCGCAATGCCCGAACGCCTGTCGGGCCGGCCATGGACCTGGCTGCGCGATCCCAAATCGTCCACCGAGGACTGGATCGACGTATTTGCCGATGTCCGTTCGGCCTTACGCGCCAAACCCAGCCTATCGTCGGTTCCGGTGCGTGTGGCGGAGCCTGATTTCTACGCGGACTCCTATGTTCGGCCGCCGCCTCGCAAGCCGGTCAAATCGACCGCGCCGATTGACCTGCGCCGAGCGGGGCGTGTGTCGGTCGTCGTTATTCCGGAGCGGTTTGACAACGACGCCCTTAGCCCCTGCGCCTTTATCCGTCTGCTCCAGCCGTTGGGCCATTCCGATATCGCGTCAAATTTCGATATTGTTCTCGCCGATGCGCGGGAAGCGCTGCGCTATCGCGCCGATATCGTCGTGACCCAGCGCTATGCGGTCCCCAACATCGCCGCCGCCAACGCACTCGCCCGACACGCCCGGGAAACCAAGGCTCGGCTGTTGTTCGATATCGACGACGATCTGCTGAACATTCCGACCGACCATCCCGACGCCGCGGACCTGCGCCCGAAGACGGCGGTGGTCACTTGTATGATCGACAATGCGGACATGGTGTGGGTGTCCACGCAGCCGCTGGCCGATCGGATCGGGCGGGCGGCGCGACAGGTCAGGGTCATTCCGAACGGGTTGGATGAGGGGTTATGGTCGGCCCATCGGCCGCCGCCGCGCGATCGGTTCGGGCCGGTTCGCGTGCTGTGCATGGGCACCGCCACGCATGATGGCGATTTCGCGATGATCCTGCCGGCGCTGCAACGCTTGCGGGACGAGTTCGGTTACCGGCTGATCGTCGATCTTCTGGGCTTCACCAGCAGTACCGACCTGCCGGACTGGGTCAGCCGCGTGTCGATGACGCCGCATGCCACCCGATCCTATCCCGGCTTCGTGAACTGGATCGTGCGTCAACCGGGTTGGGACATCGGCCTCGCGCCGTTGCTCGATAACCCGTTCAACGCCTGCAAATCCCCGATCAAGACATTGGATTACGCGGCGCTGGGCATTCCCGTGGTGGCGTCCGATGTCGGGGTCTATCGCGGCTCCGTCGCCGACGGCCCGGGCGGGATGCTGGTCGCCAATACGCCGGTTGCCTGGCACGCGGCGGTCAGCCGGTTGATCCGCGATCCGGAATTGCGCCTGCGCCTGGGGGACGGCGCACGCTCGGGTTTTCAGGAGCGCGGAACGCTGGCCTCGCAGGCCGAAGCACGCCGAGCGGCATGGTTGGATTTGTCGGGCCAGCCGCCGATTGCTGCCGGGGGTCAGAAAAGGTCGCGGAAGGAGCGCTTGTGACCGGTGTCGATCGACGCTTCCACACTCATGCCCGCGCGCAGTTCGGGATCGCCGGCCTTGCGATCGACGCGAATGCGGACCGGGATGCGCTGCACCACCTTGACCCAGTTGCCGGAGGTATTCTGCGCCGGCAGAATTGAGAACTCCGACCCGCTGTTGGGCGCAATGCTTTCGACGACGCCTTTCCAGCTTCTGCCGGGATAGGTATCGACCGTGACATGCACGGGATCGCCGGGCTTGACGTGGGTCAGCTCGGTTTCCTTGGGGTTGGCTTCGACCCAGATACGCTCGTTCGAGACCAGCCCGAAGGCGGCGGTCGACGCGGCCAGGTACATGCCGGGCTGCACGCTGTCGACCTGGGTCACGATCCCCGTGAAGGGCGCGTAGATGACGGTGTGATCCAGTTGGCGCTGCGCCTCATCAAGCCGAGCCTGGGCCTGGAGGTAATCGGACATGGTGCGGACGTCGACTTCGGGGTCGCCGCCGAGGCGGGCCAGATGGACGGACGCCGCCACTTTCAAGGCTTCGGCGGCTTGCTTGTTGGCGGCCAGTTGGAAGCGGGCGTTGTCGTATTCGGCGCGTGTGACGCCGCCGCTTTTGACCAGCCCGGCGAAGCGGTCGAAGCTGGCCTGGTCGGATTCGATCTGCGCCAGCTTGACGTCCACGTCGCGCAACATGCGTTTGTATTCGAGCTTCATGGCGTTCAGCGACGACACCGTGCCGTTTCGGGCCGCGCGCGCGCCGGCGACGGCGATTTCGAACGGTTTGGGGTCGAGCTTCAGCAGGACGTCGCCTTTATTGACGCGCTGGCCTTCCTTAACGGCGATTTCCATGACGATGCCGGACACGTCGGTGGCAACGACCTGCTTGGCCGCGCGGATATAGGCATCGTCGATGGAGATATAGCGTCCGCCGTGCAGCCAATAGGCACCGGACCCGACCGCGACCGCCAGGATACCGCCCAACATTAAAATCGGCCGAAGTGCTCGGCGGGTAATGTGCTTGCGGTTCGGCGCGTCCGCCACGCGGGGGCCGGCGGCGTCCGCGGTTGTCGTTTGGGACATCAGACCGTTTCCTGCGGTTCGGGTTGCTGTGTCAGCGCGGAACGCCGAGCGGCGAGGGCTTCGAGGGTCAGGGTAGATTTCATCCGCAGCAAGGTTTCGATCATCGCTTCAAGGGCTTCTCTGTCTATTCCGGATGAAACCGCGGCGGTCATTTCCGCCCGTTGCTGGTCGATTTCCCGCAGGACGGGCAGGGCCGTCGGCATCAGATGCAGCCGCCAGATGCGTCTGTCCCGCGGGTCGGGGCGACGTTCCACCATGCCGCGCGCTTCCAGCCGGTCGATCAGGCGGGCGACGGTGATCGGCTCGACCTCCAACAGTTCCGACAGTTCTTTTTGGGAGATGCCGGGTTGGCGTTCGAGCCAGATCAGGATGCCCCATTGGGCGCGGGTCATGCCGTGGGAGCGGGCGCGCTTGTCGGCGTCGAGGCGCAGCAGCCGGGCAACGTCGTGCAGCAGAAAGAGCAGATCGCGCTGGAAGAGCCTGGCTGGCATGAGGTCCGTGGTGTGATTAGCGATATGATAAGCTGCGTTATCATATCCGCGCCAGTGGGTTTGTCATGCGCCGGTCACGCGTCGGCTACGTGCCTGCCGAGGGGGTTTCAGCGGGAATTGGCGGGGGCGTCCTTGGGCCACACGGCCTGACGCCAATACAGCGCGATCGCCAGGGTCGCCGCCAGGCCGAAGATGCAATAGGCCGAGGCGGTTGCCGTGAACCCGACCAGTGGGATCAATACGCCTGCGCCGAGCAGTCCGACGGGCAGGCCGTAGATGGCGAGCATGCGCACGCCCATGACTCGCCCGCGCAGTTTGGGCCCGGCGACCTGCAGCAGCATCACGGCCATGGGCACCATACTCAGGCTTTGGGCGAAGCCGGCGGCGACCAGCATCACGCGCCCGGCGTTGGGGCCGGGTACGTTCACAAACACCAGGACCGCCGCGTACCATGCCACCGCAAACACGATCATCATGCGCGCCGGGCGCAGGGACCGCCCGGCGAGGCTGGTGGCGATGGACCCGAGCAGAGCGCCCGTCGCGAAACTGGCGACCAGCGTGCCGAGACCGGTCTGGCCGATGCCGTAGACCTCTTTCGCGACATAGGGCAGCAGGCCGCTGGTCATCGGGAAGGCGGTCATATTGACCAGGAAGGCCAGCCACATCGCGGCGAGCACGCAGGGTGTGTGCCAGACATAGACCATGCCTTCGCGCACCTCGCGCAGGAAGCCGGGGCGGGGCGTGCCTGCTGTGTGCGGTTGCCCGCGACTGGCGGTTACGGCCGTCGTCAGTGCCATGCCGCCGGCATAGAACAATGCGATGGCGACATAGGATATGCCCATGCCGAGCATGGCGAGGAGGGTGGCGCCGGCGAGGGAGCCGATGATGCGGGCGGAATCGGACGTTGTGCGCGCCACGCCCATCGCCGCCATCAGCCGATCGGGCGGCATCGTTTCGGCGACCAGGGCGTTACGCATGGCCAGGTCCGACGGCCGCACCAGCCCGGAGATCGCGGCGACGATCAGGACGACCATCGGAGTCATCCCGCCGGTCGCGATCAGGATCGACACGGCGACGGCCAGTATGGTGTAGCCGGCGCGCATCGCGCACAGCACGGTGCGGTGTCCGAAGCGGTCTCCGGCCATGCCGAACAGCGGCGCGATCAGGGTGCCCAGATATTGGAGAGAGCCGAACACGGTCAGCAGCATGACCGAGCCGGTCTCGACGATGATGTACCAGCCGAGGATCAGGATTTCCATCTCGATCGCCCAGGAGGTCAGCAGATCGGCCGGCCATTGGAACCGAAAGCTGCGGACCTCGAACGGGGTGAGAAGGGACGAGCGTGCCATGGCGTCAGCGCGGGTCCGCGCCGGTATGGCAAGGTATTGGGGGCAAGCGACGATCCTCTGGGTGCCGACCTGACTGGTCGGTTCTCGGGGACGTTAGCTGGCTACGGGAGGATGCTCAACAGCGCGGGGCTGGTCAGGAATTTGCCTGCTCGCGACCGAAGGCATAGCCGAAGACTGCTGTCAGGAGGGGGAGCAGGAGGTTCAACAGGATTGTCTGGGCGAGTTGCAGCCAACTGGCCCGTTGTTCCTGCTGCGCCTGACCGAGTTGCTTGAGGATGTCGACGGTGGCGCGGGCGCGTTCCGGCGAGAGATCGGCGCGGGCGGATTGCAGTTTGAGGACGTTGAGGCCGGTCAGACAGTCGTCGATGCCATCCGCGGCGGACGCGGTCAGGGCGGTTCGACAGCGCTTGAGCGCGCCGGTCAGCCACTGCGGCGTGTCTTTGTTGTTCAGGGCTTCGTCGGTCAATGCCAACGTCGTTCGGCGGATTGAGTCGTCGGCGGGAGGGGGATGCAGCCGTTCGGCTTCGATGCCGCGGATGACCCGGTCGATATCCGCGGTTTGCGGCGGTTGGGTGAGCAGGGGGACGATTTTGTCGTAGGTGGATTGCCGGTAGCTTTCCTGTGCGACGGACAGGACTCCCCAGCCTACGAGTAAGATCAGTCCGGCGGCGCTGAGGAGGCAGATGAGCTTCCGACCGAATTGGAGGCCCATTTGTTGTGTAGGGGACAGTTCCCCAAAATTGGGCGGAGGCCCGGGTTTTTGGAGTTTGGCGTCTGCGACATCCTCGACCGCTGGTGGTTTGGGGTGCTGGGTTTGGGCACCTTGACCCGTTGGAGTTGGGGCGCTGCCGCTCATGCACACTTTCCATCAAGTAAAGATGCAGCCCGTTCTGGGAGCTATCTCGAGCCCACCGGCACGACGGCTTCGAGAGTGGGCATGACCAGTCGACCGACATCCGATCCATCACGTTCGCTGGACAGGATATATCGTCCCTTACTGCGCTCTTCCGCGGCCCAACTGAGTATTGTCAACGCGTCGCGCACGAGGTCCGTGTTTTTTGCATTTCTCTCGCCCAGCCGATCCTTGATTGTCTGAAGATAGGCGTCGTCGACCTGGAAGCGGACTTCGGCCATCGGGCGATACTCCAAGAAAAATCCAATCCGACTCCAGATTTAATCCGTCTGGCTGAGCGATTCAACGCTGGAAGAGGCGTGCCGGGGTAAACTGTTGTTCGGTTACCCGTAATGGTGGTTCGCCAGTGAGGGGAGCCTGAAGGCGGCGGACCTTCCGACCCCGAAGCTGCACCGTGAACCTGCCGCGCTGGCGGCAGGTTCTTCCCCCCTACAACGTCTCCACCGTCATCGGAAACAGCGCGTCCGGGTCGTCCACCCGCAGCAGGTGGTAAACATTGAACCGATATGCCGCGCCCAGAGATACTTCCGGCGGAGTGAACGGAAATGCCAGGTTTCCCGCCGTCGATAGCCGGCCGGGATAGCCGTAGTGCAGCAGATACTGCTTGCAAGTGCGCACCACTTCCGATGCGCGTTCGCGGGTCGGGGCGATGCATTCGCCCATAATGAACGCTTCGCCGGGCGTCGCCTCGCCCTCGGGCACCACCATCCGCACGCCGTCCACGCCGTAAACGCGAAACCGCAGCGTGTAGTCCTGCGGCGTGTCCTCGCACACCAGTTCCCGCACCAGTTCGGCCAGCTTCGGCAGGATCTCCTTGCTTTGCGCGATAAACCTCGGGTCCGCCGCGCCGGCCAGCAGCACCGCGCGTTCGCCGATTTTCAGCGCGCCTTCCATCTTGATCGTCGGCGCATCGGTGTCCGTCCAGGTCGCGCCGGTCACGCGCGTCCGCCGTTCGTCCACGGCCTCGTAATGCGCGTTGCTCAGATGCAGCGCGCCTTCCGGCTCGTACACCGTGAATGGGTCCGATTGCTCGTAAAGACTATGCGCGGCGACGGAGGTCGGGGTCGCGCGTCGTTCGGGGTTCATGCTTTCCAACACAAAGCCCTCGTCGTCCAGCACAGCCAGGATCGAGTCCCGGCCGCCCGGCACGCAGCACAGGCTGGCGCATTCGATGATCTTGGCCATATGCACCGACAGGCCGGTCGGGAAGCCCAGCATCGTCGGCAGCGCGGCGAAGATGGATGTGTCGCAGGCACGTCCTGCCACGATCACATCGACATCGGCCTCCAACGCCCGCCGAAACGCGCCCATGCCCATCTGTCCGACGATATGGGACGAATCGCGAATATCGGCTTCCGTCAGGTCGGGCATGTCGTCCAGCCCGACGATCCGACCTTCGTGCAACGCCTGCAACAGCATCGGCCGTTCCATATCGGCGCGGATCACCGCCATGCGGAACGACAACCCGTCGGCGCGCGCGATGTCGCGGATCAGTTCCAGCGTCGCGTCCAGATGCGGTCCCGCGCCGGCGGACCCGGCCGATCCGATCACCAGCGGCACGTCGATCGACCGCGCGCCCTGCAACACCTTGCGCAAATCCCGCCGCGTCGCTTCGGGGGAGGTCGCCATCTCCCCCTTGCCCAGATAGGTCGGGCCGATGTCGATCGAGCCCATGTCGCAGCCGATCAGATCGGGCATGCGGGCCAGCCCGGCATTGAACGCGGGGGTCGGGATGCCGTAGCCCAACTGGCCCGACGCGCCCAGAAACCGCATCGGGCGGCGATTGCGGCGAAGCTCCGCCAGAATGCGGCCGGACGCGCTCATATCTCAATCCCCAGCAAGGGCGCGTGCTGCTGCGCGCCGTAAATGTCGAAATCGCCGGGATCGCCGGCCATGATCTTGCGCGCCAACACGATCTTGATCGCGCGTCCCACAGGATAGGGGATCACGGTCACTTCCCCGGCCGGGACGCCATACAGGCGGCCGACGGTCTCCGCGCTCAGTGCCGGCGACTGCGCAACGCGTTGGTAGTCGGCATCGTTGGCGAACATGACATCCAGCGTCAGGCGCCGCGGACCGGCGTTCTTGCTGCGGATCACCTGAGCGATCTCGGACAGTTTCATGGGTTTTATCCGTTAGCAGGGGGGATTAGTGAGTAGGGACGCGTGAAATCTGGCTGCGTTCAGCCATCCCTGTCCAGGCGATCGACCGAGGTCGTGACCTGATCGCCGTTCACCCGGTAGGTCAGGATGGAGGAGCCGCTTTCGTCCTCCATCATGTATCGCTGCACCGGTCCGAACAACTCCTTGACCTGCGCCGCGTCGCAGGTGGGCGCGAAGGGGCGCAGCACGCGCGGGTCGTAGAAGCGGAACAGCAGACGCTCTCCACCATCCGTCTGCACCAACGTCAGGCGGCGGAAATGCGAGCGCAGTGTTTCGGTGGAGACCAGCGACCAGAAGAAAATCCCCCAGCTTTGGCCCCATCCCTGTTCCCAAATCCACTGAAAGACGCGATCGGACGTGCCCAGGCACACCAGATAGGGCGACACCGCCGCCAGTTCCCGCGCCGCGCGTCCCTGATACAGGCTGGCGATCTGCTCGGTCGCGGCCAGCCCGCGCAGCCCTTGATAGATGCGCGGATCGCGTGCCGCGTCGAGGATCGCGTACAGATAGGGTTGCCGACCGCGCGCCGTCGAACCGCCCTGGTGCCACAGAATGCCTGCCGCGCGTTCCCGCGCCGTGGCATCGCCGCGCAGGCTGTCGATCGAGTCAGACAAGCGACAACGCCTTCGCCATGCATTCCTGGCAGAACGGAATGCCCAGCTTCGACGCGTCCAGTAACGCCAGCGCCTGCGGTGACGGAACTTCCGGCGGCTCGGGCAGGACGCTCGCCGGTGCGCTGGGCATCGCCGGCGGCGGCGGGGCGGACGGGCGGGGCGGCGGCGCGGCGACCGGGGTTTCCGGTTCCGGCGGCGGCACACGCTTCAGCCAGCTCAGCCGCACGCGCCGATAACTGGCATCCAGCGGCACCAGAACCAGCCGTTGCCGCGACAACAGAGGCGCCAGAACGGAGATCGGGTCGCCCCCCGCGCCGCTGACCGATACGCCGTCGGGCGGGCTGGTCAGGGCGCGCAGGAAGGCGCGCTTGTCTTCCGGGTCCTTGAACGCGGCGGTCAGAAAATCCTTCGCGACCTTTTCCGTCAGGAAAATGGCGGTGCCGAAGCCGACTGTTTGCGCTGCCGCTTCCGGATTGAAATGGATCTTCGCCGCCGGTTGCAACTGCCGCCCGACCTGGATTTTCCCGTTGGCGATGGCCTGCGCGGCCAGTTCCAGCACATCAGTCGGTCGCGCGGCACCGGTTCGCGCGCCGCCGGCATGGGTCGCGAGTTCCGCTACCAGGGCGCGGATCAGCGCCGGTCCCTGGTGCAGTCGAACCAGCAGCGCTTTCGCGGCCGACAGGTTACGGGCGGATTTCTCAAACAGAAATGGAAATCGAATCGCGCCGAGCGATTGAGAGATAGCGTGGCGGCGAGGGTCGATGAGAAGCACGGCGAAAGATTAACGATATCCATCCCGCAATGGAACCATTTCCGTATTCCCGTCACGTCACCAAAGGTTTCAGCCCTCCACCATACCGGTCGCGTTGATCCCCATCGGGCCGACACGTTCGGCCGGCAACCGCATTTCCGCCGTCGTGCCCTGACCCTTGACGCTGCGCAGGGTCAGGGAGCCGCCGTGCAACTCCATCAGCTTGCGCGCCAGCGGCAGCCCCAGCCCGGTGCCGTCAGTGGCGCGCGACAGAGAATTATCGACCTGCCCGAACGGTTCCAGCGCGATCGCCATCTCGGCGTCGGTCATGCCGATCCCGGTATCGGTCACACGCAGCAGCAATGTGCCATCCGTCTCCCGATGGGCCGAAACGTCGATCCGTCCGCCTTCCGGCGTGAACTTCACCGCGTTCGACAGCAGATTGATCAGCACCTGCCGCAGCCGCGTTACGTCGCCCCGGATCGTCGGCAGATCGTCGGGTATCGCCGTATCCACCGTCTGCTTGCGTCGCTGCGCCTGCGTGCGGATGGAGGTCACCCCGGCGCGCACCAGATCCAGCGGACGGATGGAGACTTCCGTCAGATGCGCCGTTCCGGACTCGACCTTGGCGATATCCAGCACGGCGTTGATCAGTTCCAGCAAATGCCGGCCGGAGTTCAGAATGTCGGTCGCATAATCCGCGATGGGCGGGCCGTTGCCGCGCTTGGGCGCCTGGTCCTTGATGATCTCGGAGAAACCGATGATCGCGTGCAGCGGCGTCCGCAATTCATGGCTCATATTCGCCAGGAACTCCGACTTCGCTCGGCTGGCCGCTTCCGCCGCCTGCATGCTGGCCAGCAAGGCCGTATTCGCGTCGGCCAGAGTGCCGCGATCGGCATCGATGCGCGCCCGCGCCGTCACCAGGTGATCGCGTTCGATCTCCAACTCGATCTCCCGCGTTGTGCGCCGCCAGACTTCCCGCATCAACAGCCAGGCCAGCGCCGCCAGCAGGATCGATGCCGCCGTGCCGATCGCGGCGACCAGCCAGGCATGCGCGCGCGCCGTGCCGACAATCCGATCCAGGTCCAAGGCGACGTTGACCATCAGCGGATATTTTTCCAGCCGCTGGACGGTGTACAGCCGCTCTACCCCATCCACGAGGCCGATGCGGATGAAGGCCGAGACCGCGCCCGGCGCCAGCGTCATCGGAAATGGCGGCGAGAAGACGTTGGTGCCGATGCCATACAGACCATCGGGATGATCGGCGCTGAACCGCGCGCGGATCAGGCCGTCGGTGCCGATAATGGCCAGCGCGCCCTTGGGGCCCAGATCGATCGACCGATGCAGGTTGGTCAGGTCGGGCGGCGTCAGAATGAACAGCAAAACGCATTGCAGCGTGCCGTCCGGCTTTTCCAACCGCCGGGAGACATGGATCATCGGAGTCGGTCCCACCCGGCCCGACAGGGCCGGACTGATGATCATGCCCGCATCGCGTCGATCACGTTGTTCGGTGAAGTAGTCGCGGTCGGACAGGTTGATCTTGTTCGGGCCAAGCTTCATCGTGCTGAACACCAGATCGCCCGCCGGATTGACGATGCTGACATGCGTCGCCGGCCGCATGAAACTGGGAACCTCCTTCGTCCACCGATCCAGGCTGAACTTGCCGCCGGGCGTGTCCAGCGCGGTACGCACGTCGTTATCGATCAACTCCATCGCCGCGGAGATGCGGTCGAAGGTGTGCGTTATCTCGTCGGCGAAGGCGGCGGTCAGGTTCTTTGCGTCGATCCGGCCGCGGATCATCGCCTGTTCGAATTCCGAGCGCACGGACCCCACGATAAACAGCCACATGCAGGCGACGATGACCGCCGTTATCACCGCGATCTTCCGGCAAATTCGCGTCGCATGGCGTCGCGCGCGGCTGCTGAAGCGCGCCGGCGCCCCATCCTGACGCGTCAGTACGACCAAGGGCCTGAACGACATAGCCCGCCATAACCGTTCCAGAAGCATGACCCTGTCGCTGACCGAGGTGTGAGGTGCTTACGAGTGTCTACTTAAGGCGATCCTAGCCAAAACTGTGACAGAACACTACGGCGCGGCCAGAAAACGCCGCACATTCTCCAAAAAGAAGTCCAACCGGTCGTGATGCACCCAGTGACCGGCCCCCGGCACGCCCAACACCTCCGCATTGCGGAAATAATCCGCCCGCCCATCCTCCGCCGGATTGCGCGCCCAGCTTTCGGTGCCATAGACCAGCATCGTCGGGCATTCGATGCGTGACCAGAGTTCGGCGATCGCGTCGCGCGTCATGTCGTAGGCCGGCCAAAGCCGCACATATTGGTCGAATTTCCAGCTATAGGTGCCGTCCTCGTTCTGGTTCACCCCGTGCTGAGTCAAATGACGCGCCTGTTCGGCGGACAGATGCGCGTTGGCTTCGTGCATGCGGGCATAGGCGGCGTCCATTGTCGGATAGCGATGCGGTCGCCGCCCCGACAGCGCCCGCTGCGCGTCGATCCAGGTGCGCATTCGTTCGGCGATCGGCGTCTTGTCGCTCTGCGCGTTTTGCTTCGGCCCCGGCCCCAACCCTTCGATCGCCACCAGGCGGCGGACGTTTTCCGGGTAGATGCCGGTGTAGCGCAGCGCGACGTTGCCGCCCAACGAATGCGCGATGATCGACAGCGGCGCCAGCTTTTGCTGATGGATCACCTGCGCCAGATCGTAGACGTAGTTCGCCATCGTGTAGTGGCTGGACTCCGACCACGCGGAATCGCCATGCCCGCGCAGGTCGGGCGCGACGACGTGGTAGTCGTCGCGCAAGGCCCGCGCCACCCAGTCCCAGTTGCGGCAGTGATCCCGCCCGCCGTGCAGCAGCAGTAACGGCGGTGCATCCGGGTTCCCCCAATCGACGTAATGCAGCCGCAGCCGTTGGGAGAAAAACACCCGCGACGTGGGACCGGAATCAAGGGACATGGGTGCTATCCGATCGGCGGCTTCCGCTTGTGCCACCCCGCGATGTGTTCATACGCGGCGGCGACGCGCAGCACGGTTGCGTCGTCGAAATAGCGCCCGACCAGTTGCAGCGATACCGGCAGCCCGTTGCTCGACAGCCCCGACATCATCGCCAACGCCGGGTGACCGGTCACGTTGAACGGCGCGCGCGCCTGCCGCGGATAGGTCCGCGCGGTTTCCGCCGCGTCGTCGATCCGGCTCGCCGGGTCCATCGAACTGGCGCACAACAGAACGTCGTAATCGCGCAGCGCGTCTTCCACCGCCGCGATCAGTTCCGCCCGCCGACGCTGGGCGCCGACATAATCCCCCGCGTTCATGAACGCGCCCGGCAGCAGCCGTCGCCGAGCCAGTTGGCCGTAATCGCCGGGGCGGGTGCGGAGCCACGGGCCGTGGATCGACCATGCCTCGCTGCATAGAATCACCCGGTTGATGCCGGCGAATTCCGCCAGGGTCGGCAGTCGGACCGTCTCGACCTCCGCGCCCTCTGCCTGGAACAGCCGAGCGGCATCTTCCAGCGCGGCCGTGACTTCGGGGTGGGCGGGAACGTCGGTTTCGTGGAAATGGCGGACGAACCCGATGCGCATGCCGCGCACGCCGCGGCCGATCGTGCGGCCGAAATTGCGTTCCTGCGTCGCGGAACTGCCGGGATCGCCCGAATCATGGCCGGCGATGACATCCAGCATCAGCGCGTTGTCCGCGACCGTGCGGGTCATGGGGCCGACGTGATCCAGGGTGAACGACAGGGGCATCACGCCGCGCCGAGACACCAGCCCATAGGTCGGCTTCAGGCCGACGATGCCGCAGACGCTGGCGGGGTTGCGGACCGAACCGCCGGTATCCGTGCCCAGCGCCATCGGGAACAGCCCGGCCGCCACGCCCGCGCCGGAGCCTGACGAGGAGCCGCCGGGATGGTGATCCGGATTCCACGGATTACGCGCCGGCGGAAACGGCAAATCGAAGCTCGGCCCACCGATCGCGAATTCATGCGTCGACAGCTTGCCCATCACGATCGCGCCCGCCTGGCGCAGCTTGCCCACCACGACGGCGTCCGCCTTGGCGACATTGTCCAGCAGGATTTTGGAGTGTGCCGTCGTCGGCAGCCCCGCGACATCGATGATGTCCTTGATGCCGACGGGAACGCCGTGCAGCGGCCCGCGCACCCGTCCGGCGGCGATTTCACGCTCCGCCGACCGCGCCGCGTCCATCGCCGCGTCGCCGTCCAGGCGGATGAACGCGTTCAGCTTCGGGTCCAGCGCTTCGACCCGTTGCAGCAGCGCCGTCATCATTTCGACGGGAGAGAGCGTCTTCGCGGCAAACGCCTTGGCGGCGTCCGACGCGGTCATCCAATGAAGGTCGGTCATAGTCCCACCCCCGGGCGCATCGGCGGCCACGGTTCGGCGGCGGGATCGGTGGGGTATTGCACCGCGCCGGCGTTATCCAACGCCTGCGCCGCCGCGCCCATCACATCGTCGGGAAATTCCGCCAAAGCCTTGTCCAGTCCTGCGGCGCGGGCCATTGCCGCGGCGAGTTCTCGATCCATGCCATACCCCTGTGCTGAGTTGCGCATGGATCATGCTGCGATGCGGCGAAGCGCGAAAGGGCATCGCGGGGCAAAAAGCCGGAGATTCCCCCCGAGAGCAAAAAAAAGGGGCGGTATCGCCGGGTGACGATACCGCCCAAGTTCGTCGCGCTGTGGCGCGACTTCGGGGAGGAAACAGGACACCGGCTCGCCGGTTCCGTGGAAGACAAAGTAATCGGTCGAGGTTTATGAACGGTTAACAGGGTCACAGATCGCGACTCTTTTTTTCATCGGAAATGGAGTCATCCATGAAATCCTTGCTGCCCCGTTCGCTGTCCGGCCTGAAGGTGCTGGAAATCGGCCACTACATCGCCGCCCCCTTCTGCACCCGACTGCTGGCCGATCTGGGCGCGGAGGTCATCAAGATCGAACCGCCGGGCGGCGACCCGTTCCGCGGTTGGGGCGCCGCGAAGGACGGCAATTCCGTCTGGTTCAGCATCCATGGCCGCAACAAGCTGTCGATCGAACTGGACCTGAAGCGCGACCGCGATACGATGCTGAAACTGGTCGAGCGCGCCGACGTGCTGGTGGAAAACCTCCGCGCCGGACAGTTGGAAAAGCTCAACCTCGGTCCCGAGACCCTGCACGCGATCAACCCGCGCCTGGTGATTGCGCGCATCTCCGGCTACGGACAGGACGGGCCGTACCGCGATAAGCCGGCATTCGGGGCGATCGGCGAGGCGATCGGCGGTCTGCGTCATCTGACCGGGCATCCCGCCGGCAGTTCCGAACTGCCGCCGCCGCGCTGCGGGATTTCCATCAGCGACGATCTCGCCGGCATGTATGCGGCGATCGGCCTGCTGTCCGCTTTGTGGCAGCGCGATGCGACCGGCACCGGCCGAGGCCGCGTGATCGACGTCAACCTGGTCGACAGTGTGTTCAGCCTGATGGAAGGCATGCTGCCGGAATACGCGCTGGACGGGCGCATCCGCCAACCCACCGGCGCCGCCATCGAAACCGCTTCCCCGACCAACACGTACCCCTGCGCCGACGGCCGCTGGCTGTGCGTCGCCGGCAATTCCGACCTGATTTTCAAGCGCCTGATGCAGGCCATCGGCCGCCCCGAACTCGCCGACGATCCCGCCTACGCCAACAACGGCCTGCGCTGCGCGAATCGCGGCGAACTCGATGCCGCCATCGCCGCCTGGACCCGCACGCTGCCGGCCAAGGACGCCGAAGCGATCCTGGAGGAGGCGGAGGTCCCGTGCTCTCGCCTGTACGACATCGCCGATTGCGCCGCCGATCCGCATATGCGCGCGCGTGAGTCGGTGTTTGAGGTCGAAGACCCGCTGATCGGTCGCACCCTGCATCCCGGCCCCGCCATCCGCATGGACGGCGAAGTCCCGTCGGAGGTCCTGCGCTGGACCGGCCCCGCCGTCGGCGCGCACACCGATTTCGTCCTGCACACTCTGCTGGGTCTGCCCAACAAAAGCGCCTGATCAACGCGTTGTTGCATAATTCTGCCATGGCGCGGGATAATCCTGCGCCATGACCCGCGCTGTTCGCTGCCTGTCGATGCTGCTGTTGCTCGCGCTCGCCGCTTGCGGTTCGGGCGCGTCATCGGGCGGTGCGTCGGCCGGCGGCTATGTCGGTGCGGCGGTGCCGCTGGAATGCGCCCCCTTCGCCCGCGCGCTGAGCGGCGTTCGCCTGTGGGGGGCGGCGGCGGATTGGTGGCAGCAGGCGGAGGGGCGCTATGCCCGCGGAGCGCAGCCCGAACCCGGCGGCGTGCTGGTCTTCAAGCGCACCGGCCGCCTGCCCAGCGGCCACGTCGCCGTGGTGTCGCGCGTGCTGTCCGATCGACGCATTCTGGTGACTCAGGCCAATTGGGTGCACCACCGGGTGACCGAGGATCAACCGGTCGTCGATATTTCCCCCAACGGCGATTGGAGCATGGTGCGAGTCTGGTGGCCGCCGTCCGGTCAGATGGGCGGTACCGACTACCCCGTCCACGGTTTCATCCGCGCTGCTCGGCCTACCAGCCAGGAACAACTCGCCGCCGCGACGCCGGTTGCCATCCGACTCGCCCTCGCCGGGCAATAAAGTACGGGCGGTTGCCAGACGCGCCGTTCCGATGGTCAATGGGCGTCTGAAGCAAGAAAGAATAACCAATGCCGCATGTGCTGACACGGGAGCAGCGCATGGCCTTCGCGCAGCGCCGATTCGCTCTGCCCATCGGATTGTTTGCCGGGCTGGCAATCCTGTGGCTCGCGCTGATTGCCGTCGCTTTGGCCGTTCCGACCCCTATTGCGCTGTTTCTGACCCTGCCGATCGGCGGGGTCATCGGCCTGCTGTTCATCGTCGGGCACGATGCCTGTCACAACAGCCTGACCGGTTCCACGCCGCTTAACCATCTGATCGGTCGTCTGGCGTTCCTGCCGTCGCTGCACGCGTTTTCGCTGTGGGACCTGTCGCATAACCGCACCCACCATCGGTTCAATAATATCGAGGGGCTGGACCACGGTTGGGTGCCGATGAGTCCCCAGGCCTATCGGGATGCCTCCGGATTGCGCCGACTCGGGTATCGGATCACGCGGACGCCGCTGGGCGTCGGTCTGTTTTATCTGTTCGGGCTATGGCTGCCGCGCTTGTTCGTGCCGCTGCCGTGGATCGTGGGGGCCACGCGGCGGGTCTACTGGGTCGATTCCGCCTTGGTGCTGGCGTTTCTGGTTGCGCAGATTGTCGCGGTGTTGGCCTGGGGCGGCGGCAACGGGAAGTCGGCGGTGGAAAGCCTGGCGGTCGGCATCGTGCTGCCGTTCCTGGTTTGGAACGCGATGATGTCGTTCATCATTTTCCTGCACCACACGCATCCGGCGGTGCGTTGGTATCGCACCGTGGCCGACTGGCGCGCCGATCAGGGCGCGTTGCGCGGCACCGTGCATGTCCGCTTTCCCGGGCCGGTCGATTCGATGGTGCTGTCGATCATGGAGCACAATGCCCATCACCTGACTCCCGGCGTGCCGTTGTATAACCTGTCGCGTATGCAGACGGCGTTGGAGGACGGCAACACGCTGATTGTTTGGCGTTTTTCCTGGCGCGCCTATGTCCGCATTTGCCGCGTGTGCAAGCTGTACGATTACGATGCCCAGCGTTGGGTTGGGTACGACACGGTTGGGGCGTGAACGAGGCCCCTATGGGCCCTCCCAACCGGTTTCAGCGGCTTTGATTTTTTACCACAAAGGACACGAAGGACCACCGAGGATGCACAAAGGACGATGCAGCGCCTGGTGCATCCTGGTGAACTTTTCCGGATTGTCGTTGGTGACTGGGGCCACCGGTTGCCCAAGGCGCATAAAAAAACCGCCGACCCTTTGTGGGATCGGCGGTTTTTAAGCTGGGCTGTTGGACTGATCAGGCGGCTTTGCGGGCTGCCAGAGCGGTCGGTAGCTGTGCGATGGCCTGATCGATCAACCGGGCACCGCTTTCGGCGGTCAGGGTTTCCGACAGGATCTGCCGAGCGGCACCGGTGGCGACTTCGGCCGCGGTGATGCGGACTTCGTCGACGGCGGCTTTTTCGGCCGCGGCGATGCGGTCGACCGCCATCTTCTCGCGCCGCTTGGCCGAGGCTTCGGCTTCCTGGGCGGCGAGGGCCGACACTCGTGCTGCTTCCGCGTGGGCGCCGTCGATCAACGCCTTGGCTTCGGACAGCGCGTCTGAGCGGCGCTTTTCAGCATCGCGCAGCATCGCTTCGGCTTCCCGGCGAAGCCTTGCGGCTTCTTCCAGTTCGCTTTTTACCTGGGCTGTGCGGGCATCGAGCATGCCGGACAGCCCTCCCCACAGTTTTCCACCCGCGAGGATGAAAAACAGGAAGAAGGAGATCATGACCCAATTGACTGGGTCCGCGAAAAAGCCCGCGTCGTGATGCATGGCGGTTTGCCCTATTTCAGCCGACGCCGCGCGCGGACAGAGCCGCGCCGATGGCGGCATCCAGCTTTTGCGCGTCGGGGCCAGTTCCGGTGAGGCGTGTCACCACGGAAGCCGCTGTTTCGCTCGCTACCTGACGCAGCGCGCTCATGGCCCCGGCGCGAGCCTGGGCGATTTGCGTTTCCGCGTCCTGAAGGCGCTTTTCGAGCCGAGCATTGTCGATTTCGGCCTGAGCGGCGGCTTTTTCCTTGGCCGAGGTCATCGCGGCGTTGATGGCGGTTTGCGCTTCGGCCCGGGCCTTCGCCGTCGCCTCCATCGCTTCCGTCATACCCACGTCTGCTCGGGTTTTGGCCTCTTTCGCCCCATTCAGGTCGCGGGCGATATGGGCAGCCCGCTCTTCCAGGACCGACCCGACTTTCGGCAGGGCGATTTTGGAGGCAAGGAGGTAGAGCACGATGAAAATCAGCGCGCCCCACACGACCTGGCTTTTCAGCAGTGGGTTGCCGAAATCAAGCTGCGGCATCGGGTCCCCGGCCATGGCCAGGGCCGGGATGAGCAGCATACCCGCGGTGAGCGGTGCGATCCGGCGGAACGTCGACATCTGGTTCATTGAGCGCTTTGCGGGCGCGTGCGAGCGCCCGTCCCGATCAGACGAACAGGATGATGAAGGCGATGACCAGCGCATACAGCGCGACCGCTTCCGTCAACGCGAAGCCGAGAATGGCCAGGCCGAAGACGCTGTCGCGAGACGCGGGGTTGCGGGCCACGCTGGAAACCAGGTTTCCGAAGATCGTGCCCATGCCGATGCCGACGCCACCGAGGGCGATCATGGCAATACCGGCGCCGATCATTTTGGCGGAAGCGAGATCCATAGTCCGAGTTCCTTTCGTTGTGCCGTTGTGTCGGGCGGTGACGCCGCCCGACCTTAGGTCGGAAAAAGTGGTTGGAAGGCGAAGCTTAGTGCAGGTGCACCGCGTCGTGCAGGTAGATGCAGGTCAGGACCGCGAAAACGTAAGCCTGCAATGACGCCACCAGCAATTCGAAGCCGATCAGACCGGTGTTGACCACCAGCGACAGGCCAGCCGGGAAGTAGCCCAAAAGGCCGATACCGCCCAGCATCACGATAAAGGACGCGAACACCTCCAGCATTACGTGGCCCGCCATCATGTTGGCGAAGAGACGCACGGACAGCGAGATGATGCGCGAAAGGTAGGAGATCAGCTCGATCGCGACCATCAGCGGCGCGAGAACTCCGGGGATGCCCTTGGGCAGGAAGTAGCTGAAGAAGTGCAGCCCATGTTCCCGCAGCGCCACGACCGTCACCAGCACGAACACGAACAGCGACAGCGAGAGCGTGATCGCGATGTGGCTGTTGAACGTGAAGAAATACGGGAAGACGCCCAGCAGGTTGCCGAACAGGATGAAGAAAAACAGCGTGAACACGATCGGGAAGAATTTTTTACCCTCGTGCCCGATGCCGTCCACGCACATCTTCATGATCGTCTCGTAGGCAAGCTCCGCCGCCGCCTGGAACCGGCCCGGCACCATCGCGCGCGGACGCATGCCCAGCCACAACAGGCCCAGCGTCAGAACCGACGCCACGATCATCATGAGGTTCGCCTGGGTGAAGTTCACCGAAGCGCCAATCGGACCCAGCGCCGTGGTCAGCTTGAACTGACCCAGCGCGTCGATGCTTGATGAACCTTCGGCAGACACCCTATCGCCCCCTGCTTCTATCTCAATCGGGTCGAACGCTACCGACCCGGCTTTGGCGCCAACAGACGCCAGACATTCAACACGCCGGCGGCGCCGCCCAACGGGACGAAAACCACCATCAGAATCGGCCGGGTTCCGAACACCCAGTCCAGCCCATAGCCGATGGCGACCGCCACCACCATGGCCGAAACCAGTTCGACCCCGACCCGCAAGCCGATACCCATAGGCGAGGGACCGGTTCCACCCGAATCCTTCGGCGATTTTGGCCGAGGATCAAGTCCTTGCTTGCCGCGAGCAGCGTTCAATCGGTCCTCGAAAGACCCGTCGGCGCCGCCCTTATCCTTTTTCATCGCCGCTCCCTGCAAAACCCTGGGTCTTAAACCCGCGTTAACGCCCTGCCGGAAAGCGGGGGCTTGCTACAAGCGGGTCCACCCTGTGTCAAGAATGCCGGAAGCGTCTTTTTCCGTTCCCACGGCCAAGGCCCCCTCGATTACGCCTCGGGTTTCGCCGCCGCAACCGTCTTACCATCCTCGTTCGTCCCGGAATGCCGTCCCGTCAGGTCGTCGCCGGCGGTTTTCGGCATCAGCAGCGCGACCGGAGCGGCCGCCGTCGTCAGCGCGGCGACGACCAGAAAGGCCACGCTGAAATCCATCGGCAGCGGCGTTTCATGGCCGGAAAATGTCCGTGCCAGCTCCAACGAAACCGCGCCCGCCGAGACTCCGACGGTGGCCGCCAGTTGTTGCCCGGTCGTGTAAAGGCTTGTCGCCGCGCTCATCCTTGCGCGGGAAACATCGCCGTATGCCAACGTGTTATAAGCGGTGAACTGCAACGAGCGTAAAAATCCGCCGATCAGCAGCACGCCGTAAATCGCCGCCGCCGGCCAGGTCGGGCGGAACGCGGCGCACAGCGCCAGCATCACGCCGGACAGCGCGCCGTTCCAGATCAGGGTGTCGCGAAAGCCGAAGCGGCGCAAAGCCCGCTGCGCCGCCGGTTTCATGCACAGCGCGCCGGCCGAACTGGCGAATGTGATAAGTCCGCTTTCGACCGCTTCCTTGCCGAAGCCGACCTGCAACATCATGGGCAACAGGAACGGGATCGCGCCGATTCCCGTGCGGAACAGCATCATCGCGGTGAAGGCCACGCCGAAGCACGGCAATTTCATCAGGGTGAAATCCAGCAGCGGCGCCGGATGCCCGCGCGCGTGCCAGACATAGCCGACGGTGCCGATAATACCGGCGATCAGCATGGCCTCGCTGACGCCCGGCGGCAGCACGCCGCGCCCCAGCGTTTCCAACCCGAACATGGTCCCCGCCATCGCCATGCCCGTCAGCAGCAGCCCGCGCACGTCGAATCGTCCCCGCGGAGGCTCGCGGACGTCCTGCACGAACAGCGTCACCAGCACGAAACCCAGGATGCCCACGGGGATGTTGATGTTGAACACCCAGCGCCAGTCCAGATACGTGACGATGAACCCACCCACCGGCGGCCCGACGACGGGGCCCAGCAGGGCCGGGGTGGTCAGCCAGGCCATCGCGGCGACCAATTCGGTCTTCGCCGCCGTGCGCAGCAGCAGCAGCCGTCCCACCGGCACCATCATCGCCCCGCCGAGACCCTGCAAAATCCGCGACGCCACCAGCGCCGCCAGCGTGTCCGACAGGCCGCACAGAACCGAGCCGATCGTGAACACCACGATCGCCAGCCGAAAAACATTCCGCGCGCCGAATCGATCCGCGATCCAGCCACTGGCCGGGATGAACACCGCGAGGCTGAGCAGATACGACGTCAGGGCGACGTTCATCCGTACGGGATCGGACCCGAACGCCTTCGCCATCGTCGGCAACGCCGTCGCCACCACGCTCGAGTCGAGATTCTGCATGAACAGCGCGCAGGCCACGATCACGGCGGTCAGCCGAGTGCGGCGAGTCGTGCCCAGATTGGCGGGGGGCTGTTCGGGCGAGGAGGGGTTCGGCATCGCGCCAGTGTCAACCCTGACCGACCCGCCGAAAAGCCCCCCGCGGCGCGCTTCAGGCGTGACATCGCTCGCGCGTCGTTCTGATATGCGGGGATGACCCAGCCGCCAGACCTTATCCGCGCCGTCGTCGATCGACTGACCCCGGCGCCGCTGCCTGACCGAAATCGCATCATGGACGGAACCGCGCCCGCATTCCCCGCCCTGCGCCAGATCGAATGCGGCGGGCGCGTCGCGGCAGCGCATCGCGGCCGGACCGTTCGCATCGGCGCGTGGAACCTGGAACGCTGCCTGTATCCCGACGAATCCGCCCGCATCCTGGCCCGCGCCGGTGTCGATGTGGCGCTGCTGACCGAAATGGACATCGGCATGCTGCGCTCCGGCCAGGTGCACACGATCGGTCGCCTCGCCGCATCGCTGGGGCACCGCTATGCGTTCGGCGTCGAATTCGTCGAGGGACATCCGATGCCGCCCCCGCCGGGTTTTTCACCGAACGGACACGACAATTTGGAAGGCTTCCACGGCAACGCGCTGACCGCCGCCGTGCCCTTCGCCGATCCCGTCGCGATCCCGCTGCCCGCCGTCTACGATTGGTCGGCACCGCAGCCGGCGGGCCTGATCCGCAAGGAAGGGCAGCGGATGGGCATCGCCGCGACCTTCGACGTCGGCGGATCGCGCTTCGTCGCCTGCGCCGTTCATCTGGAATACCGCACCGACGGCGCCGGTCGCGCGCGCCAGGTCGCCGCCCTGCTCGATGGGCTGGAAGCCTATGCCGGGGGCCTGCCGATCCTGTTCGGCGGCGACCTGAATACCCCGACCGAGGCCGGCCGTGACGACGACCCCGCCGAACCGCTGTTCGCCCTGGCGCAAGCGCGCGGCTTCGACTGGACCGCCTGCAATGCCGGCCGTCCGACCACGCGGACCAGCGTCTGGACCCAGGGCCACGGGACAAAGCAACTCGACTGGTTCTGCGCCCGCGGCCTGACCGTCGCCGCCCCCGCGGTCATTCCCGCCATCGGCGAGGATGCCGACATCCTGAGCGATCACGAATTGCTGGTGCTGACGCTCACCCTGGACTGAGCCGGAAGGCTTGATTCAGGTCAACGCGCGGGGAACCCACGCATGGCAGCCTCCTTCCGATCAGGAGGACTCCGCCATGCCGAAAATCATTCTCACCCTTGTCACGGGCACCGCCACCGACAAGCCCGTGCTGTCCGCCGCCATCGCCGCCGCGCGCCTGTTCGATGCCCATCTCGTCGCGCTGCACCCCAGGCTCGACGTGCGCCTGGAACTGGCGCGCCTCGCCGCCAACGACATGGGTATGGGCGGCGGGCTGGAAAGCTTCGCGACGAGCATGGAGGACGAGGCCGAAAAAGGCGCCGCGGCGGCGGAAAAGCACTGGTCCGAGGCCTGCGACCATGCCGGCGTCACGCGCGCCGACCGACCCGAAGCCAAGGGAAGCACCGGCGTGACCTCCACCCTGGTGGTCGAAACCGGCGCCGCGCCCGATTGGCTGGCGGAATACGGCCGCACGGCGGATCTGATCGTCGTCGGGCGCGATCCCGATAACCGCCTGGACGTGCTGGAAGCCGCGCTGCTCGATACCGGCAAGCCCGTTCTGATCGCCACCGAACGGCTCGACCCCTGCCTGCACGGCGTCGTGGCCATCGCCTGGAAAAACACGGCCGAGGCCGCCGGCGCGGTTTCCGCCGCCATGCCGTTCATCGCCAAGGCGCTGCGCGTGGTCATCCTGTCGATCGACGAAGACCCCGACGTTACCGACGCCTCCGTCGAGCGCCTGGCGAAGAACCTGCGTTGGCACAATCCGAACGTGGAAATCCGCCGTCAGGCCCCCGGCGGCGCCGATCCGATCGACGCGCTGCTGGAAGCCGCCGACAAGGCCGGCGCCGATCTGGTGGTGATGGGCGGCTACGGCCACACCCGTATACGCGAGGCGGTGTTCGGCGGCTTCACCCGCGCGGTGCTGCAAGGTGCCGCCCTGCCGGTGCTGATGGCGCACTGACGCTGCGGTCGGCACCGCCGCCTTTGACCTGCTGCCCTTGGGCCGGCCCCTTGGACCGGCCCCTTGGACCGGCCCCTTGGACCGGCCCCTTGGACCGGCTTGACGGTCGGGGGCGGCGGTGCGACCGTTTTGCGGAGTGAGATAAACGCGTCCCAAGGAAATCCGCCATGAAATTCGGCGTCTTTTACGAACACCAATTGCCGCGTCCATGGACGGACAAAAGCGAGTACGAGCTGTTTCAGAACTCCCTGACCCAGGTCGAACTCGCCGACAAACTCGGCTATGACTATATGTGGGAAGTCGAACATCACTTCCTGGAGGAATATTCCCATTCCTCCGCGCCGGAGGTCTTTCTGGCCGCCGCCAGCCAGCGCACCAAGAACATCCGTCTCGGCCACGGCATCGTGCAGTTGACCACCAACCAGCCGCACCGCGTCGCCGAACGCGTCGCCACGCTGGATCAAATCTCCGGCGGGCGCGTCGAACTGGGGATGGGAGAGGGCGCCGGACCGGCCGAACTGCACCCGTTCAACATCCGCGTGCGCGACAAGCGCGAACGGTGGGAGGAGGCGGTGCAGGCCATCCTGCCGATGTTCCAGAAGGACAGCTGGGAATTCCACGGCAAGTATTACGATTTCCCGGCCCGCAACGTGGTGCCGAAATCGTTCCAGAAGCCGCATCCCCCGCTGTGGGTCGCCTGTTCTAATATCCGCACGATCGGCGAAGCCGGGCAGTGGGGCATGGGCGCGCTGGGCTTCAGCTTCGTGTCCCCCGACGCCGCCACCGCCTGGGTCAACAAATACTACAATCAATATTTGCATAACCAACGCCGCCTCGGCGAATACGCCACCAACCCCAACGTCGCCATCGTCAACGGCTTCATGTGCGCCCCGACCGACGAAGAAGCGCTGGAAAAAGCCGCCGGCTGGACATTCTTCATTTTCGCGCTGGGCTATTACGGCCGCAAAGGCGTGGACGCGCCGGGCAAGGGCGATCTGTGGCGGGAGTATCAGGACTGGCGCGGCACCGATAAGGCGCAGGCCGCCCTGCGCAACGGGCTGATCGGCTCCCCCGAAACCATTCGCAAGCGGCTGCGCCAGTTCGAAGCCGCCCATGTCGATCAGGTCATCCTGCTGAACCAGGCCGGCAAGACCACGCACAAGGACATTTGCGAAAGCCTCGAACTCTTCGCGACGGAAGTGATGCCGGAGTTCCACGCGCGTCAGCCCCAGCAAGACGCCTGGAAGCAGGACGTGCTGGCCGGACGGATCGTGCTGGAGGACCTGGATACCGAGAAATACGATCTGTACTCGCACCAGAACGAAGACATCGTCCGCCTGACGCCGCAACAGCTCAAGGACCTGATGGCGGCGAAGGAACAGCTTGCGGCGGCGGGGGAGTAGGCATCATGGACGGTATGCGTAACAGTCAGTATCGGTACATCGAAACCCGCAAGATCGCCGGTTCCCTCGGCGCCGAGATTTCCGGCGTCAACCTCGCCGACGACCTCGACGACGCGGTGATCGCGGAAATCCGCGCCGCCCTGCTCGATAATCTCGTCGTGTTCTTCCGCGATCAGGACCTGTCGCCGGAACGCCAGTTGGCTTTCGCCAAACGCTGGGGCGAAATCCACCTGCATCCGTTCATGGTCGGCATGTCCGACATTCCGGAAGTGCTGGAAATCCGCAAAACCCCCGCCGACAAGCGCAATTTCGGCGGATCGTGGCACACCGATCAGATGTTCTCGCCGAAACCCGCGATGGGCACGATGCTGTATGCGAAGCAGGTTCCGTCGGTCGGCGGCGACACCATGTTCTCCAACCAATACCTCGCCTACGACGCCCTTTCCGACGGCATGAAGCGCATGCTCGGCCGCATGAAGGGCGTGTGCGTCGGCGACAAGAAGCGCGGCGGCAAATCCCGCCTGGACTTCAACGCCGCCACCATCGCCATGAAGACCGTCGCGCCGCCGCCCGACGTGCAGACGACATCGGTACACCCCGTCGTGCGCACCCACCCGGAAACCGGCCGCAAGTCGCTGTATATCGGCAGCCATGTGCATTGGTTCGAAGGCATGTCGGAAGAAGAAAGCGCCCCGCTGATCACCTTCCTGCGCGAACATTCCGCCCGCCCCGAATTCCTCTGCCGCTTCCGCTGGCAGAACGGATCGATGGCGTTCTGGGATAATCGCTGCACCCAGCATTTCGCCATCAACGACTACCCCGCCGAAACCCGCGTGATGCACCGCATCACCATCCGCGGCGACATGCCCTTCTGATTCGGAGACGTACCGTGGACAGACAAATGGTGATGGTGGGCTTCCTGCAAGCCCAGAACTGCACGAATCTGGTCAGCTCGTGGCGCCACCCGGTTTCGCGCACCGATACCTGGAGCCCGGAATACTACGCCGACCTGGGACGCGTGCTGGAAGAAGGCAAGTTTCAGGTCGCCTTCTTCGACGATCGCCTGGCGATGCCGGACCGCTTCGGCAATGACCATAAGCACACCGTCGAACACGGCATCCGCTGCGTGAAGATGGATCCGGTGACCGTAATGATGGTCATGGGCATGGCGACCAAGCGGCTCGGCCTGGGTTCGACCCGCAGCACGACGTACTACGAACCCTTCGACGTCGCGCGCACCTTCGCGACCATCGATCTGATGACCAATGGGCGCGCCGCCTGGAACGTCGTGACGTCGATGAACGACGGCGAAGCGTTCAACATGGGCAAGGACATCCACCCCGAACACGACAGCCGATATGATCGCGCCGACGAGTTCATGGAAGTCGTCATGGGCCATTGGACGTCGTGGGACGACGACGCCATCGTGCAGAACAAGGAAACCGGGCTGTTCGCGCACGGCGACAAGGTCCGTCGCATCGACCACAAGGGGAAATACTTCCAGTCGCGCGGCCCCTTCACCGTCCCACGCTCCAAGCAAGGCCACCCCGTCATCATCCAGGCCGGCCAAAGCGGACGCGGCAAGCAATTCGCCGCCAAATGGGGCGAACTGCTCTTCGTCGGCAGCCCCCCGACCCTGGACATCGGCCGCAAGAACTACAAGGAAATCAAGGAAGCCGTCGCCGCGCAGGGCCGCGATCCCGCCCATTGCGTGATCGCGCCGTCGGCCTACGTCATCTGCGGCGAGTCGAAGATGGAGGCCGAGGACAAGGCCGCCCTGACCGAACGGCTGACGACCGATATCGACGCGCTGTCGCTGCTGTCCGAAGCCATGAACTTCGACTTCGCGTCAAAGGGCCTCGATGAGCCGTTTACCGACGACGAACTGGATAATATCTCCGGCACGCAATCAATGCGCGATCGGGTGCTGGCGGCGTCCGGCATCAAGAACCCGACACCGCGCGATTTCGTCAAATACAGCCATCGCGCCCGTCCCAACAAACCGTTCATCGGCGGCCCCAAGGAAGTCGCCGACGGATTGGAAGAATGGTTCAGCACCGGCATCTGCGACGGCTTCGTCGTCGCCGCCACCCATTCGCCCGGCACTTATGTCGAGTTCGTGAAATACGTCGTGCCCGAATTGCAACGGCGCGGCCTGTATCACAAGGACTACCGCGGCGACACGCTGCGGGAAAACCTCGGACTGCCTATCCCCCGCGTCGGCGGCTGAGACAAAAAAACCAAGAGGATTCCATGATCTACGAACTACGCACCTACACGTTCCATCCCGGCAAGATTAACACCTACCTGGATATCGCGAAAAACGTCGGCCGCCCCGCGCGCGGCCAGAACTACGGCACCAACTGCGGCTATTGGACGTCGGAGTTCGGCTCCCTGAACCAGATCTGGCACCTCTGGGAATATGAAAGCATGGAAGAGCGCGCTCGTCTGCGCGACGAACTCTCCAGGAACGAAGCCTGGACCCGCGATTACGTCCCCAACATCCGCCCGCTGATCCAGCGTCAGGACATCCGCTTCCTGAACAAGGTCAACGGCATCAACCCGCCGGTCCAGGAAGGCGGCTTCTACGAGCTGCGCATGTACCGCATGGCCCCGGGACGCGCCGCCGGCTGGGCCAAGGGCTATAAGGACATCATGCCGGTGCGGGAGAAATACTCCAAGAACGTCGGCGTCTGGACCGGAGAGGCACCGCAGCCCAACGAAGTCCTGCACATGTGGAACTACATGTCGCTGGAACAACGCGCCAAGGCGCGCGGCGACCTGTTCAAGGACCCGGACTGGCTGGCTTTCCTCGCCGCCGGCGCCGGCGCGATCGTCGAGATGAACAACGTGATGCTCATCCCGACCGATTACTCGCCGATGAAGTAACGCGAGACGGGAGCCGGTTATGCCGGCTCCTTTTCCCGCTCCGCCGCCATCGCCCTGAAGGCCGGGCGATCGTGGCAGGCGGTGAGCCAGGCCCGCACGTTCGGTGCCGCTTCGAACAGTTCCGGCGCGGGCATCGCATAGCGAATGTTCTCCGCCACGTTCACGTCCGCCACGGTGAACCGCCCGCCGACCAGCCAACCGGTCGCGGCCAGCGCGGCGTTCAGCACCGCGAAGGGCGCGCGCAATGCGTCGATCGCCGCCTGTGCGACTGCCGGATCGCGTTGATCCGGCGGGTAGCCGACCCGGTGATACAGAATTTTGATCGAGTGCGGCTCGATCCCCGTGGCCGACCACAGCGACCACATGCCCACCTGGCCGTCTTCGGCATGATCCGCCGGCCCCAGCGCGCCGCCGTATTTGCGCGCCAGATACAGGTTGATCGCCAGCGATTCGTGCAGCACCAACCCGTCGTCGTCGATCGACGGGATCAGCCCGTTCGGGTTCACCGCCAGAAATGCCGGAGAGGCCGTGTTCAGCGGAGCGTCCGCCGCCGCCGGATCGGGCAGGCGATAGGATTGGATCACCGGCACATGGCGGAACGCCAGGCCGATCTCATTCGCCAGCCAGATGTTGCGCGACGCGCGCGACCGATAGACTCCGTAAATCGTCAGCATGATTCGTGCTTCCTTCGTTATCCGTTCGCCAGGCTTTCATCCAAAGCCAGGTAGGCGGCCGAGCGGATGGCATCGGCCAGTTCCGCCGGGTTTGCCATCGGCGCTTTTTCGCCACGCCGCAGCGCCGCCAGAACGTTGCGCACCGCCAGCACGCTCGCCGCCAGGATTTCCTGCGGATAAAACGCCATCTTGATGCCGATCCGTTCCAGCTCCGCGTCGCTGGGCATGAAATGCCTGCCGCCCGGCGCCGTCACGGAAATCATCGGCTTGCCCGCGCAGGCCTCCACCGAGGCCCGCATTTCCGCCTCGTCGGCCGGGGAGTCCAGGAAGTAGATGTCCGCACCCTCCGCCACGAAGGCGCGCAGGCGGGTCATGGCTTCCTCGAACCCGCGAGAGGTGCGCGCGTCGGTCCGTGCCAGCAGCAAGATGCCTTCCTCCCGACAGGTTGCCGCCGCGGTTCGGCAGCGCGCGATGGCTTCCTCGCGTTCGACCACCAGTTTCGCGCCGGCCCGACCCAGGGGGCGCGGCCAGAGCTTGTCCTCGATCAGCACGGCGGACGCGCCGGCTCGGGCATAGGCCCGGATGGTCTTTTGCAGGCTGATCGCGTTGCCGTAGCCGGTGTCGCCGTCGGCGACCCAAAACAGATCGGGCGCGGCGGCGATGATCGATTCGACGGCGTCGCGCATCTCGGGGAAGGTCAGCAAATCCATGTCGGGCATCGCCAGGCGCATGGCGGATACCGAGGACCCGGAGGCGAAGGCGAACCGAAAACCGGCTTCGCGGATCAACCGCGCGCCCATGCCGTCGCCGCATCCGGGCACGATATGCAATCCGGGTTCGGCGATGGCGGCGAGCATGGCCTGGGCCTGAGGACGTAACGTGCCTGTGTGCATGGAGCGTGTCCTTGTGTCGTTTGCCCCAACCTAAGCAGAATCCCATCGCACCGGCTATGCGGCGTCCGCACCGGCGCATGTCGGCATTGGCGCGGTGCTGGGAGGGCGCTATGGGCAACCCATGCGTCAACCGCCCTCCGTCGCCCGACACGCCGATCGCCTGCTTGGCGTCCGCGCGGAACCACGATCCGATGGGAAGCACCTGGTGCGTCGTGACAATGGCCCAGCGTCCGGTGCCGAGCGCGGGGGCTTTGGGATGCTGGGAGTTACACGGTGTTGGCACGGAGTTTCACGGAGGCGGTGGATTGACGCCCGAGCGATCGCCCGATCGTCCGCGCGGACTAGCGGTTCGATGGAAACACCTCATGCGACGTGAGCACGTCGCGGTTCGTCCGGGAGGCTCCGTGAGACTCCGCGCTAACTCTGTGCAACTCCCACGCAAACAATGTCGCTCAACGCGCCCGCGTCGGAGTCGCTTGGACGAGACATTCGGCGGCAACGTCCCCGCGTCCGGTGCCGAGCGCGGGGGCTTTGGGATGCTGGGAGTTACACGGTGTTGGCGCGGAGTTTCACGGAGGCGATGGATCGACCCCCGAGCGATCGCCCGACCGCCCGTGTGGATTTGTGGTTCGATGGAAACACCTCATGCGACGTGAGCACGCCGATGTTCGTCCGGGAGGCTTCGTGAGACTCCGCGCCAACACCGTGAAACTCCCACGCAAACAATGTCGCTCCACGCGCCCCCGTCGGAGCCGCGTAGACGAGACATTCGGCGGCAACGTCCCAGCGTCCGGTGCCGAGCGCGGGGGCTTTGGGATGCTGGGAGTTACACGGTGTTGGCGCGGAGTTTCACGGAGCCTGTGGATCGACGCCCGAGCGATCGTCCAGCCGCCGGCGCGGAACGGCAATCGGACCGAAAAACCTCATGCGCCGTGACGCCGTGGCCATCCGCTTCGCGACCCGCCTATCGGCGTGCCCCTCCATGTCGGTAAGGTTCGCGATCCAACCCAGGCGATGCAACCGATGACCACCCCCATACCGGACACAACCAGCGAAGCGACCCAGGCGCAGCGTATCGCGCAAGTCGCCCTCGCCGCGGTGCTGAGCGCGTTTGGCTGCTGGACCCTGTGGGAATTCCTGCCGGCGCTGGTCTGGGCGGGGATTCTGGCCATCGCCGTCTGGCCCTATTACCGCCGCGTGCGCGACCGCTTTCCCGGCGGCGGACGCGGCATTCTGCCGCCCACCTGCTTCACCCTCGCCATCGCGCTGGTGTTCATCGTGCCCGTCGCCATTGCCGGGCTACAGGCGGCGCGCGAGGCCCATCTGGTGCTCGACTGGCTCGATACCGTGCGGCGGGAGGGGATTCCGACGCCCGCCTGGCTCGCGCATCTGCCGCTGGTCGGATCGGCGGCGACGGATTGGTGGATGGAAACCGTCGCCGATCCGGGCGCGGCGGCGGAATTGCTGCGTCACGTCAACCGCGCCGATTTGTTTTCCACCGGCCGCCACGTCGGGGCCGGGCTGGCGCATCGGGCGATCCTGTTCGGCTTCAGCCTGACCGCGCTGTTCTTCCTGCTGCGCGACGGGGAATGGGTTACCGCGCAGATGCTGCGTGCCGGCCATCGCGCCTTCGGCCCGGGTGGGGAGAGGATCGGTCGGCAGATCGTCGCCTCGATCCACGGCACGGTCGACGGGTTGGTGCTGGTCGGTGTGGGGGAGGGCTTTATCCTCGGCGTCGTCTATGCCTTTGCAGGGGTGCCCCACCCGGCGCTGCTGGGTGCGTTGACGGCGGTGGCGGCCATGATCCCCTTCGGCGCCCCGGTGCTGTTTGGGCTGGCGGCGCTGTTGCTTGTGGGGAAAGGCGCGGTCATTGGGGCGATCGTGGTCCTGATCGCGGGTATCGTGGTCACGTTCGTGGCCGATCATTTCATTCGCCCGGTGTTGATCGGCGGGGCGACCCGGCTGCCGTTCATCTGGGTGCTGCTGGGCATTCTGGGCGGCGTGGCCACCTGGGGGCTGATCGGCCTGTTCATCGGCCCCGCCCTGATGGCGGCGCTGATTCTGTTATGGCGCGAATGGGCGGGAGAGCACGACGATGTCTGAGGCGGCGGCGTTCACACATATGCCGAACCTGCGCGACGCGACGGACGCGCAGCGCGCGATCATGGACCTGTCCGGTCGTCTGGCCGTGATCCTGGATCGGCGCGCGCGCGCCAACGACGCGGCGTCGATCTTCCCGATGGAGAATTACGCCGACCTGCATGCCTCCGGCTATTTGCGATTGGCACTGCCCAAGGTCCATGGCGGCGGCGGCGCGACGGTCTTCGACATGGTGCTGGCACAGGAAATCCTGGCGCGCGGCGATGCCTCCACCGCGTTGGTCACGGGCATGACGCTCAGCCTGCTGGGCCGCGTGCTCGATCAACGCGCCTGGCCGGACCCGGTGCTGGCCGACATCTGCACGGTGCTGGCGCGCGACGGCGGCGGCATCAACAACTGCGTGACGGAAGCCGAGTTGGGCAGCATCTCACGCGGCGGGTTGCCGTCGATGCGGGCCGAACGGGTGCCCGGCGGTTGGCGGCTGAGCGGGCGGAAGATCTTCGTCACCGGCGCGCCGGTGCTGCGCTTTCTGGCCACCGCCGTGGTGTTGCCGCCCTCCGACGACGCGCCTCGGGGTACTCTCGTCACGGCCCTCGTCGAGGGCGGTTCGCCGGGTCTGTCGATCGAGAACACCTGGCAGGGCAGTCTCGGCCTGCGCGGTTGCGGCAACGACGATGTGATCTACGACGGCGTGTTCGTGCCGGACGCCCGGATCGTGGAGCCGTTGCCGGTCGGCGCCCCACCCCGTCCCCAGGGCGGCAGTGCCTGGGCACTTCCCCTCGCCGCCATCGCGCTCGGCATTGGTCAGGCGGCCTGCGATACCGCGAGCCATTACGCTAATAATCGCACCCCGGCGGCGCTTGGGGCGCCGATCGCCGAACAGCCGCATATCCAGCAATGGGTCGGGCAGATGGATGTGCGCCTGCGCGCCGCCCGCGCCCTGCTGCATGATACCGCCCGCGCGCTGCCGCGCGACACCGCCCGCGCGGCGGTTGCCGGGGAATTGTCCGGCATGGCGCTGACCCAGGCGGTGGCGGCGGCGAAGTTCATCTGCACGGAAACCGCGTGCACCGTCACCGATACCGCCCTGCGCGTGGCCGGCGGCTTCAGCATGACGCGCGGCCTGTCGCTGGAGCGCTATTTCCGCGATGCCCGCGGCGGGCTGTTCCAGCCGCCCCAGGACGATCTGGCGCTGATGATGCTGGGCCGGGCGGCGATGGCGGCGGAAAAGGGACGCGGCCTAATTCAGTAGGCCCTGCTGCCGAAAGCTCACCACTTCTTCGCCCGCCACGATCAGGTGGTCGATCAACTCGATGCCCAGTGTTTGGGCGGCGGCGCGCAGGGCCTTGGTCATGACGATATCCTCCCGCGACGGGTGCGGCGTGCCGCTGGGATGGTTATGCGCCAGGACAAAGGCGACGGCGTGCAGTTCCAGCCCGCGCCGGATGACCTCGCGCGGATAGACCGGCGTGTGGTTGATGGTACCGCGACCCAGGATCTCATCGGCCAGCAGGCGATTGGCACTGTCCAGATACAGCACGCGGCATTGTTCGGTCTTTTCGTGCGCCAGCGTGGCCAGCATGTAGTCGGTGAGTTGCGGCCAGTTGGCCAGGATCGGCTGGCGGCGGATCTGGCCTTTCGCCAGGCGGTGGGCGGCGGCCTGCACGAGTTTCAGGGCGGCGGTTCCAGCCTCGCCCAGGCCGTCGATACGCATCAGATCGGCCGGCGGGGCGGCGATGACGGACGCGAAATCGCCGAACACGGACAATAGTGTGCGTCCGAGCGGCTTGGTGTCGCGGCGGGGGAGGGCGAGGAAGAGGACCATTTCGAGCATTTCGTGGTCCGCCAGCGCGTCCGGTCCGCCGGTCAGCAGGCGCGTGCGCATACGGGCGCGATGGCCGTCGGTGCCGAGGGTTTGCGGTTGGGGATCGAGCGGTGCCAGGTCGAACAGCATTGCGGTCTCGGCGAGACCGGCATGCGGGGGCGGGGCGGGAGGCGGTTTGGTGCGAGCCATCGGTTCCGGCGTTCCAGGACTGTGCCCAGGCTAACGCCGGAAGGTTTAGGATCGGCTAACGCGGGTTATCCCAATGGGAGTTAGCCCAATGGGAGTTAGCCCAGCGGCGGTTTGTCCATGCCGGCGGGCGACAGTGTGAAGATTTCGCAGCCGGTGTCGGTGACGCCGATCATATGCTCAAACTGCGCCGACAGGCTGCGATCGCGGGTGACGGCGGTCCAGCCGTCGTCGAGCAGCTTCACTTCCGGTCGTCCCGCGTTGACCATCGGTTCGATGGTGAAGAACATGCCGGGGCGCAGGACGGCGCCGGTGCCGGGGCGACCGTAATGCAGCACGTTCGGCGCTTCGTGAAACAGCCGCCCGATGCCGTGGCCGCAGAAGTCGCGCACCACGCTCATGCGATGGCTTTCCACGAAGGATTGGATGGCGTGCCCGATATCGCCCAGCGTCGCGCCGGGCTTCACCACGGCCAGCCCGCGCATCAGCGATTCATAGGTGATGTCGATCAGATTGCGCGCCCGCGTGTTCGGCGTGCCGGCGGAATACATGCGGGAGGTATCGCCGTGCCAGCCGTTCAGGATGACGGTGACGTCGATGTTCAGCACGTCGCCGTTTTCCAGCTTCCGGTCGCTGGGAATGCCGTGGCAGACGACATGATTGATCGAGGTGCAGATCGACTTCGGGTAGCCGCGATAGTTCAGCGGTGCCGGAACGGCGTCGTGCGCCAGGATGAATTCATGGCAGAGCCGATCCAGCGTGCCGGTGGAAACGCCGGGGCGGACGTGTTCGGCGATCATGTCCAGGGTTTCGGCGGCCAGCTTGCCGGCGGCGCGCATTCCGGCGAAATCCTCCGGCGCATGGATCGTGATGGGTCGTGCGTCGGCGTCGCCGTACATACTGATGCTCCGTGGACCGTCGGAACCCGCCATCCTCAAAGCCGGTTCATCCCGGCAACATGCTTAACCCAGGGGGCGGGCGCAAGACCGGTTTTGTCGGAACTGGATAGCGCGGATGGGTGGTGGCAGGTTGGGCCGACGCGCGGTAGTTTCGCTCTATGATCATCGACATGCACACCCATGCCGGTCGCCCGCGCCGCACCGGCGCCGTCGATCGCGCCGTTCTCGCCACCATGCGTCCGGCCGGGGTCGGTGCCGCCGTGGTTTCCGCCATCGGCGACATCGCCATGATAAAGCGCAATCCCGTCTCCAAACGGCTGGAAAAGGTGCGCGACGCCAATCCCGGCGAATGTCTGGCGGATGTCGAGAACTACCTGGCCAGCTTCGAGGCGACGGGCATGCGCATCGCCCGCGAACCCGGCGATATCCGGATCGACGATCCTTCGCTCGTCTTGGCGATCGAGGGGTGCGACTTCCTGGAAGGCAACCTCGATCGTCTCGACGCGATGGCCGAACGCGGTGTGCGGTCGATCCAGTTGACCCATTATCTGGTGAACGAGACGGGCGACATCCAGACGGAACCGCCGGTGCATGGCGGGTTGACCGCCTTTGGCGCCGACGCGGTGCGGCGGATGAACCGACTGGGTATCATCGTCGATGTCGCGCATTGCTCCCAGGACACGGTCAAGGGCGTCGTCGCCGCGACCGACCGGCCGATCCTCTGCACCCATGCCAATCTTAAGGAGCCCGGGCACAAGGACGGCGATCATCCGCGCTATCTCAGCCCGGAGTACGCGCGCATGGTCGTTGAGACCGGCGGTGTCATCGGCGCCTGGATCGCGGTGCTGTGGGACGAGAAGCTGCCCGGCATGATCCGACAGTTGTTCCGCCTGATCGACGCCGTCGGCATCGATCACGTCGGCATCGGCACCGATTTGCCCGCCGGCGCGGCGCAGCACGAACTGCCCGACTTCGCGCGCCATCCGGAAATCGCCCAGGCCCTGCGCGATCGCGGGATGACCGCCGAGGAGGTGGAGAAGGTGTGTTCCGGCAACTGGCTGCGCGTCTTCGCCGCGGTGCGCGCGCGATGAGCATCGAGGATCGCAAGCGAGAGGCCGCGGAAGCGGCGGTGCGGCTGGTGCACGACGACATGGTCGTGGGTCTCGGCACCGGTTCGACCGCGTTTTATGCGATTGAGGCGCTGATCCGCCGCCATCGCGACGAAGGGCTGCGCATCCGCTGCATCCCGACATCGAGTGTCAGCGAACGTCAGGCGCGGGAAGGGGGGCTGCCGTTGACCGATTTCGCCGCCGTCCCGTTCCTGGACATCACCATCGACGGCGCGGACGAGATCGATATCGACACGCTCGACCTGGTCAAGGGGCTGGGCGGAGCGCTGTTGTGGGAGAAGATCGTCGCGGCGGCCACGCGCACGCTGGTCATCATCGCCGACGATCGCAAGCTGGTCAGCGGCCTGGGCGCGACGGTCAAGGTGCCGGTGGAGGTCGTTCCCTTCGGCTGGCAGGCGACGTCCGAACGGCTGACCCGTCTGGGCGCGACGCCGATCCTGCGCGTGGCGAAAACGGGTGGGCCGTTCCGCACCGACGAGAACAACCTGATTCTGGATTGTGTGTTCGGCCCGATCCCCGACGCGGTGCTGCTGGAGCGCGCGCTGTCCGATACGGTGGGCGTGGTGGAGACGGGGCTGTTCATCGGCATGGCCGACATCGCCTTTGTCGCGACGCCGACCGGGGTGCGGGAACTGCGGCCGGCCTGAAAGCCGGAACTAGCGGCTGGCGAGTTGGCGCATTTCCGGGCGCAGGATGATGCAGGGGGTCTTGCGACGCGCCAAAGTGTGGCATGCGGCCTGCGCGTCGGCGCCTTTCAGCCCGACCACCAGCGCCCGCCAGGCCGGCTTTTTCTGCAACACGATCTGTTCGATTCGGGCTTCTCCGGCCTCCGCCGCACGCCGAGCGGCGAGGGCGGCGTCTTTTGCGGCGCGTTCGGCGCCGAAGGTGCCGGTCTGGATTGCCCAGCTCAGCGGCGTGACCTGGGTTTTCACGATGGATGCCCGGGGCGGTTCCGCGGCGTTTGCCGATGCGATCAGGGAGGGCGGTTTGGGTGTCGCGAGCGGTGTCTGCGGCTTCGCCGTTGCGATCGTCGGCGGCGGTTTGGCCGACGCGACCATCAATGCGGTATTGGCGGCGGGCGGGGGCTTACGCTCCGGCTGGATATCGAGCCGGTCGTAGGCCTGGTTCAGCAGGGAGATCATGTGCTGATTGCGCTCCCCGCTTGTGGACGCGCCCATGACGACGCCTACCAGCCGCACGCCGCCGCGCACCGCGCTTGAGACCAGATTATAGCCGGACGCTTCGGTATAGCCGGTCTTCAGGCCGTCCGCGCCGGGATAGGACCGCAGCAAGGCGTCGTGATTGAAGAATACCCGGCGCTGCCAGACGAAGCTGGGTGTCGCGAAATAGCGGTATTGCTGCGGGAAGTCCGCGACCAGCCGGCGGCCCAGCAGTGCCAGGTCGCGGGCGGTGGTCCATTGGTCGGGGTCGGGCAGGCCGGACGCGTTGCGGAAGGTCGTGTGGGTCATGCCCAGGCCGCGGGCGCGCAGGGTCATCATCTGGGCGAAGCGTTCTTCCGTCCCGCCGAGGAGTTCGCCCAGCGCGGCGGCGGCGTCGTTGGCGGATTTGGTCACAAGTCCGAGGATCGCCTGATCGACGGTGATGCGGGTCCCCGGCAGCAGGCCCAGCTTCGTGGGTTCCATCGACGCGGCGTAGTGCGAGACGGGGACGAGCTGATCGAGCGTGATGCGTCGATCGCGCAATGCCTCGAACGCCATATAGATGGTCATCATCTTCGTCAGGCTGGCGGGATGGCGGGGCGAGTCGAGATTAACCGACGACAGAATTTCGCCGGTGCCGGCGTTCACGACGATGGAGCTGTAGCGCGCGGAGCCGACCTGCGCCGCGGCATCGAACGATGCCGGTCCGAGGATGCAGAGAATGGCGACGACGATCCCCGCCGCACGACGGTTCCAGCGCGCCAAACATTCGGAAACTGGGCGCGTTGACCCCGGCATTGACGATCCTCGCGAAGCGGAAGGCTGACTTTATGGGCCGCGTCACCGGAATGTCCAGCCGAAATTTTCCTTGAAAACCGTAAAACCTTAACAGGTTATCGGGTTTTCCTCCGACGCCTCGCGAAATGGGTAAAGCGGTGTTTCAGGAAATTTGTGCGGTGCACAATATTCCGCTTGAACCGTTCGGGGCCTCCTCCTATATCCGGCTCATGCTGCGGTGCAACAAAATGCGAGTCTCGCAAAAGGCGCGCCGCCAGCGAAGAGGTTCAATCGAGCAGGATGAGCCGCTTTCGCCCGCCACGCGGCCCTGCTCATTCGGAGACAAAGCATGAGCATCAAGGCCAAGACCGCCCAGGCGGTTGAAATTGTCGAAGGGGCCGTGGCCGCGAGCGCCGCGACCGTCGCCAAAAGTGTCGACGCGACCGTGACCAATCTGAAGGGCGACCTGAACAAGGCCGCCGCCGACATCGAGATCACACAGACGAAAATCACCGTAGGAATGGAAAAAGCCATGAAAAGCGCCGAAGAGTTTGTTGCGTTCGGCCAGGGCAACCTGGAAGCCTATATGAAGGCGAGCCAGATCTGGACCGCCGGCATGCAGGACCTGTCGAAGCAGTTCGCCGCCACCGCGCAGGCTTCCTTCACCGACACGATCGCCAGCTTCAAGGCGTTCTCCGGCGTGAAGTCCCTGAAGGACGCCGTCGATCTGCAAACCAGCTTCGCGCGCGCCGCCATCGAAAAGTCGGTGACCGAGTCCGGCAAGCTGACCGATGCGTCGCTTAAGCTGACCGAGCAGGCGATGGCCCCGATCACCGAGCGCGTGACCCTCGCGGTCGAAAAGTTCGCCAAGGCTGCCTGATCGGCGCCTCGCGACACGACGGGTTCGCGCTCTCTCCCCCCTCCCAGTCTCCCGCTGGGGCGCGGCTCGTCATGACGGCGGAAAGGCCCGGGCATTGTCCCGGGCCTTTTTGTTTTTTCGCTGAAAATCTGGAATGTCTTTGTTCTGAAACGCAAAAAGCCGATAATCGACGACCCGGCGCGGGCCGGGGGCACGATCAAATTTGGTCATTTGGCCGCTATGCCCTTTCAACCTGCCACGGCCTTCCGATATGGTTTGCACTTCGAAGGTCGGACGCCGCACGATAGGCTCCGGTTCTACCGATCAAACTGCCTGGGATAGCAGGCGGAACGACTGCGCGGCGAATGGATGCGGACGAACGATGAGCGATAATGACAAGCGCGGCGGCGGCAATACCGAAGGTCCCAATATTGGGGTCGTGGTCAAGGCGCGTCCGAAGACCCGCAAGCCCGCGATGTACAAGGTACTGATGCTGAACGACGATTACACGCCGATGGAATTCGTCGTCCACGTCCTCGAACGCTTCTTCCAAAAGAACCGGGAAGAAGCCACCCGCATCATGCTGCACGTCCATCGTCGCGGCGTCGGCATCTGCGGTGTCTTTACGTATGAGGTCGCGGAGACCAAGGTCACCCAGGTGATGGACCTCGCCCGTCAAAATCAGCACCCTTTGCAATGCACGATTGAAAAGGAATGATGACGGTTCTCCCCGCGGCGGGGCCTAGCACCGCGGCGGGCGTGAACCGGGACTTTGCGACAAAGCGGCATTCAGATCAGGTCCAGATTGCGGACCACAGAGCGCAGGAGCGGCGACGACATGCTTTCACGTAACCTGGAACAGACGCTGCATCGCGCCCTCTCGCTCGCCAGCGAGCGTCGCCACGAATATGCCACCCTCGAACATCTTCTGCTCGGGTTGGCCGAAGACTCCGACGCGGCGGCCGTCCTTAAGGCCTGCGGCGTCGATCTCGACAAGCTGCGCACCGACCTGTCGGAGTTTCTGGACAAGGATCTCGCCGGTCTCGCCACCGACCGCCCCGGCGATCCGAAACCCACCGCCGGGTTCCAGCGAGTCGTGCAGCGCGCCGCCATTCACGTCCAATCCTCCGGTCGTGAGGAAGTGACCGGCGCCAATGTGCTGGTCGCCCTGTTCAGCGAACGCGAAAGCCACGCGGTCTATTTCCTGCAATTGCAGGACATGACCCGTCTCGACGCGGTGAACTTCATCAGCCACGGCATCGCCAAGACCCCCGGCCGCTCCGCCCAGCGCCCGGTCACCGGCTCCAACCAGCCGAACACCCCGGAAGGCGACAAGGAGCCGGAGCGGGAGGAAAAGCCGAACCGCCGCGGCAATCAGGACGCGCTGACCAACTACTGCGTCAATCTCAACAAGAAGGCGATGGCGGGGAAGATCGATCCGCTGATCGGCCGTGACCTGGAGATCGAGCGCACCATCCAGATCCTGTGCCGCCGCACCAAGAACAACCCGCTTTATGTCGGCGATCCCGGCGTCGGTAAGACCGCCATCGCCGAAGGCCTCGCCAAGCGCATCCTTGAAGGCGACGTGCCGGAAGTTCTGGCCAAATCGACCATCTACGCGCTCGACATGGGATCGCTGCTCGCCGGCACCCGCTATCGCGGCGATTTTGAGGAACGGCTGAAGGCCGTCGTCAACGAACTGGAAAACCAGCCCGGCGCGATCCTGTTCATCGACGAAATCCACACCGTCATCGGCGCGGGCGCGACCAGCGGCGGGGCGATGGACGCGTCCAACCTGCTGAAGCCCGCCTTGGCCGCCGGCAGCCTGCGCTGCATCGGCAGCACCACCTATAAGGAATTCCGCAACTACTTCGAAAAAGACCGCGCCCTGGTGCGGCGCTTCCAGAAGATCGACGTCAACGAACCGTCGATCGAGGACACGATCAAGATCCTGCGCGGCCTGAAGGTGAACTACGAAAACCACCACAAGGTGAAGTACACCGACGAAGCCATCCGCGCCGCCGTCGAGCTGTCCGCGAAATACATCAACGACCGCAAACTGCCGGACAAGGCGATCGACGTGATCGACGAAGTCGGCGCGTCGCGCATGCTGCTGCCCGAAGCCCAGCGGCGGGAAGAAGTGAACCTGCGCGATGTGGAAGAAATCGTCGCCAAGATCGCACGCATCCCACCCAAATCGGTGTCCGCCGACGACAAGGAAACCCTGCGCACCCTGGAACGCGACCTGAAATCCATGGTCTTCGGCCAGGATAAGGCGATCGAGGCCCTGGCCGCCGCCATCAAGCTCGCCCGTGCCGGCCTGCGCGAACCGGAAAAGCCCATCGGCAACTATCTGTTCTCCGGCCCGACCGGCGTCGGCAAGACCGAAGTCGCGCGTCAGCTTGCCAACACCATGGGCATCGAACTCATCCGCTTCGACATGTCCGAATACATGGAACGCCACTCCGTCTCCCGTCTGCTCGGCGCACCTCCCGGCTATGTCGGGTTCGATCAGGGCGGCCTGCTGACGGATGCCATCGACCAGCATCCGCATGCCGTTCTGCTGCTGGACGAAATCGAAAAGGCCCACCCGGACCTGTTCAACATCCTGTTGCAGGTCATGGATCACGGCAAACTGACCGATCACAACGGCAAGGCGGTCGATTTCCGCAATGTCATCCTGATCATGACCACCAACGCCGGCGCGTCCGACCTGGCGAAGGAAGCCATCGGCTTCGGCCGCGAAAGCCGGGTTGGGGAGGACGAGGACGCCATCAAGCGTCTGTTCACGCCGGAATTCCGCAACCGGCTTGACGCGAACATCGCCTTCGCCGGGCTGACGCCGGAAATCGTCGGCCGCGTGGTGGAAAAGTTCGTCATGCAGCTGGAAGCCCAACTGGCCGACCGCAACGTGACGATCGAACTGTCCCCGGCCGCGAAGGAATGGCTGGCGGAGCGCGGCTACGACCGTCTGTATGGCGCGCGCCCACTGTCGCGGGTCATCCAGGAGCACATCAAGAAGCCGCTGGCCGAGGAATTGTTGTTCGGCAAACTCGTCAAGGGCGGCACCGTCACCGTCACCCTGATCGACGGCAAGCTGTCGTTCGACGTCGTCGAAGGCCCGCAGGCGGAACCGGAAGCCCCCGCCGGCGACTCCGACCGCAAGGAAGAAACGGTCGAATAGCCCACCCACTCGACGCTTCTCCCGCATGCGGGAGAGGGGGGCGCACGGCGTGGGCGAGGGAAGCCGTTCGTCCTTCATCCACGCCAGGCAATTCATGATCCGCTTCCTGCTGCTTCTCCTCGCGATCCTCTGCGCGACACCGGCGGTCGCGGGTGAATCCGCCTCCGTCGTCACCAGCCGCGTGGTCGCGACCCTGGTCAGCGACTCCGACTCCGCCGCGCCCGGCCAGACCATTCGCCTCGCCCTGCGCCTGCGCCTTGCCGACGGTTGGCATACGTATTGGCGTAATCCCGGCGACGCCGGCGCGCCGCCCGAACTCACCCTCGACCTTCCCGCCGGCGCGACCGCCGGACCGATCGACTGGCCGACCCCGCATCGCCTGGCGGAGGGGCCGATCATGACCTACGCCTATACCGGCGAAGTCCTGCTCCCGCTCCGCGTTACCTTCCTGTCCGGCGGCACGACGATCCGCGCCGAGGCGCGCTGGCTGGTGTGCAAGGATATATGTGTGCCGGAGGAAGGGACGTTCAGCCTCGACCTCCGACCCGCGCCCTCGGCACCGTCCGCGCAAACCCCGCTGTTCGACGCCCATGCCCGCGCGGTGCCCCGACCGTCGCCCTGGCCGGCGACGATTTCCGCGCAGGGCGTGCTGACGTTGACCGGCGCCGAACTCTCCCCGGCCACCGTCGCCGAAGCCTGGTTTATCCCCGACGCGTCCGGCCTGATCACCGACGACGCGCCGCAGCGGCTATCGGTCGCGGCGGGCGGCCTGTCGCTTGGCCTCGTCACGCCAAAGCCGCTGACCGCGCTGTCCGGCATTGTGTCCATCCGCGATCGTTCCGGCCAACAGACCGATGTCGCCATTCTCGCCGAGGCGGGTTCGACGACGCTGCAAGAGACGATTGCCCTGCCGACGGCCTTGCTGTTTGCCTTTCTCGGCGGGTTGATCCTGAACCTGATGCCCTGCGTCTTCCCGATCCTGGCCATGAAGGCGGTGGGTCTGACGCGCGGCGCGGCGTCCGGCGCGGGCGCGGGCCATGCCGTTGCCTATACCGCCGGGGTTCTCGTCACCTTCGCCGGTCTGGGCGCGGTGCTGTTGCTGACCCGCGCCGCCGGGTCCGCCGTCGGCTGGGGGTTTCAGTTCCAATCGCCGGTTTTCGTCGCCGCGATGGCGGTTTTGTTGTTTGCCGTCGGGCTGAACCTGTCCGGAGTCTTTCAGGTCGGCGGAGGCCTCGCGTCGGCCGGATCGGGCCTTGCCGGCCGTTCGGGCCACGCGGGCAGTTTCTTTACCGGCCTGCTCGCGGTGCTGGTCGCCACGCCGTGCACCGCCCCGTTCATGGGCGCGGCCATCGCCGCCGGCCTCGCCGCCCCGCCCGCCGTCACCATCGCGGTCTTTCTGGTCATGGGCCTGGGTCTGGCCGCGCCTTATGCCCTGCTGGCCGCGAATCCGGCCATTGCTCGGCACGCCCCCCGGCCGGGCGCGTGGATGGACGTGCTGAAGCAGGCGCTGGCGTTTCCGATGTATGCCGCCTGCCTGTGGCTGATCTGGGTGCTGGCGCAGCAATCCGGCCCGCCCGGCATTCTGTCCGGCGGGATTGCGCTGGTTCTGATCGGCTTTGCCGCCTGGGTGTTCGGCCTGTCTCAGCGGGCGGAAGGCCGAGCGGCGTGGGGCGGGAAAGGTTTGGCGGTGGTGGCGGCGGCGATCGCGGTTCTGTCCCTGGCCACCGTCGCCGAGACCCCGCCCGACTCGGCGGGCGCGCCGGCGGAGCGCTATTCCCCCGAACGCCTGTCCCGGGCGCGCGCCGAAGGCCGAGCGGTGTTTGTGAATATGACGGCGGCGTGGTGCGTGACGTGTCTGGTGAATGAGCGTGTGGTTCTGTCGTCGGACGCGGTGCGCGGAGCCTTCGCGGCGCGTGGGGTTGTTTATCTGAAGGGCGATTGGACTCGGCAGGACCCGGCGATCACGTCGTTCCTGCGGGAGCATGGTCGCGACGGCGTGCCGCTGTATGTGCTGTTTCCGGGGGGTAACACCCCTTCGATACAATTCCCCCAGATATTGACGCAGCCGGTGGTTCTTGACGCGCTGGGCGTTCGGACCGTCGCGCCGTAATTGGCGGAAGACTGCGGTTTATCGCGAAATCCGTGACATTTCCGTGTCCTTACAAAAATTTCTGATCTGATGCATCAGAGCCACATACCGTCGTAAAATCGCACAATACAACCCCGGGTTGCTGGATTGGTTGCGCTAGGCATGCGTTTCTGATTGTGAGGTTTACTGTCTCGCCTGGGTCCCGTTGTCTCAAGACGGTCGCTCGGCTTGGATTTTGGAGGATACGCATCGTGGCCAATCAGCTTAACAGTTCCGTAAGCTACCGCGCCCTGCTGGCTGTCGGATTGTCGGTCGGGGCACTGACGATCACCGCGGGCAGCGTCCGCGCGGCCAACCAGGCCGACAGCGCGAACACCGGCACCGGCACCGCGGCCACGAATAACCTTGGTCAGGTCGCCGTTTCCGGCAACAACGCCGGCGCTTCCAACCTGGGCGCGGCGACCGTCGGCGCGACGGCCACGGACGCGACGGCGATCGGCTCCGGCGCGTCAGTCACCGGCACGGCGGCGAATGCAATCGCCATCGGCACGGGCGCGGCGATCGGCGGCACGTCCGCGGGTTCAATGGCGATCGGCACGGGTGCCACGATCACGGGCAGTGTCAACAACGCCATGGCGATCGGCTCGGGCTCGACCGCCGCCGCGGCCAACGCAACGGCGATTGGTAACGCCACCGCCGCCAGCGGCGCCAACGCCGCGGCTTTCGGTCAGGCCGCGAACGCGAGTGGCATCAGCGCCGCCGCGATCGGCAACAGCGCGACAGCCGCCGGCAACAATGCCCTGGCAATCGGCAACGGTTCTGTCGGCTCCGCCGCGAGCGCATCCGCCATCGGCAACGGCGCCAACGCTTCCGCCGCAAATGCCGCGGCGATTGGCACCGGAGCGGTCGGCGCTGGCGCGAACGCCATTGCCTTCGGCACCAGCGCGAACGCGGCAACCGCGAACGCCGTTTCCATCGGCGCCGGTTCGGTTGCCTCGCAGGACGGGAACCTCGCCGTTGGCACCGGTTCCCAGGCGACGGGCGCGAACAGCACCGCGCTGGGCTTCGGCACCACCGCGAACGCCACCAACACCACGGCGGTCGGCTTCGGCGCGCAGGCGGTGGCGGCGAACGCAACCGCGATCGGCGCCAATTCCAGCGCCACCGTTGCCGGCGGCACGGCGCTCGGCGCGAACTCCAAATCCTCCGCGGCGAACTCCTCGGCCTTCGGCACCAACGCCAATGCCAGCCAGGCCAATGCCTTCGCGGTGGGCACGAACTCCAACGCCAGCGCGGCGAATGCCTTCGCGATCGGCACCGGTGCCCTCGCCAGCCAGGCCAACGCCTTCGCGGCGGGCACGGCGGCGAATGCGAGCGGCGCGAACGCCATCGCCATCGGCACGAACTCCGCCGCAACCGGTTCGGTCGCGGTCGGTAATTCCGCCAGCGCGGCGCTGGGCGGCACCGCGATCGGTGACTTCACCACGTCGACGGGCGCCAACTCCGCGGCGTTCGGCGTCGGCGCGAATGCGCTTGGTTCCAACACCACGGCGATCGGTCTGAACGCCAACGCCCGCAGCGGCGCGGATGCGGTTGCCATCGGCACGTCGGCGAACGCGAATGGCGCGAATGCTTCCGCCCTGGGCGCCGGCGCGAATGCGACGGGCACGGGTTCGGCGGCGGTCGGTCTGTTGGCCGTCGGCGCGGGCGCGAATTCCGCGGCCTTCGGTGCCGGGGCGATCGCCGGTGCGGCGAACGCCACGGCGATCGGTAACGGCGCGCGCGGCACCGCCGCGAACGCGGCGGCCCTGGGCAACGGGGCGAACGCTTCTGCCGCGAACGCCACGGCGATCGGCAACGGCGCCTTGGGTGCCGGCACCGACTCGCTGGCCTTCGGCAGCTCTTCCAACGCGACGGGCGCGAATGCGATCTCGGTCGGCGCGGCGGCGGGCACGAACGGCGCCAGCGCGATCGCTGTCGGTAATGCGGCAACGGGCGGCGCGTCGTTCACGACGGCGATCGGCACAAGTGCCAACGCCTCCTCGGCCAACGCCACGGCGATCGGTCGTAACGCGATTGCCAGCGGTGCCAACGCGTCAGCCTTGGGCCTGGGCGCGAATGCCTCTGCGTCGAACGCCACGGCGATCGGCAACGGCGCGTTGGGCGTCGGCGCCGACTCGCTGGCTTTCGGCAGCGCTTCCAACGCGACGGGCACGAATGCGGTTTCGATCGGCGCATCGGCCGGCACGAATGGAGCGAGCACGACCGCTGTCGGTAATACGGCATCGGCCGGCGCGGCGTTTGCGACGGCGGTCGGCGCGGCCGCAAACGCCTCCGGCAACAGCGCCGCGGCGTTCGGTCGCGCCGCGATTGCGAGCGGCGCGAGCGCAGCAGCCATTGGCGTCCAGGCGAATGCGACCAACACCAACGCCATCGCGGTCGGCACGGCCAGCAACGCATCGGGGTCCGAGGCGATCGCCATCGGTTCGGCTGCGTTGTCTTCGGGGACCGGCGGCACGGCGGTCGGTAGTTCCGCCAACGCCGGCAACACCCTCGCCACGTCGGTCGGCAGCAATTCCAACGCGGGCGGTGTATCCAGCGCGGCGTTCGGCGCATCGGCCAACGCGTCAGGTGCCAGCGCCTCGGCGTTCGGTAACACCGCGACGGCAACCTCGGCCAACGCAACGGCGGTCGGCACCAATTCCCGGGCGGGCGCGGCGAATGCCTCGGCCTTCGGTAACGGCGCGAATGCCAATGCCGCCAACTCCACGGCGATTGGTCTGACCGCTCTGGCCAACGGGGCCAACGCCACGGCTCTCGGCAACACGGCCAACGCCTCCGGCGCTTCGTCGATGGCGTTCGGCACCAACGCCATCGGTTCCGCCACGAACGCCACGGCCATCGGCAACGGCGCCAACGCTTCGGGCGCCAACGCGTCGGCCATCGGTCGCAGCGCGGTGGCTGCGGGTTCCGGTGCCGGTTCGTTCGGTAACGGTGCCAATGCGACCGGCAGCGATGCCGTCGCGATCGGCACGGCAGCCTCGGCAAGTGTCGCGAACGCCACGGCGATCGGTAACGCGTCGGTCGGCCTGGGCACGGACTCGATCGCGGTCGGCAGCGGTTCGAACGCTTCGGCCGCGTCGGCTGCCGCGATCGGCACAGGCGCGGCGGCGGCTGGTATCGGTGGCGTGGCGATCGGCCAGGTTGCGACGGCCGCCGGCCTCAATTCCGCGGCAATCGGCACGGGTTCCAACGCTTCGGCCAACCTGTCCACAGCCCTTGGCCGGCAGGCGATCGCTTCCGCGACCTCCGCGCTCGCGGCGGGTGACGGTGCCAACGCCTCCGGTGTCAGCTCCTCGGCGATCGGTAACAGCAGCATAGCCGGCGGCACCTTCGCGGCGGCCTTGGGCGCCAACGCCAATGCGTCCGGCACCAGCGCGGCCGCGGTCGGTAATCAGGCCAACGCGTCCGGCACCGGCTCCGCCGCGGTCGGCCAAAGCAGCGTCGCGACAAGCACAAACGCGGCAGCCTTCGGTGCCGCCTCGAATGCCTCCGCCGCGAATGCCACGGCGATTGGTGCCAGCGCGGCAGCTTCGGGTGCGAACGCTTCGGCCATCGGTCGCGGTGCCACGGCCAGCGCGACCGGCGCGGACGCTTTTGGCAGCGGAGCAACCGCTTCGCAGACCAACGCGGTCGCGATCGGCACGGGTTCGGCGGCGAGCGCGGCGAACGCCACCTCGATCGGTAACACGGCGGCGGGTTCGGGAACGGACTCCGTCGCGGTCGGCTCCGGTTCGGCGGCTTCGGGTGCCAGCGCTTCGGCGATTGGTCAGAACTCGGTTGCCAACAGCGCCAACGCGGCGGCCTTCGGCACCAGCGCAACCGCCTCGGCGGCGAACGCTTCGGCCATCGGTCGCGGTGCCACGGCGAGCGCGGCGAACGCCACCTCCATCGGTAACACGGCGGCGGGTTCGGGAACGGACTCCATCGCGGTTGGCTCCGGTTCGGCGGCTTCGGGAACAGACTCCGTCGCGGTCGGCTCCAGTTCGGCGGCTTCGGGTGCCAGCGCTTCGGCGATTGGTCAGAACTCGGTAGCCAACAGCGCCAACGCGGCGGCCTTCGGCACCAGCGCAACCGCCTCGGCGGCGAACGCTTCGGCCATCGGTCGCGGTGCAACGGCGAGCGCGGCCGGCGCGGACGCTTTTGGTAGCGGAGCAATCGCTTCGCAGACCAACGCGGTCGCGATCGGCACGGGTTCGGCGGCGAGCGCGGCGAACGCCACCTCCATCGGTAACACGGCGGCTGGGTCCGGCGCGGACTCCGTCGCGGTCGGCTCCGGTTCGGCGGCTTCGGGTGCCAGCGCTTCGGCGATTGGTCAGAACTCGGTGGCCAACAGCGCCAACGCGGCGGCCTTCGGCACCAGCGCAACCGCCTCGGCGGCCAACGCTTCCGCCATCGGTCGCAGCGCGACGGCGAGCGCGGTCGGCGCGGGCGCTTTTGGTAGCGGAGCAACCGCTTCGCAGACCAACGCGGTCGCGATCGGCACGGGTTCGGCGGCGAGCGCGGCGAACGCCACCTCGATCGGTAACACGGCGGCTGGGTCCGGTGCGGACTCCGTCGCGATCGGTTCCGGTTCGGCGGCTTCGGGTGCCAGCGCTTCGGCGATCGGTCAGAACAGTGTTGCCAACAGCGCGAACGCGGTGGCCCTGGGCACCAGCGCCAGCGCCTCGGCGGCGAATGCTTCGGCCATTGGCCGCGGCGCGACGGCCAGCGCGATCGGCGCGGGTTCCTTCGGCAGCGGCGCCACGGCATCCAACACCAACACCTTGGCGTTGGGCACGGGGTCGACGGCGAGCGCGGCGAACGCCACCTCGATCGGTAACACGGCGGCTGGGTCCGGAGCGGACTCCGTCGCGATCGGTTCCGGTTCGGCGGCTTCGGGTGCCAGCGCTTCGGCGATCGGTCAGAACAGCGTCGCCAACAGCGCCAACGCGGCGGCCTTCGGCACGGGCGCAACCGCCTCGGCGGTGAACGCTTTGGCCTCCGGCACCGGCGCGGTCGCCTCGGCCGCCAACGCATCGGCCATCGGCCGCGGCGCGACGGCGAGCGGGATCGGATCGGGCGCTCTCGGCAGCGGGGCAACCGCCTCCGGCCTGAACGCCCTGTCCTTCGGCACGACGTCGGCTGCTTCCGGCGCCAACGCCACGGCGATCGGCAATGCCTCGGCAGCGTCGGGCGCGGGCAGCTTCGCCGGCGGCACGGGCGCGGCGGCTTCGGCCTCCGCCACCGTCGCGCTGGGTCAGAGCGCCGTCGCCAACGCGGCGAACGCGGTTGCCATCGGTCTGTCCTCGGCGGCTACGGGTGCCAACGCGGTGGCCATCGGCTCCGGCGCGCGGGCAACCGGGTCGGTCGCGGTCGGCGCGGACAGCTTCGCGACCAACGGCGGCGCGGCCTTCGGCGACAACGCCGTGGCCTCGACACCGGGCGTCACCTCCAGGAACGTGTCCGCGTCCGCCTTCGGTAACGGAGCGACCGCGAACAACACGTCCACCTCCGCCTTCGGCGTCAACTCGCAGGCGCTGGCGAACAACTCCACCGCGATCGGCGCGAATGCCCGGGCTACGGCGGCTGCCGGTAACTCGGTCGCTCTGGGTGCCAACTCGATCGCGACGGAGCCGAACACGGTGTCGGTCGGCACGCACGATAACCTGCGGCGAATCTCCAACGTGGCGCCGGCTATCTACGGAACCGATGCCCCGAACTGGCAACAGGTCCAGGGCCTGGTCAAGCAGGCGTTCCGCGGCATCGCCGCCACCGCCGCCATGGCCCAGGCGCCGACCCCGTCGGCTCGCGGCAAGACGACCATCGCGTTCAACACCGCTGGGTATCGCGGCGAGTTCGCAATGGGTGGCTCCGTGATGCACCGCCTCGACATCCCCTACTTCGACACGATCTACGTGACGGGTGGTATCGGTGTCGCGACGGGTGGCAACTACATCGGTCGTATCGGCGTCGCGCTCGAATTCTGATAGGTCGAGACACTTGACACGCAAGTCGATACTCGGGTTCTCCGCCGCGATGGGCTTAGGCCTCATCGCGGCGGGGGGCTTCCTCGTTTTCAACCACAAGCTTGAGTGGATCACCTCCCCCGCTCAGGCCCAAACACCCCCCGCTCGGCCTGCAACCCCGGCACCCGCGCCCGCTCCGGCGGCAAACGCGCCGGCACCCGCGCCGGCTCCGGCGGCCCCGCCGCAGGTGTCGGAGTGGGAAACGTTCCCGACGATGATCCTGGAAAAGATCTATCGCGGCCCGCTGCGTGACACGATCATTCAGCGCTGGCGCGATCCGATCGACGGGGCCGTTTGCTTGATCTATGTGCCGATCTCGACCCCGCTGCTGCCGCAGAACGCCCCAGGCTACATGCAGTACGGCGCCAATCAGATCGGATCGATCAGCTGCTTCCACCCGACACAGGTGTTGCAGCTGTGGCAAGGCGGCACAACACCGCCACCGGTCCCACCGCCGGCTGTCCGGCGATAGGACTTAGGACTCGATCAGCCGCCGCAGCAATGCGGCGGCTTTTTCTTGTCCCCAGTCCGCCGCGCCTTCAAGACGCGCGCACAGCAGCCCTTGCCGGTTGATGACGACGGTGGTGGGAATGCCGCGCGACGCAAAGGCGCGCGCGCCGTTGCCCTTGGGGTCGAGCAACACCGGCAGGCCGGACACGCCGTGCGTGCGATACCAATTGGCCACGACCTCTGCCCCGCCGCGATCGGACGACAGCGGCATCACCGCGATGTCGTGCGGCGCCAAGGCCAGGGCCAGCGCCGCCAGCGACGGCATTTCCGCCACGCAGGGGGCGCACCAGGTGGCCCAGAAGTTGATTACCATGCCACGCCCGCGAAAGGCCGACAGCCGGTGCTCTACCCCATCCGCGCCGGAAAAGGCGATGTCCGGCGGTTCCGTCGGCGGCGAGACCGGGGTCAGCAGTCGACCGATATCGGGCAGACCCGCCGCAAGCGGTTTGCGCGCGGGCAGCAGTCCCGCTAGGGTCGCGGTGCCTGCCAGAGCCGCCCGTCGGGTGATCCCGTCTCTTGCGCTCACCATCATGCTGGAAGACTCCCTGTGACCGATACGCCAGACCGCCGCAACGAACCCGCCAACATGCAATGGGGCGGGCGCTTCGCCGCCGGGCCGTCCGCCATCATGCAGGAGATCAACGCCTCCATCGGCTTTGACCGGAAGATGTGGCGGCAGGACATCAGGGGCTCCCTGGCACATGCGGCCATGTTGGCGAAAATCGGTCTCATCACGCAGGAAGATGAGCATGCGATCGTCGCGGGTCTAGAGGCAATCGGTCAGGAGATCGAAGGGGGACGGTTTCCGTTCGACGCGGCGCTCGAAGACATCCACATGAATATCGAGGCGCGGCTGACGGATCGCATCGGAGAGGCCGGGAAGCGGCTGCATACGGCGCGGAGCCGCAACGATCAGGTGGCGACGGATTTCCGGCTGTGGGTGCGCGATGCGATCGATGGGCTGACGGCGCAGATTACCGACGTGATGCGCGCCCTGGCAGGCCGAGCACTGGGGTTTTCGGGGGATCCGATGCCGGGGTTCACGCATTTGCAGACGGCGCAGCCCGTCACCTTCGGGCACCATCTGTTGGCCTATGTGGAGATGCTGGAGCGCGATCGCGGCCGTCTCACGGATTGCCGGCGGCGGCTGAATGAGTCTCCGCTGGGATCGGCGGCGCTGGCCGGCACGTCGTTTCCGATCGATCGCCATATGACGGCCAAGGCAATGGGCTTCGATCGGCCGACGGCGAACAGCCTGGATGCCGTGTCGGATCGCGACTTTGCGTTGGAGTTCCTGTCGGCGGCGGCGATTTCGGCGATGCATCTGTCGCGCTTCGCCGAGGAGATCGTGATCTGGTGCAGCGCGCCGTACCGGTTCATCCGCCTGTCCGACGCATTCACGACCGGCAGTTCGATCATGCCGCAAAAGCGCAATCCGGACGCGGCGGAACTGGCGCGCGCCAAGACCGGGCGGATCAACGGCGCGTTGGTCGGGTTGCTGACGGTGATGAAGGGTCTGCCGCTGGCCTACGCCAAGGACATGCAGGAGGACAAGGAGCCGGTGTTCGACGCGGCGGAGGCCTGGGCACTGTCGCTCGCCGCGATCGGCGGCATGGTGCGCGACATGACGCCGGTGACCGAGCGGATGCGGGCGATGGCCGGGTCCGGCTTCGCCACAGCCACCGATCTGGCGGATTGGCTGGTGCGGGTGTTGCGCCTGCCGTTCCGCACCGCGCATCATGTCACCGGGCGTCTGGTGGCGATGGCGGAGGCGCGGGGTGTTGATCTCGCGGACCTGTCTCTGGCAGAGATGCAGTCGGTGGAACCGGGCATTACGGCGGATGTGTTCTCGGTTCTGACGGTCGAGGCGTCGGTGGCGTCGCGGACGAGCTTCGGTGGTACGGCGCCCGAAAACGTGGCGCGGGAGGCGGCAAAATGGCTCGAATTCTTGGGTTGACGGTCCTGCTGGCGCTGACGCTGCTGTCCGCGTGCGGCAAGAAGGGTCCGCCGGAACCGCCGGGACCGCCGGATCAGGTGATCTGGCCGCGGGTTTATCCGGCGCGTTAGGCGCAAAGGGAAGGGAGCGGGTGGCATGTCTGTGAAGTCTCGCTGGGACGAGGGGGCACCGCCCATTCGCTATCCCGATCCGGATATCGTTTCGCTCGATCCGCGCTTTCATCGGATGATGCTGGGGCACGCGGCGATCGAGCGGATCGCCACCGGGTTTCGCTTTACCGAAGGGCCGGTGTGGTTCGGCGATATGCGGCAATTGCTGTTCAGCGATATCCCGAACGATCGGATCATGCGCTGGGACGAGCAGACCGGCGTTACCTCCGTGTTTCGGCAGTCCTCGCACTATACCAACGGCAATACGCGCGATCGGCAGGGGCGTCTGATCAGCTGCGAGCATGATACGCAGCATCTGACCCGGACCGAGATCGACGGCACCGTGACCATCCTGGCGGACAGCTTCGAGGGCACGCGGCTGACCGGGCCGAACGACGTGGTGGTGAAATCCGACGGCACGATCTGGTTCAGCGACAACGGGGCCGGCACGCGCGGCAACTATCTGGGTACGACAAAGGAGCAGTTGCTGCCGTTCCGGGTCTATCGGCTCGATCCGCGCGACGGTTCGCTGCGGGTTGTCGTCGGCGATATGGCGCGTCCGAACGGTCTGGCGTTCTCGCCGGATGAGTCGCGTTTGTATGTGGTGGATACACCGGGCACCGGGCCGAAGACGACGTATGTCTACGATATCGTCGACGATGGGAGCCGCGCGACGAATGGCCGCGTGTTCTTCGACGCGATGCCCGGCTATGCCGACGGGATCCGCTGCGATGTCGGCGGCAATGTCTGGTGCGGCTTTTCCGGCGGTGTCGGACAGGACGGTGTCGCGGTCTTCGCGCCGGACGGTGTGCTGATCGGGCGCATCCTGCTGCCGGAGCGTTGCGCGAATGTGTGCTTCGGCGGCGTTAAGCGCAATCGCCTGTTCATGGCGGCCAGCCAGTCCGTCTATGCGCTTTACGTGGAAACGCAGGGCGCGCCGGGCGGCTGATTACGGGGGACGTTCGCCATGGCGCAGCCTGTTTCGATTACCGCTTCCGTTGGTTCCCGTCCCGCTCCTAACCGTCTTGCCGATCAAACAGCGATCGCGGGGCTGCTGAACAGGGTTCCCACCGGGGCGGGCGGGCCTCGGTCGCCCGTTCCCGCGCCACGGGTCAACGGGGTGGCCTCGCCGCAACTGCTGTCCGCGATCCTGGCATTTCAGACCGCGCAGGTGGAGCCGCGCTTCCGCGACGGTCGGATCGATCCGGGTGGACGCACTTTGGTGCGCCTCAACGCCTTGGCGGGAACCGAGGGGATGGTCGCGCCGAAAGAGGTGCAGATCGAGGAGGATACGCGGCAGTACATCATCCATGCATTCGATTTTGTTACGACCGACAATGAAACCAGGCGCTTGTGGGAAGCGCTGTTAATGCTTGCCGATAAGCGCAACGCGACCGACGAGAACAACAAGCCGATCAACTGCGGCAACAAGCCGTTGGCCTACGCAGAGCATTATCTGCTGTGCCGTATGTTCGTTTCCTGTGGCGGCACCAGTGTCGTCTCGCGGTCGGTGCTTGCGAACATCATGCTGGCCGGTGTTGTCGGGTACGACCTTGTCAAGCTCGTGAACTTCGTTTGGGCGAACCTCAATATCCTGGAACGGTACAGCGATTTCGCCAAACAACTGCGCCAGGGTATCATGGGTCTGATGCTGAAGCTGGGAAAATGCCCGATGTCGGATCAGGTGCCCGACATCAACAGCACGGCGTGGGGCGCGCGGGGTGCCCGCGATGGTTTGAGCCCGATGAACCGGGTTCCGACGTTCTGACCGTCAGCCGCGCAGAAGCCCCGGCAGGGCCGATGCGATTGCATGCAGCCCGAAGCCGACGAACAACACGCCGGATATGCGCGTTACCAACAGAGCGTGCCGACGGTAGGCCTGTCGAACGGCTCGCGCGCCGATGACGGCGATCAACAGCCCATCGGCGCACACGAAGCCGACAAGCGCCGCCATAAGCAGGGGGCCGAAGGCGCGCCAGCCCAACGAGTCCGCGTATTCTCCCAGCACGGCCGTGAACATGGCCACCGAAACCGGATAGGCCTTGGGGTTTGACAATCCGAACACCAGCCCCCGCGCCAGGGGACGGCGTACATCGGTCGTGGTACCGCCGACGTCGTCACGCCGAACGGCGATGGCGCGGGCACCCAACCAGATGAGGTAGGCGCCGCACGCAAGGCCGAGGGCATCGAAAACGAACGACCCGATCGTCTGGGCACCGATGATCGCCAGCAGCGACAGAAATGCCCAGAGCGTGTCGCCGACCAGGTGGCCCGTCAGGAACAGCGCCCCGGCGCGTCGGCCCTGGCCCGCGCCAATGCCGAGGAGAGCCAGGAACGCCGGACCCGGCGACAGAACATAGGCTGCTCCGGCCACAGCGGCAGCCAGGAGCAGCCCGAAGGTCAACCGCCGAAAGCCTGATCCCAGGGTTCCGGCAGCATCCGATAGCCTTCGCCGTCGCGCACCAGATGGGCGAAGCCGGGGAAGTGGACATGCATGCCCGCGATCAACTGGCGATCGTTGGTCACCATGTCGAACACCCGCGCCCGCATCGCGGCGGCGGCATGCGGATCGGTGTCGAACTCGATGGTGACGTGCGGGCGGGGGATCTGGATTTCCGGCACATGGATGATATCGCCCCAGATCAGCAGCGAGTCCTTGCCGGAGCTGATCATGTAGCCGCTATGCCCGGGCGTATGGCCGGGGAACGGCATGGAGCGCACGCCGGGGAACACTTCCTCACTGCCTTTGAAGGTGCGCATCTGGTTGTGGTACGGGGCCATCTGTTCCCGCGCCGCCTCAAAATACAACTTCTGCGCCCGCGGTGCCGCTCGGCTCATGGCGACATCGTCGTTCCAATGGCGCGGTTCGTTTTCGTGCACCACCAGTTCGGCGTTCGGGAAGAATTTGGCGCCGGTCTTGGGATCGGCGAGGCCGGCGGAATGGTCGGGGTGCATGTGCGTCAGCATCACCGTGTCGATGTCTGCGGGATCGACGCCGGCGGCCTTCAGGTTCTGTTGCAGCTTACCCGCGGTCGGCATCAGGTAGTCGCCCGACCCGGTTTCCAGCAGGCCCAGGCGACCGGCGGAATAGATCAGGTAGCAGTTGACGGAGGTGCGGCGGCCCGGACGGAAGGCGGCGGACAGCAGGCCGCGCGATTCGTCGCCGGTGATGTTCTGCAGCACGTCGACGGTGCCGTCGAGGTAGCCGTCGGACAGGGCCGTAACGACGATGTCGCCGATCCGGCGGTGGTAAAAGCCCGGAATCTGGGCGGTGGGGATCTTGATCACGCAGGGTCTCCTGTTCTTGGCGTTGTGACGGCTGTTACCATGGTCGCGCGCGAGTCACTACAGCCCCATGTGGACAGCCCCATGGTCAAGGTCAGTTGCGTCGGCGTATCCGCGTTTCCAGCGGTGTCAGCAGCGCCGCCGCGATCATCGCGACGCTGACCAGCGCGAGGGCGGCGACGGCACCGTCTTCGTAGGTGCCGCGCACGGCTTCTCCGTAGAGAACGGTTGCCAGCGTCTCCACATTCACCGGGCGCAGCAACAAGGTTGCGGGCAGTTCTTTCATCGCGTCGATGAACACCAGCAGCCCCGCCACGCCCAACGGCCACCGCAGGGCCGGCAGGTGAATACTGCGCAACAGGCGGAGAGGCAGGCAGCCCAGACCGCGCGCGGCGTTGTCGTAATCCTCGCTCATGCGCGCATAGGCGGCATCCAGGCCGGCGGCGGGGATCGCCAGAAAGCGCACGATATAGGCCAGCACCAGCGTCACGCCCGATCCCGTCGCGGTCCAGACCAAGGGGGAGGACGACACCCATCCCCATACCGCAGCCAGCCCGTCGTCGAACGCGCCCAGCGCGATGATCAGCCCGACGGCCGCCACGCCGCCGGGCAGCGCATAGCCGATCGTGCCGACGCGCAGCAGCAGCCCGCCTTGCGCGATCCGCGCCGCGAAGGCCAGGACCAAACCGCAGGTCACCGTGGCCAAGGCGGCCCAGGCCGCGAACCAGGCGCTGTTGCCGATCCAACCGGCCAATCCCGGCGGCAATCCGAAGGCGGCGACGCGTTCCCAGGCCTTGGCCAGCAAGTGACCGACCGGCACCAGAAAGCCCAGAATGACCGGCAGCGCGCAGGCCAGGGTTGCCAGCGCGGCGCGCGCGCCGGTCAGGGCGACGGGATCGTATGGCGTCGCGTCGCCGACGAAGCCATAGCGTCGGCGGCCCCAACGCTCCGCCCCCAGCAGCACAATGACGAGGGCGACAAGCACGAGGGCAATCTGCGCGGCGCCTTCGAGGGAGCCTCGGGTCAGCCAGGTCACGTAGACCGAAACCGTCAGGGTGCGTACGCCCAGAAATTCACTGGCACCGACATCGTTCAGCGCTTCCATCAAGGCCAGGCTAATGCCGACGGCCAGCGCCGGGCGCGCCATCGGTATCCCGATCCGATGGAACAGGTGCCATCCGGATGCGCCGAGACCGCGCGCGGCCCAGATTGCGTCGGCCGCCTGGAACGCGAAAGCGGCCCGCGCGCTGAGGTAGACGTAGGGGAACAGAACCAGGCCCATGACCAGGACGCATCCGCCGAGGGATCGGATATCCGGCAGGATCAGTCCGCGCGGGTGGGCAATGCCGAGCATCGCGCGCAGGGAGGATTGGAGGGGGCCGACGGGATGGAGGATGTCCAGATAGGCATAGGCCGCGATATAGCCGGGCATCGCCAGCGGCAGCAGCAAGGCCCAGGACAGCAGGCGATGCAGCGGGAACCGGTACAGGCTGACCAGCCAGGCGGTGGATGTCCCGACAAGTGCGACGAACGCTCCGATGCCCAGCAGAAACCAGGCGGTTTCCACCAAGGCGTTCGGGAGTACATAGCGGATCAGATGCGGCCACAGGTCGCCGGATCCCCGCGCGGCGACGACCGCCAGGGCCAACACGGGCAGTAATGCGAGGGATGCGACCGCGGTCGCGCCTAGTCGGGGCAGCAGCGGCGCGGTTCCTTCCGTCTACTGATCGAAACCGGCGCGATCGACGGCCAGGCTGGCGGCTTTACGGCCCGCGGCAATCTGCGCCGGCGTCACACTGTCGTACCGATGCTCGCCCAGTTCTGCGATGATCGGGTGAGGGCGGACGCCGGGACGGACCGGGGATTCAAAATTCGCTTCCGCCATCATGGCCTGCGCTTCGGCGCCGGTCAGGAAGGTCAGCAGCGCGATCGCGCCGTCGCGATTGGATGCGTGCTTCATCACCGCGCCGCCGGAAACATTCATGTGCGTGCCGACTTTGTCGGAGAACGTCGGGAATACGACGCGCACGGCTTCGGCCCATTTGACCTGCTCCGGGCCGCCGGCGCCGGACTTCATCAGGCCGTAGTAGTAGATGTTGGAGACCCCGATGTCGCACAGTCCGGCGGCGATGTCCTTGGCGACATCGCGGTCGCCGCCGCCGGGCTTGCGGGCGAGGTTCGCTTTCAGGCCGGTCAGATAGGTGTCCAACGCGGCTTCGCCGTGCTTGGTCAGCATGGCCGCGAACAGCGCGATGTTATAGGGGTGTTGTCCGCCGCGAATGCAAACGCGTCCTTTCCAGTGTGCACTGGCCAAATCCTCGTAGGTCGGGTTCTCGTTCGCGGGTACCCGGTCCTTAGACACGAACATCACGCGCGCGCGCAAGGACAGCGCGAACCAGTGGCCTTGCGGATCGCGAAATGCCGGCGGGATGGCGCTGTCCAGGGCGGCGGAGTGTACCGGCTGGGTCAGGTCGCGATTGACGAGGTCGAGCAGATTGGCGGCGTCCACGACGATCGCCAGATCGGCCGGGGAGCGCGCGCCTTCGGCCTGCAGACGCTCCGCCAGCCCGCTTTGCAGGAAGACGGTATTCACCTTCGTGCCGGTGCGGGCGGTGTAGATGTCCAGCAGCGGGCGGATCAGTCCCGGTTCGCGCGTCGTGTACAGCGTCACGTCGGCGGCAAGTGCGCAGGCGGCGCTGAGTGTCAGCGCCAACAGGCTTCCTAAAAGCGACCGAAACATGATGCCTTGCCCCTCAAACGTGATTGCGACGCGCTCGCAATTGCGAACGCGTCGCAGTCCTATTCGTTATCGCGACCTGTGTCCAGAGGCGACGTCCGGTCCATCCGACCGGACGTCGGCGCGATTTATTGGGCGATATACCCGCCGTCGACGACAAGTTCCGTGCCGGTGATGAACGAGGCATCGTCGGAGGCGAGGAACAGCACGGCGTGCGCGACCTCGATCGGCTCACCCAGGCGGCGCAGCGGCGTAATGGGGATCTTCGCGGCGCGACCGCCGGCGTTTGTGCCGTTCAGCATTGCCGGCATGTAGCCGGGATGGACGGTGTTGACGCGGACGCCGTCGGGGCCCCAACGCAGCGCGGCGGATTTCGACATGATCCGCACCGCGCCCTTGGACGCGGAATAGCCCATGCTGCCCTCGGCGCCGCCAATGAAGCCCATGATGGAGGAGATATTGACGATCGCGCCCTTGCCCGCCTTGGCCATTTCCTTGGCCGCCAGGGTGGTGCCCAGGAACACGCCGGTCTGATTGATGGCGATCAGCTTGTTCCAGCCTTCCAGTGAGTCCTGATCGCCGACGGCGCTGCCGCTGATGCCGGCGTTGTTCACCAGAATGTCCAGCTTGCCGTATGCCGCGATGGTTTTGGCGATCAGGTCCTTCCAGTCGGTTTCCGACGTCACATCGGTGCGCACGAACATGGCGCGCCCCTGACCGGCGTTGATGTCGGCGGCGACGGCTTCGCCCTTGTCGGCGAGAACGTCGGCGATGACGACCGCCGCGCCTTCCCTGGCGAACAGGCGGGCTTCGGCCTCGCCCATTCCGTGCGCGCCACCGGTGATGATGGCGACTTTGTCCTTCAGACGCATGTTTCTCTCCCTGGTTCGATCCGTCGACGATCATCCGCCGAGCGCGGCGCAACGGCAACACCTGGGGGGTGTGGCAGGGTGATCGCATTTGGCGGCGGAAGGTGCGAATTTTCACCTCTCCCCCTGGGAGAGGTCGTGCCGCGAAGCGGCGCGGGTGAGGGAGGTGATGCGAATACAATGGGTTGTGCCGGTGGCACCTCCCTCACCCGACGCTTCGCGCCGACCTCTCCCAGGGGGAGAGGTGAAAATTCGC
>CANJLW010000002.1 GCA_947475245.1 Acetobacteraceae bacterium | reverse complement strand
CGGCAGTGGAGTATTTTCGACCATGGCGGGTGTGGCACCGTCCGATTCGGCAGATGTTGGTCTCGACACCCAAATCTCTGCATCAAATCAGACGATTACGCTACGCCCGCCAACGAATCCCTGGCATGCGATGAATAAGATGGGCTAACTCCATCCTAGAGATCGTTCGACCGCCTTTGCCCAGGCGGAGGCCATAGCGCCTCGGCGGCCCGCGTCCATGGTCGGTGTCCAGCTTTCCGCGATCGCCCAATTGGAACGCAGATCGTCCAGGCCGTTCCAGTAGCCCACCGCCAGCCCGGCGGCATAGGCCGCGCCCAACGCGGTCGTTTCGACACAGGCGGGGCGCACCACGGGGGCGTCGATCATATCGGCCTGGAATTGCATCAGCGTTTGGTTCACGACCATCCCGCCATCGACGCGCAGCGATCGGATCGAAAAGCCGCAATCGGCCTCCATCGCGCGCAGCACGTCCATGGTCTGGTAGGCGGTCGCCTCCAGCGCGGCGCGCGCGATATGGCCGGCGGAGGCAAAACGGGTCAGCCCGGCGATCGTGCCGCGCGCGTCGGGTCGCCAATAGGGCGCGTAGAGGCCAGAGAAGGCCGGCACGAAATACACATCGCCGTTGTCCGGCACCGACAGGGCCAGTGCCTCGACCTCCGCGCTCGACCGGATCAGCCCCAGATTGTCGCGCAGCCACTGCACCAGCGCGCCGGCGATGGCGACGGAGCCTTCCAGCGCATAGGTCGCGGGCGCGTCGCCCAACTGCGCGGCAACGGTGGTGATCAGCCCATGGCGCGACGGCATCGGGGTGGTGCCGGTGTTCATCAACAGGAAGCAGCCGGTGCCATAGGTGTTCTTTGCCTCCCCGGCATCGAAGCACGCCTGCCCCATCAGCGCCGCCTGCTGGTCGCCCAATATGCCGGCCAAGGGGATTCCGGCCAAAGGCGTGTCGTCACCCAATGTGCCATGAACGGCAGAGGACGCGACAATGCGGGGCAGCACCGCGGCGGGGATGTCGAACGCGGCCAGCAGATCGGGGTCCCAGTTCAGCGTCGCCAGGTTCATCAACTGGGTGCGGCTGGCATTGGTCACATCGACGATGTGCCGCCCGGTCAGGTTCCAGGCGATCCAGGTGTCGATCGTGCCGAACAGAAGCTCTCCCGCCCCGGCGCGGGCGCGGGCATTCGGCACCGCGTCCAGCAGCCAGCGCAGCTTCATGGCGGAAAAATAGGTGGCCATCGGCAAACCGGTCGCGGCGCGAAACCGATCCGGGCCGCCGTCGCGGGAGAATTCGGCCACCAAACCTTCGACGCGTGTATCCTGCCAGACCAGCGCGTTGTGCACCGGCAACCCGGTCGCGCGATCCCACAACACCGTAGTTTCGCGTTGGTTGGCAATCCCGATCGCCGCCAGATCGCGCGGGCCGAGGCCGGCGTCCGCCAGAGCCTGCCGCATCGTTATCAGGACGTTGTCGCGGATTTCGATCGGATCGTGTTCGACCCAGCCGGGTTGGGGGAAGATCTGCCGATGCTCTCGCTGCGCGGTCGCGACGGTATTGCCGGCGGTGTCAAAGACGATGAACCGGGTCGATGTGGTGCCCTGATCGATCGCGCCGATATACCGTGTCATGCCCGTATCCTGTTTCCCCGCGGCAAAATTCTACGCCCACGCGCGTTGGTCAACCGCCGTTCGGCAACGCGATGTTCGCGGAACCGTCATAGGCCCGCCATTGTTCCGTCATGCCTCGCGCGCTATCGGATACTCATGCCAAATTCACAGAATCCAATCGCCGCATCGGATGCGTCCGGACGCAGGGCCAAGGGCCTTCATCTCGGCTACCTGGCGCGACGCCCGCGCATGGACCGCGAGCAGCACCGAGAGCCCGGCTTTCTGCGGGATACGCCGAACGGGCAGGAAGGATGGCTGCTGAGCCGGCGCCTGCGCGCGTCCAGGCGCGGCATGTCGATCCTGCTGTGGACCCTGCCGAGCGCCTTGGCGCAGGCGGCGTGTCTGATGATGCCGGGACGGGCGAAAATTCATGTGGCGCGCATCTATTGGGCGATGTTCAGCCGCATCCTGGGTCTGCGCGTCCGCGTGATCGGGTCCCTGGCCAGCAACACGTCGGAACGCCCGGTTCTGTTCGTCTCCAACCATTCCTCGTGGGTGGACGTTCCCGTGATCGGCGGCGTGTTGGACGGCTGCTTCGTGGCCAAGGGCGACGTCGCGCGCTGGCCCGTCATCGGCACCATCGCCCAACTCGGCCGCACGGTCTTCGTTTCGCGTAAGCGCGGCACGGTGAACCAGGAACGCGACGAGATGCAGCGGGTGCTGGATCGCGGCGACAATCTGATCATGTTCCCGGAGGGAACAAGCTCCGACGGATCGCGCGTGCTTCCCTTCCGCTCGTCGTTCTTCGCGCTGGCGGAAGCCGGCCGGAACACCGACCCGTCGAAGCTGCCGATCATTCAGCCGGTGTCGGTGGTGTACGACCGCCTGAACGGTCTGCCGACCGGGCGCGCCAACCGTCCCGTCTTCGCCTGGTATGGCGACATGGATATCGCGTCGCATTTCTGGCAGTTGTCGCAGAACACCAATCTGCGCGTGACCGTGCTGCTGCATGCGCCGCTCGACCCGGCGCGCTACCCGGATCGTAAGGCGCTGTCGAACGCGGTGTGGCGGATCATCGCCGACGGTGCTTCCACCCTGCGTCAGAACCGACCGGCGATGCCGTTGGGCGCGGAAACAATGGACGAGAGCACTTCGAGCCAATCGGGCGAGCACGCACTCGCCTGATGACCTTATCAGTCGGAGGTCGGCACCAGCCGGATCCGTCTGCCGTCGACGCCCAGCGCGATCTTCCCCTGCTTCAACGCCTCGGCGTCCGCGCCGAACACGCCGTGACGCCAGCCGTGCATGCAGGCGACGTCGGGTGTTGCTTCCGCCGCCAGCCGGTCGATGTCGTCGGAACTGGCGACCAGACGCGGGGCGACGTGGTGCATTTCGCATTTCGCGGCCAGCAGAACTTTCAGCAACGCCACCAGCGCGCCGGACGGTCGCAGCGAATCGCGCGCCTGGGCCGGCAGCGGCATCTCGTCGTCCGACATGGCGCGGGCGGTTGCCACGGCTTCCAGCAGGGCGGCGCCGGTGCGTCCCTCGGCGAAGCCCTTGGTGATGCCGCGCGCGCGCGCCAGGGCTTCCGGGTTGGCCGGCGCGGTGGCGGCGATTTCCAGCAGGGCTTCGTCCTTGATCAAACGTTGGCGCGGAATATTGACCCGCTGCGCCTCCCGCTCCCGCCACGCCGCCAGGACCTTGAGCGTGCCCAGAAAGCGCCGGTTGCCGCTGCGCGGGCGCATGCGTTCCCAGATGGTTTCCGGATCGGTGCGATAGGTATCGGGGTTGGACAGGATCGCCATCTCCTGCTCCACCCAATCCAGGCGATTTTCGTCGCGCAGCTTGGCGTTCAGCCGGCGATAGACTTCTCGCAGATGGGTGACATCGCCCGCGGCATAGGCGAGTTGCGATGCGGAGAGCGGTCGCACGGACCAATCGCTGAAGCGATGCGCTTTGTCGATCGACGCGCCGGTCAGCCCGGACACCAGCGAATCGTAGCCGACCTGATCGCCGAAGCCTGCGACCATGGCCGCGACCTGGGTGTCGAACAGCGGTCTCGGCACATCGCCGAACAGCAGCACGAAAATTTCGATGTCCTGCCGAGCGGCGTGGAAGACTTTGGTGACGGCCTGGTTGGCGAGGAGGGCACCGAGCGGGGCGAGGTCGATGTCCGGCGACAGGGCGTCGATCAGGGCGAGGTCGTTCTCACCGGCAATCTGGATCAGGCAGAGTTCGGGCCAATAGGTGCGTTCCCGCATGAACTCGGTATCGACGGTGATGAATGCCTCTCCGCCCAGACGCTCACACAAGGCCGACAGCGCCTGCGTGGTGGTGATCGGGATCAGGTCTTGCGGGTTTGGTTGCGACGGTATGGGCATGACATCGTTCTACACGCGCTGCGACATTTACCAAAACCGGCGGGGCCGAAACGGCGAAAAAATCCGCTGTTGACAGGGCGCGCGGCATGAACGCCAAAATACAGGGTCCGAATGGAGCCAGATATGCGCTGCCGCGCTTGACCAACGCGCTTTGTGCGACGATTCCTCCCCGCTTTCCCAGCGGACCTCTCCGTTGGGCTGACGCGGAGCATGGCGCATGAACCCGAGCGAACCGACGCGGAAGAGTCTGCATGTGATCACCTGGGGTTGCCAGATGAACGTGTACGACAGCGGCCGCATGGCGGACGTCCTCGCCCCGCTCGGCTACCAGCCGGTGGATCGGCCGGACGGCGCCGACATGGTGATCCTGAACACCTGCCATATTCGCGATAAGGCGGCGGAGAAGGTATTCTCCGAACTCGGTCGCCTGCGCCGGATCAAGGACGCGCAGGGCGGCAAGATGGTGATCGCGGTGGCGGGCTGCGTGGCGCAGGCGGAAGGCAAGGAGATTCTTGCCCGCGCGCCGTATGTCGACATCGTGCTGGGGCCGCAGACCTATCACCGACTGCCGGAGATGGTGGCGCGCGCGGCACGGGCCGGGGCATCGGTCATCGAAACGGAATTTCCGACCGAGGATAAGTTCGACCATCTGCCGGAGGCCGCGGCGCCGCAGGGCGTGACCGCGTTTCTGACGGTGCAGGAAGGTTGCGACAAATTTTGCAGCTTTTGCGTCGTGCCTTACACGCGCGGCGCGGAACAAAGCCGCCCCGTGGCCGGCATTGTGGCGGAGGCGGAGCGACTGGTCGCCCAGGGCGCGCGAGAGATCACGGTGCTGGGGCAAAACGTGAATGCGTGGCACGGCACCGGGCCGGACGGCGAGGCCTGGGGTCTGGGCCGCCTGTTGCGCGCGCTGGCCGCCCTTCCCGGCCTGCTGCGGCTGCGCTACGCCACATCGCACCCGCGCGACATGGACGACGATCTGATTGCGGCGCATCGCGACCTGCCGACGCTGATGCCGTTTCTGCATCTTCCCGTGCAGTCCGGTTCCGACCGCATCCTGGATGCGATGAACCGCGGCCATACCGCCGCCGACTATCTCCGCCTGATCGACAAGCTGCGGGCCGCGCGCCCCGATATTGCGTTTTCGTCGGACTTCATCGTCGGCCATCCCGGCGAGACCGAGGAAGACTTCGAGGCAACGATGGCGCTGGTGCGCGCGGTCGGTTTCGCCCAGGCGTACAGCTTCAAATACTCCCCCCGGCCGGGCACGCCCGCCGCGGGCGCGCCGCGTCAGGTGGCGGAAGCCGACAAGGACCGCCGCTTGCAGGCCTTGCAGGCGCTGCTGCGGGAACAGCAGGCGCGCTTCAACGCCAGTTGTGTCGGGCTCGATCTGTCGGTGCTGTTTACCGGGACCGGACGCCATCCCGGACAGGTCGCGGGACGGTCACCATTTCTTCAACCCGTTCACCTCACAGCCGGGCAAGACTTGATTGGCACCGAAATGTCGGTGCGAATCGGCGCTGCTTTGCCAAACTCACTGACAGGAACCGTCAACCAGGAGAGACTGATCGCTTGACCAATTTGTCCGCTCCGCTATCGGCACCGTCCCTTGCCTCTGACGCCGCGAAGGCGGTGAGGCTGCAATTCGGCAACAACATGCTGCTGCCCCTGCTGCTGGGGGAGCACGACCGGCACCTGGTGCGGATCGAGCAGGCGTTGGGCATCAAGATGTCCTGCCGGGGGAACCTGGTCGCGATTTCCGGGGATGCCGCGCGGGTGGATATGGCGCAGGACATGCTGCGCGGGCTGTGGCGGCGGTTGGAACAGGGCGAAAGCATCGGGCGGGCGGAGGTGGAAGCGGCGATCCGGCTGTCGGAGACGGATACGAATCCTCGGCTGCCGCTGTCGGACCTGCCGGCCATCCGTACGCGCCGCGGCGCCGTCGGGCCGCGCAGCCCGGGCCAGAAGACCTATATGGAAGCGCTGGCCGTGAACGACATGGTCTTTGGCGTCGGCCCGGCGGGAACCGGCAAGACCTATCTCGCGGTCGCGCAGGCCGTGGCGATGCTGCAAGCCGGGAAAGTCGAACGGATCGTGCTGTCGCGTCCGGCGGTCGAGGCGGGGGAGCGTTTGGGCTTCCTGCCCGGTGACATGAAAGAAAAAATCGACCCGTATCTGCGTCCGCTCTATGATGCGCTGCACGACATGATGCCGGGAGATCAGGTGACCCGTCGTCTGACGAGTGGAGAGATCGAGGTCGCGCCGCTGGCCTTCATGCGGGGGCGCACGTTGGCACACGCCTATGCGATCCTGGACGAAGCGCAGAACACGACCGCTGTGCAGATGAAGATGTTCCTGACCCGTATGGGGGAAGGCACGCGAATGGTCATCACCGGCGATCTGACCCAGGTCGATCTGCCGCATGGCATTCGTTCCGGCCTGCGCGACGCGTTGGATACGCTGGAGGGTCTTCAGGGTATCGGTGTCGTGCGTTTCGACAATCGCGACGTTGTGCGCCATCCCCTGGTGGCGCGCATCGTCGATGCCTATGACCGGCGAGCCACCGCGGAAAGCGACACCAGTCGCGAGCTGCGGCGTTCGCAAGAAGAGAGAAATGGAACCGGACAGTAGCCGCCCCGCGCAAGCGGGGGTCAAAGCCTATGTCGACGTCATCGTGGCCCAGGCCGCGTGGCGTCGCTGCGTGCCCCGAGCCGAAGCCATCGTCGCGCGCGCCGCTCGCGCCGCGGGGATGGAGGGCACGATCGTGCTGGCGGACGACCGCATGGTCCGTCGCCTGAACGCGCGCCATCGCGGGCGCGACAAGCCAACCAACGTCCTGACCTACGAACATCCGGCGCCGGAGATCATCCTGGCATTGGGCGTCATTCGTCGGGAAGCCGCCCAGCAGGGCAAGAAGCCCGCCGCGCATCTGGCGCATCTGGTCGTGCACGGCGCGCTGCACCTGCAAGGCATGGATCATCACCATCCCGGCGACGCCCGCCGGATGGAAATGGAGGAATCTCGCATTCTCAGCCGCATCGGCGTCGCAAACCCATGGAAGCGCGCATGAACCCGTCCAGGACATCGCTGCTTACCCGGGTTCGTCAAATGATGGGCCATAAGCCGCACGAGCATTCTCTGCGCGACTCCATCGCGGAACTGGTGCAGGAGGCAGCGGACGCGCAGCAAAAGCCAGGCGCGCAGCCGGAGTTGGATCGGCACGAACGGCTGTTGATCGCCAACGTGCTGCGGTTGCGGGAAACGACGGCCGACGATGTGATGGTGCCGCGCGCCGACATCGTCGCGATGCGCGTCGACGTCACATTGGCACAGGCGATCGAGCAGATTCGCAACGACGGCCATTCTCGCCTGCCCGTGTTTCGCGAACAGCTCGACGATGTCATGGGCATGGTCCACGTCAAGGACGTGTTTGCGTATGTAGGCCGAGCGGAGGCGTTTTCGTTGGAGGCGATTTTGCGGAAGCCGTTGATGGTGGCGCCGCAAATTCCGGTTTTGGACCTGTTGTTGCAGATGCGCCAACAGCGCATGCACATGGCGCTGGTGGTGGACGAATACGGCGGGATCGACGGATTGGTGACGATCGAGGACCTGGTCGAAACCATCACCGGCGATATTTCCGACGAGCATGACGATGTCGAGGCGCCGATGGTCACCGAGCGTCCCGACGGCGCGCTGGACCTGAACGCGCGCCTGACCGTCGAGGATTTTGAGAAGCGCATCGGCCCGGTGCTGAGCGAGGACGAGCGCGACGCCGACATCGAAACAGTCGGCGGGCTGGTCTTCACCTTGGCCGGGCGCGTTCCGGCCAAGGGCGAGGTGATCAGTCATCCGTCCGGCATCGAGTTCCGCGTTCTGGACGCCGACCCGCGCCGGATTCGTCGCCTGCGGGTCCGCAAGACGGAGACCGCGGCGGAATAGCCTCTCCCGCCCAGGGCGGGAGAGGCGAAAGTCGGTTACTCCGCGGCTTGCGCCAACTGGCTTTTCCGCGCTTCCAACGCGCGTTGCGCGGCTTCGCGGCGTTCGTCGAACTTCGCGAGGCGACGGTGCGGGTTCATGTGCACGACGTTTTCCGGCTCTCCGGGGGCTTTCTGCGATCCGGCCCAGCCGTGGGCGGCAATATCGAAGATGATGCCGGACAGGTCGGTGTGTTTGATTTCGTAACCGTCGGGGTTGTTGGGATCGCCCATGATCCAGGTCGCGCCGGCGGCGCGCACGTCCTTGCCGGTGGCGATGACGTCATCGACCCAGAAGCCGATGTGGTGCAGCCCGACGAAGTCCGCGCCGGTGCCTTGGGAGGCCTCGTCGGTCTTGAACTTGAGGATCGCCAGGTTGACGACGCCGTCGGTCAGGAACACGCCCTCGGCGAGCGGCCCGTCGAGTTCGGTGACTTCTTCCAGGCCGAGGGAGTCTTTGTAAAAAGCGGCGGTTTCCCAGGGATCGGCCACGCTCAGGGCGACGTGGCGAATACGGCCTTTGGGCTTCGCGGTCATGACTTGGGCTCCTCTGTTCATTGTGGCGCGGGAGTTTGCGCGCCGCGCGGGTCGGGCGGCAAGAGGGGGCTGCGAACAGTCGGGCTAAATCAGTCCCGCGCCCAGCGTGACAGCGCGGCCAGATCGATCTTGCCGGAGGACAGCATCGGGAACGCCGTCAGCACGATCAGGCGGGCCGGACGCGCCGCGGTGGGCAGTGCCTGCGCCAGCCGACGGCGCAGGGCAGCCACCAGTTCGGCGGTGTCGGGATCGTCGGAGAGGGCGAAGCCAAACAGTTCCGGCGCGGCGGTTCCCGAAGAAAGCACGGCAACGGCGTCGGTCACGCGCGGGTCGGTTCTGATGACTGCCTCTATCTCGGCGGGTTCGATGCGAACGCCGTTGACCTTGATCTGGCGGTCGGCTCGCCCCAGGACCCGCATGATGCCATCCGGCGCGATGCGCACCAGGTCTCCGGTACGAAATATGCGCGCGCCGGGTCGCCCCGGTGCCGGCATCATGGGGCCGGGCACCAGCCTGCCGCCGACCCACTCGCCCAACGCGAGATAGCGGCCGCGCAGGACCAGTTCGCCGGGTTCGCCGAAAGGTACCGGCCTGCCGTCGGGATCGAGGATCGCGTAATCGTGAACGGATTGCAGGACGCCGGAGGGCACTCCGCCGGGCCTGGCATCCGCTTCGGGCGGCACGATCCAGACCGCCACGACCAGGGCTTCGGTCGAGGAGTAGGCGTGCTGAATGGCGCAGGTCGACGGCAGCACCGGACGCCATGCGGCAAGATCGGTTCCGGCGATCGACACGCCTCCCGCCCGCATCAACCTGACCGCGCCGAACGCCGCGCGTGCCCGCGGCATGGCGAGCAAGGTGCGCAGTACCGGCGCGGTACCGGTCATCAGCGTCACCGCCTCGCGCTCGAACAGGCGAAGGACGGTGTTTATGCCTTCGGTGACGATGTTGGCGACAAGGATTCGGGCACCGCGAAGCAGACCGCCGAGGATCATGGCCAGGTTGGCGCTGGTGACGTGGGACGTCAGCGTAAAGATGCGATCGTCGGGCGATGTGTTCATCCCGGTGGACGTGTGCAAGGCGCGGTACAGGATCGATCGGGCGGAGAGCACAATCCCTTTCGGGCGACCGGAACTGCCGGAGGTAAAATGCACCGCGCTCGGCGCATCGGGGTCCCAAGTGCCGGCAGGTCGGCGTCGATTGTTTACGGTCCGACCGGATATCCGGTCCAAATTCAGAACAATCGGCACGTTGTCGAACGGCATGGGCACGGCGGTCAGCAGGGCATCCGGTGCGGCATCGGCCAGCAGGGTGGCCAGGCGCTCCGCCGGGTAGTCGGGATCGGCGATCAGACAGACGCGGCCCGACACCAGGCATCCCAGTACCGCGGCGACGCCGTCGGGCGAGCGCGGCAGAAGGCAGGCGATCGTTCCACCCGCGGGAACGCATGCAACGACGGACGCCGCGACATCCCGCACCCGATCCAGGAGCGCGCGATAGGTAAGCCGAGCGGTCCAACTGGTCAGCGCTATGGCGTCCGGGCTTCGTCCGGCGGCTGTTTCCAGCAAGTCCAGCAGCGGGGTTGCGCAAAATGTTTCCGCACCCGGCGGTTCGGGGTCCAGCGGCACGCCGGGCAGGCCCCAGTTCAGGGTATCGATCGCCCATCCGGTTTCGGCGGTCATGGCGATCCCGTTGGGTCGCGCGGTCGCGCCTGGGTCACGGCGGCGACGATATCGGCGACGACGGACAGGTCTTCCAACGCACCCGCATCGATTTCGACATTAAAATGGTCTTCCAGATGCGCCACCGACTGAAGCAGGCGAAGGCTGTCCAGGCCGGGGATCGTGTCGAGGCGGGTTTCCGGGGCGAGGTCAAGGCGATCCTGCTCACAGATGCGGCGCAGCAGATTTTGCAGTTCCGCGAGGACCGCCGCGGCGGTCGGCGGCGAGACTGTTTCAGGCGTCGGCATGGTTGGCCTCGCGCTCATTGCCTTGTGTGTGCAACGCCTGGACTTGTGAACAGAGTTCCAACCATTCGTCGAACGGGCCGTCCGGGCCGACGAAATCAGTCAGGCGTCCGATGTACAGCCCCTCCCCCACTCGTTCGGCGGTGGCCTCGGATTGTCCCGGCTTACGCCGTACTACACACAGGAGCGACGCTCGGCCATGGGCACGCAAGGCAGCGTGCAGACGATGCATGCGGGGCCGTCCGAACTCGGGATCGGCGGTTCTGAATACGAAGATACGCCGAGCGGTTGCGATGTCGCGGAGCAGCTTGCGGCGGAGGAGGTTAAGGGACACTTGTCCGAGACGCTTGATTTCGGCGACTCCCGCCGCATCCTGTTCCTGTCCCGCCCAGGTGTGAAAGTTGAGATAGGGTGTACTCAGGCGGTAATCCGCGGTCGTCCGGTAGATGCCCGTGGTCGCCGCGTCGCCAAGCCCGACGAAGCCGCAGTTCAGTCCCGCCAACAATTTCTCGTAGCGCGTGCCGGCCCAACGGAACAGGGTCAGGGGTTGTTCGACGCCGTAATGTCGTTGCGCGAGCGCCAGTTCGCAGTTTTCGCCGAGATTTTCGAACAGCCCCAGCACTGCGGCGTCGCGTCCGGGATCGGTCTGAACGGCGCTGCCCGGCCAGAAGCCGACATGGAGTTCCAGCGTCGCTTCGCCCCGCCAGGGCGGCATATGAACGGCGGGCAGCGCGGCATTGCCGTTCGTCCACCGGAACGGTCTCGGCGGCACGCCGTCGAACTCGACCGTGTGAAAGCCGTCGAGGAAGGCGGAGGATTGCAGGGGGACGTCGATCGTTGCGCTATCCCGACGCCAGCGCATGGCTTTCAGTGCTACGCCCAACTGACGTGTGTCGTCCGCGCCCGTCAGGTCTTTCGGTCGCGCGCCGCCGGATACCAGTCGGATTTCACCGACCGGCAGGTTCAGCCGGTAGAGACCGCGATCCGGTTCGGACGCGTTCGAGGGAACGGGCATCCCGTCCACCAGCAGGGTTACATTCATCCCAGACGGCACTTGTTATTATTCACCGCAAAAGGGTAGCCCGCCCATTATCGCCGCGTCCAGCAGAGGCTCCACGCACGCCTCTTGCCTGAGGCCAAGGCCCGCCGCACAGTCGCGGTCAATCAGTCTTCGGAGGACAGCGCCCATGCGCAGCAATCATCTGACCGTCAAACCGATCTCGGGCACCGTCGGCGCGGAAATCCACGGGGTCGACGTATCCGCCGACCTCAGCGACGATACCATTGCCGATATCCGGCGGGTTCTGCTCGATCACGGCGTGATCTTCTTTCGGGATCAGACGCTGGACCATGAACGGCACAAGGTCTTCGCCCGCCGCTTCGGCGAAATCTTCGTGCATCCGAACTTCAAGGGCCTGGGCGCCGATCCCGAGATCGTCGAAATCCGGCGCGCCCCGACGGATCAGCGGATCGTCGGCGAGGAATGGCACTGCGATACGACGATGATGGCCGAACCCCCGATGGGCGCGATCCTGTACGGGGTGGAAACGCCCCCTTACGGCGGCGATACCCAGTTCGCCAGCATGTACCATGCCTATGACGCGCTCTCCGACGGTATGAAAGAGCTTCTCGGCGGGATGCGCGCGGTGCATTCCGATCACATGGTCGCCGGGCCCGCCGCCGCGCGGAACGCCAAACGCTCCACCAAAGTGCGGGAAGACGCCGACTGGCGCCCGACGGTGGCGGTGCATCCGGTGGTGCGGACCCATCCGGAAACCGGGCGCAAGTCGCTGTTCGTGAACCGGTCCTATGTGTTTCGTTTCGAAGACATGACGGAGGAGGAAAGCCGTCCGCTGCTGGACTACCTGTTCCGCCACGGCGAGCGGCCGGAATTCACCTGCCGGTTCCGCTGGCAGCCGGGGTCGATCGCGTTCTGGGACAATCGCTGCACGCATCACATCGCGGTCAACGATGCCGGGCAGCACTTCCGGCACGTTCGTCGCGTGCAGATCGCGGGGCAACGGCCGGTTTGATACCGGCCGTTTCGGCTAAGGGCTTGTTTTTGACGGCAACTTTGCCGACGTGCGGACGCACTTATTTGTCGGCGTTGCCTAAGCCTGTTTCTGCTGAATCAGGCTGCGCCGGATCTTTCGACCGCGTTCCACTTTGTCTTCGATATAGGCCGCGTCGCCCCAGCGGATGGCGCGCGCCATCGCCTGCGCGTCTTCCATGAAGCGTTGCAGCATCTCCAGCACCGCTTCCCGGTTATTCAGAAAGATATCGCGCCACATGACGGGATCGGAGGCAGCGATGCGCGTGAAGTCGCGAAAGCCGGACGCCGCGAAGTTCACCACTTCCTGACGGCTTTCGTCGGCCAGATCGTCGGCCGTGCCGCAAATCGTAAAGGCGATCAGATGCGGCAGATGCGACACGATCGCCAGAACGCGATCGTGATGCGCCGGCTCCATGCTTTCCACCATCGAACCGCAGCGACGCCAGAGTTCGGCGACTTTCTCCACCGCGTCCGGGTCCGTGCCGGGCGGCGGGGTCAGCAGGGTCCAACGGCCCTGGAACAAGGTGACGAATCCGGCATCGGGGCCGGAATACTCGGTGCCCGCGACCGGGTGCGCCGGGACGAAATGCACGCCTTCCGGCACCAGCGGTCCGACATCGCGGATGACGCTTTGCTTGGTCGATCCGACATCCGTCAGCACCGCGCCGGGCATCAGCGACGGGGCAATGCGTTCGGCCAGATCGGCGAAGGCACCGACGGGCGCGCAGAGCATGACGCAGTCCGCGCCTTCCACCGCCTTGGCGGGGTCGAGTTCGACACGATCCGCGAACCCCAACTCCATCACGCGGTCGAGCGTTTTCTGCGTGCGGGCGTTGACGACAATTTCCGCCGCCAGATCGCCGCGTTCGCGCGCGATCCGCGCGACGGAGGAGCCGATCAGCCCGACGCCCAGCAACGCCAGCCGCTTGAAGACCGGCTCAGCCATGAGACTCACGCATGAACGCGGCGAATGCGTCGACCACCAGACCCACTTCCTCTCCAGTTCCGACCGTTACCCGCAAGCAATGCGGCAGGCCATATCCGGCAACCTTGCGAACGATGATGCCGCGCCGGGTGCGCAGGAATTCGTCGGCCGCGTTTGCCTTTTCCACCGTGCCGAAATCGGCCAGCACGAAATTCCCTTCGCTCGGCCAGACCTTGATGCCCGCCGCCTGAAGTCCGGCCGCGAGTTTCGGTCGCCACGTCGCGTTGTGTTCGGCGCTTGCCTCGACCCAGTTCGGTTCCTCCAGCGCCGCGATCGCGGCGGCCTGCGCGGCAACGGACACGTTGAACGGGCCCCGGACGCGGTTGAGCACATCGACAACGGCGGGCGGCGCATAGCACCAGCCGATCCGCATGCCGCCGAGGCCGAAGACCTTGGAGAAAGTGCGCGTCATCACCGTGTTTTCGGACGCATCGACCAGCTTCACGCCGGGGTCGTAGTCGGCGGCGGTGACGTATTCGGCATAGGCGGAATCGATCACCAGCAGCACGTCGGGCGGCAAACCGGCGCGCAGACGCTCCATCTCCGCCTGGGACAGCATCGATCCCGTGGGATTGTTCGGGTTGGCGACGAACATCAGCCGGGTCGCGGGCGTAACCGCCGCCAGCATGGCATCGACATCGACGCGCAGGTCGCGTTCGGCAGCCTTGATCACGCGGCTGCCCGCATAGGTGCCGGCGATGTAGTAGATGGCGAAGCCGTGTTCGGACATCACGATGTCGCGGCCCGGCCCGCCGTAGGCGAGGCAGAACTGATACAGCAGATCGTCGGAACCCGCGCCGCAGACGATGCGCGCCGGGTCCAGCCCCCAGCGCTTGCCGATCGCGGCGCGCAGCGCGTCGGCACCGCCATCGGGATAGCGAAAGACCTCATCCGAGGCGGCATGGATCGCGGCCCGGGCGCCGGGCGGCACGCCGAACGCGCCTTCGTTCGATGACAGCTTGATCGTCCGATTAACCCCCGGCAGCGAGGATTCCCCGCCGACATAGGGGTTGATCGTCAAAATCTCCGGGCGGGGCCCTGGCGCTGTCATGCATTGTCTCCGATCGGCACGGCATAGCCGCCGAGAACCACTTTCTGACGCGGCACGTCCGCAAGGCGCTTGTCGTCGTCGGCGACGTAGCCGTCGACTTCCACCAGCACCGAGGCGATCGGGGAGCCCGGCGCGCGATGCAGCACCATGGTGCCCGGCGGCAGGCCGGCGGCGGTCAGTTCCGCCGTCAGCTTCTGGCGGCTGACGTCGGCATCCAGTTCCAGCAGCAGCAGTGAGCGATCATGCCCGCTGGGGTCGGGCGCGCTGGTGGCGACGACCAGGGCCTGCGCGGTCGGCGTGCCCTCCGGCCGGATGCTCCAGAACGGCAGGCGGGCGATGACATGGATGCGCGGCTGCTGACGCGACAGCGTCGTCCACCAGCCGTCGGATTCCGTCGGCATCGGCAGCACGGCGACGGATGCGGTGCGATTACAGACCTCCGTCAGCGCGCCGCTGGGGGAGCGGTGGGCGCGCAGCGGCGTCATCGCGCCAAAATGTTCCCGCGCGATCTGCGTCATGCCCGCGCCGGGATCGGCGTCGCACACCGCGATTTGCAGCGGAGTCTGCATGCCGGTCGTGCCGGCGAGCAGTTCGCGCCAGATGCGGAACAGCGCCTGCTTCGGCAGCTTGCCGGTGTGGCGGCCGGTCAGGCGGCGAACGATCGCGGCTTCTCGCCCCGGCCGGAAGGCGGCGGGCTTGCCGGAACGACCGACTTCTTCCACCACCAAGGCGCGTTCGATCAGCAGATCGTGGACCAGCGTATCGATGCGATCGAGTTCGGCGCGCAACTCCGCCAGGCCGCGCGGCGCGGTGCCATCGGTCGGGCCAACGGGATTTTGGCCGGCGGATTCGGGGCTGGAGGCAGAGTTCGACATCGTTCTGGCCGTTCGGAAAGGGGCGGAACATCTAACCGAAGCGTGCCGCCGTGCAAACCCGCGGTTGCGAGCAGCGTCGGCTGGCCCTATGCAGCGCCGGCGATGGTCCAAACAGCCTCACTCGCCACGACTGAACACACCCATGTCGATTTCGACGATGGGATCACGCTCGAGTGCGGCGTGACCCTTGCTCGGCATCGCGTGGCATTCCGCACCTATGGCACGCTGAACGCGGATCGCAGCAACGCGATCCTGATCTGCCATGCCCTGACGGGCGATCAATATGTGGCGGAAATCCACCCGATTACGGGTAAAGGCGGTTGGTGGGATCAGGTCGTCGGCCCGGGCCGGCCGGTCGATACCGACCGCTATTTCGTCATTTGCGCCAATGTTCTGGGCGGCTGCATGGGCAGCACGGGGCCGCGCAGCCCGCGCGACGGCGAGCCCCATAGCGGAAAACCATGGGGAACGGATTTTCCGCCGGTCACCATCCGCGACATGGTGCGCGCCCAGAAGCGGTTGATCGATCATCTGGGGATCACGCGGCTGTTCGCGGTCATCGGCGGCTCGATGGGCGGGATGCAGGTGCTGCAATGGGCGGCGGCCTACCCCGACGCCGTGTTCGCCGCCCTGCCGATCGCCACGGCGGCCTATCACTCCGCGCAGAATATCGCGTTTAATGAGGTCGGGCGTCAGGCGATCTTCGCCGATTCCGGCTGGGAGAACGGGCGCTACTGGGCCAGCGGCAGCACGCCGGAACGCGGCCTGGCGGTGGCGCGGATGATCGCCCACATCACCTATCTGTCCGAGCAGGCGCTGACGCGAAAGTTCGGCCGCAGGCTGCAAAACGCCCCCAAGGACCCGTCGGAGGCGATCAGCCTGTTCGGCGAGATGTTCGAGGTCGAAAGCTATCTGCGCCATCAGGGCAGCACCTTCGTGCAGCGCTTCGACGCGAACGCTTATCTGACGATCACCCGCGCCTGCGACTATTTCGATCTGGCGGCGGATTGCGACGGCGACCTCGCCAACGCGTTTCGCGGCACGAAGACGCGGTTTTTGCTGGCGTCGTTCGATTCCGACTGGCTCTACCCGACGGCGGAAAGCCGCAGCATCGCGCGGGCGCTGAACCGGGCGGGCGCGAATGTGTCGTTCGTCGAATTCCCGTCCGACAAGGGTCACGATGCCTTTCTGCTGGACGAGCCGGATTTCCATCGGACCCTGGCGGGCTTCCTGCGCGGCTGCGCAATGCACGCAGGTCTGCTTCCATGAAAACGTATAGCTGTCCTATGCCCTCCGGGTGGCCCCGCCGATGACCGCGCACGATCCCGTACGTTTCGTCGCGAAGAACATGCGCGTCGATCTTGCGTTGATCGCGGAGATGATCGCGCCGAACACGCGGGTGCTGGATATCGGGTGCGGCGACGGCGCGTTGATCGACCACCTGTTCCGCACCAAGCGCTGCGACGCGCGCGGGATCGAGATCGACATGGCGGAAGTCACGCAGGCGGTCGCCCACGGGTTGCCGGTGATGCATGGCGATGCCGACATGGATCTGGAACATTATCCCGACGGCGCGTTCGACTACGTCGTGCTGTCGCGCACGTTGCAGGCGGTGGAGCGGCCTCGGCAGGTGCTGCACCAGATGCTGCGCATCGGCGCGCGCGCCGTGGTCAGCTTTCCCAATTTCGGCCATTGGCAGGTGCGTTGGCAGTTGCTGTGGAACGGGCGCATGCCGATGACCCCGACCTGGGACCGGCCGTGGCACGAGACTCCCAACATCCACCCCTGCACGATCCGCGATTTCTTCACGCTGTGCGCCGAGGAAGGCTATGCCGTGGAGCATTGGCTGGCCGCGGACGATGCCGGGCGGCGCGCGCCGTGGCGGCGTTTCCCTCGGCTTGCCAATATGTTCGGGGAACAGGGCCTGTTCGTGCTGAGACGAGCCTGAGCGGGGTCAGACGGCTTCGGCCAGGACCAATCGGCGGCGGGGCGCGGCGTTCAACGGCATGGCGGCGTATTGGTCCTTGATGGCTTCGGTCAGTGTCACGCCGGCCAAGGCGGGCATCAGGCGTCGGCCGGTGCGTTCGCACAGGTTGGCGCCGCGCAGGACCAGCCTTAGCGCCACGGGCGGCATCCACAGCGCGTCGTCTCGCCGTTCGACGCGAAACAGCGCGCCCGACAGCAAGCGCCCGATCTGCCCGGGGGAATAGGGCTGGCCGTGGCCGAAGGGGGTGTTTTCCCAGTACGCCCACATGCCGGCGCGATTGGGGACGACGACGATCAGGCGTCCGTCGTCTTTCAGCACGCGCCAGATTTCGCGCAGCATGCGACGAGCGTTGTCGGCGCCTTCCAGGCTGTGAACCAGCAGAATGCGATCGAAGCTGAGATCGGGGAACGGCAGCGCGTCTTCTTCCGCCGAACAGGACAAAGCGGGCGCGCCCACCGGCCATCGCGCGGCCCCCATCTGCGCCGGGGTCAGGGCGATGCATCGGTTCGCCTGTTCCCGCCAGAGCCGCAGATAGGGCGTGGTGTAGCCCATGCCCAGGATCGATTGGCCGGTCAGGTTCGGCCAAAGCGTCAGCAACCGTTCCCGCAGCAGGCGCGCGGTCACCGCGCCCTGCGCCGATCGGTAGAATTCAGCCGCCGCGTGCGCGTCCACTGTCATGATCGCGTTCTATCACATGACGAACGTCACATGCCGACCGGTTTCCGCCCGCGCGATGAAATGCTATGAGGGGGCATGACAATATCAGCATCCCCGGTCCCCATCCTGAACGACAACTATGCCTGGTTGCTCCGCGACAGCGAGACCGGGGCGACGGCCATCGTCGACCCGGCCGATGCCGCGCCGGTGATCGCGGCGATCGACGCGGCGGGCGGACGGCTGGACATGATCCTGCTGACGCATCACCACGCCGATCATACCGCCGGCACCGACGAAGTGCGGGCGCGCTTCAACTGTCCGGTGGTCGGCGCGGCGGCCGACGCGCATCGCCTGCCGAAGCTGGATCAGTCCGTCCGCGAAGGCGACACGGTGACGCTGGGCAACGCGACCGCCCAGGTCATCGAAACACCCGGCCACACGCGCGGCCAGATCAACTTCTTCTTCCCGGACGGCGCGGTGCTGCTGTCCGGCGATACGCTGTTCAGCCTGGGCTGCGGACGCCTGATCGAGGGCAATGCGCAGGAAATGTATGCGAGCATGCGCAAGCTCGCCGCCCTGCCGCCGGAAACCCTGGTTTGCTGCGGGCACGAATACACCGAGAGCAACGCGCGCTTTGCGTTGTCGATCGACCCGGACAACGCCGACCTCCAAACCTTCGTCGCGAAAATGCGGGCCTTGCGCGCGGCGGGTAAGCCGAGCGTGCCGTCGGTGTTGGGAGAGGAGTTGAAGGCGAATCCGTTTTTGACGGCGCGCGATGTGACGCAGTTTGCCGATGCTCGGGCGAAAAAGGATAAATTCTGACAAAGGGATATCGACGTGAAACTGTACTATTCCGGGACCAGCCCGTACGTCCGCAAGGTGATGGCGTGCGCGATCATTCGCGGCCTCGATGGGCGGATCGAAAAGCACGGCAGCAATCCGCATGCCTCGCCCGCCGATCTGCTGGCGGATAATCCGCTGTCGAAGGTGCCTTGCCTGGTCACCGACGACGGCGTGCCGCTGTTCGGCAGCCAGTTGATCTGCGAATACCTCGACAGCCTGGGCGACGCGTTGCCGCTGTTTCCGGCGCAGGGCGCGGCGCGTTGGCGGGCGTTGAAATTCCAATCGCTGGGCGACGGGATTCTGGACGCCGCGGTGCCGTGCCGCGGAGAGTTGGGCAAGCCGAAGGAAACAGCGCGCGACGCGCAGATCGCGCGGTTCAAGGCGGCGATTGCCCGTACGGTGGAGGTGCTGGAGGCTGACGTGCCGCACAAGCACGTCGATATCGGCACCATCACGGTGGCCTGCGCGCTGGGCTATCTGGATTTCCGCTTCGGGTCCGACCCGTGGCGCGAGGGGCATCCTCGGTTGGCCGCCTGGTACGAGGTGTTCGCTCAGAATCGCGGCGTCGCGGAAACCGCGCCGAAGGAATGATCGACCTGCGGAACGCCGACGCGGACGCCGCGTCGGTTATCCGGGGCCTGGGGTTACTGCCGCACCCGGAGGGCGGGCATTACCGCGAAACGTGGCGTGATCCGACGATCGACGGGTCGCGTGGCAGCGGAACGGCGATCCTGTTTCTGCTGGCCGCGGGCGAACGGAGCCATTGGCACCGTGTCGACGCGGCGGAATTGTGGGTCTGGCAGGCCGGCGCGCCGCTGACCTTGAGTCGCGCCGGCTGCGACGACCTGACGCTGGGGCCGGATATGCGGGCCGGCGAGGCGCTTCAGGGCCTGGTGCCCGCCGGAGTGTGGCAGGCGGCGGTCAGCCTGGGGGCGTGGACGCTTTGCACCTGCGTCGTCACGCCCGCCTTCCGGTTCGAGGGTTTCGAGCTTGCCCCGCCGGGCTGGCAGCCGACCTGACCCACGACCTCAGGATGATCGAATTTGGCGTCCGGGGACGCGAATTTTCACCTCTCCCCCTGGGAGAGGTCGGCGCGGAGCGTCGGGTGAGGGAGGTGCCACCAGCACAACCCATTGTATTCGCATCACCTCCCTCACCCGCGCCGCTTCGCGGCACGACCTCTCCCAGGGGGAGAGGTGAAAATTCGCACCTTCCGCCGCCCAATGCGATCACCCTGCCCACGACCTGACGCCCTCTGGACTTGCTAACTGCTTCGCTGTCAGTCTTTGCCGATGACAGATATTCGCCCCGGAGAAGAAAGCGTCCCCCTGCCGACCGCAACGGATGCGGGGGTTTATTTCATCGGTCGCATCCGAACGCCCTGGAAGACACGCGCGGAGTGTCCGCGTCGCGGCGCGCATGACGGACCTGTGTGCGACATCGTGCTCGACGATCGATGGCAGGCCGCGCTGAGCGGTCTGGAGCCGGGGCAGCGCGTGCAGGTGCTGTATTGGATGCACCAGTCGCGCCGCGACCTGACGATCCAGATACCGCGCAACAGCGGTCGGCGGCTTGGGACCTTTGCCCTGCGGTCCCCGGTGCGGCCCAACCCGATCGCGTCGTCGGTGGTTATTCTGGAGGCGATCGACGGGGCAATCCTGCGCGTGCGCGGGTTGGATTGCCTGGACGGCACGCCGCTGATCGATCTGAAGCCAGACCGACCGGCGGCGTAAGGGGGGTCAGGGCCACTTCACCTCGGGCGGCATGCTCATGAGGATCGCTTCGACGTTGCCGCCGGTTTTCAGGCCGAACAGCGTGCCGCGATCATGGATGAGGTTGAATTCGACGTAGCGTCCGCGCCGGATCAGTTGGTGTTCGCGTTCCTCTGGGGTCCAGGCCTGGCTCATGCGCCGGCGGACGATGCGCGGGAAGGCTTCCAGGAAGGCGTCCCCCACGTCGCGCACGAAGGCGAAATCGCGATCGGCGTCGCCGGTGAAATGTTGGTCGAAAAAAATTCCGCCCGCGCCGCGCGGTTCGTTGCGGTGGGGCAGGAAGAAGTAGCGATCGCACCACGCCTTGAAGGTTGGGTAGTACGTGGGATCGTGCCGGTCGCAGGCGGCCTTGAATGTGGCGTGAAAGTCGGCGGCGTCTTCCAGGGCCTGCGGCGTGTCGAGTCGCATCGGGGTCAGATCGCCGCCGCCGCCGAACCAGCCCTTGGTCGTGACCAGCATGCGTGTGTTGAAATGCGCCGCCGGGACAAGCGGGCTTTGCATATGGGCGACGAGGCTGACGCCGCAGGCCCAGAATCGGGGGTCTTCCGCCGCGCCGGGGATTTGGGCGCGGAATTCCGGGCTGAATTCGCCGGCGACGGTGGACACGTTGACGCCGACTTTTTCGAACACCCGTCCACGCATGACACTCATGACGCCACCGCCGCCGTCGGAGCCGTCTTCGGTGGGGCGTTTCCAGGCGGAGCGTTGAAACCGTCCGGGCGCGCGATCGGTCGGCGGGATGTCGGCGCTGTCCTCGATCGCCTCGAAGGCGGCGCAGAGCCGGTCGCGCAGGCTTTCGAACCAGGCCCTGGCGGCGGGTTTCAATGCCTCGTGGGCAATCGTTTTATCGGTTTCGTTGGGATTTGACGTCATCGGGGCTTGTTCCTTGCGCGCTGTCGGGGTAGCGGCATCCCGTAAGATGGAGGTGGGGGTGTGTTGCCGGAAACGAGACACGGTCCTACAGTGCTTCCGCCTTCAATAGAAATCCGGGGCAGCCAAAGGGCTGTTCCGTGGTCAGACGCGCGCCGCGTCTGACTTGCAACCGGCAATCGACCATCCGGCAGGGCCGGATGGGGAGAACGAGGGGAAGATGGCTGATTCGCCCGCCGCGACCAATACCCACCACGGCCACTCGGCCGATGTCACGAAACGCGACCTCCTCCAACTGATCACCGGCGCCGGCGCCGCGATCCTCGGTGGCGCCATTGCATGGCCACTGATCGATTCGATGAACCCGGCGAAGGATGTGTTGGCGTTGTCCTCGATCGATGTCGACCTGGCGCCGATCGCGGTCGGCCAGGGCATCACCGTGATGTGGCAGGGCAAGCCGATTTTCGTGCGTCACCGTTCGGCGGAAGAAGCCAAGGAAGCGGATGCCGTTCCGCTGTCCCAGCTGAACGATCCGCAGGCCGATAAGGCACGTGTCAAGCCCGGACATCCCGAATGGATCGTGGTGATCGGCATCTGCACGCATCTGGGCTGCATCCCGCTGGGGAACAAGACGACGGATATGCGCGGCGAATGGGGCGGCTGGTTTTGCCCCTGCCACGGCAGCCAGTACGATACGTCGGGCCGCATTCGCAAAGGACCGGCGCCGACCAATCTGCCCGTCCCGCCCTATGCGTTCGAATCGAACACGAAGATCAAGATCGGCTGAGCTTCAGCCGCCTGCCCGATAGGGAACCCACCATGGCCGGTCTCCACAAAAGCGAGTTCGCCAATCCGGTGATTAACTGGATCGACACTCGTCTGCCTGTTTTCACGATGCTGCAAAAGGAGTACGGGGTTTTCCCGACTCCCAAGAACTTCAACTATTTCTGGAACTTCGGCGCGCTCGCCATGGTCAATTTGATGATCATGATCGCGACCGGAATCTTCCTGGCGATGAACTACCAGCCGAACTCCGAACTCGCGTTCGACAGCGTCCAGCACATCATGCGGGACGTGAACTATGGCTGGCTGATCCGCTACGTTCACCAGAACGGCGCGTCGATGTTCTTCATCGTCACCTACATTCATATTTTCCGCGGGCTCTACTACGGGTCGTACAAGTCCCCGCGGGAGCTGCTGTGGATGATGGGCGTGGTCATCCTGCTGCTGATGATGGCGACGGCGTTCATGGGCTACGTGCTGCCCTGGGGCCAGATGTCCTATTGGGGCGCGACCGTCATCACCAACCTGTTCTCGGCCTTCCCCGTCGTCGGTCCGAAGATCGTCACCCTGCTCTGGGGCGGGTTCAGCGTCGACAACCCCACGCTGAACCGGTTCTTCGCGCTGCATTACCTGCTGCCGTTCGTGCTGATCGGCGTCGTCTTCCTGCATATCGCCGCGCTGCATGTCGTCGGGTCCAACAACCCGCTGGGCATCGACGTGAAAACCCCGCAGGACACGCTGCCGTTCCATCCGTACTACACGATCAAGGACAGCGTCGGGATGTGCGTCTACCTGATCGTGTTCGCGATCCTGGTATTCTTCGCGCCGAACTTCCTGGGCGATCCGAACAACTTCATACCGGCCAATCCGCTGCAGACACCGGCCGATATCGTGCCCGAATGGTACTTCCTGCCCTACTACGCCATTCTGCGATCGGTCCCGAACAAGCTGCTGGGCGTCTGCCTGATGTTCGCGTCGATCCTGGTGCTGTTCGTGCTGCCCTGGCTCGATACGTCCCGCGTGCGCAGCGCCCGCTTCCGCCCGATCTATCGTCAGTTGATCTGGGTTTGGGTCGCGGCGTTCATCGGTCTCGGCGTCTGCGGCGCCCATAAGCCGGAAGGCGTGTGGGTCATCCTCAGCCGCGTCTGCACGCTGTATTATTTCCTGCACTTCCTGGTGATCCTGCCGCTGCTGGGCAAGCTTGAACGCCCGCTGGCGCTGCCGGAAAGCATCAGCCAACCCGTGACCGGCGGACGCGGCGGCGGTCCGCTGCCTTCCGGAGCCACTACCAAGCCGATGGAGAAAGCGTGATGCGCGCGCTGCGTTCCCTGATGGCCGGCATCTTCGCCGCCGGCCTGCTCGCCGCGCCGGTCCTGGCGTCGGAAGAAGCTCCTCATCCGCCGGCTCAGAAGTGGTCGTTTGGCTCGGTGTTCGGCACCTACGACCTGGCATCCGCGCAACGCGGGTTCCAGGTCTATTCCGAGGTCTGCGCCAACTGCCACTCGATGCGGCTGCTGCATTACCGCGACCTCGCGGGGATCGGCTTCAGCCCGGAGCAGATCAAGGCGATCGCGTCCAACGTCACCGTGCCCATGGGCATCGATGACCAGGGCGCGCCGAAAGAAGGCAAGGGAACACCGGCGAGCAAGTTCCGCTCTCCGTTCCCGAACGACAACGCGGCGCGTGCGGCTAACGGCGGTGCCCTGCCGCCCGATCTGTCGCTGATCGTCAACGCCCGCGAAGGCGAATACGACTATATCTTCGCGCTGCTGACCGGTTACGCCGAACCGCCGGCCAAGTTCGCGATGCAGGACGGGATGAACTACAACAAGTACTTCCCGGGCCATCAGATCGCGATGCCGAAGCCGCTCAGCGACGGTCAGGTGACCTTCGCCGACGGCACGTCCGCCAGCGTCGAGCAAATGTCGCGCGACCTCGTGATGTTCCTGACCTGGGCCGCAAACCCGGAAATGGTCGAACGGAAGCAGATGGGCGTCCGGATCGTGCTGTTCCTGATCCTGATGACCGGCCTGACCTACGCCGTGAAGCGTAAGATCTGGGCGGACGTTCACTAAACCATGACCGAGCCCGTTATCGGCATCATCGGCGGCTCCGGCCTTTACGATATCGACGGGCTTGAAGACAAAGTCTGGCGGCAGGTTCCCACACCGTGGGGCATGCCGTCGGACTCCCTGCTTTTCGGGCGCCTGTCCGGCGTGCGCTGCGTGTTCCTGCCGCGCCATGGCCGAGGCCACCCGACATCCCCTACCCATCTGAACTATCGCGCGAATATCGACGCGATGAAGCGGTCCGGCGTCACCGACATCGTGTCATTGTCCGCCGTCGGCAGCCTTAAGGCGGAGCTGCCGCCCGGACATTTCGTGATCGTCGATCAGTTCATCGACCGCAGCTTCGCGCGTGAAAAAAGCTTCTTCGGCGACGGCGTCGTCGCCCATGTGTCGATGGCGCATCCCGTCTGCGGCCGGCTGGGCGACAGCCTGGAAGCCGCCTGCCGCACCGTCGGATTGCCGACCACGCGCGGCGGCACCTACCTTGTCATGGAAGGGCCGCAGTTCTCCACGAAAGCGGAAAGCGAGCTGTATCGCAGCTGGGGATGCAGCGTCATCGGCATGACCAACATGCCGGAAGCCAAACTCGCGCGCGAAGCCGAGATTTGCTACGCGACCGTGGCGATGGTGACGGATTTCGACTGCTGGCATCCGGATCACGACCATGTGACCGTCGAAGCCGTGGTGAAGATCATGACGGCAAACGCCGACAACGCCCGCAATGTCGTGCGCCGGACCGTCCCGGCGATCGGCGGCGGCGCGCGTCACGCCTGTCCGCTCGGCTGCGACCACGCGCTGGACACCGCAATCATCACCGCGCCGACCGCGCGCGACCCACGCCTGCTCGCAAAGCTGGACGCTGTCGCCGGACGCGTCCTATAGATCGCTCCGGCGATCGCGGATGAGGAGCGACTTTCCGATCCGCCGCGGCGCGCATAAGGAGGTCTGAATGCTCGATCTTGGCGGGATCATGTTCAGTTCCCTGATCATGTTGTTCGTGATCGTGCGCGCTGTTCAACTCGATCGCATCATCCCCTGGTTTCAGCGCAAATCGACCGTCACGGAACCGCCGGCGGTCAAGGGACGCGGCAAGCAAAACCTGCGGCCCTGGCAACGCGGATGACGCCGGCCGAACGCGCCCGCGCCTGGAACGAGAGATAATCCCCCGTGCTGAGAAGCCTGTGGCTGCTCTTCCTGTTTGTCTCGTTCCTCGGTCTCGGCACATCGGCGCCGTTCGTGCTGGCGCTTGGCTATGTGTGGGTGGACACGTTCCGACCGCAGGACGTCGCCTATATCGTTCTGAACCAGATTCCCGTGGCGATGATCATGGGGGCCGGCGCGTTCGGCGCCTATTTCGCGATGGATCGACGCGACCCGCCGCGACCGAATGCCATGAGCACGCTGCACGTCCTGATGGCCGTATGGGTCACGGTGACGATGACCTGGGGCGTGGCCGGGTCGTTTGGGTGGGAGAAATGGGACTGGGCCTTCAAGTCCCTGGTTTTTTCCGCCTTCGTCCCGCTGGTCATTCGCTCCCGCATTCAGATTGAGGCTTTTGCCCAGACCTATGTCTTCTCGCTGGCGGCGAACTTCGTGCCGTTCGGGGTCAAAACCCTGATTTCGGGCGGCGGCTACGGCACCAATCTGGGATTGGCGCAGGGCAACTCGGGCCTGTCAGAAGGCGGGCTGCTGTCCACCGTGTGCCTGATGGCGGTTCCGCTGGCGCTGTTCCTGGCCAAGCACAGCCTGCTGATGCCGAAGATCCGGTTCATGCCGTTGGCGTATTGGGGCGTGGCGGGCCTTGCGACCGTCTGCGCGGTGGGAACCTATCAGCGCAGCGCGCTGGTCGGGCTGGTCGTCATGGCGTTCTTCATGTTCCTGCGTTCGAAGAACAAGTTCATCTACGGCATCATCATCGCGATCGGCGCGGCCGCGATCATCTATCTGATGTCCGGCGCCTGGTCGGCGCGTATTTCGACGATCCAGGACTATCAAAACGAAAACTCCGCCTATACGCGTATCCTGGTCTGGAAATGGACGCTGGAATACACCCTGACCCACCCCCTCGGCGGCGGGTTCAATTCCTATGTGATCAACAGCGTCACCCTGCCGCCGAACGCGGCACACCCCGGCGGTTACACGGAATTCGGCCGAGCATTCCATAGTATTTATTTTGAGGTTTTGGGGGAGCAGGGTTGGCCGGGGTTGATCATGTTCCTGACGATCGCCCTCGGCACCATGGCGTCGATGCGCCGCATCTCGAAGAAGACCCGCAAGGACCCCGATCTGGCCTGGGCGGGCGATCTGGCGGATGCGCTGCTGGTCGGCATCTCGGTGTTTCTCAGCGCCGGGGCCTTTGTCGGCATCGCGTTTCAGCCGATGTTTTGGTACTTCGTCGCGATGGGGATCAGCCTGAACGCCTATATCTGGCGGGTCGAGAACCAGGCGGCCAAGCCGACCGTGGGCTGGCGCGCGCAAGGCTCCGGCCATCCGGGCGCGGTACCCATCGGCGGCCGCATCGGCACCGCGGGCGCCGCTTTACCGGGACGCAATCGATAGGCTTGCCGTCAATCGGTTTCCCTCGGGGCAGAACCGCCCCGAGGGAAAAGCCGGTCAGGCCAGTTGGTCGTTGAAGAACACAACCGTACGCGCCTGCGCGAGTTCGTAGTCGGGCTTGCTGAAGCTGCCGCGCTCATCGCAGCCGAAGCCGTGCTGCGCGCCCATATAGACATGGATGTCGGCCTTCGGCTGAGCCGCGCGGATGGCATCGACGTCGTTCATGGGGATGGAGGCGTCTTTTTCGCCGAAGTGCATCTGCACAGCGCAGTTCGGACGCTCGTCCTTCGTGCCGGCGATGCCGCCGCCGTACCAGCAGGATGCCGCGGCGAACTTGTTGGTGCGCGTCGCGCCCCACCAGGACACGGTGCCGCCAAAGCAATACCCGACGATGCCCAGCTTCTTGCCGGCCAGATGATTGGCGGAGGCTTCGATGTCGGCCATTACCTGCGCGTCGCTCAGCTTCATGCGATAGTCGCGGCCCTTGGCGACATCGTCGGCAGTGTAGCCGAGTTCCACGCCGCGCTCCGTGCGGTCGAACAGTGCCGGAGCAACCACGGCATACCCCAGGGCGGCGAAGCGGTCCGCCATATCGCGGATGTGATGGTTGGCGCCGAAAATCTCCTGCACCACGACGACACCCTTGGTCGCGTTTTCCGGGCCGGCGACGTAAGCGGCGAACGTATGTCCGTCGGCGGCGGTTAAATTGATCGTTTTGCCCATGGCAACCTCCCAAAGCTCTGCGGATCGCAGGTGGCCCAAAATGGCGTCCTCTCCGAAGCCGTCAACCTCCCCGGCGTGAAATCTCTAACGCGGGGTCGCCTGCTCCCCCTGATCGAGCGGAACGATGTTCCAGGTCGGACCGGCGCGCAGGGCATCGAGGCTGACATAAGGCGCGTTGCGGTTCAGCCAATCCAACGCCTTGCGCGCGTCGGGCGAACCGGTGACGGAAACGATGCTGCCGAGGGTGCCCCGCGCACCGGCGACATAAGCACCGTCGTTGTTCGCCCAGACGCTGCCGTCCTTCCCGAAGCCGAAGGCGATCGTGTGCTGACCGACTTCCCGCCAGGTCATGTAAGGCGCGTCCGCGCGGGTGGGAAAAACGACGATGCGATAGGACGTCGCGTTGCGCGGATGAAAGCCCCGTTCCTCCGCCAGGAACCGCCCGACCAGGAAATTGGACGTCCATCGCACCAGGTCGGCGGCGACGCGATTGCCCTGCAATGCCAGCAGCGCCAGCGTATTGGCGAGGAAATCGTCCATCCACGGGGATGTCAGCCCGCCGCCGGGTTCCGCCGCGGTGTCATAGCGAAACCAACCATAGGCCTCTCCCTTGGTCAGTTCCTTGGCCTCGCTTTCCAGATACGCCAGGCTGTTGGCCACGCTCATCGCGAAGTACGGTCGCAATGGCGAATCGTCCGGGCACACGAACAGCGACTCATTCACCACCCGCAGCCCCCATGCTCGGCCGCGCACCTGTTCGATGCGGGAGGTGACGATCGCGCGCCCGTCCTGGCGCGATGTCGGCCAGATCCCCAGTATGGAACCGGTGGCCTGCGCGTGGAGTTGATCGAGGCGATAGCGTGTCCCGGTCAGGATATAGGGGACGTAGGACAGGTCCGGCTGATGCGCGATGTCCGGTTCCCATTTGTGATCGGCGACGTGGCGCTGGGTCAGCGCCTTGGTATCCCATTGGCCGCCGCGGTAGTCCGGCCAAAGCTTGGGATGGCGCGCGACGGTGGCATAAGTCCCGACGTCGGTTTCAAAATAATGCCACGGGATGCTGCCGGCGGCGTCGGCCTGCGCGATCGCATAGCGCGCGGCGTCGCGATGCTGCGTCGTCAGCCAGATCGAATTGGCCTGAGTCACCGGCCCGATATCCGGCCTGCCGCCGGTCATTCCCATGCCCATCGTCACATCGGCGTTGCCGAGAATGCCGAAGCCCGGACCGCCAAGGCGACGGGTCTGGCCGTTGAGAATGTCGGCTTTCACCCCGGTCGTCAGGTCGTAATTATGGACCGCCCCCGCGCGCGCCAGGGCGCGGACGTCGTGAACAACGTGCGTCGTCGGGGGGGGGCGGTTCCATACCTCCCGATGCCAGGTTTGATACTGGTAGTGCGTCACGCCGGCCTGTTCGAACGCGACCGCTCCGGCCTGCGCGATCGAGACGTCGTAAATCAGCTTGCCGCCGACCGGCTGCATGGCGATGTCGTTGTTGAACTGGACATCGGTGCGCACCGTACCGTCGGCATAGGCGCGAATGTCGGCGGTCAGGCGCATGGACCCCACGACCGGCACCTCGATCCGACCTTCGGTCACCAAGGGGCCGCGCAGCCAGTATGAAATTTTGTTGGCGCGCGCGGCGTCCGCCAGTAACCGCGACAGATCGAAGCGGGCGGGCTTCGCGGCGCCATCGTCGCGGAACAGAAAATTCACCGTCACGTCGACGCGATCCGCCAGGGTGGCCAGATCGATTGCCGTTGACGGCGTGACGGGCCGCCTGACGAGCATCAGGTTGGCGGGGGCCGGCGCGACGACCGTCACCACCGCCATACGCGCCGAACCGTCGGGATGGGTCGTCTTCACGTCGGCCTGGGTCGGCACGTCGCGCCCGTCGATCGTGGCGACGACGGTCATGCCCCTGGGCACCTGCCCGACGGCGAAAATCTGCCCGAAGGTCAAGGATTGCGGCGGCGACGTCTCGGCATTGTCGAGGGCAAGCCCCACCACGTCGTCCGGCCCCGCGGGTTTGGGCACGGGCGGGCTGAAAATCACGCTGCCCGATGTGGTCGGGCGCACCGAGGCCGCGGCTTGCGTTCCGTCGGCGGCAACTGCCGCGGCAGGCTCCCCAAAGGTCGGCTGACGGACCAGCGGCGGCACGTTCATCCCGGCGGCGCGGGCTGCCTCGATGCCGAAATAGACCGGCATGTCGCAGCCGCCGAGAAGAGCAAACAGGGTCAGAAGGGTCAGGATGGGCCGCCGCAACGGCCGGTCGTGGAGTGTCGTCACGGTGCCTGTGCTCCCTTCGAACGGCGATGGATGGAGATGCCGTTTGCCGACGCGGCCCGCCGCCGCTATGGTCCGCCGCCCATACTGGGCGTCCGATATTGGGCGTGATCGCCTTCAGAGCGAAAGCAGAGAACCACGTGGTCGATATTTTCGACGAAGTCGATGAGGATCTTCGTGCCGAACGCACCCAGGCGCTGCTGAAGCGCTATGGCGGGTTGCTGGTCGGCGCATGCGTGGCCGTGATTGCGGCGACCGGCGGATGGCAGGCGTGGGAATGGAACCGCGCGCGTCAGGACATGCAGGCCGCGACCGCCTATGTCACGGGGATGCTGAACGCCGAGGCGACCGCGAACCAGGCGGGTCGCGGCGTGGCGACGACGGTGTTCGATTCTCTCAGCAATGGCGCGCCGGCCGGGTATCAGGTTCTGTCCAGGCTGCGCGCCGCGTCGCTGAAGGCCGATGCCGGCGACATCCAGGGCGCGACGCAGCTTTGGGATCAGGTCGCGGGCGACACCGCCGCCGATCCGCTGCTGCGCGATCTCGCCAGCCTGCTTTGGGCGAGCCGTCAGCTCGATCAAGCCGATCCGGCGATTCTTGAAGCGCGGTTGCGTCCGTTGGCGGCGCCGAACAACGCGTGGCACACGCTGGCGACGGAACAGATCGCGATGCTGAATCTGCGCCAGGGTAAGACCGACGCCGCGAAAGAGGCCTTGCGCCAGTTGGCCGCCGATCCAACGGCGCCGAACGGCGTGCGCGCGCGCGCCGGCGCGCTGGGCAGCCGGCTTTGAGCGCCAGGGAAAACTCCCGATGGACAATCCCGATGATCGATTTGATCAAGACAAAGGGTCGCCGATAATGACTGCAAAGCCTGACCCGATCGACGGCACGCGCCGGCTTTCGCGACGCGCCGCCTTTCTGGCGCCCTTGGCGTTGGGCGGCTGCTCCGTTTGGGACGGCTGGTTCGGCGAAGTCAAACAGCCCTTGCCCGGTCGGCGGGAACCGATCCTGGCGTCGCGGCGCGGCCTGTCGATTGACGAAACCGCGCCCAAGATCAAGCTGCCGCAACCCGTGGTGAACGCGGCATGGCCGCAGGCCGGCGGCAATCCCGCCCATGTCATGGGCCATCTGGCCGGGAGTGAACGTCTGGCGTCCGCCTGGAACAGCAATATCGGCGATGGCGGCGGCTACCGGCGGGTGATCCTGGCGCAGCCGGTCGTTGCCGACGGTCTGGTCTATACGATGGATTCAGAGGCGATGGTCGCCGCCTTCGATCTGGCCGGCGGCGGTCGGGCCTGGCGCTACGAGACGCGCGACGACGAGTCGCGCAGCACCAATATCGGCGGTGGGCTTTGCGTCGACGGCGGCACGCTGTTCGCGGTGAACGGGCTGACCGATCTCGTCGCCCTGGATGCGAAGACCGGTGCCCTGAAGTGGCGCACGAAGCTCGACGCGCCGGCGCGCAGCGCACCCACCGTCGCGGACGGGCGCATCTTCATCACCACGTTGAACGATCGGCTGACCGCATTCGCGACCACAGACGGTCATGTGCTGTGGTCCTATCGCGCCGCCGCCGCGAACGCGACCATGTTGGGTCAGCCGGCACCGGCCTATGCGCGCGGGCTGGTTGTCGCCGGCTTTGGGTCCGGCGAACTCGCCGCCATTCGCGCCGACACCGGCACGGTGGTCTGGACCGACGGGCTGGGCGCATCGCGCGGCCGTTCCGGTCTGGCCGACTTCCTGTCGATCCGCGGCGCGCCGGTCATCAGCAACGGGCGGGTGTTCGCCATCGGCATGGGCGGCCTGACCGTTTCCATCGATCTGCCCACCGGCCGACGGTTGTGGGAACGCCAGATCGCCGGCGTCAACAATATCTGGGCCGCCGGCGACTGGATCTTTCTGATCTCGATGGATCAGGAAGTGGCCGCGCTGAACGCCGACGACGGGCAGGTCGCGTGGCTGACCGCGCTGCCGCGCTGGGAAGATCCGGACAAGCGCAAGGACCCGATGACCTGGTTCGGCCCCGTGCTGATCGGCGATCGGTTGATTGTGACCGGCCGCAGCGAGGAAGCGCTTGCCATCAGCCCCTATACCGGCGCGATACTGGGCCGACAGAGACTATCGGGCGCCGCCGCGCCGATCGCGCCGATCGTGGTCGATCGGACTCTGCTGGTGGTGACCGACGACGGGCGTCTCTCCGCGCTGCGTTAAGCGCTTTCCTTCATCCACGGCCCTGTACTGGCGCTGATCATGCTGCCTATCGTCGTTATTTCCGGACGGCCCAATGTGGGCAAGTCCACGCTGTTCAACCGCCTCGCCGGTAAGCGCGCGGCGTTGGTCGCCGACACGCCCGGCGTTACCCGTGACCGCAAGGAGGCGGAGGCGATGCTGCGCGGTCGCCAGGTGCGACTGATCGACACGGCCGGGCTGGAAGAATCCGCGCCGGAAACGCTCGCCGCGCGCATGACGGCCGGGGCCGCGACCGCCGTGGGACTGGCCGATCTGGTCGTATTCGTCGTCGATGCCCGCACCGGCATCACCGCCGCCGATCAGCATTTCGCGCAATGGCTGCGACGCCAGGGCCGAGAGGTCCTGCTGGTCGCCAACAAGGCGGAAGGACGTTCCACCGAAAACTCCGTCCTTGATGCCTATTCGCTGGGGCTTGGGGAGCCTTTGGCGATTTCCGCCGAACATGGCGAAGGCATTTCCTACCTGATGGCCGAGATCGCCGATCGGCTGCCCCCCGACGAATCGGCAGCCGAGGACGAGGACGGGGAACCGAACCGCCCGCTGAAACTGGCCATTGTCGGGCGCCCGAACGCGGGGAAATCGACCCTGCTCAACCGGCTGATCGGCGAGGATCGGCAGCTTACCGGGCCGGAACCCGGCCTGACCCGTGATTCCATCACCGTGACGCTGACCGATACGGACGGTCGGCTGATCGAACTGGTCGATACCGCCGGTCTGCGCCGTCGCGCCCGGATCGAAGCGCCGTTGGAAAAAATGTCCGTCAGTTCGGCGATCGAGGCGCTGAAAATGGCGGAGGTCGTCGTCGTCGCGGTCGATGCCGTCGAAGGCTTGCACGATCAGGACCTGCAGATCGCGCGCCTGGTCGAGCGCGAAGGCCGAGCATGCGTGATTGCTTTGAATAAGTGGGATGCGGTGCCGGATCGGAATGCCGCGCGCAAGGCCGTCAGCGATCGTCTGGAAGAAAGCCTCGCGCAGCTAAAGGGTCTGCCGGTAGTGACTCTGTCGGCGATCACCGGTCAGGGGATCGATCGTCTGTTGCCGGCCGTGCGGCAGGCGCACGACGTCTGGAACCGCCGTATCCCGACCGGTGAGTTGAATCGTTGGTTCGAACAGGCGTTGGAACGCCATCAGGCCCCGCTGGTCAGCGGTCGCCGCCTCAAGCTCCGCTACATCACCCAGGCCAAGGCTCGGCCTCCCACCTTTCTCGTATTCGGCACGCGGGCGGAGCAGTTGCCGGAAGACTATCAGCGCTATCTGGTGAACGGGTTGCGGCAGAGCTTTGACCTGCCGGGCACGCCGATCCGGCTGCAACTGCGGGGCACCAAGAACCCTTACGCGGAAACCTGACGGGCCGATTTGCAACGAATCCGGGCGAAGGTTAGCTTCGCGCCGATTCGAAAGGAAACAGGTTCCCATGCTGGACAGGTCCGCACTGCGCACGTTCCGTCCGCTTGTCATGACGCCCAGTCACGACGGCACGTTCTTCTTCACCTATGTCGCCAGCATCATTCAGTTGATCGTCGCCTGCCAGAACGAGGGCATGCCGATCAACTTCATGTATCAGGCGGGCGACAGCCTGGTGACGCGGGCACGCAATCATCTGGTGGCCCTGTTCCTGTCCGATCCGCAATGGACTCATCTGATGTGGATCGACGCCGATATCGGCTTTTCGCCGGAATCCTTGTTCCGCCTGCTGCTGAGCGATCATGACATCGCCGCCGGCATCTACCCGCTGAAGCGCGAGGACTGGCCGGCCGAGGGCGTGCCCGCCGGCACGACTCAGACCGATTTCCAGCAGCTTTATACCCGGTACACCGTGAACTCCGGTCAGGCATCGGAACCGCATGTCGGGCTGGACGTGGACGTGGACGGGTTCATGACGGTGCGGGAAGCGCCGACCGGCTTCATGCTGATCAAGCGCCATGTGTTCGAGAAGATGATCGAGGCCTATCCGGACCTGAGCTACGCGCCGGACATGATCGGGTCGATCGACCCGAAATTCTACTATCGCTTTTTCGATGTGATGGTGGACCCGGAAACCCGCCGCTATCTGTCGGAAGACTATGGCTTCTGCCGGTTGTGGGAACGGTTGGGCGGCAAGATTTACGTCGATGCCAACTCCAACCTCGCGCATATGGGCGGCAAAATCTATCGCGGCGACTTCGGCGCGTCGCTGCGTCGCGACGTGCGCTATGCGGTGACCGCGCCGGCCGGGATGATGTATCAGGTAACCGGGCTGGACAATCTGGTTCCCAATCCGCCCGGCCCCGTTTGATCAGATGAAATCCGCTATGGCGGTCAGGTCTCGGCCAGCATCATGTAATTGATGCTCAGGTCTCGGCCTGTCCGCCACTGCCCGGTCAAGGGGTTCGCGGTCAGTCCGACGGCATCGGCAACCCTTAAGCCGGCGGAACGGGTCATCGTCCCCAACTCGGCGGGCGTGATGAATTTGCGCCAATCGTGGGTGCCGACGGGCAGCAGGCGCAGGACATATTCGGCGCCGAACTTGGCGACGGCGTAAGACCGCCGCGTGCGGTTCAAGGTCGACAGGAACAACATGCCGTTCGGTTCCAGCAACTGGGCGAGCAGGCGTACGAAGTGTCCGGGATCGGGCACATGTTCTATCACTTCCAGCGCGGTGACGACCGGAAAACGCACCCCTTCCGCCACCAGTTCCTCCGCCGTTCCGACGCGATAGGCTACGGGCACGTCCTGTTCGGCGGCGTGCGCGCGGGCGGCGGCGATCGCCTCGGCCGCGGCGTCAAGGCCGAGCACGTCGCAACCAAGACGGGCCAGGGCCTCTGAGGCAAGACCGGCGCCGCAGCCGATATCGAGCACCCGAGGATGCGTGGCGAGCAGGCCGCGCCGTTGCAGGTTGGCCTCGATCCAACCGATGCGCGCCGGGTTCATCGCGTGGAGCGGTCGCATCGGGCCGGTGGCGTCCCACCAGCGCGACGCCAGGGCATCGAACCGCGCGACTTCTTCCGGCGACACCGTCGCATGCCTCATGGTCGTTCCCATTGGGTTGCTCCTGCGGACAAGCGCCAGTATGTGTGCACGCTCATCGTTTCCTGCTCATCATTCAATGGTAACCGATACCCTGCAATGGCACGCATCGTGATGAAATTCGGCGGTACGTCCGTCGCCGATCTTGACCGTATCCGCAACGTCGCCCAGCGCGTAAAGCGCGAGGTGGATGCCGGCAATCAGGTCGCCGTCGTGGTTTCCGCGATGTCGGGCGTGACCAATCAGCTTGTCAAATACTGCTCCGACCTGTCGCCGCTGCACGATGCGCGCGAGTATGACGCGGTGGTGGCCACCGGAGAGCAGGTGACCAGCGGCTTGCTGGCGATCGCCCTGCAAACCATCGGCATCGAAGCCCGCTCCTGGCAGGGCTGGCAAATTCCCCTCGGCACCGACACCGCCTATGGCAAGGCGCGGATCCAGTCGATCGAGGGTGAGGCCGTTACCCGGCAGATGGAGGCCGGACAGGTCGCCGTCGTGGCCGGATTTCAAGGGGTGTCGTCGGAAAACCGGATCGCGACGCTTGGGCGCGGCGGGTCGGATACCTCGGCGGTCGCGCTGGCGGCGGCGCTGAAAGCGGATCGCTGCGACATCTATACCGACGTGGACGGCGTTTACACGACCGATCCCCGGATCGTGCCAAAAGCACGCAAACTGAATAAAATCAGCTATGAAGAGATGCTTGAACTCGCTTCGGTCGGCGCGAAGGTGTTGCAGACCCGCAGCGTCGAGCTGGCGATGAACGAACGCGTGCGTGTGCAGGTGCTGTCCAGCTTTCAGGACCTGCCGGGTACGATGGTGGTCGATGAGGACGAGATCGTGGAAAAAGAGAACGTTTCCGGCATTGCCTATTCCCGCGACGAAGCGAAAATCACGGTGCGGCGCGTGCCCGATCGCCCCGGGATCGCCGCCACGATATTCGGCGCGCTGAACGAGCAGAACGTCAATGTCGACATGATCGTGCAGAATATTTCCGCCGACGGCACCACGGACATGACGTTCACGGTCGGCAAGGCCGATCTGCCCCGCGCGCGGGAAGCCCTGGCCGCGACCCAGTCCCAGATCGGCTATGCCGAACTGCTGGAAGACCCGGATGTCGCCAAGATCAGCGTCGTCGGCGTCGGCATGCGCAGCCACGCGGGCGTGGCCAACACGATGTTCCGCGCCCTGGCGGACAAGGCGATCAACATTCAGGTGATCTCCACCAGCGAAATCAAGGTCAGCGTGCTGATCGCGGCGGAATACACCGAACTTGCGGTGCGCGCCCTTCACACCGCGTATGGCCTCGATGCCAGTTGAACCGATGACACCCGAACTGGCCCGCGCTCGGCTTGATCGGCTCTGGTCGCGCGGCACCGCGTTCCTCGGCTGCGAGTATGCCATTCTCGGCGGCGCGATGAGCTGGGTCAGCGAGCGGCATCTGGTCGCGGCGATCTCCAACGCCGGCGGGTTCGGCGTGGTGGCCTGCGGATCGATGGGGCCGGAGCTGCTGGAGAAGGAAATCGCCGCGACGCAGGCGCTGACCTCCAAACCGTTCGGCGTCAATCTGATCACCATGCATCCGCAGATCGACGACCTTGTGCAGGTCTGTCTGGCGGCGAAGGTCGGGCACGTCGTGCTGGCCGGCGGCATCCCGCCCGGCAGCGCGGTGCGCGCGGTCAAGGACGGCGGCGCGAAGCTGATCGCCTTTGCCCCGGCGCTGGTGCTGGCGAAGCGGCTGATCCGCTCCGGCGCCGACGCGATCGTGATCGAGGGGTCGGAGGCCGGGGGCCATATCGGCCCCGTGTCGTTGACCGTGCTGGCACAGGAAATCCTGCCGCATATCCGGGATGTTCCGGTCTTTGTCGCGGGCGGGTTGGGGCGCGGCGACGCGATCCTGGCATACCTGGAAATGGGTGCCTCGGGCGCGCAGCTTGGCAGCCGTTTCGCGGCCACCACCGAATCCATCGCCCATCCCAATTTCAAAAAGGCCTTCTACCGCGCGAATGCGCGCGACGCCTTGCCGTCCGTTCAGATCGACGAGCGTTTTCCGGTGATCCCGGTGCGCGGTCTGGTCAACGAAGGCACGAAGCGCTTCATGCGCCACCAAGCGGAAACGCGAGACCGTTTCCAATCGGGGGAACTCGACAAGGAAGCGGCGCAGTTGGCGATCGAGCACTTCTGGGCCGGCGCGCTGCGCAGAGCGGTGATCGACGGCGACGTGGAAAACGGTTCGGTCATGGCCGGGCAATCGGTCGGCATGGTGACCGGTGAGCAGACCACGGCGGCCGTTATTCAGGAACTCGTCGCGCAGGCCGTCGACGCACTCGTACAACGCGGCTGATGAGCACGCCGCGGCGGCTGCTGGCCAGGCTACGGGATCTCCGAGCCAAGGGTGCTGCCCCGCTGTCGGAACTGGTGATGCTCGTCGCCGCCGAACTGGTGACCGAAGTATGCTCGGTCTACGTGCGGCGTTCGGGGGACATCCTTGAACTCGCCGCGACCGAAGGATTGAACGCGAATGCCGTCGGGCACACGCGGCTGAGGGTCGGCGAGGGGATCATCGGCCTGTGCGCGGCCACGGCGGCGGTGATGAACCTGCCGGATGCGCAGAACCATCCGGCCTTCGCCTATCGGCCCGAGACCGGCGAGGAACCTTTCGCGTCGATGCTGTCGGTGCCGGTGCGCCGGTCCGGACGCACGCTGGGCGTGTTGGCGGTGCAGAACCGCCTGCCCCGGCATTACACCGAACAGGAAGTCGACGAACTCGAAACCGTCGCGATGCTGCTGGCCGAAATGCTGCCCGCGAACGGATCGGCGGATCGCTCCTCGGAAGGGTTGGGCGGAACCGTCCCGCGCGTATTTTCCGGCGCCAGCCTCATGACCGGCCTCGCCATCGGCCCCGTCGTCCTCCACGGCGCTCGGCATACCGGCATCCGGGTATTGGCCGACGATCCAGAGGCGGAGTTGGCGCGCCTGCACGAGGCATCGGATCGGATGCAGCGCGGCCTGGACGAATTGATCGCCGGCGTTCCCATGAGCAGCCGCTCCACCGACGCATCCGCGTCGCGGGAGGTGCTGGAGGCGTATCGGCTGGTCGCGGCCGACGCGGGATGGCTGCGGCGGGTGGAGGTCGTGATCCGATCCGGCCTGACGGCGGAAGCCGCGGTGCAACGGGTCGGCGGCGAGCTGCACGATCGTATGCGGCGAATCGGCGATGCTTATCTGCGGGAGCGTTTGGCGGATATCGAGGACCTGGCCGGTCGGTTGCTGACGACGCTGACCGGCGACACGCCGCGCCCGCCGGTACCGCCTGGCGCGATCCTGTTATGCCGACGCCTGGGTCCGGCGGAATTGCTGGACTGGCACGCCGACGGCATCGCCGGGGTGGCGATCGAGGAAGCGAGCCCTTCCGGGCATGCCGCGATCCTGGCGCGCGCGCTGGGAATCCCCGCAATCGGCGCGACGCGCGGCATGTTGGATACCGCCGAACCCGGGGACGAAGCGATCCTCGACGGCGACGACGCGCAGTTGATCCTGCGTCCGGAAGCCGAGGTGCGACAGGTCTATCTGCGCGCGCAGGATGTGCGCACGGCGCAGTATGCGCGGTACTCCTCGCTGCGCGGCCAGCGATCGGTCACGTCCGACGGAATCCACGTCAAGCTGATGCTGAACGTTGGGTTGGCGCTGGAACTGGCGCAGCTTGAACGCACCGGGGCGGACGGCATCGGTCTGTATCGCACCGAGATCGGCATGCTGGCGCGCGGCGCGATCGCCGATGTCGCCGAACAGGCGGCGACGTATGCGCGCGTGCTCGACGCGGCCAATGACAAGCCGGTGCTGTTCCGCACGCTGGATTTGGGCGCGGACAAGCTGTTGCCGGGCACCGTCAGCACCGAGGAGAATCCGGCGATGGGCTGGCGGTCGCTGCGGATTGGGCTCGATCGGCCGGCCCTGCTACGGCGTCAGTTGCGCGCGCTGTTGTTGGCCGCCGGCGGGCGCAGCCTGTCGGTCATGTTCCCGATGGTCGCGACGGTGCAGGAATTCCGTCAGGCCAAGGCATTGCTGCTTGCGGAAGCCGGGCGTGTGCGTCCGGCGCCGGAGCGGTTGTCGGTCGGCACGATGCTGGAAGTGCCCGCGCTGATGTGGCAGTTGCCGGCCTTGTTGAAAGAGGTCGATTTTCTGTCGGTCGGTTCGAACGATCTGGTGCAATTCCTGTTCGCGGCCGATCGCGGCACGCCGTCGTTGTATGATCGCTATGACTTACTCTCTCAGCCGGTATTCGATCTGCTTGAACAGCTATTGATTGCGGCGCGGGAAGCGGGCGTGCCGGTTTCAATCTGTGGGGAGGCCGCGTCTCGCCCGTTGGAGGCATTGGCGCTGACCGGGCTGGGTTTTTCGTCGCTTTCGATGTCGGCGAGCGGGGTATTGCCGGTGAAAGCGATGCTGGCCGAAACCGATCTGGCGGGCTTCCGTCCGGTGCTGAGCGCTATCCGCCGCGGCGTCGGGGCATCCGGCAGTCTGCGCGAACCGATCGCGACCTGGGCCAGGGAGCGCGGGCTGCCAGTGTGATCGAGGGAGTGATCGCCGGCGTTCATCGTCAAGTGTGAAAATTGTATTTTGTTTCGGCAATATCCGAATTCAGGATTCGACTGCGACTGGTTTTGAAGGCAGTCTACGGGGCGTTGGCATCACACAAAGTTGTGGTTTAGAAGCCGGCCGCCGGACTCGCGTGTCGGGTTCGGAAAAGCCAGCCAATTCACCACCAGACGCGGAAGACGGGGCAGCCGTGCTGCAAAAGCGCAGGACGAATTTCATTTTTGGTCGCCCTGTGGCGACACCCGAGCCGGATGGACCGGTGGCTCCGCAAGCCGGGGCGGAATTGCGTTCGGCCAGAGAGCGTCTGGACTGGCGGATAGAAGACGCCGCTTCCGAACTGCGGATTGGTTTAGGATATCTGCGGGCATTGGAAGCCGGCGACGTCGCGGCGTTGCCCGCGACGGCCTATGCCATCGGCTATGTCCGGACCTATGCCGCCGCCCTGGGGCTTTCGCCGGATGAGATGGTGCGCCGCTTCCGGTTGGAAGCGTCGGAGGTTTCCGAGCGGACCGAACTTGAATTCCCGGTTCCGATGCCGGAACGCGGCCTTCCGGCCGGGGCCATGGCGCTTCTGGGTATCGTTCTGGCGATTGGTGTTTATGTCGGCTGGTATCGCCTGTCGGGCGAAGGGCGCCTGCCGGCGGAGGCCGTTACCGCGATTCCGTCGCGCCTTGCCCCGCTGGCCGAACAGGCCATTCCGCCCGCCGCCGCCGTGATCGTTCAGAATCCGGCCCTACCCGCGGGCAGTGGCGGCGCGCAGCGCGCCGACTCGCAGGCGCCGGTGATGCCGATGTCGGTTTCGCCCAGTTCCGCGGCCGCGGCACCGGTCAATCCGCAGGCTGCTCCGGCATCCATCGCTGTGCCCGCGCCGCAACCGGCACTCGATCAGCCACGGCTTATGCTGCGCGCGACGTCGGAAGCGTGGATGCAGGTCAAGGAACGCAACGGCGCGGTGCTGTTGAACCGGGTCATGAAAGCCGGGGAGACCTGGCCAGTGCCCGCGAAGCCGAACCTGCTGTTGTCGACCGGCAACGCCGCCGGCACGGAAGTCGTGTTCGACGGCGTTGCGATCCCGAATCTGGGTGGCTCCGGCTCCGTCCGTCGCGACCTGATCCTTGACCCGGATCAGATCAAGGATGGAAAACTGCAACAGCTGATCGCCACGCCGGTCGCTGCCGCGCGCCAAACGCAGTAGTGTCGGCGCGTCTTACGTCATCAACGGGCCTCGCCCGCGTACCAGGAATGCCAGCATGAGCAGCTATCGACCCTATCAGGAGATTCTGCGGCGTAAATCCCGCCGGGTCTATGTCGGCAAGGTACCCGTTGGCGACGGTGCGCCGATTACCGTGCAGACGATGACGAACACGCTGACCACCGACGTGGAAGGCACCATCGCCCAGATCAGACGAGCGGAGCTGGCCGGGGTGGATATCGTGCGGGTGTCGTGCCCGGATCGGGAAAGCGCGTTGGCGCTGAAGGACATCGTGCGAGAGGTCAACGTGCCGATCGTCGCGGATATCCATTTCCACTACCGCCGAGCCATTGAAGCCGCGGAAAGCGGTGCCGCGTGTCTGCGGATCAATCCGGGCAATATCGGCAGCGACGACCGGGTGCGGGAAGTCATCAAGGCCGCGCGCGATCATGGCTGTTCCATGCGCATCGGCGTCAACGCCGGGTCGCTGGAAAAGCACCTGCTGGAAAAATACGGCGAGCCGAACCCCGAAGCGTTGGTGGAAAGCGCGCTGTATCATGCCAACATCCTGCAACAACACGATTTTCACGACTTCAAGATCAGCGTGAAGGCATCCGACGTGTTCCTGGCCGTCGCCGCCTATCAGCAGCTGGCGGAGGTCTGCGACCATCCACTGCACATCGGCATCACCGAAGCCGGCGGGCGTCGCATGGGCACGGTGAAATCCGCTGTCGGGCTGGGTTCCCTGCTGTGGGCCGGGATTGGCGACACCGTTCGGGTATCGCTGTCCGATGAGCCGGAAGAAGAAGTGCGCGTGGGCTGGGATCTGCTGAAGACCCTGGGCATCCGCCATCGCGGGGTGAAGGTGATCTCCTGCCCGTCCTGCGCGCGGCAGGGCTTCAACGTGATCGAGACCGTGCGCACGCTGGAAGATCGGCTGGCGCATATCGAGACTCCGCTGACGCTGTCGATCATCGGCTGCGTGGTGAACGGCCCGGGCGAAGCGCTGATGACCGACATCGGCCTGACCGGCGGCGGCAATGGGCGACACATGATCTATTCCGCCGGCAAGACCGATCACACGATCGACAGCGGCACGATGGTCGATCACATCGTCGGCATGGTCGAAGCCAAGGCGGCGGCGCTGAAGGCCGCGGCGGACGCGGAAAAGCTGGCGGCGGAATAACCGCCGCCGCGTGCCGGTTCGATTACAGGCGGGTTATCCAACCGAGTAGCGTCCGGCCCCGCCTGGGCTGTATAATGCGATGGTCAAATACCAAGGACCCATCGTGACCGACCTCCAGCCCGCACGCGGCACGCACGACCTGATCGGCGAAGACCAGCGCCGCTACTCCCATGTCGCGGATACCGCCCGCAGGGTCGCCTCGACATATGGTTTCGACGAATGGTCGACTCCGATCTTCGAGGACACGCGCGTCTTCTCCCGCACGCTCGGGGAAACCTCCGACGTCGTGATGAAGGAAATGTACAGCTTCGAGGATCGCGGCGGCGATTCCATCACACTGCGTCCCGAGGGGACTGCGGGTGTATGCCGAGCACTGGTGACGAATGGGCTGACGCAGAGCTTGCCGCAGAAGGTGTTTTATGCCGGGCCGATGTTCCGGTACGAACGCCCGCAGAAAGGCCGCTACCGGCAATTCCACCAGATCGGGCTGGAACTGATCGGTCCGGCGGAACCCCTGGCCGACGCGGAAGTGATCGCCTGCGGGTGGGATATCCTGAAAGCGCTGGGCGTCGCCGATGACGCGGTGTTGGAGGTCAATACGCTGGGCGACAAGGAAAGCCGAGAGGCCTACCGGGCGGCGCTGGTCGCCTACTTCACCGAACACCAAACAAAACTCTCCCGCGACAGCCTCGCTCGGCTTGACCGCAATCCGATGCGCATCCTCGACAGCAAGGACGAAGGGGATCGCCGCATTGTCGCCGACGCGCCGACGATCGAACCGTATCTGACCGAGTCGGCGGCGACATTCTATGGGAAGCTGCGCGATCATCTGGCGCATTTCGGCGTGCCGTTCCGGGAGAACCCGCGCATCGTCCGCGGCCTCGACTACTACGGCCACACCGCCTTCGAATTCGTCACCACCAAGCTCGGCGCCCAGGGCACCGTCATGGCGGGCGGGCGTTACGACGGGCTGGTGGCGGAAATGGGCGGACCGCAGACCCCGGCGGTCGGCTGGGCGGCCGGTATCGAACGCCTGGGCATGCTGATGGAGGCAGTGCCGTCGGTGCCCTCTCCGGTAGTGATCGTGCCGATCGGCGACGCTGCGGAAGCGGCTGCGATCGGCATCCTGCAATCGCTGCGCGCCGCGGGCATCCGCGCGGAAATGGCCTATCGCGGCAACCTGAAGCGTCGCATGGAACGCGCCAACAAGGTCGGCGCGCGTGCCGCCGTGATCCTGGGGCAGGACGATCTGGCGGCCGGAACGGCACAGGTCAAGGACCTGGCCACCGGCACCCAGGAAGCCGTCGCTTTTGCCGATATTGCCGCGCGATTCCAATGAGCTTTTCTCTGAAACTCGACCGGATCACGGCGCGCGCGGAGGAACTGCGCGCGTTGTTGACCGAGGGTATTTCCGGCGACGCCTACGTCAAGGCATCGCGCGAGCTTTCGGATATCGAGCCGGTGGTGGAAAGGATCGCCGACCTGCGCGCATCCGAAAAGGCGCGGGAAGAGGCGGAAGCGCTGCTCGACGATCCCGAGATGAAGGACCTCGCCGAGGCGGAACTGCGCACCCTGAAAGAGCAGGTTCCGGCGCTGCAACACGAGTTGCGAATCGCGCTGTTGCCAAAGGACGCGGCGGACGAACGGTCCGCCATCGTCGAAATCCGCCCGGCGGCGGGCGGCGATGAGGCCGGGCTGTTCGCGTCCCAACTGTTCGGCATGTATCAGAAGTATGCCGCCACCCGCGGCTGGCGGTTTGAGATTCTGGAATACGCCGATACGGAACTCGGCGGTCTCAAGGACGGCATCGCGGAAATTACCGGGCGCGGCGTTTTCGCTCGGTTGAAATACGAGTCCGGTGTGCATCGGGTGCAGCGGGTTCCGGCGACGGAAAGCCAAGGCCGGATTCATACGTCGACGGTCACGGTCGCGGTGCTGCCGGAAGCCGAGGAAGTGGATGTGGAGATCAATGACGGCGATCTGCGCATCGACGTGTATCGCGCATCCGGCGCCGGCGGACAGCATGTGAACAAGACCGACAGCGCCGTGCGCATCACGCACTTGCCGTCCGGCATCGTGGTCGCGATGCAGGAAGAACGCAGCCAGCACAAGAACCGCGCCAAGGCGATGAAGATCCTGCGCTCCAGGCTTTATGAGCAGCAACGCGCCTCACTGGATGCAACCCGCGCGGCGGATCGCAAGTCGCAGGTCGGGACCGGCGACCGCAGTGAGCGAATCCGCACCTATAATTTTCCGCAGGGTCGAGTGTCCGATCATCGGATCGGGCTGACGCTCTACAAGATCGATCGGGTCATGGAAGGGGAACTCGACGATTTCGTCGACGCCCTGACGGCGGAAGATCAGGCCGCGCGGTTGGCGGCGGAGGAGTGACGATCGCGGAGGCCGTTCGCGCATGCGTTCGGCAGCTTACCATTGCCCACATCGATCATCCTCGGATCGAGGCCAGATTGCTGCTGGCACATGCCGCCGGTCGGGATATTTCGTGGATTATCGCGCATCCCGAGGCCGAAGCGCCTCGGTTCGAAGGGCTGCTGGCGCGTAGGGTCGCGCATGAGCCGTTGGCCTATATCCTCGAACGGCGCGAATTCTGGAGCCTGGATTTTCAGGTCTCACCCGCGACGCTGATTCCCCGGGCGGATTCGGAAACGCTGATCGAGGCGGCCTTGGCGGCGTGTCTGGTTGAAGCACCGCTGGTGTTGGACCTCGGCACCGGCACCGGGTGCCTGTTGCTGGCGATGCTGCGGGAACGACCGGGCGGGATCGGATTTGGCGTCGATATCTCGCCCGATGCCACCGCGCTGGCGGCGCGCAATGCGCGGGCATTGGGCCTGGCGGATCGGGCGATGTTTTTGTGCGGCAATTGGGATGCGGCGCTGACGCCGCCGCTTGGGGGTTTCGACCTTGTTTTGAGCAATCCGCCGTATATCCCGTCGCGCGATATCGCGGGATTGATGCCGGAGGTCGGAGAATACGAGCCGCTGTCGGCGTTGGACGGCGGGGCGGATGGGTTGCGCGCGTATCGCGACATCATCGCCGGGCTGGATCGGTTGTTGGCGCGGACGGGTGTCGCGATCCTGGAACTGGGGATCGGACAGCACGACGATGTCGGGCGGATCGCGGCCGCCCATGGATTTTCGTCAGGTTTGCGCGCCGACCTGGCCGGGGTTCCGCGGGCAATCGCGCTGCGGCGCGCCGAGGCATGAAAAACCATTGGCGATCGCCATGGGACGGACTATCTTTACGTGTCCGCTCAGCGCGTCATAACATTGCGCGTTCGGCGTGCCGGCGCTATCCATGACTGTCGCACCGACATGGGTGCCGTGCCGGCCACAACCATAGCCGATTGGATCGAGGCATATCGGGGGATGTACCCGGGAACCGCGTTTTGCGTTGTCCCTACGCCCCAGGTCGCCGCTAACGGGAAAGCATAACGGCAAAAGTATGAACATGAAGCGCATGCGTGGCCGCAACCATCGTTCCGGTGGCAGCGGCGGAGGCGGTGGTGGCGGCGGCGGTGGCGGTGGCGGCGGTCCGAGGCATCACTCCACGGGCAATATTCCTCTTAACCGCAACCATGTTTTCGACAGCAATGGTCCGGACATTCGGGTCCGCGGTACGGCTCAGCAGTTGTTCGAGAAATATCTGCAACTGGGACGAGACGCGACCAGCAGCGGCGATCGCGTGATGGCCGAGGGGTATTTCCAGCACGCCGAACATTATTTTCGGATTCTGAACGCCATTAATCAGGCCACTCAGCAGAATCAGCAAAACGCTCCGCAAGGCCAGGGCGGCGGTCAAGGCGGCAATCAGCGTCGGACCATGCAGAGCGACGACGAGAACAATGACGTCGGAGAGGCCGAAGTACGATCGGCTCCGGGCATGGGCGATCAGCCGGAGGCGCGGGAGATTTCCATCGCCAACGGGCCGCCCGACAATCAAGGCTAGGCCGCGAAAGGGGGTATCCGGTCAGGATGCCCCTTGTTGCAGCGCCTTTCGCAGACTGTCGGCCTCTGCCCCGCGGATCATCTCTCGGCGGATGAAGAAGTCGATCAGCACAAGATTGACGTTGAACTTGAAGCTGTCGGTGTCTCGAACCGCTTCCAGGGCACGCATGGCCGGCCATAGTTCGAAGGACTCGACCTCACCATCCGCGGCGACGGGTGTGAAGCTGTCCGGCAGGTACAGATCATAGCAGTGCAGACGATCGCGCCGCAGCCCTTCCGGGCGATCCATCGCGTAGGACAGGATGGATACAGGTCGGGCGGTTACCGCGATGTCGCGGGGTATGGCGGCTTCTTCCGCTGCCTCCTTGACCAGTGTTTCCGCGACGGAAAGACCGGCAGGCACGCCGCCGGCGACGATGTGATCCAGCTTGCCCGGGTCCAGCGTCTTGTTGGCGGCCCGCCGAGCGATCCAGAGCCATAAACCGTTGGGTCGGTCGACAAGGCCGTTGACGTGTACGCCGGTTGCCTCGATCCCCCAGGCCGGGATGGCGCCGCGGTCGATTGTGCTCAACACCGGCCCGTCGGGTTCGGCGCGAACGTCGAAGGCCTCCCGCCGCCAGCGGTAGAGGCCTTTCTCCGCCAAGGTTTTGGCGATGGACGGCAGGGCCGCGGCGTTGGACAGCGTTACGGTTTTGCCTTCGACTCGCATGTCCGGAAAGCCGGCCAAAGCCTCCGCCACCGGGGGGGCGATCCAACCCACAACGCGGCCGCCGAGATGGAACGCGTACCGATCGCCGGGCAGGCGGGCGGTGTTGCAGGCGCGCACATGGCGCAGAAATCCAGATTCATTCATTGTGCCGCCTCTATGCGATCATCGAGACGGGCATACAATGGAAACGTCGCGGACGTCCGCGCAGAATGCCTCGCGCGCGTTCGCGCAAAGATTGGCGGAAGCGCAAGCCTTTAACTTCTCGCCGGCCTGTGCCACATGCGAGACATGCGACATATGAGAGGTGCCCAAACGACCCCGCCAACCGATACGCAATCGGGCGGCGCTCCGCCTGTCGCGCGGGAGGGACGGTCGAATTTCGCCACGGTGTTGGCGCTGGCTCCCTATCTGTGGCCCAGGAACAATCCGGGGGCACGGGTCCGTGTCGTTATCGCGATTGTCTTCATGCTGCTGGCCAAGGTCGCGACGGTCTATGTACCGATCCTGTATGGCCGCATGGTCGATACCCTTGCCCCGTCGGGCGGTCAGTCCGGGCTGTTGACGGTGCCGTTCGCGTTGATCCTGGCGTATGGCGCGGCGCGGGTCGGCGGGGCCGGATTCGGCGAAATCCGCGACGCGTTGTTCGCCTCGGTACAGCAGCGCGCGGTGCGATTGCTGGCGCTGCGGACCTTCAAGCATCTGCACGCGGTCAGCCTGCGGTTCCACATGGACCGGCAGACCGGCGGCATGTCGCGGGTGATCGATCGCGGCGTGCAGGGCATGCAGTCGGTGTTGCGCCTGGCCGTGTTCAACGTGGTGCCGACCGCGCTGGAACTGGTGATGGTGACCGTCATCATCTGGACGCTGTTCGATTGGCGCTACGCGGTCGTTACCTGCGTCGCGGTCCTGGCCTATGTCGCCTTTACGACTCTGTTGGCGGGCCGGCGCGGGCGCTATCGCCGGACGATGAACGATACCGACAACGATGCGTCGACCAAGGCGCTCGACAGCCTGTTGAACTACGAAACCGTCAAATATTTCAACAATGAAGGCCACGAGGCCGACCGCTATGACCGTGCCCTGGCGCGCTACGAGCGGGCGGCGGTGCGGGTGCAGGTCTCGCTGAACGCGCTGAACCTGGGTCAGGCGGCGATTATCGCGTTCGGACTGACGGTCATCATGCTGATGGCGGCGGAGGACATGGCCGCCGGGACGATGACGATCGGCATGTTCGTCCTGGTGAACACCTATCTGATCCAATTGTATCAGCCGCTGAACTTCCTCGGGATGGTTTACATGACCATCAAGCAGGGGCTGGTCGATATGGAGCAGATGTTTTCGCTGCTGCGTGTCGAACAGGAAGTGTCGGACAAACCGAATGCCCCGACCTTGGTCGCGCATTTGTCGCAGGGATCGGCGGGGGAGGTTCGGTTTGAGGATGTGTGGTTCGGCTATCGCCCTGACCGGACAATCCTGAAAGGCGTCAATTTCGTTGTGCCGGCCGGGCGGCGGTTGGCCATTGTCGGGCCGACCGGCGCGGGCAAATCGACCATCAGCCGCCTGCTGTTCCGGTTCTATGACGTGACCGGCGGGCGCGTGACGATCGACGGGCAGGACGTGCGCGACGTCACGCAGGACAGCGTGCGCGCCGCCATCGGCGTGGTGCCGCAGGACACGGTGCTGTTCAACGACACCATCGGCTACAACATCGGCTACGGACGCCCCGGCGCGACTCAGGCGGAGATCGAAGCCGCGGCCAAGGCCGCCCAGGTGCACGATTTCGTGATGCGCCTGCCCGAAGGTTACGAAACCAAGGTGGGGGAGCGCGGCCTGAAACTGTCCGGCGGCGAAAAGCAGCGTGTTGCCATCGCCCGGACCATCCTGAAAGACCCGCGCATTCTGATCCTGGACGAGGCAACCAGCGCGCTGGATACGGGTACCGAGCAGGATATTCAGACCGCGTTGCGCGCCGTGGCGCGGGATCGCACCACGCTGATCATCGCGCATCGGCTGTCGACGGTGGTCGACGCGGACGAAATCATCGTGCTGCGCGACGGTCAGGTTGCCGAACAGGGCAACCACGCGGAGCTACTCGCGGCGGGCAAGCTGTATGCCCATATGTGGGCATTGCAGGCCGCCGAACAAACCAACCCCGAACCGGAAGCGGTCGCGGCCAATTAACCGAAAGGAACGATCATGCAAGCGGCACCCGATGCCCCGCCCCCGGCGGATCTGAGCCACGCCGGCGCGGTGGTGGATAAGGCCATCGAGTATATGGTGGGACAAAATATTGGGTCACTCGCCATCGCCTCCGCCCTTCTCGGCGGATCGCTCGCGCTGCTGGCGCGCAGCATGGCGGATGAGGCGATCATCGGCATTTTGAACAATGCGATCGCCAGCGTGCGCGCGGGCGAGTTGAACCACCCGGGCTGACGCGAGTCCCTCTCCCGCTTCCGCGGGAGAGGGGGGACGTTTCGCGATACCGCTATTCGCGCATCGCGCGGACTTCCTTGGCGGCCGGGCGGTCCCAGCAGCGGCCGAGCCAGGAGGCGACGGAGGGCCAGCGGGTGAGGTCGAGGAACAGGCCGCGATACAGCGCGCCGGCAACGTTCAAGTCGGCGACCGAGAACGCATCGCCAGCGAGCCATTGGCTTTTCGAGAGAGCGGCTTCCAGCACATCCATCGCCGGCACGATCTCGGCCCAGTTGGCCTCGGCGATTGCCGGTTTACGCTCCGCCTCCGGCAACCCGGTGCTGTGGTTGGAGTAGTTCACGAGTTGCCGATCGAGGCGATCAGTTTCCCAGAAGCTCCATTGCAGGGTCAGCGCTTCGTCGCGCGGGTTCGTCGGGTACAGCTTCCCGTGCTTCTTCGCGAGGTACAGGTTGATCGCCATCGACTCGTACAGGACCAGCCCGTCATCCTCGATGGTCGGCACGCGGGCATTGGGGTTCAATGCCAGATAGGCCGGCGTCTTGGTGAGTGCCGACCGCGGCAGCAGGTCGACGTGCTCGTAGGTCAGGCCGAGTTCTTTCGCCATCCACAACGTGCGGCTGGCGCGGGATTTGGCGGAACCGTGAATGCGCAACATGATGGTCTCCTTCGTTAAGCGGCGGCGCTGGGGCGGGCCTTCATGCGGTCGTACCAGGCGGCGATGTTTTTGTTTTCGGGGTTCAGCGGCTGCTTCACGTTGGCGCCGAATTCCAGGAAGCAGAACAGCAGCACATCGGCCAGGGTGATCCGGTCACCGGCGATGAATTGCTTGCCTTCCATCAGCCCGTCGAGCCAGGTCAGTCTTTCCTGCGCCGTCAGCTTCAGATCGTCGGAAGCCTGCGGGATGCAGCGAATCCGGTTCTGGAACAGCTTGATGCCTTCGGCGAAGCGGAAGCCGTTGGCCATGGGTTCGACGATGTTCAGATCGACGCGACGGGTCCACATACGGGTCTCCGCGCGTTCTTCCGGCGTGGACCCGATCAGGGTCTTACCGGCGGGGCCGACTTCATCAAGGTATTCGCAGATCGCGGTAATCTCGGCGAGGATTTCGCCATTGTCCAAAGCCAGCGCGGGGCATTGTCCGGCCGGGTTCTTGGACAGGAACGGCTCCCGCCGATTTTCGCCGCCACGCAGGTCGATCGTCTCTGTCGCAAGGCCGGTAATGCCGCGTTCGGCCATGAACATGCGAACCACTTTGGGGTTCGGGCCGACGGAATCATAGAACAGCATGGTGTCCTCCCATTTTGATGCACCGGGCATCGTGTTAGCACGAACGCGTCGCCGAACTATCATGGCGACGAAAGGAGCACGAACATGATCTCGCGACGTCTCACCGCGCTCGGCCTTGCCTCCCTCGGGTTCCCGCGCTTCGCCGGGGCGAACGAAACGATGCCGGTCCCGGGCAAGCGGGCCTGGGCGGAGCAGGTTCCGGTCATTCGCATGGGGCTGCTGGGCGGCGAAAACGACGCGGATCGGCTGGCGCGGGTCGACGGCTATAAAAAGCTGATGGAAGCGACGTTCCAGGTTCCGGTGAAACTGCTGGTGGCGGCGGACTATGCGGGCGTGATCCAGGCCTTTGCCGCGAAGCAGTTGGAAACCGCGTATATGAGCCCCGCAGCCTATGCGTCCGCGTGGATGGAGAGCGGCGGCGACGTTGTCCCGCTGGCCGTCACGCAGGAACAGGACGGCAGCACGTCGTATGTGTCGGTGCTCTACACGCGCGCCGACAGCGGCATCACGTCGTTGGAAGGCATGAAAGGTCGCTCCCTCGCGTGGGCCGATCCGAACAGCGCATCGGGCTATCTGATCCCGCGTTCGGAGTTCCGCGAGATGGGCATCGACCCGGAACCGAACAAGTATTTCAGCCGCACGGGCTTCGCGGGCGGTCACGAACAGACGGTCGTCGCAGTGATGAACAAGCAGTACGACGGCGGCATGACCTGGACATCCGGGCTGGGCGATCCGGCGACGGGTTATTCGCGCGGCGTTTTGCGGATGATGGTCGACAAGAAGATGCTCGACATGAAAGACCTGCGCATCATCTGGAAGTCGCGTCCGGTCCTGAATGGACCACTGACGGTTCGCAAAGGCACGCCGGCGGCGTTCCAGGCGGACCTGTTGGCCTTTCATTTGGCCCTGCCCATCGCTCATCCGGACATCTACCGCTCGTTCGACATGGGCAGCGGCAAGGGTTGGGTGCCGGTGAAGCACGAGGATTTTCGTCCCTTTATCGATATGCTTCAGCAGGAGGCGGCCCAACGGCGGCGTCGCTAGTTGGCGGACCGCGCCCATATCGAAGCGGCGCTGCGGGAACGTCGGCGACACGCGATCGTAACCGGCAGTCTGGCGGGTGCGTTGCTGCTGGTCGGGCTGATCGTGTCGGCGATCATTTCCGAAGCCGATCCCGCGACCATTTTGGCGGGCGCCCCGCGTGTCGGTATCTATTTGGCGAAGCTTGTCCCGGATTTGCGGGCGGGCGTTCTGTTCGCGGGCACGCAGACCGAAGGCTCCCTCGCCTATTGGATGTATCGGTTTGACCTGTGGGTTTGGCTGTTGTTCGAAACCAGCCAGATGGCCGCGCTGGCCACGCTGATCGGCTCGGGCCTCGCCTTGCTGTTCTGCTTTCCAGCCGCGGCCAACCTGGCGCCCAATCGCTGGGTCTACCGGATTTGCCGACGCTCGCTGGAGATGCTGCGCTCTGTGCCGGATATCGTTTACGCGCTGATTCTCGTCTGGACCTTCGGCGTGGGTCCGCTTGCGGGGATCCTGGCGATCGCGCTGCACACCACGGGGTCGCTGGGGAAACTCTTTGCCGAGGCGGCGGAGAACGCGGATATGCGACAATGGGACGCGGTCGTCGCGACCGGCGCCAATTGGCCGGAGGCGGTGCGTTTCGCCATCGTCCCGCAAATTCTGCCGAACATTCTGTCGTACGTGTTGTTTCGCTTTGAATCCAACGTGCGCGGGGCGACGGTGATCGGCTTCGTCGGCGCCGGCGGGATCGGGCAAGAGCTTTATACCGTCATCAGCTTTAACTATTACCAGGAGATCGGCGCGATCGTCGTGCTGATCGTGGCCGCGGTCAGCCTTATCGACCTGTTGTCCGAACGGCTGCGCCGATCCGCCATCGGAATCGTCACATGATCGACGCGGGGCTGCGCGCGCGCCATCCGGAGGTGTTCGCCCCTTCCCCACGCAAGCGCTTGTTGCGCTGGGCGATGGCCGCCCTCGGGCTGGCATGGCTGATCGCCGTCTGTGTTTGGTTCGACATCACGCCCGCACGGTTCGGTCGCGGGCTGTCCGGGCTGTTCGTCATCCTGCGCCAGATGGTTCCGCCGAACCCCGGAGCGCAATGGTTGGATATCCTGCACGGCCTGGCCGAAAGCGTCGCGATGGCATTCCTGGGGACGTTTGTCGCGGCGCTGATCGCGCTTCCGCTCGGGTTTCTTGGCGCGCGCAATGTGGTCGTGAACGCTCTGGCGCATTTTTCCGTGCGCCGCCTGTTCGACGGGTTTCGCGGTGTCGATCAGTTGATCTGGGCGCTCGCCTTCGTGCGCGCCGTCGGCCTTGGGCCACTGGCGGGCGTGCTGGCCATCGCGGTTGCCGACATCGCGATGTTCGCAAAACTCTTCGCCGAGGCGATCGAAAACGCGGACCCGCGTGAGGCAGAGGCGATCAAGGCCTGCGGCGGATCGCGCCTGATGGTTATTCGGTTCGGCTTGTTGCCGCAGGTGATGCCCGTTCTGTTGGCGCAGGTGCTCTATACTTTCGAGAGCAACACCCGCAGCGCGGCCATTCTGGGCGTCGTCGGCGCCGGCGGTATCGGCTTGCAGATCGCCGAACGCATTCGCGTGCGATACTGGGACGAAGTGGCCTTCATCATCATTCTGATCGTCATCACCGTTGCAACCATTGACCATCTTTCGGCTCGGCTGCGCCGACGACTGATCGATAAATCCCGAAGCTGACAAGAAAAACACGGCGTCGTCTGTTGAATTCCACTGTATGCTGAAAAAAATAACGCTCTCTGCATTTTTACGTCGCGATATTTACCGGAACTTTACTTCTTTCACACAGGATGCCCCTGGGTCCGCCGGTTGCGGGACGTGCAATGTCATGCAGATAGGGGTGACTACGGTGTCTATGAACTCAGTCAACACCAACACAGGCGCGATGATCGCGCTTCAATCGCTCAACCACACGAACCAGTCGATGGCGATCGCGCAGAAGCGGATTTCCACCGGCTTTCGCGTGTCCGATGCGGTCGACGACGGCGCGGCCTATGCCGTCGCGCAGACCGTGCGATCCACGGTCGGGGCGCTGACCAGCGCCAATCAGCAGCTTGGCAACGTGCAAGGCCTGCTGTCCACGACGCAATCGAGCCTCAACAACATCTCCAACACCATGTCGAGCATGCGCGACGTGCTGGTGAAGCTGTCTGACGGAAACGTGCAGGGCAATGACCGGACGAACTACGAAAGCCAGTACAAATCGCTGTTGGCCAACGTCCAGACCTTCATTCAGGACGCCAGCTACAACGGCAAAACGTTGATCGGCGACATCACCGGCAGCAACGGCACTTTTCAGCGTGTCGCCGTCGCGCGCAATGAATCGGGATCGTCTTACGGCATCGCGACCTATGGCGGTTCGGCGCTGTATGGCTCGATCAACTTCACGACGACGCAGATGGACGCCGCCGCCACGATCGCGGCGCTGATCACGGCTTCCGGCACCTTCATCAACATGCAGAACTTCATCGGCAAGTCGTTGAACGCCGTCGGCTCCTCGGTGAACTACATCAACAACCAGATCAGCTACAACAACGACAAGATCGATGCCTTGAACACCGGCCTGGGCGCCTTGGTCGACGCCGATCTGGCCAAGGAATCCGCGCAGCTTCAGGCCCTGCAGATTCGCCAGCAGCTTGGCACGCAGGCGCTGTCGCTGGCCAACCAGGCACCGCAGACGCTGTTGAGCCTGTTCAAGTAAGCGCGCGGTCAGTCCAACGTCCTAACGTGAAAGTCGCCCGTCCATGCAAGCTTCCGCGCAATTTGCAAAATCGTACCAGGCCATTTCCGCCCACCGCACGCAACGCCAGCAGGAAGCCGATGTTTTCCGCCGCGTGATCGGGGCACTGCGCCAGGCCAAGGATGCCGGCCCGCTGCAGCGGACCAAGGCCCTGGCGGATAACCGGCGCCTGTGGATGGCGGTCACCGACCTGATGAAGGATTTCGACAGCAGCCTGCCGTTGGCTCTGCGCGCATCCATCATCTCCGTCGGTATCCGGGTGCGGCATGAAATGGATCTGGAATCGCCCGATTTCGATTTCCTGATCTCGATCAACGAAGACATCGCCCACGGCCTGTCCGAACCCGCTTGATGAGTGCAGGAGCCTTCGCATGGACGCTATCAAGGCGACGTTCGACCCGGAAACGCTGATCTCGCGGGTCGAACAACTGATCGACTCCAACCAGTTGCGCGCGGCAAGGCCGCTGCTGGCGGCCGTGCGTCGGATCAGCAAGCCGAACGCAAACCTCGCGCAATTGTCGGCCCGTCTCTCCCTCCGCGACGGTGCGCTCGAAGAGGCTCGGCGCGGTCTGGACGAAGCGATTCACGAAACGCCCGATCATCCGGGATTGCGGAAATGCCGAGCGGATTTACGGCAGAGATTGGGGGATTTGGATGGGGCGGCGAGAGATGCGGCGGAAGCCGTCATCCTGGATCGTTTCGATCCCCGCGCCAAGGCGCTGCTCGGCGCGATCATGATCGAGTTGGGGCGGCCGGTCGATGCCGCGACCTGTCTGGCGGAAGCCCTGCTCGCCTGTCCCGAGGACGTGCTTGTGCGGGAAGCGCTGGCAGCCGCGTGCGAAATGGCGGGATATCCGGAAGCCGCCCTGGCGACACTGGAAGCCGGCTTTTTGGTGAACCCGACCGCCACCGTGCTGCGCGGCGCCGCGATTTTGCTGTGCGTGAAGACCCGCAAGTTCGAACACGCCGTTCGGCTGGCGGAAGATGCGCGCGCCGCGGGTTTGGCTGATTCCACGATCTTCGGGCTGATGGGTCATGCCTTGTCGAACCTGGGGCGACAGGCGGAAGCCGAGGCTGCCTATACCTCGGCCCTGCAACTGGAGCCGAGCGATCCATATGTTCGGCATCTTGTGGCGGCGGCGAAGCCGATGAATGACGCGGGCGGGAAACCGTTCGATTACCTGCGCCAATTGTTCGACGATCATGCGCCCCGGTTCGACGCGCATCTGTTGTCCTTGGGCTACCGGGTGCCGGAAGCAATCGCCGCCCTGATGGGGCATCACCCGCGCGTGCGACGCTGCCAACCGATCGACGCCGTGCTCGATCTGGGCTGCGGGACGGGCATGATGGGCGCCTGCGTGCAGGACCTGGAAATTCGCACGTTGGTCGGCGTCGACCTGTCGCCGGGCATGCTGGCGGAGGCCCGGCACAAGTCCCTGTACGGCGAGTTGCACCAGAACGATCTGATGTCGCACCTGAACCGAGAGGACCGCCGTTTCGACTTCATTCTGGCGGCGGACGTGATTTGCTATCTCGGCGATCTGCAACCGGTCTTTGAGGCCGTCAATCGATGCCTCGCGCGCGACGGCTGGTTCATCTTCTCGGTCGAAGCGCTGTTGGTCGAGGATTGCAGCGACACGGACGGCTGGAAACGCCTGCTCCACGGCAGGCATGCCCATTCGGACACTTACATCACAGAGATCGCCGGGCGCACGGGGTTGCGCGTGGAATCCATCTCCCGACCGACCATTCGTTATGACGGGGCCATCGCGGTGCCCGGCTATGTCGTTGCCCTGACACACGCCGACGGTCGGCCCGGGTGAGCGTGGACCTTGCCGAAGAGGCTATATCGATCAGCGACCTTTTGCGTCGCTGTGCCACCGCCGACGACTGGGATCAACTGGGACTCGCCTTGTTGAAAACCAACGAAGCATCGCTGGCGATGGCGGCCTTTCAGGAAGCGCAGGAACGGGCACCGGACACCTTGCAGTATGCCCTGCATGGCATTGAAGCCGCGGCGGCCTGTGCACAGTTGCCGCACGCGCTCGATCGAGCCAGCGTTGCTTGTGACGACAACCCGCTTGATCCCGTGATGCAGATCGTGCGCGGGGTTGTTCTCGATCGCCTGGGTCACCGGGAGGAAGCCATCGATGCGTTGACGGTGGCGGAGGCTCTGGCGCCGGACTCCTCACTCGCTGCCATGTTTCTGGGTGGACTGCTGGCGCGCGCCAATCGATTGCCCGATGCGGATCGCGCGCTGCGGAAGGCGGCCGATCTCGATCCCGACAATGTCATGGTGCGGAACGATCGGGCGGCGGTGCTGATCCGCCTGCACAAACATGCCGATGCGCGTCGGCTGCTGATCGACCTGGCGGACAGGCCGGAAAACCGTAATGCCGTCGCGGCCAATCTGGTGACCTCCACCATGTGCATGGGCTTGCAGGAAGACGCCGCCAATCTGGCCTGGAAAGCCGTGGCGCGCGCGCCGGACGCCGCCACGCCGTGGCGCGGCTTATCCAACGCCCTGCCCTACTGCTTCGGCGTGACTGCCGACACGTTACTGCAAGCCGCACGTGCCTGCAGCGCTCGCTTGCCGCGCGCCGCGATGCCGGCGCTTGCCAATACCCCGAAACCCGACCGGCGCCTGACGATCGGTCTTATGTCCGCGACCTTAAGAACGCATCCCGTCGGGTGGCTGACCGTCGCGGCGTTCGAGGCGCTGGACCGGAATGACTTCGACATCGTCTGTCTCGGCGACAACGGCTTCGCGAACGATGCCATTCAAAAGCGGTTTCGGTCGATCGCCGACGACTGGTTGGACATTTCGGTGCTGGACGATGTACGGCTTGCGCTGGCGGCACGGGAACGTGACGTCGACATTTTGATCGACCTGGGGGGATATGGCGACGCCGCCCGCATGCAGGCCTGCGCCCATCGCCTGGCGCCGGTGCAGATCAAATGGGTCGGCATGCAGAACCACAGTTCCGGCCTGGCGGAGATGGATTGGTTTCTGACCGATCGGTGGGAGACCCCGCCGGCGCTGGAAAGCCGCTATTCGGAGCGGCTTCTGCGGCTGCCCGACGGATATGTCTGCTACAGCCCGCCGGCCTATGCGCCGGATGTCGTCCCTCCGCCCGCGCAAACCAACGGCTTCATCACGTTCGGCTGCTTCAACAATCTTGCAAAGGTGACGACGGTCGCGATCGGTGTCTGGGCCGAGATCATGCGGGCGCTGCCCGACTCTCGGCTGATCCTGAAGACGCATCAGTTCAACGACATGGAAACCGCCGAACGGATTCGAAGCGACTTTGCCGAATGCGGCGTATCACCCGACCGCATCGAGACGCGCGGCCCGTCCGCGCACCGCAATTTGCTGGCGGCCTATAACGATATCGACATCGTGCTGGACCCGTTTCCCTATGCCGGCGGTCTGACGACGTGCGAGGCACTATGGATGGGCGTGCCCACCATCGCCCTGGCCGGCGAAAGCTTTTCCGCTCGGCATTCGACCAGCCATCTGTCGAATGTGGGGCTTTCCGATTGGGTTTCCGCAGACATCAACGACTATATTCGCAACGCGCTGCAAAAGGCCGGCGACATAGCGGCGTTGACGGAACTGCGGCTGGGCTTGCGCGCGCAGGTGCGACGGAGCCCGCTGTGCGATGCATCCCGCTTCGCGCTGCATCTGGGCGTACTGCTGAAACATACGTGGCGCGTCTGGTGCGAGAAAAATAAATTACCAAAACACTGACGGTATTTACTTTTCATTAATCTCTTACCGCCAATATCGGGGACGATCCCGCGAGGGATGTAACCGTAACGATGGTACTTCCGCCATGTCGATCGATTTGGCTATCCAAGGAACGGTCGCGGCTCGCCACGGGCCAGAGATCGCGCGGGATCGCGGTACGTCGGACTCCGCGCCGCCCGCGAAACCGAAAGAGCAGGCCTCCGGCCCGTCGCCCATGAACCCGAGCCTGAACTTCGATCCGTCCACGGGGCTGGTGATCATGGAATTCCGCGACAAGGCCGGGGAAGTCAGCAGCTCGATCCCCTCCAAGCGCCAGATCGACGCTTACCGCAGGGGCGCGCGCGACACCCTGCCGACAAGCGCCTGACACCATGGCAAGCCGCCTGCTGCTGCTTGATCGCGTCAAGAATGAGCGCGAGAGCTTCCTCGCACCGCTGATGCCCGCACTCCGCGCCGAGTACGAAACACGCTTCATGACCGCGCGCGGCCACGACGGCTTGGCGGAAGCCATCGCGTGGGCCGATATCGTGTGGCTGGAATGGTGCTGGGATCATGCAGTGTGGGTGACGAATTCCGGCCTGCTCGCGGGCAAGCCGTGTGTGATGCGGTTGCATTCCATCGAAGCGATGCAGACGGATTTCCCGGCACGAGTCGACTGGTCGAGCGTAACCCGCCTGATCACCGTCGGAGAGGACATTACAGAACTGCTGCTCACGAACTTCAAGTCGGCACGATCGATGCCGCGGCCGGACATCATTCCGAACGGTATCGATATGGCGCTGTTCGCCGCCGCCGAACCGGATCGCTTCAAGATCGCGTGGGTCGGTCATCTGGAACCGAAAAAGAACCCGATGCTGATGTTGCAGATCGCGCATACTCTGCTGTCGCGGGACCGGCGCTATTCGCTGCATGTGGCCGGCGCGTGGACCGATACGCGCACCACCCGCTATGTCCACGCGCTCATGGAGTCATTGGAACTCCAGGGCTCCATCACCTTCGAGGGTCACGTGGCGGATATGCCCCATTGGTATCGCGACAAGGGCATTCTGCTGTCCACATCGATGTATGAAAGCTTTGGGCTGAACATCGGGGAAGCGATGGCGGTGGGGGCATTTCCGGTCGTGCATGCCTTCCCCGGTTCGGCACGCCTGTGGCCGGGGGAATGCCTGTTCGCCAGCGTGGAACAGGCTGTCGCGCTGATACAGGATGCCCGACCCAATCTTTATCGAGATTGGGTCGGGCAACGCTATAGCCTGGACCGGCAAATCACGTCGGTCGTCGGGTTGTTGCGAGACCTGCCGAACCGCTCAGTATCCTGACTGGCGATCGACGACCTCTCGCAACGGCTGACCGTTCAGGAACCGTGTCAGATTATCCACGAACAGACGCGCGACGATGCGATCGCGCTGGGGATGGCCGCCGCCGATATGGGGCAGAACGACGATTCCCTCGGTTGACCAAAACGGATCTTCCGGCGGCAGCGGTTCCTGGCGAAACACGTCCAGAATGGCCCCGCCAATGCGTTTGCCCGTCACCGCCTGGATCAGATCGGCATCCTTGATCAACGCGCCGCGTCCGAAATTCAGCAACCAGGCGTCTGATTTCATGTGCGACAACCGTTCGGCGTCGATGAAGTTCTCGGTCTCCGGCGTCGCGGGCAGCAGGACCACGACATAGTCGGACTGCGCCAGCACTTCGTTGGTACGCTCCGGCGGCAGGACTTCCGCCAGATCGGGCAACGGTGCGCCGCCGCGCCGCGTGCCGATCACGCGCATACCGATCGCGCGCGCCAAGCGAGCGACCTCCTGACCGATGGCGCCGAGACCGAGGATGCCCAGCGTTTTGTCGTTCAGCGGGATACCCACTTTCCGAGTCCATTTATGGGCCTTCTGATCCTCGACCGCCGCCGCGTACGGCTTGGACAGATAGAACAGAGCGCCCAGAATGTTCTCCGGCATCGATTCCCGATGCGTGCCGCGCGCGCAGGTCACAGTCAGACCGGGGGGCAGATCGGGCAGCGCCAGCCACCCTTCGACCCCCGCGGTGACGGCCTGTGCCCAACGCAGTTTCGGCATGCGCGGCAACAGCCCGGGCCCCGGTCCCCAGGCGAGCATCGCCTCGGTCGACGCCATTTGCGCATCCGAGGGCATGTCCTTGCGCGCAAGGACCTCCAGCGACACGCGATCGATCAGTCCCGCTTGCTCCACCGCGGCGACAAAGGGCGAGGGATTGTCGGTCCAGAGCAGAATATTGGCTTTGTTCGACATCGCCGCGATCACTCGACCGGAACGAAAATCGAATGCCGCATCTTGCCGCCGATCGATTGCGACAGGTGGCCCTTGCCGGAGATGTCTTCGACCAGGATCACTTCGCCGGCGCCGATCTCTCGGGCTTCGCCGTCGCTGGCGGTGATCTTCACGCCGCCGTCCAGGTTGATGATGTATTGGCGCCGCGGCGCGGGGTGCCAGTCCAGATCGTAATCGCCCGCGGTTTCGCGGAAGATGATGCCGGTGGCGGGCAGGCGGTCCGACAATTTGCTGCCGTTCCGTTCCGACGTCCATTTGACCTCGACATCGCGCCAGTGGGTTTCGCCGGCGGCATCGACATAAATGTTATGAATACGCATTGGATCAGTTCTCCGGTTCAAGCGGGATGAAGATGGAGTGCCGCATCTGGTTGTTGATGGACTTCGACAGGTGGCCCTTGCCCGAAACGCCCTCCACCAGAATGACCTCTCCGGCGCCGATGGCGCGCGCCTCTCCGTCACTGGCGGTCAGTTCGACGCCGGCGTCCAGATTGATGATGTACTGGCGGCGCGGCGCGGGGTGCCAGGGCCTGTCGTGTTCGGCCTGGGTTTGGCGGAATATGATGCCGAAAGCGGGTTGCAGCTTCGACAGCTTCCCGGCCTCATTCTCTTCCGCCCAATCGATTTGGATGTCGCGCCAATGGGACTCGCCATCGGCGTCGCAGTACAGGTTATGAACGCGGATGCCCATTGTGTTCCTTTCCGGTGACAGATGATCAGATGATCCGGCTGTGCCGCCGGCGTCAACCGTCGGTCGGCGTCAACGTCCTACCGAATACTCGCAACGACTGGCTCCGCCGGCCCAAGCGGCGCATCCGGCCAGCAGCATATCGAAATCGATATCGGACGGGTTGCGTGCCGCGCCGGCGTAGACATCGTCGGGAATCGCATCCGACATCGCAACATATTGCAGCGCATTGTCCGGCGTCAGCGTTGTCATGGGGATGAACAGGGTGGAGTAGTGTCTGTGATAATCAACGTGCCATTCCTGGGCGCGGGAGGCGACCGGATTAACCGTAAAACCGTAACCGTCCAGCACGACGTCGTCGTTCGGATAACAGGCGGCAACGATCTTCCGCACCCAAAGATCGAGCGCGCGATCAATTGGGAACTCTTTCGAGCCGTTTGGCTGACCGGCTTGCCACAGTGTCACCCAGAACAACTCGCCTCGGGCGAGGCCAACGTCCCATTGGTCCGCAATGCGCGCGTGGGTGGCGGAAAGCACCGCTTCCAACATGGCGCGGTCGGGTTCGGCCACGGCGCCCACGGGAAACATACCCAACCGGTTCGGCGCGAGGGGCACCGCGGCAACGAAGTCTGCCGCCATGATGCCCCTCCCCTCGCCTACTTGTTTTTCCAGTCCGGCTTCCGCTTCTCGGCGAAGGCCTTCGGCCCTTCGATATAGTCCTGGCTTTCGATGTTTTCCTGCTGCGCCGGATAGACGGTGCGCATCGCCGTTTCCAGCTTCTGCTCGTCCAGCCCCATGTACGACGCCTGCTTCGACGCGCGCACCGCCTTGGGCGAGCATTCCAGGATCATGTTGGCCCAACGCCTGGCCGCTTCCAAAGCCTGCCCTTCCGGGACGAGTTCGGTGACGAAACCAAGCTCGAACCCTTCCTTTGCCGGCACCCGGCGTCCGGTCAGGATCATCCCCATCGCCTGCTTGATCGGAATGGTGCGCGGCAGGCGGTGGACGCCGCCGCCGCCGGCGATCAGGCCGACGCGAGGCTCCGGCAGCGCGAACGTCGCATTTTCCGCGGCGATAATGATGTCGCAGGCCAGCGCTGTTTCAAAACCGCCGCCCATCGCGACGCCGTTGACAGCCGCAATCATCGGCTTGAACAGGTCGAACCGGTGGCAGATACCGGCAAAGCCGCGCGGCCCGTTGGGGCGGCGCTTACCGGCCGCCTGCACCTTCAAATCGTTGCCGGCGGAGAATGCTCTGCCGCCCGCACCCGTTATGATCCCCACCCAAAGATCGTCCCGGGCGGCGAATTCGTCCCATACCTCGGCCAACTCGTCGTTGGCATCGGCATGCAGGGCGTTCAGCACTTCCGGCCGGTTCAGCGTAACGATCCGAATCCGGCCCTCGTCCTGAACCGTGCAAAATTGACGCGTCATTCCACGATCACCTTTTCCGCTTTCAGACCGCCGATCGCGGCGGAATCCATTTTCAGCCAATCCGCCAGGACAATCCCGCTGTGCTGGCCCAGCAAGGGGGCAGGACCGACGGCCGGCGGTTCGCCGCCGAAGCGAACGGGCCAACCGCTCATGACATAATCGCCGTTGACCGGGTGCTTCATGGTCTGGCGGATCTTGCGCTGCTCGAACGTCTTGTCGTCGGCGAGTTCGCGCGTATCGAGAACCGCGCCCGACGGGATCGTCGCACCGCTGACCAGTTGCATCGCGGTATGCTTGTCGTGCGTGCGGGTCCATTCGGCAACGATGGCGTCCACTTCCTCGCGACGCTCGGTCCGCGCCGCCGGCGTGGCATAGCGCGCGTCGCCGATCAGGTCCTCGCGCCCCATGACTTTCAACAGGCGGGTCCAATGCTCGGGATTCGCGGCGGATGTGTAGATATAGACGTAATCGTTCGGCCCGCCGCCCTTGCAGGGGTAGACGCCGATCGGCGGGTTACCGCCGCCGACGGTCTTCGATCCCGCCCGAGGCGCGGGCTTGCCTTCGGTGCGTTCCATGTAGGTGAACGCATTGCGAATGTAGTGCATGATGGAGTCCTGCATCGCCAGTTGCAGATGCTCCCCCTGTCCGGTGCGCAGGCGCCGGATATAGGCACCCAGGATCGATACGGCCATGATCATACCGGTTCCGGTATCGCCGATCGTCGCGCCGGGCTTGCAGGGCGGGCCGTCTTCCTCGCCGGTCACCGACATCAGTCCGCCGCAGGCCTGCGCGATCATGTCGAAGGCCAGGCCCTTTTCGAAGGGGCTGCCCGATCCGAAGCCCTTGATCTGGCAGAAGATGATGCCGGGATTGATCGCCTTGACGACATCGTAGCTCAGCCCCAGCCGCTCGATCGCGCCGGGGGCGAAGTTCTCGATCATCACATCGGCCTGTTTGGCCATGTTCTTGACGAGTTCGAGGCCGCGCGGATCCTTGAGGTTGATCGCGACCGACCGCTTGTTGGAGTTGTATTGCAGGAAGTAGTTGGCATCCTTGTCGGCGCTGCTGCGCCCGGATGACCGGCCTGGATCGCCCAGACCCGGATTTTCGACCTTCACCACATCGGCCCCCATCCAGGCCAGGGCTTCGGTGCAGGACGGCCCAGCCTCAAACTGTGTCAGGTCGAGGATTTTCAGGCCCGCAAGACAATTCTCTCCGCTCATAATGGACGCTCCCGGTTCCAGGTTTGGAGCGGAGCTTACGCTTGCCTTGGCGTCGGCGTCGAGATCATGCCCGCGCTCATACCCTGGGGGACCGTCCGGGAAGTTGCGACGCCGCGATCAACGCCGCCCCCGCCAAACCCGCCAGGACCCAGAACGTCGCCGTATAGGCTGTCGCCGGAATGTCGGTGCCGCTCAGCGCGTATTGCAGACAGATCGCGAGGCCCGTCGTTCCGGCCGGGCCGCCGAAGCGCTGACAGATATTGATCGCCGTCGCGGCGTGTCCCAATGCCTCCCGCGGGACCGACGCATAGGCGGCGGCGGCCGACGGAATGGTGATCGACCCGCCGCCGAAGCCGCGCAGCAACAAGGCCAGGGACAGCCATGCCACCGGTGTATCCGGCCCCGCCAACGCAAAGGGCAGCGTGCCGAGCATTGCCAGCATTGCCCCGGTTCCCGAAATGGCGCGGGCGCCGAACCGCTCGCTCAGCCGTCCCATGATGGGCAGCGCGAAGAACACGCCGAGCCCCATCGGTGCCAGCAGCAGGCCGGTCATGCCGGGCGACAGGTCGCGTACTTTCAGAAAATACAGCGGCATCAGAAGCTGGCCGCCGAAGTTGATTGCGTTCGACAGAAACTGCGTGGCCGCCGCGGCCCGAAATGTCCGCCCGCGAAACAGGCGCAGGTCGATCAGCGCGGTCGCGGGTTTGCGCAGCGCGTGGCGCGCATAGCCGGCCAGCAGCAGGACGCTGGCGGCCAGGCTGTAAGGGGCCTCCGCGTCGCCATGCGCCAGCGACACCATACCCTGCAACAGCAACGCGAGACCGGGGGAGATCATCGCGAATCCGATCAGGTCGAGTCGGCGCGGATTGGCCCCTTCATCCGCCGGCAGCACGGTCCAGGCGTAGACGAACGCCAACAGGCCCACGGGCACATTGACCAGGAAGATGTAGTGCCAGTCGAGCCAGGTCAGGATCAATCCGCCCAGGCTGGGGCCGAACATCTGGCCGACCATGACGGGCATCGCCGCGATGCCGATGACCCGCGCCATATGCCGCCCCGCATGGCGCGCCATCATCATCTGCATCATTGGCGCAAGCAGTCCGCCGGCGATTCCCTGCAACACCCGGCACGCGATAAGCACCTGAGCCGAACCGGCCAGGCCGCACAATGCCGAACACAGGACGAACCCCGCGAAGCATCCCAGGAACACTCGACGAGCACCGATACGATCGACGAGCCAGCCGCAGAGTGGCAAAGCCAGGGCCAGCGCCAGCAGATACCCGCTGGTGACCCATTGGATGACGCCGAGGGGGACGGCGAAGTCTCGGCCGATGGCGTCGAGGGAGACGTTGACCATCGTCGAATCGAGGCCCGACATCAGCGGCCCGCAGGTGCAGGCGGCGGCGATCGTCCAGACTTTACGATCGACCGATTCGCCCATGTCGATTGCTTCAGCCGACAAGCATGCGCAAGACGGTGATGACGTCGGACCCGGATAGCTTAACGATAAGGACGATGAGTGCCAAAAACAACGAGTAGAAAAGCGCACTGACGCAGCCCTGAATGACGGGCGTCCACCATGATTGCTGCGGCAGGGACGCTGCATATTCCGTAATTGCGCGGGACGCGGTGGCGCGAAATTCCTGGATTTCCCGATCGGTAAAACTGTCGTAGCGCGCGACTTCGTCGGCCGAGGGTGGGGTTCGTCCGTCCGTTCCAGATGTCGCTCGGTCCCATTTGCGGGCGACCAAAAGTCCCAGCGCGACGGTTTCCTGGAGAGCAAGGTAGCGATCGCCTTCAGCCCGCGCCAAGGCATCGCAGCACGCTCGTTCGGCCGACATTAAAATACTCGGCTTTGGGTCAATATGTCCCGGAAATGCTTAGATTTTAGATTTTTATCCAGGTACGAGGAAATAACAGACGGTTGGAGAGACGATACAATCGCCCTGGCGAGGTCCCCGACTCTGGACCAGATTTCCGGCGATCGTTCCGGATCATTCAGTCGCGCATCCCGCAGATCGAGATTTTGGCGGCGCATGAGAATTTCCCAAACGCGAGGCTCAACACAAGCGCCAGGATCAGCTGGGTTGATATGATCAATGTCAACGTAGAGAATTGGAAAAATAAGACCTTGCCGCCCCAGAGACAGTTCGCGTGCGTGGAACTGAAGCAATTCCCGGGCGCGATATTCGCTCTGGAAGTATGCCGGGGTCATGAAGACCACCATGAACGACGACTCGGCCAGAGCGTCGCTTATCTGGCGTTCCCAGTCGACCGACCCGTCGGCGAATTCTGGATCGACTGACTCGCGCATCTTTAACGGTGTGCGACCAACGCGAATTTGCAATTCGCGGCGGAAGATGCGGCGCAGCGCAGAAAGGTTGCCCCGAGACAACTCATCATCAGTGCGCTCGTAGCTCCAAAAGCCAACAGGCGGGAGCGATTCCATGCTGCGCGACCCTTTCCTTGCGCTGGCGTGGACGAAGACAGCGTCTCGTCATCGCCTTCAAGATATCATATTACTGCTTCTCACGCCAAACGCTTCCTCCGAACGCGTCTTCTCCGCGTAACAGGCGCCCACGCGGGTTTGCGTCACCGCGATCCCTGATAACATGGGCGCAGGAGGACACCACATATGCCCAGTATCCCGCTACGCCACGGCGCATTCCTGCCGCCGTTCCATCCGATGAACGAGAACCCGGCCGCCTGCCTCGATCGCGACCTTGAACTCATGCAATGGCTCGATCGGCTCGGCTTTCACGAGGCATGGATCGGCGAACATCACTCGGCCGGCTGGGAACTGATCAGTTCGCCGGAGCTGTTTATCGCGGTTGCCGCCGAACGCACCAAATCGATCAAGTTCGGCACCGGTGTGATTTCGCTGCCGTATCACAATCCGTTGATGACGGCGAACCGGATCATCCAGCTCGACCACCACACCCGCGGGCGCGTGATGTTCGGGGCCGGTCCCGGGCTGTTGGCGTCGGACGCGCTGATGATGGGTATCGATCCCGAGACCCAGCGCGATCGCATGGCGGAAGCGCTGGACGTGATCCTGCGGTTCTTCAAGGGAGAGATCGTCACCGAGAAGACCGACTGGTACAACTATGTCGGCGCCCGCGCGCATATTCTGCCGTACACGAAGCCTTACCCCGAAGTCGCGGTGGTCAGCGCGGTGACACCGTCGGGCGGACGGCTGGCCGGCAAGTACGACACCAGCATGATCTGCGTCGCGGCCACCAACCCGTTCGGCTACGACGCGCTGGCGGCGAACTGGAAAATCGCCAACGACGTCGCCGCCGAAGATGGTCGCACGATGGATCCCAGGCGGCTGCGTCTGGTGGGGCCGATGCACATCGCGGAAACGCGGGAGCAGGCGTTCAAGAATGTGAAATACGGGTTTGAGCCGTATCTGAACTACCTGAACAACAACCAGCCTCGCTTCATCGTGCCGCAAGGCCAGGACGCTGCCGAATGGTTCGTCGAGAACAAGTTCGGCGTCATCGGCACGCCCGACGACGCGATCGCCATGATCCAGCGTCTGTACGACAAGCAGGGCGATTTCGGCGTGTTCCTGCAACAGGTCCATAACTGGGCCGATTTCGAGGAAACCAAGCGTTCGTACGAGTTGTACCAACGTTATGTGATGCCGCATTTTTCCGGCGACAATCGGCCGCGCGTGGAATCCTTCGACTGGTGCACGGAAAACCGCGACCTGCTGACGGAAAAGCGCACGACCGCGGCCAAGGCGATGTTCGACAAGCACGAAGCCGAACAGCGCGCCAAGGCAGCAGCCGCGATTTCCCGGCCGAAAGACGGCAAGGAAGCCTGGTAAACAACACGCCGGGTCGGCGCGCCGGATTAAACCTCCAGCGTGCCGGCCTTGGCGGCGTCGTAGCGTTTTGCGACTTCCGCCCAGTTCACGACATTCCACCACGCCGTCAGATAGTCGGCGCGCCGGTTCTGGTATTTCAGGTAATAGGCGTGTTCCCAGACGTCGTTGCCGAACAATACCCGGCCGCCGTCCATCAAGGGCGTGTCCTGATTGGGGCGGGAAACAATGGCCAGTTTGCCGGCGCGATCAACCGTCACCATCGCCCAGCCGGAGCCGAACTGGGTCAGGCCGGCGCGGTTGAAGCTTTCCTTGAGCTTATCGAAGGAGCCGAAATCGCGATCGATCGCGGCACCGACATCGCCACCGGGCGCGCCGCCCTTGCCGCCCATGATCTGCCAGAACATGGTGTGATTGGCGTGCCCGCCACCGTTGTTGCGCACGACCGTACGCACGGAGTCCGGTAGTTCGGACAGCTTCGCCAGCATCCCGACGATACCCATCGCGACGATCTGCGGATGGTCTTTCAGCGCGTTGTTCAGGTTGGTCACATAGGCCGCGTGATGCCGACCGTGATGGATTTGCATGGTCTGCGCGTCGATATGCGGCTCATTCGCTTCGGGCGCGTAAGGCAGCGGTGCCTGGACGAACGGCGCGGGCGTCTGTGCCCAGCTAACCCTCGGCGCGAATGCGGCCGCGGCGGCACCCAACAGAATGCCGCGTCTCGACAGTAAAGACATACTGGTCCTCCATTTTTTTGAACGTCTCACACATTAGGCAGGTCGGCGGCATCGGCGCCATCATGTTCCGATGAAGACAGAGAAAATGCCGCCGCCATTAAAGACTTGGTGTAATTTTCCGTAGCATTGTCGAAAATACGCGCTGCCGCGCCCTGTTCCACCACGCGCCCGTGCCGCAGCACCACGATCCGATGCGCCAGGGCGCGCACCACCTTCAGATCGTGGCTGATGAACAGATACGCCATGCCGTAGCGCTGTTGCAGATCGCGCAGAAGATCGACGATTTGCGCCTGCACGGACATATCGAGCGCGCTGGTCGGCTCATCCAACACCATCAGCCGGGGTTTCAGCACGATGGCGCGGGCGATCGCGATGCGTTGGCGCTGTCCGCCACTGAATTCGTGCGGATATCGGTCGGCCGACCCCGCGGGCAACCCGACCTCCGCCAAGGCCGCCGCCACGCGCGCCGAGCGGTCGGCCGCCGAAAGGTCGCGCGCATGAACCGATAGTCCTTCGGCGACGATGTCCCCCACCGACAGGCGCGGCGACAGGCTGCCAAACGGGTCCTGAAACACGATTTGCATTCGCGCCCGCAGCGGGCGCATCGCGGAACGGCTCAGCGGCGCGATGTCGACGCCTTCAAACAGCAATCGACCGGTGGCGTGCGCCAGTCGCAGCGCGGCCAAGGCCAGGGTGGTCTTGCCGGAACCTGATTCCCCGACCAGGCCGACCGTCTCTCCGGCCCGCACGGTCAAGGATACGCCGTCGACCGCTTTCACCACCGAGGTTACCCGCCGCAGCAGGCCGCGCCGCACCGGGAAGTGAACCCGCAAGTCGGCGATTTCCAACACCGGCGGCGCGATGGTCGGGATCGGCACCGGGCCGCCGGATGGTTCGGCATCCAACAGCAGGCGGGTATAGGCATGCGATGGGGCGGCGAAGACTTCGGCAACCGCTCCGGCTTCTACAATGCGGCCGTCCTTCATGACGCAGACCTTATCGGCGAAACGCCGCACGATACGCAGGTCGTGGGTGATCAACAGAATTGCCATGCCGCGATCGCGCTTCAAACGGCTCAGCAGCGCCAGAATTTGCGCCTGGATCGTGACATCCAACGCGGTCGTCGGTTCGTCGGCGATCAAGAGTTGGGGGTCGTTCGCCAGTGCCATGGCGATCATGACCCGTTGCCGCTGGCCACCCGACAACTGATGCGGAAACGCGTCCAACCGGTCGGCGGCGTCGGGGAAGCCGGCTTCCGCCAGGACTCCGACGACGCGATCGCGCAAAGCCGCGGCGGGAAGGCGACGGTGCAGGGTAATGGCTTCCGACACCTGCTTACCGATCCGATGCAGCGGATTCAGGCTTGTCATCGGCTCCTGAAAAATCATTCCCGCGATGCCGCCGCGCGCGCGGTGCAGCGTATCCACCGCGGCACCGATCATCGACTGCCCATCCAGCAGAATTTCGCCACCGGGATTGCGCCCGCCCGCCGGCAGTAACTGCAAAAGCGACAAAGCGGTCAGCGATTTGCCCGAACCGGACTCGCCGACCAAAGCGAGGGTCTCACCACGTTCGATCCCAAACGACACCGATTCGACGACGCGCCGCTCCCCGAATGCGACCGACAGGTCAGTGACCGAGACGAAGCTCATGGAAGTTGGCGCGGGTCGAAGGCGTCGCGCACGGCTTCGCCCACGAAAATCAGCAGGGTCAATACCCCGCCCAGGACCAGGAACGCGGTCACGCCGAGCCATGGGGCCTGGAGATTGTTTTTGGCCTGGGCGACGAGTTCGCCGAGGGAGGCGGAACCGGGCGGCAGGCCGAAGCCGAGGAAATCGAGGGTGGACAGCAACGTGACGGAGCCGGACAGGATAAACGGCAACCAGGTCAGGGTCGCGACCATGGCGTTGGGCAGGATGTGGCGCCACATGATGACGATGTCGGACACACCCAGCGCGTGAGCGGCCCGTACATAGTCCAGATTGCGACTGCGCAGGAACTCCGCCCGCACGACACCGGTCAGGTTCATCCAACGGAACAGCAGCAGGAAGATCAACAGCACCCAGAAGCCCGGTGTCACGATCGAGCCGAGAATGATCAGCAAATAGAGTTCCGGCATGCCGTTCCAGATTTCGATAAAGCGCTGGAACAGCAAGTCCGTCAGCCCGCCGTAATAGCCCTGCACAGCGCCGGCCACGATCCCGACGACCGAGGCAATGGCGGTCAGCGTAAAGCCGAACAGCACCGAAAGACGGAACCCGTAGATCACCCGCGCCAGAACATCGCGCGCCTGATCATCCGTCCCAAGCGGGTTGCGCCAACTCGGCGGCGCGGGCGACGGCGTCGGCAGGTCCTTGACGGTGGTCGCGTAGCTGTATCGCAGCGGCGGCCAGAGCATCCATCCCTTGGCCTCGATCGCCTTGAGCAGGACGGGATCGCTGAAATCGGCCTCGGTCGGCAGAAATTCGGGGCCGAACGCATCCTCGCTGTAGTCCCGCAAGACGGGGGCAAAGAACGCGCCGTCGAAGCGGATCAGCAAAGGCCGGTCGTTGGCGATGAATTCGGCGAACAGAGATGTGCCGAACAGCAGGAGGAAGAGCCACAGCGACCAATAGCCGCGACGATTGGCGCGGAACAGCGCCAGGCGTCGCGCGGAAACCGGCGACAGCGTCATCCCCGCGACTCGAAGTCGATGCGCGGATCGACGACGGTGTAGAGGAGGTCACCGGCGATCTGCATGATCAAGCCGAGGAGGGTGAAGATGTAGAGAGTTCCGAACATCACGGGGTAGTCGCGCTGAATGGCCGCCTGGAATCCCAGCAGACCAAGTCCGTCGAGGGAGAAGATGATTTCCACGAGCAGGGCAGAGGTGAAGAGGATGCCGATGAAGGCCTGCGGAAATCCGGCGACGATCAACAGCATCGCATTGCGGAACATGTGGCCGTAAAGGACTCGCGTTTCACTTGCCCCCTTGGCGCGCGCCGTCACGGTGTATTGCTTGCCAATTTCTTCCATGAAGCAGTTTTTGGTCAGCATGGTCAGCCCGGCGAAGCCGCCGACCACCATGGCGAGCGTGGGCAGGACCATGTGCCAGAGGTAATCCAGCGCGCGCGCCGTCCAGGACCAGGTGGCGGCACCCTCGCTGGTCATTCCCGCCAAAGGAAAGATTTGCAGGAAGCTTCCGCCGGCGAACAGGACGACCAACAGGATGGCGAACAAAAAGCCGGGCACGGCATAGCCGATCAAGACGATCGCGCTGGTGGCGATATCGAAGTGGGAACCGTTGCGGACAGCCTTGACGATCCCGAGTGGGATCGAGATCAGGTAAACCAGCAGTGTCGACCACAGGCCCAGCGAGATCGACACGGGCATTTTCTGCATCATAAGCCCGATAACGGTTTGATCGCGGAAGAAGCTTCGCCCGAAATCGAACCGCAGATAGCCCAGGATCATATCCGTGAACCGCTCCAACGGCGGTTTGTCGAAGCCGAACATGGCCTTGATGTCGGCGACGATCGCCGGGTCCAGACCGCGGGAGCCGCGGTAACTGCCGGCATTGCCCAGGTCGGACGCGGCCGAACCCAGGCGCGACGACAAGTCGCCTTTGCCGCGCAGGTCCGCCAGCATCTGTTCCACCGGGCCGCCGGGCGCGAACTGGATCACGACGAAGTTGATGGCGACGATCCCAAACAATGTGGGGATCACGAGCAGCAGGCGACGCAGCAAATACCCTGTCATACCGCCGGTGCCGGCGTCACCGCCGCCGAACCGCGTCGATGGCGGCGGCTTTCGTCTGGTCCACCCACCAGGTATCGAAGTTGAAGCCCTCTCGTATGGCCATGCCGGGTTGACCGAAGCGATCCCAGTGCGCGATGCGGTAGGTCAGGCTGGTCCAATTCGGCACTGCGTACCACTGCCAGAGGAGTATTCGATCCAACGCCTTGGTGGCGACGGCCAGTTGTTCGCGACTTCCCGCCGTGACCGCCGCGGAGATCGCGGCGTCGATCGCCGGGTCGCAGATGCCGGATACGTTGGAACTGCCCGGCGCCTTCGCGGCCTCGCACGACCAATAGTCGCGCAGTTCGTTGCCCGGCACGTCGCCCTGCGGATAGATCATCATGATCATATCGAAATCGAATTCGTCGGTCAGCCGCTGATACTGCGCCCGATCTACGGTGCGCACACGAACGTCCGCGCCGAGTTTCTGAAGGTTCTGGGTGTAGGGAAGGGCGACCCGTTCCAGCGACGGTTCGTCCAGCAAAATGGTGAAGCTGAGCGGCTGACCGGACGCATTCACGAGCTTCCGGTCTTTCACCTGCCAGCCCGCCTGACGCAGGAGATCGAGCGCTTGCTTCAATTGGTCGCGGTTATTGCCGGAGCCGTCGGTGATCGGCAGAGCGAAGGGCGAGGTGAACAAAGCGGGCGGCAGTTGCGCGCGGTACTGCTCCAGAAAACGCAACTCCGCGCCTTGCGGCACACCGGACGCGGCGAGGTCGCTGTTGCTGAAATAGCTCAGCGTGCGGGAATAGGCGCCGTAGAACAGGTTTCGATTGGCCCATTCGAAGTCGAACATCGTGGCGATGGCCTGACGCACCAGCGGATCGGCGAAGACCGGGCGGCGCGCGTTCATCGCATAGCCCTGCAGGCCGGTCGGCAGCTTATGCGTGATTTCGTTCCTGACCACCTGCCCGGCGCGCACGGCCGGGAAATCGTAGGCCGTGGCCCAGTTCTTGGCGATATTCTCGCTGCGCATATCGACCTGACCGGCCTTGAATGCCTCCATCGCGACCGTGGAATCGCGGAAATATTCAAATCGTACCCGGTCGAAATTATTGGTCCCGCGTCCGGTCGGGCGGTTCGCCGCCCACCAATTCGGGTTGCGCTGATAGGTAACGCTGCGCCCCAGTTCAAACGCCGCGACACGATACGGGCCGGAGCCGATCGGCGCTTCGGCCAAGGGTTTGGCGAAATCCCGGTTCGCGAAATAATGCTTCGGCAGTACGGGCAGGCCGCCGACGATCAAGGGCAGTTCGCGATTTTCGTTGGTCTTGAAGTGGAAGACGACCCGATTGGGTGCCTCCACCACCACGTCCTTCACATCGGCGAACTGAATACGGAAATTCGGCCGTCCTTTTTCGAGCAGAGTGCGGAAAGTCCAGGCGACATCCTCGGCGGTGACCGGGGCGCCGTCGGAAAACCGGGCTTCGGGGCGGATTTCGAAGGCGATCCACATGCCGTCGGCCGGGCGTTCGACGATTGCGGCCAGATGGCCATAGCCGGTGGAAATTTCATCGGCCGACGACGTCAGCAGGCTTTCCCACACATGCCCGACGGAGGAGCCGGAACCGGAGCCGCCCGGCATCGTCACCCAAGGGGCGGTGACATGCCCTTCGGCGGTGCCGCGCAGGATGAACGGGTTGAATCCGTCGAATGTGCCGACGGCGGCCAACGATACGTCACCGCCCTTGGGCGCGTCCGGATTGACATACGGAAAATGGGGGAAGTCCGCCGGCAATGCCGGTTTGCCGAGGATTGTGATGGCGTGGGAGCGTGTGGTCTGGGCCAAGGCCGGCGAAACCGCGAGAAGGCCCAGGCAGAGGCATAACGCACCGAGACGCATCGTCCATTCCCCCACCCATGCCGTCACGGTCAGGGATCGCACGATCGATCAGGCCAGGCGGGCGACAATTTCGGGCAGCAGCGTCGGATCGCCGACGCTCAACACACGCCCGTCGCCGCCTTCGCGCAGCGGTCGGCCGGTCCAGTCGGTCACGCACCCGCCGGCACCCTCGATCACCGGGACCAACGGCACCCAGTCCCACAATTTCATGTCGGCTTCGGCGACGATGTCGATATGGCCCAGGGCCACCAGCCCATGGGCGTAGCAGTCCCCGCCCCAGGAGTTGCGGCGCACGTCGGCGGCGAGGCGTTTCCAGCGCGGCATCGTCTCGGCATCGAGCATATCGGGAGAGGTGCAGGACAGTTCGGCGTGGGCCAGGGCCGGGCACGGCCGGCAGCCGGGCTTGCCGCCCAAGGGTCCGCGAAAGGTGGTTTTTTGGCCGACGACGCCGATCCAACGTTCTTGCGTGATGGGTTGGTCTATGATGCCGAGGATCGGTGTATCCCCATCCATCAGCCCGATCAGCGTCCCGAAGGTCGCGCGTCCGGTAATGAAGGCGCGGGTGCCGTCGATCGGGTCCAGCACCCAGCGATAGCGGGCATCGGGGCGCAGGACGCCGAATTCTTCGCCGATGATGCCGTGTTCCGGCAGGCGGGCCGTCAGCAAGGCCCGCATCGCGCGTTCGGCGGTGCGGTCGGCGATCGTGACCGGAGAGCTGTCCGACTTCAGGTCCGCCGCGACGCCGGTGCGAAAGAACTCACGCGCGACCGCGCCGGCGACATCCGCGGCCGCCTCGGCCGCCGCGACCCAGCTCTCCATGGGATCAGGGAGCCGGCAGGGGTTCGGGGCTTTTCGCCAGGCTGCGCAGATAAACGATCACGTCGGCGCGCTGCTGGTCGCTTTTGATGCCGGCAAACGCCATGCGTGTGCCCTGGGCATAGGCGCTGGGCTTATTGAGCCATGCGTTCAGCGCTTCATAGGTCCAGGGGCCGGATTTGCCCTTCAGCCCGGCGGAGTAGTTGAAGCCGGCGGCGGCACCGTGGGGTTGGCCGAGAACGCCGTAGAGGTTCGGGCCAACGCCGGCCTTGCCACCTTCGGCGAAGGTGTGACACGACGCACAGAGCTTCTTGGCCGTCGATTCGCCCATCGCGGGGTCGGCCTTGGCCAGCAGCGGAGCGATCGGGGTCAGCGCCGCCGGGGCAGCGTCCTTGCCGCCGCCGTGATCGTCCGCCGCGCCTTTGATTTCGATCGCCGTGTGATGCAACGGCTCGACACGCACGATGTTCGCGCCAATGAAACCGGTCATGAAAAAGGCGATACCCGCGATGAGCACCGCGGCCATGCCCTTGTTAAGTTCCATACTGTCCATACGGCGTAACATCCTGAATGATTGGCATCTGGTCACGCCGTTGCACGCGACCGAACGCATCCATAAGCTGGGCGCACCATACGGAAACGATCCCGTGGCTTCAACCCACCTTGCCCGCCCCTTGAACAGGAACCGACAGCTTCCGTGAACCCAATCGTCCTTATTCCGGCGCGGATGGCGTCAACCCGCCTGCCGGGCAAGCCGCTTGCCGATATTCACGGCAAGCCGATGATCGTGCACGTCCTGGATCGCGCGCGGGAAGCCGATATCGGTCCCGTCGCCGTCGCCTGTGGTGAGCAGGAGATCGCGGACGCGGTGCGCGCCGCCGGCGGCATCGCCGTGCTGACCGATCCCGACCTGCCATCCGGCTCCGATCGCGTCCACGCCGCGCTTATGGCGCTTGATCCCGACGGCAAACACGATGTCGTCGTCAACCTCCAGGGCGACGTGCCGACGCTGGACCCGGAGCAGCTTCGCCCGGTTATCCTGCCGCTTGCCGATCCGCGGATCGATATCGGCACGCTCGTGGTGCCGATCGCGTCGGAGGAGGAAGCCAATACGTCGTCCTTCGTTAAGGCCGTCTGCGCCTTCGCGGATGGCGAAACCGTCGCGCCGGCGCTGTATTTTTCACGCGCGCCGGTCCCCTGGGGGGAAGGCCCGTTGTGGCATCACATCGGCATCTACGCCTATCGGCGCGACGCATTGGCCCGCTATGTCACGCTGCCGCCCAGCCTGCTGGAACGGCGCGAAGCGCTGGAACAGCTTCGCGCCCTGGAAGCCGGGATGCGAATCGCCTGCGCCCGCATTGAGTCCGGCTTGTTTGGCGTCGACACCCCCCACGATCTGGAACGCGCGCGCGTTCTGCTGACCCCGAAAGGCGCCCATCAATGACCGGCCGCATCGCATTCCAGGGAGTCCTGGGTGCCTATTCCGACCTAGCCTGCCGCACCGCCTATCCAAATATGACAACCCTGCCCTGCGAATCTTTCGAAACCGCGATGGACGCCGTTCGGGACGGTCAGGCCGAACTTGCGATGCTGCCGTGCGAAAACAGCCTCGCCGGTCGGGTGCCGGATATCCACCATTTGCTTCCCGAGTCGGGTCTGTTCGTCATCGGCGAACACTTCCAGCGCGTCGAGCATTGTCTCCTCGGCATCAAGGGTTCCGCGATCGGCGACATCAAGCGGGCGCATTCGCATACCGTGGCGCTCGGTCAGGTGCGGCGCATCCTGCGCGAGCTTGCGCTGACGCCGGTTATCGAGGCGGATACCGCCGGGTCGGCGCAACTGGTCGCCGAATGGGGTCGCAAGGAGGAGGCCGCGATCGCATCGTCGCTGGCGGCGGAGATTTATGGGCTGGATATCCTGCGCGCCAATGTCGAGGACGCCGCGCATAACACCACGCGGTTTTACGTGATGGCGAAGCGCCCGACGACGCCCGATGCGAAATTGCCCAACCTTATGACGACGTTCGTCTTTCGCGTCCGAAACGTGCCGGCGGCGTTGTACAAGGCCCTGGGTGGGTTCGCGACCAACGGGGTGAACATGAGCAAGCTGGAAAGCTACATGGTCGGCGGCCAGTTCGCCGCGACTCAGTTCCTGTGCGACGTGGACGGGCACCCGGAACAGCCGGCGCTACGCCGAGCGCTGGAGGAGTTGTCGTTTTTCTCGTCGGAAGTGCGGGTGTTGGGGGTTTATCCGGCCGCGCCGTTTCGTCTGACCCAGCCCGGGTAACCCGACTAAACCTGCACCTTCGAACGGTCCGCGACCGCCTTGGTCCGTGCCTTGCCCCGCTTCGGTTTAGATGGGGTCGCCGACGATGTCAGCGGGGTGCCGGTTAGTCTGGAGATCAGAGCTTTGTACTCCGCCAGATAGGTCTCCATCGACAGGTTATCTTCGGCATATTTGCGTGCGGCAAGGCGCAGGCGGGCGTTCAGGGCCTGATCCTCGATCACTCGGACGATCGTGTCCGCCAGCGCCGGGTAATCGAAGAACGACGCCAGCAGCCCGTTTTCGTCGTGGGTGATGAATTCGCGGACGGGCGCGCAATCGCCGCCGATCACCGCGCACCCGGTCGCCAAGGCTTCACGCAACGACCACGACAGGACGAAGGGATAGGTCAGATAGACATGCGCGTCGGAGCGTTTGAGAAGTCGTAGGTAGAGTTCGTAAGGGACCTTGCCGGGAAACACGACGCGCTTGAGGTCGATGCGATCGCCGACCTCCCGCATCATCACCTCTCGCCAGGTGCCGCCGCCGGCAGGCGCGGTGCCGTAACTGATGCCGTCGCCGCCGACCATGACGACCTTGATGTCTTTCCGTTTGGCCAGCAGCGCCGGCAACGTGCGCATCATGGAGTGAAACCCGCGATACGGTTCCAGATCGCGGGAAACATAGGTGACCAGTTTGTCGGTCGACCGGATCGTCATGTCGCCGACCTTGAAGGAGGCCTTGCGCGCGGCCGCGTCGGGTTTGCACACATCGAGGTGGACGCCTTCGCGCAGCAGCGTGATCTGCGGCTTGGCCCAATCCGGATAGGTCGACAATTGATAATCGGTCGGGGTCTGACCGTGCGCGTTCAGGTTCAACGCGATGTGGTTAACCGCGTTTTTCGCGCGAATGCGCGGGAATTCCGATTCATTGACCGGGAATTCCGCATCGAACCCGATGTCGAAGCTATCGGGGTGATAATAGAATTCCATGTAGCCGAGAATCGGGGTTTTCGGCCAGAGATCGCGGAGATTCAGCATTTCTCCCCAACCCTGATGGCCGATGATGATGTCGGGGTTGAAGCCCAGGTGTTTCAGCGTCGCCGCGGCGTTACCCACGACTTCCGCGCGTCGGACCGCTGCTTCCAACTCCCGCGCCGCCGGGTGGGAGTCAACCGGCGGTAACGCCGGTCGCAGGTATGGAACCTTCTGCACGCCTTGGATGACGTTGTCGTTCGGTTCGGTGATGAAGACGATCTGATGCTCTCCGGAGCGCGCCAGTTCCTGCACGATATGCAGGAACTGGCCCGGAAAGTTTTGATGAACAAAGAGGAATTTCAACGCGGCAATTCCGGTTCGGCGGCGGCGTTCAGCGTCGGACGATACGGGCGGGGGCTTTCGGCCTGGCGGTGCGCGCCACCGGCTTGCGCGCCGGCGCCGATCCCGGCGTTCTGCGATGCACTTCGATCTGGAAGGACTCCAGCGCTGCCAGACTCTCCGCCTCGCAAGCTTCGCCGGCGGGGATCGGGCCGACGGCGCTGCCGTCGATAAAGGTGGCGGAGTAGGTGCAGTCGAAATTCTTCGCGGCCTCTCCCTTCAGGCGGACCTTCAGGCCCAATAGCGGCAGGGCCATGCCGCGGCTGCCGCAGTATTTGCCGCCATCGACCCAGGGCGACAGCCAACCGCGGCCAAGCACGCCCTGGTATTCGATGTCGTCGGGTGTGAGGTCGTTGTGGGGGGAGACGCCGAAGCCTTCGATCCACAGCCGGCTTCCCTTGACGCCGATCCAATCGCCGATTTGCCCGCCCATATCGCCGGTGCGTTGGACATGCGCCATCACTTCAGGCTCCGGCCCGGCGGGGAGGGCCGGTTCCGCCGCCGGAGTCGGTTCGACCGGCGGTTCGGCGACGGCGGCATCCGCGCTGAGTTGCATGACCTGGAGTTTCGGCGCGGCGTCGGCGCTGTGCTGCGCATGCTGATAGATGGTGACGAGAATGCTGGCCGGGCCTTCCGCCACGCGGATCAGCGCCGCGGTGCCGTCCAGCCAGCCGTCGTTACGGAAGGTGGCGATCGACACGGTATCGGGCCGGTGCATCGACCCGGGCGCATGGGTAATTCGCACACCTGGAAGGCCGGTCGCGACATCCGGGCGCGGGCTGCCGGGGACCGGGAACACGCAAAACACACCGGTGTCCAAACGCATCAGGTGGGCGGAAACCCGCAGTTCGGCGATCCGCCCCTGCACGCCGGCATTGGCCTCCGGCTCCTCGTTCGTCGAGGCTATCGAGTTGTCGGCGACCGTACGAGGGGCATCGGACATTATGCTTGTCTCACTCTCAGCTTGGGTCTGATGGGATGGTTGGATCGGGTACTGCAACTGGGCTGTCTCTATGTCAGACTTGAGCGCGTACAGACAGCCCAACGGCCGTCAATAACGCTGTATTCATCGAACGCGGAGGTAAACCAAGGGGTAACAGCAGTCCCCATTCGGTCTTGCGGATACGCTCCGCCGGGGCGCCCATATCGAAGGCGGCAACACGTAATCCGGCGCGCCAGATTTCGGACAGGCCCAGGCACCAGGTTTCCGGCCAGATGCTCGGGAGCAGCGCCAGACTGGCATTTTGCCGGCGTATGACGGACACCGCCTCATCGGCCTCGTATCTACCGGTGACGAATATCCGGCCGGTGTCCATCAGGCGTTCATCGTCGATGGACGTGCCGACGAGGATGAAATCCAGCGGCAGGTCACGGTCGGCGGCGTCACGCGCGCAGGCCAACAGGACGTTGTAGCCTTTGTGGATGCCGATCGAGCCAACGACACAGACGACACATCGCCCATCGCGGGCACGCGACGCGGGCGGTGCGGCGATGGCGGCGTCATCTTCATGAGGCTCAACGACAGGGCGGACGGTGGGAAAATGGCGGTGCATACGGGTCGCCGCGTCCATCGTCGGCGCGACGACACGATCGGCAGACCGCAAAAACCCGGCGGAACGGTCCAGCATCGCCTGCACGCCAATTGTTTCCTTCGTCAAACGCCCGGTATCGGCGACACATGCCTCACAACCCCGCACATCGGGTTCGCCGCAATATCTGTCATACGCCCCCACTAACGAGACGCGCTGACAGAACCAAGCGAAGTCGTGCACGTGCACGTCATAGGGAATGCCTAATCTGCTTACCAATGCGTAAATAGCCGGATGAATTCCCAGAAAATGGTGCGCTTCCAGCCGTTCCGGCCGATCTTGTCGTAAAAGCGTCACCAAATCGCCGAGTTCATCCGGCATCGCGAAGCGCAGATTGGGATAACCGCCCCGCACGCCGTCGCCCACCGCAATCGCGTCCTGTCCGCTGGGCATGATATCGGGGCGGAGAACGATGGCGCGCCGCCCCGCTTGTTCATGCGCCGATGCCGACGCCTTGACTCGCTGTTCTACCCCACCGCCGTCGGCGTGCGTGACGAGAACGGCCGAACGGCCGCCGCGACGCCGATCCGCGATCCAACGCGCGCGATCCAGACGGCGACGCGCCGTAAACAACGGATCGGCGGCACCGTAACGGGCGATTGCGGCGGCATAGCCGGGATGCAGCCGGTTCAGCAGGGCGTCGTTTCGCGCACGCAGGTGACGCCCGATGGCGCCGAACGACAGCCCGCTGTCATGGGCGACGTAGAGGCCCGGGAGCGCGACATGACGCCAGCCAAGATGCCGAGCGCGCAGGCAGAAGTCGTTCTCCTCCCCATAGCCCTGTGCGAACAGATCGGCCCGCAGAAGCCCGACGGCATCGAGGCAGTCGCCCCTGATATAGAGGCAAAAGCCGACGCCAACCGGCAGATCGACCGTGATCGTCCCGTTGGCCTTCGATGCCAGACGATCGAGGCGCGCCGCTTCGTCCTGGTCCGGCACTGGATTCTCGCCCGCGGGATACGGGACGCTGAGCAGGCTCGCGTTGTTGGAAAACGGCGTCACCGTCCCGATGTCGGGCGCGGCGCGCGCCGCGTCGCAAAGGCGTTGCAGCCATCCAGGCGGTACAATTGTGTCGCTGTTCAGCAGGACAACATCGTGTCCGACGCAGGCCCGAATTCCGTCGTTCGCGCTATGCGGAAAGCCCAGATTACGATCGTGCCGGATCAGAACAATCCGTTCGGCGCGCGCCAGATCGTCCAACATCCGTATCAGATCCGGGTCGGGCGAGGCATCGTCGACCACGACAATTCGCGTCTCCGGCGGGACCGTTTTGAACACGCTGTCGAGGCAAACCGTCAGCGCGTCCAACCGTCCGTACACCGGGATCACCACGCCGATCGGGCGCGGACGCGGGGCGAGCCCCACCGGTTGGTTCGGGCGAGGGGTATCGACATTCAGAACCGGCACGATCATCTGAACCGCGCCGGATCGCGCCGGCCCGTCGGATGGAAACATCGCGGCGATACCCGATGCCGCCATGGCCGCCGACCGCGTTTCGATCCCCGGATCGATGGGACTGCCCATCAGGTCGCGTCCGCCGGCGTCGCGGACGTGGAAGGGTCCCGCATGCGGCACCAGCGTCTCGGCCGGGATCGCGAAACCGCGTGGCCGAGCCAAGGGGCCGCAGTCGGGGATGACGACGTCGTGGTCGGCGGCTTGCAGGCGAAGCAGCACATGTCCTTCGGCGGTTTCAACCGTCAGTGTCGGGTCCCGCGCGGGGTCCGCGGGGTGCCACGCCCATCCGATCAAGCCGCCGTCGCGCGAGTCGACAAAGCCTTCGCAGCGCGTGATCGCTCGGATATCGATCGGACTGCCGATAAACGGGGCGTCGTCGGCTAGAACCTCCAGCGCAAGGGCCGAACGCCAGCGCTTTGGCAAAACGACGGAGCGGAGCGGCTTTCCGTCGAGTCGTAACGAGATGCGGGCATCGTCGACCAAGCCGGTGACCACTTGACCCTCGCCGGTCAGGCCGCACCAGCCCGGCGCGCCCGTCTGCCGTGCGATCGTGGTTGCGATGGAGGCGAAACCGGAATCGGGCACATGACGGCGCAAAGCCTGTGACAGTGCCTGCGCCGCGTCCATTTCCTGCCCCAGGCGCAGGCGTGCCGTTGCCAGTCCGGCCCAGGCTTCGCGCGGCGTGTAATGTTTTAAGACCGCCTCGAACAACATCGCCGACCGGTTGTCGTCGTGGCCCAGCAGCGCCGTCGCGAGCGACAGCGCCATGTTCGGATCGCTGGGCAGGAGTCGGTGCGCACGGTCCAGCCAGCGCAAGGCGTCAACGCGATCTCCAGCGGCGAGGCTTTCCTGCCCGGCGGCCTGTGCGGCCCGTGCCAGGTTCAGAACCTGCGTCGGCGATTCCGCTGTTTCAGACGCCACGACTCAATCGCCGGCGGCCTGTTGCTGTTCCTCGGGGGGCGGGGGCAACGCAGCCAGATCGGCCTTCGCATCCTGCAAGCCTTGCGCGGCGGCGCGTTGGAGCCAGATGCGCGCGGCTTCGATATTCTGTTCGCCGGCGAGATTGCGCGCCAAATACCGGCCCAGCATCATTTGGGCATGCGGGTGTCCGCGTTCAGCGGCGTTGCGGAACCAAATCTGCGCTTCCGGCCGGTCCATCGGCACTTCGTGGCCACCGCCGAGCATGGCGGCGACGGCGAACATGGCACCGACATGGCCGCGTTCGGCGGCCTTGCGGAACAACACCAATGCCGCGGGATGATCCTTGGAACCGCCGCGCCCGCCGAGCATCATGTCGGCCAACATCACTTCGGCCTCTATCATGCCGACATCGGCGGCGCGGGTGATCCAGGTTCGGCCTTCCTCGGGGTTTGCTTCTACCCCTCGGCCTTCGACCAGCATCCGGCCATACCAGTATTGCGCGTTTACGACGCCATCGGCCGCTCGGCGCAGCCATTCGGCGGCTTTGCGGTCGTTGCGTTCGACCCCGACGCCTTCCGCGAGGCAAACGCCGAAGTTAAACGCCGCGATCAGATCGCCGGAGGCGGCGGCCTGTTCGAACCATTCGCGGGTGCGGATCGAATCCTGCTCGTCCCCCTGGCCCTTGAGGAGGAGATTGCCGAGGTCCACGTGCGCCTGACGATCGCCACCTTCCGCCGATAGGCGGAACAGGCGAGCAGCCTCTTCCTGATCGCGCGGGACGCCGGCACCGGTGAGGTGCAACATGCCGAGGGCACGCGCGGCCCCGCGATGATTGGCGGCGGCGGCGCGCTGGAACCACATCGCCGCTTCCGCGTAATTCGGCGGCAGGGAACCGCCCTTGGCATAGATATCCCCGACCAAAGCCGCCGCCTCCGGATCGCCCGCCAGCGCTGCTCGGCGTAACCAGGATTCGCCTTCTACGGCGTTTCGTTCGACCCCGACGCCTTCCATAAGCGCGTAGCCCCAGCGCGCCTGACCGGAACGATGGCCTTTTTCAGCCGCCTGTCGATAACACTGCGCCGCCGCGGCGCGATCCTGTTCGGCTCCGACGCCGCGATCAAGGACCATGCCGTAGAGAAACAGCGCTGTCGCCAAACCCTTTTCGGCGGCCTGGCGAAGGTTACTGACCAACTCCACCTGCACGTCGGGGGCCTGGGCATTGCGCGCCAGGACCAGCGCGTAGCCAAGCTGACCCTGCGGGCAACCGCCGGCGGCGGAACGCTTGTACCACTGGTCGGCTTCGTCCTGATTGCGTAGGTCTTCCGGCCCGGAGGTCAGCAGATACCCCAGCACCGCCTGACCTTCGGCGGAGCCGCCTTCCGCGGCGCGGCGCGCCCACTTCGCGGCGGCGACGTAATCGGGTTCGGCGGGCGTATTGCCGCCGAACAAACCGGCGCTGAAGCCGGCGTCCGTCTGGCCCACCGCCATGCCGTGCAGACACAGGGTCGCGAGCAGCGCCTGAGCCTCGACATAGCCCTGGGTCGCGGCCTTCTCCATCCACCGCACGCCCTGCGGACGGTTCGGCGGTACTCCGGCACCCTCCAGATAGGCGCGGCCCATGCGATACTCGGCCTCGGGGATTCCCGCCTGTGCGGCACGAGTCAGGGCCGTGAAGGCCCCGCGCGTGTCCCCGCGCTCCGCCAACTGCGTCGACAGGCGCAGGGCGGCGGTGGGAACGAATCTCCCAAGGACGCGATCGGCAAGCCTCATACGATCAGGCTCCTGTGCATGAAGGCATCATGGTTCCCGCAACCCTTCGGTCGCCAATGGGACAGCCCGACCCAGCAGGTAACGCAGCACGCTACGCTTGCCGACAAGGACATCGGCGGTGGTCGGCATACCCGGGGAAACCCGGAAGTTCGCGGGGGTATCGTGCAGTTCCAGCCGATCAAGCGTCACGCGGGCGCGGTACCAGACCGCATTCGCGCTCATGCCCGGCGGGGGAGGCGCGGCACCCGTCGGATTCCGCTGCTCGTCCTGCAAGGTGAAGCTGTCCGCGCTGATCGTCCGCACCACGCCGTGCGCCATGCCGTACTGGGAATAAGGAAGCGTATCGAACTTGATCGCGACGGAATCCCCGACCTTCACGTAGCCGTTCTCGCTGCCGGGGATATTCACCTCGACCTCAAGCGGGGCATCGAGCGGCGTCAACGTGATGAACTGCGAACCTGCGGACAGAACCGATCCGACCGACATCTTGCCGACGGTCAGCACCGTAGCGTCGCGATCCGCGCGCAACTCCACCAGGCGCTGCCGCAGCTGCGCCTTGTTCAACGATTCCGTCGCGTCGGACAGTTTGCCCGTCGCGTCCGACAATTTTTCCGACACGTCCGCATGCCAGGACTGCACGTAGCCGTTGCGCTCCGCGATCAAGGCCGCAAGGTCGCGCTGCACGGATTGGATGGTCTGCTCCGCGCCTTCGAGATTGCGTTGCATTTCCACCCGCGTATCCATCGCCGCCAGCGTGTTCAGCTTGCTGCCGACGTTCAACCGCTCCAGCTCCTTACGCATGTCCTCAAGCGTACGGGCGTATGTCAGGCGGTTGCGATAGCTCGACGCATCGGCCCGGGCGCGGGCGATGGCGACCGACAGGCTGTCGGCCTTTTGCTTGTAGTTTTCGACCTTGAAAGCGTGTTCCGACTGGCGTTGAGCGAAGATCGCCGCCTGCAGAGACATCGATGGATCGAGGCCGGTATAGGTGAAGGGGCGGTTTTCAGCCTCTGCCTGCAAGCGCTTGACCTGGGCAGTCAGGGTTTTCACCTGCGCCGCCAAGGCATCCACGTCGGCGGCGGCGAAGGTGGGATCGAGGCGCGCAAGGACCTGCCCGGCGCGAACGATGTCGCCTTCCTTGACGTCGATCGAGCGGACGATGCCGGTATCCAGCGGTTGCACGACGATGGTGGGGGACGACGACACCACGCGTCCGGCGGTTGTGACGACCTTATCGACCTCGATCAGCCCCATGGCGATGAAGCACGCGATCACCATGCTGCTGATGATCAGATTCATGCCGCGCCCGGCCCAGGGCATCTGGGCGTTGACGATGGCGGTAGACGGCGATTGGAACTCCAGGATCACCGGCAGGGTCGGATCGGACCGGTCGGTGATCGCTGTGCTAGTCGCCTTGGAGGAGGTTCGGGGCGAGAGCGGCATGGCGGGCACCTTGGTTGTCGAGATGACGATTTTGCTGCGTCCAGAGTTGGCGATAGACGGAGCAGCGTTCGAGTAAGACGTCGTGCGGACCGATGTCCACGACCTTGCCCCGTTCCAGAACCAATATCTGATCGCAATCGACCAGCGACGAAAGGCGATGAGACACGATCAGCATGGTTCGCCCACGCGCGATCCGCAGCAGGTTGGCGTTCACCAACGCCTCACTCTCCGGGTCGAGCGCGCTGGTGGCCTCATCGAGAATGAGGATGCGCGGATCGGTGATGACGGCGCGCGCGATGGCCAGACGCTGGCGCTGACCGCCGGACAGGTTCGGCGAGCCTTCTTCGATGTATGTCTCGTAGCCGTTCGGCATACGCTCGATGAATTCCTCGGCCCCCGCCAGACGGGCGGCGCGGATTGCGTCTTCAAGCGTCAGGCCGGGACGGCTGGCCAGGATGTTGTCTCGGATAGAGCCGCGGAACAGGAAGTTTTCCTGCAACACGACGCCGAAGCTGGACCGTAGATGGCGCAGGTTGATTTCGCGCAAATCCGCGCCGTCGATCTTGATGAAGCCGGAGTATTCCCGGTTGATGCCCTGCAACAGTCGCGTGACCGTCGATTTACCGGACCCGGACCGACCGACCAGACCCAGCATCGTCCCGGCGGGAATGCTGAAGCTGATGCGATCCAACGCGGGCAACTTGGTGCCGGGATACACGAAGGTGACATCCTGAAAGGTCACCGCGCCGGCGAATTTGGGTCGCAGACCACCGGACGCCGCGTCGACTTCCAGCGGGCGGTTCAGCACTTCCGCCGCCTGCCCCATCGCGCCGCCGACTTCTTCCCATTCCTCGATCAAGCGAGCCAGACCGACGAGCGGTTGGCTGACGCGCTGAGAGAGCATCATGAACGCGAACAGGCTGCCGACCTGCATGCCGGTTTCGTCCGACAGGGCCAGATAGGCGCCGATCATGACGATACCCAGCCACATGAAGCGTTCCAGCGGCGTGACCAGCGTTTGCGGCCAGTTGGAAAGCTGACCCAGGGCCAAACGCCACTTCCCGGCTTCGGCGACGCGTTCGTCCCACAGGGTCTTACGCTGCGGTTCGAGCGCGAGCGACTTGACGGTCTTGATGCCGAAGATCGTCTCACCCAACGCGGCCTGCTTGTCGGTTTCCGCCTTGATGACCTTGCCGTACATCATGCGCACCGGGCGCAGATAGGCCATGATGATCAGCAAGATGCCGGTGGCGCAGACCAGCACGATCCAAGCCATGGTCGGGCTGAGCCAGAACAGGATCGGCATCAGGATGGCCAGCGTGATCAGGTCCAGCAACGTGGACATCAGCTTGCCGGTGATGAACTGGCGAACCTGATGGATCTGGGTGACCTTATACATCGTCTCACCGGCCGGATGCCGTTCGAAATAATCGAGCGGCAGGCGGATCAGTCGGTTGAAGACGTGCAGGTTCAGCTTCGCGTCGGTTCGGACACCGACGACGACCATGATCAGCCGTCGGGCAAACCCGAGCAGGGTTTCATACAGGACGAGAATGCCGAGCATGACGCTGATCAGGAACAACGTCGAATAGCTGTGGTGGGTGATGACCTTATCGACCACCGACATCACGAGCAGCGGCGGCAGGATCGTCAGGAAGCTGATCGCGAAGGACGCGATGAACAGGTCGCGGAGGGATTTTCCCTCCATCATCATCATGCCGAACAGCCAGCGCAGGGTGAACGGCGGATCGGCTTCGGCCTGACCGCGTTCGGCGCGCAGCAGGATCGCTTCGCCGGCCCACACCTCTTTCAGGCGCATCTCATCGACGGAAACCGGCGGTTCGGCATCACCGGCATGCGGGTCGCGCAGGGCGACGACCTTGGCTTCGGCGTTCGCGCCGACAAGCAAACCGGCGGTGCCGTCGGTGAACAGCAGGATCACCGGGCCGGTATTGCTGAATTGCATCAGGTGGCGCCAGCGCAGCCGCAGCGCGCGCGACCACAAGCCGGCAGATTGGGCCCACTTCGACAGATCAGCCGCCAGCGGGTTCTTTTCGCCGGGGGTGCCCCGGAACTCAAACGGGTCAAGCTCTAACCCGTAGTACCGCGCGGCCATCATCATCGCGAGGACACGGGGATGGATCGGCGCCGCGCGCGGGCTTTCCGCCCCGCTGGACATGCCCGCCTGCTCCCCATTACCGCCACCACCGGCATCGGACTGGCCGCTCGGCGACGAGGGCTGTCGGCCAAGCCAACCAGGCCCGGAGGTGTGTCCGTCAGAAATATCCACGAGCGAACCCTTTATGAGGCATGTCCGACATCAATCCGTTTATCCCGCCCCGCGTCGAAACACGCAGGGTTTATATGTTGCTCTCGGTAACGGCGAGAGTCGGCGGTCGAACTCCGGATCGCCACGGAGGCGATCGACCGCATGTCGGTGAGTGTCGTCACCCCCCTATTATGCCGCACTGCACCTCCAAAAATCAACAAATCCTGCATTTCGAGATTGCGTCCTCCGCAAAGCCCCCGCGAACCGCGCGTTCCTGGGCTTGGGGCGGCGCGCCGTTCCGGCTATTCATTGTCAAAATTCGGGGTCGGTCACGCCATGCACATCGACGACAAGGTCAACGCATTCGTTCCCGGCCCGCGGCTGGAGGTCGCTCCGCTCGACACCGGGCGTTTGTCCGGCCTGACCTTCGCGGTCAAGGACCTGTACGATGTCGTCGGCAGCGTGACGACGTTCGGCAACCCCGACTGGGCGCGCACCCATCCCGTCGCCGTTGCCACCGCGCCGCCGATCGTCGCGCTGTTGCAGGCCGGTGCCCATTTGGTCGGGAAAACCAAGACACACGAACTCGCATACGGGCTGACGGGCGAGAATGTCTGGCACGGCACGCCGATCAATCCGCGGGCACCCGATCGCTTCCCCGGCGGATCGAGTTGCGGGTCGGCCGCCGCGGTCGCCGCGGAACTGGTCGATTTCGCCATCGGCTCCGACACCGGCGGGTCCGTGCGCATTCCCGCCAGTTACTGCGGGCTGTTTGGCATCAGGCCGAGCTTTGGGGCGATCAGTCTGGCGGGGGCGTGCCCGCTGGCGCCGAGCCTGGATACATTCGGTTGGTTCACGCGTTCGGCGTCGCTGCTGGCGGGCATCGGCGACGTGCTGCTGCCCGGCGATCGGCCGGGAGGGCGCGGCCCGATGCTGCGGGTGGAGGAAGCCTGGGTGAACGCCCAACCGGAAGTCGCGGAAGCGTTGCGCCCGGCGTTGGAACGGTTGGAGCAGATCAGGGGCCGCTCGGTCGCCGTCCGCCTGCTGACCGAAGGCGTCGACAGCGTCTACGATCACTTCCGCACCGTACAAGCCGAGGAAGCATGGGCGGCGCTCGGCGCATGGGTGGATACCACGAAGCCGCAATTCGGCCCGGGAGTCGGGGAACGGTTCGCGGCGGCCAAGGCCACGACACCGGGTATCGCCGCGCCGGGACGGGCATTTCGTCGGATGCTGCAAGCGCGGGTGCGCCCATTGCTGGCGGGCGGCGCCATTCTGGTTTTCCCGACGAGCCCGTGCCCTGCCCCGCTGCTGACGGCGGGTTTGGCGGAACAGGACCGCATTCGACAGGCTACGATCGGGATCACGGCGATTGCCGGTTTCTGCGGACTGCCGGAGGTCACGTTGCCCGCGGGCACCGTGAAAGGCGCGCCGGTGGGCTTGTCGCTGGTCGCCGGCCACGGGCATGATCGCGCTTTGCTTGAAACCGCCTGCGACGTTGCCGCCGTCCTGGGTCTGGCAGTCTGATTACGGGAACCATGACCATGCTTATCCGCGCCGCGACCGAAGCCGATATCCCGGAAGTTCAGGCGATCTACGCGTATCACGTCCTGCACGGTGCCGGAACCTTCGACGAACAGCCCCCGTCGGTCGAGGAGATGCTGGAAAAATTCCAGAAGGTCACCGGTCACGGTTGGAGCTGGTTGGTCGCCACCGACGATACCGGCGTTCTGGGTTACGCCTATTACGCGCAATTTCGCGACCGCTCCGCCTATCGCTATTGCGTCGAGGACAGCATCTACGTCCGAGAGAACGTGCGCGGTCAGGGGGTGGGCAAGGCGCTTGTTGCGCGTCTGATCGAGGATGCGACCAACGCGGGCATGCGACAGATGATCGCGGTTATCGGCGATTCCGAGAATGTCGGGTCGATCGGCGTGCATGCCAGCCTCGGGTTCCACATGGTCGGCACGTTGCGCGCGGTCGGGGTGAAGTTCGGCCGCTGGATCGATGTGGTTTCCATGCAGCGCCCGCTTGGTCGCGGCGACGCCGACCTGCCCGGGTGATCGGCGCTCCGGTCAGCCCCCATGCTGCGTGACAGGCGACTTTGGACCATGGCGGTTTTCGGCTTCATGGCCGGGCTGCCGTTGCCGCTATCCGGTTTCACCTTCCAATTGTGGCTGTCGGAGGGCGGTGTCTCCCTGGCAATGATCGGGCTGACGGCGAATATCGGCCTCGCCTACTCGTTGAAATTCCTGTGGGCGCCGGTGTTGGACCAGGCCCGTCCGCCCGGACCGCTGCGTTGGCTGGGGCAGCGGCGAGGCTGGCTGATGACGATCCAGCCGCTGCTGGCGCTGTCCGCGTTGATGCTGGCGTTGTCCGACCCGTCAGCGGCGCCCGCCGCCGCCATCGCTGCCGCGGCTTTGGTCGCGTTCCTGTCCGCCAGCCAGGACATCGCGGTCGATGCGTGGCGGATCGAGGTGTTCCCGCCCAAGCTGCAGGGCGCGGCCATGGCCGTCTATGTCTGGGGCTATCGGGCCGCGTTGCTGATCTCCGGAGCAGGGGCGATCAAAGCCGCCGATCTGGTCGGCTGGCATGCGGCGTTGCTGGGCGTGGCCCTGCTGTTGGCGCTCAGTCCGCTGGTCACCCTGCTGGCCCGCGAGCCCGATGTGGCACGGGACACGCAGGTCGAGACCCGGCCTGAGCGATTGGTGACCCGGGTCCGCCATGCCGTGGTCGATCCGCTGCGGGAATTCCTGACCCGGCCCGGCGCGATCACCATCCTGGCCTTCGTCGCCGTGTTCAAACTGGACGAGGCCATGGCCGGGGTCATGAGCGCGCCGTTCTATCGGTCGCTGGGTTTCGACAAGAACGCCATCGCGGTGGCGAATTTCCTGCCATCTTTGGCAGCGGTGCTGGCCGGGACCGCGGTCGGCGGCTGGCTGGTGGCGCGTCTTGGCGTCGGGCGCGCCCTGTTGCTGACCGGCTGCGTGCAGAGCACGGCGGTGTCGATGTATGTCGTGCTCGCGTTCTCTCACGGTCAGGTGCATGTGCTGTACTTCACTGTGTTCCTGGAGGCGTTTGTCGGCGGCCTGGCCAACGCGGCCTTCATTGCCTACCTGTCCGGGTTGTGCTCGGTCGCGTTCACGGCGACGCAATATGCGCTGCTGTCGTCTGTCGCTGCGATCGCGTTGCGCACCGTGGGGGGGCTGACCGGGTTCCTGGCCGAGGCGGTGGGGTGGCCGATGTACTACTCGCTGTGCGTCGTGGCGACGTTGCCGTCGATTTTCCTGATGCTGCGGGTGCTTCGCCGCTACCCGCCGGTGGAACGGGTGGCGGACGGGTAGGACGGGTATCCGCAGCCTTGCCAGATGCCCCGCTGTTCCGATTGCCCGTCGCGCCGAACCACCGGAACGGTCTGCGCACCGGCTGCCGTTTGATGGTGGACAAGATCACCACCGTCCCGAAAGCCAAACTCGGAACGCGGATTGGCCAATTGGACGACGCCGATATGCTGCGGCTGAACCAGGCCATTCTGGTGTTTCTGGGATTGGCTGTGTCCCCGCGGGCCAGCCGAACGGAGTAACGCCCGTCAGGGCGGAGGGCCGGCAGGCGCGACCCTGCCGAGCCCGCCGGCCCACCGTAACTACTTCGGCTCGATCGGCATCCGCGCGATCCCGAGCCAGGCGATCGGCGCGCCTGCCTTTTCGGCGGCCTGAGCGTCCGGCAACGAGGTATCCCAGTCCGCCGCGATGAACCGGCGCGCGCTGACGGAATCGGCGGAATCCGACACCAGCCACAGCAACGGCGGCACCATGATATCGGGCTGCAACATCTTCGCGGGATCGCCGGCATTCTCGCCGACCAACGCCGTGTTGGTGACCCCGCCGGGGACCAGCACATTGGCAGTGACGCCGGTGCCGACCAGATCGGCGGCCAGCACCGCCATGGAGGACTCCGCCGCCGCCTTGGAGGAGCCGTACAGCAAATACCCCTCGCGTACCATCGTTCCGAGACTGGTGGTGACGGTAATGACCCGTCCCTTGTTCGCCTTCAGCATGTGCGGCAGCACGGCGCGCGCCATCATGATCGGGGCGGTTGCATTGACCGCGAGAAACCTGCTCCAAAGCTCTGGGGTGATCTCCCAAAAGCGGATCGGGTTGTTGCGCGCGTCCGGCTTCACCGCCGCCTGACCGATCCCGGCGTTGTTCACCAGGATGTCGATCGCGCCGAATTTGGCGAGCGTGGCGGCGACGATGGCGTCGAACGATTCCTGTTGCGCGAGATCGGCGGCGAACCCGTGGAATGCACCGGGGAAGCCTGCCGCGCTCTGTTCGACCTGGGCGAGCGCCGACGCATTGCGGTCGACCGCCATAACGTTGATACCGCTGCGCGCCAGCCCCAGAGCCATCGAGCGTCCAATCCCGCTCGCCGCACCGGTGACGATCGCGGTTTTACGATCCGCTGCCATTTGTCGTTCCTCCTTATGTTATCGTGGGCTAACTCTTTCAGAAACCTTCGCGGCTGGAAACAGCCGGGGCGAGAATTCCATGATCCCGACGCCACCGACCGTCACCGTTGTCGACCATCCCGTACTGCGCCACACCCTAACCCAACTGCGCGATCGCACGGTGGATGCCGAACGGTTTCGGCATCTGGTCCACCGGGCCGCGCTGCTGCTGGGGGCAGAGGCGACGCGGGACCTGCCGCTGGATCCGATCACCATCGATACCCCGTTGGAAACCATGGTGGGGGAACGGTTGGGGCACAACGCGCTGTGCCTGGTCTCGATCCTGCGCGCCGGCAACGGGCTGCTTGACGGCATGCTCGACCTGCTGCCGTTCGCGCGGGTCGGCCACATCGGTCTGGCGCGCGACCACGAAACGCTGCGACCGGTCGAATACTATCTGAAACTTCCGGACGGGCTTGGTGCCGGAGTGACCATCGTCGTGGACCCCATGCTGGCCACCGGGCATTCCGCCGGGGCCGCAATCGCGCGCGTGAAACAAGCGGGGGCGACGCGCATTCGGTTCGTCTGTCTGCTGGCCGCGCCCGAAGGACTGCGGACGCTGGCCGCGGAACACCCGGATGTGCCCGTGATCGTCGGCGCGATTGATCGCGGGCTGGACGAGTTCGGCTATATCCGGCCGGGGCTGGGCGACGCCGGTGACCGTATTTACGGAACCGGCGTCGCCGATCACGTCAATCCAGGACCAGATTGACTTCCTTGGCCACCGCGCGCCAACGGGCTTGCTCGTCCTCGATCAATTTGCGGAACCCTTCGGGCGAGTTGAACATCGGGAGGTAACCGAGTTCGTCCATGCGCTTGCGAGTCTCCGGATGGCGCAGACCTTCGTCGATGGCCGCGCTGAGAGTCGTGACCACTTCTTTCGGCGTGCCGGTCGGCACCATCAGCCCGGTCCACGGCAACAGGTCGAATCCCGGCACGCCGGCTTCCCGCACGGTAGGAATGTCGGCCGTCAGCGCGCTGCGTTCCGGCTGGCTGATCGCCAACGCCCGAAGCTTGCCGGCGCGCGCCTGCGGCGCGGTCAGGGAAAACGAGATGAACCCGCAATCGACATGCCCGCCCAGCACGTCGGCCATCGCCTCGGAATCGCCCTTATACGGGACATGGACCATCTTGATCCCGGTCAACATGGAGAAGTGTTCCATTCCCATGTGGTTGACGCTCGCGATTCCCGGAGAGGTGAAGGTCAGCGTGCCCGGGCGCTGCTTCGCGTATGCGACGAACTCCTTAAGCGTCGTGACCGGGATTCCGGTGCGGGTCACCAGCAGGTAGGAATAGCTGACGACGGTGCCGATCGGGACCAGGTCGCGCAGCGGATCGTAGCGCAAGGATTTCAGCACGGCCGGTGAGATCGTCATCGCTCCGGTCGTGCCCAACAGCACCGTGTAGCCGTCCGCCGGCGCGGAAAGCACCGCCTGAATGGCGATCGCGCCGTTAGAGCCAGGGCGGTTTTCGACGATCATCGGCTGTTTGACCGTCTCTCCGATCCGTTCCGCGATCATGCGGGCGGAGGTGTCGGCCGGCCCGCCCGGGGCAACACCCACGATCAATCGGATCGGCTTTTCGGGCCACGCCGCGGTGGCGGGGGATAGCGACAGCAGAAGGCCGAACAGCACAGCCAAAGCGCGGGTCATGGGCGGGTTTCCTTGGACCTTATTGATTGGTCGCAAGTGTGCCCGGATTCATTCGCACTGCAAGTCCGGATCGTCCAACCTCTCCCGCGGGCGGGAGAGGTTTTCGGATGTGCGCCCTGTCAGGCCGCGGTCCAGCCGCCGTCGATCACCAGGCTCTGCCCGGTCATGAACGCCGACGCGTTGGATGCCAGGAACGCGACGCCGCCCGCCATGTCGCGCGGCGTGCCGAAGCGACCCATCGGCGTGCCCGCCAACATACGCTGCCCGTGTTCGGCGTGTTCCAGCAACTGGTGCGTCAGGTCGGTATCCACCCAACCCGGTGCCAGCGTGTTGACCCGCACGCCGCGCTTGGCCCAATCGATGGCGAGCGACTTGGTCAGCAACTCCGCCCCGCCCTTGGACGCGCAGTACGGTACCGACCGCATCAGCCCGACATGTCCGGCGACGGAACTGACGTTGATCACCGATCCGCCGGCAGTCATCGCCCCGCCGATATATTTGCAGCACAGGAACAACCCGGTCAGGTTGATGTCGATGATGTGGCGCCATTCATCGAGGCTCGTGCGTTCGATCCCCTTGAAGATTGGATCGACGCCGGCGTTGTTCACCAGCACGTCGATCTTACCGTGCCGAGACAGAACGGCGTCGCGCAGGGCGATGACGTCGGCTTCGACGGATACATCGGTCGCGTGTCCCCAGGTGCCGCCGCCGATCGCTTCGGCCGCTTCCTCCAGGGTCGCCAGGGTGCGTCCGGCGATGACGACAGTCGCGCCGTTGCGCACCAGGCCTTCCGCCATGCCGCGCCCGATGCCACGCCCGCCGCCGGTGACGATGCAGATTTTACCGCTCAGGTCGAAGTCGCTCATTACCAGTTGGCTCCGTTCCGGGCGATGCGTTGGGCGATGCTCCAGCGGTGCACTTCCGACGGGCCGTCGTAGATGCGGAAGCCGCGGACTTCGTTAAAGATGCGCGCCACCAGGGTTTCCCCGGTCACGCCCTGCCCGCCCAGCACCTGCACGCAGCGATCGACGACGCGCCAGATTGCTTCGGAACAGATCACCTTCGACATCGACGATTCGACGGACCCGCGCCCGCCGTTATCCAGCAGCCACGCGGTATGCCAGATGGACAGGCGGCTCATGCGGATATCCATCTCGTTGTCGGCGAGTTGGAAGCCTACGCCTTCGTGTTCGATCAGCTTATGGCCGAACACTTCCCGCTTCAGCGCATAACCCGTCGCGATGTCGTGTGCTCGGCGGGCGGCGCCGAGCCAGCGCATGCAGTGCGTCAGGCGAGCGGGGGCGAGGCGGACCTGGGCGTAACGGAAGCCCTTGCCCGGTTCGCCCAGGATGTCCTTGGCCGGGATGCGCACGTCGTTGAATTTCACCACCGCGTGACCGCCGGCAAAGGCGCTGTCGAGGCTGTCCATCGCGCGGACGATCTCGATCCCCGGCGTATCCATGTCCGCGAGGAACATGGTGGCGTGGCCGTCCTCGTCCTTGGCCATGATGATGGCGAAGGCGGCGCCATAGGCACCGGTGATGAACCACTTGGTGCCGTTGATGATGTAGTCGTCGCCGTCCTTGACCGCGGTCGTGTTCATCGCGGCGGGGTCGGAGCCGGCGCCGGGGGCGGGTTCGGTCATGCAGAAGCAGGAGCGTGTCGCGCCGGAAGCGAGCGGTCGCAGCCAGCGTTCCTTTTGCTCGTGCGAGGCGACGGCTTCGAGCAGATGCATGTTGCCTTCGTCGGGGGCGAAGATGTGCATCGCGACGGGGCCGAGCAGGGAGTAGCCGGATTCTTCGAAGACAACGGCCTTGGCGACGTGGGAGAGGCCGAGGCCGCCGTATTCGGTGCCGACGTGGGAAGCGACGAGGCCTTCCTTCGCGGCGAGGGCGACGAGTTCGCGGCGGAATTCCTCGGTCGGGCCATGATGGGTCTGACGGCCGTCGCCTTCGAGCGGGATGATTTTATCGCGAATGAACGCGCGGGTGCGCTGTTGCAGTTCGACAAGTTCGGGGGGGAGGGAAAAGTCCATTCTTGGCTTCCTTCGATCGGCGCGGACGGGTCTTGGGGCACGTATCCAGCGGATCGGGCGCGCGCGGTCAAGTCAGGGCGGAGCACGGGTCGTGGGCGCGGGCGTGACGGCGGCTTCCGGTTACGGATTTCGTCGGCTGGTCGCTTTCCCAAGGCCTCTAAACCCGCTCGGCGGGCCACGGTCTTGCCGCGCCGTGCAGTTGCAAATCTCGATAACGTTGCGTTCCGCTCGCTCGGAAAGGCGACGGAATTCAGCCCCGGCGATCGGCGACCCGTTGACGCGCCATCGTCAGCACGTCCGCCATGGTCGCTTTACCGACACGCCCGGCATCGGAAGCCGTCAGGGCATCCCGGTAGCGGGCGAGCTGCTCTTCGCGCGACAGCGCGCGCCAGGCCGCAAGCTCCGCCTCGGTCGGCGGGACCGCGGATGGGATGGCGCGCGTCGCGGTTTCGGTCATCGTCGGGCTTAATCCAAGGAGGTGCACGTTTGGAACGCGAGATAGGCGGAAGCGGGTGCGAAGCATAATAGTATGATTAGGTTTTGACGTTGCCTCATAAACCGTCACGGTCGGGCTTGGTCCGATCGTTCCATCCGGCACACAACCGAGGAATTCTGCCGGTCGCGATCCTTCGATCAAGTCCGAGGACGACGATTTTGATGGACCGGGGCAAGGTTTATGCCGAGCCGCTTACGCGTCCCTTCTTCGTGTGCGGGCGGGCGAGGTTGAGGGCGAGCAGCGCGGCCAGTGCGTCTGCCTCTGTGATGTCGGCGGGCCAGCCATAGGCGGCGGCGACGGCCTCATCCAGCCGGCGATGCAACGCGTCGAGCCACGCGCCCTCGGGCGTGCCGCGCGTGTTGTAGAGGTTCGTCAGCGTGCGCTTCTTCAACGCCTGCGCGGCCGCTTGGTTCCGGGGGACGATCCGGTCGGGGAAGCCTGGAACGACCTCCGGCACACGATCCACCAGTTCGGCCGGGTTGAGCCAGCGGTCCCGCGCCTCGGTCAGCGCGCGGGCCGCCTGTGCGACGGCGATGGCGCGGGGGTCCTGTGCGTAGGACGCGGCGGGGAGGTTCGGGGTCAGGCCCTCGGGGAAGGGGAAGGTTTCGAATGTTGTGCCCGGCGTGTAGCGGGGTCGATCTTCGAGGCTGCTGCCGAGGCGCAGCGACCACGTCTCATGGAAACGGCTGTGCAGTATACCGAATGTCGTGTCGTCGTCCCGGCTGATGGCGATAACCGCACTGTCGGGCACAACGACCGGCGGAAGCCAGACGAACACGCGATGTTTAGCGACGCGCGGCGTAGCGATAAACCGCGCCAGATTGACGATTGCGGACCGAAAGGCAGGACGGGCCTCCGCCAAGCGGAACCAGTTGTCGCGATAGGCCTTACGAGCGTTCCTTACGCGGATAGGCTGTGCGGTGGTGGCTAAGCGCGCGAAAGGATTTGCGTAGTATGCTGCTTCAGTACCCGACATTTGCGTGCCGAAATCGATAATCCAGCGATCGGAATCCCGCCTCGTGAGGTCCATTGCGTTGACATACGGCCGCAGGACATCCGCGTTCGGCCGTCCATTGGCGTTCGTAGGCAGCACAAGCCACGCGCGCGCGACCTCACCAGGCACGCCGAACGGCCCGGCCGGCGTAACGCCCATGAACGATAGTCCGTCATTCGAGGCGAGGCGTTGGGCTGTGGTCAAGTCCATCTCGCCATCGCTGAGATCAGGGTTGATCTGGGAGACTTCGCATCCGTTCAGGCGAAATGGGGGCTTCACGCCGTGCGCGAAACATATCAGCGAGACCCGTACAGCGGCCCCTTCTACCGACCATGGCTCGTCGCCCAATGCCTCGAAGATCGTGGCGTCTTGACTGATCCGGTCTAGCACGCGGCGATTGGCGCCACCGCGGATGCTGTTGGTTCCGACAAGCCCGACACGGTGCGCGCGACCTCCTGCAACTTCCTCCCTCGCCCGCTCGAACCAGTAGCAGACGAGATCGGCCTCTTGTGGAACTCGCCCCTCATAGGCCGTGAAGAGCCGTTCGACTTCCTGATCTTCGAGGACACGCCGCAGCATCTTTCCGCCCAGGAACGGCGGGTTACTGACGATCGCATCTGCTGCGGGCCAAGCCGCTGGGGTCCCGTCCTCGGCCAGCACGGCGTTCCGCGTTTCGATCGTATCCAACGATCGCAGGATTGGGTTTTCCGGCGTCGCCAGACCGTTCCGCACCGCCCATTGGATATGCCCGATCCAGACCGACACGCGCGCGAGTTCGGCGGCATAGGGGTTGATCTCGATCCCCAGCACCTGTTCCGGCCCCACGCCCATCAGGAACTCGCGTTGCAGGCCAAGCGCCTCCGCCTCCAACCCCGCGCGGAGTTCGATATCCTTCAACGCGATCAACGACAGATACAGAAAATTGCCCGACCCGCAGGCGGGGTCCAGCACGCGGAAGCCGCGCAGCCGTTCCAGGAACGCCGTGTAAAGCGCGCGGGCCTCGGTTTCCGCCCGGCGGCGCGCGGGGCTGTTCGGCTTCGCCGTTTCGGCCTTGGTCCGCGCCGCCTCGATCCCCGCCTTGGCCTTGTCCCACTCGGCCAGCAGGGGTCGGCGGATCACCGGGTCGATCAGCGCCTCGATCTTGTCGCGGTCGGTGTAGTGCGCGCCAAGCTGGCTGCGCTTGTCGGGATCGAGCCCGCGTTCGAACAGCGTGCCCAGGATGGAGGGATCGATTTCGGCCCAATCGAGCGCGGCGGCGCGTTGGATGATGCCGATGTCGTCGGCGTCCAGCGGCAAGGCCGGCGCGTCGTCGAACAGGCCGCCGTTGAACCACGGCACCTCATCATAGCCGACCCTTCCGCCCTTGTTCGCCATGGCGTCGAACAGCGCGCTGGCCAGTGCCGCCGATTGCTCGGGCCTGCGCCGAGCGGCGGTGAGCATGCGGTCGAAGAGGTTGCTGGGCAGCAGGCCGGTGTCGTCGGCGAAGGCGCAGAACGCGAGCCGAGCGAGGAAATGCGCGACCGCTTGGGGATCGTGGCCGCGGTCGCGCAGGCGCTTGGCGATTTCGGCAAACTCGGTGGCGGCTTTTTCCGTCAGGCCCTGGCGGGTGATGGCCGGGCGCAGGCGATCGGGGTCGGAGAACGCCCATTTCAGAATGGCCAGGCGCGCGGGCGTGGCGAGGTCTTCCAGCAGCAGCTCATGCCGCTCACTCGCATAACCGGTCCAGTTGGTGCGGATGACGATCCGCTCCACGTCGGAGACGATCAGCAGCGGCGGATTTTCCAGCGCGCCGGCATAGAGCAGAAGCTGCCGGTGGGCGGCTTCCAGGTCCTTATGTTTGCCCTTGTATTCCCAGGCGAAGCGGCCCCGGCGCCAGACATCGGCCCATCCGTCGCCGCCGGTCGCCTTGATCGCCCCTTTCTCGAAGGCATAGGTCGAACCGTCGGGGTCCTCGTTCGGCGTCGGTTCGCCCAATAGGCGACACAAGTCGATGAAGTGTTCCTGCGAGGCCGCCCGCTCGGCGCGGGCGTTCGCCTTCCACTTCCGGATGAATGAATCGGGGGTCATTGCCTGAAATGGTCGCACGTGGCGGGGTTTCACGCCAGACGGGTAAAGCGGACGGGCAAAGCGGACGGGCAATGCCGTGGCGCTTATGCCTCGTCGGGATGGGCAACTCTCAAAACGCGCGTCCTTGAGCGATTTCGTGGGTGAATTCGAGAATGCCCGTACCGATCGCGGTCAGCGGCGCGTAGCGCGGTTCGGTGGTCGCGCCCATGCGATAGCGCAATCCCAGCTGCAAAAAGATCACCGACAATTTGTACATCGACAGCACGCGATGAAACAGAAAGTCCGACACGTCGCGCCCGGTGATGCGCGCATAGGCGGCGACAGCGTCCTGGCGAGAGCACAGACAGGCCTCCACCGCCGGCATTTGCTGCATGTCGTGCATGGCCCAGGGATCGTCCTTGTGGATCCAATAGGTCAGCAACGTGGCGAAATCGAACAGCGGATCGCCGCGCGTGCCCTGATCCCAATCGACCACCGCGCGCGGGGCAAAGGTGTCGGGGTCCAGGATGATGTTGTTCAGCTTGAAGTCGTTGTGCAGCAGGCCGGGCGGGCCGTCGGGCACGATGTGCTTCGCCAGCCATGCGCCGACATCGTGGTGCAACGCGTCGGTACCGTCTTCCTTGGCGGCGAGACCGCGCTTGCTCCACCCGGTGACGGCGCGCGACAGAAACCCGTCGGGGCGGCCCAGATCGTCGAGACCCACGGCCTTGGTATCGACCGCATGAATGGCGGCGATGGTTTCGAGCATCATGGTCGACAGGCGCGCGCCGATTTCGGGGCGGTGGGCAAGCTCCACGGGCACCGTTTCGCGGATAACGAGTCCGGGACGGTACTCGATGATCTGGAAGCGCTGCCCCATGATGGACGGGTCGTCGCACAGATGCAGGCCGCGCGCGATGAACGGCAGCGCGTCGGGCAGGCGCGACAGAATGCGGAACTCCCGCGCCATGTCATAGGCGCCCGCGGGCAGTTCGCCCATCGGCGGGCGACGCAGCACGGCGGGTTTGCCGTCCAGGTGGATCAGGTAATTCAGGTTGGCGAGACCGCCCGCGAACTGGCGCGGCGGCGGCTCGTCGTCCAGGCGCAGCCCGTGACCGGCCAGATAGGTCCGCACGGCGGACCAGTCGAGCGCGACGCTTTCGGCCGCGGAGCGCAGATCGGTCGGTATCTCGTTCGGCACGTGTCCTCCGGTCCGGTTCGTTGGTAAGGATGGGCGGATCAATACAGGAGGGACGCCATGACGCAACCACATGACGTGAAGCATACAGCCGTGCTGGGTGCCGGCACCATCGGCGCGAGTTGGACGGCCTGGTTCCTCGCGCGCGGCCTGTCCGTCGCCGTGTGGGACCCTCGCCCGGAAGCCGAGGACTATGTGCGCCGCTACATCGCCGATGTCTGGTCGGATATGAGCCAGATCGGCATGGTCGCCGGTGCGTCGCCGGACAACTGGCGGTTTTGCGCGACGCCGGAGGAGGCGGTGGCCGGGGCGCAGTTCGTGCAGGAAAATGCGCCGGAGCGGCTGCCGATCAAGCGCGAACTATATGCTCGCCTTGATGACGTGCTGGGCAAGGATGCGATCTTCGCGTCATCGACGTCCGGGCTGATGATGTCGGATTTGCAGGTCGGGATGAAGTCGGCGGCGCGGTTCGCGGTTGGGCATCCGTTCAACCCGCCGCATCTGATCCCGCTGGTGGAGGTCGTTGGCGGCAAGGACACCGCGCCGGAAACCGTTCAATGGTGCCTGTCGTTCTATAATCATATCGGCAAGAAGGCGATCTGGATCCGCAAGGAAGCCGCCGGTCACCTGGCCAACCGGCTGCAGGCGGCGTTGTGGCGGGAAGCAATCAGCGCCGTCGTCACCGGCCTGGCGTCAGTCGAGGATGTCGATACCGCGATCAGCGCCGGGCCCGGCCTGCGCTGGGCGGCGATGGGGCCGCACATGACGTTCCATCTGGGCGGCGGCGAAGGCGGCATCACCCATATGCTGGATCAGTTCAAACCGGCGTTCGAGGCGTGGTGGGCCACGATGACGACTCCGGAATTCACCGAGGACACCTGTCGACAGATCATCGACGGCGTGATGGCGGAGGCAAAGGGCCGTTCCATCGCCGAACTGACAAAAGAGCGGGACGCGGTGTTGTTGCCGCTGCTGAAGATCGTGGCGGAACGGCATCGCTGAACGACGAACCAAGGAATCATACGATGAAATACGGCATCCATTTGCCCCATGCGGGCGATCAGGCGACCCCGGCGCTGGTGCGCCGTCACGCGGAACGGGCGGAAGACCTGGGCCTGGAAGACGTTTGGGTCAGCGAACACATCATCGTGCCGCGCGATAAGTTCCCGCGCTCCCCTTTGTTCTTCGACCCGGTGCTGAGCCTGACCTGGGCGGCGGCGGTGACGAAGCGGGTGCGGCTGGGCACGTCGGTTCTGGTGCTGCCGATGCGTCATCCGCTGCCCTTGGCGAAGGAACTGGCGACGCTGCACAACTTCTCCGAAGGCCGCTTGATCCTCGGTGCGGGGTCGGGTTGGTTGCAGGAGGAGTTCGCCGCGCTCGGCGTGCCGTTCAACGAGCGCGGGCGGCGATTGGATGAAGGTCTGGCGATGATGCGCGCCGTCTGGTCGGAAGATCCGGTGACGTTCAAGGCGCGCTACATCCCGGCGACGATCGAGGGCATGACGATGACTCCGATGCCCGTCAGCCCGATCCCGCTCTGGTTCGGCGGCAGTTCGGACGCGGCGCTGAAGCGCACGATCCGTATCGGCGACGCCTGGCACGGCAGCGGCCACACCGCCGATGCCGCCGGCCCCCTGATCGCACGTCTCCGCGCCGCTCGGCCTGAGCCGGACTTTACGATTTCAATGCGGGTGCAGTGGGATGGGCGGGATCGCGGAGTGCTGCGCGCGCTGGTCGACAGCTACGCCGCGGTCGGTGTGGGGCATTTGCTGATCGCGCCGCAGGACCGCAACGTCGATGACTGGGATGCGGTTATCGAGGGGGCTGGGGCGCTGGTTGGCTGACATCCAGCAGCCGGTCGACCCAGAGGAGCCAGTTGACGGAGTCCATGTCCCACGCGGCGGGCAGGACTCCGTTCGGGAAACAAGCGGCGTAGGCGCGGTCGGTGCCGTCCGGATGATCGGCCAGAAAACGGGCGATGTCGCCGCGCAGCGCGACGGCAGAACCGGGTGGTTCGTCCGACACGTAGGCGCGCGCGACCCCCGGCAGGTCGTCCGCGCAGAGCATCCAGTCCTGATGCAGGTAGCCGGCCAGGAAATGCGCCAGATGCGGATAATCAGTCTCGGCGTGTGACATGCTACGGCACCGGATAGGCGGTGAGCAGGAAGATCGAGCGTCCCGGCGCGGTCTTGCGGCGCAGCACGACCTGAAACGCCCGCATGTCCCGCAATTGGCCGGTGGCGCGGATGACGCCATGGCCGACGATCCGGTCGGCTTTGTGCGTGAAAGCCTTGACCGGGCTGCCGCCGGCGGTTTCGACCCATGCCTGAATCATTGCCGCGTGCTGGTGCAGCGCCTGGACGATGGCCTGTTCGGCGGTGTCGAAATCCTTAAAACTGCTGGCGGCGGGAATACTGGGTTCACGCTCCAACCGATCGCGCAGGGCGGCTTCGGTCTTGCCGACATGGCGCTGGATCGTGTGCCCGCCGACCATTTCCTCCACCCGCAGGCTGAACGGTTGCGGCAAGGTGTTCGCGAGGGCTGGAAACGGGAGGACGAGAGTGAGGAGAAGAATGCAAGCCAACCATCCTCGGCCAAGACCGTGTCGCATACCCTGTCCCCCGACGTCGTTCCGAGCAGCTTAGAAGCGGCGCGGCGTATCCGCCAAACAATTCCATGGCATACCGCTGCTTCCCCCCGATCCGGCCAACCGCTAAACCCCCGCCATGTCTCTGCTTGTCATCTCCGGTGCCGTCATCCGCCTGGGCGGCCGCACTCTATTGGACGGGGCCGATCTGACGATCGATCAGGGCCGCCGCATCGGTCTGGTCGGGCGCAACGGTGCCGGCAAATCCACCCTGCTGCGCGCCATCTGCGGCGAACTGACGATCGATGGCGGCGACATCCGTCTCGCCAATCGCGCGCGCCTCGCCACCGTCCGTCAGGAAGCACCGGAAGGCCCGGCCAGCCTGCTCGATACCGTGCTGCTGGGCGATCCCGAACGCCTGGCCCTGCTCAAGGAAGCCGAAACCGCCGAACCAATGCGCCTGGCGGAGGTGCACGAGCGTCTGCGCGCCATCGGCGCCGACAGCGCGCCCGCCCGCGCCGCCACTATCCTGGCCGGTCTCGGCTTCGACGAAGCCACGCAAGCCCGCCCCGTCGCCGAATTCTCCGGCGGGTGGCGCATGCGCGTCGCGTTGGCCACCGCCCTGTTCGCCGCGCCCGATCTGCTGCTGCTCGACGAACCGACCAACCATCTCGACCTCGAAGCCACGATGTGGCTGGAAGGCTGGATCACACGCTTTCCCGGCGCCGTGCTGATCGTATCCCACGATCGCGGCCTGCTCGATCGCGCGGTCGAAGCCATCGCCCATCTCGACAAAGGCAAAATCTCGCTGACCCCCGGCGGCTTTGACGAGTTCGTGCGTATCCGCACCGAAAAGGCCATGCAGCAGAACGCCGCCGCCGCGCAGATCGTGCGCGAACGCGCCCACATCCAATCCTTCATCGACCGCTTTCGCTACAAAGCCTCCAAGGCTCGGCAGGCACAGGCCCGCATCAAGGCGCTGGAACGCCTGCCGCAGATCGACTCCGTGATCGAGGACACGCCCACCCGCTTCAACTTCCCACAGCCGCAGCGCATCGCGCCGCCGATCCTGGCGCTGGATCGCGTGACCATCGGCTATGACGGCAAGCCGATCCTGCGCAACCTCTCCCTCACCATCGACATGGACGACCGCATCGCCCTGCTCGGCGCCAACGGCAACGGCAAGTCGACGCTCGCCAAGCTGATCGCCGAACGGTTGGAGCCGATGTCCGGCGAAATGCGCCGCGGGCCGCGCCTGAAGGTCGGTTACTTCGCCCAGCACCAGACCGAAGAACTGGTCATGAGCGAGAACCCCATCGATCACATGGCCCGCGCCCTGCCCCGTGCCCTGCCGCCGCAGGTGCGCGCGCAGCTCGCGCGCTTCGGCCTCGACGCCGACCGCGCCGAAACCCCTATCGCCAATCTTTCCGGTGGCGAAAAGGCGCGACTATTGCTCGCCCTGGCCACGCGCGACGCGCCGCAACTGTTGATCCTCGACGAACCGACCAACCATCTGGACATCGACGCGCGGGAAGCGTTGGTCAAGGCATTGTCGGACTTCGAAGGCGCCGTGCTGCTGATCACCCACGATCCGCATCTCGTGGACCTCGTTGCCGATCGACTTTGGCTGGTCGCCGACGGGACGGTGAAACCGTTTGACGGCGACCTCGACGACTATCGCGCCCTGCTGGTCGAACGCGCCCGTCCCGCCGCGCGGACCGAGACGATCACCCGCAAAGACGATCGCCGCGAACGGGCCGAAGCACGCGCGGCGCTGGCACCGCTGCGCAAGCAGGCCAAGGACGCCGAGGCGAAGCTCGCGAAACTGACCGCCGAACGCGCCGCGATCGAGACAAAAATGGCCGATCCGGCGCTGTATGCCCCCGGACGCGCGTCGGAAATCACCGCCGCCAATGCGCGCCTCGCCGCGATCAAACGCGAAGCGGCGGCAGCCGAGGAAGCCTGGCTCGCGGCGGAAGAAGCCATGGAAGCCGCGTCCTGATACATCTCGCAACAAGCTGTGGTCTTGCGTCCCGTCGCGCGGGCGTAAGACACTGCCTGGATTTTACTGGGATACCGCAATGAGCAGCTTTACCTGGGCGTCCGGCATCAACGGCGATTGGTCGGTCGGTGCCAACTGGTCGGGCGGCGTGGTTCCCAACGACGCCGCCGCGAACGTGTCGATCACAACATCGCCGACCGCGTCGAGCTATACCGTGTTGCTGCCCGTCGGGGCCGCGGAAACCGTCAACGCACTGACGCTGAACGCGGCGGGCGCGACGCTGACGGTGGCGGGAACGCTGAACTTCGCGGGCACGAACCCCGCCATGACGTTCGGATTGGGCGCGCTGAACGTCAACACCGGCGGTGTCATCTCCGGCGCCGGCAACATTGGCGCGAACCAGATCGCCGGCGCGGCTTTTGTCAACAACGGCACGATCATCGCCAATACCGGGACCGGCACGCAGCTTAATCTGTTCACGAAAGTGACCAACAGCGGCACCCTGATCGCCAAGAGCGGCAATCTGTTCGTCGCCGGGACCGCTGGGATCACCAACCTGGTCGGCTCCACCCTGACCGGCGGCACCTATATTTCCCAGGGCTTCATCGCGGACGGAGAGACCGCCGCCGCCAGCAATATCCTGGCGTTCGGTTTCAACTTTGATGCGAACATCGCTGTCGACGCGGCCAATATCGTGCTGGACGGCCCGGCGTCGCTGATCCAGGGCTATGTCGGACCGTTGGGCGGTGCCGGTACGTTCCAGACTCTGGAACAGCAGCTTCAGACCATCGCCACCGCGGGCACGCTTCAGGTCATCGGCAATCGCGGCTACAGCACGACCAACACCCTGACCGACGACGGGCGACTGATCTTTCAGGGCGGCACGCTCTCCGCGGCGGGAATCCAGATCGGATCGGCCGGGCGTATCGAAGGGTATGGTACCGTCACGACGGCGCTGACCAACCAGGGCACCATCATCGCCAATGGCGGCACTTTGGGTGCGTTGATCCTGAACAGCGTGCTGTCCGGCGGCGGCACGGTCGATGTCGCGACCGGCAGCCGGATGATCGTACAGGGCGGCACGACCGGCGCGCTGATCATTGAAAGCGGCGGAACGCTGATCGAAACCGGGGCGCTGACCGTCAATGGTTCGGCCACCGGCGGGGGCAAGCTGTTGCTGGGCAATGGCGGGTCGTTGGAGCTGGGGGGGCCGTCCAACGTCGGCATCGCCTTCGGCGGCGCGAACGGGACATTGCGGCTGGATCAGCCTTTGCAGTTCACCGGCACACTGACCGGCTTCGGCGTCGGCAATGCGCTGATACTGAATGGTTTGCAGGGCAACAGTGCGACGATCGTCAACAACAACACGCTCGCCATCATTGGCGGCGGCTCGACGATCGATACCCTGGTACTGTCAGGCAACTACGGCAGCGCGGCGTTCTCGGTCACCCCCGTCGGTGCCGATACCGTGGTTCAAACAACCGGCGGCGCGCCCGCGCGCAACAACATGCCGATCCAGGTCGTCAGCCTGGTGGACAACGCCGGTCTGGCGGCCGAGGAAGCCAATATCCTCAAGGATCTGGAGGCCGCGGCCGCCGACTGGGGACAATACATCACCGGTTATGCGCCGCTGCGCATATCCCTGACGCTCGCAAGCAGCGGCAGCTTCGGCAACGAACTGGCGATCGGCAGTCCGGGCGGTTACATTGCAACCGGTGAGACCGTCAGCGGTCATCCGGTGTTTCGCGCGAACAGTATTCAAGCGTTAACAACCGGTGAATATGTTTCGTCACTACCGACCGATATCGCGATTACACTGTTCGCGACCGGCGCGAATCTTGACAATTTCTATATCAACCCGAACCCCGGCACGCCCGGCACGGTGCCGGTCAATAAGATCGATCTGGTGACGGTGCTGGCGCACGAAATCGGCCATGGCCTCGGACTGAACGGCTTCATCAACACGCTCAGTCCGATCCCAGCCGCCATCCCGGTCTTTGCCGGTGCAGCCATTTCCACCTACGATGCCAAGGTTTCGGCAAATGTCGTAAACGGCAATACGCTGTCCGGCGCGCTGTTTACCGGCACGAACGCCCAGGCCGCCTATGGCGCGCTGCTGGGCACGTTTACATCGACGCCGGTTGCGCTGACCCTGAAACCGGGAGACCAGGAAAACTTCTATCACGTCGCGAATACGATCGGCGAAGTGCTGGCCGGCGATCTCATGAGCGGGGTCGGCATCTCCACCGGAACATCCATCGCCGTGTCGGCCCTTGATATAGCGATGCTGAAGGATATCGGCGTGCCGGTCACCGCCGACGTCGTCTGCTACGGACGCGGCACGCGGATCGCGACACCGAACGGCGAAATCGCGGTAGAGGCGCTGCGGGTCGGCGATCGCGTGACAACCGGCGACGGAGCGCACGTGCCGATTGTCTGGCTCGGGTATCGCCGCGTCGATTGTCGCGCCCATCCGCATCCGCGGCGCGTGTTGCCGGTGGTGATCAAACAGGATGCGTTCGGGCCGAGCCTGCCCAGGCGAGACCTGACCGTGTCGCCGAACCACGCTCTGTGGTTCGACGGGGTACTTATTCCCGCGCGCCTGCTGATCGACGGTGTCTCCGTCGTGCAAATCGACGTCGACGTCGTGGACTACTTTCATGTGGAACTGCCGCACCACGACCTGCTGTTGGCCGAAGGCCTGCGCGCCGAAAGCTATTTGAATTGCGACGACCGTCAGCTTTTCGATAACGGAACCGGCGCGCTCGCAATTCCACCGGAAGCGCCCGGTAGGGTGTGGGCCTATCGCGCATGTGCCGAATTGTGCCTGGTCGGGGCGGAGATCGACGCGGCGCGGGCCCATCTGGCGCGGATGCGCGAATCAGCGCCAAACCCCTGAAAGGATATGCCAAACGCGTGCAACAGACATGCGTTTGGCATTCTCACACCGATTTAATGCGAGGTTTCGGTTTCCAATTTGCACGGTTGATACGTTTTAACTATTTTCGATACCGGATTGTTAAGGCGGCGAACTCGGGACCAACACTACAGCTTCGTCCCATTCCGCAGTGCGGCATATTGTAATTTCGTATCGGAATCGCAATCCGCGCAAGGCATGCTCAAGTCTTTTCCCGTGCACCGGTCGGGCGTGCAAAACCGTTCAAGACTCTTGCCAAAGCGTTTTGCGCGAACTACTTAAACCGAACGCGTTGGTTGCGAATCGGCCAAATTCCTTACCGTCCGAGTTTGCGAGAGCTTCGATCGCCCCACCGCTCTTCAATACGTCATGTCACATGGCGTTTGCTGAATGAGAATATGACGAAACCAAAGAGAGACACCCTGCCGCACGTGATATCGGTGCCCCGCACTTTAGCGGACGTACGATTCATGCCTGCGCGCAAAGCGCTTCACGTCGGGGAAAGTATCTCTTGAAACCGGGTGATTGCCTTGTCTGAAAATGTAAAACTGCGCTTCGATCCAACACAGGGCAAGGTCAGCGTCGAAACCGACGCTCCGCAACCCGATACTTCGCAATTCGCCGACGCCGAAGCACAAATGCGACGCGCGCTCGGACTTTTCGGCGGCGGGCAGCGCCCCCGTCAGGAAGCGGAACGCCCGGACCTGGGGCAACGCTCCTCCGAACGCTTTTCTTCCCCCGCCGCGCATCGCCGCCGCTTTGTTCAAGACGGCGACATCCCCGTTACTGTCGTTCGACGTGACGCAAGTGTAGAAGCCGCCGCCGGCCCCTCCTCCAGCCGCCTCCTGCGCGTCGAAACCGCTCTGGCCGCCGAAACCGCCGCTCGGCAACAAGCGGAACGCGCTTTGTCCGACGCGATCGGACAGAACCGCGAACTACAAACCAAATACGGCCACGCCGAACTCGTTCGCACCGAAGCGGTCGAAACACTGCGACGGGAACGCGAAGAACTGACCGCGCTGCGTCAAGCCGCAACGAGCCATGCCGAGGCACTGCGCGAGGCGGAAGAACGGGCAGAAGCCGCTGAACAGGCGCAGGAAGACCTGCGGGAAGAGCTGGCGGAAGAACGTCGCCAGCGCAAAACCGCCGAACGCGCCCTGCGCGAGTCCGAAGAAGCCCGCGCCGACGCCGAGGAATTGCTGGCCGAACGCCTGGCGGAAGACGACGCCGCGCCCCGCGGCGCGAAGACGGCGAAACCCGCGATCGCTCGGGTCCTGCCGCGTCGCGTCAAGCCGGTGCCGGAAGTCGTCGCCGACGTGGAACCGGAACCCGTGAAGTGGTGGCTTACCCCCGCGCCGGCGGCCAAGCGGCGGTAAATTTCCTCAGTCAAGAACTCGGGGTTTCTCAACCTCTCCCGCGGCGCGGGAGAGGTTTTCTATTTTGGCGACCCCAGCCATGACGATTGGGTTCAGGAAGATCGACAAGATCGACGCGCCCAGAATCACCGCGCGGACAGCATTGGGCAGAATGCCCAATCCGATCGCAAGCCCGGCCAGGATGAAAGAGAACTCCCCGATCTGCGACAGGCCGCCGGCGACCAGGAGCGCTACGGAGCGTGACTCCCCCAGCATGCGGGTCAGGACGAACGCCACGACCGGCGTGCCGATCATGACGACGGCCAGGGCGCCCAGCAATTGCAGGGGCTGACGCAGGATCACACTCGGGTCAAACGCCATGCCGACCGACACGAAGAACAGCACGGCAAAGGCATCGCGTAACGGCAACATTTCCTCCGCCGCCTGCTGACCGGGTTCGGATTCGTTCAACACCATGCCGGCGATAAACGCGCCGAGGGCGAAGGAGACGCCGAACACCTCCGTCGCCACGAAGGCGACGACAAGGGCGACCGACAACACGCCGAGGCGCAGCAATTCGCGCGGCATCGTGCGCGCCACAACCTCCAACAATGCGGGAATCGCGTGCAGCCCGACGAGCAACATCAGCGCGACGAAGCCGATCACCTTGGCAAGGGTCCACCCAACCGTCCAGACAAGTTCCGATGTCGCGACGGGCGCGCCGGCGCCACCCAAAATCAGTGGCGTGAAGGGCGGCAGCAGCACCAAGGCCAATACGGTTATCAGATCCTGTATGACCAACCAGCCGACGACCAGGTGCCCCTGACGCTTCGCCAACAAACCGCGATCTTCCAGGGCACGCAGCAGCACGACGGTACTGGCCACGGACAGGCAAAGGCCGAAGATCAATCCCGCGCCGATCGGCCAGCCGAACAATGTCGCGAGGCCCAGGCCAAGCCCGGTCGCCGCGGCGATTTGGAGCAGCGCGCCGGGAATCGCCACGGCTTTGACCGCGAGCAGATCGCCGACAGAAAAATGCAGGCCAACGCCGAACATCAGCAGGATGACGCCGATATCCGCTAATTGGATCGCCAGCGCCTGATCGGCGACAAAGCCGGGCGTAAACGGCCCGACGGCGATCCCCGCCACGAGATAGCCCACGATCACCGACATACGCAGTCGGTGCGCCACCAATCCAAGAACGAATGCCAGGCCCAGGCCGATCACAATGATGGAAATCAGGGGGGACTCGGTATGCATGACCGTTACCTCTATCCTCACACGCAATCGACGCCGTCAGCGGAGAATGTCATGACCGCCTTGCTGTTGCGCAACATACGCCCATACGGTGGCGCTTCTGTCGACCTGCTCATCCGCGATGAGACGATCGCGGCGGTGGGGCCGTCGTTACCGCCACCACCCGACGCGACGCTGGAAGATGGCCTGGGATGCCTGCTTCTGCCAGGGCTGATCGAAGGTCACACGCATCTGGATAAAACCGTCTGGGGATCGCCCTGGTACCGGAACGCGGTCGGCCCGAACCGCGTGGATCGCATCGAGAACGAGCGCGCGTGGCGTCGGCAGGGGCGACACGATGCCGAAGCGGGGTCGCTCGCCCTGGCGCGCGCGTTTTTGGTCAATGGCACGACGCGCATGCGCTCGCACGCCGACATCGATCCAGAGGTTGGGTTGCGCCATGTGGAAGCCACGGTCCGCGCTCGCCAAGCCCTTGGCGGCGCGATGGAGATGCAGATCGTGGCCTTCCCGCAATCCGGTGTGGTGACGCAGGCCGGTGTGGAAGAACTGATGGACGCGGCGCTGCGCGACGGTGCCGATGTCGTGGGCGGCATGGACCCGTGCGCCATCGATCGCGACCCGGTGCGTCAGATCGACGCGCTGTTTCGGTTGTCGCAGCGCCATGCCAAGCCGCTGGATATTCATTTGCATGAACCGGGGGAGATGGGCGCGTTCTCGTTGGACCTGATCCTGGAACGGGTGGAGGTGTTGGGCCTGCATGGGCAGGTGACGATCAGCCACGGGTTTTGCCTGGGCATGATCCCGGCGGCTGACCGCGACGCTCTGCTGGCGCGCATGGCAAAGACAGGGACGGCGATTGCCACCACTGCCCCCGCCGGAACACCGGTACCGCCGCTGGCGATCTGCCGAGCGGCGGGGGTGACTGTGTATGGGGGCAATGATGGGATCAGGGATACGTGGACGCCCTATGCCCAGCCCGACATGTTGGATCGCGCGCTGCATATCGGGCTGCGCAACGCGCTGCGCCGCGATGACGAATTGGATTGGGCGTTGGACTGTGTGACCTCGGCCGCGGCAAAAGGCTGTGGGTTCACGAACTATGGGCTCGCGCCGGGCAGCCGAGCGGATGTGGTGCTGGTGGATGCGGAGACGGTAGGGGCGGCGATTGTCGATCGACCGGTTCGGCGTCTGGTTATCGCGGGCGGCCGTATCGTCGCGCGCGACGGCGCGATGGTCACTGGATAAGGGAACGACCCAATGTCGAGATCAGGTATTCCGGAGTTGGTGCGGTCGAGAAGACTCGAACTTCCACGAGGTTTCCCCCACAAGCACCTCAAGCTTGCGCGTCTACCATTCCGCCACGACCGCACCGTGGTCCAGGAAGGGCCGGGGTATAGCCGATGAACGATCCGGCATCAATCGCCGACAGCACGTTGGAGTGGAAGATTACGGATGGTTTGACGCCATATCCGGATTCTCTGGCCGCGATGCGCGAACGGGTGGCGGAAATCCGGGCGGGAACGGCATCCGAACTGGTGTGGTTGGTCGAACATCCGCCGCTTTACACCGCCGGAACCTCCGCCAAGCTCGAAGAATTGACCGATCCCACCCGATTCCCGACCTATGACGCGGGGCGCGGCGGGCAGTGGACCTATCACGGTCCTGGCCAGCGCGTTGGCTATGTCATGCTTGATCTGATGCGCGCGCATGGCGGCGTGCCGGCGCAGGATATCCGCTGCTACGTGAACGGTCTGGAGGAGTGGCTGATTCGCGCCCTGGATCGGTTCAACGTGAAGGGAGAACGGCGCAAGGGGCGGGTCGGCATCTGGGTTGAAGATCGCGCCGGCGGGTCGGAGGCCAAAATCGGTGCCATCGGCGTACGGGTCACGCGCTGGGTGAGTTGGCACGGCGTGGCGTTGAACGTCGATGTCAACCTGTCGCATTTTGGCGGCATCGTGCCCTGCGGGATCCGAGAGCACGGTGTCACCAGCCTGACGGCCCTCGGCATACCGGCGACGATGGCGGACGCCGATGTCGCGTTGCGTCAGGCCTGGAACGAAGTCTTCGGCATCGGTGCCGCCAGTTGTCGGATCGAGCCGCCGAGCTAATCGACCCCTCGGCTGAGGCGGATGAACCGGTAGGCGAGGTCGATGTCCTGCGCCACGTTGCGGCGACGGGTCACGGCTTCGTCGTCCGGGCCCCATTTTTCTTCGGTGAACAACTCGTCAAGCGCGGCCAGTTCATGGGCCGTGGCGGCGTCGAGTTCCAGTTCGGTCATTGCGAGACCCAGGATCAGGCTGCCCATAGCGGGCACCGCGATGCCGAGACCGGCGAGCACATAGGGGTCCATCGCCAACACCGTGCGACGCAGGGCGGCGATAGAATCCGTGTGCTGGCGGACGAAAGTGATCCCCGTCGTGACCCGCAACGGCGCGTCGAAGCGCAGCGCGGCCCAATCCAACCAAGGTTGCCAAGCCTCCGACTGGCGGCGTACCAGATCGCTCGGCGCCTCGGCGCGATAGCACAGCAGATCGGTTTCACCGTAGCGCGCGATGGCATCGGCGGTTGGTTCCGGGTCAGGCGTAATGCGGTGCTGCGCGGTGCCGGCGAGGCGGGTCAGCGGCGTGTCGGAGAAGCTCATTTCCCCACCCTTGACACCGCCGGCAAGCTGCCACTCGTCGGCGATGGCTGTCGCGAGCGGCGCATGCGGCACGCACAACACGCCGCCGCCGGGCATGCGCATCGGCTTGCCGTCGAGCAGGATGGCGAATCCGCCCTCTGCCGGTTGAGCGGTCGCCTGATCCCAGAATCGCTTCACGTCGGTATCCTTGCAATCAACGCAAAAGTTGCCGCAACAGCGCGGCGGCGTTGGGTGGTTTTTGGGTGGATGGCGGGGGAGCAGCCTCCGCCGCCTTGGGCATGACGGTATCGCCGCGCGCCGTGGCAAGCGCGCCCGCGCAAACGTCGGCACCTGTTGCGGGGTCACCGAAGGTGCCGGCGGCATTCAGTTGCGCGGCATTGCCGATGATGATTCCGGCGAGGCCGCCCCCCTGCCCTTCGGTAACGTCCACGGCGATCGATGGGCCGCGAATCGGGCCGGCGATTTTCAGCGGCACGATAAAGCCGCTACCGCCCATGCGTCCGCGCGGGGTGATTCGCAGCGCAACTGTCTCTGCCCCCAGATCGATGCTGCCGCCGCCGCGCATGGTGAGCAACGAGGATGCCAGGGCGAGGGTTTGCAGTGTGCCGATCCCCTGATCGAAGTTGGCGCGCAGCGCGAAACAGCGGACATCATTCGCACCGCCGCGCGCGATGAGGTTCAGCACGTCGGATTTACCCGCGGCGCGGCCGAGGAGAGCGCCGAATTGTTTGTTGTCGATCGTGGCTTTGGCGAGGGCCAGGCCGAGGTGGCCCTGCAAGGATGCGGCAATGGCGTGCGGTGTTTCACCGACGCCGCGCAAATCGGCGTAAAGCTCCATATCGCCATCCGCGACGCGCGGCTGACCGAACGCGGCCAATAACGGTCGCAACGCGAGTTTCGGCGCATGGACGAACACCGAGACTGGCGGGGCGGGGACGGCTGCATCGAGGTTGGCGCGCAGTTCCACCCGCCCGCCGAACACATCGGCGGCGAAAGGGTCGAGCGTCAGCACGCCGTCGCGCAGCGTCAGGTGGCCGTCCAGCGCACGATACTCCGCATCGCCGGCGCGCAGGGTGCCGATCCGCAGGCGTAGATCGGCGTTGAACAATTGCAGCAGGCCGAACGGGATTGGCCGATCGGGGATCAGGCGGTCGGACCTTGGCGCAGCGGGAGCGGCGGGCGGGCCGCTGTTCGACGGCCCGGGTGCGACAACTGGGGGTGTCGTAGGAAGACGACCGAGCAACGCATCCAGGTCCAGGCGCTCCCCGCGTAGATCGGCGAAGACGTTAGGCGGGGTCGAGAGATCGACGGAAACATCGCCCCCGATATCGCCGTCGACGGAGGAGAGACGAAGGCCTTTGACCGCAAAGCCGTTCTCTCCAACCCTTGCGACCGTGCCCACGGCGTCGACGGTAAGGCCGAGGGCGACGAGGCGAATATGTATGGGTTGGTCAAGGGAGGCGGAGGCGATGTCGAGACTGTCTATGATCAGTCCGGGACGCAGCCGCGACAGGTCGCCGCGGCCCATGCGCAGGCTGAGATCGGTGATGCGCGGCAGGGTCGTGCCCTGATCCGCGACTGCCGCCCTGACAACAATGTCCCGCACGCTCGGAAGGTCGTCTCGGCCCAACAGCCTTGCGAGGCCCGCGAGATCGGGCATCGACGCACCGATTGACAGGTCGTAGCCACTGCCCCGGAGCGGTCGCAGGATTTGTCCGCGCGCGGTCAGGCTGGCCCCGGCGACATCGACAGCCAATTGTACCGGCCAGGGCGACTCGGCGGTCTTGTCGAGCAGACGCGCCAGCGAACCGACATCGGCGACAACTCGGACAGGCGCGCCGTCGGAGACCGCCTCCGCCGTGACATGCATGGGGGAGTCAAACGACGCGACATGCGCGTTGGCCTTGGGGATCGTCACCTGCCGAACGCTGCCTGTCACGGAATCGCGATAGTCCAGAGTGCCATCCTGGATACGCACATCCTGAAAACCGAAACCAACCGGCTGCGCAGGCGCTTTCGGAGGCGCTGAGCCGACGGCGCTGACGGACGCGGGCTTAGACTCTGGCGTGAAGGCCCAATTCGGCGTGCCGTTGGCATCGCGTTCCAGGCGGATGTCCGGCTTCACCAGCATCAGGCGACGAATTTCGACATGACGGGACAGCAGCGGCAGAAGGGCGACCTCGATCTCCAGCCGCTCCAACGTCACCATCGCGGCGCGGGAAAAGCCCGGGGGGTTGGACAGGGCAACGTCACGGGCGCGGATCGACGGCACAAGCGACATCGTCAGGCCGATCGGACCGTTCAGGCTAAGGTCGCGTCCGGTCGCCTGACGCACGGCGTCGACCAACCGAGGCTTCCATTCATTCGCGTCGAATGTGGCAATCAGAAAGCCGGCAATCCCGATCGGTACGGCCAGACACACACCGAGCCCGATCAGCAGGATCCTTGCCCAGCGCCGGATCGACGCGCGAGCCGTCATGATTTAGCCGCCCTCTCGCTTCGGCGGTTGCGCCGGGCGGGCGTGGAAGCCAAGCGTATTGAAGGTTTCCGCCATGTGCGGCGGCAATTCGGCTTCGACCTCCAACATCCCGCCGGCCGGATGCGGCAGCCGCAGGGCGCGGGCGTGCAGGTGTAGATCGGTCGAAAGACCCTCGATCGTCGCGGCAAAGGCGTTGTTCTGATCGGGTTCCGCGTATTTGGTATCGCCCAGGATCGGTGCCCGAATCGCGACGCAGTGAACCCGCAATTGGTGCGTGCGGCCGGTGTGGGGCTTCAACTCCAGCCAGGCAAGCTTCCGCGCCGCGTGGTCCAGCGTGACATAATCCGTGATGGCACGCGCGCCGTCGGGATCATCGCGATCGGCGGGCGCGGTCCGTTCGCCGCGCATGCCGCCAATCCGCTTCAACGGCATATCGATCCGCCCTTCGACCGGGACCGGCCGACCCGCGACGATGGCCCAGTATGTTTTTTCCAGGTCGCGCCCGCGAAACAGCGAGGCGAGTTTTGCCGCGGTGCCGGGCGTGCGGGCCAGCAGCAACGCCCCGGATGTATCGCGATCAAGCCGATGCACCAGACGCGGTCGATCAGACGAACCGAAGCGCAGCGCATCCAACATGCCGTCGAGATGGCGCGTAATGCCGGGGCCGCCCTGAACGGGCAGACCGAACGGCTTATTGATCACCATCAACAGGTCGTCGCGGTAAATCACCCGCGCGCGAATATCCTTGGCGTCGTTGGGGTCGATGCGAATGGGCGGCTTAGGCTCATCGGGTTCGATGACGGGCAGCGGCGGAATGCGAACGGCCTGGCCCGGTGCCAGTCGCGTGGCGGCATCCGCGCGCTTGCCGTCGATGCGCACCTGCCCGGTCCGGCAGAGACGTTGGATGATACTCTGCTGGATCCCTGGAAAATGACGGCGAAACCAACGATCCAGGCGGATGTCGGCTTCATCGTCGGAAACAGTGCGTGTGGCGACAGTCATCTCGGGCCTTGTCTGAACTGTGCGCAGTCTACCGCGATTTAACTGTCGCGGCGCGCTTTTTCCTGCCTCAGCCGATCCCAATAATCCAGGCGCTTGCCGATCTCACGCTCAAACCCACGATCGCGGGGTTGATACAATCGTTCCCGCGCCATCCCGTCGGGAAAGTAGTTCTGGCCGGAGAACGCATCCTCCTGCTCATGATCGTATGCGTAGCCGGCACCGTAGCCCAATTGCTTCATCAGCTTGGTCGGCGCATTCAGAATGTGCGCCGGCGGCATCAGGCTGCCGGTAGCCTTCGCCGCGGCTCGGGCGGCTGAAAATGCGGTATAGACCGCATTCGATTTCGGCGCGGTGCCCAGATAGACCACCACCTGGGCCAGGGCCAACTCCCCTTCCGGGGAGCCGAGACGTTCATAGGTTTCCCATCCCGCCAGGGCCTGCGGCAGCGCATTGGGATCGGCCATGCCGATATCCTCCGCCGCGAAGCGCACCAAACGGCGCGCGATGTAGCGAGGGTCCTCCCCCCCCGCAAGCATCCGCGCGAACCAGTAAAGCGCCGCATCGGCGTCCGAACCGCGCAACGACTTATGAAGCGCGGATATCAGGTTGTAGTGTTCCTCGCGGTCCTTGTCGTACAGCGCCGCACGACGCGCGAGCAGCGAGGACAGTTCGGCGGCGTCCATGATCGGCGATTCAGGCGGCAGCGCGGCGATCTGTTCGACCATGTTCAGGATGTAGCGGCCGTCCCCATCCGCCATGGCGCGCAATACCGCTCGCGCCTCGGCCGTCAGGGGCAGCGTACGCCCAATGTCGCCTTCCGCGCGGGTCAGCAAAAGCTCCATCGCTGTGTCATCCAGACGACGAAGCACAAGCACCTGACAGCGCGAGAGCAGCGCGCCGTTCAGCGCGAAGGAGGGGTTTTCCGTCGTCGCGCCTACCAGAACAATCGTGCCGTCCTCGACGACCGGTAGGAACCCATCCTGTTGGGCACGATTGAAACGGTGAATTTCATCGACAAACAGCAATGTCCCAATGCCGCCGCGCCGTCGACGACCAGCTTCCTCGAACGCGCGCTTCAGGTCGGCGACGCCGGAGAAAACGGCGGATAGCTGCATGAAGTGCAGACCGGATCCGGCGGCAATCAGGCGCGCGATCGTCGTCTTGCCCACACCGGGCGGCCCCCATAAAATCAGGGAAGCGAGCGATCCGCGTTCGAGCATCCGGGTCAGAGACCCGTCGGGGGCGAGGAGTTGATCCTGGCCGACGACCTCCGACAACGTTGCGGGACGCAGCCGATCGGCCAAGGGTCGATGGCCCGCCGGGGTCACCGCCGAAGGTGGTTCGCCGAAAAGATCCGAGGGAGACTCCGTGTTCACGCCGAACAGCATAATCGCGAACGGGCCGCGCGCGAACCCGGTTGCCCTGACATCCGCAATCTGTCAGTTGCGGGCAAAGGGACAAAATCGATGATGTCGTTTTCGGACTGGTTCTTCAGTCAAAAGCTCTCCGACTGGTTGCAAGGGTTGGGATCGTTGGCGGCAGCGGGCGCGGCGGTGTGGATCGCTCTGCGCCAGGAACGGCTGGACCGGCAACGCGATGAGGATGCCAAGACTTTGCGCGCGCAGGTTTTGGCGGCGGCAATCGTACCGGTCCTGCGGGACCTGCAAACCACGGTAAGAGTACGCGGCGGAATGCTGCGCACGATCAGCGTTCAGCAGACCGAGGAGCACGTGCCGGCAATGGACGAGCTATCCGTCCTACTGCCCGATATCTTTATGAACACCATCGATCGGGTGGACGTATTCGGCGCGCGGGTGGCGGCAAAGCTCTACACGCTGGTGCACCGAATCAACGACTACAACGACTATATCGTCGCCTGTCGAAACTGGGGCCTGCCGCATCGCAGTTGGGACACAAACCTGCGTCCCAAGCTGGATGCGATCGGCGAAACACTGACGGCGCTTGTCCCGCGCCTGAGTACTCTGATCGAGGACCTCGAGAACGCGGGACGTTAAACGCTGTCAGCCGGCGATTGGCGGCTGTCCCGAGTCGGCACGGACGGCGTTGATGATCTGCAACACGCGCTCGCGATAGGACCGGTACTGAACCCCGAATTCCGACACCAGGCGGGTGTTGTCGATCAGGTAGTTCCCGGAGCTTTCCTTGCCGCCGGTTGCCTTGTCGAACGTGATCTTCGCGTCCGGCAGGAACCCGCGCACGATCGCGGCGAGGTCACCCATGCTGATCGCGTGGCCGCCGGAGTTGTAAATCTGATGCGCGGGCTTGTCGGACATAAGCACCCGCACGAAGACCTCGGCGATGTCGTCGACATGGATCGGGCAGCGCATCGCGTCTGCGAAGGGGAAGCTGATCGCTTCGCCCCGCGCGGGGCGCGTGATGACGTTCACGTGATCGACGGAGCCGCGCACCTTATCCGGGCCGGCAACGTTGGCCGGTCGAACGCCGGTGATGACCATGCCGTGCTTGGCGACATAGTCCTTGGCCTGCCACTCATTAAAGGCTTTGTGCATGGCGTACTGGTAGTCGCCGCGATGCAGATCGTCTTCGGTCACGGGGCGATCGCCGAAATGGCGTTGCTGACCGTTCACCGCGAGTGAGCTTGCATAGACCGTGTGCTTGATCTTCAGGATCCGCGCGGCCTCGAAGCAGTTATCCATCCCGACGATGTTGAGCTTCGTTGCAATGTGAGGCGGCAATTCCTGTCCGAGATTATAGGACAGGTTGATGACCCGATCGGCGCCGGAGGCATCCATCTGATTGATCACGTCGTCGTATTGGGTCACATCGCCCCGAACGACTTTCACCTTGTCACCGAACTCACCGAAATTGGCGGTGTGCGGATTGATGTCCATGCACACGACGGACTCGCCGCGCGCGATCAGCAGCGGAATGACACGCGTACCGATGAAGCCGGTGCCGCCGATAACGAAAATAGTCATGGATCGTTTCCCCTATTACGCGGGGGGAGGATTATCCGATCCTGCCGAACGGGCAAGGGCGACGGGCAACAAAAAACGGGCCTGGAGAACCAGACCCGCTTTGTTCGGTATCGACGTTACGCAGTGAGCGCTACGCTTCGGCGTCGTCCGCGGGCTTTTCGGCAACCGGTCCGCTATCGAGACCCTTGGCGCCGGGATCACGGTCGACCAGTTCAATGACCGCCATGTCGGCTGCATCGCCATAGCGCACGCCGGCCTTGAGCACGCGGCAATAGCCGCCGGCGCGACCGCGATAGCGTTCAGCGAGGGTGCTGAACAGTTTCGCGACGATCACGTCATCTCGCAGTTGGGCATAGGCCAAACGCCGATTGGCGAGGCCGCCTTTTTTACCGAGTGTGATCAGCTTTTCGGCGACCGGGCGCAATTCCTTGGCCTTGGGCAGCGTGGTGGTGATCTGCTCGTGCTTAATCAACGCGTGCGCCATGTTCCGGAACATGGCGAGGCGATGGGAAGAGGTAACGCCGAGCTTCCGGCCGGCAACTCCGTGACGCATTGGTTAGATCCTTTTGCCGGCTCAGAACGGCTCTTCGAGCCGCTTGGCCAAGTCCTCGATATTTTCTGGCGGCCAACCCGCCACTGTCATGCCCAGCCCGAGGCCCATGGAAGTGAGCACTTCCTTGATCTCGTTCAGCGACTTGCGGCCGAAGTTCGGCGTGCGCAGCATTTCCTGCTCGGATTTCTGCACGAGGTCGCCGATGTAAACGATGTTGTCGTTCTTGAGGCAGTTGGCGCTACGCACCGACAGCTCAAGCTCATCAACCTTACGCAGCAGGTTGCGGTTGAACGGCAGATCGTCCTGCGGTTCTTCGGCGCGAACCTGTTGCGGCTCATCGAAGTTGATGAAGAGTTGCAGCTGGTCCTGAAGGATGCGCGCGGCAAGCGCCACGGCGTCTTCGGGGGTAACCGCGCCGTTGGTTTCGACGGTCAGCAGCAGCTTGTCATAGTCAGTGACCTGACCGACGCGGGTCGGGTCAACGCGGTAGGACACGCGCCGAACCGGGGAGTAGATGCTGTCAATCGGAATCAGCCCGATCGGGGCGTCTTCCGGACGGTTGAAGCTGGAGGGCTGGTAGCCCTTGCCGAGGTTCACCGTGAATTCCATCCCGAGCTTCACGCCGTCGTCGAGCGTGCAGATGACAAGGTCGGGGTTCATGATGTCGATGTCGTGGCCGGCGGTAATCTGGCCGGCACGCACTTCGCCGGGACCGGTCGCGGTCAGCGTCATGCGCTTCGGGCCTTCGCCGTGCATCCGCAGCGCAAGCTGCTTGATGTTCAGCACGATGTCGGTCACGTCTTCCCGAACACCGGGGATGCTGCTGAATTCGTGCAACACACCGTCGATCTGCACCGCTGTCACGGCGGCACCTTGCAGCGACGACAACAGAATGCGGCGAATGGCGTTGCCAAGCGTCATGCCGAAGCCGCGTTCCAGCGGTTCCGCAACGATGGTGGCCATACGCGCTGGATCGGCCCCGGGCTCTACTTCGAGCTTCTCGGGCTTGATCAGCGACTGCCAGTTGCGCTGAATGACTGCGCTCTGCCTCATGCTAATAACACCTTTCGAACCGCGTCATGCGCGGTTGATGTTCATCGACAGTGGCTTCAAAGAGATCAGGCCAACCACTTATCGCCGGCCTGTCGCCCGGACGCGCCGAAATCAGACGCGCCGACGCTTGCGGGGCCGGCAACCGTTATGGGGGATCGGGGTCATGTCGCGGATCGCGGAAACCGAGAAGCCGACAGCCTGAAGAGCGCGCAGAGCGCTTTCACGACCGGACCCAGGCCCGCTCACTTCAATTTCCAGCGTCTCCATGCCGTGCTCGCGCGCCTTCTTACCGGCGTCTTCGGCTGCGACCTGGGCGGCGTACGGTGTAGACTTACGGCTACCCTTGAAGCCTTGGCTGCCGGCGGACGACCACGCAATGGCGTTGCCCTGAGCGTCGGTGATGGTGATCACGGTGTTATTGAAGGTCGCGGCGACGTGCGCCACGCCAGACGTGATGTTCTTTCTCTCTTTACGACGCGGACGAGCGGCGGCGGCGGGTTTCGCCATGGTGTTCTATCCTGTTCCAACTGACGCCCGCGCCCTTGGGAGGCGCGGGTCATATAGACGCGACACGACTAAGCCGAGCCAGGCTTACTTCGTGACTTTCTTCTTACCGGCGATCGCCACGGCCTTACCCTTACGGGTGCGGGCGTTCGTATGGGTGCGCTGACCGCGGACCGGGAGACCGCGACGATGGCGCAGACCGCGATAGCACCCGAGATCCATCAATCGCTTGATGTTCATCGAGACTTCACGCCGCAAATCGCCTTCGACCCGATAATCGCGGTCGATCAGTTCACGCAGACGGAGCACTTCCTCATCCGACAGCTGATTGACCCGACGATCGTCGGGGATTTTCAACTGGCTGCAGATATCGGCGGCCTTGGACGGGCCAATGCCATAAATGTAGCGAAGGCCAATGACCACACGCTTGTTGGTCGGGATATTCACGCCGGCAATACGCGCCACGCTCGACTCTCCTGTCGTCCGGCGTGACGCCGGACCTTTACTGCCCCGAAAGGCTGGAATGTGCGCAAGCGGCGCTAACCCCATGAGGGGTCGCGCCGGAGCGCGGGACTATAGTCAGACGAACGGCGGAGTCAACGCGATTTCGCGCACTCCACACAAGATCGTCATGGCTTCTTAACCAAAGCCAGGATTGCATCGATCTGACGTGCCACCGCACCGACCTCCGCCATGCCGTCTACCCAGGACAGCGCGCCACTTGCCGCATAATGCGGCAGAATCGGCGCGGTCTGGTTGTGATAGGCGACCAGTCGCGCGGACACCGTTTCGCGATTGTCGTCGGCGCGCCTGGTAAAATTGGTCGACCCGCAGGAGTCACACACACCGTCCCTGACCGGACGCTTGAACTGATCGTGATAGCTCGCGCCGCACTGACCGCAGGTAAAGCGACCGGCAATACGTTCAACCAACGCATCGTCGTCAACCTTAAGCTCGATGACCGCATCGAGCGCCAGGCCCTTGCGGTCCAGCAACGCGTCGAGCGCCTTCGCCTGCGGCACGGTCCGCGGGAAGCCATCCAGAATGAAGCCCCTGGCCGCATCCGGCTGTTCCAGCCGCAGGCCGAGCATCCGGATCAGGATGTCGTCGGACACAAGCTGCCCGGCTTCCATGACCGCCTTGGCTTCACGGCCAATCGGAGAGCCGGCCGCGACTTCCGCCCGGAGCATGTCGCCGGTCGAAATCTGCGCGATGCCGTACTCCTCTTGGAGTCGCTTCGCCTGAGTTCCCTTGCCCGCGCCAGGCGGACCTAGAAGTATCAGCTTCACCGGCGTCCCTTCACCCGTGCCTTGCGGATCAGCCCCTCGTATTGGTGCGCCAACAGGTGGGACTGGATCTGCGTTACCGTGTCCATGGTCACGGACACCACGATCAAAATCGACGTGCCGCCAAAGTAGAACGGAACCCCATATTCGCTGATCAAAATCTCCGGCAGCAGACAGATCACGACAAGATAGATGCCGCCGACGGTCGTCAGTCGGGTCAGGACCTTGTCGAAATAGGCAGCCGTCGCCGAACCGGGACGAATACCGGGCACGAAGCCGCCGTACTTCTTGAGGTTGTCCGCCGTCTCTTCGGGATTGAACACAACCGCCGTGTAGAAATAGGCGAAGAACACGATCATCGCCGCATACATCGCCATATACAGCGGCTGCCCATGCGCCAACTGCGCCGAGATAAACTGCAACCAGCTCGGCCCATCCGTCGTAAGCCCCGCCAAGGTCGCGGGAATCAACAGGATCGAGCTGGCGAAGATCGGCGGGATGACCCCGGAGGTATTGATCTTCAACGGCATGTGGGTCGAATCACCGCCGAACATGCGGTTGCCGACCTGGCGTTTTGGATATTGTACGGGGATGCGCCTCTGCGCACGCTCCACATACACAATGGCCGCAATCGTGCCGATGGCGATCACCAGGAACAGCAGGATGAAGAACGGCGACAGCGCGCCGGTTCGACCCAGTTCCAGCAGATTAACCAACGCCGACGGCAGACCCGCGACGATCCCGGACATAATGATCAGGCTGGTGCCGTTGCCGATGCCCCGAGCCGTAATCTGCTCACCAAGCCACATCAGGAACATCGTGCCGCCAACCAGCGTGATCATGCACGAAATTCGGAAAAACCAGCCGGGATCAAGCACCGCGCCCCCGAATGCGCCTCGCATACTCTCCAACCCCACGGCAATCCCGTAGGACTGGAACATCGCAATCAGGACCGTCAGATAGCGGGTATATTGGTTGAGCTTCTTCCGCCCCTGTTCGCCTTCTTTCTTCAAGGCTTCCATCGACGGGACGGCCGCGGACATCAACTGAACAATGATGCTGGCGCTGATGTACGGCATGATATTCAACGCGAACACAGTCATGCGACCCAGCGCACCACCCGTGAACATATCGAACATGCCGAGAATGCCGCCGCCGTGAGAGCGCAGCATTTCCGCCATCACCGACGCATCGACGCCGGGGACGGGAATATAGGTGCCGACCCGATACACAATCAGCGCACCCAGAGTGAACCAGATGCGCTTCTTGAGTTCGGTGGCCTTGGACAGAACGCCAAGGTTCAGGTTGGCCGCAAGCTGTTCGGCAGCGGAAGCCATTGGGTGTCCCTCTGTGGTCGCGGCCTGATTGTCAGCCGGGGAAGACCGCGGCGCAAGCGGGGCTGTTAAGCCTCCGCCGGCGCATCCACCGCGACCGTGGTCGTAACACTGCCGCCGACCTGTTCGACCGCGGCCTTTGCCGCCGCCGAAGCGCCGGAAACCGTGATCGTCACAGCACGGGTGATTTCACCGCGCGCCAGCAGCCGCACACCGTCCTTATCGCCGCGAGCCAGGCCCGCCTTGATAAGGATAGCTTCAGTGATCGGCTGAGCGCCATCAAGCTTACCCGCTGCGATCGCGGCATCAAGCGAACCGAGGTTCACCGGCGCATAGACCTTGCGGAACAGGTTATGGAATCCGCGCTTCGGCAGACGCCGATAGATGGGAAGCTGACCGCCTTCGAAGCCATTCAGCGATACGCCTTCGCGTGCCTTCTGACCCTTGACGCCCTTGCCGGAAGTCTTTCCCTTGCCCGAGCCAATGCCACGGCCGAGCCGCTTGGACTTGAGCCGCGCTCCGGGGTTGTCGCGCAGTTCGTTGAGGTTCATGTCAGGAAAGCTCCTCCACCTTGATCAGGTGGGCCACCTTGCGAATCATGCCGCGGACGGAGGGTGTATCCTCCAACTCCCGCGTGCGGCGGATTTTGTTCAGACCGAGACCCGTCAGGGTCTCTTTCTGGCCGGGCTTGCGACCTGCCGGCGACGCGATCTGAGTGACGCGAACCTTAGGCATGCGCCGCCTCCTCTGGCTGACCGGCCGGGGTTTCACGGCGACCGAAGAGTTCGGCAACCTTCTTGCCACGGCGCGTAGCGACGGAACGCGGGCTGGCGCACTTCTGCAACGCGGCAAAAGCAGCCTTCACCATGTTGTGCGGGTTCCGACTGCCGAGGCTTTTGGCAACGACGTCACCGATACCGAGCGATTCGAAGACGGCGCGGAGCGGACCGCCCGCGATGATGCCGGTGCCGGCTGCCGCGGAGCGAAGAATAACGTTACCCGCGCCAAAATGCCCTTCGACATCGTGGTGCAGCGTGCGGCCTTCTTTCATCGGCACGCGGATCATGCCGCGCTTGGCACGCTCCGTCGCCTTACGGATCGCTTCCGGAACTTCGCGTGCCTTACCGGCGCCATAGCCGACGCGGCCCTTCTGATCGCCCACCACGACGAGCGCGGCAAAGGCGAAACGACGACCGCCCTTAACCACTTTCGCAACGCGGTTAATCGTCACCAGCTTATCGGTGATGCCATCGTCGGGCTCGCGCTCGCGCTCCCGACCCCGGCCGCCTTCCCTGGGTTCACGTGCCATTCGCTTGTGTCCTTAGAAGTCCAGCCCGCCTTCGCGGGCGGCATCGGCCAGCGCTTTAACGCGGCCGTGATAGATATAGGAACCGCGATCGAAGATCACCTGCGTGACTCCGGCAGCCAAAGCCCGTTCCGCAACCAGCTTGCCGACCGCCGACGCCGCAGCCTTGTCGGCCCCGGTCTTCAGCGCGTCGCGCAAATCCTTGTCGAGCGACGATGCGGAGGCCAAGGTGCGACCTTCGGAGTCGTCGATCACTTGCGCGTAGATGTTCTTGCCGGACCGGAACACGGACAGCCGGGGACGGCCATAGGCCTTCTGACGCAACTGATACCGCAGGCGTGTACGCCGACGGATTTGCAGGTCTTGCTTGGTACTCATGGATGAATATCCGCTTGCGCTTGCGTGCCGATCATTTCTTCTTGCCTTCCTTGCGCCGGATAATCTCGTCCGAATAGCGCGCGCCCTTACCCTTGTAGGGTTCCGGCGGACGGAAGGCCCGAATTTCCGAGGCAACCTGGCCAACAAGACGCTTGTCGATGCCTTCGACCTTGATGGAGGTCGGACGCTCACAGCTGATCTTGATCCCCTCGGGAACCGGGTAGATCACGGGGTGCGAGAAACCAAGATTGATCTCAAGGTTCGGACCCTGCACCGCCGCACGATAACCGGTTCCGGTGATCTCAAGCGACTTCTGGAAGCCGGTCGACACACCTTTGACCATCGTAGCGATCAGGGCCCGGGTCGTTCCCCACATCATCCGCGATTGCGTCTGATTGCTGGCGGGCTTCACCGTCACCTTATTACCGTCGACCGTCGCTTCCACGAGCTCGGTCAACGGCATTTTCAACACGCCCAGTTTGCCGGTCGCGGTGACAACGCCACCCGCGATCGCAACCTGAACGCCTGCCGGGATTTCGACCGGATATTTTCCAACGCGCGACATTCCATGTCCTCCGTCAGAACACGCGGCAGAGGATCTCGCCGCCAACATTGGCGGCGCGTGCCTCGGCATCGCTCATGACGCCACGCGGCGTCGACAGAATGGAAATGCCGAGACCGGCATAAACCCGCTGCAACTCACTGATCTTCGAGTAGACGCGACGGCCAGGTTTGGAAATACGAGTGATTTCCTTGATAACCGGTTCACCCTCGCTGTATTTCAGCTCGATGCGCAGTTGCGCGATGCCGGGACGAATTTCCTCGGCCGCGTAACCACGGATATAACCCTCGCGCTTCAGCACGCCGAGGACGTTCGCCCGCAGCTTCGAAGCGGGTGACACGCACACGGAATGACGCGCGCGTTGCGCGTTCCGGATGCGGGTCAGCATATCCCCCAGGGGATCGGATAATGACATTGCGCCCGCCCCTTACCAGCTCGCCTTGACCATACCGGGAATCTGTCCCGCGCTCGCGAGGTCGCGCAGAGCGATACGGCAAAGCTTGAATTTACGATAATTACCACGCGAACGACCGGTCAGCTCACACCGCAGGCGAACGCGGACCGCCGCGCCGTTACGCGGCAGCTGCGCCAGCTTCAACGCGGCATTGAACCGATCTTCGACCGGAAGGGTGCGGTCCATGACCACATCCTTAAGTGTCTGCCGCTTCGCCTTATCACGTTTGACCATCCGTTCGCGCATCGCGTTACGGTTGACCTGAGACGTCTTGGCCATCCTGTCTATACCCTCCGGAACCTGTCGGGCGCACCCGACGGTTTTCCAAAAAACTTAATTAGCGAACGGTAGATCGAGAGCCTTTAGCAAGGCCTTCGCTTCCGCGTCGGTCTTCGCGGTGGTGACGAACTGGATGTCCATCCCGCGAACCGCGTCGACGCGATCGTAGTTGATCTCGGGGAACACGATCTGCTCTTTCAAGCCCATCGCGAAATTGCCCCGGCCGTCAAAGCCTTTGCCGGTGATGCCGCGGAAGTCGCGGACACGTGGCAGGGCGATTGTCAGCAGCCGATCCACAAATTCATACATGCGCGCCTTGCGCAGCGTGACCTTGCAACCAATCGGCAGACCCTTACGGATTTTGAAGCCGGCGATCGCCTTCTTCGCAACCGTCTTAACCGGCTTTTGCCCACTGATTGCCGTCAGTTCGGCCACGGCGGCGTCCAGCTTCTTTTGGTCGCCGGTCGCTTCGCCAACGCCCATGTTGATGACGACCTTTTCAAGCCGCGGCACCTGCATGGGGTTCTTGTAGCCGAATTCCGCCTGCAACTTCGCGCGGATCTCTTCCAGATAGCGCTTCTGCATGCGCGGCATCTCATCGGGAGATGCCACCGCATGATCTACGCCACCGGATGCATCGGCGTTACGTGCCGCGCGACGTTCTTCCTTGCCCGGGGGCGGAGCGCCGCGCGGACCGCCACCACCACGAGCCGCGCCCTTGGCGGCTCCCTTCGAGGCATTCTTTGTTCCACTCATCGTCTGCGCCCTAGCTTTCGATCACGTTGCCGGTCGCCTTGGCGACGCGAACCTTGCGGCCATCGTCGAGGACCCGGAAGCCGACCTTCGTCGGCTGCTGCGAGGTGGGATCGACCAGTTTCAGATTCGACAGATGAACCGTCGCTTCCCGCTCCTGGATACCACCCGGCTGACCCATGCCCGTCGGCTTCACATGCCGTGTCGCCATGGCGACACCCTGCACGATCGCCCGATCGTCACGGGGGATGACCCGCAACACTTCACCGCGGCGGCCCTTGCTGGCTCCGCTGATGACAAGGACTGTATCGCCCTTACGAATACGCGCGGCCATTACAGAACCTCCGGCGCCAGGGAGATGATCTTCATGAACTTGCGTCCGCGCAGTTCGCGCACGACCGGTCCGAAGATGCGGGTTCCGATCGGCTCTTGCTGCTTGTTGATCAGCACCGCCGCGTTCCGATCAAACCGGATCGCGGAACCATCGGCGCGACGGACCGGGAAGCTGGTGCGCACGATCACCGCCTGGTGGACGTCGCCTTTCTTCACCTTACCACGGGGAATGGCTTCCTTGACCGACACAACGATCACGTCGCCGACCGAAGCGGTCTTACGCTTGGAACCACCCAGCACTTTGATGCACTGCACCCGACGCGCGCCGGAATTGTCCGCGACTTCGAGGTTTGCTTCTACGCCGATCATGCCGAGGCTCCTTCAGACGGCTCATTGAGCCGCTGGCCGTTGCGCTCGATCACAAGCCACGTCTTGCGCTTGCTCATCGGGCGGCATTCCTCGATCCGCACCAGATCGCCGGTCTTGCAGGTGTTGGCTTCGTCATGCGCCGCATACTTCTTGGAGCGACGAATGAACTTCTTATACAGCGGGTGCATGATGCGACGATCAACCAAAACCGTAATGGTTTTGTCCATCTTGTCGCTGGTCACCCGACCGCTCAGGACGCGCCTTGGCATCGCCCTCTCTCCTTACGACTGAGCCGAGGCGGAGCGTTGCTTCTCCGCCGAGATTGTCTTCACCCGGGCAATCTCGCGGCGCACCTCGCGCACACGGCCCGTGCCTTCCTGCTGTCCGGTCGCCCGCTGAAAGCGCAGGTTGAATTGCTCTTTCCGCAGGTCCAGCAGCAGTGCGTTCAGTTCGTCCGGGGTCTTGGCCCGAACGTCACCCGCCTTATGAATTGCCGACTTGGCCATATCAGGCGTCTCCGATCCGCGCGATGAACTTGGTCTTGATCGGCAGCTTCGCCGCGCCCAACGCAAGCGCTTCGCGCGCCAGTTCCGGCGTGACACCGTCGATCTCGAACATGATGCGGCCAGGCGCCACGCGGGCAACCCAGAATTCCGGCGATCCCTTGCCGGAGCCCATGCGGACTTCTGCAGGCTTTGTCGAAACCGGCACATCCGGGAAAATCCGGATCCAAACCCGGCCTGCGCGACGCATCGCACGCGTGATCGCCCGACGAGCGGATTCGATCTGACGAGCGGTGATCCGTTCCGGCTCCAGGGCCTTAAGCCCAAAAGCCCCGAAATTCAGCGCGGTGCCACCCTTGGAAAGCCCATGGATCCGGCCCTTGTGCTGCTTACGGTATTTTGTGCGCTTCGGTGACAGCATCGTTCTATTACCGTTCCATTACCGTTGCGGCGCTTGTTCGGCGGCGCGGCGGTCCTGCGCCATCGGGTCGTGAGCCAGGATTTCTCCCTTAAAGACCCAAACCTTCACGCCGCATGTGCCATAGGTTGTCTTAGCGGTCGCAACGCCGAAATCGATATCCGCGCGCAGCGTATGCAGGGGCACGCGGCCTTCGCGATACCATTCAACACGCGCGATTTCTGCGCCGCCTAGACGACCGCCGCAGTTGATACGAATGCCCTGCGCGCCAAGACGCATCGCGGACTGAACCGCGCGCTTCATGGCCCGACGGAAGGCGACCCGACGCTCAAGCTGCTGAGCAATATTCTCGGCGACGAGCGTCGCGTCGATTTCAGGCTTGCGGATTTCGACGATGTTCAGCGCAACTTCGGCCCGCGCCATCTTCGTCAGATCGCGCTTCAGGGTCTCGATATCCTGACCCTTCTTGCCGATGACCACACCCGGACGCGCCGCATAGATCGTAATCCGCGGCTTCTTGGCCGGACGCTCGATCACAACGCGCGACACGCCCGCGCCACGCAGCTTGTCACGGAGATGAGCGCGCAGCTTGAAATCGTCGTGCAGCAGGCGAGCATAGTCGGCACCGGCAAACCAGCGGCTGTCCCACGTGCGGTTGATGCCGAGCCGGAGCCCGATCGGATTGACTTTGTGACCCATCCTACGCGGCTCCCTGTTCGGCTTCGGGCGCTTGTGCCCGTTCGGCCACGACGATCTTCAAATGGCTGAACCATTTTTCAACGCGCGCCGCCTTGCCGCGACCGCGCGCATGGAAGCGACGCATGACGATCGAACGACCGACCTCTGCCCGAGCGACGACCAAGCGATCGACATCGAGCTGGTGATTGTTTTCCGCGTTCGCAATGGCGCTTTCCAGGGCCTTGCGGACCTGCTGCGCGATACGGCGCTTGCTGAAGGTCAGCGTTGCGATCGCGCGCTGCGCCGGCAAATTCCGGATCATCGCGGCCACCAGGTTCAACTTGCGCGGGCTAACGCGCAGATTGCTGACGATCGCCTGCGCCTCGTTTTCCGCCAGTGCGCGGGGTTGGTTTGGCTTGCTCATGTCAGCCTCGTTTCGCCTTCTTGTCGGCGGAGTGACCGGTAAACGTCCGGGTCGGCGAGAACTCGCCGAACTTATGACCGACCATGTTCTCGTTCACCTGCACCGGCAGGAACTTGTGGCCGTTATAAACGCCGAAAGTCAGCCCGACGAATTGTGGCAGGATGGTCGAGCGACGCGACCAGATCTTGATGATCTCGTTGCGGCTCGACGCGCGCGAGGCTTCCGCTTTTGCGAGCAGATAGCCATCGACGAACGGACCCTTCCAGACAGAGCGCGCCATGTCTTACTTGCCTTTGCTGCGGCTACGGATAATCAGGCTATCCGTCCGCTTGTTGGTGCGAGTCTTATAACCCTTGGTCGGCTTACCCCACGGCGTGACCGGATGACGACCGCCGGAGCTCCGACCTTCGCCACCGCCGTGCGGATGGTCGACCGGGTTCATGACGACGCCACGGTTATGCGGCCGGAAACCCAACCAGCGCATACGGCCGGCCTTGCCGACCTTCTGGTTCATGTTGTCCGGATTGGATACGGCACCAATCGACGCGATGCATTCCGCGCGGACGACGCGCAGTTCACCGGACATCAACTTGATCTGAGCGTACCCGGCATCCTTGCCGACCAACTGAGCATAGGTTCCGGCCGAACGCGCAATCTTGCCGCCTGCGCCGACCTTCAATTCGATATTGTGGATGATCGTGCCGACCGGGATGGTCGCCAACGGCATCGCATTGCCCGGCTTGATATCGGCGCGAGCGCTCGCAACAACGGTGTCGCCAACCTTGAGACGCTGCGGCGCCAGAATGTAGGTCAGTTCCCCATCCTGGTACTTGATCAGCGCGATGAACGCGGTGCGGTTCGGGTCGTATTCCAGACGCTCCACAACTGCAGGCACGTCGAACTTGCGACGCTTGAAGTCGATGATGCGGTACGATTGCTTGTGACCGCCGCCACGGAACCGGCTGGTGATCCGGCCATGATTGTTGCGGCCGCCATTGCTGTGCTGTCCTTCGGTCAAACCCTTAAGGGGCTTGCCTTTCCAAAGGTCAGCGCGATCGATCAGAACCGTGCCGCGAAGGCTGGGCGTGACCGGATTAAATTGCCTGAGTGCCATCTCTCGCGCGCCTTATGCGAGGCCAGTAGTGAAATCGATCGACTGACCTTCAGCCAACCGCACAAACGCCTTCTTCATGTCCGAACGCCGGCCCGGACGCCCCTTGAAGCGCTTGGTCTTCCCTTTTTGCACGAGCGTGTTGACGCCGAGCACGGTCACGCCGAAGAGACCCTCGATCGCAGCCTTGATTTCGGGCTTCGTCGCGTCCGTGGACACGCGAAACACGACCTGGCCCTTTTCGGACAGCGCGGTCGACTTTTCGGTGATCAGCGGCGCCTGAATGATCTGGTACATCGCCTCGCGCGACAGAACCGGCTGGCGCTTTTTCGTCTCGCTCATGCCTCTGCTCCCTCATTTGCGGCGGACGCGCCATTCAGCCGTTCCGTCAGTCCGGCGATCCCGGCCGTCGTGATGGCCAGAATGTCATGCTTCAGGATGTCATAAACATTCGCGCCAACAGTCGGCAGCACATTGAAGCCAATCAGATTGCGGCTTGCCAGAAAGAAGCTGTCATCCACCGAACGATCGACGATCAACGCCGACTTCCAGCCCAGGGCCTTCAGCTTCTTCGCGAGCTCCCCGGTTTTGGTGACGCCGCCGGCGGAGTCCAGAACCACGAGCTTGCCTTCAGCTGCCTTCTGCGACAGAGCCGAGATCAACCCGAGACGACGGACTTTTTTGTTCAGGCCGTATTCATGCGACCGAACGACCGGACCATGAACCACGCCACCGGTGCGGAACTGCGGAGAGCGCAAGCTGCCCTGACGCGCGTTACCCGTGCCCTTCTGGCGATACGGCTTCTTGGTCGTGCCCGAAACCTCGGCCATGCCCTTCACTTTGTGGTTGCCCGAGCGACGCTTGGACAACTGCCAGTGAATGACCCGCGCCATAATGTCGGCGCGCGGCGTGGCGGCGAAGTACTCGTCCGGAAGCTCGGCGCTTCCAGCGGTTCCCTTATCCAGGGTGGTGATCTCGACTTGCATCGTCTGTTGCCTCTCAGCCTGCCGCCGGCGGTTCAACCGCCTGGGTGTCGACCGGGGCGGGCGCCAACAAAGCCGCCGGATACGGCAAATTCGCCGGACGGGGCTTCTTGATCGCGTCGCGCACCAGCACATAGCCACCCTTGGAACCCGGGACGGCGCCTTTGATCATCAGCAGGCCACGGTCCGCGTCCACGCCGGCGACCTCAAGATTGAGGGTCGTGATCCGGTCGACGCCCATGTGGCCGGCCATCTTCTTGTTCTTGAAGGTCTTACCTGGGTCCTGACGGTTACCCGTGGAACCATGGCTACGATGGCTGACCGACACGCCGTGGCTGGCCTCGAGACCCGCGAAGTTCCAGCGCTTCATCGCACCGGCAAAGCCCTTGCCCTGCGACGTCCCGCAAACATCGACGATCTGACCGACCACGAAATGCTCGGCGGACAGCGTCGCGCCCGGCTCCAGCAGAGCGTCGGCCGACACGCGGAATTCCACGAGCTTCTTCTTCGGTTCAACCTTGGCCTTGGCATAGTGCCCGCGGTTCGGCTGGGTGACGTTCTTCACCTTCGCCTTACCCCAGCCAAGCTGAACGGCCGTGTAGCCGTCGGTTTCCATGGTGCGCGTGGCCACGACCTGCACCTGATCCAGGTGAAGAACCGTAACCGGCACGTGGGTACCGTCGTCTTTGAACAGCCGAGTCATACCCAGCTTCTTGGCCAGCAATCCGGTGCGCATGATCTTTGCCCTGGCCTCAGATCTTGATTTCGACGTCAACGCCGGCGGCGAGGTCGAGTTTCATCAAAGCGTCAACTGTTTGCGGCGTCGGCTCGACTATATCAAGCAAGCGACGGTGGGTCCGAATCTCGAACTGCTCGCGGCTCTTCTTGTCGACGTGCGGCGAGCGGTTGACAGTGAAACGCTCAATATGGGTCGGCAGCGGGATCGGTCCGCGAACCCTGGCACCCGTGCGCTTGGCCGTGTTCACGATCTCCTTTGTGCTGTTGTCCAGCACGCGGTGATCATAGGCCTTAAGCCTGATGCGGATATTCTGGTTGTCCATGGTTCGCTCTTAACTGTCCTGCCGCTTTGACGATCGTCCAGTCGTCGCGCCGGGAAACCCGACGCGACGACGGTCGTGTCTGTAGCTCGATTACTTCGAGATGCTGGCGACCACGCCGGCGCCGACGGTGCGGCCACCTTCGCGGATCGCGAAACGCAGCCCGTCATCCATCGCGATCGGCGCGATCAGCTCGACGTCCATCGAAACGTTGTCGCCCGGCATCACCATCTCGACGCCTTCCGGCAGGTTCACCACGCCCGTCACGTCGGTCGTGCGGAAGTAGAACTGCGGACGGTAGTTGGTGAAGAACGGCGTATGACGGCCACCCTCTTCCTTCGTCAGGATGTACGCCTCGGCCTTGAACTTCGTGTGCGGCGTGATCGAACCCGGCTTGGCCAGAACCTGACCACGCTCGACGTCTTCACGCTTCGTGCCGCGCAGCAGCGCGCCGATGTTGTCGCCGGCCTGCCCCTGATCGAGCAGCTTGCGGAACATTTCAACGCCCGTCACGACGGTCTTCACGGTGTCCTTGATGCCGACGATTTCGACTTCTTCGCCAACCCGGACAATGCCACGCTCCACGCGACCGGTCACTACGGTGCCGCGACCGGAGATCGAGAACACGTCTTCGATCGGCATCAGGAAGGGACGATCCAGAACGCGTTCCGGCTGCGGGATATAGGCGTCAACCGCGGCCATCAGCTCCAGGATCGCATCGTGGCCGATCTCGGGCTGCTTGCCTTCGAGCGCGCACACAGCGGAACCCTTGATGATGGGGATATCGTCGCCGGGGAACTGATAGCTGGTCAGAAGGTCGCGCACTTCGAGTTCGACCAACTCAACCAGCTCAGCGTCGGCAATGTCCATCTTATTCAGGAACACGACGAGGGCCGGCACGCCGACCTGACGCGCGAGCAGGATGTGCTCCCGCGTTTGGGGCATCGGGCCGTCGGCGGCGGACACCACCAGGATCGCGCCGTCCATCTGCGCAGCGCCGGTGATCATGTTCTTCACATAGTCAGCGTGGCCGGGGCAGTCTACGTGGGCGTAGTGGCGGTTGGCGGTTTCATATTCGACATGCGCGGTCGAAATCGTGATGCCGCGCGCCTTTTCCTCGGGCGCTTTGTCGATCTGGTCATAGGCGGTGAAGGTGGCGCCGCCGGTCTCGGCCAACACCTTGGTGATGGCGGCCGTCAGCGACGTCTTGCCATGATCGACGTGGCCGATCGTGCCGATGTTGCAGTGCGGCTTATTGCGCTCGAATTTGGACTTACCCATCGTCGTATGCTCCGTCGATCCAGTAGTTGGGGTCCGCTAAGGGGTCTGCGTCAGTTACCAGCGATAGTGGCTGAAAGCCTTGTTGGCTTCGGCCATACGGTGGGTGTCCTCACGCTTTTTCACAGCCGAACCACGGTTGTTCACCGCGTCCAGCAATTCGTTAGAGAGGCGATCCTGCATCGTATGCTCACCGCGCTTGCGCGCCGCATCGATGATCCAGCGGATCGCCAGCGCCTGACGGCGTTCGGCACGAACTTCCACCGGCACCTGATACGTGGCACCGCCGACACGACGAGACCGAACCTCGATCGCCGGCTTCACGTTGTCCAACGCCTCGTGGAACATGCGAACCGGATCGGCCTGCTGGCCGCCCCGACGCTTCAGCACGTCAAGCGCATTGTAGACGATCGACTCGGCGGACGATTTTTTGCCGTCGTACATCAGCGCATTCATGAAGCGCGTCAGGACAACGTCACCGAACTTGGCGTCCGGCAGGATTTCACGCTTTTCGGCGCGATGGCGACGGGACATGTCTGATCCTCCCGATTACTTCGGCCGCTTCGCGCCGTACAGCGACCGGCGCTGACGACGCTTCGCAATGCCCTGCGTATCCAGCACGCCGCGCAGGATATGATACCGAACGCCCGGCAAATCCTTCACGCGGCCACCACGGATAAGGACCACGGAGTGCTCCTGCAGGTTATGGCCTTCACCAGGGATGTAGCTCACGACTTCATACCCGTTGGTCAAACGCACCTTCGCGACCTTACGAAGCGCCGAGTTCGGCTTCTTCGGCGTGGTCGTATAGACGCGCGTGCATACGCCGCGTTTCTGAGGGCAGCCCTGCAGTGCCGGAACCTTGTTCCGGGTTTTCTGCGGCTCCCGCCCCTTGGCGATGAGCTGATTGATGGTCGGCATGGACCTCTTTCTCTTCTCCGTTCGCGCCCGCCCAACCTGATCCGGACACCGTCGATTAACAGGCAAAACCCGCCGGCGTGAGACGAGGTCTCATCCCGCGGGGTCTTCGATGCAAGCGGCCTTGGCATCCCCTGTGGGGTGCGGCGCCGCCAGCGTCACTGGCCTGTATGTCAACGGCTGCCCGAAATTCCTTGGGGTAGGCCGAGGGCGCGGAACCTAGTTGGGGGATGGACCGGAGTCAAGGGTCCAATATCGAGTCCCGCACGATCATCAAATCCCTGAAATCTCCGCGCCATTTCAGGGGCTTATATGATCGGCGTCACGGTCGCCGACAAACCGGGATAAATCCGGGATTGTCGGCGACCATTTTCACGTCGGCGGCACGTTACTCCGCCGCCTTCACTTCCGCAATGCGCGCCGCTTCCCCACTCAGGTTCCGCTGGTCGCGGCCCGCGGCGATCGCGCGCAGGCGGTTCATCACCGCCCCGGTGCCGGCCGGGATCAACCGACCGACGATCACGTTTTCCTTCAGGCCCATCAGGCTGTCGGTCTTGCCGGCCGTAGCGGCCTCTGTCAGCACGCGAGTCGTCTCCTGGAACGACGCCGCGGAGATGAAGCTACTGGTCTGCAGAGACGCCTTGGTGATGCCCTGCAGGACCGGCATGGCTACCGCCACCCGTTCGTCGGCCGCAAGCTTGCCGTTGACCGCGTCGAATTCGACCCGATCCACCTGCTCCCCGGTCAGGAACGTTGTGTCGCCGGGTTCCGTGATCTCAACCTTCTGCAACATCTGGCGAACGATCACCTCGATGTGCTTGTCGTTGATTTTCACGCCCTGCAGTCGGTAGACGTCCTGGATTTCGTTGACGAGGTAATCCGACAACGCCTCCACGCCCAGCACCTTCAGGATATCGTGCGGCACGCGCGGGCCATCGACCAGCGGATCGCCGCGACGGACGAAATCGCCTTCCTGAACCGAAACGTGCTTGCCCTTCTGGATCAGATACTCGGTTTCCTCGCCGGTTTCGTCGTTCTTGACGATAATGCGGCGTTTCGCCTTGTAATCCTTGCCGAACTCGACGCGGCCGTCGGTTTCCGCGATCACCGCGTGGTCCTTGGGACGACGCGCCTCGAACAGTTCCGCGACTCGGGGCAGACCACCCGTGATGTCGCGGGTTTTGCTGCCCTCGCGCGGGATACGCGCCAGCACGTCGCCGGCGGCGACCACAGCACCGTTATCCACCGAAAGAATTGAGTCCGGCGACAGGAAGTAGCGCGCGTCGGTGCCGTTCGGGAGGCGGATGACCTCTCCGGCATCGTCCTTCAATTGCAGGCGCGGCCGCAGATCGACGCTCTTGCCGCTCTGCTTGTAGTCGACCACAACCTTGGACGTGAGGCCGGTGATTTCATCCATCCGTTCGACGAGCGTGATGCCGTCGATCAGATCGATATACTCCACCTTACCGTTCTGTTCGGTGATGATCGGCAGGGTGAACGGATCCCACTCGGCGAGCTTCTGGGTTCGCGCGACGGCCTGGTTCTCGTCCACGAGCAGACGCGCGCCGTAGGGCACGCGGAAGCGGGCGCGTTCGCGCTGCTTGTCGTCGACCAGGACGATTTCGCAGTTCCGGCTCATGACCACGGGAACGCCCTGGCTGTTCATGATGACGTTGCGGTTCCTGACCGTCACCGTGCCTTCGTGGCTCGCCTCGACGCTGGATTGCTCCGCGCCGCGCTGCGCCGCGCCACCGATATGGAAGGTGCGCATCGTCAACTGCGTGCCAGGCTCACCGATGGACTGCGCGGCGATGACGCCGACAGCTTCGCCGATGTTCACCGTCGTGCCGCGCGCGAGATCGCGGCCATAGCAATGGCCGCAAACGCCGACCGCGGCCTCACAGGTCAGGACCGAACGGATTTTCACCGCCTCGACGCCGGAGGTTTCGATGATTTCGGCTTCGATTTCCTGGATCAGCGTGTTGGCCGGGATCAGGACCGCGTTGCCGACGGGGTCGAGCACCGGCTCCGCCGTGGTGCGACCCAGGGTGCGTTCCGCAAGCGAGGACACGACCTCACCACCGTCCATGACGGCGCGCACGGTCAAGCCACGATCCGTGCCGCAGTCTTCCTCGACAATGATGCAATCCTGCGCCACGTCGACGAGTCGGCGGGTGAGATAGCCGGAGTTCGCCGTCTTCAACGCCGTATCCGCGAGGCCCTTACGGGCACCGTGGGTGGAGTTGAAGTATTCCAGAACCGACAGGCCTTCCTTGAAGTTGGCGATGATCGGCTGTTCGATGATTTCACCCGACGGCTTGGCCATCAGGCCGCGCATACCGGCCAGCTGGCGCATCTGCGCCGGCGACCCACGCGCGCCGGAGTGGGACATCATCCAGACCGAGTTGGTCTGCTTACCGGCTTCCTGACGGCTGATTTCCTTCATCATCGCGCCGGCGACTTCGTCGGTGCAGCGCGACCAGGCGTCGACGACCTTGTTATAGCGTTCGCCGGCCGTGATCAGACCTTCCTGGTACTGCTGCTCAAACTCTTTCACCTCGCCCTGGGTGTGCAGGATCATGGCGCCTTTGGACGCCGGGATGATCATGTCGTCCTTGCCGAAGGAAATGCCGGCCTTGCAAGCCTGCGCGAAGCCCAGCCCCATCATGCGATCGGCGAAGATCACGCATTCTTTCTGACCGCAATGGCGATAGACCATGTCGATCACGTCGGAGACATTCTTCTTCGTCAACTGCTTGTTGATGAGATCGAACGGCACGTTCGGGTGCTTGGGCAGGATTTGCGCGATCATCATGCGACCGGGCGTTGTCGTGACCAACTGGCGGACGGGATTGCCGCCGGCGTCAATGGTCTCGAACCGCGCCTTGATCTTGTCGTGCAGCGTGATCGCCTTGGCGAACAGCGCGTGCTCGATCTCTCCGATACGGCCGAACGCGGGGGCCTTATCGTCCGGCGCCGCGCGGAATTCCGGCGTTTCGAGCGACAGGTAATAGAGGCCCAGGACGATATCCTGGCTGGGCACGATGATCGGCTTGCCGTTGGCGGGGCTGAGGATGTTGTTGGTCGACATCATCAGGACGCGCGCTTCCAACTGCGCTTCGAGCGACAGCGGCACGTGGACCGCCATCTGGTCACCGTCGAAGTCGGCGTTGAAGGCGGTGCAGACCAGCGGATGAAGCTGGATTGCCTTGCCCTCAATCAGGACCGGCTCGAAGGCCTGAATGCCGAGGCGATGCAAGGTCGGGGCGCGGTTGAGCATCACGGGATGCTCGCGGATGACCTCTTCCAGGATATCCCAGACTTCCGGACGTTCCTTTTCCACCATCCGCTTGGCGGCCTTGATGGTGGTGGCGTGTCCGTATTTTTCCAGCTTGGAGTAGATGAAGGGCTTGAACAGCTCCAACGCCATCTTCTTCGGCAGTCCGCACTGGTGCAGCTTCAGTTCGGGACCGACGACGATGACCGACCGACCGGAGTAGTCGACGCGCTTGCCGAGGAGGTTCTGCCGGAAGCGGCCTTGCTTGCCCTTGAGCATGTCGGACAGCGACTTCAGCGGGCGCTTGTTGGCACCCGTGATCGCGCGTCCGCGACGACCGTTGTCGAACAACGCGTCGACCGATTCCTGCAACATGCGCTTTTCGTTGCGCACGATGATGTCCGGCGCGCGCAGCTCGATCAGCCGCTTCAGACGGTTGTTGCGATTGATGACGCGGCGATACAGGTCGTTCAGATCGGATGTCGCGAAGCGACCGCCGTCCAGCGGCACCAAGGGGCGCAGTTCGGGCGGGATGACCGGCACGACGTCCAGGATCATCCAATCGGGGCGGCAGCCGGATTCGCCGAACGCGTCGATCAGCTTCAGCCGCTTGACGTATTTCTTTCGCTTCGCCTCGCTGCCGGTTTCCTTGAGGTCCGTGCGCAGCTTCACCTTTTCGGCGTCCATATCGAGGCGGCCGAGCACCTTCTTGATCGCTTCGGCACCGATTCCGACTTCGAACTGGTCTTCGCCGAACTCGTCCTGCTTCGACAGCAGCTGATCTTCGTTCAGCAACTGATGCATCTTCAGGTCGGTCGTGCCGGGTTCCAGCACGACGTAGCTCTCGAAGTACAGGATCTTCTCGAGTTCCTTCAGCGTCAGATCGACCATCAGGCCGATGCGGCTGGGCAGGGACTTCAGGAACCAGATATGCGCGACGGGAGACGCGAGCTCGATATGGCCCATGCGCTCGCGCCGGACCTTCGCCAGGGTCACCTCGACGCCGCACTTCTCGCAGATGATGCCGCGGAATTTCATGCGCTTGTACTTACCGCACAGGCACTCGTAATCCTTGATCGGCCCGAAAATTCGGGCGCAGAACAGGCCGTCCCGCTCCGGCTTAAACGTGCGGTAGTTGATCGTTTCCGGCTTCTTGATCTCGCCGTACGACCAGCTCCGGATTTGCTCCGGGCTGGCGATCTGGATACGGATCTGGTCGAAGCTCAGCGCCTGGCCGTTCTGGCCGAGGATCTTCATCAACTCATTCATGCGTCTGGCACCCTTCGAAGCAGCGGGTTCATCCAAATAGCAACCACCATGGCCCTATCTAGGGTGGGCCATGGCGGGTCGGTCTTCAAGCCACCCGGTTATCCAGGTCGACGTTCAGGCCCAGCGACTTCAACTCTTTCACAAGCACGTTGAAGCTTTCAGGGATGCCGGCCTCGAAGTTATCCTGCTCGCGCACGATCGCCTCGTAGACCTTGGTGCGGCCCGACACGTCGTCGGACTTCACGGTCAGCATTTCCTGCAGGGTATAGGCGGCACCGTAGGCTTCGAGCGCCCACACCTCCATTTCCCCGAAGCGCTGTCCGCCGAACTGCGCCTTGCCACCCAGCGGCTGCTGGGTCACGAGCGAATACGGCCCGATCGAACGCGCATGGATCTTGTCGTCGACCAGGTGATGCAGCTTCAGCATGTAGATGTAGCCGACCGTCACCTTGCGTTCGAACGACTCACCCGTGCGCCCGTCGGTCAGCACAACCTGGCCCGAGGTATCCAAACCGGCCCGAGTCAGCATGCCCTCGATGTCCGACATGCGCGCGCCGTCGAACACCGGCGTCGCGATCGGCACGCCCTTTTTCAGGTTCTCGCACAACTCGATCAATTGCGAGTTGTCGAGATCGGCGATCTGCTCGTCGAACACGGTGTCGCCATAGACGCCGCGCAGGCGATCGAGCAGGGTTTCCCGCTCCTGACCCGTGCGCCGATAGGTGTCCACCAACTCACCGATCTGCTTGCCCAACGTCGCGCAGGCCCACCCGAGATGGGTTTCCAGGATCTGCCCGACATTCATGCGGCTGGGCACGCCCAACGGATTCAACACGAGATCGACCGAGGTGCCGTCATCCAGGAACGGCATGTCCTCGACCGGCAATACGCGGGAGCAAACACCCTTGTTACCGTGCCGTCCGGCCATCTTATCGCCCGGTTGCAGCTTGCGCTTCACCGCGATGAAGACCTTGACCATCTTCATCACGCCCGGCGGCAACTCGTCGCCGCGTTGCAGCTTTTCGACCTTGCTGTCGAACCGCGCCTGCAACTTGCCGACGGCGGCATCGAATTCCCGCTTCAGGATTTCGATTTCCGTCATCACCGCGTCGTCCTGCACGCCGATGTGGCGCCAGGCGTTGCGCGGATGTTCGGCAAGCACCGCTTCGTCGATCATCGTGCCGGACTTGATGCCCTTGAAGCCGCCGGAGGCCTTGCGCCCGATCAGTTTCTCGCGCAGCCGGTTCAGGAACGAACGCTCCTGAATCGCCTTTTCGTCGTCGCGATCCTTGGCGAGACGTTCGATTTCCGACCGCTCGATGGCCATCGCGCGTTCGTCCTTATCGACGCCGCGACGGCTGAACACCCGCACATCGACGATTGTCCCGGTCACGCCGGGCGGCAGCTTCAGCGACGTGTCGCGCACGTCGGAAGCCTTTTCGCCGAAGATCGCGCGCAGGAGCTTTTCTTCGGGGGTCATCGGGCTTTCGCCCTTCGGCGTGACCTTACCGACCAGAATGTCGCCGGGGTTCACTTCCGCGCCGATATAGACGATGCCGGCTTCGTCGAGGTTGCGCAGCGCTTCCTCGCCCACATTCGGAATGTCGCGGGTGATTTCCTCCTGCCCCAGCTTCGTGTCGCGCGCCATCACTTCGAACTCTTCGATGTGGATGGACGTGAACACGTCGTCGCGCGCGATACGCTCGCTGATCAGGATGGAATCTTCGAAGTTGTAGCCATTCCACGGCATGAACGCGACGAGCACGTTGCGCCCCAGCGCGAGTTCGCCGAGTTCCGTGGACGGGCCGTCGGCGATGATGTCACCGTCGAACACCCGATCGCCCACCTTCACCAGCGGGCGCTGGTTGATGCAGGTTGACTGGTTGGAACGCATGAACTTGCGCAGACGATAGATATCGACGCCCATCGTCGTGCCGTCGTCGTTGGTTGCCCGCACCACGATGCGCGCGCCGTCGATCTGATCGACGATGCCCGCCCGACGCGCGACAATCGTCGCGCCGGAGTCACGCGCCACGGCCGCTTCCATGCCCGTGCCCACCAGAGGCGCGTCGGCGCGGATCAGCGGCACCGCCTGACGCTGCATGTTGGAACCCATCAACGCACGGTTCGCGTCATCGTTTTCCAGGAACGGGATCAAGGCCGCGGCCACCGACACCAACTGCTTCGGCGACACGTCGATCGCGGTCACGTCGGTCGGCTTCACCAGACGGAAGTCGCCCTGCTTGCGCACGGAGACCAGTTCCTCGGTAAACTTGCCGTTCGCATCCATCGGTGCGTCGGCCTGCGCCACGACCAGGCGCTCTTCCTGCATTGCCGACAGATAGAGCGGCTCTTTCTGAACCACGCCGTCCTTGACCAGCATGTACGGTGTTTCGATGAACCCGTACTTGTTGACCTTGGCATAGGTCGCCAGCGAGTTGATCAGTCCGATGTTCGGGCCTTCCGGCGTTTCGATCGGGCAGATGCGGCCGTAATGGGTCGGATGCACGTCGCGCACCTCGAACCCGGCGCGCTCCCGCGTCAGACCGCCCGGCCCAAGCGCGGACAGGCGGCGCTTATGCGTCACTTCCGACAGCGGGTTGGTCTGATCCATGAACTGGCTGAGCTGGCTGGATCCGAAGAACTCCCGCACCGCGGCCGCCGCCGGCTTGGCGTTGATCAGGTCGTGCGGCATCACGGTGTCGATGTCGACCGAGCCCATACGCTCCCGAATGGCGCGTTCCATGCGCAGCAGGCCGATGCGGTACTGATTCTCCATCAGCTCGCCGACCGAACGCACGCGCCGATTGCCGAGATTGTCGATGTCGTCGATCTGACCGCGACCATCCTTCAGGTCGACCAGCGTCTTGACCGTACGCAGCAGGTCGTCCTTGCGCAGGACCCGCAAGGTGTCCGGCGCGTCGTCGATGTTCAGGCGCATGTTCATCTTCACGCGACCGACCGCGGACAGGTCGTAGCGATCGCTGTCGAAGAACAGACCGCGGAACAGCGCTTCCGCCGTATCCGGAGTCGGCGGTTCGCCGGGACGCATGACGCGGTAGATGTCGATCAGCGCGTCGTCACGGTTGGTGTTTTTGTCCACCGCCAGGGTATTGCGGATCCACGGCCCCGTGCTTTGGTCCACCGCCAGGGTCGGCAGGCGGGTCACGCCGGCTTCTTCAAGCGCGAGCAGGCGGGCTTCGACCAGTTCTTCGCCGGCCTCGGCATAGATCTCGCCGGTGTCGAGGTTCACCAGATCTTCGGCGACGAACCGACCCAGCAGATCGGCGCGCCCGACCAACACTTCCTTGGTGGTTTCGGCGATGCGACGCGCCTGACGCGCGCTCAGCTTGGCTTCCGCCTCGGCGACCACTTCGCCGGTAGCCGCATCGATCAGCGGTTCCATCAGCTTGATGCCGCGGAAGGCGTCGGGATCGAACGGGCGCGCCCAGCCGGCGGCCGAACGCTCAAACACGACCTGGCCGTAGAAGGTGGCCAGGATTTCTTCCTGATCCATGCCCCGGATTTCGCCGGGCTCGACAACCTCTCCCTTGGCCTCGCGCGCGGCGCGCAGCACTTCGGTCGAAGCGCCTTCGAGCGCATAAAGCAACGTCGTCACCGGCAGCTTACGCTTGCGGTCGATCCGGACGTAGACAAGGTCCTTGCTGTCGAATTCGAAGTCGAGCCACGAACCGCGATACGGGATGACCCGCGCCGCGAACAGGTACTTGCCCGAGGAGTGGGTCTTGCCCTTGTCGTGATCGAAGAAGACGCCCGGCGAGCGGTGCATCTGGGACACGATCACACGCTCGGTCCCGTTGATGATGAACGTGCCGTTATCCGTCATCAAAGGCATGTCGCCCATGTAGACGGGCTGTTCCTTGATGTCGCGGATCGACTTCGCGCCGGTATCCTCGTCGAGGTCCCACACGATCAGACGGAGGATGACCTTCAACGGCGCGGCGAAATTCAGCCCGCGCTGGATGCATTCCTCGACGTCGTATTTCGGCTCTTCCAATTCGTAATAGACGAACTCAAGCCGACCGCGGCCGGCGAAATCGTCGATCGGGAAGACCGACTTGAAAACTTCCTGAAGCCCGGTGTTCGTCCGACTGTCGGGCCGGACGTTCATCTGCAGGAACGCCTCGTAGCTGGCGCGCTGCACGTCGATCAGATTGGGCATCGGCGTGACTTCGGGGATACGCCCAAAGCTTTTGCGGATGCGCTTGCGCCCGGTAAATGACCTGGAAATCGCGTTCATCGACTATCCTGCCTGCCTGCCATTAACGCTTCAGTCTACCGCCGAAAACGACCGAGGGGGCGGAAATCGACTGATTTCCGCCCACCTTCAGCCCAGTCAGGAACATACGGTCCGGCGGGACCGTAAGCCCGGTTATCAAAGGCGCGCGACGCGTTACTTCACCTCGACGGTAGCGCCGGCGTCTTCGAGCATCTTCTTGATCTTGGCCGCTTCGTCCTTGCTCGCGGCTTCCTTCACGGTCTTCGGCGCGCCTTCGACCAGGTCCTTGGCTTCCTTCAGGCCCAGGCCGGTGATCGTGCGCACTTCCTTAATCACGTTGATCTTCTTATCGCCGGCACCGGCCAGGATCACCGTGAATTCAGTCTGTTCCTCGGCCGGAGCAGCGGCGGCGGCGGCGGCCGGAGCAGCGGCGGCGGCAACCGGAGCAGCAGCGGAAACGCCCCACTTCTCTTCCAGCATCTTGGACAGTTCAGCGGCTTCCAGAACGGTCAGGGTCGACAGTTCGTCAACCAGCTTTTGCAGATCGGCCATTTCGTCAGTTCCTTGATCTTGACTTCGGTTAGGTCCAAGCCGCCGACACGCGTCGGCGACCGGTCACAGGTTCAATCGCGGGCCGCGTAACTACGCGGCCTCGGCTCCCGTCTCGTCTTTCTTGGCATAAGCCCCGAACACCCGGGCGAGTTGTCCGGCCGGAGCCTGAAGCACGCCGGCGATCCGCGTGGCAGGGGTCGAAATCATCCCCACCAGCCTTGCGCGCAGCTCATCCAGGCTCGGCAGCGCGGCAAGCGCCTTGATCCCATCCGCATCAAGCGTCTGGGCGCCAAGCGCTCCACCAATCAGCACGAACTTCTCGTTGGTCCTGGCGAACTCAACAGCAGCCTTCGCCACCGATACCGCGTCGGTCGACCACGCAAGCGCGGTCGGACCTTTCAGCATCGGCACTATGCCGCCGAACGGGGTCCCTTCCAGAGCGAGGTTGGTCAGCCGGTTCTTCGCGACCTTATAAGTTGCCCCCGCGGCTCGCATCTTGCGTCGCAGATCCGTCGCCTCGGCAACCGTCAGGCCCGCATTACGGGTCACGACAATCATCGAAGTGGCGGACAACGCCAGATTAAGCTCGGTGACGAACTCTCGCTTCTCCGTACGATCCACGTTTCGTCTCCGTGCCCCGGATCGGATCCGGGGCATGTCTGGCCCGATGCGGCGTAACCGCCTCGGACCGGGTTGCCCATGAACCGCACCGGCACTTGGCCCGTACGGTCCGGTTCGCCTGTCCTGGGCCTACGCCACGCGAACGCGGCGCGAAACCCTGCAAGCCGGAACCACCAAAATCACACTGCGACACGCGGTCGCACCGCTATTTTTGGCTTCCCCGTCTCCCGCGCGCAGGCCTTGCGGCCTATTAGGTCACCCCCTAAAGAGCGACACGAACGGTCTCGGACAGGTTCGGGACAACTTTCGTTGTCCCTGCCCATCGCCCCGCCGGTTTCCCGGCACGACGACGTATCTCGTCAGACGTCTGGATCAGACGCCCAAATCAAACACCAAGCGTGGCGACGTCGACGCGAATGCCGGGGCCCATGGTGGAGCTGATCGACACGCGCTGCACATAGGTGCCCTTCGCGCCGGTCGGCTTCGCCTTCTGCACCGCGTCGGCCAGGGCGCGCGCGTTTTCCAGCAGCTTGTCGGCGTCGAAAGAGGCCTTGCCGATGCCGGCGTGAATGATGCCGGCCTTCTCGGCGCGGTATTCGACCTGACCGGCCTTCGCGGCGGCGATCGCGGACTTAACGTCCATCGTGACGGTGCCAAGGCGCGGGTTCGGCATCAGGCCGCGCGGGCCCAGGATCTTACCCAGACGACCCACAACGCCCATCATGTCCGGCGTCGCGATACAGCGGTCGAAATTGATCTCGCCAGCCTGAATCTTCTCGGCCAGATCGTCGGCGCCGACAACGTCGGCACCGGCGGCCAAAGCTTCCTCGGCCTTCGGTCCGCGCGCGAACACGCCGATGCGAACCGTCTTACCCGTGCCGTTCGGCAGCGAGGTCAACCCACGCACCATCTGATCGGCATGACGCGGATCGATGCCGAGGTTCATCGACATCTCGATGGTCTCGTCGAACTTCGTCTTGGAAACCGACTTCAGCAGCGCGATCGCGTCCGCCAAGGCATAGGTCTTGTTCTTGTCGATCGCCGCATAGGCGCTCTTGAGACGCTTATCATGTGCCATGGATCAGCCCTCCACCACGGTAAGACCCATCGATCGGGCCGATCCCACCAACATGCGGACCGCGCCGTCGACATCGTTGGCGTTCATGTCCTTCATCTTGATGGCAGCGATCTCGCGCAACTGCTCCATCGTCACGCGACCGACAGCCGCGCCCTTGCCGACCGTCGTGCTGCCCTTGTCGATCTTGGCGGCGCGCTTCAGGAAGTACGTGTTCGGCGGAGTCTTGGTCACGAACGTGAAGCTGCGGTCGCCATAGGCCGTGATCACCACGGGAGTCGGCGTGCCCGGCTCCATATTCTGGGTGAACGCGTTGAACTCCTTGACGAAGGCCATGATGTTCAGGCCGCGCTGACCCAGCGCCGGGCCGACCGGCGGAGACGGGTTTGCTTTCCCGGCCGGAATTTGAAGCTTAATGTAGCCGACGATCTTTTTCGCCATAATCCCTGGTCCCTACTGTTCCGCGTGGGACCTGTCCCAGCGGTTGACCCAAGGACCGCGGTGCAAACGGCGATCCAGCCGCGTACGCAGCCGTCACGCCTCCCGCGTTCCGATGGAGGGCGGGCGTTTACCGGGCGGCGGCGTCGCTGTCCAGTCCTATTTCAGTGGCGGGTCGCTCAGGCTCCGCCGCTTCGGTCAGGCGCGACAGCAACCCCCATGCCGCGGCGTCCAACTCTCGGCGAAGAGCCGCCATGACTTCCGCCGAAGCCTGACGCGTATCGGGCCTGACCAATAAGGATGAAAGCGCGCCGGCTTCAAGAATGCGGCGCGACCATGCCAGATCGGCTTCCGTCGGATCAAAGCGCGCCATCGGTCGACCCTCCTCGCTTACTCATCTCTCTCGCCGGAAGGCGGCGGCAAAACCAATCCTTCCCGAGATGTTTCAACGCAACACTACACCGGGACTCTGACGCCATGCCGTCGCCTTTGTATTGCAAAGCGTAATCCAAATTCCGACCCAAGGGTCGGATTACGTCCGAAATTGACAAGTTTTCATATCGCCACCCCTCGGTCTGGTGCAAAAAGAAGACGAGTGCGCCGGTTTCGCAATTCATGCCCGTCGGATGACCATGCCCGAAGATCCTGAACAAATCGTTAAACACCGCTTCATCGCCGCCATCGAGCATATGCGCCAGCATGGGCTGACCGACACGGTCGCCGGGCTGGAGCCGCTGCTCGATCAAACCCGCTCCCCAATCCTGCGCGGCGAGATCGCGAAGCTGCTCGGCTTCTACTGGCTGCGCAAAACCGATCACGCCAAGGCCGTCGCGTTCAGCGATATGGCGGCGGAATTGCTGCCCCAGGATCCAGACGCCCCCTACAACGCCATCTTCGCGCTGTTCCAATCCCAACAATGGGAAGCTGCCGCCGACCGTGCGCTGGCCGCGCTGCAACGGCTGGGCGAGGATTTCCGCTGGCACAATATACTGTGCACCGCACTCGGCGCGTTGGGACGCTACGAGGAAGCGCGTCACCACGGAACGCGTTCGCTGATCCTGAAGGATGCCGCCGCTACCGCCGCCCCCTTCCCGATCGCCGAACTGCCGGTGCCGCCGTTCGACGCATCCCGGCGCGCGCGCAACGTCATCGGCTTTTCGCTGTTCGGCGCCGAAGCTCGGTATACCGAAGGTGCCGTCCTGAACGCCCGCGCGGCCCGGTTCATCTATCCGGCCTGGACCTGTCGCTTTTACATCGATGACAGCGTGCCCAAACCCGTGGTCGATCGGCTGATGGCCGAAGGCGCGCAGGTGCTGAAAGTGGGCGGGCTTCCCGTCGCCGCCTATGGTCCGCTGTGGCGGTTTCTGGTGGCCGACGACGCGGAGGTCGATCGCTATCTGATCCGTGACGCGGATTCCGTGGTCAATACCCGCGAACGCGTCGCCGTCGACGAATGGCTCGCGTCCGACCGGCATTTCCATGTCATGCGCGACAACTACAATCACTCCGAACTGGTGCTCGCCGGCATGTGGGGCGGCGTGCACGGCGCGCTGCCGACCCTGGGAACCGCGATGCAGACCCATATCAACAGTCGCAGGCACGTATTGGGACGCACGGAAGATCAGGAGTTCCTGCGCGAGTCGCTTTGGCCGACGATCCGGCAGAGCGTACTGGTGCACGACAGCCAGTTCGATTTCGGGCCGCATCGCGATTTCCCCGCCGTTGGCGGCCTGCACGGCGGCTTCTTCGTCGGGTGCGACGGGCGCCAGATGCTGGGGCTGATCTGATTTGGCGTTCCGGCACACCCTGTCCGGAACCGCCTATGTCTTCGACGACATCGCGACCCTGCTGGCGCGCGCGACGCCCTTCCGCTCCGGCGACGCGCTGGCCGGTCTGGCCGCCGGATCCGCCGCCGAACGGGTCGCGGCGCAGATGGCGCTGGCCGACCTGCCGCTGACGACGATCCTCGACAATCCCGTCATCCCCTATGAAACGGACGAAGTCACGCGGCTGATCCAGGACAGCCACGACCAGGCCGCCTTCGCGCCGATCGCGTCCCTGACCGTGGGCGCGCTGCGCGAATTCCTGCTGATGGCGGACAGCGCCGCGTTGACCGCGCTGCGACCGGGGCTGACGCCGGAAATCGTCGCCGCGGTCAGCAAGATCATGCGTCTGCAAGACCTGATCGCGGTCGCCGCCAAATGCCGGGTCGTGACCCGGTTTCGCAACACCATCGGCCTTCCCGGGCGATTATCGGTCCGTCTGCAACCGAACCACCCCACCGACGATCCCCTCGGCGTCGCCGCATCCACCTTGGACGGCCTGCTGCTCGGTGCCGGTGACGCGGTGATTGGCGTGAACCCCGCCACGGATAACGTGGACGCGACGTGCACCCTGCTGACCATGCTCGACGCCGTGCGCGAACGCTATGCCATTCCCACCCAGACCTGCGTATTGGCCCACGTCACCACGACTCTGCGCGCCATCGAGCGCGGGGCACCCGTCGATCTGGTATTCCAATCGATCGCCGGCACCCAGGCGGCGAACGACAGCTTCGGCGTGTCGCTGGCGCTGCTTCGGGAAGCCCGGGACGCGGCGTTATCGCTGCGACGCGGCACGATCGGCGACAACGCGATGTACTTCGAAACCGGCCAGGGCAGCGCCTTGTCCGCCAACGCGCATCACGGGGTCGATCAGCAGACCGTCGAGGCACGCGCCTATGCCGTCGCCCGTGCCTTCGCGCCGCTGCTGGTCAATACCGTCGTCGGCTTCATCGGCCCCGAATACCTGTATGACGGCAAGCAGATCGCCCGCGCGGGGCTGGAGGACCATTTCTGCGGCAAGCTCCTCGGCCTGCCGATGGGCGTCGACGTCTGTTATACCAACCATGCCGAGGCCGATCAGGACGACATGGACTCACTGTTGACCCTGCTCGGCGCCGCCGGAGTCACTTACATCATGGGCGTGCCGGGGGCGGACGACATCATGCTGTCCTATCAAAGCACCTCCTTTCACGATGCCTTGTACCTGCGCGACCTGATGCGCCTGCGTCCCGCGCCGGAATTCGAGGCCTGGCTGAATAGAATGGGCATCGACAGCGCCGCCGGACAGTTCCCGCCGACACTGTCACCGGCCTTGATCGGACTCGGATGACCAACGCCGTGTCGATGTTGCGACGCTTTACCGCCGCGCGCGTGGCGTTGGGGCGAGCCGGGAACGGCCTGCCGACGCAGGCGCATCTGGCGTTTCAGGCCGCCCATGCCGCGGCGCGCGATGCGGTGCATGCGCCACTGGATACCGCGGCGCTGCAAGCCGCATTCAGCGCCATCGGGATAGACTCCGTCGTGACGCACAGCCTTGCGCCGGATCGACGCACCTATCTGTTGCGCCCCGATCTCGGACGTAGGCTGCGGGACTCCGACCGCGATGCCCTGCCGAGCGGATTGGGGGAGGTTGTTTTTGTGGTGTGCGATGGGTTGTCGGCGGTTGCCGTGCAGCGCCACGCCGCCCCACTGATCGCGGCAATGGCGCGTTCCGCAGCGCCGGTGGTGATCGCCGAACAGGGGCGGGTCGCGCTGGGCGACGATATCGGTGCGGCGATGGGCGCGGCGGCCGTGGCGGTGTTGATCGGGGAGCGCCCGGGTCTGACCGCAGCCGACAGCATGGGCGTCTATCTGACCTGGCATCCGGCGATCGGGCGCACCGACGCCGAACGCAACTGTATCTCCAACATTCGGCCGGAAGGTCTGCCGATCGCGGCGGCGGCGGCCAAGCTGACATGGCTGATCACTGCCATGCAGCATATGCGGTTGACCGGTGTGGCCTTGAAGGACGAGCAGGATTCAACCCCAGCGCAATCCGCATTGCTGAATTGACACTGCCGCATCACTCCCGCATCGTCCCGGACAATCAAAACGCGGGGAGATCGGGCGTGGACACCACACCGATGCGGGCTTTTCTGGGATGTATCGCGGGGGCGATCGCGGTGCTGACGTTTCATCAAGGTTCGGCCGAGTTGTTTCATATACTCGGCCTGGCCCGTCACACCGCGTTTCGACTTGTGCCGACCTGGCCGTTCGGGGTGCCGTCGGTCGTCAGCCTGACACTCTGGGGCGCATTGTACGGGGCCGCTTTCGGCCTGATCGCGCCGCATCTGCGCAGGCCGCTTTGGCTTCAGGGCCTCGGCCTGGGCTTGATCGCGGCGTCGGTCGCGCTGTTCGTTGTCGCGCCGCTCAAGGGGCACGCCGTCGCCTATGGGTTCGAGGCCTTGCCGGTCACCCGCACGTTGATCGTCACCGCGACCTGGGGTCTGGGCGTCGGACTGATCCTGCCTCTGCTGCGTCCCCGCCTGTTGCCGCGACACACCGTCGCGCGCTTACCGGCCCATCAGGCTTTCTCCCGCGGCGGTGCCTGAACCTTCGGACGCTTGCCGAACGTCGGCCGGTATCCCACGGTAGCCTCCTTATTCACACGGAGGCTAATCAATGTCCGTCGCCCGCCGGCTGGCCGAGTTCCTGACCGAGACCACCACCGCCCAGTTGCCGTCGCAAGCGATGGACTACGCCGCCGTGACCATCGCCAGCACCTTCGCCAGCGCGGCCTGTGGCACGGGCATCGACTCGGCGCGCATCGTGCGGGACATGGCGTTGGAACGCGGCGGCCGAGCGGACGCGACGGTGTGGTTCGGCGATGGGACGAAGTTGCCGGTGGCCGACGCGGCGCAGGTCAATGCCGTGTTCAGCGACGCCGCCGCATCCGACGACAGTGACCTGCGCAACATCGTCCATGCCGGCACGCCGCTGACGGCGACCAGCCTGGCCTTCGCCGAACGCCTGGGCGCCAGCGGTGAACAAGTGCTCGACGCCATCGTTATCGGCTACGAGGCCGCCGGGCGAATCGTCGCCGACGCGATCCCGCGGTTCCGTGAGCGCGGCTTCCACGGCTGCCTGGGCGCGGTCTTCGCGGCGTCCGGCGCGGCCGGGCGGCTGTTGAAGCTCGACGCGCCGACCCTGGCGCAGGCCTTTGCCATCGCCGCGACCTCCATCGGCGGGCTGGCCACCGCGGCCGACACCAGCACGGCGCGGGAGTATCATGCCGGGCTCGCGGTCAATCTGGGGATCAACGCCGCGTTGGCCGCGCAGCGGGGTTTTCAGGCGGAGGAGCGCATTCTGGAAACGCCGAAGGGCTTCTTTGAAGCTTTCGGCGGCGTGAACGGCACCGAAGCCGGTGAGGTCGCGCTGCGTGACCTGGGCGGCGGTTGGGACATCGTCACCGACATGGCCGTCAAGCTCGTGCCCGGCGGGCACCCGTATCACGCGTTGGCCGAGGCCGCCGGCAACGCCGCCCGCTCCGGCGGTTTTGCGCCGGACGATATCGACGCCATCGTCATCCACCGCCCCGGCATGGATCGCCTCGGCCCGCCGCTGCATCCGACCGACCTGATCGGCATGGCGCACAGCGCGGCCTATTTCACCGCCGCCGGCGCGGCGGACGGCGGCATGAGCTGGGCAAATGCGGGGACGGAGAAGATCGCCGATCCCGTCATCCATCGGTTGATCGACAAGGTCCGGGTCGGACCGCAGCCGACCGAGGATGTCGCGCGGTATCGTCAGGGCGCGACGGTCAGCATCCACGGCCGAGGCGGCAAAATCGCCTCCAGCACCGTGTTTGAGCCGAAAGGCTCCGCCGCTTTGGGCATCGACTGGGCCGACATCAACGCGAAGTATCGCGCCCTGATGCCGGCATCGGGCATGGCGGCCCCGGCCATCGAAGCGAGCCTGCGCGCCATCCGGGGCATTCGCGGGTCGGCCAACGTGGCGGAGCTGATCGGCTTTCTGCGGATTTCATAGTCGGTGACAGCCGAATGACGGCTTGTGGCGGTCGGTTTCCCGTGCCTATCCTGCATTTATGCTGCACCTGCTAATAAGACGTCTGGCGGTCGCCTTCCTGGTCTGCATTACGGTGCTGACCTTCGCTTTCGCCCTGACTCGGCTTTCCGGCGATCTGGCGATTTCCATCGCCGGCCCCAGCGCGACGGCGGCGGATATCGAGGTCGTGCGCAAGGCCTACGGCCTGGACCGACCCGTGGTCGAACAGTTCTTCGATTGGGTCGGCCGAGCCGCGGTCGGCGATTTCGGCCAGTCCTATTTCTATAAGGAACGCGTCTCCAAGCTGATCGTCGACCGGTTGCCGGTAACCATGACGCTGGGGCTTGTCGGTCTGGGCATCGCCCTGCTTGTCGCACTGCCGCTTGGCGTCGTCTCCGCCCTGAACGAAGGCCGCGTGATCGATCGCGTGATATCGCTGGTCGCCCTGCTCGGTCAGGCCATGCCCTCCTTCTGGCTCGGTTTGATCCTGATGGTGACGTTGGGACTCAAGCTCGGCTGGCTGCCCATCTCCGGCACCGGATCGTGGGAGCATTTCGTCATGCCGGGCATCGTGCTGGCGTTCTCCGCCATCCCGGCCCTGATGCGGCTGACGCGCAGCGGCATGATCGATGCCATGAACGCCGATTACATCCGCACCGCCCGCGCCAAGGGCCTGTCGCGCACCTCGATCGTGCTCAAGCATGCCGCCCGCAACGCCGCCATGCCCGTGGTTTCCATCGCCGCGGTCCAACTGGGCTTCATGCTGGGCGGCTCGATCGTGATCGAGACCGTGTTCGCCCTGCACGGCGTCGGCTTCCTGGCCTGGGAGTCGATCAGCAAGAACGACTTCCCCACCGTGCAGGCCGTCGTCCTGATGCTGGCCATCATCTACACGCTGCTGACGCTGGGCGCGGACCTGCTCAACGCGCTGCTCGACCCGCGGCTGCGCGCGCAATGAGGGCGTTGCGCAATGCCGGGCTGTGCGTCGGCGCAGTCATCGTCGGCTTCACGCTCCTGGTCGCGATCTTCGCGCCGATCCTGGCGACACAGGACCCATTCGCGCAGGACCTGTCGCGGCGGCTGATCGTGCCGTTCTGGATGGAGGGCGGGTCGACCAACCATCTGCTGGGCACCGATCAGCTTGGCCGCGACTACCTCGCGCGGCTGATCTATGGCGCGCGGATATCGATGCTGATCGGCATCATGACGGTCGTGACCTCCGGCGCCATCGGCGTCGCCATGGGTGTGATCGGCGGCTTCTTCGGCGGGAGGATCGACGACATGATCCTGTTCGCCATCACCGCCCGCCTGTCGATCCCGCTGATCCTGGTCGCGCTTGCCGTCGTCTCCCTGGTCGGCAGTTCGCTGACCGTCGTCGTGATGACGCTGGGCCTGCTGCTGTGGGATCGCTTTGCCGTCGTCGCCCGCGTCTCCACCATGCAAATCCGCACGTTGGACTTCGTCGCGGCGGCCTGGTCGGCCGGTTGTTCGCGGCCGCGCATCCTGCTGCGAGAGGTGTTGCCGAACATCCTGTCCCCCCTGGCCGTTGTGGCGACGCTGGAAATGGCGCTGGCGATCCTGTTGGAAGCCGCGCTGTCGTTCCTCGGTCTGGGAGTGCCGCCGCCGCTGCCGTCCTGGGGGCTGATGATCGCGGAAGCCAAGGACTACATGTTCTTCTCCCCCTGGGTGATCATGGTGCCCGGCCTGTCGCTCTGCGCGCTCGTCTTCGGCATCAACCTGCTGGGCGACGGGCTGCGCGACCTGCTCAAGACCGGACGCACGACATGACCGCGCTGTTGGAGGTCGCCGATCTGCATATCGGCTTCGGCGGGCTGGCCGCGGTGCGCGGTGCCTCGTTCACCGTCAACAAGGGCGAAACCCATTGCCTGGTCGGCGAGTCCGGCTGCGGCAAATCGGTTACCGCGCTGGCGATGATGGGCCTGCTGCCGGCCAACGCCGAACGCCGCACCGCCGCGTTGCGTTTCGACGGGCAGGATATCGCCGGGCTGAGCGAGCGGGAGATGTCGCGGCTGCGCGGCGACCGCATCGCGATGATCTTTCAGGAGCCGATGACGAGCCTGAACCCGGCCTATACCGTCGGCTCGCAGATGGGCGAAGTCTATCGACGCCATCGCGGCGGCACCCGGCAGGCGGCGCTGGATCGCGCGGCGGAGTTGTTGGAGCGGGTGCGCATCACATCGCCCGGCATGCGTCTGGGGCAGTTTCCGCATCAATTGTCCGGCGGGCTGCGCCAGCGAGTCATGATCGCCATGGCATTGATGTGTGAGCCGGAACTGCTGATCGCCGACGAACCGACAACGGCGCTGGATGTGACCGTGCAGGCGCAAATCCTGCGGCTGCTGGCCGATCTGCAAACCGAACTCGGCCTGGCGATCCTGATGATCACCCACGATCTGGGGATCGTCGCGCGCACCGCCCATCGGGTATCGGTCATGTATGCCGGGGAAATCGTGGAAACCGCGCCGGTCTTTCCGCTGTTCGCCGAACCGCGCCATCCCTACACACGCGGGCTGCTGTCCTGCGTCCCGGTTCCGGGCAAGGTTGGACGAGATGAGCCGCTTGGCTCCATTCGCGGCACAGTCCCCCGGATCGGGCCGAACTTCGCCGGCTGCGCATTCCGCGATCGCTGCGACCTGGCGCGCCCCGACTGTTCGTCGCCCGTGGTGCGTCACACACTGGCGTCGGAGCATTCCTACCTGTGTCAGATCGCGCCATGACCGCGCCCTTGCTCGAAGTCCGCGATGTCGGGCAGCGCTTTCGCGCCAGCGGCGGGATGTTCGCCAAGACGCGTCAGGTCGTCGCCGTCGACGGCGTGTCGCTGCGTCTTGAGACGGGCGGCGTGTTGGGCGTGGTCGGCGAGTCCGGCTGCGGCAAGTCGACGCTGGCGAAGATCATCCTCGGCCTGATCAAGCCGACATCCGGCGACGTCCTGATCGACGGCCGCAGCCTCACCACCATGGACCGGCGCGAGCGTGCTCGGCTTATCCAGCCGGTGTTCCAGGACCCGTTCTCCTCGCTGAACCCTCGCCAGCGCATTCGCGACATCGTGGCTTTGCCGCTGACGGCGCAGGGCGGCATCCCCGCGGGCGAAATCCGCAAGCGCGTCGATGCGATGCTGTCGCGTGTCGGCCTCGACCCGGCGATGGGAGAGCGGTTGCCGGCACAGTTGTCCGGCGGTCAACGCCAGCGGGTGGCCATTGCCCGCGCCCTGGTGCTGCATCCCCGCCTGGTGGTGTGCGACGAGCCGACCAGCGCGTTGGATGTGTCGGTGCAGGCGCAAATCCTGAACCTGCTGGCCGAATTGCGGCTGGAGTTCGGACTGTCGTATTTGTTCATCAGCCACAATCTGGCGGTGGTGGAGCATGTCGCGAGCGAGGTCGCGGTCATGTATCTCGGCCGCATCGTCGAGCGGAACGAGGCATCGGCGCTGTTTCATGCCCCTCGCCACCCCTATACCAAGGCCCTGTTGGCTTCGGTGCTGACGCCGGAGCCGGGCCTGGGCATCCCCGAGACCGGGCTGGGCGATGCGATGCCCGATCCGGCCAACGTGCCGTCCGGCTGCCGTTTCCATCCCCGCTGCCCCGTGGCGGTGGAGCGTTGCAGCCGGGACAGCCCGACCACCGAGCGGGCCGGGGCCGGTATTGTCGAATGCCACCTCGCCCCGGTCGGATAGGTTCGGCGTTCGGCGCGCGACGGGTTCGCGGGGCTGCGTCTCAGGGCGCATGAGGTTCTTCCACCAGGAAACGTGCTTTGGCATGCCGGGGGACACCGGGATGGGTCTGGGTCGGCTTGCCGAGCTTTGGTTTTGGCTGGGAGGAAGGGGGAGTTCCCAGGCGGTCGCGAAGGCGTGGCTGCGCGGTATGGGTCTCACGGCGCAAGGGGTTTTATTCACCATTTCTGCGCCGGCAGCGACACCGACCGCGATCCAGCGTCTCCGTGCGCTTCGTGTTCCTGTGACTTCCTTTGTGTTGAATCCTTGGACGCCGATCCGGCCTCTCACGTCGCATAGGGTTCTTCCGCCGGGAAACGCGCTCTGACCGCCCGGGGGCACTGAAATGGGTCGGGGCTGGATTGCCGAGCTTTGGTTTTCGCTGGGAGGAAGGCGGAGTTTCCAGGAGGCCGCGGAGATGGGGCGGCGCGGCATGGGTCTCACGTCACATGGGGTGTTATTCGCCATTTCCGCATCGGCGGGGACATCGACCGCGATCCAAGGTCTCCGTGCCCTTCGTGTTCCTCCGACTTCCTTTGTGGTGAATCCTTGGGCGGCGATCCAGACTCTCACGTTGCATAGGGTTCTTCCGCCGCGAAACGCGCGCCGACCGCCGGGGGGCACTGGGATGGGTCGGGGCTGACCTACCAGGCGTCGGCTTTGGCTGGGAGGAAGGGTGAGTTCCCAGGATATCGCGGAGGCCTGGCTGCGCGGCATGGGTCTCAGGTTGCACGGGGTGTTGTTCGCCATTTCTGCATCGGCGGGGACATCGACCGCGATCCAGGCTCTCACGTTACATAGGGTTCTTCCGACGGAAAACGCGCACAGGACACCGGCAAAGCCAGGGCCGTTCGGCCCGGTGCTCACGGCGCATGAGGTTTCATGCCCGGATTTCGCGACGAAATCGCACAACGCCGCACGCAGCAACGCCCAGCCTGACGCAGGCCGGCAGACCCGCGCGGCCGTGATGTGTTCAACTGTTCGGAGGGGCTTGGTCACCCATCCGTACTACCCAATCGCCAATCCCGCGCCAATCGCGACGTGGCGGCACACCCCAACCCGAGGCAGAATCGCAGCCCGCGGGTTGGGAGTGGGGTCTATCATCGGGTCAGCGGGAAGACGCCTATTTCCACTTGCTGAGCCAGAAGCGCGGCAGTTCGTCGGCATAGGGTTTCAGGTCGAGTGTCTTCGACAGCCCATAGGTCGTTACGTAGGTGTGCAGCGGCACCCAATAGGCCTGATCCATCGCGATCTTGATCGCGGCGCTGTAGTTCGCCTTGCGCTTTGCCGCGTCCATGGTCGATCCGGCCTCGGTGATCAGGCGCGCCATTTCGGGGTCGCGCGCGTGATCGTCCTTGCCGCCGCCCAGGAAGACCGGAAGGATCGCGGAGACGTCGTTGATCGAGTACGATCCCCAGCTTCCGGCATCCAGCGGGCATTCGCCGACCTGCCCGCAGCGTTGGATCAGCGCCTGAACCTGCAACTGGGTGATCTTTGCCTTGATGCCGACCGCGGCCAGGAAGCCCTGCATGGAGGCGCCCCACTGCGGCAGCACATAGCTGACGAGTTCGGTTTCAAACCCGTTGGGATAGCCGGCTTCGGCCAGCAGGGCCTTCGCCTTTGCCGGGTCATAGGCGTATTTCGCGCCGATGTCGGCATCGCAGCCGAACTGCGTCGGGAAGCACGGCGCGTTGGGCACGCGGGAGCCGCCTTGCACCAACTGCTTGGCGATCTGCTCGCGATCGATGGCATGGAAGATCGCCTGGCGGACCTTCACATTGGCCAAGGGCTTGTTCGCGTCGGTCGTCCCGGCGGTGTCGATGCGCAGGAAGCCGATCCGCATGGATTCCTGGCGCACCGCGTTCAGCGTCGGCATCCGATTGACGGCGTCGAACTGATCGGCGTTGAAGTTCCAGATAAAATCGGTGCGTCCGGCCAGCAACTCGGTCATTTCCGTGGTGGCGTCGGGGACGAAGCGCAATTGCATCTTGCCGATCGCCGGGCGGCCCTTGGGGCTGTCGGCGTAGTAATCGGCGAAGCGTTCGAAGGTGACCTCTCCGGCTTCCACCTTCACGATGCGGTACGGGCCGGCGGCGATCGGCGCCTTGGCATAGCCCTCGGGGCCCACTTTCTCCCGATAGGCCTTGGGATAGATCGGCAGCACCATCGCCAGATATTCGAATGCCGCCGGCGTCGCCTTGCGCAGCTTCACCCGGACGTTGAAGTCGTCGATCTTTTCCGCCTTCTCGATCCAGTTCGCGTTGCTGGGGGTGGAGATTTTGGAATCCGGAGCGCTGACCAGATTGAAGGTGTAGACGACATCGTCGGCGGTGAGCGGGTCGCCGTTATGGAACTTCACGCCGCGGCGGAGTTCGAAATCGATGGTCGTCTCGTCGACGACGGTCCACGCCTTCGCCAGCAGGGGCTTCGGGCCGAACGTCTCGGGATCGCGATAAACCAGGGTATCCCAGGCCTGATGGGCAATGACCAGGCCTTCGCGAAGCTGGTTGTAGTACGGGTCGATATTGGTAACCGCATTGCGGCTGACGATCCGAAGAGTATCAGCGGATTTCTGGGCCTGAGCCGGCATGCCGCCCAGCAGGGCCGCGCCGAGCAGACCGATTGTGGCGATGGCTTTGGTGTTCATTCGGCAAGCCTCCTGTGTTTGTGCGATGCAGCGTAATGCGCGACGGCGAGGCTGACCAGTAGTAGATCACCTCGGCAACAGGCCGGCGCGACGCAGGAATTCGAACGCCGGGGGCACGACCAGCGCCCCCGCCTCCGCCAGGAAGTTCGGCAAATCGCTCAGAGGGACGATCCGCAGCGGATCGTATTCAGTGTTGCCCAAAGCCTTATGGGTGGCCAGGACTTCGGCGCCGGACAAGGGCGAGGTCAACGCAAGGCCGAGATCGGAGACGTGACTGCCGGGATGTTCGACCACGCATAGCGGCGTGGGCGGGCCGACGGTATCGGCGCTCAGGCCCAACTCCTCCCGCAGTTCCGTCAGCAACTGGCGGGTCAGGTCGATCCGCCCGTCGGGATTGGCCGCGCCGGCATCGACGCTGCCGGCCGGGGATAGCTGCCACATGCCGGGCTGATAGATCGACGCGGCGGGACGGCGGCCGATAACGACGCCGTCGGCGCAGCGCAGGACGCCGCATACGGCCAGGGACCGAATGCCGAGTTCGGGGAACAAAGACGGGTCTTCCATCTGCGCGACCAGGCGTCGGTATTCGGTGAAGCCGCCGAGGATTTCCGTCCGCGCGATGACCGAGGCGCTAAAGACCCGGCCATTGAACAACCGGCCCGCGCCGCCGGCTTCGACACGCAGCGCGGCTCGGCGCCAGAGTGTTTCGACCTTTGCATCGAGGGCAGCGGGCAGTGGCTCCATCTCGCGGGTGATGCGCACGGTGACGTCCGCCGCCAGTTCGTGCACCGTGAATCCGTCCACCCTTCGCCCTCCGCCGGTCAGACCCGCATCATGCGGACTTTGCGCGTCGGCTGAAACTGGGTCATAGAACGGGCTGCAATTGCTGATCGCGGAGCCTGAACATGAGCGCGAACCACGACCATCCCCATAATCATGACCATGGGCACGACCATGGGCACCATCATCATCACGAGGGGCCGCCGGCACCGGGGACGGTGGATTGGCGTCTGAACGGCGTGCGGGTGATCAAGGCGGATCAGCTGGACACCAATACGGCGCAGACTCCCGGCATGAACCGGGCGGCGGCGATCAATAAGGCGCGCGTCGGCGCGCAGAAGATCTGGGCCGGCACGGTCAACATCCATGCCAACGCCAAGACCGGGGTGCACCATCACGGCGCGCTGGAAAGCGTGATCTATGTCGTGCGCGGCAAGGCGCGGATGCGCTGGGGCGAGAAGCTGGAATTCGTCGCCGAAGCCGAGGCGGGCGATTTCATCTTCGTGCCGCCCTATGTGCCGCATCAGGAAATCAACGCGAGCTCTGACGAGACGTTGGAGTGCGTCCTGGTCCGCAGCGATAACGAAGCCGTCGTCGTCAACCTGGACATCGAACCGATCGAGCGTCCGGAAACGGTGTTCTGGGTCGATCCCATCCACAAGCAGCCCTGAACGGCGCTGCCGATCAGGGGCCGCCGTCGGCCGGGGCGGGGTTTAGCCGCCCCGCGCGGGTCCCGGTCGGTTTAACCCGGCGACGATCATATCGATGCCTTGGGCGTGCCAGCGTTGGATCGCCTTGTGATCCGCGCCCAGCGCCGCGCCCAGACGCCGCCAGGGGAACAGATACCGGTCGGTGATCGGATGCACCAGGCTGCGCGCGCCGACGATCCGGCGAATCACATAGCGGTCGTCGGGGATCAGCCCCAACCACGACATGGCCTCGTCCATCCGGGAAATTTTATCCGCCGAAGGCGGCATCGGTCGGATTTGCGCGCGCGACCAGCCGTACGACTCCAGCGTCGTGCGCACGATGTCCAGATGGGTGGAGCGTAGCTTCGTCGACCACCCGCCGGAGGGAAGAGCGAGCAGGGAAGCCCCCGCCTCCTCCAGGCGATAGATCACGAGATCGGCGTCATAGGGCAATTGCCGGTGCATTCGGTCGGCATCGTCGCGGGTCTGCTGCATGAGCCTGGTTCCTCCGCCGGTGTTCAGCGCGTTTCTTTCCGATTGGGATAGGCGATGCCTTCGAGGCAGCTTCCCTGAACGATGACATTCCAGGTGCGGGGGTCGCCCGGCGGCAGCGGCGCGCGTTGGGGGTCTTCGGGATCGGGGACGAAATCGGGCGGGGGCAGGCGCGCGCCGATGCGGCGTCCACGCTCGATGACGGTCCATCGGGTTACGCCCATGGCCTCGGCGATCGTGTCCCAAGTGCTGCCCTGGGAGCGAAGGCGTTTGATTTGGGTATCCTGCACGTCGGTCCAGATCAGCTTCCGCGGCATCGCGCCCTCCTGCGAACATATCAAGAACGAGGGCACGTTAGTTTTTCTATCTGGATACGTCAAACATAATAACATTCACGTTAGAAAAATTATCCGGGACCGCTTGGTGGGCGCGGAGATCGCCGCGGAAGGGGCATTTGCCGCGTGACAATGTTAGGCGTGTTGAATTATACTAACGTCCATGAGCGACCCAAAAATCATCGGTGCCCGCATCCGCGACGTTCGTCAGGAGCGCGGATGGACCCAGGATCACCTCGCCGGCATCGTCGGCGTGTCCCGCAGCGCGGTGGCGCAGTGGGAGACAGGCCGAGCAGGACAGGTCACGGGAAATTTGACCCGGATTGCGGCCTGTCTGGAGGTCGGCGTCGAGTTTCTGATGCATGGGGAAGACAAGCGCGCGCCGATGCAGGCGACACAGGGCGACGAACTCGCGCTGTTGCGCCTGTATCGCGAATGCGCGCCGGAGGATCGGCAGTTGCTGTTGCGCACCGCGCGCAGGTTGGCCCTGGCGCGCGAAATGCCGGGGGATGAAACCGGCTAGTCCCGATACAATTATAGACAGTCCGTCAGTTGCGCCGCCTTCGCGCGCGCTGGCACAGTCGTCTGTATTGACCGGGGAACCTGGACCATGTCTCGTCTGCTTCCGTCACTCAGCCTGCTCGCCGTTGCCGCCTTGGGTGCCTGCACGGTCGCGCCGCCCTCGGCGCCGACGGTGATGGCCTTGCCCGCCCAGGGCAAAAGCTTCGAGGCGTTTCAGGTCGACGACATGCAATGCCGCGACTACGCGTTTCACCAGGCGGGCGGGTATGCGTCGTCGCAGGCCGCAAGCAACAGCGCGGTCGGCAGCGCGGTGGTCGGCACGGCGATCGGGGCGGGCCTGGGCGCGGCGTTGGGTTCGGTGGGTGGCGCGGCGGGGGCCGGGGCGGCGATCGGCGGGGCGGCCGGGCTTTTGGCCGGCACGTCGGCGGGTGCCAATCAGGCGCGCGGGATCGCCGGCAACGCCCAGCAGCGCTACGACACCGGCTATACGCAGTGCATGTATTCGCGCGGCAATACGGTGCAGAGCGCGCCGGCGGCCTATGCCGCCTATCCCGGCGGCGTTTATTCCAGCGGCTATTACCCCAGCGGCTACTATCCCGCCGCCACCTATTACGGCCCGGCGTATTACGGCCCGTCGGTGACGATCGGCGGCGGTTGGGGTTGGGGCCATCGGCACTGGTATCGTTGAGACGGTCGGCTTTCCTTTCTCTGGTGGTGGATTGCCGGGGCGGAGCGCATCTGGCACCAAACGGGCATGAGCGCTCCTCCCTTACTGGCGATCACCCCGACCGACTCGCGCCGTCCGCTGGTGTTTTGGTGGGGCGTGTCCAGTTTTTACGGCTGGGGCATCTATGGCCTGAACCTGGCCCTGGCGCTGTCCCACCATCCCGACTACGCGCCGATCTGCGCGATCGAATGCGGGGCGGCGGATATCGTCCTCGATCCCCTGCGTCAGGCCCAGCTTGCGGCGGCGTTGCGTCCCTCCCTCGGCTTATGGTCCGCGCTGGGTTCGGCCGCCGATCCGGTGGTGGAGGTGGACGCCCCGGTGCTGGTCGGTCTGGGCATGGACCTGCAAACGGCGGCGGCGGCATATGACAAGCGGCTGATCGGGCGTCCTTCGATCGGCGTGGCCTTTCTGGAGGAAGCCACCATCAGTCCGGAAGGGCGGCGGCGGGCCGATCGGCTGGCGATGATCGTCGCGGGATCGCGGTGGAACGAGCGTGTGTTGCGCGCGAACGGCATCATCGCGACGACGACGGTTATCCAGGGCGTGGACACCAGCCTGTTTCATCCCGCGCCGCGCGCCGACGTATTTCCCGGGCGGTTCGTCATCTTCTCCGGCGGCAAGCTGGAATTCCGCAAGGGGCAGGATCTGGTCCTGGCCGCCTTCCGCGCCTTCCGTCAGCGCCATGCGGAGGCTTTGTTGCTGGCGGCCTGGCACTGCCCCTGGTCGTATCTGAGCACCGCCGCCGCGTCGCATCCCGGCATCGTCCCGCCGCGTCTGGGGCCGGACGGAACGGCCGATATCGTGGCCTGGGCGGTGGAAAACGGCGTGCCGGCGGATTCCATCGTCTCCGTCGGGTCCGCGCCGAATATCGCGATGCCGCATGTGATCCGTCAGGCCGACGTCGCGCTGTTCGCCAATCGGGCGGAGGGCGGGACCAACCTGGTTGCCATGGAATGCATGGCCTGCGGCATACCGACGATCCTGTCCGCCAATACCGGGCACCTCGATTTGCTGGAGCGCAAGGACGCCGCGCTGCGGCTGAACACCCAGGGAACGGTGGCGCGCGACGGCGTGGATACGACCGATTGGGGCGAAAGCGACGTGGAGGAAATGGTCGAAGCGTTGGAAGCTGTGTGGCGCGACCGCGCCCGCGCCGCGGAAATCGGCCGCAACGGCGCCGCGTTCATGGCCGAACTGCCCTGGCCGACACAGGTCGGCAAGTTGATCCGGGCGATCGAGCCGCTGCTTTAGGGCGAGACGAACCGCGCCAGCGCCGTGGCGATATCCGCGCCGGATTGTTCCGCTCGCAGCGGGGCGACGAACGTCCCGTCGGGTCCCATCAGATACAGCACCGAGCTGTGATCCATGGAATACTCGTCCGGCCCCGGGCCGGTGCGGTGTTCGGCATAATAGACGCGATAGGCCTTGGCGGCGGCCTTGATCTGGTCCACCGAGCCGGTCAACCCGACGACGCGCGGGCCAAAGGCGGCGGCGTACTGCTTGACCGCCGCGGCATTGTCCCGCTTGGGATCGACGGTGATGAACAGCGTCGTTATCCGATCGGCCTTGGGGCCGATCCGGTCGAGGGCGTCGGAAACGGCGTTGAGGGTGGTGGGACAGACGTCGGGGCAGAAGGTGTAACCGAAGTACACCAGCATGTATTTGCCGCGATAATCCCGATCGGTGACCGTCTTTCCGTTGCCGTCGATCAGCGTGAACGGCCCGCCGATGCCGCCGACCGGATTACCGCCGGCGCCCAGCCACAGCCAGGCCCCCATGCCGATCAACATCACCGCCAACAGCGCGCCGATCGCGGCATACAGCGTGCGGGGCGACGGATCGCCGGGATCGGCGGGTTTGGCGGGGCGTTTGGGCTTACGGCTCATGTCATTTCCTTCAACCGCCGCCGAAGCACAGCGTGACCCCGGCAGCGTCGATCAACAAGGCGTCTCCCTGACGACGCGCGGGACCGCGCCACAGGGCCGACAACGCCGCATTCCCGTCGTCGGTTGTCAGCATCAGGCCGACAATGGCCGGCAGCCCCGGCAGGACGACGCCCGGCAAAAGGGCTTGCGCCGCGTCCGGCGGCAGGATGCGGATGGAACCGGAGGGCAGTTCGAGCACGTATCCCCCGCGCGGATCGGGCCTGACCGGACGCCCCGCGCGCAGCGACAGCCGGTAAGCGCTATCCGCCGGTCGGTCAGAGGCAATGACCACGGCGGCCAGCGCCGTTACGCGGTTCGGATGATTCAGGAACCCCGGTTGCCACACGGCTTCCGGCGTCAGATGGCGGATCAGGTGGACCCGACCTTCGGGGATGTCGGGCGGCGTCACCAACACGAAGCGGGCGCGGGGACCGTCTGGATCGGCATCGTCCACCGCGCGGTCGGTCAGCGACGGCGCAATCATGCCCAGACCGGCCGCGGCCAGACGCTCGGCGGCGGCCTGTTCGTCGTCAATCCGCAGCGACAGGATGTGCGCGCCGGTGTGGCGCGCCAGGAAGCGATCGAGCGTCGCGCTTTCCCCGCCGTCGACGGTGGACATCAGTTCCAGATAGCTGCCGTTCAGCATCGCGCAGCGATTGCCGGTGCGCCCGCCGGCATGGCGCGCCAGCGGCGTCAGGCGAAAGCCCAACGCCGTCAACGTCGCGGCCGGTTCACGCAGGTCGCGCGCGACGAGCCCGATGTGATCGATCGCCCGCGCCTGGCTCATGCCGGGTTTTCGTAGTCCGCGATCACCATGGACTCCGGTTCCGCCGCCGCCGCGTCATACCATTCCACCATCAGCGGGTGGGCGCGCACCGCGTGACAATAGTCCAATGTGGCCGCCGAGAGTTCGGGCTTCCAGGTCAGCAGGCGCGTCACGACCGGGGCGAACATGCCGTCGGCGGCATTGAAATCCTTGCCGAACAGGAAAGGCCCGCCGGTGCCGAAGCGCGCGCGGGTATCCGCCCAGATCGCCTCGATCCGCGCGAGATCGGCCAGGGCTTCGGGCGTGCGCCCCAATCCCGCGAAGTCGCGCCCCAGGTTCATCCACATGGACTGCCGCAAGCCGCGAAACCCGCCGTGCATTTCCGCCGCGATGGACCGCGCATGCGCCCGGGCGATACGATCCGTGGGCCACAGCGCCGGGTTGAATTCCGCGCAGTAATCGAAAATCGCCAGCGATTCCCAGACGCGGGCGCCCCGATGCTCCAGATAGGGAACCAGTCCGCTCGGGGACACATCGGCGATACCGGGCGTGGGGCCGGGCCGCGTGAAGGGGACGAGGTCGACATCCACATCGAGACCGGCGAGGCGAACCGCCAGCCAGCCGCGCAGCGACCAGGACGAATAGCGGCGATTGCCGATCAACACTCTTCCGTCGGACATGATCCCGGACCTCCTGCATAAAGCGTCGTTCGGACGCATAGAGGATAGCGCGCCGGAAGGGAATCGCCGAGCGTGGAACGGGTACCCAACGAAACCGGGAGACAACGAATTCTGGCGGAAACTGGCGCGATGCGCTATAATTTTGCCGGAAACCATCCGGTTTGGCGTAGTCATTCCAGGAGACGTCAATGGTTGTCGCCACTGACCGCCTACGCCTTGCCGAACTCTCCGTTGCTCGGCTTTGCCACGAGCTAAGCGGCGTGATCGGCACGATCTCCGCCGCGTTGGACCTGCTCAAATCCCAGACGGCGACACGGGGCGAGGCGGCAACGCTGGCCGACGACGCGGCGGACGAACTGGTCAGCCGCCTGCGGCTGCTGCGCGCGGCCTGGGGGCCGGATACGCCGGACCTGACTTTGGCGGAAGCGCGCACGCTGTGTCTGGGCCTGGAAGCGAACCGTCGCGTTACGATTGACTGGACCCGCCTGCCGCCGGAAACCGTTTTCTCCGCGCGCATCGGGCGGTTGATCCTGAACCTCGTGATGCTTGCCTGCGAAAGTATTCCGGACCGAGGCTCGGTCCTGCTGGACGGTTCGGCCGACGATCTTTTCGTGCGCCCCGTCAGCCCGCGTGCCGCCTGGCCCGCCGCTTTATCCGCGGCGTTGATCGACTTGCCGGCGCTTGACGCGACGAATTCCGATCCGCGCGATCTGCAAACGATGGTGACCGTCCTGCAGGCGGCGGCGGCGGGCGCGACGCTCAGCCTGCCCATCGGGTTGGGCACGCGCGGCGGCGCGGCACCGTTGCGGCTGCTCGCGCCGTAGTCGCGCGGGTCAGCCGAGCGCGCGGAAAAAAGTCGCGAGCCGTTTACCTTTTGTTTGTACTCTCTGGTCCACAGTCATGTCCTGCCCGCCAAAACGGCGATCGAGAGGGCCGACATGGACGATTTGCTCACCGACTTTCTGACTGAAACCAATGAAAGCCTCGGCGATCTGGACGTCGCCCTTGTGACGTTGGAGCGTACTCCCGACGACGCCGACAATCTGGCCCAGATCTTCCGCCTGGTTCACACGATCAAGGGGACATGCGGCTTCCTGGGCCTGCCGCGCCTGGAAAAAGTCGCGCACGCCGGGGAAAACGTTCTCGGCAAGCTGCGCGACGGTGTGCTGAAGGCGACGCCGGCCATCGTCAGCCAGATTCTGGGCGCGCTTGATCGGATCAAGGCGATCGTCGCCAATCTCGCGGCGACGGGCGCGGAAGGGGTGGGGGACGACCAACCGCTGATCGCCGCGCTGGACGCCACCGCCGCCGGGCAGCCGACGCCGGCCAAGGCGGAGCCGGCGGCACTGCCCCCGCCCCCTCCCGTTGTCGCCCCACCCGTTGTCGCCCCGCCTGTCGCGATAGAGGCCCCTCCCCCAGCCGCGCCGACGCCCCGTCCCGCGGCCGAACCATCGGTAGAGGAGCACGCCGCCGCGCCGAATGCCGCCGGTGCCCCGGCCGTCGCGGCGCAGACGATCCGGGTTACCGTCGATGTGCTTGAAGACCTTATGACGCTGGTCAGCGAACTGGTTCTGACCCGGAATCAATTGCTGCAATTGGCGCGCACGCAGGACAACAGCAGCTTCACCGTGCCGTTGCAGCGCCTGTCGCACATCACGTCGGACCTGCAGGAAGGGGTGATGAAGACCCGCATGCAGCCGATCGGCAACGCCTGGAACAAATTGCCCCGCCTTGTCCGCGACCTCGCCCACGACATGGACAAAAAGATCGAGCTCACCATGCTCGGCGCCGATACGGAGCTGGATCGACAGGTCCTGGAACTGATCAAGGACCCGCTGACCCACATGGTCCGCAACAGCGGGGATCACGGGTTGGAAGGGCCTGCGGAACGCCGATCGGCCGGGAAGCCGGAAACCGGGCGGATCGTGCTGAACGCGTTTCACGAAGGCGGGCACATCATCATCGAGATTTCCGACGATGGGCGCGGGCTGGCGGTCGAGAAGATCAAGGCAAAGGCAATCGCCAACGGGCTGGCGACCGAAGCGGAACTGTCCGCGATGTCGGAAAACCAGATTCAGCGGTTCATCTTCCGCGCCGGCTTTTCCACCGCCGCCGCCATCACGGCGGTGTCCGGCCGGGGCGTCGGCATGGATGTGGTGAAAACCAATATCGAAAAGATCGGCGGCGCGATCGATCTGAAAAGCACCGCCGGCGAAGGCACCGTCTTCACCATCAAGATACCGCTGACTCTGGCGATCGTTTCAGCGCTGATCGTCGAGGCCGGGAAGGAACGCTTCGCCATCCCGCAGATCAGCGTCGTGGAACTGGTCCGCGCTCGCCGGACCCATGGGTCCGGCAGCGACAGCGTGATCGAGCATGTGAACAACACCCCCGTGCTGCGGCTGCGCGATCGGCTGCTGCCGTTGATCGGGCTGAACACGCTGCTGGGGCTTGGCGACACGCAGGACGACGACGGCGGCGCCTATATCGTCGTCACGCAGGTCGGCGCCAACCTGCTGGGCATCATCGTCGATCGGGTGTTTGACACGGAAGAAATCGTGGTCAAGCCGGTGGCGCCGATCCTGCGCCATGTCACGATGTTCAGCGGCAACACGATCCTGGGCGATGGCTCGGTTATCATGATCCTCGACCCGAACGGGATCGCGCGGGCGACCGGCGTCGCGGCGGGCGGCGAAAGCAAGACCTTCAACACCGCGCCGACCGAAACCAACCGATCCGGCGAACGCGTGTCGATGCTGTTGTTCCGCGCCAACGGCGACCAACGCATGGCGGTCCCGCTGGGGCTTGTCGCGCGGTTGGAGGATGTGGAGCGCGAAAAGATCGAAACCGCGAGCGGCGCGCCGGTGATGCAGTACCGCGGCAAGCTGATGCCGTTGGTGGCCCTGTCGCAGCACGATCCCGAGCAACCGCGACAGGCCTTGCTTGTCTTCGTCGACGGAGAACTGGCGATGGGCCTGATGGTCGACGAGATCATCGACGTGGTGGAAGACAGCCTGGCCATCGAATTGTCGGGGGCGCGGGCGGGCGTGCTGGGCACCGCGGTGATCGGCGGCAAGGCGACGGACATCCTGGATACCGGCTACTGGTTGACGCAGGCCGGGCAGGATTGGTTCCACACATCCTCCGGCGAACGGTCCGGGGCGCGACAGAGCCGCGTGCTGATCGTCGAGGACAGCGGCTTCTTCCGGCAGTTGATCGTGCCGATGCTCAGCGCGGCGGGGTTCCGCGTCTCGGCCGTCGACAGCGCGAAAGCCGCGCTGCGCCTGCAGGAGAGCGGCGAGATGTTCGACGCGATCGTTTCGGACATCGATATGCCGGACATGGACGGCCTGGCATTCGCGCGCGCGGTGCGGGCCGGCGGGCCATGGGCGGACCTGCCGCTGATCGCGCTGACCGCGCACGCCGACCCGAGACATATCGAGGCGGGACGCGAGGCCGGGTTCACCGACTACGTCGCCAAGTCTCAGCGTGACGCCCTGATCGTCAGCATCCGCCAGTGCCTGTCCGAACTGAACCCGGCCTGATCGCCGACGCAAGAACCAAGGATCCGAAATGACCACCGAGCTTCTCGACCGAGTCGATACCGCGGCGGATGAGGAACAGGTTTTCGTCACGCTGACCGTCGCCGATCAACTCTGCGGCGTCCCCGTGCTGGCCGTTCGCGACATTCTGGGTGAGCAGATCATCACCCGCATTCCGCTGGCACCGCCGGAAATCGCCGGCAGCCTGAATCTGCGCGGCAGGATCGTGACGGCGATCGACCTGCGCCGCCGGTTGCGCCTGCCGGACCCCGCGCCCGACACCGGTCGGATGTCGGTCGTCGCCGAACAGGGCGGCGAACTCTACGCCCTGCTGGTCGATCAGGTCAGCGAGGTCGTCAGCCTGAAGGCCCGCGATTTTGAGCGCAATCCGGCCACGCTCGAACCCAGCTGGGCCGCCTTCAGCACGGGCATTTATCGCCTGGGCGAACGCTTATTGGTCGTGCTGGACGTCGGCCGCCTGCTGGCCCTGTCGGAACAAGGATAACGCCGCGATGGCTCGCACCTGTCTGATTGTCGATGACTCCCGCGTGGTGCGCAAAATCGCGCGCCGCATCCTGGAAACCAACGGGTTTGACGTGGCGGAGGCGCCGGACGGACAGCAGGCCCTGGAGTCCTGTCGCGCGTCGATGCCCGATTGCGTCCTGCTGGACTGGAACATGCCGGTGATGGACGGCATTTCGTTTCTGAAACACCTGCGCGCGGAATTCGGCCCGGACAACCCGCCCGTCGTGTTCTGTACGACGGAAAACGACATGTCGCACATCGAGATGGCGATTACCTGCGGCGCGCAGGAATACATCATGAAGCCGTTCGACGAAGAAATCCTGGTCAGCAAGTTCTCGCAGGCCGGGCTGCTGTGAACGTGGTCTCCCCCCTGATCGGGGAACGGGGCAGCGGCGCGTCCGCAAAGGACGCTTCCGTCGCGCGGGTGATGATCTGCGACGATTCCGCCGTGATACGCGGGGCGATCGCGCGCATCCTGGAAGCCGATCCCGCGATCAAGGTCGTCGCCAAGGTCGCCAACGGGCGCGCGGCGCTGGAGGAGTTGCGCCGCGTTTCCGTCGACGTGCTGGTGCTGGACATCGAAATGCCGGTGCTGGACGGCATGTCCGCGCTGCCGTTGTTGCTGCGCGCCGATCCGGGCCTGCGCATCATCATGGCATCCACGCTGACGACGCGCGGGGCCGACGTCGCGCTGCGCGCCTTGCGCATGGGCGCGGCGGACTATGTGCCGAAACCGTCGGCCGTCGGGGTCAACGGCGATGATTCGTTCCGTCGGGAAATCCTCGAAAAGGTCAAAGGCCTCGCCCGGCTACGCCGACGTTCGGCTTCGGCGGCGCGGACGACGCCGGGGCAAGCGAGTATTCAGACTCGCGCCAAGCCGATCATGCCCGCCAAACTTCTGGCCATCGGCAGTTCCACCGGCGGCCCGCAGGCCCTGTTTACGCTGATCCAGAACCTGGGCCGGTCGGTGCCGGTGCCGGTCGTGCTGACTCAGCACATGCCGGCCAGCTTCACGCCGATCCTGGCCGACCACCTGACGAAGCTGGGCGGCATGCATTGCGCGGAGGCAACCGACGGAGAGCCTCTGCTGCCCGGGCGCATCTACCTGGCACCCGGCGACCGCCATCTGCTGATCGACGGCGATCGCGCCGGCATGCGGGCGCGCCTGACGACGGACCCGCCGGAGAATTTCTGCCGCCCATCGGTCGATCCCATGCTGCGCAGCGCCAACGCGGTCTGTGGCGGACGCGTGCTGATCGCGATGCTGACCGGCATGGGTCACGACGGGCTGAGCGGCACCCGCGCGGTGATCGATGCCGGCGGCTGCGCGATCGCCCAGGATGAGGCAACCAGCGTGGTTTGGGGCATGCCCGGGGCCATCGCGACCGCCGGACTATGCCATGCGGTGCTGCCTCTGGGGGACATCGCGCCGAAATTGCTACAGATGCTGAGGGCAAGCTGATCATGAGCGCGGTTTTGACTGTCAACGCCTTTGAAACGTTCTCGCAGCTGCTGAAGGCACGCTCCGGCCTGGTGATCGGCCAGGACAAGACCTATTTGCTGGAAACCCGATTGGCCGCCATCCTGCGGCGTGAAAAACTGCCGGACCTGAATGCCCTGGCCGAACGCCTGCGCCGCCCGGGTGCCGACGCGCTGACGCGCGACATCGTCGAAGCGATGACCACGAACGAAAGCTTCTTCTTTCGCGACGACAAGCCGTTCCAACATTTTCGCGCCCAGGCTCTGCCGCGGCTGATCGCCGCGCGGGGGCCGGGTGTCGGGTTGCGCGTCTGGTCGGCGGCCTCGTCGTCCGGCCAGGAAGCCTACTCGCTGGCGATGATCCTGACGGAATGCAAGGCCGCGCTGGGCACGCGTAAGGTCGACATCGTCGGCACCGACATCGCGCGCGAACAACTGACCCGCGCGAAGGAAGGCCTGTACACGCAGTTCGAGGTCCAGCGCGGCCTGCCCGTGCAAATGCTGATGCGCTATTTCCGCAAGGAGGAGGCCAACTGGCGCATCGCCGACTCGCTGCGCGCCATGGCGCAGTTTCGCGAATTCAACCTGCTGGGCGACCTGCGCCCGCTCGGCATGTTCGACGTCGTCTTCTGCCGCAATGTGCTGATCTACTTCGATCAGGACACCAAAAAACGCGTGCTGGAAGCCATCGCCGCGCAAATGACCGCCGACGGGCTGCTCTATCTCGGCGGCGCGGAAACCGTGCTTGGCATTACCGCGAAGTTCGCCCCGGTGCCCGGTGAACGCGGGGTTTACGGATTGGCCTCGACACAGCGGGAAAGGCGTCCGCTGGCGGTCGGCGCGGCGTAGTCCCGACGTTACGAACAGCCGCCGGGTCGGCGATGCAGACACAGGGGAGCGGCTTCACCGCGGGTTTGGTCGGTGAAACATGCGAGCGGGGCATAGGAGGCTCCGGCATTCCCCTGTTCGGCGATCAGGTAGTTGTAGAGTCCGTCGACCGCGTCCAACGCGGCGCCGGGGAATTGGCGGACATCCTGCCCGCCGAGACGAACGGCCAGACGCAGACGGATCGATGATCCCGGCAATTCCAGGGCGGGATCGAAGTCCTGGAAGTAAATCGGCACCTCGCGATGCAGGTATGTGTAGCCGCCGGTGTCAAAGATCGCGATGTCCTTGACCCCCAGCCCGCAGAGCCCGGGCTGGTCGTGCGCCGCCAGAAACGCCTGGACATTCGCGCGCTCGAACGACCAGCGCGCGTCCAACGGCGCAACGGTCGCCAGACGCCATGAAAGCAGCAGCAGCGCGACTGACGCCCCAATCGGCGCAATCCGGCGAAGGTTCGGCCAGGCTTCGATCGCCCGCGCCAGACCCAGGCCGATTAGAATCGGCCCGGCGGCCAGCGCCAGATAGACAAACCGCACTTCCTTATGCGGGATCGCGGTGTGCAGGATCAGCGTCACGCCCGCCGCGATGGCGAGCGCGGGGAAGGATCGCGCGCCGACGATGACCGCCAACGCCAGGACGGGCAGCGGCCAGAATGCCACCCAGAGATAGGCCGGATAGAACAGCCCGGACTCCCGCCCCATCGCGGCGCTGACGCCCTGAAACGTATTACGCAGGACATTCAGCCAAATCGATTGAAACGGCGCGCCCCAACTCACCCAGTCGAGCACCCCGCCGATGGCCAACACCACCGGCACGCCGCCGATCGCCAGCGCCCGCCAGCGTGCCCAATCCAGGCGCACCTGCCACAACACGGCCGCCGCCAGGGCCGGTCCGTACTGAAACCGCAGGCATAGCGCCAACCCCAGCAAGGCTCCCGCCCAACGCGCCCGCCCCTGCTGGTTCAACCACAGTGCCAGCAGCCCGCAATGCGCCGCGATGACCTCGGTCATCACCGAAGGCGCGAAGTAGATCAGGTCGAACCAGATCGCGCAGAGCCCGCCCGTCAACAGCGCGGCCCAGCGCCCGTAACGCTCCGCCATCCGATACCCGACTACGACGACGACCAGCGACAACGCCGAACACAGGCCGCGGACGATCCGCACATACAGCAGGGGATCGTCGCCGATCAGGCTGGTCAGCCGCATGATCCCGGCGATCGCCGCCGGCAGCAGCATCGAACGGATGCCGTCCCGATACTCCCACGGCACCACGCCGGAGCCGAACGCCAGCCGGTGCCCCTGCTCAAAATACTGGAACGTCTCGTCGCGGAACACGACGTAGGTCTGGGTCATGAACGCCGCGACCCGCGCGGTGAAAGCAATCGCCAGCAGAACGGCCAGGTCCGCGTTACGCCGCGTCATGCGATCGCGCCTCGGCCTTCGGCGACGGCATGGCACGCGACCTGAACCGCGCCCACGGCGGTATAGGCCGGCTTTTCCATGCGGCAGCGATCGGTCGCCAAGGGGCAGCGGGGATGAAACGGGCAGCCGCCGGGCGGATCGACGGGATCGGGCACTTCCCCGACCACGGGATCGCGCGACGGTCGCAGCCCGCGCGGATCGGGCACCGCGTCGAGCAGCAGCCTTGTGTAGGGATGCCTCGGCGTCGCGAAGATCGCCGATGCCGGTCCCTGCTCCACGATCCGGCCGAGATACATCACGCCGACCCGATCCGACATATGGCGCACGACGGCCAGGTTGTGGCTGATGAACAAATAGGTCAGACCCAAATCCCGTTGCAGATCGCGCATCAGGTTCAGAATTTGCGCCTGCACCGAAACATCCAGCGCGGAGGTCGGCTCGTCGCACACCAGCAGTCGCGGTTCCGACGCCAAGGCGCGCGCGATCGAGATGCGCTGGCGCTGGCCGCCGGAAAACGCATGCGGAAACCGATCTCCGTCGCCGATCGACAGGCCGACCTGCTCCAACAGGCGATCCACCCGTCGACGCAGCGCGGACGCGTCGGCCGCCAGACCGAACAGGCGGATCGGCTCGCCGATGATGGACCGGACCCGCCAGCGCGGATTCAGCGAGGCGATGGGGTCCTGAAAGATCATGCTCATCTGCCGCCGCAACGCCGGCTGCGCCCGCGCGACATCCAACGGCTGCCCTTCAAAGTGGATCGCGCCGCCGTCCGGCCGATACAGTCCGACCGCCAGACGCGCGACCGTGGATTTGCCGCATCCGGACTCACCGACCAGCGACAATGTCGTGCCCTCCGGCAGGGCAAAGGACACATCGTCAACCGCGCGCAAGGTTCGTCGCCCCTCCCGGCCGACGACACGTTGCAGCCAGGGGCCGGAGACATCGAATTGGAACGAGACCGCGTCGAAGCGCAGCACCGGTTCGTCAACCATGGCCCTGTCCCAACCAGCAGGCCGAACGGGTCGGCCCAACGTCGCGCAACTCCGGCCGTTCCACCCGGCAGCGGTCGAACGCGCTTGGGCAGCGCGGATGGAACGCGCAGCCCGCCGGAATGGCATCCAGGCGCGGCATGGCCCCGTCGATCTGACGCAATCTGTCCACGGGGCGATCCAGCGACGGAATGCTGGCCATCAAGCCGTCGGCGTAGGGATGCGACGGGGAGTCGATCACCGCGCGGGTCGAACCGATCTCCACGATCCGGCCCGCATACATGACCGCCACGCGATCCGCCGTTTCCGCGATCACGCCCATATCGTGAGTGATCAGCAGGATCGCCGTCCCGCGCTCGCGGGCCAAACGGCGCAGCAGGGCGACGATCTGCGCCTGGATCGACACATCCAGCGCGGTTGTCGGCTCATCCGCGATGACCAGCCGCGGTTCCGCGCACAGCGCCAGCGCAATCGCGACGCGTTGGCGCATGCCGCCGGAAAAAGCGTTCGGATAGGCATCGACGCGCATCGACGGCGCGGCAATGCCGACTTCGGCCAACCAGGCAATCGCGCGTTCCCGCGCCTGACGATGGGACAGCGGTAAATGCGCGCGCATCGTCTCGATCAGTTGCTGCCCGACGGTGAACAGCGGGTTCAGCGCGGTCAGCGGGTCCTGAAAAATCATGCCGATCCGCCGCCCGCGAATGGCGCGCATGCGGTGCGGCGGCAATGCGTCGATCCGCTCCCCATCCAACAGAATGGCGCCGCCGGCGATCCGGCCGGGCGGCGGCAGCAATCCGACGATCGCGGCCCCCGTCAGCGATTTGCCGGCGCCGGATTCACCGACGAGGCCCAATACCTCCCCAGGGTCGATCTCGAACGAAACACCGTCCACGGCGCGGGCAACGCCGCGGCGATTGGGGAACTCCACGACCAAATCCCGCACCGACAGCACCGGCATCAGCGAAGCCCGGGGGTCAGGGCGTCGCGCAACCAATCGCCCAGCAGATTGATCGCCAGCACCAGCAGCATCAGCGCAAGGCCGGGGAAGGCCGCCATCCACCAGGAGCCGGAATACAGATAGTCCCCGCCATACTTGATCAGGGTTCCCAGCGACGGCCGAGAGGCGGGTAGCCCGACGCCCAGGAACGACAGCGTGGCCTCCGCCAGAATGGCCATCCCTAGGCCCAGCGTGGCGATGACCATCACGGGTCCGACGACGTTCGGCAGCACATGCGTCAAGGCCACCCGCCACGACGGCACGCCGATCACGCGGGCGGCCAGCACATAGTCCTTGCCGCGTTCAACCATCGTCGATCCCCGGACCGTGCGCGCGAGGCTGGGCCAAAGGCTGATCCCGATGGAAAAGACGACGACATGAAGTTGCAGCGAGTCGTGCACCGACCGCGGCAAGGCGGCGCGGATCGAGCCATCGACCAGCAAGGCCGTCAGAACGGCCGGAAACGTCAGTTGCACGTCGGCGATGCGCATCAACACCAGATCGACGAAGCCGCCGACATAGCCGGACACCAGGCCGATCGTCACCCCGACAACAACCGCGAAGGCAACGGCAAGCCCGCCCACCAGCAGACTGACTCGCAAGCCGTAGAGAATGGCGGACAGCATATCGCGGCCCTGCTGATCGGTGCCCAGGAAATAGGTCCGATCGCCGTCCGCGGCGGGGGACATCGGTGGCTGGGAACTGTCCATCAACGACACCCTGCCGAGATCGAACGGGTTTTGCGGCGCGATCCAGGGCGCCAGCACCGCGCCGCCGATCAACAGCCACAGCAGCAGGCACGACAGGACCGCGATGGGCGAGGTGCGGAAACCATGGACGGCATCGGAATCGAGCCAGTCCCTCATGCGCCGCCCCGAGGAAGGCGCAGGCGCGGATCGATCGCGAAATACAGCAAATCCACGACCAGGTTGATCGTCACGAACAGCAGCGCGGTCAGCAACAGATAGGCCGACATTACCGGCCCATCGGCGCTCGCCACCGACTTCACCAGCAACCGTCCAAGGCCCGGCCATTCGAACACGGTTTCGGTCACCAGCGAAAACGCGACGATCCCGCCGAACTGCAAGGCGATGATCGTCATCACCGGCACCAACGTATTCTTCAACGCGTGGCTGAAATGGATCGCCCGATCCGACAGACCGCGTGCCCGAGCGAAGCGGATATACTCGGCACGCAGGATTTCCAGCATCTCCGCGCGCACCAGACGCATGATCATGGTCATCTGAAACATCGCCAACGTCACCGCCGGCAGCACCGGCGACAACACCGTTTCCCGCCCGAAGCTCGGCAGCCAACCCAACCAGACCGAGAACACGAGGATCAGCAGCATCCCCAGCATAAAGGTCGGCAGCGACACGCCGATAAGGCTGCCGATCATGAAAACACGCGACAGCAGGGTGTTTCGATGGATGGCGGTATAGACGCCCATCGGCACGCCGACCGCGACCGCGAGCGCGGACGCGATGCCCGCCAGTTCCAGCGTTGCCGGCAGATATTGCATCAGCAATTGCCCGACAGGCTCCCGAGCGGCGTAGCTGATCCCGAAATCGCCGTGCAGCACGCCCCACACATAATCCGCATATCGCACGAAGATCGGTCGATCGCGGCCCAGTTGTCGGATCAGCGCCTCTCGCTGCTCCTGGGTCTGATCCTGACCGAGGTACAGCAGGACCGGATCGCCGACGAAGTCGGACAGCGCGAAAGCGATGAAGCCGACCACCAGCAACACCGGCACCGCCTGAAGTATCCTGGAAACCATGAAACCGACCATACAACCAACTTACGGCGCTTGACGCTCCGCACCAACCGCCATAGCGCAGGGTTGGACACTATCCAGGGGAAAGCCGAGCATGGCCGACACACATCCCGACAATGCCGCCGCCGATCTGGCCGGCGTGACCGCCTGGTTCAATGCCCTGGCGTTTCATGTGCAACAGGTTGACTTCGCGGGCGCGCGGTCGATCTTCGCGGAAGACATGGTCGCCTTCGGCACCGTCACCGATTTCATGATCGGGCAGAAGGAAGCCGAGCGGCAGCAGTGGCGCAGCGTTTGGTTCCATATCGACGATTTCCGATTTCGTCCGGATATCCGTGCCATCGTCTCTCCGGATCGTTTGCAGGCCGTCGGGATGGGGATATTCGACTCGACCGGTTATCACCCCGACGGCGCGTCTTTCGATCGTCCGGGACGCGCGTCGGTCGTGTTGACGCGCGCCGGCCTGTCCAGCCCGTGGAAGGCGGCGCACACGCATTTGTCGCTGTTCCGCGACGTGCCGACACGCTCCGTCAAGAACAAGCCCGAAAAAGTGTCAGTGGTCGATTGACGCGATGGATGGGTCCGTGATGCGGGCCCATTCGTTGACCAATGTGTAGCCGATGCCCAGCAGCACCGGGCCCAGGAAGATGCCGAGCAGGCCGAAGGCCAAGGCGCCGCCGAGGACTCCGAGGACGGTGAGGAGAAACGGCAAATGCGCCCCGCGGGAGATGAACCACGGGCGGATGATGCTGTCGGCGCCGGAAACCGCGATGCCGCCGTAGAGCGCGAGAAAGATGCTCCACCCCAGATTGCCGGTCCCCAGCAGCCAGAGGGAGGCGGGGATCCAGATCAGCGGGGCACCGACGGGCAGCACGGCAAGCAGCCCGGCGATCGCGCCAAGCAGCATGGGGCGCGGCACGCCCGAAATCCATAGGCCGAAGCCAGTCATCAGGCCTTGAACGACGGCGGTGCCGAGGATGCCGTAGACCACTCCGCGCACGGTCGCGCCGGTCACGGCGATCAACCGATCGGCCTGGATACCGGCGATGCGGCGCAGCACCACATGGATCCGCGCCGCCAGCGGTTCGCCGTGCACATAAAAGAAGAAAGCGACGAAGAGCGCGAGCAGGAACATCAGCACGCCGTTGGCGATACCCAGCAAAAGCCCCAACCCGCTTTCGAGGGCCATCCCGAAATAGGGGCGCAGCGCCCCCAGCATCGCGCTGATGTCGGCGGCCCAATGGTTCCAAAGCTCGCCCAACGTCTGGCCGACCAGCGGCAGGTCGAAGACCCATTCGGGGGAACCAGGCAGCCCGGCGCGCAAGGCTTCCTCGATCGCATGGCGGATCAGGGTGACGTCGTCGGCGCCGCTGGGCGCGGCGAGCGCGATCGGCAGCACGATCACGACGGCGGTCAGCACGACCATCAGGCCGGCGGCGACGGAGCGGCGCAGGTGCAGGCGCAGGCGCAGCCATTCGGCGACCGGCCATGTGGTGAATACCAGAATACCGGCCCAAAGCAGGGCAGACACGAAGGGGTAGAGCACGAGCGCGCAGCCTATCGCCACGCCGCCGAGCAAGAGTGCCATCAACACGCGTTCAGCGTTCATAGACCGTCGATACCCCCTGCGCGCGACGTCTGGTCAACGCCGGTAACCCCTTGTAGCTTCTAATCAGAATTCAGGGGAGGGTCGCCGTGCCTCGCTTTGCCGCCAACCTGTCGATGATGTTCAACGAAGTCCCGTTTCTGGATCGGTTCGCGGCCGCGCGCGCGGCTGGGTTCGAGGGCGTGGAGTTCCTGTTTCCCTACGAATACCCCGCCGCCGAATTACGCGTTCGGCTGAACGGAGAGGGCCTGACGCAGGCGCTGTTCAACATGCCGCCGGGCAATTGGGCGGAAGGCGAGCGCGGACTGGCGAGCCTGCCCGGCCGACAGGCGGAATTCCGCGAGGCCGTCAAACGGGCGTTGGACTATGCGACGACGCTGGACTGCCGTCGCATTCACTGCATGGCGGGGATTGTGCCGCCCGGCGTGTCGCCGGTGACGGCGGCGGCGCTGTATGCGTCCAACCTGGCCTGGGCGACGGAACAGGCGCATCCGGCGGGGGTAAAGCTGGTGATCGAGCCGATCAACCATCGCGACATGCCCGGCTATTTCCTGAACACGCAGGCGCAGGGCGCGGCGGTGATCGACGCGGTCGGTCGGGATCGGCTCGGATTGCAGTTCGACGTCTATCACGTGCAGATCACCGAGGGTGACATCACCAAGCGCATGGAACAGTTCATGCCGGTGATCGCGCATATGCAGATCGCCGACGTGCCCGCGCGGAATGAGCCGGGGACCGGCGAGATCGGCTGGGATTTCGTGTTCCGCCGGATGGACGAACTTGGCTACGACGGCTGGGTCGGCTGCGAATATCGCCCGGCCGGAGACACGGTTGCCGGGCTTGGCTGGCGGCAGCGCTTCACCGGCGCCTGAAACACGCGACGGATCATCGAGCAGGTTAATCTAAGGGGGAAGAGATGAAGATCGGATTTATCGGCCTGGGCATCATGGGTCGCCCGATGGCGCTTAATCTGAAGAATGGCGGGCACGATCTGATCGTTCCGGAACGCGCCAGCCTGACGGCGGAAATTCGCGCCGTGTCCGAAGTCGTCGCCGACGCGACGGCGGTCGCCGCGAAGTCCGATGTCGTGATCCTGATGGTGCCCGACACCCCCGACGTGGAGCGTGTGCTGTTCGGCGCGGGCGGCGTGGCGGCGGGGCTGAAGGCCGGTACGCTGGTGATCGACATGTCGTCCATCAGTCCGGTCGCGACCAAGGAGTATGCGGCGAAGGTCAACGCGCTGGGCTGCGACTACCTCGATGCCCCGGTCTCCGGCGGCGAGGTCGGCGCGAAGGCCGCGAGCCTGACGATCATGGTCGGCGGGCCGGACGCGGCGTTCGCCCGCGCCAAGCCGCTGTTCGACCTGATGGGCAAGAACATCACCCATATCGGGTCCGATAACGGCACCGGGCAGACCTGCAAGGTCGCCAACCAGATCATCGTCGCGCTGAACATTCAGGCGGTTTCGGAAGCGCTGGTGTTCGCGTCGAAGGCGGGCGCCGATCCGGCGAAGGTGCGTCAGGCGCTGATGGGCGGCTTCGCGTCGTCGCGTATTCTGGAAGTGCATGCCGAACGCATGCTGAACGGGACGTTTAATCCGGGCTTCCGGATTCGGCTGCATCAAAAGGACCTCGCGCTGGCGCTGTCCTCGGCCAAGGATCTCAACCTGTCGTTGCCGAATACGGCGGTTGCACAACAGATGTTTTCGGCTTGTTCGGCCAAGGGCGGCGGCGAATTGGACCATTCGGCGCTGATTTTGGCGATCGAAGACCTGGCGGACCACTCGATTCGGAAAGCGTAGTTCTTTCGAATCGGTTTCTGGGATTCAGTCGCATGGCATGAAAAAGGGTTGAATTTACGACGCCTCGCGGCATAAGGTGACGCTATCGCCCAGGTTCTGAGACTGGTTTTGACATAGGTCAGGACGGGGCGTGCGTCGGGGGCGACGCTTTATTCACACGGCGCTGGGGAAGGGCCGAATATGTCTATGCGTTTTACCGAAATCGGGCAGCAATTGCGCGCCTATCGGTTGGAATCCGGCCTGCGGGCCGAGGAGATCGCCGCGCGACTCGGCGTCTCCCGTGCCGCCTTGTATCGGTATGAAAAAGGCGAGGTCATCAAGCTCGATACCATCAAGCGGCTTGCCGAACTGCTCAAGATTTCTCCGCTGTCCCTGCTGGGCATCGGCGTCGAATACTACAACCGCCCGATCGGTTATTTCGAGCGCACCCGCCAGATCGAGGAGTCGGCCGATCAGATCCTGCAACTGTTCGGGCCGCTCTGCTACCTGACGACGTCCGATGCCTATGACTCCGCGTTGGGAGAAGCCTTCGACGAAGCCGCCGATGCCGCCGGCGGCGAACGCATGGCAATGCGCAGCATGGCCGAACAGGTGCTGGGCATTCTGGCCGCGCGTAAACGCATGTACGCGATGCGCCGTCCCGGCATCATCGCGATGATCTCCCTGCCGTCTGTCCGGCGCTTGCTGGAAACCGGCGTGGCCGGCGGTATCCAGGTATCGGACCGGGTGCGCCGGGTCTGCCGCGACGTCGCGGTGTCGGAGATCGAGAATATCGCGAACCTGATGGAAACCGAGCCGATGGGGCTGCAATTCGGCCTGCTCGCCGGTGCCGAACCCAGCGCCGCCTTCAAAATCCTGCGCGCCCGCGATCGGGTCAGCCTGTCGATCAACCCGTTCCGCACCGACACCCATCCCAGCTCCCACACCGGCGTGGCGATGATCACCGGTGCCGACGAAGCCATCGCCGCGCATCAGCGCGTCGCGGAAGCCAGTTGGCGAGAGGCGATGAAGGGCCAGACCGGCGCCGCGCGTCTGCGCCAGCTTCTGAACACCGTGCCGCAACACGCCTGATCCCACCCCGATCGCTGCTGTTCGTCGTTGCTCTCGCCTGCGCGATGGGCAACGATGGCGGCACAGCATAGGGGTGGTTTCATGGCCTGGCGGATCGGCATCGACATTGGCGGAACCTTCACCGACGTCGCGATGGTGGAGGAGGAAACCGGCCGCATCGGCATTGCCAAGGTGCTCACCACCCCCAAGGACTTCGGCCAGGGGGTCATCGACGGCATCACCGCGGGGTTGAGCCAGAACAGCATCGCCGCCGCCGACGTCGCGCTGCTGGCGCACGCCACCACTGTCGTCACCAACGCCCTGCTGGAGCAAAAAGGCGCGCGCACCGGCTTCATCGCCACGCGCGGCTTCCGCGACATTCTGGAACTGCGCCGTTCCTCCCGCCCCGACCTGTACGATCTGTTCCAGGACGGGCCGGGCGTGCTGGTGCCCCGCCGCCATAGGTTTGAGGTCACGGAGCGCATCGACGCGCAGGGTGCCGTCGTCACCGCCCTGGTCGAAGAGGACCTGATCCCGATCATTCAGGCCATCCGCGACGCCAACCTGCAAACCGTCGCGGTGTCGTTCCTGTTCTCGTTCCTGAACGACGCGCATGAACGTCGGGTCGGCGAAATCCTGCGCGCCGAACTGCCCGATGTCGGCGTGTTCCTGTCGTGCGAGGTGCTGCCGGAAATCCGCGAGTTCGAGCGGGCCAGCACGACGGCGGTCTGCGCCTATGTCGGGCCGTTGCTCGCCGGCTATCTTGATCGGCTGTCGCGCGCGACGACGGCGCTCGGGTTGCCCGCCTTGCATGTCATGGGATCGTCGGGCGGTGTGTTCGACATTGCCGAGGGGCTGCGCATGCCCGCCATGGCGGTCGAATCCGGCCCGGCCGCCGGCGTAATCGCCGCGGCGCTGGCCGGGCGGCAACTGGGTCGACCCAATCTGATCTCGTTCGACATGGGCGGCACGACCGCCAAGGCCAGCGTCATCGTCGAAGGGGAAATCGCCGTCACGGCGGAGTATGAGGTCGGCGGCGCGGCCAATGCCAAGCGTTGGATGCACGGCACCGGCCATCCGATCCGGGTGCCGGTGATCGACCTGGCGGAGGTCAGCGCCGGCGGCGGCTCCATCGCCTGGGTCGATCCTGGCGGGGCGTTGAAGGTCGGGCCGCACAGCGCCGGCGCCGATCCCGGCCCCGCCGCCTATGGCGCCGGCGGCACGCGCCCGACGGTGACCGACGCCAATGTCATCCTGGGCTGGCTGGATCGTTCGGCCCTGCTGGGCGGCGGCCTGCCGATCGACCTGCCGGCGGCGGAACGCGCGATCAAGACCGGCATCGCCGATCATTACGGGCTGTCGATCGCCGACGCGGCGGCGCGCATCGTCGAAATCGTCAACAGCAACATGGCGCAGGCGCTGCGGATCGTTTCCGTTGAACGCGGCCTGGACCCGCGCGAATTCGCCCTGATCGCCTTCGGCGGCGCGGGGCCGGTGCATGCCGTCGCGCTGGCCGAGGAACTGGCGATCCCCGAGGTCATCATTCCCCCCGCGCCGGGTGCGTTCTCCGCCCTGGGGCTGGTCGCGAGCGATCTGAAGCGCGACTATTCCCGCACACTTTATACCGATCTGGCCAAGGTCGATCCGGCGCGCGTCGCCGATGCCTTTGCCGCGATGGAAACATCCGGCACCGCGATGCTGGAAGCCGCGAATGTGCCGCAGTCCCGGCGCGCTTTGGTCCGGCAGGCGGATGTGCGCTACCGGCGGCAGGCGTATGAATTGACGATCCCGATCGGCGATGGCCCGATCGGTCGCGACACGCTCGACGCGCTGGCGGCGTTGTTCCACGAGCGGCACAAGCAGACCTACGGCCATGCCAATCCGACCGAACCGGTGCAACTGGTCAATCTGCGTATGACCGCGCTGGGGCGGCTGCCCGACCTGACGCTGACTCAGCGGGCCGATCCGGCTCAGCAGAAGGTGCGCACGCGCGACGTGTGGTTCCCCGCCACCGGCTTCACCGCCACGCCGGTCCATTGGCGCAACGGCCTGACGCCCGGCACCGCGATTCCCGGCCCGGCGATCGTCGAAGCACTCGATTCAACGACGGTCATTCCACCGGGATGGCGCGCCCTGGTGGATGAGATGGGTTACCTGCGGATCACGCGGGCCGCATAGGCCGGGGCGCGGCGGATCGGTTCAGCCGGTCGTTGATCGCCAGACCCAGCCCGGCATCGGGGATGGGCATGACCGCGATCGCGCTCAGCCCCAGGCGCGCGCCGATCGCGTCGAGCGCGCGCAGGCCGGCGAAGAGATTCGCCGCTGCTTCCGTCGGATCGGCCGCGACACTGAGTTGATACAGCGCCCCGGCACCGGGCAGCGGCGGCCCGAATGCCAAAAGCGCCTCGTGCCCCGCCACCGTTCGAGCGTGCAGGCGCACCGGCAGGTTGGGCGCGTAGTGCGATGCCATTAATCCCGGCGACGGCAGGGCCTGTCCGTCGTTGGCCTGACCATGCGCCGGAAGTCGTTGCACCGGTCCGATCAGCGCCTCGATCGCTTCTATTGTGACGCCGCCGGGACGCAGCAGCGTCGGGCGATCGCCGGACAGGTCGAGCACGGTGGACTCGACCCCGACCGGACAGGGGCCGCAATCCAGGATGGCGTCGATCCGGCCGTCGAGTTCCGCCGCCACATGATCCGCCGTGGTCGGGCTGATCTGGCCGGAGCGATTGGCCGAAGGCGCGGCGATCGGGCGATCGGCGAGACGCAGCAGGTCGCGCGCGGCGGTATTGGACGGCACGCGCACCGCGAGCGTCGCCAGCCCCGCGCTTGCCAGCAAGGAGACCGGGCAATCCCCGCGGCGCGGCAGCACCAGCGTCAGCGGCCCCGGCCAGAATACCGTCGCGAGGCATTGTGCATGGTCGGTGGCGATCACATGCGCGAAGGCGGACGCCGCGTCGGGGTAATGCGCGATCAGGGGATTGAAGCTGGGTCTTCCCTTGGCGGCGAAGATCCCGGCGACCGCGCGATCGTCGGTGGCGTCGGCCCCCAGGCCGTAGACGGTTTCCGTGCCGAAGGCGACCAGCCCGCCGGCGCGCAACAACGCGGCGGCGTGCGCCATGCCCAGCGCGGCATTTTCCAGGCGTTGGGTCATGCGCGGGCGGCGGCGACGGAAGCGGGGCTGTCGTTCATGGTTTGTGCATACAGGATCGCACCCCGCCCGCCAATCGCCGCGAGGTCGCGACAACGCCAAAGCTTCATGCCAAACTGCGGGGAACAGCAGGGAGGCCCGCATGACCGACGATATCCGCACCGAACACCATGACGGCTGGCGCGCCATCGTCCTCAATCGCCCGGAAAAGCTGAACGCGGTGAATGCGGCCATGCTCGATCGTCTGCTGGCCGAACTGACCGCCGCCGAACAAGATGCCTCCGTCCGCGCGCTGCTGCTGACCGGTGCCGGACGCGGGTTCTGTGCCGGGCAGGAACTCGGCCCCGACGTCACCCCGGGCCCCAACGGCCCGCCCGACCTGGAAAAACTCGCCGGCACCTGGCATCACGAAGTCGTGCGCCGCATCCGCGCATCCCGCCTGCCCGTGGTCTGCGCGGTGAACGGGGTCGCCGCCGGTGCCGGGGCCAGCTTCGCGCTGGCCTGCGACATCGTGCTCGCCGCGCGATCGGCCAAATTCGTGCAAGCCTTCGTCAAGATCGGCCTGGTGCCGGATTCCGGCGCCAGCTTCTTCCTGACCCACACCGTCGGCGAAGCCCGCGCCCGCGCGCTGGCGATGCTGGGCGACGCGATCGACGCGGACCGCGCCGAAGCCTGGGGCATGATCTGGAAAGCCGTCGACGACGCTGCCCTGATGGGTGAAGCCGCCGCGATGACCGCGAAGCTCGCCACCGCGCCATCCGCCGCGCTGGCCGGGATGAAGACCATGTTCGCCGCCGCCGGCACCAACTCCCTCTCCGCCCAACTCGACCTCGAGGCTCGGCTGCAAGGCGAGGCCGGCCGATCCGCCGACTTCGCCGAAGGTGTGCGCGCGTTCCAGGAAAAGCGCCCGCCCGTGTTCCGGGGCGCCTGATGCCCGGCGACGAGGCGGATGCGCTGGCATATCGTTGCGCGGAGGCGCTGGCACATCGCTGCGCGGAGGCGATGTGGGCGGAGGATCATGCCAGCCGCGGCCTGGGCATGGTGCTGGGCGCGGTCGCCGCCGGATCTGCCACGCTGTCGTTGTTGGTTCGGCCGGACATGGTGAACGGTCACGGGCTGTGCCACGGCGGGTTCATCTTTACGCTGGCCGACTCCGCCTTCGCCTTCGCGTGCAATTCCTATGGCGAACGCTGCGTCGCGCATCATAACGAAATCACCTTTGTGCGACCGGGTCGGCAGGGCGAGACCCTGACGGCAACCGCGGAGGAACGCGTGCGCGCGGGCCGGTCGGGGATTTACGACGTGCGCGTAACGGGATCCGACGGCACCATCGTCGCGGAAATGCGCGGGCATTCGCGCATGATCGGAAAGCGCTTCTTCGCGGAGGACTGAGCATGGCCGGATTGCACCCCATCGAAACCGCGTCGCGCGATGCCATCGCCGCGTTGCAGACCGAACGGCTCGCCTGGTCGTTGCGGCATGCCTACGACAACGTGCCGCATTACCGTGCCGGCTTCGCGGCGGCCGGTGTCCACCCCGACGACTTCCGGCGGCTGGAGGATTTGGCGAAGTTCCCCTTCACCACCAAGCAGGACCTGCGCGCCAACTACCCGTTCGGCATGTTCGCGGTCCCGCGGGAAAAGATCGCGCGGGTGCACGCTTCGTCCGGCACCACCGGAAAGCCCACCGTCGTCGGCTATACCGCCGAGGATATCGTGACCTGGTCGGATGTGATGGCGCGATCCATCTACGCGTCCGGCGGGCGGGCGGGCATGATGGTGCATGTCGCCTATGGCTACGGCTTGTTCACCGGCGGGCTGGGCGCGCATTACGGGGTGGAGCGCCTGGGCTGCACCGTCGTGCCGGTATCCGGCGGCATGACCGAACGCCAGGTGCAACTGATCGCCGACTTCAAGCCCGACATCGTCATGGTCACGCCCAGCTATATGCTGGCGATTTTGGATGAGTTCCGGAAACTCGGGATCGACCCGCGCGAGTCTTCGATCCGCATCGGCATCTTCGGCGCGGAACCCTGGACGAACGCGATGCGGGCGGAGATCGAAACCGGCTTCGCGATGGATGCCGTGGATATCTACGGGTTGTCGGAGGTGATGGGCCCCGGCGTGGCGAACGAGTGCGTGGAAACCAAGGACGGGCTGCATATCTGGGAGGATCACTTCTACCCCGAGGTGATCGATCCCGAGACCGGTGCCGTGCTGCCCGATGGATCGGCCGGGGAGTTGGTGTTTACCTCGCTGACCAAGGTCGGGATGCCCGTGATCCGCTATCGCACCCGCGACCTGACTCGGCTGCTGCCCGGCACCGCGCGCAGCATGCGGCGGATGGAGAAGGTTACCGGGCGATCCGACGATATGGTGATCGTGCGCGGGGTGAACATGTTCCCGACGCAGATCGAGGAACAATTGCTGAAAAGCCCCGCGCTGACCGGACATTATCAAATCGTTCTGACCCGCGACAACCGCATGGACGACGTTGCCGTCCACGTCGAGGCTCGTCCTGACTCCTATACTCCAGGCGGCATGGCGGCGGAGGCCGCGGCGGTGGCCGGACGGATCAAGGACATTGTCGGTTTGAGCACCCGCGTGGTGATCGAACCGCCGGGTGGTGTCGAGCGATCGATGGGCAAAGCGCGCAGGCTCGTGGATCGGCGGGGGTTGTCAGGGAGTTAGCTGCGTTGGTTTGGCGCGGATACGGCGACCGGGGGTTACCCGGCCGCCGTTGTCGTGTTCAGCGAACGCCGAAATCGATCAGGTTGCGCACCGGCGCGCCTGATTTGAGCATCGCGAAGCCCTCGTTGATTTCTGCCAGCTTGATATGGCCGGAGATCAGGTGATCGAGCTTCAGCCGCCCCTGCCGCCACAGTTCGAGCAGGCGCGGCATATCGACACGGAAACGATTACCGCCCATCGAGGTGCCCTGAATCTTGCGATCGCGCAGGAAGTCCGCGCCGTGCAACTCGATTTTCACACCGAAGGGGATCATGCCGATGATTGTCGCCACGCCACCGGGGCGCAGCATCGAGAAGCATTGTTCGGCGGTCACTTTCAGGCCGATGGCCTCGAACGAATAGGGCACGCCCTGGCCTTCGGTCATGTCCTTCACGGCTGCGACAACATCGATGTTCGACGCGTTGATGGTGTCGGTCGCGCCCATTTCCCGGGCTTTTTCGAGCTTTGACGGATTGGTGTCGATGGCGATGATCTTCGACGCGCCGGCCAGCGCGGCACCGTTCACCGCCGACAATCCGATACCGCCGCAGCCGACCACCGCGACGGTGGAGCCGGGCTCGACCTTGGCCGCGTTGAACACGGCACCGACGCCGGTCATGACGCCGCAGCCGACAAGCGCGGCGATATCGAGCGGGATTTGCGGGTTGATCTTCACGATGGCGTGTTCATGCACCAGCATCTGTTCGGCGAACACCGACAGATTGAAGGCCTGATGCAGGGTCTGCCCCTTCCACTTCATCCGGCGGGCGGCGCCGGGAAGCAGCTTCACCTCGGTGTTCTCGCAAAGATTTGTATGCCCGGTGGTGCATTGCGAGCACTCGCCGCAGAACACCGAGAGGCAGGTGATGACGTGATCGCCTGGCTTGACGTAGGTGACGTCCTCTCCGACCGCCTCGACCACCGCGGACCCTTCGTGTCCCAGGATGGCCGGAACCGGATAGGGATACAGGCCTTCCATGAAATGAAGATCGGAGTGGCACAACCCGGCGAACGCCGTGCGCAGCAGCACTTCCCGGCGCTTGGGTTTCTCGATCTCGACGTCCTCGATCGTCAACGGCTGATGCGCCGCGTGAAAGACCGCTGCTTTCATGGAATTGTTCCTCCGGTTTCTGACCTGACGACAACCTACCCCCGACACGGTGGCGACGCCAAGCGGCACGCTTTGCTGGACGTTCGGGAGCGCTGTCGGTATAAACCGGGCTCCCGGCGAGTTGCTTCTACAACCCGCCGGGGCCGGTTGGGCTTAGCGACGGATCACGATTTTGATCGTTATCCGCCATTTACCCCACCGGAGTTCAAGTTCGATGTGGATCATCGACTCTCTCCTCCAGCCGCGGCGGGATTGCCGCGGCTGGACAGTCCCACACAGACCTTAACGCCGGGTTAAATGGGCGGCACGCCTTGCTGGACGCGCGGGAGCAGTATTGGTATAAACCGGGCTCCCGGCGAGTTGCCTTTACAACCCGCCGGGGCCGGTTGGGCTTAGCGACGGATCACGATTTTGATCGTTATCCGCCATTTACCCCACCGGAGTTCAAGTTCGATGTCTATCATCGACTCTCTCCTCCAGCCGCGGCGGGATTGCAGCGGCTGGACAGTCCCACACAGACCTTAACGCCGGGTTAAATGCGCGGCATGCGTTGCTGGACGCGCGGCAGCAATATTGATATAAGCTGGGCTCCCGGCGAGTTGCGTTAACAACCCGCCGAGGCCGGTTGGGCTTAGCGACGGATCACGATTTTGATCGTTATCCGCCATTCACCCCACCGGAGTTCAAGTTCGATGTGTATCATCGACTCTCTCCTCCAGCCGCGGCGGGATTGCCGCGGCTGGACAGTCCCACGCAGACCTTAACGCCGGGTTAAACGCGCCGTCAGAGCACCATTTGTGTCTGAATGACCTTGGCCGCCAACCGTCCATCGCGGTGCGTCAGCTTTGTCTCCCACACCTGCGTGCGCCGTCCGCGGTGCAGCGGGGTCGTTTCGGCAATCAATACCGATCCCGCCGGCGTGGCGGCAAAGAAGTTGGTCTTGCTTTCAATCGTGGTCGTGCTCTGCCCCTCTCGCAGGTTCACGATCGTGGCCATCGCGCCCATCGTGTCGGCATAGGCCATGATCGCCCCGCCATGAATCGTATTGGCATCCGTGCAGTGCTCCGGACCGACCACCAGCTCCGCCACCAGCCGGTCCTTCTCGACCGACGTGAACCGCATGCCGAGAAACTTCGGCAAACCCGGCAGGCCTTGCTGCAACGCCTCGATATCCATTCGACAACTCCGTCCATGAACCGGCATCTTGTGCGCCTTCGCCAAACCGCAGCAAGGCCGCCGCCATGACCGATCATGCCGACACCACCGTCCGTAACATCATGACCAGCGCCGCGTTTCGGCAAGCGGTCGCGCTGCTGGCGGCGGAGCACGAGCGTACCGTGGCGGACATCGTCACCCTGACGGAAACCGCCGCGCCGTCATTCAACGAAGCAACGCGGGCCGAACGCTGGCGGGCGATGGCGGCGGAACACGGGCTCGAAGACCTCGAAATCGACGCGGAGGGCAACGTCACCGGCATCAGGCGCGGCATCGGCAACGGTCCGATGATTTGCGTCGCCGCGCATTTGGACACCGTCTTCCCCGCGGGAACCGATCTGACGGTGCGGCGCGAAGGCACCAGGCTGTTCGCCCCCGGCGTGGGCGACGATACCCGCAGCCTGGCGGTTATCCTGGCCTGGCTGCGCGCGCTGGATGCCGCCGGCATTCGCACGCGCGCCGACATCCTGTTCGTCGCCGATGTCGGCGAAGAAGGGCCGGGCGATCTGCGGGGAATGCGGCATTTGTTTCAAAAAGGCCGCTACAAGGACCGCATCCAGTCCTTCATCACCGTCGACAGCCCCAATATGGAGCGGATCGTGACCGGCGGCGTCGGTTCGAAACGCTATCGCGTGACCTTCACCGGCCCGGGCGGGCACAGCTACGGGGCATTCGGCCTGGTCAACCCCATGTATGCGATGGCCGACGCGATCGGGCGCCTGGGCCGCGTGCCGGTACCGGCGAAGCCGCGCACGACGTTCAGCGCCAGCGTGACCGGCGGCGGGACGTCGATCAATTCGATCCCGAACAGCGTCTGGACCGAATTCGATCTTCGATCGGAATCCGTCGAGGAACTCGATCGCCTGGAACAGCGCTTTCTGGAGATTGTCGCCGCCTCGGTCACGGCGGAAAACGCGATGCGCGCGACCCATAACGGCGCGATCGCGGCGGATATCGTCAAGATCGGCGACCGCCCCGCGGGTCACACCAACGAATCGGGCGAACTCGCGCAATTCGCCAAAGCGGCGATCGAGGCCCACGGGATTGAAACGAGTTTCGAGTATTCCTCCACCGACGCCAACATCCCGATGAGCCTGGGCATCCCGGCCATCAAGATCGGGTCCGGCGGGACCGGCGGACGGCAGCATTCACTGGAAGAATGGATCGACGTCGAACCCGTCGCCAGCGTCAACGGCATGGCGGCGGGGCTGGCGACGGTTTTGGCCGTGGCGGGGGTCGTTTAGCCGGCTGTCATTCAGCCGGCTGGCGTTACGCGCCGTCCAATGCTTCACTCCGCCAAACTCAGACGCCAGGAGCGCGAACGCCATGAAGATGATGTGGTTTCATCTGATGCCCTATACGGAACTGCCGGAGGACTTCAAACAGAAGCACCCCTCCGTCTGGGTCGATATCCATTCCTCGCTGTTCGACCCGAAGCGCGCGCATCTGATGTACAACGACTTCATGGACGAACTCGAATACGCCGCCGATTGCGGCTATGACGCCATCTGCGTGAACGAGCATCATTCCAACGGCTACGGCCTGATGCCGTCCCCCAACCTGATCGCATCCTCGCTCGCGCGTCGCACCACCGACGCCACCATCTGCGTGATGGGCAATTCGCTCGCGCTGTATAATCCCCCGACCCGGGTGGCGGAGGAATTCGCCATGCTCGACGTCATCTCCGGCGGGCGGTTGATCGCGGGCTTTCCCGTCGGCACGCCGATGGACGATTGCTTCGCCTATGGGCAAAACCCGTCGCAACTGCGCGATCGTTACCTTGAAGCACACGATCTGGTCATGCGGGCGTGGCAGGACAAGGACACCTTCGCGTTCAACGGGCGTTTCAACCAGCAGCGCTACGTGAATATCTGGCCGCGCCCCATCCAACAGCCGCATCCGCCGATCTGGATCCCCGGCGGCGGTTCGGTCGAGACCTGGCAGTGGTGCGCTGAGAAAGATTACGTCTACGCCTACCTGTCCTACTACGGCCACAAGGCCGGCAAGGCCACGATGGATGGGTTCTGGGGAGAGATGGATCGGCTGGGCAAGGATCGCAATCCCTACCGCGCCGCCTTCGCGCAGACCGTCTGCGTCGCCGAAAGCCGCGACGAGGCGATGGAGAAATACACCGAAGCGGCGGAATACTTCTTCGGTCGCTGCCTGCATATCGATCCCCGCTTCGCCGCGCCGCCGGGCTATTCGACGGAGGCCACGCAACGCGCCGGTCTGGCCAGCCAGGTCAGCGCCGCGGCCCTGCGTTCCGTCGCGCGACCGACGGAGATGAAGGACCTGGTCGACGCCGGCTACATCGTCATCGGCAATCCCAAGGACGTGACCGAGCAACTGATCGAACTGGCCGAGAACCTGAACGTCGGCAACCTGATGCTGTTGATGCAGTTCGGCAACATGAACAAGGAACTGACCCGCTTCAACACGCAGCTTTTCGCCGAAAAGGTCATGCCGACACTGCGCACGTTCTATGGGGAGTGGGAACACCGCTGGTGGCCCAAGCCCATGGATAACACGCTGCGCGCCGATCTGCCGGCCTACACGCCCCGCGCCGCGGCGGAGTAGTCCGCCCCCGGCGGGTCACCCCGAACTTCACGCGCGCGTGTTGTCCGGGGTGGCCCGCCGGCAACTCTATCCGTCAGAAGCACAGTGACCGCCGCCTTGTACATCCCGCTGACGCCGCCCCGCCCCGCGTCCCCCCTGCCGGTCCGCGCCTTCCTGCGCGCCGTCCGGACCAACGCCCTGACGGTCTGGCCCGACCGGGCATACGAGTCCGACTACACCGAACGCCACCTGCTGGGACGAAAGACGGTGCTGCTGAATGCGCCCGAGGCGATCCACCGCGTGCTCGTGGACAATGCCGCCAACTACCGGCGGACCCCGGCCTCCATCCGCATCCTGCGCCCGATCGCCGGCAATGGATTGTTGCTGAGCGAGGGCGATGCCTAGCGACTGCAACGACGCACCATCGCCCCGGCGCTGACCCCGCGCGTGTTGCCCATGCTCGCGCGCCATGTCGCGGCGGCGACGCGCGATGCGCTTGATGCGCTTGACGCGCGCCGGGACGAACCCGCCGATCTGCTGGCGGCGATGCAGGGGCTGGCGCTGGATATCGCGGGGCGATCGATGTTTTCGATGGAGATGCGCCGCTTCGGCCCCGCCATGCGCGCCATGCTGGCGGAGTATGCCGCCGATCTGTCCCGCCCCAAGCTGTTCGATATGTTGCTGCCGCCATCCGTGCCGACTCTGCGCGATTTCGCGCGCCGTCGGTTCAGCCGTCGATGGATGGCGCTGATCGAGGCGACGATGGCCGACCGGCTGCGCGCCCCGCCGCCGGACGCGCCCAACGATCTGTTCGATCTGCTGCGCGCCGCGCGTGACCCGGAAACCGGCGTCGGCTTCAGCGCCGAACAATTGCGCGATCAGGTCGCCACGATGATCCTTGCCGGGCATGAAACCACGGCCGTCACGCTGTTCTGGGCTGCGACCCTGCTGGCGCGTGTCCCGGCCGAACAAGACGCCGTTGCCCGCGATGAGACCCGCTGCAAGGCGGCGATCCAGGAAACACTGCGCCTGTTCCCGCCCGCCTTTACCCTGGTGCGCGAGACGATCGGCGCGGATACCGTCGGTGGGCTGACGCTGCGGCCCGGATCGGTCGTCATGATCGCGCCCTGGGTGCTGCACCGCCACCGCGCGCTGTGGCGCGACCCCGATGCGTTCGACCCGTCGCGCTTCATGCCTGGCGAGCCCCCGCCGCCGCGATTTGCCTGGATGCCCTTCGGTGCCGGCCCACGCGTATGCGTCGGGGCGCAGTTCGCGCTGATGGAGGCCGCCATGGTGCTGTCCGCCCTGACCGAACGCTTCACCCTGTCGCTGCTCGGGGATCGCCCGGTTCTACCCGTCGCCGTGGTGACGACCCAACCCGATCACCCGCCGCTGTTCCAACTGCGCCGGCGCGTCGGGTAAATCTTGCAAAACCGTCACGCGGCGGCGTCTTGCAATGGTTCGGCTTTCCGCTATCTGGAACGGTCGAAAACCGAGTGGGGAAACGCAGCATGGCGGCAGACGGCGAATCCGCGCTGATCGAGATCGACGGCCTGACAAAGCGCTTTGGCGCGTTCACCGCCGTTGACAGCGTTTCGTTCCGCGTCGCCCGCGGGGAAGTACTGGGCTTCCTGGGCCCCAACGGCGCGGGCAAATCAACCACCATGCGGATGCTGGCCGGGTTCATGATCCCGACCGCCGGTACCGCCCGCATCTGCGGTCACGACGTCCAGACCGACGGCGTCGCCGCGCGTCGAATGCTGGGCTTCCTGCCGGAAGGCGCGCCGACCTATCCTGAAATGTCTGTCACCGGCTTCCTGCGCTTCTGCGCGAAAATTCGCGGTTTCTCCGGTGCCGAACTGGATCGCCGGGTCGATCACGCCCTGGGCCTCACCCGGCTCGAATCCGTGCGGCTGCAACCGGTGGAGACCTTGTCCAAGGGCTTTAAGCGCCGTGTCGGGCTGGCACAGGCCCTGCTGCACGATCCGCCGGTGCTGGTGCTGGACGAACCCACCGACGGGCTGGACCCCAACCAGAAGCACGAGGTCCGCAAGTTGATCCAGGACATGCGGGCAGAGAAGGCGATCGTCATCTCCACCCATATTCTGGAAGAGGTGGACGCGGTGTGCACCCGCGCCATGATCATCGCGCGCGGCCGCGTGGTCGCCGACGCGACACCCGCCGAACTGGAAAAACGGCACCCGTCGGGCAAGCTCGACGATGTGTTCCGCCAACTGACAACACAGAAGGATGCCGCCTGAGCATGCGTATCATCCTGACCATCGCCCAGCGCGAACTGGCGGCCTATTTCGCCACCCCGGTCGCCAGCGTTTTCATCGTCATCTTCCTGGTGCTGCAAGGCGCGATGACGTTCAACCTGGGTAATTTCTTCGATCGCGGACAGGCCGACCTGAACCCGTTTTTTACCTTCATCCCCTGGGTATTCCTGCTGCTGATCCCCGCCATCACCATGCGGCTGTGGGCGGAGGAACGGCGTCTCGGCACCATCGAACTGCTGCTGACGCTGCCGATCACGCAGGGTCAGGCGGTGATCGCGAAATTCCTGGCGGCCTGGGCGTTCTGCGCCATCGCCCTCGCTCTCACCTTCCCCTTCATCATCAGCGTCAATTTGCTCGGCAATCCCGATAACGGCGTGATCGCCTCGGGGTATGTCGGCTGCCTGCTGGTCGCCGGAGCGTTTTTGTCGATCGGATCGGCGTTGTCGGCGGCGACGCGCAATCAGGTGATCGCCTATGTGCTGGCGGTTGCCGTGTGCTTCGTCTTCGCGGTGGCGTCGTATCCGCTGGTCACCGACTTCCTGAATCGCAACACGCCGATCCTGGCCGAAATCGCCCGCCGCATCGCCGTGATCGACCGGTTCCAGGCCTTCACGCGCGGCGTCGTCTCGGTGCGCGACGTGACTTTCTTCGCGACCTTCATCGGGTTCTGGTTGTTCCTGAACACGGTGCTGGTCGATCAGCGTAAGGCGGATTAACGGCCATGAAGCGTCTGTTTTTCTCCGTCGCCGGCGTGCTCGCCGCCGCCGCGATCGCCATCGGCATCAACATGTTCGCCGACGCCAGACTGGCCTCGATCCAGATCGATCTGACCGCCGGCAAGCTGTACACCCTGTCCGCCGGCACTAAACGGGTGCTGTCGGAGTTGAAGGAACCCGTAACGCTGCGGCTGTTCTACTCCCGCAGATTGGGCGCCACCGTGCCGGTCTACGGCAATTACGCCGATCAGGTGCGGGAGATGATGCTGAACTACGCGTCCGTCTCCAACGGCAAGGTCAGGCTTGAATTCTACGACCCCGAACCCTTCAGCGACACCGAGGATCGCGCCGTGGCCTATGGGCTGCAAGGCGTTCCGGTCGATCAGGGCGGGCAATTGGTGTATTTCGGCCTGGCCGGCAGCAACCTGCAGGACGACGAGCGCACCATCCCGTTCTTTCAGCCGGAACGCGGCCGCTTCCTGGAATTCGATCTGACCAAGCTGGTGTTCGATCTCTCGAACCCGAAGCGACCGGTGGTCGGGGTCATGACCTCCCTGCCCTTCGACGGCGATCCGCGCATGATGATGATGACGCGCGGCCAGGGGCCCGGCGGACAACCCTTTGCGTCCTCACTGCTGCTGCGCCAGACCAACTCGTTGAAGACCGTCGCCACCGACGCGCAGGCGATCGATCCGGAGATCCAGGTCCTGCTGGTGGCGTCCGCCCGCGACCTGTCGCCTGCAACGCTTTACGCGATCGATCAGTTCGTGATGCGCGGTGGGCGGCTGATGGCGATGGTCGATCCGTGGAGCGAGACGCTGGCATCCGCGCCCAGCCAGACCGGCGCGCCGCCGACCGATACGCAATCCAACCTCAAGCCGCTGTTTGACGCCTGGGGCATCGAATTCGACCCGTCGCAGGTCGTCGGCGATCTGACCGGCGCGTGGCGCGTGCGCGCCAACGCGGAAGAGCGCGTGCAGGCGGTAAGCTATGTCGCCTGGTTCAATATCCGCGACGGGCTGAACCACGACGATCCCGCGACGGCGGACTTGCAGCAGGTGACCGTTGCCTCCGCGGGGTCGCTGCGCAAGGCGGACAAGGCCGCGATCGAGTTCGTGCCGCTGCTGTCCAGCAGCGCGCGGTCCGCGATCTTGTCGGTGGACAAGGTGAAGACGCCGGAACCGACCAAGGTGTTGGCGGAGTTTCGGCCGGACAATACGCCGCGCGTGATCGCCGCGCGGGTGCGGGGCGACCTGAAATCCGCCTTTGCCGGCCCGCCGGAACTGACCGGGGAGCAGAAGCGACCCGACAATTTCCCGGCGCACAAGGCGCAGACCGACGGTCCCGCGAACATGGTGGTGGTCGCCGACAGCGACATGCTGGCGGATCGCTACTGGGTGCGGGTGGCCGATTTCTTCGGCCAGCAGACCGCGACGCCCTTCGCCGACAACGGCCCGTTCGTCGCCAATCTGATCGGCACCCTGGCGGGCGGAGACGCGCTGATCGGACTCCGCTCTCGCGGGGATACCACGCGTCCGTTCACACTGGTGGCGGCGATGCAAAGCGACGCGGAAGCCAGCTACCGCCAGACCGAGCAAGGGCTGCAAAAGCACCTGGAAGACGTCGAGAAGCAGCTTCGCACCCTGCGCCAGGGCGACACGCGCGCGGGCGAAGGCGGCGACCGGCCGAAGACCGACGCCGTCATCACCCCCGAACAACGGGCCGCCATCGATGCCGCGCGCAAGGATATCGTCGATACACGCCAGAAATTGCGCGCCGTGCAACTGGAACTGAACCGCGACATCTCGCGGCTGGAAACCGGCTTGCGGGTGTTCAATATCGTGCTTGTGCCGGTGACGCTGACTGTCCTTGCGATTGGGATCGGGCTGATACAGCGGCGTCGCCGCGCAGCGGCGCGGACATGAGAGTCGTTTCGCGCAGCGGCTCGGTCATGACGGGCGCGGTCGGAATGCTGTCTGAACTGGGAACCAAAACGCCATGAAACCCGCTTCCCTGGCCGGACTGATCGTCGCGGGCGCGCTTGCTATCGGCGGCGGCTGGTATTTCGGCTCCGCGACCACCCCAACGCAGCAACGCGCCATCGACGCCGGCGCGCTGATGTTCCCCGACCTCGCCCCCAAGCTGCGCGACGCGGCAAGGATCGAGGTCGTGAACAAAGGCAAGACCACTGTCCTGAATCGCGCGGCCTCCGGCCAATGGGGCATCGCCGATCGCGGCGGCTACCGACTGCAGGACAGCAAGCTGCGCGCCATGCTGACCAGCCTGACCGAACTGCGCCTGATCGAAGCCCGCACCGCCGACGCCGAGCAATACGCGCGGCTGGGCGTGGAAGACGCCGAAAGCGCCAACGCGGGCTCCAACCGCCTGCGCGTGCTGAACGCCGCCGGGCAGCCGATCGTCGATGTGATCGTCGGCCACCGCCGCGTGCGCACCCAGGGCAAAGTGCCTGAACAGGTCTATGTCCGCCGCCCCGGAGAGGCGCAGACCTGGCTCGCGGAAGGCAATCTGCAGGCCGACGCCGATCCGCAGCTTTGGCTGGATCGCGATGTCGTCAATATCGAGCACAAGCGTGTCTCCGGCGTCGTCAGCACGCGCGGCTCGGATGTGCTGATCTTCGGCCAGGAAGACGGCAAGCTGGTGCTGACCTCCCCGACGGATCATCCCCGGTTGGAAGATTACAAGGTCGAGGACGTCGCCCGCGCGCTGGAATCCCTGACGTTCCAGGACGTGCGTCCCGATGCCGACGCCCCCGGCGAGGAAATCGGGCAGGCCGTGTTCACCCTGACCGACGGCATGACCGTCGCGGCGCGGGTGCTGCGCGCCGATAAGGACATCTGGGTTCGCTTCGCCGTCACCGCGACCGAGGACAAGGCGAAGCCCGACGCCGAACGGCTGGCGCAACGCCTGGGCGGCTGGTCGTATCAGGTGGGATCGTGGAAGGAAAAAGCCTTCGTGCCGACCATCGAAGACCTGAAAGCGGCGGAAAAGCCGGAACCCGAACCGGAACCGACAGCCGAACCGGCCAAGCCATGAGCGACCGGGAATATCCGCAACGACCGATCGTCGGCATCGGCATCGTCGTCATCAAGGGCAATCAGGTGCTGCTGTGCCGACGCGGCAAGGCACCGAATATCGGCAGTTGGACCCTTCCCGGCGGTGCCCAGGACGTCGGCGAGACCTGCGAGGACGCCGCTCGGCGTGAACTCGCGGAAGAAACGGCGCTGGTCGTGGGCGATCTGCATTTCTGCGCCCATGTCGATACGATCCGACGCGATGCCGCCGGACGGGTGCAGTTTCACTACACGATCCTGGATTTCGCGGCGCGTTGGCAAAGCGGCGAAGCGGTCGCGGGCTCCGACGTCAGTGAAGTGGAATGGGCGGACATGGACGCCCTGGAACCCTATGCGCTGTGGAGCGAAGCACACCGCATCATCGGCATCGCGCGCGGCCTGTTGGCTTAGGCAGACCAAAGGTAGACGCCGGTCGAACCAATCCGGGGCTTATGATTGGTATGCCGTGAGGCATTGGGGGGGCAACCGGCGCCTGATCATCGGACGCCGAATCGGGCCGAATATTCCTGTATGTTGCAGCTTATTTTCAGTCCGGCTCGCCAAACATCGTCAGGCGATCCGCCCGCACGGTGCGGTGATCGCCCTGACGGATGGTGAGGCCCACGCGGTCGAAATACTCCAGGATCTGAATGGCGACCTTGCGGCCGTTATCCAGCCGATCGCGGAAGGCCGCCGCCGTCAGCAACCCGGTCTCGTCCACCGCGTCGCGCGCGATATGCGCCATTTCCGCGACCGTCTCGCGCAGGAAGAAGTGATCCTGCGCCAGTTCGATCACCTGTCCCAGGCGCTGCAAACGCTTGAAGCTGCCGCGCGCGGCGGGTTCCGCGACGCCGACCGCCTTGGCGATATCGCGCACGCGGGGCGGACGGAAGCGCTCCGCCGCGATCATCGCGCGAGCGGCCGCCCAGAGTGCTTCATCGGTCGGCGACAGGCGCACCCGGTGATCGGGCAGGCGCAGCCAGGGTCCGTCGCGCGCGATCGTGCCGTCGCGGGCCAGGATATCGGCGATGGCGCGAAACGCCGCGGCCGGCGGGCGTTCGGTCAACGTCAGGCGCAGACGCTCCGGCTGTAAGCCGGGTTGATCGGGTTCGTTCCGATGATGATCGGTCAGCGTCGCGACGATGGCGGCGCGCAGTGTGTCGAACGCGGCTCGATCCAGCACCAGGTCGCCGGCGAGCACCGCCCCGACAATCTCCGGCAAGGCGTCACGATCCGGCGCGCGGAGGTTCCAGGCGCGCGCGAAGGCGGGCCATTCCAACCAATGCGGCGGGTGCGCCAGCGCGGCATGCAGCGCCGTCATCGCATCGGGTGCGTCGAGCGCGAGGAGGCGCGCAAGACGTTGCGGGGTGCGCCTGCCCCGTCGCGGCGGGAAGGGATCGACGACCGAGCCGCCGCCGATCGTTTGGGTCGCGGCGGCATCGCGCAGGACCAGCCGATCGCGCGCCAGGGCACCGATCGGTCGCGCCGCCGTCAGCCGGACCAACGCCGAACCGTTCGGTTCCAGCCGGTCGGCATCGAGCAGGATCATCCGTGCCGGGACGTGCTCCGCCCCCAGATGCAGATGCACCTGGGTGTCGTTTTTAAGGGAGCGCGCATCGGCGAGGAGATGAATACGGGCGTCGATTTGAAAGGTTGGAGCGTGGATGTCGGGATGCAGCACCCAATGGCCGCGCGCGACGGCGTCCTTGGACAGGCGCGGGCCGGTCAGGTTGAGCGCGACCCGCTGCCCGGCGCACGCGGCTTCCGCCGGCTTGTTCTGCGCGTGCAGGCCGCGCACGCGGACCTCGATCCCCGAGGGCGACAGGATCAGCCGGTCTTCCAGCGCGATACGCCCGGCGATGAGCGTGCCGGTCACGATCAGCCCGGCACCGGTCAGGGTAAAGACCCGATCGATGGCGAGGCGGGGATGGCCGTCGGTATCGCGCGGCTTACCGCCGAGGGCGCGCAGGGCGTCGCGCAGGGCGGGCAGACCGGCGCCGGTCAGGGCCGAAACCGGCAGGATCGGCGCGTCGGCCAGTCCGCTACCGGCGAGCAAAGCGCGCAGTTCAGCGGTGACGACCGGGGTGCGCTCGGGGGTCAGATCGGCTTTCGTCAGCGCCACGACGCCGCGATCGATGCCCAGCAGGTCGAGGATGCGCGCATGTTCGACGGTTTGCGGGCGTATCCCTTCGGGGAGCGCGACGACGAACAGCGCGGCGTCGATACCGCCGGCCCCGGCGAGCATGGTGTGGACGAAACGCTCATGGCCGGGGACGTCGACGAAGCCGAAATCGTCGGTATAGGCATAGCCCAGATCGATGGTGATGCCGCGTCGCTTTTCCTCGGCGAGACGATCGGCGTCCACGCCGGTCAGGGCTTTCACGAGCGCGGTCTTGCCATGATCGACATGGCCGGCGGTGCCGATAATCATTGGCCGGGATTAAGCCACCGTTCGCGTTCGTCCGCCAGCGGTCCGCGACCTATCCGGCCAGCACCAGCGGATTGGCGGCAAGCCGGGACCATCCCGCTTCCCCCACCAGGATGTCGAGACCCAATGACGCCAGATCGTCGGCCATCGGGTCCACCTGCATATCCTTCGCCTGATACAGCATCTTCGCGTAGCCCATACAGGCGTCGCAGGTTTCGGCCATGACCGCGCCGTTGCCGCCCTCGATTTCCTGCAGGGTGAGCGATTTTGACTCGCCGCAGCCGATACAGGCGACGCGGACATGGTTCCAGGCGGTGGCGCAGAGGCCGCAATGGAGATAGCGCGTGCCGGGTGCCTTGCCCGCGCCGGTGATCACCCCCGCGACGGGGGCGGAGCCGCAGACCGGGCAAAGGCCGCGCTGTGCCAGCAGCGCGATATCGCCCACCGGCAGGGTGGCCGCGACGGCGGCGAAATAGACCTGTAACGCGGCGGCGACGAACATCGCCGGCCCTGCCTCCGTCGCCGGGACGACACCCGCGAGCCAGGCGGCGGCCAAAGGTTCGGGGTCGCGATCGCGCAGGGCGGCCATGACCTGCCGGGTCTGATCCGGCAAAGCGGGATCGGCGGGTTCGACCAGGATGCGGGCAAGGGCGCGCCGCCAGGACGGGTCACGTGGATGGGCGGGGCCATCCAGCGGCGGGGTATGCGGCAGGATGGCGACGGCGGGGGCGACAACGGCGGCGACCGCGTCATGTTGGGCATCCGCGAGGCCGGCCATGAAGCGCAGCCAATCGGCCATGGGGTGGCCTTCGGACAGATGGCGCAGCCGAGAGGCGCGGGTCGCGAACAGTCGATCCGCTCGCGGCAGAATGACGGGATCGGGCTGCGCGATCACACCCGTCGGCAGATCGCCGAACTCACCCGACACGCGGGAGCGGGAAGGCCGATCGATAGCGATTATCGGCGTCCCGCGGTTTCACGCAGCCACTTGCGGTGGTGCCGCCACGACCAGCCGGCCGAAACACTGCCGCGCATCATCGCGGAGATCGTGCCCTTGATCCAAAGCGCCGCGTAGACGTGAACGATCCAGATGCCGATGATCCCGACGGCGGCGAGGCTGTGCACCACGGCGGCGATGCGCTTCTGGCCGATCAGCGTGTATTTCGCGAAATACACATCCCAGATCACGATGCCGCTGCCGAACAGGGCCAGGATCAGCAGCGTCATGCCCCAGAACACGAGCTTTTGGCCGGCGTTGTAGCGCCCGACTTCCGGCACGTTTTCTTCGTCGTTCGCCAGCACCCGGCCGATCTTACCCATCCAGCGATTATCGTCGCTGTTCCACAGGTTGAAGCGCACGAAGCGGATGAACAGAATGCCGAAGCTGACCAGCAGGACAGAGCCGAACCAGGGATGGATGGCGCGGGTATAGGCTCCGCCGCCGAACAGCCCGGTCAGGAAGAACAGCGACGGATGGAACAGCGCCATGCCGGACAGCGCCAGCAGAATCAGGCAGGCGGCGGTGATCCAGTGATTGATGCGGGCCGCGGTGGTGTAGCGGGAGACGGAACCGGGAGGGGTTTTCATGCCCGGTCCTTTCCGTCCAACGCCTTGCGGCCGTGTTCCTCATCTTCCGGCTGGACCTCATTCGGGCCGGCGACGACGTAGTGGAAGAACCCGGCGACCGCGGTGAAGGCCAGACCCGCCAGCGCGATCGGCTTGAACATGCCCTTCCACAGTTGGACCAACCGGCTGATGTGCGGCTTGTCCGGCAGGTTGGCATAGATTTGCGGCTTGTCGGCGTGGTGAAGCACGTACATCACATGCGTGCCGCCGACGCCTTCCGGATCATACAGCCCGGCCTGTTTGAAGCCGCGCTCGTTCAGGTCGATGATCCGTTCATGCGCCAGTTCCTGCATGTCGGACTTCGATCCGAACTGGATCGCGCCCGTCGGGCAGGCCTTGGCGCAGGCCGGCGCCTGTCCCACCGCGACGCGGTCGGAGCAGAGCGTGCATTTATAGGCCTTGCTGTCGGCGGTGCTGATGCGCGGGATGTTGAACGGACAGCCTTTGACGCAATAGCCGCAGCCGATGCAGTTCTCGCTGACGAAATCGACGATGCCGTTGCTGTACTGCACGATCGCGCCCGGCGAGGGGCAGGCCTTGAGACAGCCGGGATCGCTGCAATGCATGCAGCCGTCCTTGCGGATCAGCCACTCCAGATTGCCGGCCTCGTTCTCCCATTCCGTGAAGCGCATCAGCGTCCAGGTGGAGGGGTTGAGGTCGGAGGGATTGTCGTAGACGCCGGTGAAATCCTCCATCTCCGGGCGGAGGTCGTTCCACTCCATGCAGGCGGCCTGACACGCCTTGCAGCCGATGCAGCGGGAGACATCGATCAGCTTGGCGACTTCGGGCTGTTCACGGATGCGCGACGGCGTTTCGGTGGATGCCGAACTGCGGAGGATGTCGAGGGACTGAAGGTTTGCCATGATGTGCTCTCCTTCAGGCCACGGGTGGGTTGGTTTTTTCGACGTTCACCAGGAACGCCTTGAACTCCGGCGTTTCCGTGTTCGCGTCGCCGACGAACGGCGTCAGCGTATTCGCGCCGAAGCCTTTCTTTGCGCTGCCGGTAAAGCCCCAATGGATCGGGAAGCCGATGGTATGGGTCTGTTTACCGTCCACCGTCATGGGTTTCAGTCGCTTGGTGACGCAGGCCTTGACGATGACGAAGCCGCGCTGCGAGCTGAGGCGCACCCAGTCGCCGTTGGCGATCCCTTTTTCCTTCGCCAGGACTTCGCCGATTTCAATGAATTCCTCCGGCTGGAGGATGGCATTGATCTTGGCGTGCTTGGTCCAGTAGTGGAAATGCTCCGTCAGGCGATAGGTGGTGGCGACGAAGGGGAACTTGTCGACGGTGCCGAAATCGGCCCGATCGCCGGGGAATACGCGCGTCATCGGGTTCGCCGACACCTTGGGGTGCAGCGAGTTCAGGACCGGGCTTTCCATCGGCTCGTAATGTTCCGGGAATGGTCCTTCGCGCAGCGCCGCCAGGGTGAACAGGCGCCCCAGACCGTCCTGATTCATGATGAACGGGCTGACGCCGGCCGACGGGTTGGAGGTCGGCGCGAAGTCGGGCACGTCGATCCCATCCCATTTGCTGCCGTTCCAGGCGATCAACGGCTTCTTCGGGTTCCACGGCTTGCCGTTCGCGTCGGCGCTGGCGCGATTGTACATGATCCGCCGGTTGGCGGGCCAGGCAAAGGCCCAGTTCGGCGCCAGGCCTTGTTCGCGCGGGTCGGTCGCGTCGCGGCGCGCCATGATATTGCCGCGCTCGGTCCACATGCCGGAGTAGATCCAGCAACCACAGGCTGTCGAGCCGTCGTCGCGCAGTTGCGCGAAGCCGTCGAGCAACTGCCCGGCGCGCAGGGTCACCGCGCCGGAGGCGTCTTTAACCTCCTGCAGGGCGCGCCCGTTGATCTCCTTGGCGATCTCATCCGGGCCCGGGCTGTCCGGGTTGGTATAGTTCCAGGTCAGGTTCAGGATCGGATCGGGGAAAGCGCCGCCGTCCTTGGCATACATCGCCTTCATGCGGCTGTAGATGCCGGACATGATGGCGATGTCGGGTTTCGCCTCACCCGGCGGTTCGGCGGCTTTCCAGTGCCACTGAATCCAGCGGGAGGAGTTCGTCAGGCTGCCGTCTTCCTCGGCGAAGCAGCTTGTCGGCAGCATGAAGACTTCCGTGGAAATCTTCGACGGGTCCGATGGGTTCTTATCGCCGTGGTTTTCGAAGAACTTCGCGGTTTCGGTTTCCAGCGGATCCATCACCACCAGGAACTTCAACTTACCCAGCGCCGCCCGAATTTTCTTCTTGTTCGGGAAGGATTGCAGCGGGTTGAAGCCTTGGCAGATATAGCCGTTGATCTTGCCGTTATGCATCATGTCGAACGCGCGCAGGATGTCGTAGCCGGGGACATCCAGCTTGGGCAGGTAGTCGTAGGCCCAATCGTTCTCGGCCGTCGCCGCCGCCCCATAGACCGACTTCTGGAAGCTGACGAAGAACTTCTTGTAGTTCTGCCAATAGCTGGTCTGACCGGCGCGCTGCGGCTTGAACAGCCGCGTTTTCATATACTCCTCGAAGCTGGTGTCGAAGTCGCGACCCAGGGTCAGGTATCCCGGCATCAGGTTCGACAGCAGTCCGATATCGGTCAGCCCCTGAATGTTGGAATGCCCGCGCAAGGCGTTCATCCCGCCACCGGCGACGCCGATATTGCCCAGCAGCAACTGCACCATCGCCATGGCGCGCACGTTCTGGCTGCCCACGGAATGCTGTGTCCAACCCAGCGCATACATGCTGGTCAGCGCCTTGTCGGGCGCGGATGTGGAGGCAAACAGCGCGCAGACCTGCAGGAACGCGTCCTTGGGCGTGCCGCAGATGCGAGAAACCATCTCCGGCGTATAACGCGCGACATGGGCCTTGAGCAGGTTCATCACGCAGTTCGGGTGCTGGAAGGTCGGGTCCGATTTGGCGAACCCGTCTTCGCCCACGTCGTAGGCCCAGCTTGCGCGGTCATAGTCCTGCTTGTCGGTGGACCAGCCGGAGAACAGCCCGTCGGTGAAGCCGTAGCTTTCCTTGACGATCAGCGAAGCGTTGGTGAAGGCGCGGACGTATTCGTGCTGGATGGCGTCGTTTTCCAGCAGATACCGGATCACCCCCAACAGGAAGGCGATGTCGGTGCCGGGCCGGATCGGCGCATACAAATCCGCGACCGAGGCCGTGCGCGTGAAGCGCGGATCGACCACGACCAGCTTGGCCTTGTTATGGACCTTCGCCTCGATGGCCCACTTAAATCCGCAGGGATGGGCTTCGGCGGCATTGCCGCCCATGACTACGATCACATTGGCATTCTTGATGTCCTGCCAGGTGTTCGTCATCGCGCCGCGACCGAATGTTGGAGCCAGACTGGCTACCGTCGGTCCGTGTCAAACCCGGGCCTGATTATCGAAGACGACCATGCCGAACGAGCGGGCGACCTTCCAGGTGACAAAGGCCGTTTCGTTCGACGATGCCGACGCCGCGAGCATGCCGGTCGTGGTCCAGCGGTTGACCGTCGTCCCGGCGGCGTTCTTGGCGATGAAGTTCTTGTCGCGATCTTCCTTCATCAGCTTCGCGACGCGGTCGAGCGCGAAATCCCAGGACACGCGCTTGAACCCGGATTCGCCGGCGGCGCGATACATCGGGTATTTCACCCGGGTCGGCGAATGCACGACATCCAGCAACGCTGCGCCCTTGGGGCACAGCGTGCCGCGGTTCACGGGGTGATCGGGATCGCCCTCGATATGCGTGATCGTCGCCTTGGAATTCTTGGCGCCGTCGCCCAGGCTGTAGATCAGAATGCCGCAGGCCACCGCGCAATAGGTGCAGGTGTTCCGGGTTTCCGTTGTGCGCGCCAATTTATAGGGACGAACGGCGGACGCCAGAGCCTCCCCGGACGAACCGAAGCCCAATGCGCCCACGCTGGACGCCGCGAGGGCCGCCCCGCTGAGCCGCATGAAACCGCGTCGATTGAGTTCCATGGCTTCACCTTACTCCCTGATCCAGGCGAAACATGCCAATCTTCGTCGACTGAACGGGGATTGGCTCAATGTTTGTGAAAATACATTAACATGATCGGCAGGCGATATTGCAAGACATTGCTCGCGCGCGCCGCGACCACTTCTGAAATCGGATAGCGGCGCATGGAAGCCCTGCTGCTTCGTCTGATCGCGCTGATGCCGGCCCCGGTCCGGGCGCTGTTGCCGATCGAGCGCGTGCGTCTGCTGGTTCAGTTCGCGATGTTCGGCACGGTCGGGTTGGCCGGGCTGGTGGTGGATACCGCAACCGTCTATGCGCTGCGCGCCGATCTGGGGTTGTACGGTGCCGGTCTGGCTGCCTATGCCGTCGCGGCCACCACGACCTGGCTGTTGAACCGTCTCTGGACCTTTCGCGGCCAGGGCAGCGGATCGGCCCGACGGCAGTGGATGATTTTCCTGGCCGCGAATACCGTCGGCTTCGCGCTCAATCGCGGCACCTATGCCATTCTGGTGACCTGGGTCGCGATGGCAGCCGATCATCCCGTGATCGCCACCTCCGCCGGGGCCGTCGCGGGGATGTTCGTCAACTTCAGCCTGTCCCGCAAACTGGTGTTTCGGTAACGCCGTTCGTTGTGTGTTCCGCTGGGTTCGGCAGGGTTCACGAAAAATCACGTTGCGGGACTGCCCGCGCATTCGACGTTAACCAAATCCTCATGATTTGAAGACGAACACTGCCGTCATCGCGAACCTTTCAGACGGTGGCGTCATGTTCGATTACAAGCCGAGCGCGCTTCAGAGATGGCAGTTTACGGATGGGGAGTTGGCGTTTCAGCCGATCTCCTATGCCGAACCCGTCGCGCCCGCGCGATCGGGCGGCGCGGATGCGGCGATCAAGCGAGGCTTCGATGTGATCGTGGCGCTGCTGGGCCTGACGGTATTTGCCCTGCCCATGTTGATCGCCATGCTGATCATTCGCCTCGACAGTCCGGGGCCGGCGGTGTTCCGCCAGCGCCGCATCGGGCTGAACGGCGTGGCGTTCGACATTCTGAAATTTCGCACCATGCGAACGCAGGACGACCATGGGATCATCCGTCAGGCCCGCCCGATGGACCCCAGAGTGACCCGTATCGGCCGCTGGCTGCGCCGGACCTCGTTCGACGAATTGCCGCAACTCGTAAACGTGCTGCTGGGCGAAATGTCGATCGTCGGGCCGCGCCCGCACGCGCCGGGCACCTGCGCCGCCGGACGGCCGTTCGAGACCGTCACCAGCCGCTATGCCGAACGGCACAGCGTGAAGCCCGGCATGACCGGCCTGGCGCAGGTGCGCGGCTGGCGGGGGGAGACCGACACGGAGGCGAAGTTCTTCGGTCGGCTCGACAGCGACCTGGAATACATCGAGACCCGCTCGCTGCTGTTGGATATCGGCATCGTCTGGCGCACGGTGTTTACGGTGCTGCGCCCGCGGAACGTCTGGTAGCGGGGCGCGCGGGATGTCTGAAACCATCGAACGTCTGGCCGCCGCCGCCGAACTGCCGCGGACGCTGCCGTCCTGGAATACCGACCCACAGCCTCGGCGTCGAACGCCCACGCGCGATGCGCGCCCGTTCAGCGTCGCGGTGCTGATCCCCTGCTTCAACGAGGAAGCCGCGATCGCGAAGGTCGTGACGGACTTCCGCACCGCGCTGCCGCAGGCGACTGTTTATGTCTATGACAACAACTCCACCGACCGAACGCAGCTTCATGCGCGCGCCGCCGGGGCGGTGGTGCGCGGCGAAGGGTTGCAGGGCAAGGGGCATGTCGTGCGCCGCATGTTCGCGGATATCGACGCGGACGCCTTTATCCTGGTCGACGGGGACGATACCTACGACGCGTCGGCCGCGCCGGGCATGCTCCACCTTCTGTTCGACCGTCACCTCGACATGGTCTCCGCCGCTCGGCATCCCGACCACACCGACGCCTATCGCTTTGGCCATCGCTTCGGCAATCGGCTGTTGTCCGGCATGGTCCGTCAGGTGTTCGGCAAGGGCATCGGCGACATGCTGTCGGGGTATCGCGTGTTCAGCCGTCGCTTCGTCAAGTCGTTCCCGGCCCTGTCTCGCGGGTTCGAGACGGAAACCGAGTTCACCATCCATGCGCTGGCGCTGAACATGCCGATGCAGGAGGTGCGGGCCGCGTATCGGGGCCGTCCGGTCGGATCGAGTTCGAAGCTGAACACCATCAGCGACGGGTTTCGCATCCTGCGCGCCATCCTGGCGCTGATCGAGCAGGAACGGCCGCTGCAATCCTTTGCTCTGATCACACTCTTGCTGCTGGTCGGCGGGTTCGGCGTCGGTGTGCCGGTGGTGCTGGAATTCCTGCATACCGGGCTGGTGGATCGCCTGCCCACCGCCATCCTGGCGACCGGGCTGGTGCTGCTTGGCTTTTTGACGCTGGGCTGCGGCCTGGTGCTCGACGCCGTGGCGCGAGGGCGAAAAGAGATGAAGCGCCTGTCTTACCTGGCGATCCCACCGTCGGGGTTCGGCCTGTGATGCGGTGGGTGGCGGGCGCGAGGTGCCCACCCGATGAACCGTATGACGCCGATATCGTCATCCTGGCATTGGATCGTCCGGCGGAGACCGAGGCCGCGATTGCCTCCGCCCTGGCGCAGACCGGCTTGCGTCGGCACGTCGTGGTGCTGGACCAAGGCTCCGCCCCCGCCACGCTGGCGCGCTTCGCGGCGGTGATCGAGGACCGGTCGGATATCACGCTGCTGGCGGCGGAGCGCAATCTGGGGGTGGCCGGCGGGCGCAATCTGGCGTCGTCGTTCGGGCACGGGCGGGCGATCGTCGGGCTGGACAATGACGCGGAGTTCGCGTCGACGACCACCGCGGCGGATTTGGTCGCGGCGTTGGACGCGGCGCCGGATGTGGCGGCGATCGGTTGCCGCATCGTGACTTATGCGACCGGAGAGGACGATCTGTCGTCCTGGGGTTATCCGAGGGCGCTGCTGTCTCGGTCGGGTGACTGCTTTGACGCCATTACGTTCGTCGGGGCCGGGCATGCGATCAGTCGAACGGCCTGGGACGCGGCGGGCGGGTATGACCCGGCGCTGTTTTTCTGTTGGGAGGAGTTCGACTTCTGTATGCGCGCGATCGCGCTGGGATGGCGGGTTCGGTATCGCGGCGATCTGGTGGTGCGGCACAAGGTCGCCGCCGAACGACGGGTGCACTGGTCCGGGTCGCGCTGGTTCCACTTCGTGCGGAACCGGCTTTATATCGGCCGCAAGCACGGCGAAGGTCGGATGCCGCTGCTTGCGCGAACCTGCGGCTATCTGATCAAGGGATTGGTCAACGGACTGGCGCGCCCCACCGTCAAGGCGATTGCCGAGGCCTATCGGATGGACGGCGGGCAGCGCCGCACAGGGTGGTCGGCGGGGTATATCGAGCGGCACGACGCGGTTTGGCGCGGCACATGGCTGACGCGGCTGCGGCGGGATGTGCTGGTTCGCCTGCGTTAGCTCGACTTCTTGATGTCCTTTTCCCGGTCGCGCAGCTTCGCGATCGGTTCCTGCAGGAAGACCGCATAGTCGTAGACCGTCTCGTCTTCCTGGTTCCAGCAGACATAGCCGCGACAATCGTGCGGTCGCGCCTCGTAAACGCCGCACAGGCGATCGGGGCCGAGGAACTGACAGGTCTTGAAGCCTTCCTTGATGCGCTTTTCGCCCAGCTTCGTCGTTTCCACGACATGCCGCTTTTCAAAATCGGCGACGGCGATGTTCAGGTGTTTGGCGAGCCGCCTGATGTCGTCGCGGCTGACGCGTACATAGCCCGCCATGCGACAGCACAGGGCGGGACATTTCATGCAGTCGAGCCGTTCGTGCGACACCATGGCGCGATGATCGGGCGTGGACGCACCATAGGCAACCCCGTGTCGGGTCATTACCCCGATACCCTCACCGCCACGCAATCGCTGGCAAAACGTCGCTGCTCGGCCTAAACCCCGCGCACAGACAGCTTTCCTTCAGGAGACAGCGCAGTGTCGCATCGACCTATCCGCATCCTCGCAACCGCCGTGCTTGCCGTCACCATGGGCGTTGGCGCCGCCCTGGCGCAGCAGCCGAAATCGGGCGGCACGCTTCGGGTCTATCAGCGCGACTCCCCGGCGTCGGCTTCGATTCACGAGGAAGCGACGTATTCGACCAACGTCCCGTTCATGTCGCTGTTCAACAATCTTGTGATGTTCAAGCAGGATGTGCCGCAGAACAACGATGCGTCGATCATCCCCGAACTCGCGACAAGCTGGGCGTGGAGCGCGGATAATCTCGCGCTGACCTTCAAGCTGCGCGACGGGGTGAAGTGGCATGACGGCAAGCCGTTCACCGCCGCCGACGTGAAGTGCACGTTCGACATGTTGCAGGAAAAGGGCACCGAGAAGTTCCGTAAGAACCCGCGCAAGCTGTGGTACCAGAACGTGCTCGACGTCGTGCCTAACTCTGCAACCGAGGTCACGTTCAAGCTGGGCCGCCCGCAGCCGTCGCTGCTGTCCTTGCTCGCTTCCGGCTACACGCCGATGTACCCCTGCCACGCGACGCCGGCGCAGCAGCGCACGAAGCCGATCGGCACGGGGCCGTTCAAGCTGGTGGAGTTCAAGCAGAACGAAGTGATCCGCATGGTGAAGAACCCGGATTACTGGAAGCCGGGTCGCCCGTACCTGGACGGCATCGAAATGCCGATCATCACCAACCGTTCGACCGCGATGTTGGCGTTCATGGCGGGCAAGCTCGACATGACCTTCCCGACGGAAGTGACGGCCCCGCTGATGCGCGACATCAAGTCGCAGATGCCCAAGGCTGTCTGCGTCTTCGGGCCGAGCAACGTGAACGAGAATTTGATCGTCAATCGGGAGAAGCCGCCGTTCGACAACGTCGATATCCGGCGGGCGATGGCGCTGTCGCTGGATCGCAAGGCGTTCATCGACATTCTGTTCGAGGGGCAGGCCGATATCGGCGGTTCTTTGCTGCCGCCGCCGAACGGCGTGTGGGGCATGCCGGAAAGCCAGATGCGCGACATGCTGGGCTACGATCCCGACATCGCGAAGAACCGCGCGGCGGGCCGAGCGATCATGGAGAAGTTGGGGTATAGCGCGACGAACCGGTTGAAGGTGAAGGTGTCGACCCGCAACATCCCGGCCTATCGCGATCCGGCGGTCATCCTGATCGACCATCTGAAGGAAATCCACATCGAGGGCGAGCTCGATCCCGTGGACACCAGCCTGTGGTTCTCCAAGGTCGCGCGGAAGGATTACTCGGTCGGGCTGAACCTGACGGGCAACGCCGTGGATGACCCGGATCAGACGTTCTACGAGAATTTCGCCTGCAAGTCGGAACGCAACTATTCCGAATACTGCAACCCGGAGCTGGAAAAGCTGTTCGACAAGCAATCGTCGGAAACCAATGTCGAGGCGCGCAAGAAGCTGGTGTGGGAAATCGATCGCCGCATTCAGGACGACGTGGCGCGTCCGGTGATCCTGCATATCCACGCCGGCACCTGCTGGGCACCGGAACTGCGCGGTTTCACGCAGATGGTGAACAGCTCGTACAACGGCTATCGCTTCGAAGAATTGTGGCTGGATCGATAAGTCGTACCGCCACAATCTCGACAGAGATGTCTGACATGATCCACGGATGAACAAGTCTCGCCCTGTGCTTGCACTGCTTCTTCCGTTGATCGGCCTGACCGGCTGCGTGCTGGAACCGGACCCTTACGGGGCCGCGTCCCAGCCCGGCTACGGGTATCCGGCGGGCTATGCCGCGACCGGTTATCCCGGCGGCGGTTATGTCGCGACCGACACCTATCCCACCGCCGTTTATGGGGGGGAGACCGTGTATCTGATCGAACGCCCCTCCGGCTGGGGGTATTGGGATCGGCAGCGGCAGTGGCGTCCGGCGGCGGCACCGCACCCGGACTGGCGGGAACGGCAGCGGTCTTATCAGCCGGTGGCGCAGCCGCACTTCCAACCGGGCGGACAGCCGCGTTGGCAACAGCCCCAAGGCCAGCCCATGGGAGGGCAGCCGCAATGGCAGCATCGCGATAATCAACCGCAGTATCAGCCGCGCGGCGGGAATGCTCCGCGTCAGCCGGACGCGGTGCGGGCGCAACCGCACAGCCCGCCGCCCTCCGGCCCCGTCCCCCTGTCGACCGCCATCGAGCGTGTTGTCCAACCGCAAGGCGCGCGGCCTGCTCCCCCGCCGTCCGCCCCTGCCCCTGGACGCAACTGCGATCGCGGCCAGAACCGTAACTGTTAGCAGCACAGAGGTGTCATGACCGCGCAGCCCCCGCCTTTTCGCATCGGCAAGATTGGCCACGTCGCGCTCTACGTCGCGGATATCGAGGCATCGGCGCGGTTTTACGCCGATATCCTGGGATTCCACACGTCGGATGTCTACGGAGAGGACATGATGCCCGGCGGCGCGGTGTTCATGCGCTGCAACCCCGATCACCACGGCATCGCGCTGTTCAAGGCTACGGAAGCCAACCCGGCGGGTGCCGGTCTGCATCATCTGGCGTTCGAAGTCGCGACGTTGGACGAGGTGGTGACCGCGCGTGCCCATCTGCGCGCGCACGGCGTGGAACTGGACTTCGACGGGCGGCGGCGCGCCGGCGTGCAGATCGCGGTTGAATTCCGCGATCCGGATGGTCACCGGCTGGAGATTTACTGGGGCATCGACCAGATCGGCGCCGACGGACTGTCTCGCCCGGCGCATGAATGGAAGGGCGCGCGGAGTCTGGAAGACGCGATCGCCAACCCGGTCATTGGTCAGAACACGACATTACACGATCCGACGCTGCTGCAAGGCTGATTATCTGCTATAAGCCGCCGCCATGCGATACTGGGGCAAGCTGATCGGCGGTGCGGCCGGGTTCTTTGTCGGCGGCCCGTTCGGTGCCGTGATGGGGGCCGCGCTGGGTCATGCCGCCGATTCCGGCATGCTGCCGAAATTCAAACTCCCGTTCACCGACATGTCCTTTCCCGGCGACGCGGGCCTGTCGCCCGCTCGGGTGGCGGCGATGTTCGGTCGCCGCGATCAGCTTTTCGCGGTCACCGTCGTGGTGCTGGCCGCCAAGCTGTCGAAATGCGACGGCGCGGTGACGCGCGACGAGATCGACGCCTTCAAGCGCCATTTCCGCATCCCGCCGGAATCAACCCGCGACATCGGCCGGCTGTTCGATCAGGCGCGCGACAGCCCGGAAGGGTTTGAGCCCTACGCCCAGCAACTCGGGACGGCCTTCGCCGACAGTCCGGGCACGCTGGAGGAGGTGCTGACCGCGCTGTTCGCGATCGCCCGCGCCGACGGTGCCTTGAATACCGAGGAGCAGGCGTTTCTGCGCGGGGTGCATCGGGCGTTCCGGTTGGATCAGTTGTCGTGGGACCGCGCCCGCGGTGCCGCGCCTCGGCAGCCCGCGTCGGACGAACCCGATCCCTACACGATCCTGGGCGTCGACCGTTCGGCGGGTCCCGACGAGCTGCGCGCGACCTGGAAGAACCTGATGCGGGAAAACCATCCCGACAGCCTGGCGGCGCGCGGCGCGTCGGCGGAATTCATCGCCAAGGCGGGCGACAAGGTTGCCCGGATCAATGCCGCCTGGGATCGTATCAAGCGAGAGCGCGGACTGTGATCGAAAGAGGCGTCTTGTCATGGGCCGGGCGGGCACGGAAACTCCGCCCATGACACTGTTCATTCGCGATCTTCCCAGCCCGAACCAGGATGACCGTTCCCCCGGCACGCCGGTCGATATGCTGATTCTGCACTATACCGGAATGAAAACCGCGCAGGCGGCACTGGATCGGTTGCGCGATCCGGAGTGGGAGGTGTCGTCGCACTACGTGGTGGACGAAGACGGTGCGATCTTTCAACTGGTGGCGGAGGAGCGACGCGCCTGGCACGCCGGGATTTCGTATTGGCGTGGGCATACGGCGCTGAACGCACGCTCCATCGGGATAGAGATCGTCAATCCCGGCCATGAATGGGGCTATCGCGACTTCCCGGTGCTGCAAATGGCCGCTGTGTGCGATCTGTGCCTTCGTATCCTGTCGCGCCACTCGATCCCGGCGCGCAATATCATCGCGCACAGCGACGTGGCGCCCGACCGCAAGGAAGACCCCGGAGAGCGCTTCGATTGGCGGCAACTGGCGCTGAACGGCGTCGGGTTGTGGCCGGAAGACGTGCCCGACCTTGGCACCGGCGGCGCGGTACGAGACGCGGGAAGCCTGCGCGACGTGCGCGCGACCCTGACGGAGATCGGCTATCGCGTCGCGCCGGAAGGCCCGCTCGACCCCGCGTTGGCGATCGTGTTGCGCGCGTTTCAGCGCCACTGGCGGCCGGAAACCGTGAACGGTCAGGCCGACGCCGGCACCCTGGCGCGGTTGCTGGGGGTCGCGCGACTGATTCGGGGCGGGTAACAGCGGGGTGGAGTGGGACGCCCCCGCCATCGTCATCGACGCGCGCCCCTATGGGGAAAACGATGCGCTGGTCACGGTGATGACGAGCGCATCCGGTCTGCATCGCGGCCTCGCCAAGGGTGGCGCGCGCAGCGGGCGCACGGCGTTGTGGCAGGCGGGCAATCTGGCGCAGGTGCGCTGGGTCGGGCGCACGGAGGAGCAATTGGGCGCGTTCAGCGGCGAACTCGTCCACCCGACCTTCGCCCATGTGATGGACGACGCCCTGTGCCTGGCGATGTTGAGCGCGGCCTGCGCCACGACGGAAGGCGCGCTGCCGGAGCGTGAGCCGCATCCGCGCACCTTTGACGCGCTGCTGCGACTGCTGCCGAACCTGCCGCGCGGGCAGGAAATGTTGTCGGACCTGGTGCGGTGGGAGACGATCCTGCTGGCGGAACTCGGCTTTGGGCTTGATCTGTCATCGTGTGCGGTGACCGGAGAGACCGCCGGGTTGACCTATGTGTCGCCGCGCACAGGCCGAGCGGTGGCGCAGAGCGCGGCGGGGGAGTGGGCGGCGCGGTTGCTGCCGCTGCCGGGATTTCTGGTGGGCGCGAATACGGCGGGGCCGGAAGATTGGCGCGACGGGCTGCGCCTGACCGGGCACTTCCTGGCGCGCGACGCTTTTGGGCATCGTCATCGTCCCCTCCCGAACGCGCGATCGATGCTATACGACCGCGTCGCCGCATTGGCGCAGGATTCGGAGGACCGCGATGCCGGATGATTTTGCCGGACATATCGAAGACACCCAGCTTAAGGACGCGCTGTCCGAGCGGTACCTCGCCTATGCCTTGTCCACGATCATGTCGCGCTCTCTGCCGGATGTCCGCGATGGGCTGAAACCCGTGCATCGCCGGTTGATCTACGCGATGCATCAGTTGCGGCTCGACCCGTCCTCGGGCTTCAAGAAATGCGCCCGCGTGGTCGGCGACGTGATGGGCAAGTATCACCCGCACGGCGACGCCTCGATCTACGATGCCATGGTGCGCATGGCGCAAGAGTTCGCCGCGCGCTTCCCGATGGTCGAAGGGCAGGGCAATTTCGGCAACATCGACGGCGATAACCCCGCCGCGATGCGATACACCGAAGCACGCCTGACCCAGGTCGCCATGGCGATGCTGGCCGGGATCGACGACGACACCGTCGATTTTCGTCCCACCTATGACGGTGAGGAATCCGAGCCCGTCGTGCTGCCGGGCGCGTTCCCCAATCTGCTCGCCAACGGCGCTGCGGGGATCGCGGTCGGCATGGCTACCTCCATCCCGCCCCACAACGCCGGTGAAGTCTGCGCCGCCGCTCGGCATCTCGTCGCCAACCCGGATGCCACCACCGCCGATCTGCTGGCGCACATGCCGGGACCCGATTTCCCCACCGGCGGCGTGCTGGTCGAAGACGCCGACGCCGTGCGACTGGCTTACGAAACCGGGCGCGGCGGCTTTCGCCTGCGCGCGCGGTGGGAGGTCGAGAAGGGCAAGTTCGGCGCGTGGCAGATCGTCGTCACCGAAATTCCCTATCAGGTGCAGAAGAATCGTCTGATCGAGCAGATCGCCCAGTTGATGGAGGACAAGAAGCTTCCCCTCCTGGGCGATGTCCGCGACGAAAGCAGCGACATCATCCGACTGGTGCTGGAACCGAAGAATCGCACGGTCGAACCCGAAGTGCTGATGGAAACCATATTCCGCGCCACCGCGCTGGAAACGCGCTTTCCGCTGAACCTGAACGTGCTCGACGCCACCCGCACGCCCCGCGTCATGTCGCTGAAGGAAGTGCTGCGCGCCTGGCTGGATCATCGGCACGAGGTGCTGGTCCGCCGTTCCAACCATCGTCTCGCGGCGATCGAGCGCCGGTTGGAAATCCTCGACGGGTATTTGCTGGTCTATCTGAACCTGGACGAGGTGATTCAGATCATCCGCGAGGAAGACCAGCCGCGCCCGCGCCTGATGGAACGCTTCTCGCTGACCGAAACGCAGGCGGAGGCCATTCTGAACATGCGCCTGCGCAGCCTGCGCCGGCTGGAAGAGATGGAAATCCGCAAGGAGCACAAGGGGCTTTCGAAGGAACGCAAGGACCTGCAAACCCTGCTGGGCAGCGAGGCCCTGCGCTGGGCGCGGATCGACACCGAATTGCAGGACACGATCAAAAAATTCGGCTCCGGCCCGCTTGGCGATCGGCGCACGGAACTGGGCGTCGCGCCGCCGACGGTGGAGGTCAATGCCGACGCGTTCATCGAGAAAGAGGCCATCACCGTCATTCTATCGGAAAAGGGCTGGATCCGCGCGGTGCGCGGGGCGGTGGCCGATCCGGCGGAGCTGAAATTCAAGGAAAGCGACAAGCTGAAGCTGCTGCTGGGCTGCTTCACCACCGATCGGCTGACACTGTTCAGCACCAGCGGCAAGGCGTTTACGTTAAAGGCCGCCGATCTGCCGCGCGGGCGCGGTGACGGGCAGCCGGTGCGGCTGCTGGCGGAAATGGCGAACGAGGACGACGTGATCGCGTTCTTCGTCGCCGTCGAAGGCACGCGTTATCTGCTGGCATCGAACACAGGGCGTGGCTTCGTCGTTCCCAGCACGGAATTGTTGGCGGAGAAGCGGACGGGCAAGCAGGTGCTGCACCTGAAGCCCAAGGAAGAGGCGCTGCTGTGCATTCCCGCCGACGGCGATCATGTCGCCGTCATCGGCGAGTCGCGCCGGCTGTTGGTGTTCCCGCTGGATCAAGTGCCGGAGATGGCGCGTGGCGCCGGCGTGATCCTGCAACGCTACAAGGACGGCGGCCTGCTCGACGCCAAGGTCTTCGCCATCGCCGACGGGCTTACCTGGAAGCTGGGCGATCGGCTCCGAACCGAGACCAATATCCGCGACTGGCTGGGCGAACGCGGGCAGGTCGGCAAGCTGCCGCCGAACGGGCTGCCGCGTTCGGGGCGGTTTGGTTAGGGTGCCGGATTGATCGCCAGCAGCCGGGTCTGATCGTCCGATCGGCCGGGGTAGACGATATCCCGGCGCATCGCCCACGACGCCCGTTGCAGATGCAGCGGGATGTGCCCGACCTGATCGACGCCGATACGCGCCGCCTTCCACAGCAGCGCCGCCCGCGCGCGATCGTCGGCGGTGCGTTGCGACTGATCCAACAGCGCATCGAGGTCCGGGTTGGAATACCGGCCGAAATTAAACCCGCCGAAGCCGCGTCCCGGATCTCGGGTGCCGAGAGCACCGCGAAGCGGCTGAGAGGCTTCGCCGGTGACGGCGGCGACGGAACCCATCATCACCGAGAACTCCGTGCGTTGTACCTTGGAGATATAGCTGCTCCACGGTTGCAGTTCGACGGATGTCTGCACCCCGATGCGTTGCCACATCTGCGCGATGGCCTGCACGATGCGGGAGTCGTTGATCCAGCGCCCGCGCGCGGAATGGATGGTGATGCGCAGGCCGTTCGGGAACCCAGCCTCCGCCAACAGTTTACGCGCCTGGTCGGGATCGTAGGGCGGGTCGGCAATCGTGGGATCGTTGCCGAATCCGCCGCGCGGCATGACCTGGGCGGAGATCGTCGCCGTGCCCTCCATGATCCGGTCCATCAGGGCGGGGCGATTGATCGCGAGTGACAGCGCGCGCCGAACGCGCACGTCGAGCAGCGGGTTGCTGGGCAGGGTTTCGCCGTTCGGGCCGGTGACGAAGGGCGTCGGGCCGGTGCGCGATTGGTCCAGCGCCAGGAACAGGAAGCGCAGGCCAATTTCCGAGGTGACCAGACGCAGGCGCTCGTTCTTGCGCAGATCGGCCATGGCGTCCGACGGCACGAAGTCGATCACCTGCACGTCGCCCGCCAGCAGCGCCGCCACGCGCGCGCCGCCGTCGGTGATGAAGCGGTACGTCACCTGCTTCCAGTGGCCGGGCTTGCCCCAGTAGAACTCACTGCGCTCCAACTCCACCGTCGCGCCCGGCTTGTAGGACACGAAGCGATACGGGCCGGTGCCGATGGCGGCCTTACCGGTGTTGAAATCCTCGGTCGGTGAGTCCGCCAGATCGGCCTTGATCATGCGGACCTGCGCCAGTTCCGCCGGCAGGTTGGGATTCAAGCCGTCGGTTTCCATGCGCACCGTATGTGGATCGACCACGTGCATGGCGGTGATCGTGCGCATATAGGTAGTGAACGGCGCCGGGGCGTTGGGCAGCTTCGGCACCCGCGCGATGGAGGCGACCGCGTCGGTCGCGGTGAACGGCGTGCCGTCATGGAAGCGCGCGTTGCGGCGCAGCTTGAACTCCCACGTATGGTCGTTGATCAGCGTCCAGGATTCCGCCAGCGCCGGTTCGATGTCCACCCGGCTGTCGGTGTCGGTCAGCCCGTCGAAGACGTTGCAGATCGCATTCTTGTTCGTGGGCGAATTCAGGAAATGCGGGTCTATGCTGGTAATCGCGTCGGCAATGCCGATGCCAAGCGTTTGCGCCATCGCCGAGGGCGCGGCCAACAGCATCATCGCCAACAGGCGAGGCAGGCGGTATTTCATCGAGACGTTCCCGTTTTTATATTTTCAGCCGGTCTTGGTCAGGAACGCGCCTTTCCGAGCAAATCCCTGACGAAGCCCATATTCCACCGTGTGTAGCCGTCCTGCACGAAGCCCAGCCGATCCTTCAACATCCGATGCGCGTCGGCCAACCGATGGAACGGAATGGACGGATACAGATGATGCTCCGCGTGGTACGGCATGTCCCACATCAGGAACCGAACCGGCGCCAGGGTCAACGTCGTGCGGGTATTGGTCAGGCCGTTGCGATCCAGCGTGCAGCCGGTGTGCTCCGCCAGCAAATAGGCCCGCAGCGGCGGTTGACCGATCAGTTGCGGCACGATCCAGAACATGAACGGCGTCTGCCAGCCGAACAGAAGCGCGGCCAGCACCGATCCGCCGATCATCGTCGCGCTCATGGCTCGGACACTGAAGATGATCCTCGGGGCCACCGCGGGCGTGACGTAGCGGTAACCGCTTAAGTCGCCGCGCCAACTGTCGACGATCACCCGCAGACGGAGCTGCCAATAGCGCACGCCGATGACCCTCAGCACGTAACCGCCCAACGTCGCCGGCGGCGGCGCATCAAGCTCCGGGTCCTGACCGGGTACCTGGGTGTGGCGGTGATGCGCCAAATGGAAGGCCGTGTAGAACTGCGCGTTGAGCAGCGATGGGCAGGACGTGATCCACTGCACGATCGCATTGACGCGCCGAGAGGCGAAGGCGGTCTGATGCATGGTTTCGTGCGCCGGGGCGAACAGCGCCGCCTGCACGACTCCCAGCGCGAACATCGCCGGCCACACCCACCAGCCCGGCGCGACGGCGACCCACCAACCGGTCGCGCCCAGCAATGCGGCGTGCGCGGTCAGGCGCGCCGCCCCGCGCGCGTCCGATCGTCCCTGCAAGGCCCGCAGTTCGATGTTGCTCAACACCCGATTGCTCGGCTGGGCCATCCGGATTCTCCCGCGTGATGCGCGGTCAGTTCATCACGCCGGCGGGGGCCAGACCAGCAGGCGCGTGCCCTGAAACACCGAAATTTGCTTCAGGACCCGCGATTTCAGCAGCACCGGCGCGGCCGGCAGGGCTTCGAGCCGATCAAACAGTGGTGCCAGGGCGGCACGGGTGGGTTCGGGGTTGTCGACGACCAGGATCAGCACGTCGCGCCCGATGAAATCCGCCGCCGGACGCGTGACGCCGAACTGGCGCGCGTCGCGGTTCAGACAGATCACCGTCACGTCGGGACCGAGGCCATAGGCCACCTTGCCGGCGTCGCGCCAGTTGGGCACGCCGACGACCACGCCGGGGCGCAGCAAGCCGCGCGCGGACAGGTCGGCGCGCAGCGAGGTCCAGTCCACCCCCTCGCTGGTCGGGTCCTTGCGCATCAGTCCGGCCAGGGTGTCACCCAGAAGGTCGAAGCGGGTCTGCGCGCCGATGATCGCCGTCGCCGCGATCGCCAGGGCCGCCGTTCCGATCACCGTTCTCCTCACCCACGCCCTGTCCCACCGCTCCGCCACCGCTCGGCCTAACAAAGGAAACAGCATCAGGTAGCCGGGGGCGGCCCAGTGGAAGAGCACGCGTTGGCTGGACCAGGCGGAGATGGCGGCGAAGGCGACGATCGGCGGGGCGGCGAGGCAGCACAGCAGCCAATCGCGCCAGGCGATGGGGCCGCGCCGCAGCGCCAGCCAGAACACCGCCATCATCGGCACCCAAATCCAGGGCAGAACGAACAGTGCCTCCCCCAGCCAGGTGTTGAACGGCGCGAGGGGACGAAAGCGCGCTCCGACGGCGCGTTCGCCCTGGAATGCGAAAGATGCCCAGCCGTGCGTCGCGTTCCAGATCACTTCCGGCGCGAAGGCGACGCCGGCGAGCAGCAGCGCAACATAGGGGTGCGGGCCGCGCAGCAGTCGGCGGTGGAACGGGCTGGTCAGCAGGAAGACGAAAGCACCGCCCAGCGTCAGCACGGCGGAGTATTTGGATGATAAAGCGAGGCCGGCGCACAGGCCGGCGCCCGCCCACCACAGCCACAGCGCGTTACCCTTGCCGCGCAGGGCGTGCAGCAGGCAGAGAACCGCGCCGAGCAGGGCGCAGTCGAGGGGGCCGTCGGGAAGAACCCAGGTGGCGGAGGTGATGCCGAACACCGGCGACAGGTTCAGCAGCAGCGCGGCGAAGAAGCCCACTCGGGCATCCGCGAGCAAGGTCCCGATCCGCGCCATCAGCCAGGTGGACAGCGCGAACAGCGCGATAAACGGCAGGCGCACCACAATTGGCGCATCGGTGCCGAACAGCCAGGCGGCACCGCGAGACAGCCACCACGCCACCGGGGGGTGGTCGAAGTAACCGAGCCCCACTTCGCGCCCGGCGGCGACCATATAGCTTTCGTCGACCCCCAGCCCGACCGCCCAGCCGAAGCACAGGCGCAGCGCGGCGGTGATCGCGATCAGCCACGCCAAAGAGGCGTTTCCACCGGAAATCATCTTGGGCATGATGCGCGGACTGCCAAAAAGGTCGCCTTCATGTGGTGTGGATGTTTCTGCTGTCTTCAGATTTTCCCGGCCGCGGACATTATCGACTGGATCGACGACGGCGATACGCCGCTGTGCCCGCATTGCGGCATGTCATCGCTGCTGCCGGATGTGACGGATCTGGAGACGTTATGGCGGATGCGCGACCGCCGGTTCAGCGGCGGTCGGCCGATCGACGACGGGAACATGAGCGGCCACTGACGCGGCCGCCCATGCGATCCCGAGTCGGACTTAGGCCTGAACGATACGCTGGGTCTGAATGCCCAGCCCCTCGACACCCAGGCGGACGACGTCGCCGGGTTCCAGGAACACCGGATGCGGCTTCATGCCGAGCGCGACGCCGGGAGGCGTGCCGGTGGCGATGACGTCGCCGGGGTGCAGCGTGATGAAGTGGCTGACGTAGCTGACCAGGGTCTTCACGCCGAAGATCATCGTCTTCGTGTTGCCGTTCTGCATCATCTTGCCGTTGACCTCGGTCCACAGCTTCAGGTTCTGCGGATCGGCGACTTCGTCCTTGGTCACCATCCACGGGCCGGTCGGGCCGAATGTGTCGGCGCCCTTGCCCTTGTCCCATGTGCCGCCGCGTTCGGCCTGGAATTCACGCTCGCTCACGTCGTTGCACACGCAATAGCCGGCGACGTAGTCCATCGAATCGGCTTCCGACACGTAACGCGCGGTCTTGCCGATGACGATGCCCAGTTCGACTTCCCAATCCAGCTTCTTCGAGCCGCGCGGGCGCTTCACGTCGTCGTTCGGGCCGCAGAACGCGCCGAGGGATTTGATGAAGACGATCGGCTCGGTCGGCGGCTTGGCGCCGGTTTCGGCGGCGTGGTCGGCATAGTTCAGGCCAATGCAGATATAGTTGACCGGACGCGCGACGCAGGAACCCAGGCGCGGCGAGCCTTCGACCTTGGGCAGGGTGGTCGGATCGATACCGGCCAGCATGGCCAGCGATGCCGCCGACAGGCTGAACCCGTCGATATCGCGCACCACGCCGCCGAGACAGCGGATGTCGCCGTTGGCATCGAGCATGGCGGGCTTTTCGGCGCCCACGGGGCCGTAACGGAGCAGCTTCATGGTGTTTCCTGTTGCGTAGTGGTCAAAGTGTCAGCCCACCGTCGATGACGACGGCCTGGCCGGTGATGAATTGTGCCGCATCCGAGGCAAGATAGACAGCCAGTCCGGCGATTTCGTCCGCCGCTCCCAGGCGCCCCATCGGCTGGCGGGCGACGAATGCGGCGTGCGCGGCCTCCACCGATCCGGCCGCAGCGGCGTTCACCGCGATCCGCTCGTCCAGGCTTGGCGTATGGACGGTGCCGGGACAGATCGCGTTGCAGCGAATGCCCTGGGTGACGTAGTCGGCGGCGACGGATCGGGTCATGCCGATCACGGCGGCTTTGGTCGCGCTGTAGACGAAGCGGCTGGGCACGCCTTTCAGGCTGGACGCGACGGATGCCATGTTCAGGATCACGCCCCGGCGGCGATCGAGCATCCCCGGCAGGAAAGCCTGCATGGTGCGGAACATCGATCGGCAGTTGAGGTCGAAGCCGAAGGACCATTCGTCCTCGGTCGCGTCGAGCAGCGTGCCCTGGTGCACGAAGCCGGCGCAGTTGAACAGGATATCGACCGCGCCGGCGTCCTGGGCGGCCCGGGCGACGGCATCCTTGTCGAGCACGTCAAGGCGCGCGACGCGGATCGAGTCCGAGGCGATCGCGCCGAGCTTGTCGAGGTTCACGTCGGTGGCGATGACGGTGGCGCCGGCTTCAGCAAAGGCGAGCGCGGTGGCGCGTCCGATGCCCTGCGCGGCGGCGGTGACAAAAGCGGTCTTTCCGGTCAGCGTCGACAACGGGGCCTCCTGAATTCGACGGTTGGGGCCGGGACGCTAAACCGGAAGGCACTTGTCGCCAAATCGGCGCGCGCTGCCCGCCCCGACCGGAAGGTCGGCGTCGGGCCCGCTGTTCGCCGTTGGCGTCAGAGTTCGATGGTCTTGAAATCCGCCGGGACGATGATTTCCAGCATTTCGCAGTCGTCGGAATAGTCCAGCACGGTGTGCTTGATGCCCGGCGGTTGCAGCCAGCAGGTGCCGGCTTTCATGAGCTGTTCGCCATGGCCCTCGAACTCATTCTTGATCCAGCCCTTCAGGACGTAGATCAATTGCAGTTCCGGTTCATGCAGATGGCGCTTGCGGACTTCGTCGGTGCAGGGCGGCACGAGGCGGATGACATGCGCCTGGCACAGGCCCTGTGTCGCGGCGGCGATGCCGAGGTCGCGATACCGGGCATAGGGGCGCAGGCCGTCGGCCTTGAAGTCGGCTTCGTTCAGGTGCGAGACGGTGAAGACCTGCGGGCCGGCTTTGCTTGCCAGTTTGGCGCTGGTCTTGCGCGGGGCGGCGGCGCGCTTCGCGGTCGCGGTTTTGCGAGCCGGCGCGGCGGGCTTCTTGGCCGGCGCGGCGGTCTTTGCCTTTGCTTTGGCCGTCGCAGGTTTCGCCTTTGCGGGCTGGGACTTGGGTGTGGCTGCCTTTTTGGCGGCGGCCGCCGGTTTCGCTTTGGCCTTTGCCGTCGGCTTGGCGGTGGCGGGCTTTTTGGCCGCGGGCTTTTTGGCAGCCGCCGTCATGGCGGGAACGACGGGCTTCTTTTCCGTCGCCGCCGCGGCGGCTTTCTTTTCGGTCGCAGCCGCGACGGCTTTCTTTTCGGTCGCAGCCGCGACGGGCTTCTTTGCGGCGGCTTTTTTCTTCGCGCCGGTTTTCCGGCCGGTGGCGGCTTTGGCCATGGTGGTTCCCTCGTGAACAGAATGCAATTAACCCAGTATCGGCAGTTTGCCGGAATCGCATCAAGTGCTTTCGACAAAACTGATCGCGGACGGGCTGCCGACTCGCAGCACGATCCCGGTCGGCGACAGCAATCCCGTTTTGGAATCGATATCGAAACCGGCGATGTCGTCGCTGTCCTGGTTGGCCGCGTACAGGCGTCGAAAAGCCGGGTCGGCGGCGAAGAAACGCGGCCGATTGCCCCCGGTCGGCGTGGCTTCGACGTAGGTCAGGTGCCCGTTGAGCGGGTCGATTTTATAAAGAACTACAGAATCCTGTCCGCGATTGGATACGTAAAGAAACCGTCCGTCCGGCGACACCGCGATTTCCGCCGTGGTATTGCGTCCGGCATGGCCGCCGGGAATAGTCGTTACGGTTTGCGACTCCGTGGCCGCACCGTTCCAGCGGAAGACCGTTACGGTCGAATCGAGCTCGTTGTTCACATACAGGACAGGCAGCGACGGATGAAAAATCGTGTGACGCGGGGCGGCGCCGCGGCGCGAATCGATGTACGCCTGTTCGGTCGGGGTCAGCCGACCGTCATGAAAGTGAAACAGGAATGTGCGATCGAACCCCTTATCCGGAACGATCACATAGCGATGCGTCGGGTCGAAAATCACCGCGTGCGGATGCGAGGACGCCTGATGATGCGGGTCCGGCCCCGGTGTCCCATGCAGCGTCACGACCTGGGTGACGGGCAGCAGTTCTCCGTCGTCGCCGATCGGGGCGACCGCGACCGTGCCGGTGCCGTAATTGCCGATCACCAGATGGCGCTCGTCGCCCGACAACGCGGAATCGACGGGGTTGTTGCCGAGACAATCGATATGATTGATCGGCGTCAGCCTGCCGGTTGCGCGGTCGATGGCGAAGGCGCTGACCCGATCGCGGCCGCCGTGCACGCAGTAGAGCCGCGTGCGGGCGCGATTGAGCGTGAACAAGGACGGGTTTTCCAATCCGCCGAGGTGCTGAACATGCGACCATGCGCCATCGGCGCCGATGCGATAGGCATTGATGCCGTCGCCGCGACCGTCGCGATCCGGTGTCGTGTAGCAGCCGACATAGGCGAACATGGCGTTTCCTCCGCTATTATTGCGCAAACGATAAACCGCCCTGCCCGGTCGGTCACCCCGGTCGGTCACCTATGCCGCGCGGGCCTGATCGAGGATCAGGTTCGGCATCCCCGGATCGTCGGCGATCGATCCCAGGTCGAGCGGCGCGGGCACGCGCGGTTCGGCGCGGGCAAGCTGGGTCGGCAGGTCGTCTCGCATGTGGTAGCCCTGATTGGCGAACAGCCCCAGGATCGCCAACGGCCCGACGGGCAGGTCGGCCAAGACCTCGCTCAGCGACGGGGCTTCCTCCAGAAACGCCGCCCGGACGGCGGCGAAGCCGGGGCGCAGCGCCTCGATATGGCGCGCCATGGCATGGGACTGGCCGGGATTGCGGGCGGAGCCATGGCCGACCAGGATCAGCGCGACATCCATCGGATCGGCGGCAACGGTTCGGCGCACGCGGGCCGCGATCAGATCGGCCATGGCGGGATGCACGCCGACCGGCGGGCAAAAGCGCAGATCGCGCGACACGCCGGCCAACGCGCGCGGAACCGCGATCCGGGTGAAGTAGCCGTCCTCCATGAAAAACGGCACGACGCGCACCTTGGGCGCGGTCAGGGACGCCAACGCATCCCCCACATTCGGCGCGCCGTTCAGAAACCCGACGGCGATTGGGATCTCCGGGTGAAGCGCCCTTAAGGCCGCGGCATGCGCCAGCAAGGGCGCGCCGGCATCGGGGTAGCGCGCCGAACCATGTCCGATCAGCAGCAAGGCATCGTGGTTTCGCATCCTGTCGTCCCGTTATCGCGCTTGCCCTGGGTCCCCGCGAGGGAGTACCGCGCCGGGATGATCCATACACCGGAAACCGAGGCCGCGTTCGCGCGTTTCGTCACCATTCTGGGGCGCGGCCCCGGACGCTCCCGCGCCTTGACCCGGGCGGAGGCGCGGGAGGCGTTCGCCATGGTCCTGGCCGGTCAGGCCGATCCACACCAGGTCGGCGCGTTCATGATGCTGCTGCGCTTTCGCGGCGAGGATGCCGACGAGATCGCCGGCATGGCCGAAGCCGCGCGCTCCGCCCTGGGTCTGGAGGGCACGCCGATCGCGGACCTCGACTGGCCGTCCTATGGGGCGGGACGAACCCGCGGCGCGCCTTGGTATCTGCTGGCCGCGCTTGCGCTGGGGCGGGCGGGAATCGCGGTATTGATGCACGGATCGAACGATTTTTCCGCGGGTATCGGCGTGGGGCAAGGATTGGCGGCGTTGGGGATTCCGGCCTGCGGGGACCGCGTCGAGGCGATCGCGGCCATCCGCGACAGGGGGTTTGCCTATCTGCCGCTGGCGGCGATGGCGCCGCCGGTCGAGCAACTGCTGGGGTTGCGCCGTCTGTTCGGGCTACGCTCCCCGGTCAACACCGTCGCGCGCCTGCTCAACCTCGGCAATGCGCCGGCCGGGGTCGATGGCGTCTTTCACCCCGCCTATATCGACGTGCATCTCGGCGTGGCCGAACGCATGGGGCGTCCCGGGCTGCTGGTTCTCAAGGGTGGCGGCGGGGAGGCCGAACGCGTGCCGCTGAAACCCGCGACGGTGCATGTGTGGCGGGACGGGACGCGCTCCGAATTGACTCTGGCGGCGGTCGAGGGGTTGGAGGCACCGACCCCGCGAGAGGAAACAGCCGACATGCTGCGCGCGGTGTGGGTCGGGGAAGCGGCACCGCCGACGGCACTCGCCACGATCCTGGCAACGATTGAGCTTGGCCTGATCGCGACGGGGCGCGCGGGCGACGCCGCCGCGATCTGGCGTGGGCGGCGATAGTCAGCTTCGAATGACAGACCCGACCGGCTCCCCGGCCAAGGCGCGCGTCAGGTTCCCCGGCACCAGGCCGTTTATGATCCGGACCGATTTGACCAGCTTGGCCTTGGTCAACAGGTCCAGCACCACCGGCTCGATCGGCAGGGTGCGCAGCTTCATGGCGATCAGGTCTGCCGCCCTGATCTCGGGGATGAAGGTCGCGTCGGGATTGGTCTTGGGGTCGTCGGTATACAGGCCGTCGACGTCCTTGATCAGGATCACGTTGCGCGCCCCGAACACCTCGCCGACGAGGTAGGAACCGGCGTCGCTGCCGTGGCCGGGAATCTTGCCGATGGCCGGCGGATGCTCCCACACGTCATATGGCGGCACGCCGTTGAACACGGCACCGCGCGCGGCGGCGAGCATTGCGGGCAGCAATTGCACGATGAACGGCGCTTCAAGATAGACGAAGCCGTGGCTGGCCAGCAGGCAGGAGACCATATAGGCGTTCTGCGCCGCCGATTTAGCCGACAGCGTGGCCAGCGCGCCGGTCGGCAGGCCGAGGTCGAGACCCACCGACAGGATATGGCGGGCGCGCACGCCGGGGCCGACGCCGACGACCTGGGTGTGTTCGGCCTGGTTGGCGATGATCTCGTCCAACACCGGCAACACGGCGGATTGGCCGCGATCCATGATCGACAACCCGCCGATCTGGATGACATTCAGCTTGGGCAGGATGGCGCGCACCGGCACCTGGGTGCGGGCGATCACACTGCGATCCATCAGCGATTCCCGCATCAGGCTGGAAACGACATGCTGCGCGCCGCTCATGCGCCTGCTCCGGTCTCAAGATCGTTGTAGATGATTGTGCCGACCGGTTCGCCGTCCAGCGCGGCGGTCAACTGGCCGGGCTTCAGGCCGTTCACGAACTGGATTTCCTTGATCTGGCGGGCGTTGCACATCATTTCCAGCACCGCGCGTTCCACCACCAGGTCGTTCAGGTCGCGTTTCAGCAATTCTCGGGCACCGATGCGCGGGATGAACTCGGCGCGCGGGTTCTTCTTCGGGTCGTCGGTGTAAAGCCCGTCTTCGTCCTTGACGTAGATCATCTTACGCGCACCCAACACCTCCGCCAGCAGGAAGCAGCCGGTGTCAGTGCGCTGCGGGGGGATGCTGCCGATCTCCGGGTTCGGCTCCCACAATTTATAGGGCGGCATGCCGATGCAGATCACCGCGCCGCGCTCCATCAAATAGTGCGGGATGGAGGGGAAGCCCTCCGGCTCCAGAAACGCGATGCCATGGCTGGCGAGCAGATATTGCAGCATCTGCGCGTTCTGCCATGCAACGGCGGTACCCAGCACGGTCAGCACGCCGACCGGCAGGCCGAGGTCGATGGCGAGGGAATAGACGTGGCGCGCGCGCGTCCCCGCGCCGGTGCCCAGGATCATCCGATGGCGCCCAAGATTCGCCACGATTTCATTCACCACCGGCATCAACCCCGCTCGGCCGCGATCCATGATGCTCTGGCCGCCGATCTTCACCACGTTGGCCCAGGGGACCAGGGCCAGGTTTGGAGTGTCCTCGGTGGCGCGCATCAGCGCCTCATCGTTCATCGAGCCACCGATGAGGCGACGGCCGAGATCGGTCAGCATGGAATTTTGCACGGCATTGGACATTCAGGGGGTGGTCCGTTGTTGCAGGCGGTGGACGGTGAGTTCGAAGGTGTGTTGTTCCGCGTGGGCGGCGTCGAGCGGGCCGATCACCGAACGTGCCCAGTCGGCAAGTTGCGTCATGGCGGCGTGCCTGACGTGGTCCGGCAAGACGGAGAACCGGGCGCCGCCGCCATGGCGTTCGAAAAATGCGTTGGGCGTGCGTTGGGCGGTCCAGGTCGCGACGGTTTGGGTCGTGCAATCGGGCAGCGTGCGGGCAAGCCAGGACAGGGCATCGTCGCGCGGTTTGTCGCGATAGGGATGAATGTCCCGATCGGCCAGGATTTCAGCCAGACGGGATTTCAGCCGACCGTCGATCCCGTCGTCGGGCGCGACGACGCGGCCGACGATCAGCGCGCCGGTTGGGCGCAGGACGCGGATGGCGTCAGTCAGCAGATGCCGCCAACCCCGCGCGCCGCTCAGCACCTGTACCAGCAGAACCGCATCGAAACAGGCGTCGGGAAACGGCAGCCGCGCGCCGTCGGCCTGGACAAGCCGAGCGGCGGACTGTCGGTCGGCGAAGGCGTGCAGCATGCCGAAGGAGAGGTCGATGGCGGTGTAGTCGTCGTTCGCGTTCACAAATGGCCGGCCGATGCGGCCCGCCCCGGCGCCGAGATCGAGAATGCGGGGGCGGTCGACGCCGCAAACGTCCAGAATGGCGGCCCGTATGCTCTCGGGCACGCCATCCGGCAGAGTCCGGCGCCGATCGAAGCTTGGCGCCATCGCGTCGTAGACAGACATCGGGGTCCGTTCGGCGGGGTTAGTGGTGCTGATGCATCTCACCCGCGAGCTTTGGACCGACCGTAACGCTCATCATCATGCCGCGATCCTCATGCGCGAGAATGTGGCAGTGCAGGACATAGGTTCCCTGATAGTCGACGAAGCGGCTGCGCATTTTGAAGTAGCCGGGGATGACGACCGTGCCGGATTTCGCGGCTGCCGGGATCGGGAAGACATCCCACCAGATGTTGGTTTGGGCGACGGGCGGATTGGTTGTGCCCGGCTGTGTCGGCGGTGTTGCCTTGCAGGGGGCCCAGGTCGTCTTGTCGGCGGGATTAAGCCAGCATTGCCCGGGTTGCAGGGTCGTGGGCTTGGTGGCCTGGACCACGAACAATTTCTGCGGCTTACCGTCCGCCAGCACGAGCTGGCCGTTGGTGTAAACCAGCGGAGCGTTCGGGCTGAAGACTTCGGTGACCTGGAACGGATTGATGTGGATATGGAAGGGGTGATCGATACCGCCGCCTTCGGTGGTGGTGTTGTAGATCGTCCATTCCTCGACGGTGTCCAGCTTGCCGATAGTGACCGACAGCGGCTCGGTTCCCCCCGGCGGGGGCAGATCGAACTTGGCACCGTTATAGGGCGACAACTGAGTGCCGATTGTGTGCTGACGGGTCAGGCCCTGCGGTTTCCCACCCACCACGACGTTGGCGGAATTGAAGACCAGGACGCGCTTGTTGTTGGTGCCGACCTCGGCGGCTGTGATGTCCTTCAGGAAACTGAGCGTGGGCGGACGCGGCGGCACGGTCGACGCGATGGATGCTCCGGTCACCGGCGTGCCGGCGACGACCACATTCAGCAGCGGCGCGGGAGCTCCGCCGATCGCGGCGGCAACCGAAGCCCCGGCTTGCACGTTGACGGCGTACGTCCCGGTCGCCGCGGGTGCCTGGACCAGCAGGTCGATCCGGTTGCCCGGCGCGACGAACACCGGGCGTTGCTTGCGTGACTGGTAATTGGCGTTGTCGAACTGCACGCCGTCCTGCGCGGTCTGATGCCAGGTAAAGCCGGCCGGCAGGTTGGTCAGATAGAAACCGCTGATGGAGGAAGCGTTGACGATGCGCCAGAGCTTGATCTCACCCGGCTGCATCGACAGGTTCGGCACTTGCTGGCCGTTGATCGAGAAGGCCGGCGGGCCGCTGCCCGTGCCGCGCATCAGGTTCGGGGTTGTTCCAAGCTGGTTCACCACCAGAGTGGGCTGCCGCCGGGTCCAGCCGAACAGCATGCTTTTATCGAGCGACGAACCGTACTGCGCGGTCAGGACGCCGTCATAGTCGGGGCTTTCGATCAGGAAGGCACCGGCCATGCCGTTGGAGACATTGAGCGCGGTCGAACCATGCTTGTGTGCGTGGTACCAATGGGTGCCGGGTGCCTGTCCCATACGCAGCGCGGGCGTTGCCTTGCCGGGGAATTTCGGCAGCAGGAAGCAGTAAGGCGACGCGCCCATATAATATTGCGGCCATTGGTTGGCGGCGATCTGCGCGGCGTTGACCGGCCAAAGCTGTTGATTGATCGGCTTGGGCGGACCGCTGAACGGCGCGGTGCCGTTGTCATAGGCCAGCAGCAACGCCTTTTGCGTATTGGCGTAGCTCGCCCAACTCGCGGGCATGTCCTGCGTCCAGTTGAACGGCCACTGGCTGCGATTGTTCGCCTGCAGCCGTTGCTCGCATTGCGCGAACAGGTCGTCGAACTGGGGCTTGTAGGTCGTGTCGTTGATCAGGGGCACGCTGGGTTGGCCGGGGGCCGGAGAGGCGCGCGGCGATGGGCGCACGCCGATGAAGACGTTGTCGCCGGACGAATTCGGGTTGGTGTGGGTGCCGTGGAAATGCAGATTTCCGGTGCTGGAGCCGTGGAAGCAGTCCGGCATGACGTCCGCGACGATGGGGTTGGCGAGCGAAGGCAGAACCGGATAGCCGGTCGAGGAGCGATCGCATCCGGTTGTCTTGCCTTCTTCCGCCTGATCGATCGAGCCCGCGTAGTCCAGGACGTTGATCTGGTTGACGAAGGTCAGTTCCACGACATCGCCCAGAATCGCACGCAGGGTCGGGCCGGGCATCGGGGGCAGCACGACATCCGGATCGGGTGTGCCCGACGGCTCCTGCTTCTGGTAGAAGCGCATCAGCTGCGGCAGGCATTTTCCGGCGGTTGCGGACGGCATGCTTTCCTGGGCGTTGCGCAGCACGATCGAGCCGCGCAGGCGACCGGCGCCGTCGCTGACGATTTCGGGGATGCCGCCGGCTTTCTGGCCGACGTCCAGCGTGGGCGGGCAATCCACGAATTGCGCGTTGGCCAGACCGATCTGCGCGATCAGCGCGAAGGCAAGGCCGAGCAGGCAACGCCGTAAGATGAGAGACGCCATGGTGGGATCCTCCTGGCCGCTGAAAGTCGCGATCAGATCGCGGCGATGGTCATGGTGCCGATGGCTGCCGGATTGTTCTTGCTGCAATAGGTCAGCACCGTGCCGACGGGCAGGCCTTGCGGCACCACATATTGCACGCTGGAGGGTGCATTGGGCGGGATCGGGTCGCACAGCGGGGCATTGACCGGGACGGTCACGCCCGCGGGCGGGGTCGGCACGACCGAGATAAGCCAGGGCTGCTGAACGGATGCCGTGTCGTTCCGCCACACGACGGTATCGGTGCTGGCCGTGTTTTGGACGTACAGCGTATCGCCCGGTTTTGCCTTTGGCAGGTTGGGCTGAAACGCGACACTTTTGCCGTCGGCCGTGGGAACGATCTTGACCGACCAGTCATAGGGACCCGCCATGACGCCACTCCTCGATTTCGCGGGACGTCAGCACCGGGGCGGGGCGAAGTCAATACTATTTCATAATGTTATGGCCGATTACCGAGAGAATAACGTTACGATTCCATCGAATATTCGCCCCCTCGCTCCCGGCGCGGGCAAACGCTAAACTGTGCCCATGCGCTATATCTCCACTCGCGGGCAGGCGCCCGCACGCGATTTCGCCGATGTGTTGCTGACCGGCCTGGCAGAGGACGGCGGGCTGTTCATGCCGGAAACCTGGCCGCATTTTTCCGCCGCCGATTGGCGCGCCATGCGTGGGCTGTCCTATCCGGCGCTTGCCGCGCGGGTCATGCAGCCATTTGTCGGTACGGCCATTCCCGCCGACGTTCTGTCGCGCATCTGTCACGAAGCCTATGCGGATTTCGGTCACCCCGCCGTCGTGCCGCTGGTGCAGTTGGAAACCCATCTGTTCGTGCAGGAGTTATTTCACGGCCCGACGCTCGCCTTCAAAGATATGGCGATGCAGGTGCTGGGTCGCTTGTTCGACCATGTTCTGACCCAGCGCGACGCGCGCGTGACCATTGTCGGCGCGACGTCGGGCGATACCGGGTCCGCGGCGATCGAGGCCTGCGCCAATCGCGATCGGGTGGATATCGTCATCCTGCATCCGCATGAACGCACCAGCCTGGTGCAGCGTCGGCAGATGACGACCGTGCACGCCGCCAATGTGGGCAACGTCGCGATTCAGGGCACGTTCGACGATTGTCAGGACCTGGTGAAGGCGCTGTTCGCCGACGCGCCGTTCCGCGAGGAGGTCCATCTGTCGGCGGTCAATTCCATCAACTGGGCGCGCATCGCGGCGCAAATCCCGTATTACGTCGCCGCCGCGATGGCCTTGGGCGCGCCGGACCGCGATGTCGCGTTCAGCGTGCCCACCGGCAATTTCGGCAACGTACTGGCTGCTTGGGCCGCGCGCCGCATGGGCCTGCCGGTCGCGCGCCTGATCGTCGGGTCGAACCGCAACGATATCCTGACCCGTTTCCTGAATGCCAACGACATGTCGATGGTTCCGGTGGAACCGTCGCTGTCGCCGAGCATGGATATTCAGGTCAGCTCTAACTTTGAGCGGTTGTTGTTTGAACTTTTGGACCGCGACCCGGCGCGGACGGCGGCGACCATGACGGGCTTTCGCGAAACCGGGCGGATGGCGGTGGCCGAACCGGTGTGGCACCGCGCCCGCGCGCTGTTTCACGGGTTCCGGCTGGACGATCCCGGGACGGAGGCGGAGATTCGCCGGCTGCATCAGGCCTGCGACTATCTGGCCGATCCGCACAGCGCCATCGGCATTGCCGCCGCGCGGGCGCAACCTCCGGCCTACGCCATCCCGACGATTGCCATGGCCACCGCGCACCCCGCGAAGTTCCCCGATGCCATGGAGCGTGCCACCGGTACCCGCCCGGCATTGCCGCCGCGCATGGCGGATTTGTTCGAGCGGGAGGAGCGCTTTGTCGTTCTGCCCAACGATATCGCCGCCGTTCAGGCGAATGTGCGCGCCCTGATCGGACGAAACGGCGGCTGAACGCTTGCCGTGGCGCGTCCGCGTCACAGTTATGCTACAGTCGCTTTCTGACCCGCCGCCCTGAAGGAACCATCCGCACCGTGACCGACCCCATCCAACTGACCCGACTGCCCTCCGGCCTGACCGTCGTCACGGAACGCATGGACCGCGTCGAGACCGTCTCGTTCGGCGCCTATGTCGGCACCGGCTCGCGGCACGAGACAGCCGAGGAAAACGGGGTCTCCCATTTCCTGGAACACATGGCGTTCAAGGGCACGGAACGCCGCACCGCCGCCGCGATCGCGGAAGAGATCGAAGCCGTGGGCGGCCACATCAACGCCTATACCGCGCGAGAGCAGACCGCCTACTACGTCAAGGTGTTGAAGGAAGACACCGCGCTGGGCGCGGACATCATCGGTGACATCCTGACTCACTCGACGTTCGAGCCGGAGGAGTTGGAGCGCGAGCGCGGCGTGATCCTGCAGGAAATCGGGCAGGCCAACGACACGCCGGACGATATCATCTTCGACCACTTCCAGGAGGTCGCTTACCCGTCGCAGTCCCTCGGCCGCCCGGTGCTGGGGTCGGAGGAAGGCATCAAGTCGATGCCGCGTTCGTTGCTGACGGGCTATATGAAGCGGCATTATGCGCATTCCAACGTCGTGATCGCCGCGGCCGGGAACCTTCAGCACGACGACATTCTCGACCTCGTGGGCAAGCATTTCGCCGATCTGCCGGCCGAACCGCCGCCCCCGATGACCGACGCGGTGTACCGCGGCGGCGAATTCCGAGAGGCCCGCGACCTCGACCAGGTGCATATTGTGCTTGGATTTCCGTCGGTCGGGTACGGCGATCGCGATTATTATCCCAGCCTGCTGCTCTCCACCTTGTTGGGCGGCGGCATGTCGTCGCGGCTGTTCCAGGAAATTCGCGAAAAGCGCGGACTGGTTTATTCGATCTACTCCTTCTGCGCGCCCTACAGCGACGGCGGCATCTTCGGCATCTACGCCGGTACCGGCGAAAGCGAGGCGGCGGAGCTTATGCCGGTGGCGCTTGAAGAACTGCGCAAGGTGCAGTCGCAGGTAACCGAGGCCGAACTGCACCGCGCCCGCGCGCAGGTGAAGGCGTCGCTGTTGATGTCGCTGGAAAGCACCGGCAGCCGGTGCGAACAGCTTGCGCGCCAGCTTCAGGTGTTCAATCGGGTGATCCCGGCGGCGGAAACCGTCGCCAAAATCAACGCCGTCATGCCCGAAGACATTCAGCGCGCCGCCGCGCGCCATTTCCGCGCGAAACCCACTTTGGCGGCGATGGGCCCGGCCGATCGGGTTCCCGGCCTCGCCGCGATCGCCGACATGCTGGCGGCATAGGACATCGTACCATGAACCATCTCGATCGTCTGGCCGATCTGATCGCCCATGCCCGCAAGGCCGGTGCCGACGCCGCCGACGCCGTGCTGGTCGCCGGCACATCGCTGTCGGTCGAAAGACGGCTGGGCCAAACGGAGCATGTCGAGCGTTCCGAAGGTCAGGATGTCGGCCTGCGCGTGTTCATCGGCCAACACTCCGCCATCGTGTCCGCCACCAGCATCGACCCGACCGGGTTTGCCGCGCTGGCCGAACGCGCGGTGGCGATGGCCAAGGTCGTGCCGGAAGACCCGTGGATCGGCCTTGCAGAAACCGCCGGGCCGCCGGCACCGGATACGCTGGACCTGGAAGACCCGGTGGAGGCGTCGGTGCAGGAGTTGCTGAGCAGAGCGGCGATCGCGGAGGACGCGGCGCGGGCGGTCAAGGGCGTGACGAACTCCGAAGGCGCGAGCGCGGGGTATGGCCGCACGGAAGTGCTGCTGGTCACCTCCGCCGGTTTCGCCGGGCGGCGCGTGGGCACCAGCCATTCGATCTCGGCCACAGCACTCGCCGGTTCCGGCACCGATATGCAGCGGGACTATGACTATCACGGGGTGATTCACCTGGCCGATCTCGACGATCCCGCCGTCATCGGGCACAACGCCGGGGAACGCGCGGTGCGTCGCCTGAACCCGATCAGGCCGCAAACCGGCAAGGTGCCGATCGTGTTCGATCCGCGTGTCGCCGGCGGGCTGGTGGGCCATCTGACCGGCGCCATCAACGGTTCCGGTATCGCCCGGGGCACCAGCTTCCTGAAGGACAAGATGGGCATGCGCATCTTTCCCGCAGGCGTGTTCATTCATGACGACCCGCGCCGGGTGCGCGGGGCGCGTTCGAAGATGTTCGACGGTGAAGGCACGCCGACTCAGGCGCGCGCGCTGATCGAGGACGGGGTGCTGACGACCTGGCTGTTGGACTCCCGATCCGCCCGCCAGCTTGGTCTGGCGTCGACCGGACACGCCGCGCGCGGCACCAGCGGCCCGCCCTCGCCTTCCGCCACGAATGTCTACATGGCGGCGGGCGTGATCGGGCCGGACGCGCTGATTGCCGATATTAAATTTGGTTTATATATAACCGAAATGATCGGCATGGGCGTGAACGGAATCACGGGCGATTACAGCCGCGGCGCGGCCGGATTCGTGATCCGCGACGGTGCCCTGGCGGAGCCTGCCGCGGAGATCACGGTGGCCGGCAACCTGTTGGAAATGTTCGCTCATCTGACGCCGGCGAACGACCTTACATTTCGCCGCGGGACCGACGCGCCGACGATCCGGATCGAGGGGATGACACTCGCGGGCGCGTAGGAAACCGCGCCTTTTCCCCCCTCTGTTCAAACCGCGTTTGCTTCACCATATTCGCCTCGGTTTCACGAATCAAAAGAGCAAACGCCATGAAGCGCACAGGTTACTTTCTCGCCGCGACAGCCGCGCTGACACTCGCCCTGGCCCCAGGCCTGGCAGAGGCGCGCGTCGGCGGCAGCACATCTTCGGGCAGCCGCGGCAGCAACACGCATTCCGCGCCGCCTTCGACGAACACCGCGCCGGGAACGGCGCAGCCGATGCAAAGGTCGATGACGCAACCCGCTCCGTCGGCGGCACCGCATGCCCCGGCGGCGGCCGCGCCGATGCAGCCGCGCTCCTCGTTCATGTCCGGCATGATGGGCGGATTGATCGGCGTCGGTATCGGCGGACTGCTGTTCGGCCATGGCTTCATGGGCGGTGGCCTGGGCGGCATCGGCTTCCTTGGCCTGCTGCTGCAAATCGGTCTGGTCGTCGGCCTGGGCTGGCTGCTGGTTCGCCTGTTCATGGGCGCGCGTCGTCCGACCCCGGCGATGGCCGGCGGTCCGGCGATGTTCACGCCTGATGCGCAGCCCGCGCAGCGTCCGATGCAGGGTGGCGGCGGCGGCGTATCCCCCATGGGTGGCCTTACCCCGGTTGCGATCACCGCGCCCGACTATCAGGCGTTCGAGCAAATCCTGAAGGGTGCCCAGGCGGCGTGGAGCGCGCAGGACCTGAACGCCATGCGCGCCGTGGCGACACCGGAAATGATCAGCTACTTCACCGAGCAGCTGTCGGAGCTCGCGAGCCGCGGTCAGCGCAATCAGGTCACCGACGTGCGCCTGGAATCGGGCGATCTCGCGGAAGCCTGGGCCGAACAGGGACGCGAATACGCCACCGTGGCGATGCGCTTCTCGATGATCGACTGCACCTATGACCAGGCCGGTCGCGTGGTCGACGGCAACCCGACGCAGCGCACCATGGCCACGGAAATCTGGACCTTTGTCCGGTCCCGCGGCGGCAACTGGATCTTGTCGGCGATCCAACAGACTCGCTGACCGATCCGCTACCCCGACCAATCCCGCCGCCAGCGATGGCGGCGGGATTTTTCATGCCTGTCGCCCGGGTGCATTGCGCGCCGACCGTCGCCGCATTAGCTGTTCCCCGGCCGATCCCCATCCGGACCAGCAGGAGCGACCGATGTCAGCACTCGACCCCATTCCCTACACCGACGCAAAGCTGCGCCGCATTCTGTCGAGTGTGCGCACCATCGCCATGGTCGGCGCCAGTTCCAACTGGAACCGGCCCAGCTATTTCGTGATGAAGTATTTGCAGGGCAAAGGGTATCGGGTGATCCCCGTGAACCCCGGCACCGCCGGGACCGAGCAGCTGGGGGAAAAGGTCTACGCCTCGCTGCGCGACATCCCCGATCCCGTGGACATGGTCGATGTGTTCCGCGCCTCCGACCAGGTGATCCAGGTCGTCGAGGACGCCATCGCCATCGGCGCGAAGATCGTCTGGATGCAGCTTGGCGTGCGCAATGACGCCGCGGCGGAGATCGGGGAGGCCGCCGGACTGGAAGTCGTGATGAACCGCTGCCCGAAGATCGAATACGGTCGTCTGGGTGGTGAGCTGTCCTGGAGCGGCGTGAACTCCGGCATCATCCGCAACCGCCCGTCGCAGCCGCCGACCAACCGCGGAACGAAGCCGCGCCCGCTGCCCACGACCAACATAACGTATGGGTTCGAAACGCGGGCGGTGCATGCGGGCGCTTCCCCCGATCCGACGACCGGCGCGCGCTCCACGCCGATTTATCAGACCACGGCCTATGTCTTCGACGACGCCGACCATGCCGCGTCGCTGTTTAACCTGCACAACTTCGGCTATATCTACTCCCGCCTGACCAACCCGACGGTGTCGGTCTTGGAAGAGCGGATCGCGAGCCTGGAGGGTGGGCGCGCGGCGGTCGCGGCCGCATCCGGGCATGCGGCGCAGTTCCTGGTGTTCGCGACCATGCTGGAGCCGGGCGATGAATTCCTGGCATCCCGCGCCTTGTACGGCGGATCGCTGACGCAGTTCGGCCTGTCGTTCAAGAAGCTGGGTTGGCACTGCCATTTCGTCGATCCGCTGGACCCCGAGAATTTCCGCCGAGCGCTAACACCGAAGTGCAAGGCGATTTTTATCGAGAGTTTGGCCAATCCCGGTGGCGTCATCGTCGATATCAAGGCGATCGCCGATATCGCGCACGAGGCGGGAATCCCGCTGGTCGTCGACAACACCCTGGCGACGCCGTTCCTGTGCCGCCCATTCGAATGGGGCGCGGATATCGTCACGCACTCCACCACGAAATTCCTGGGCGGCCACGGCAACTCGATGGGCGGCATCGTGGTCGAATCGGGCAAGTTCGACTGGGGCCAGAACGACAAATTCCCGTCGATGACTCAGCCGGAGCCCGCCTATCACGGGCTGCGCTTCTACGAGAATTTCGGCGACTTCGCCTTCACCACCAAAGCCCGCGCGGTGGCGCTGCGCGATTACGGCCCGTCGATGGCACCGATGAACGCGTTCCTGACGATCACCGGCATCGAAACCCTGCATGTGCGGATGGAACGCCATTGCGCCAACGCGCAGGCGGTGGCGGAGTTCCTGTCGACGCACCCGCGCGTGGCATGGGTGTCGTATGCCGGGCTGCCGACCAGCCAGTACAACGCCCTCGCACAAAAGTACATGCCCAAGGGGGCCGGCGCGGTGTTCACGTTCGGCGTGACGGGCGGCTACGAAGCCGGGCTGCGCCTTGTGGAGAAGGTGGGCATCTTCTCCCACCTCGCGAATATCGGCGACACGCGCAGCCTGATCCTGCATCCGGCTTCCACGACCCACCGGCAGTTGACCGAGGAACAGCGCGTCGCCGCCGGGGCCGGTCCGGATGTGATCCGTCTGTCGATCGGCCTGGAAACGGCCGCCGATCTGATCGCCGATCTGGATCAGGCGCTGTCGGAGGACTGATCGACCTCAGCCGATCACGATGTTGATCGGCCCGGCCGCATCTCCGACCCATAAGGGTGTGTGTCCGGCGGCGTCGCCGTCGGACTGCACGGGGATGCGCGCGTTACCCATGAAGTCGATGCGGTTGGCACGGATGTGCCTGACGCCGGGAGCACGCCCCAGCAGGTTCACCGGCAGCGCCGCCCCATACATCATCGCCGCGCTCGGCCCGGCATGGTCGAACAACACGACCGAGAATCCGGGCTCATGCGGTTGTGCGTCCATCGCCAGGATGAAGCGCCCACCGTACAAACGGCCTTTGCTGACGATGACGCTGGCGGCTTCGGTTTCGGTATCGTCGATTCGCACCCGCACGACCGGAAAGCGATAGCGCACGGTTTCGCGCAGGGATTGCAGGACGTAGGCCCCCTTGCCCAGCGCCTTTTTCAAACCAAACGGCAGATGGTGAACGACATGGGCGTCGAATCCGATGCCCAACATCTGCACGAACAGCCGATCGCCGTCGCCGCCATGCGCCTGGCCCGGCCACAGGACCTGGGTGCGCCCGAAGGCGAGCGCGGCGGCAACGGCCTTGGGGGCGAACGGCAGGCCCAGCTCGTGCGCCAACACATTCGCGGTGCCGAGGGGGATCACCCCCAGCCGAACATTGGAACCGATCAGGCCGTTGGCGACCTCGGCTATCGTGCCGTCGCCGCCGGCCGCGACAACCAGGGCTTCGCCGCGCCTGACCGCGTCGCGCGCGAGTTCCTCCGCATGGCCGGCGCGCTGGGTTTCCGCGAGATCGAGGCGGACTCCATTGGCGACAAGGATATCCAGCACGCGCCACAGCAAGTGCGCGCGCCGCCGCCCCGCGACGGGGTTGAAGATGACGATCATGACCGGTGCCGAACGATGTGAATCGGACGTGTCCCCAGGTGAAGAAACGGCCCTTTTCGCGGCAATCGATGTCAAATGCATGACGGTTGAATGACTGAAAGAATACTTTAGCAGATCAGCCGGATTAAACCTGGGTCATGTAATCTTCACTTACGCGGCTCGAAGAACATCGTATTGGCTCCGCCCGACATGAACGCCATGGCCCCCCTTCGCGCGCCGACCACCTTCCGATCCGTGTTCATTTCGGACACGCATTTGGGGACTCGCGGCTGTCGCGGCGATTTTCTGGCTGGGTTTCTCCGCCAGACATCGTGCCAACATCTTTATCTCGTCGGCGATATTATCGACGGCTGGCGCCTGCGCAAATCCTGGTACTGGGACGAATCCCATGACGAGGTTCTGCGTCAGATCGTCCGCATGGCGCGTTCCGGCGCGTCGGTCACGTATATCCCGGGCAACCACGACGAGATGTTCCGCAACTGGCTGCCGATCGGCCTGGAAATCTGCGGCATCGGCCTGAAGCGGGACGCCGAACACACGACCGCCGACGGCAAGCGTCTGCTGGTCATGCATGGCGACGAGTTCGACAGCGTCGTGCGCTACGCCAAGTTCCTCGCGCTTCTCGGCGACTGGGCATACACGGTCGCGCTGGTCATGAACCGCTGGTTCAACGTCGCGCGCCGCTGGCTGGGCTATCCCTACTGGTCGTTGTCGGCGTGGCTGAAACGTCAGGTCAAGGAAGCCGTGAAGGCGATCGACCGTTTCGAGACCGCCCTGGCCTCCGAAGCCCGTCGGCGCGGCTTCGACGGCGTCGTGTGCGGCCATATCCACCACGCGGAAATGCGCGAGATCGAAGGCATATTGTATTTGAACACCGGCGATTGGGTGGAAAGCTGCACCGCCCTGGTGGAGCATCACGACGGTCGGCTGGAACTGATCGACTGGGCGGCACTGAACCGCCTGTCGTTTCTTGCACCGCGTCAGGTCGGGGTTCCGCAACCTGCCTGATCATACACCACTCCTCGAGATCACAGGCGACGACATGCTGCCGCCCGCGCCATCCCACCGCATCCTGATCGTAACGGATGCCTGGAAGCCGCAGGTCAACGGCGTGGTACGCACGCTCACGACCGTTGTCGGCGAACTTCGCGACATGGGTCATGTGGTGGAGGTGATCGGTCCCGACCGCTTCCGTACCTTCCCCTGCCCGACCTATCCCGACATTTCCCTGTCGGTGCTGCCGCGTCGGCGGCTGGTCCGGATGATCGAGGCATTCCAGCCCGACGCCCTGCACATCGCCACCGAAGGCCCCCTGGGCATCGCGGCGCGACGTTGGGCGAAGCGCACCGGATTTCGCTTCACCACCGCTTTTCACACCCGATTCGCGGAGTATGTGAAGGCTCGCACCGGTATTCCCGTGCGCCCGATCTATGCCTGGATGCGCCGCTTCCACGGCGCCGGACAGGGCACCATGGTCGCCACGCAGTCATTGCGCGACGAACTGAGCGGGCGCGGCTTCAGCAATATCCGTGCGTGGTCGCGCGGCGTGGACCTCGACCTGTTCCGCACCGAACCGCGAGAAGCCTGGGACCTGCCGCGACCGATATTCATCTATGTCGGCCGCGTCGCGGTGGAAAAGAACATCGGCGCGTTTCTCGACCTGGACCTGCCGGGATCGAAGGTCGTGGTGGGCGGCGGGCCGCAACTGGCGTCGCTGCAACGCGCTTATCCGAACGTGACCTTCACCGGCCCGCGCTTCGGCGCCGAACTCGCGCAGGCCTATGCCGGCGCGGATGTCTTCGTGTTCCCCAGCCTGACCGACACGTTCGGCCTGGTGATCCTGGAAGCACTGTCCTGCGGCACGCCGGTGGCGGCATTCCCGGTCACCGGCCCGAAAGACGTTCTGGCGGGTGCCGACGGCAAAATCGGGGCAGTGAACACCGACTTACGGCAGGCGGCGTTGGACGCGCTGGATGCGGACCGCGATGCGTGTCGTCGCCATGCGGAGGGATATTCCTGGCGCGCCTGCGCCGAGACCTTTCTGTCCCATCTGGTGCCGCTGATCGAACCGCGATAGCGCGCGGACGAAAACGCTCCGGCCTTTCCGCACCCGTCCGCGCGTGCTACCCGCGCGGCGTATGTCGCCCGTCTTTTCCCACTATCGGTCGGTCGTCGTCGGCATGGGGGAACAGACCACGTGAAAGCGCTGTTCCGATCCGACTTCGTTCAGGGCCTGCTCGCTCGATTGCTGGGCCGATACCTGCACTTCGCCCTGCGTACCACGCGCTGGACGCTGGTGGGCGACGGGCATTTCGACACCATCGGCGCCGGCCAGGCCGCCGTATTCGCCTTTTGGCACGAATGCCTGCCGCTGATGCCGGCTTTGTCCCTGATCGCCGACGGTCGGCCATCCTATCGGCGGGTGCCTATTCACACGCTGGTCAGCCGGCATCGCGACGGGCGCTTTATCGGAGAGGTCGTGCGCCGCTTCGGGATCGAGCCGGTACTCGGGTCCTCCTCGCGCGGCGGGCCGGCGGCGCTGCGAACACTGCTGGCACTGCTGAAAAAGGGCGACCATATCGGCATTACCCCGGATGGGCCGCGTGGGCCGCGCCACAGCCCGGCTCCGGGCGTGGCGCAACTGGCGGCCCTGGCGGGGGTGCCGGTGCTGCCCTGCGCCGCCCGTTCGACACATCGCATCGTGCTGGGCACATGGGACCGGATGGCAATCCCGCTGCCCTTCGGGCGCGGTTTCATGGTGTGCGGCGCGCCGGTGCGGGTACCGCGCGACGCGTGGGAGGCGACGCTTCCGGCGATTGAAGCGGCGTTGAACCAGGCGCTGGCCGAAGCCGATCGGTTGTGCGCGCGATGATCCATGCCGCCTGGGCCATTCTTGCGACCCTGATCGCACCCGCGTTGCGCCCGTATTTGCGGATGCGCGCTCGGGGTAACAAGGAAATCGCCGTTCGGCTTGCCGAACGCCGGGGGATCGACCACGAGCCTCGGCCTGTTGGGCGGGTACTGTGGATGCACGCGGCGAGCGTGGGCGAGACCGAGTCGATCCTGCCTGTGCTCGTCGAACTGCACCGACAGGCGCCGATGATGACCGTGCTGCTGACCACCGGCACCGTGACCTCCGCCGAACTGCTCGGGCGACGCCTGCCGGGGTTGGGGCTGGAACGGCATGTCGTCCATCGATTCGCCCCGCTGGACGTGCCCGCCTGGGTCAGGCGGTTCCTGGACCATTGGAAGCCGGACGCGGCCTGTTTCGTGGAAAGCGAGCTTTGGCCGAATCGAATCGCGGCCTGTCGGCGGCGCGGCATTCCTCTGATGCTGATCAACGCGCGCATGTCAGCCGGCAGCTTCGCCTGGTGGCGGCGCGCACCGCGCGCGGCCGAACGCCTGCTGAGCGCCTTTGACACGATCCGCGCGCGCAGCGAGGAGGATGCCCAACGCCTGCGCGACCTCGGCGGGCGTTCGGCTATCCGCGCCGGCGATTTGAAATTCGCGGCACCGCCGCTGCCCGCCGACACCGCGGAACTGGATGCCTTGCGCGCGCGGATCGGCGATCGGCCGGTCTGGCTGGCGGCCAGTACGCATCCGGGCGAGGAGGCATTGATCGCCGACGCGCACCGGCGGCTGGCGGTCGATCATCCGGGGTTGCTGACGATCATTGCCCCGCGTCACCCGGATCGCGGTTCCGCCATCGCGCGCGAACTGGGCGACGCGCCGCGGCGCGCGGCCGGTGACGCGCCGCCCGCGGGCGGGTTGTGGATTGCCGATACGCTGGGGGAATTGGGGCTGTGGTTTCGCCTGGCCCCGATTGTCTTTGTCGGCCGCAGCCTGCCGCCGCCCGGCGGCGGGCAGAATCCTCTGGAACCCGCGCGTCTGGGCTGCGCCATCCTGACCGGGCCGCATACCGGCAACTTCACCGACCATCACGCGCTGTTGCGTTCGGCGGACGCGGTGATTGTCGTCAACGACGCGTCGTCGCTGGCCGAGAGTGTCGGGTCTCTGCTGCGCGATCCCGCGCGTGGGATCGCAATGGGACAAAGAGCCGCCGCGATCATCGGCGGACATGAAGGACTGCCGGCGGAAACCGCGACCGCGTTGCTCGCGAGTCTGCGCTGATGCGCGCGCCGGCGTTCTGGCTGCGGGACGGCTGGCTGCCTCGGTTGTTGTCTCCTGCGTCGTGCCTCGTCGCGGCCGTCACTCGGCGTCGCGTGGCGCGCACGGGCTGGCGGGCGCCGGTGCCGGTGATTTGCTGCGGCAACGTCACCGTCGGCGGGGCGGGCAAGACCACGGTTGCGCTGGATCTGGCGGAACGCCTGACCGCTCAGGGTCGGGCGGTGCATGTGCTGTTGCGAGGGTATGGCGGGTCCATCCAGGGGCCGCATCGTGTCGGTCTCGGCGACAGCGCCGAGCAAGTGGGGGATGAGGCGCTGCTGCTGGCGCGCGTCGCGCCCACCTGGATCGGGGCCAACCGCGCCGCCAGTGCCAAGGCCGCCATCGCCACCGGCGCGGAGGTCCTTCTGCTCGACGACGGGTTGCAGAACCCCACGCTGGTCAAGACGCTGTCTCTGCTGGTGATCGACGGCAATACCGGCTTCGGTAACGGACGGGTGCTGCCGGCAGGTCCGCTGCGCGAACCGGTCTCGGTCGGCGCGGCCCGCTGTCAGGCCGCGGTCCTGATCGGCACCGACCTGACTTTCGCGCTGCGGCAACTGCCCCCAGGGTTGCCCGTGCTGGGTGCCCGCCTTGTGCAAGGGCCGCAAATCGAGGACCTGCGCGGCCACAACGTCGTCGCCTTCGCGGGCATTGCGTCACCCGACAAATTTTTCATGCCGCTGCAAGATGCCGGAATCCGCTTGGTTGCGCGCGTCGCGTTCCCCGACCACCACGCCTTCAGCCGAAAGGAATTGGACTCTTTGGTGGGTCAGGCCAAGGAATTCAACGCGCTACTGGCCACCACGCCAAAGGACGCCGTTCGCCTGCCGCCGGACATCCGCGATCAGGTTACGGTTGTCGGCGTGCGCCTTGCCTGGGACGATCCGGCGGCGCTGGACGGATGGTTGGCCGAACACTCGACAAGAAATCGTACTGGCGAGTAGAGTGGCGCGAGAATAAACGCGAGGAAAGTGGAATGACCGTCGCCTGGACAGAAGCAACCAAGGATATTGCCGGCACCAAGATGTTCTTCAAGCGCGCGGGCAGCGGGCCCACTGTGCTGGTGCTGCATCGCGATATCGGTACACCCGACAGCTTGGCCTTCTACGATGCCCTCGCGGAGAAATTCGACGTCATCGTTTCCCACCATCCGGGTTGGGGCAAGTCGGAACGGGCGGAATGGATGCGCCACCCGCGCGACATCGCCGCCATGAACGCGTGGCTGCTGACCGGGCTTGGGGTCAGTGATGCGTCGCTGGTCGGTCTGGGCTTCGGCGGCTGGATCGCCGCGGAAATGGCCAGCCTTGCGCCGACCCAATATCGTCGACTGGTGCTGGTCGGGTCGATGGGCATCAACCCGCCCGACGGCTACATCACCGATCAGGCACTGCTGTCCTATCTCGATTACCCCAGGATGGGCTTCCACAACGAAGCGGCGTTCACCGCGATCTACGGTGACGTTTCCATCGATCAGCTCGAAGCCTGGGACCTCTGCCGGGAAATGAGCTTCCGCACTGCGTGGAAGCCATACATGTACAGCCAGACCTTGCCGCATCTCCTGGGCGGCGTGCAAAGCCCGGCCCTGATCATCCACGGCGACGACGATCGTATCGTGCCGATCAGCGCCAGCCACGTCTATGCCAAGGCCCTGCGCAACGCGACCATGACCGTCGTCGCCGAGTGCGGTCATTGCGCGGAAATGGATCAGCCGGCCGCCGTCGCCAAGCTGATCACGCAATTCGTGGCGTCATAGCCAACCGCTAAAACCGGTACAGGGAGAACAAACCCATGCATCTGATGTATTTCACCGAACAGCCCATGTCGGCCTACGACGCGAAGGCCGGCCTGGACTATGGCGCAACCGCGCTGATGTTCCCGAACTCCAACTTCAACTCGAACGAGGGCAGCCGGCTCTATAACGAGTATCTGGAGCAGTACATCTACGCCGAGGAAGTCGGCATCGATGGCATCATGCTCAACGAACATCACAATGCGCCGTTCTGCATGCAGGCGCGCGCCAACATGTTCGCCGCCATGCTTGCCGCCGCAACCAAGCGCGTCAAAATCGTCATGCTCGGCAATCCGCTGCCGCTCTGGGAAAACCCGGTGCAGCTCTCGGAAGAGTTGGCGATGATCGACATGGTGTCCAAGGGACGCCTGGTGTCCGGCTTCGTCCGCGGTGGCGGGCAGGAGCAGCTGGCGAACGGCGTGAACCCGGCGTTCAACCGGGAACGCTTCCAGGAAGCGCACGATCTGATCATCAAGACCTGGACCCAGCCCGGCCCGTTCCGCTGGGAAGGCACGCATTATCAGCAGCGCGTCGTGAACCCCTGGGCCGTGCCGATGCAAAAGCCGCATCCGCGCATCTGGATCCCCGGCGTCATCAGCAAGGAAACCATCGTTTGGGCCGCCCAGAACGGGTATCCCTACATCGCGCTGAATACGCCGGTCGAACGCACACGGCAGATCTGGGACATGTACGACAAGGCCGCAGCCGAAGTCGGCATCAAGGGCGGACCGGAATATCATGGCCTGCTCAAGCAGATCCATGTCGCCGAGACCGAAGAAAAGGCGCTGGAAAACGCTCGTCAGTTCATGTGGATGCAGGGTGAATTCACCGGCCTCGCGCATCCCGTCTGGAGCACGCCGGCCGGTTACGGCAGCCCGGAAAACCGCCGAGCCTTTGCGGAATTCTCGACGGGGCGTTCGACGAGCCCGCGCTATCGCCCGGCGATCGAGCAGCAGTTGAAAGACCTGATGGTCATCGCCGGCACGCCGAAGCAGGTGATCGCGAAGATCAAGCTGCTGCTGGAAGAGACCCGTCCGGGCATTCTGTCGTTCTGGGCGAACGACGGGAACGTGACCCACCAGGATTCCATGACCTGCATTCGTCTGCTGGGCCAGGAAGTCTTCCCGGCGGTGCGCGAGATCGCGAAGGAACTGGGCCTGCAAAGCCCGTTCGAGGCCAACACCCCGGTCAGCGTTCGCTACATGAACAAGAACCAACAGCTCGCCGCCGAATAAGCAGCGACCAGCAGCCTCTTCCGCTTGCGGGAGAGGCCATGGCGCATCCTGCGCCGGGTTACCGAAAGCGCCCCAACTCCCGACACCGGGGTTTGGGGCGCATTCGTTTTAAACGTCGAGGTTCGCGACTTTCAGCGCGTTGCCGACGATAAAGTCGCGCCGCGGCTCTACCACATCGCCCATCAGGGTGCTGAACACCTGCGCGGCGTCTTCGCTGTCGCCGATCTTGACTTGCAGCATGGTGCGGATCGCCGGGTCCAGCGTGGTCTGCCAAAGCTGATCCGGGTTCATCTCTCCCAGGCCTTTGAAGCGCTGGATCGACAGGCCGCGTCGCCCGTGAGCGATCATACGTTCAAACGCCGAGGCCGGGCCGGCGACGGTCGGTTCCTGCGAGTCGAGCTTCAGCTTGGCCGGTTCGGCGAACTTGCGGGCCAGGATTTCCGACCGTTCGGCCAGCCAACGCGCCTCAGCACTACGCAACGCCGAAGGGTCGAGGGCGTAGCGTTCGGCCACGCCGCGCACGGTGCGCGACAGGGTCAGGCCGGCATCGGCGCTGACGACCCAGCCGCGTTCGGTCGGCAGTGAAACCGCGTTCAGCCGAGCCGCGAAGTTCGGCGCGGCGGCAAGGGCGCGGTCGATGTTGGAGTTGAGCACGCCGGAGATAGCGGCCTGTTCCAAAAGCGCGATCGGGATGACCGATGACAGGCGGCGCAGGTTCATCGTCGCTTCGCGCAGCAGGCGCACTTCGTCGCGCAATTCGTCGGTTTCGAGCACGGTGCCGTCGGAATAGGTAAGACGCGCGTCACCGAGTGCCTTGTCCAGCAGGAAGACTTCCATGGCGGAGTCATCCTTGAGGTAACGCTCGTCATTGCCGCGCTTGGCGCGGTACAGCGGGGGTTGGGCGATATAGAGATGCCCGCGCTCGATCAATTCGCGCATCTGACGGAAGAAGAAGGTCAGCAGCAGCGTGCGGATGTGGGACCCGTCGACGTCGGCGTCGGTCATGATGACGATGCGGTGATAGCGCAGCTTGCCGGCGTCGAAGCCACCCTGTTCGACCGGGCCCTGGCCGATACCGGTGCCCAGGGCAGTGATCAGCGTGCCGATCATTTCGCTGGAAAGCATACGGTCGAAGCGGGCGCGTTCGACGTTCAGGATCTTCCCCTTCAGCGGCAGGATGGCCTGGAACTTGCGATCGCGGCCCTGCTTGGCGGAACCACCGGCGCTGTCACCCTCGACGATGAAGATTTCGCACTTGGCGGGGTCGCGTTCCTGACAGTCGGCCAGTTTCCCCGGCAGGGTGGACACATCAAGCACGCCCTTGCGCCGCGTCAGTTCGCGCGCCTTACGGGCAGCTTCGCGGGCGGCGGCAGCGTCCATCACCTTTTGGATGACGAGCTTTGCCTCTTTCGGATGGGTTTCGAACCAATGCGACACGGCGTCGGCCACCGCGGCCTGCACGACCGGGGACACTTCGGAGCTGACGAGCTTGTCCTTGGTCTGGGAGGAGAACTTGGGATCGGGCACCTTGACCGAGAGCACGGCGGTCATGCCTTCGCGCATGTCTTCGCCGACCAGGCCGAGATTGTCTTTCTTGCCCATGCTTTCCGCGTATTTCGACACCACGCGGGTCAGTGCCTGACGGAACCCCGCCAGATGGGTGCCGCCGTCGCGCTGCGGGATGTTGTTGGTGAAGCACAGCATCGTCTCGTGGAAGCTGTCGTTCCAGGTCAGCGCGAATTCAACCCGGATGCCGGCCTGATCTTCCGGCGTGCGCAGGTTGATCGGTGGGTTGAACTCGGGCTTTTTGGATCGGTCCAGCCAATCGACAAAGGCCACCAGCCCGCCGTCGTAGCGCATCGTGTTTTCGACCGCCGGGGCGTGGCGTTCGTCACGCAGCACGATCGTCATGCCGGAGTTCAGGAACGCCAGTTCCCGCAGCCGCCGTTCGAGGAGCGCGAAGTCGTAATCGGTCTTGGTGAAAGTGGCCGGGCTGGCCTTGAACGTGACCTCGGTACCATTGCCGCGATCGGCCGGTCCGACGATTTCCAACGGGCCGTCCGGTTCGCCGTGCTGGAAGCGGATCTTGTGTTCCTGGCCGTTGCGCCAGATGCGGACTTCCATCCATTCCGACAGGGCGTTGACGACGGCGGCACCGACGCCGTGCAGGCCGCCGGACACCTTGTAGGAGTTCTGGTTGAATTTTCCGCCGGCGTGGAGGCGGGTCAGCACAACTTCGGCGGCGGAGACGCCTTCTTCTTCGTGGATGTCGGTGGGAATGCCGCGTCCGTCGTCGCGGACGGTGACGCTGCCGTCACCGTTCAAGGTCAGTTCGACGCGGGAGGCGAAGCCGGCCTGAACCTCGTCCACCGCGTTGTCGATAATCTCGAAAGCCATGTGATGCAGGCCGGAACCGTCGTCGGTGTCGCCGATATACATGCCGGGCCGTCGTCGCACGGCATCCAGCCCCTTAAGCACGGAGATCGAGGCCGCATCGTATGCGTCCGGGTTGTTGGGGTCGGAATCGGGTGGCGACGCGGCGTTGTCGGACATGCCGGCGATCAGCTCCAGGCTGTGTTGTTGGATGGCTTGTACCTATAGCACTTAAGACGCTCGCGTGACAGACCTGACCGACAGGTCCGCTAAAAAGCGCGGGTCCGGGGTAAGGCCGCCGTCACCGGTCATCAGCCCCTCTGCCTGTCCAAACAGCGGCGCGAAGGTTTCCGCGTCGGTGCCGGTCAGCAGGATTTGCGCCGGTAGCGTCGGCAGCGCCTGAAACAGCGCCTGACGGCGCGATGGGTCCAGGTGCACCATGGGCTCATCCAACAGCAGCAACGGCGCGAAGCCGCGCGCCTGGGCGATCAGCGCGGCATGCGCGAGTATCACGCCGATCAGCAGGGATTTCTGCTCTCCGGTGCTGGCCTGTTCGGCGGGAACCCCGGTGGTGGCGTCGGACAGCGCCATGTCCGTGCGGTGCGCGCCGACCGAGGTTCCGCCGGCCGCCCCATCGCGACCGCGGCGATCCGCCAGGGTGGCACGCAGCCAGTCTTCGACCTCCAGGGCCGGGGCGGCGCGCAGCCGTTCGGCGATCGGGCAGGTCAGGGCGACGTAGGCCGCCGGGAAGGCCCCCGCGACACCGCCTTGCAGCGTGGCGTTCAGGCGCGCGACGAGCGTGGCGCGGGCGGCTGTGGCGGCGACGGCGTGGCGGGCTATGGCATCCTCGACGCCGGCCAGCCAGGCGCGGTCGGCGCGCCCTTCAGCCAGCAGGCGGTTGCGGTTGCCGACGGCGGTATCGTGCGCGGCCATTTCCCGGGCGTGGTTGGGTTCCAGCGCCCAGACCAGTCGATCCAGGAAGCGGCGGCGACCGGACAGGCCGTCCTGAAACAACCGGTCCATCTGCGGTGTCAGCCAGACGGCGGCGACTCGCGCGCCGATTTCGGCCTGGTTACGCGGCGGATGACCGTCGAGGCGAAAGACCCGACGGTCGGAGGCGCCGTCGGGCAGCGTGCCGGTGCCGAGATCGAACGGTCCATCGGTTCCCAGAAGCCGAGCGGCGACGGCCCAATGGGTGGTGCCGTGTCGGGGGAGTTCGACGCCGCGCGCGCCGCGCAGCCCGCGACCGGGCATCAGCAGTGAGACGGCTTCCAGCAGATTGGTCTTGCCGCTGCCGTTGGGACCGAAGAGCACGGCGATGCGTTCCGCCGGTCGCCAGGTGAGCGCGCCGTAGGTGCGGAAGTTGGTCAGGACGAGACGCTGAAGCTGAAGCACGGCGCGACCTTGCCAGCCCGGATGCATCGAGGAAAGGCCGCCCGCGGCAATCGGCGTCACCGGAACAAGGAAGGGCGAAAATATGGCAATAATGGGCGTCACATTTGCGTCAAATTTGATGATTATGGTCCGTGCAATTGTGAATATCCATTAAGGATTAGGCGTATTGTCCAGCATCAAAGGTTAAGGAATCCCAGTCCGGAGCATCGCGTCGATTAAGAAATCAGGGTATTTATGGTAAATATTCCAGGCATATAAGATACGTTTATACCCAGTACTCGTGCATTGATCACCATGACCCGATGATGTTGCGGATACGTCGATATATTTCAAGTGTTGCCTCGTCGTTGATTCGTGTGTATTGGAAAAATATGCGAAAGAGTCAGCCGATAATGGGCCGCCTCCTGTTGATCTGGGTTTATGGTCTCTGCACTGTTCTTACAGTTATGGAAACCACTGCCACCGCCCAGGCGCAGCAAGCGGACAGGGTCGCGGAAACCGCCATGATGGCACCGTTTTCCGCGTCACGGGGTAAGACATCCCTCGCCCTCCCCCACCCAATTTCACCCAGCGATGCCTTACGGCTGCGCCGGATCCTGTCGTTGCACGCAAGCGGCGCCATCGCGGAAGCGATGCGCGAGGCCGAACATCTGAACGTCGCCTGGCTGGCCGGGACCGTGTTGGCGGATCGGTATTTGTCGGACGCGTATCGCCCCACCACCGTCGAGTTGACGGCCTGGTTGGCCCAGTACGGTGACCAACCCAGCGCGGGCGGTATTCGCGCCTTGCTGGATCGGGTGGCCCCGCCGATCAGTCGCCCAGCCTCCGCCGCGCGAAGCCCCGGCGAAAAGGCCGGCACCGATAAGGCGATCGTGCGCGTCCGCCAGTTATTCACTCAGAATCAAGACGCGGAAGCCGTCTCGGCGGCCATGCCCTTGCTCCACAGCCTGCCGGAAGGCCGCGACGTGAGCGAGGCTCTGTTCATCGCCGGGCTGGCGGCGTTGCGGCTTGACCAGTCACCGGTGGGGCAGACCTTCCTGCAGGCGGCCTACACGCTTGCCCGGTCCGATCATCTACGTGCCGGGGCCGCCTTTTGGATGGCACGCGCGGTGCGCGATACCCATGGTCCGACAGTGGCGCTGACCTGGACACGACGGGCGGCGCAGGAAACCGATACATTCTATGCCTGGATTGCCCACCGCCAGATCGGCGGGTCGCACGAGTGTATCGCCGGCGGCATTTTGGGCGGCGCGGACCTCGACGCGTTGCTGGCGGAGCCTGCCGGTCGGCGGGCCCTGGCATGGCTGCAAATTGGGGAAAAGCGCCGAGCGGAACAAGAGTTGCGGGCGGTTTGGTATGCGACACAGCCCGATCCCGGCATGGCGCGCGTGCTGTACCTGGTCGCAAGCGCCGCGCAATTGCCGCAACTGGCCAACGACATTCGCAACGACGGCGTCGCCAACCGCGTGGCGGCGGAGCGTCAACCGCTGGAAAAACTGGTGCCCGCGCAGGGCTTCCTGGTCGATCCGCCGCTGGTTTATGCGCTGGTCCGGCGGGAGTCGAACTTTCTGGCCAACGCGCGCTCCGGCGCCGGCGCGCGCGGGCTGATGCAGATCATGCCGGCGACCGCGCAGGGCACGGGAACGCCGGGCACCGACGATCCCGCGATCCTCGACGATCCCGGCATCAACCTCGACATCGGACAGAAATACTTACTGCAACTTGCCGAGGACAAAGTCGTCGGCGGGCATCTTCTGAGCATGCTCGCGGCCTATGAACAGGGCCAATACGCCGCGCGTCGCTGGATGCCGGATATGCGCGACGGCGGCGATCCGCTGATGTTCCTGGAGGCGATGCCCCGTCAGGCGACGCGACTGTATGTCGAGCAGACACTGACGCATGCGTGGCGCTACGCGGCGCGGTTCAAGGTCGCAGCCGATAGTCTGGACGCGCTGGCCAGCGGGCAATACCCGGCGCTGTCGAAGGCGAAGGTGAAGCGGCCGCGGTTTGAAACGTCTCCGCCGGGATGCCTTCCGGCATCCCGCTAGGACTTCAGACCCGCATCGGCATCAGGACGAACAGCGCGCTGGGATCGGCCGCGTCCTGAACCACGGTGGGGGCGGAGCCGTCGGCAAAGCGGAATTCGACCTGTTCGCCGATCTGATCGGTAATGTCGTTCAGATAACGCGCCTGAAAGCCGATTTCCAACGGGCCGGCGTCGTATTTGACATGATCGGCGTCGAGTTCCTCGCTCGCCGTGCCTTGTTCGGGGCTGGCGGCGGACAGCACCAGAAGATCGCGGGCCAGCGACATTTTCACCGGGCGTGAGCGTTCCGAGGAGATCGCGGCGACGCGAGCGACGGCATCGGCAAAGTCTTTCTTGCCGACCCGCAGCACCTTGTCGTTGCCGCGCGGAATCACGCGCTCGTATTCCGGGAATGTGCCGTCGATCAGCTTGCTGGTCAGCAGGATTTGATCGGCGCGGAACTGAATGCGGGTGTCGGACAGAGCGATTTCCACATTGCCCGTCACTTCGTCGAGCAGCTTGCGGACTTCGTTGACGGTCTTGCGGGGGATGATCACGCCGGGCATCGATCCGGCCCCTTCCGGCAGCGGTTCTTCGACCCGCGCCAGCCGGTGACCATCGGTCGCGACCGCGCGCAGCACGCGTACACCGTCGTTTTCAGCGGCATGCAGATAGATGCCGTTGAGGTAATAGCGGGTTTCTTCGGTGCTGATCGCGAAGCGGGTGCGATCGATAAGCCCGCGCAGCGTCTGTGCCGCCAGACTGAACTTGTGCGGCAGGCTGCCCGCCGTCATCGACGGGAAATCGTCGACCGGCAGCACCACCAGGCTGGTGGCATAGCGACCGGCGCGCAACGCCAATTGCGCGTCGCCGCCGGGGTGATCGAGTTCAACTTCCGCCCCATCGGGCAGCTTGCGCACGATCTCGTACAGCGTCGAGGCCGGCGCGGTGCAGGAGCCGTTGCGGCTGGAACTGGCGACCACATCCTCGACGATCGCGATTTCCATGTCGGTGGCGGTCAATGACAATTTGCCATCGCGCACGGCGATCATGACATTCGCGAGAATGGGGATGGTATTGCGCCGTTCCACCACGCTCTGGACATGGGCCAGCGCCTTGATCAGCGTGGCGCGGTCGGCCTTGAGCTTCATCGTGCGTCATCCTTCAAGCCGAATCCGGTGTCGAGACCGATCAGGCGGGCGCGGAGTGTAGCAAGGTCAACGATGTCGCGCCAAGCGGGGTTCGCCAGGCGGAATGCGGGAAATCATCGAAATCGACACGCTTAGCCGGCGGGGGGCGTCGGATGCAGCAGCGGGCCCAGCACATCCTGCACCCCGACGATCAGGATTTGCACGCCGATGCACAGCAGGATGAATGCGGCGAGGCGGGAAACCGTTCGGGTGCCGGTGGAGCCCATCAGGCTCGCGATGCGATCGGCGGAGCGATAGGCGATCCAGATGGCGACCGCCAAGGCCGCCGCGGCGGCCGTCATGCCGACGAAATACCAAAGATTGAACGCCCTGGCCTGCCCGGCCCCCAGGGCGACGGCGACCGAAATCGTGCCGGGTCCGGTGGTGAAGGGGATGGTCAACGGAAACAGCGCCACATCCGTCGCGCCGGGTAGGGTAACGCCTTGTTCGTGGCGGCGGTTCTCTCGCCGTTCGGGGGAATTGAGTAGATCCCAGGCACTGAGCGCGACGACCAGCCCGCCGGCGACACGCAAGGCGGCCAGGGTGATGCCGAAGAAAGACAACACAAAGGATCCGGCCCAAAGCGCGACCACCATCACGATCAGCGAGTAGCCTGCGACCAATCGCGCCAGGGTCGCGCGATCTTCGGCGGTTCGGCCGGCGGTCACCTCCCGAAAGATGAAGGCACCGCTGATCGGGTTAACGATGGAAAACAGCGCGGGAAAGCCAAGCAGAAAAGCCCGCGCTGCTTCTTCCATGGATCGCGGCCGTTACAGCGGGCCGAGGAAGTCGCGCTTGCCGATCTCCACCCCGCGATGGCGCAGGATGTTATAGGCTGTGGTGACGTGGAAGAAGAAGTTCGTCAGACCGAAGTGCAACAGGTACGCCTGCCCCTTCATTGACCGTTGGTTGGTGCCGGCCATCCAGACGATATCCTTGTCTTCCGTTCCCTCGATCTGCGCCGGCGTCAGGGATTTGACGAAAGCGAGGGAGCGTTCGGTCCGGTCCTTCGCGGCGGCGAAGCTGGTGTCGTCGACCGCGGCGAATTCCGGCTGCGTCGCGCCGGCAAGGCGACCCGGCGTGTTGCGGCCGAAATCGGTCGCCTGCCGAATTTGCCGAGCGAGGGGGAACATGTCGGGGTAGAGGCGGTCGGAGAGCAGCGCGGCCTCGTCGATCTTCTTGGCGGCACAATGCGCGGCGGCCTTGTCGATGATGTTGGACAGCGCGGCGAGCTGCTGCGCGCAAATCGGCACGGATGCGGTGTACATGGAGAAAGCCATCGGACGATCCTTTTTGCGGTGGACGTTCGCGGAGAGTGAAGGATCGGACGGGGCGCGACAAGCAGACGGCGGTTACAGTCGCCCGAATACCCATTCCAACGCCGCATTTTGCGCGTGCAACAGGAACGCCTTTGCCTCGATGACCCGACATGCCGGATGCAGCATGGCGTCGGCGGAGACTTCCTGCCCGCGCCGGACCGGCGGGCATGGCAGAAAGGCGACGTTGGGACGCAGCCGATCGAGCACCGCTGCGGTGATCTGGTAGGGCAGTAAGACTTCGGGACCGGCGTCTGACGGCCAGCAATCGGTGACGATCACGTCGGCCTCGGCCAGGGCACGCATATCCGATACGGCGTGAAACCGCGTTCCAACCTCGGCATGCCAAGGTTCGGGGTAAATCTGCACGACGCGCAAGGGCAGCCCCGCGGCGGCTTCGATCCATGACCCCAGGATGTTCGCGGCGGGCGCGACCACGGCCACCACGATATCGTCCCTTGCGGCCCCGCGGTGCCGATGGAATGCCAAATCGCCCAGGACCTCGCATGGGTGGTTTTGCTTCGTTCGAGCATTGACGACCGGTGCGCGGGCCGCATCCGCCAGCGCCCGCAGGCTCGCGAGCTCCGGCGTGCGACTGACGATCGCATCGAACCAGTTATCGAGGTAGGCGGCGAGATCGGGAACATCCTCCCGCCGATCCAGCCGCATCGGCGCGTGCACGCAGGTCCCGCCCATCGCGGAGATCCCGAGGTCGAACGCGGTGGTGTTGCGCCAACCGTCATCGTTGACGATCAGCGCAACACGTCGGCCCTCCAGGCTGTTCGGCATACGGCGTTCCGCCCAGGCCAGCGCCAGATCCTGCGCGCGTTCGAGGATACGCTGGATCGTGGCGGCCGGCAGGTCGTTCAGCGCGAGCAGGTCGCGGGACGTCAATCCCGTCAGGTCAGTACGGGGCGTTTTTGCGCCCAGGGCTGGGCCTGCTCGAACGCGGCGGACGCCTGCAGCACACCCAGATCGTCGAAGCGTTTGCCGACGATCTGCAGGCCCACCGGCAATCCGTCAGCGGTAAAGCCGCAGGGGACGCTGGCCGCCGGGTTCCAGGACATGTTGAACGGATAGGAGAACTCCGCCCAGCTTACCCAATCCCAGTCGTGCGATGGCCAATGATCGGGCATCAGCTTCTCCGCCGGGAAGGCGGCGACGGACGCCGAGGGGGTGAGCAGGAAGTCCCAATCCTCGAACCAACGATGGATGTTGGCGATATAGGGCATCTTGCGCTCGCGGGCGGCCTGATAGTCGGCGACCGAGATGTTTTCGGACGCCTTGATGCAGGCAACCAGGCCCGGATCCATCTGGCTTTCCCACTTGGCCAGATGCGGCTTCAGCCGGGTCATGTGGGCGGACCAGAAGAAGCGGATCAGTTCCGGGCCGGGCGCGGCCCAGGGTGTTTTGACCTCCTCGACGATCGCGCCGAGCTCGGTGAAGCGTTCGGCTGCTTTGCGGACCAGGGCGGCGACATCCGGATCGACGCGGGCGAGGCCGAGATCGGGGCTGAAGGCGACCCGCTTGCCCTTGATGCCTTCCTGCAGGCGCGCGAGGTAATGCGCCGGGCCGGCTTCCAGTGTTGTGTAATCCAGCGGGTGCGGTCCCGCCATAACCTCCAGCATCAGCGCGCTGTCGGCCACGGTGCGGGTCATCGGCCCCATGTGCGAGGTCAGATCCCCGGTGCCGACCGGATAATAGGGAACGCGGCCGAAGCTCGGCTTGATCCCGAAGACCCCGCAGAAATGCGACGGCATGCGGATCGAGCCGGCGCCGTCGCTGCCCTGGTGCAGCGGGCCGAACCCGGCGGCGGATGCCGCGCCGGCACCGGCCGAGGACGCGCCGGCGTTCATGCCGAACTTCCAGGGGTTATGGGTGATGCCGGTCAGCGGGCTGTGCGACACGCCGGTCCACCCGAATTCCGAGGTCGTGGTCTTGCCGAGAATGATCGCGCCTTCGTCCTGCAGGCGCGGCACGACCGGGGTGTCCTCGGTCGGCTGATTGCCCTTGAAGATCAGGCTGCCGTTTTGCGTCGGCATGTCCTTGGTCCAGGCGAGATCCTTGATCGTCGCCGGTATGCCGTGCAACCGGCCGATGCGCGCGCCGCTCATCAGCGCGGCCTCCGCCTTGCGCGCGCCGTCCATGGCCCGATCCGCCGCAAGATGGGCGAAGGCGTTGACGCGGGGTTCCTTGGCCGCGATGCGATCGAGCAGTGCCTGCATGTATTCGACCGGCGACAGGCGTTTGGTGCGGATCAGCTCGGCGGCTTCGGTCGCCGGCATAAATCCCAGTGTTTCGGAATCCATCGTTCGCTCTCCGGATCAGTATGTGGCACGCCCGCCGGAGACATCGAAGACGGCTCCGGTCGAGAAACTGCATTCCTCGCTGGCAAGCCAGCACACGAGGGAAGTGACTTCGTCGATGCCGCCGAAGCGGCCGATGGGGATTTTCGACAGCATCCAGTCGATCTGCTGCTGCGTCATCTGTTCGAAGATGGCGGTCTTTACAGCGGCGGGGGTGACGCAGTTGACGCGGATTTCGGTCGCGGCCAACTCCTTGCCGAGGGACTTGGTCAGGCCGATCACGCCGGCCTTCGACGCCGAATAGGCGGAGGCGTTGGGGTTGCCTTCCTTACCGGCGATGGAGGCGATGTTGACGATGCGGCCGTAGCCGTTGGACTGCATGAACGGCACAACGGCGCGATTGCAGTAAAAGACGCCCTTGAGGTTGACGTCGATTACCTTGTCCCAGGCTTCTACCGGGTAGTCCCACACCGTGTGGTTCGGACCGGTGATGCCGGCGGAAGCGACCAGGATGTCGATCTTGCCCAGTGCGGCGGCGCTGTCGGCGGCCGCCCGATGTACGGCCGCGGAATCGGCGACATCGAGCACGACTGTGTGCGCCGCGCCGGAGCGCGCCAGTGCTCCCTCGTCACGATCCCACAACGCGACGCGCGCGCCTTCGGCGGTCAGGCGTTGCGCGATGCCCGCTCCGATGCCCGCCGCGCCACCCGTAACAACCGCCGTACGTCCGCTGAACCGGCCTGTCATATGCCAAACTCCCATGGTTTGGGCATATCAAGGGCAATCCGGTCCGATCCGGCAAGGGTGGTTCGGTCAGGCGAGGATGATTGTATCGCTATAGGCGGCGACCTTTGGGTCGCGCGTCAGCAGTCGCAGCGGCTCGGTCAGTGCCTGGGCCACCAGAATACGGTCGAACGGATCGGCGTGCAGCGGCGGCAGCGCTTCTACCGCGACGGCGTGGGCGGCGGATACGTCGAGAATGTCGAACTCGGCGGCGCGGAAGTAAGCCAAGGCATCCGCCGCCCCGATCGGCATCGCGCCCAGCCCGCGACGACCCAAGGCGCGCTTGATCCCGATTTCCCAGATCGTGACCGCGCTGACGATGATTTGGTTGGCACCATCGTCGATCAGATCACGCGCCTCGGCGGACAGTTTTTCGGGGGCGGCGACGGCCCACAGCGCGATATGCGTGTCGAGCAGTAACCTCATTCCTCGGCGCCGTGAAACAACGCCAGGATCAGATCGTTGTGGGCGTCGATGTCATCGGGAGCCTCAAATTTCCCTTTGGCGATGCCCAATCGCTTGCTGGTCGATACCGCTTTCAGCGGCATCAGGCGCGCTGCCGGACGGCCGTTGCGTGCGATGACAATCTCGGTTTCCGAACCGCTCTCCACGGCCTCCACCAACCGCGACAGGGTCGACTTTGCTTCAAGCATGTTCACGGTACGCATTCGATACTTCCTTAGCCAGACCAGACTAAACTAGGCATGACTGCTTCCATCCGCAACCGCGAATGCCTGCCTCGCCGGAGGCGAGGTTGACGGGTCCGCGCCGCGATGCCGTTATCGCGCCGGCAAAGCACGTCCAAGGAAAGGTTCCCCCGATGGAGTTCGGCGTCTTCCACGAGTTCCCGTCGCTGATCGGCCGTCCGGACTCGGAAGCGTTCGCGGAAGCCTTCGACATCGTCGATGGCGCGGAGCGCTGGGGGTTGGATGTCATGTGGCTGGCGGAACTGCATTTTGATCCGTCGCGTTCCATCCTGTCGTCCCCGATGTGCGTCGCCAGCGCCATCGCCGCCCGCACCAGCCGCATGAAAATCGGCATCGGCGTTCAGGTCCTTCCGCTCGGCAATCCGCTGCGCATCGCCGAGGAAGCCGCAACGGTCGATCAGATCAGCGGCGGACGATTGATTTTCGGCGTCGGGCGTAGTGGCGTAGCCAAGACCTACGAGGCTTATAACGTTCCCTATGCCGAGAGTAAGGATCGGTTCAACGAAACGTTGGAGATCATTCAACGTGCCTGGGCCGAACCGGTGTTCTCCCACAACGGAACCTATTTCAGGTTCGAGGATGTGACGGTCACCCCTCGCCCGTTCCAACAGCCGATGCCCGCGATCAGGGTCGCGGCGACCAGCGCCGATACGTTCCTCGCCATCGGTCAGCAGGGTAAGCCGATCTTCCTGGCAGTGCGGCACGAAGACGCGCGCCTTCTTGCCCCGCAGATTGCCGCCTACCGGCAGGCCTGGCGCGAAGCAGGGCATCCCGGCGAAGGTCAGGTCTATCTGCGCGCGCCCGGCTATATCGCCGCGACGGCGGAGGCCGCGCGGGCTGAATCCGAGGCCAGTCTGATCCATTATTACCGCGCCCAGGGCGCGCTGCTGGCTGATTCGGCCAAACGCGCGGGAATGGACGGCGCCGAGAAACGGGCACGCACCGCCGAACGGCTGATGACCATTACCTATGACGAGGCGATCAGGGGCACAGTGCTGATCGGCACGCCGGATTCTGTCTCTCAACAACTCGCCGATCTGCGCGCCGATCTGGGTCTGGACGGGATCCTGGTCGAGCTGAACTGCGGCGGCAAAGTCGCGCACCACCACGAGATGGAGGCCTTACGCCTGCTGTGCCAGGACGTGATGCCGCGCTTCAAATGACCATGAAACAAATCACACCTCCGGCCATCCGCGCGCGCAAAGGCGGGGAACCGATCGTCTGTCTGACCAGTTACACGGCCCAGACGACCAAGCTGATCGATGCGCATGTCGATCTGATCCTGGTCGGTGATTCCCTGGCCATGACCATTTACGGCATGACCAGCACCGTGGGCGTCACCGTCGAAATGATGATCGCGCACGGCCGAGCGGTGGCGAGAAGCGCGCGGCATGGGTGCGTTGTGGTCGATCTGCCGTTCGGGTCGTACGAGGAGTCGCCCGCTCAGGCGTTTCGCACCGCATCGCTCGTGATGGCGGAAACCGGCTGCGCGTCGGTCAAGCTGGAAGGCGGGGCGGAAATGGCCGAGACGATCCGGTTTCTGACCAGTCGCGGTGTGCCGGTCATGGCGCATATCGGTCTGACCCCGCAATCGGTGAACGCGCTGGGCGGCTATGGCGTGCGCGGTCGCGGTGCGGCGGAAGCCGCATCTATCCTGGCCGACGCGGTGGCGGTGTCGAATGCCGGTGCCTTCAGCGTCGTGATCGAAAAGACGACGGAATCCCTGGCGCGCGCCATCACCAATCGGATCGAAAGCCCGACGATCGGCATCGGCGCATCCGCCGCGTGCGACGGGCAAATCCTGGTGATCGACGACGTGATCGGGCTGTTTACGGAATTCCGACCCAAATTCGTGAAGCGCTACGCGGAGGTTGCCGGCACCATCGGCGAAGCCATCCAGGCCTATGCCGCGGATGTCCGCGCCAGACGGTTTCCCGCCGCGGAGCATTGCTTCGAGGATAAAAAATAAGCCGAACCGCCGGAAACCACCGGCGATTCGGCTGTAGCGGCAATCAGGCCGCGTGCATCAGATCCAACGCGCCTTCGTAGACTTCCATGTTCTTGCCGAAGGAAATCGCCGCCGCCATGGCGCCGGAGACCAGGTGCATCCAACGCCACGGCTCACGCGTGGCGTAGAATTCCTCGACGATGGCCTGGTGGTGTTTGAAGGCGTGCATTTCGGTGAAACTGTCGTGGCAGACGATTTCGCCGAGACGCTTGATGAAGGCTTCCGCGTCGTAGCCCAGGGTCACGTATTGCTGGGCCAGATTGACGGTGTCCTTGACTTCCGGAACGGCGATCATCTTGCCCAGGTTGGTCACCGTGGACCAATCCGTCGGCGGTTGCGTGAAGATGCTTTGCGTAATGGCATCCAGCAGGTCTTCCTGCGACAGGTGCGGCAGGGCGGCGACGGCGGCCATATCCGGCTGTACCGTCGGCTCCATCCGGTACTGAGTCGATTTGACCTCCGGCCCAGTGTGCCAGAACAGCAGCACCATCAGCTTATTACGCATGCTGAGCCCGTCGAGCTTCAGCAGCCAGCGGCGGAGATTGGCGCTGGTGTGCAGATGCACATCCATCGGATTGCCGGTCAACGAGCGCAGGAACAGACCGGCGGCACCGATCGACAAGGCTTCGCCCGCGCCTTCCAGGGACAGGCCGTCGGCAAGCGCCTTGGCCAACATCTTGGGAATGTCGTTGTAGGAATTGCAGCTACCGATCGCTTCGCCGATACGGCCGATCTCGGCGGTTTCGTCGTCGCCGGTGCGTTGGCGCAGGACGCGGGACAGGAGTTGATGCTCCTCGATCAGCGCGTCAATGTCGGGCAGCACGCGGAAGGTCGGGAACCGCGTGACATAGCGCACAGCCGGGCGCATCAGCACCTTAAGGTATTCCTTCCCGTAGTTTTCCATGTATCGCCAGGTATTGGCCGGGAAGATAAAGTAATGGTCGTCGAGGGCATTCTTCGGGATCGCCACGCTCATGAGCAGGTCGAACGCTTCAATCGGCGGCACGTTATCCCACAGCCATTGGAACAGATGGTCCGCCTTGTTGCTTTCGCCGCGGTTGACGGCGGTCTTGAACGCTTCTTTCGCCGCTTCGGCGCCGCGACCGCTCGACACTTCGTCGCTGCCGTCGGCCGCCAAATAGGCCATGCGCGACACGGCGGCGCTGCCGGGGTCGAGGGGGGCGAATTCCAACAGCATATAGGGGCTCGTCACCGGGTCGTGGATATGCTTGTTCGACAGGGCGACGTGTTGCAGAACCGGAAGGAAGCGTTCCTCGCCCTCCAGCCGCTCAACCAATTTCGAAATCGCATACAATCCCGCCAGCGGGTGCAACGGGCCGCCATGGTGGCCGGGCGGCAGGTCGGAGGAACGCGTGACCGCCAATGCGGACGCGGTCAGCATGGTCTGGATCGGAACGCCTGCCCGGAGCTTGTCGAGCGTAAGATCCACGATCTTATCGCGGGGCGTTTCCTCGATAAATTGCACCAAGGGTTCAATGGAATCAGGGTACTGCACGCGGGTCGGCATGGCGGACTCCTATGGTTTATGCTGGTTATTTTCGGCGATCGCATACTCTGTTTTTAGCGGTTTGCCCGTTAAACGAGCCGGCTGTACTGAAGCAATTTACTGCCGCAAGGATAGTCACGCTCGGTACGACCGGAGTCAATGACATACCCGTGCGGTCGGGTCATGGAATCATGGCACCCTGCGCGTTCACGTACAGCGCATAGACCGAGGTACTGGCGCACATGAACAGACGGTCTTTCTTGATCCCGCCGAAACACAGGTTGGCGCAGCCTTCCGGCAGATGGACCTTGCCGATCAGATCCCCGTCGGGGGCGTAACAACGCACGCCATCCTCCGCCGGGTCACCCCAACCCATGCTGCACCAGACATTACCGTCGACATCGCAACGCAGACCGTCCGTCATGCCGGGGGCGAAATCCTCCGCGAAGACGCGACCGCCGCGAAGCGCGGCCCCATCGACATCGAAAGCTCGAATATGCGCCGGTCCGCCATGCGAAATACCGCTGTCGACGACATACAACTGTCGTTCGTCAGGGGAGAAGCACAACCCGTTCGGACGGACGAAATCCCCCGCCACGACGCGCGCGACGCCGGTCGCGGGATCGAGGCGATAGACATTGCGCGGCAATTCCGCCGTAGCCTTGTGACCTTCATAGGGGCCGTCGATGCCGTAGCCGGGGTCCGTAAACCAGACCGCGCCATCGGCAGCCACCACAACATCGTTCGGTGCATTGAGCGGCTTGTCGTCGAAGCGGTCGATCAACACCGTCAGCGTGCCGTCGAGTTCGGTCCGCGTGACGCGGCGCGCATCGTGCTCACAGGACACCAACCGTCCCTGTCGATCGCGCGTATTGCCGTTGGTATAGCGCGACGGGGAACGGAAGACCGACAAATGGCCGTCTTGTTCCACCCAACGCAGCATTCGGTTGGCCGGAATATCGCTGAACAGCAGATACCCGCCGTCGCCGAACCAGACCGGACCTTCCGCCCAACGGAATCCGGTCGCGATACGCTCAATCGCCGCATTGCCTTGCTTGTAGACGAAGCGGCGATCCAGCACCTCGATCCTCGGATCGGGGTAACGTGTGTCAGGCAAATTGCCCAACGGCAGCATCCGAACACGCATCGGCGGTGGTCCCTGTCCCAAGAATAGCGCTTGAGACGATGGTATCCGTTCTCTGGCCGAGGGGAAGAGCGCGCCGAAGCGTCGAAGGGCCGCCGGTCAGAACTCGATGTCGAGTTCCTCGATCTGCTCAGGCTCGTGCTGGGCCGCGGCAAACCATTCCTTCATGTCCGGCCATGACAAGACCTGCGCGCAGTAGCGCTCACTGATCGGGTCGAGTTTGACGTCATAGGTGCGGAACCGCGTTGCCACCGGAGCGTACATCGCATCGGCGACCGTCGGCTTTGCGCCGAACAGCCACGGTCCCTTGGAAAGCTCCAGACACTCACGCCAAATTTCCGTAATGCGGTTGATATCCGCCTGCACGGCAGACCAAACCGCAAAACCGGGGCGGAACAGCCGCAGATTCATCGGCAGCGCACCGCGCAGCGCGGCGAAGCCGGAGTGCATTTCGCCACAGATCGAACGGCAGCGCGCACGCGCAACCTGATCGGCCGGCCACATACCCGCCTCAGGATAGATTTCGTTCAAATATTCCGCAATCGCCAGCGTATCCCAAACAGTCACATCGCCATGCACCAGGCTCGGCACACGGATCGATGACGATTGCATCAGCAATTCGGCGCGATTATTCGGATCGTCGGCATCGGCAACTTTTTCGTCGAAGGGCAGGCCCGACAAACGCACCAGCAAAAAACCCCGCAATGACCACGAGGAATAGTTTTTGCTGCTAATCAGCAGTGTGGCTTGAGCCATAGTGACATATTCCTCGCGCGCTGTCATGCTGCGGTGCAATATAGACGTCATGATGCGGCTTTGGCGAGGGTTTGTGATGCGGCGGGCTTCTTTCTCCTACACACCACGGTGACCAGTTCACTCATGATGTATCAATTTTATCAGGCGCAGGCCGATTTGATGGCGCCGTTGCGACATTTTGCCCGCATCGGTGCCGGCATGACACGGCTGCTGAATTTCGGTCGCTTCACGCCCCCGGGCGTGCGCCAGATGGGCGCGGCATTCAGCATGGTCGCGGACACGACGTTAAGCCACCAACGTCCACCCTATGGCCTGGATCAGACGACCATCGGCAATGATACGGTGTCTGTGACCGAAGAAATTGTCGACGAGACCCCCTTTGCCAGCCTGATCCGGTTCCGCAAGGAGACTGCGGCTCCGCAGCCGAAAGTGCTGTTGATTGCGCCGATGTCGGGGCATTTCGCGACCCTGCTGCGTGGCACCATTAAAGTGCTGATGGCCGAACACGATCTCTATATTACCGACTGGAAAAATACGCGCGACATTCCTTTGTCTGCGGGTCCGTTCGACTTTGACTCCTTCGTCGATCACCTCATCCGCTTTCAGGAATTCCTTGGGCCGGGCGCGCACATGGTTGCTGTCTGCCAACCCACGGTCGCCGCGCTGGCGGCTGTCGCGGTCATGGCCCGCACCGGCAATCGCGCGCAACCGCGCAGCATGACCTTGATGGCGGGCCCTATCGACACGCGCATCAACCCGACCAAGGTCAACGAAATGGCCAAGTCGCGGCCGATCGAATGGTTCGAACAGAACCTGATCGCCACCGTGCCGTGGCGTTATACCGGCGCCGGTCGCCGGGTGTATCCGGGGTTCCTGCAACTCAGCGCCTTTCTCAGCATGAACCTGGATCGGCACATCAATGCGCATATGAGCCAGTTCCGCTCATTGGCCGAAGGCGATCTGGTGGCCGCCGCCGCGCATCGCAGGTTCTATGACGAATACAATGCCGTGATGGATCTATCGGCTGATTTTTATCTCGAAACAGTCAAACGTGTGTTTCAGGACCACGATCTGCCGCTGGGCAAGCTGACCTGGCATGGCGAAAAGGTGCAGCCGGAAGCGATCCGCCGCACCGCCATCCTGACCGTCGAAGGGGAACGCGACGATATCTGCGCGATCGGGCAAACGATGGCCGCGCTCGATCTGTGCTCCGGCGTGCGGATCAATATGAAAAGCCACCACTTGCAAAGCGGCGTCGGCCATTACGGCGTGTTCAGCGGATCGCGCTGGACTCGAGAGGTCTATCCCAAGGTCCGCCAGATCATTCAGGTCACCAGCTAGGACTCAGGCGGACGGGATCATCCGTCCCAACGGCCGACCGCCGAACAGGTGCACATGCAGGTGTGGGACTTCCTGGCCGCTGTGCTGCCCCATATTGGCCAAAATGCGATAGCCCGGATCTTCCAGACCGAGGGAACGGGCCACGATGCCGACCGCGCGGACGAAGCCGACGATTTCGTCCGCTGCGGCGTGCTCGCTGAAATCGGCGAAGGAACAGTATTTCCCCTTTGGGATCACCAACACGTGGATCGGCGCCTGCGGGGCGATGTCGTGAAACGCCAGCGCCCATTGGTCTTCATAGATTTTTTTCGACGGAATCTCTCCGCGCAGGATCCGCGCAAAGATGTTGTTGTCGTCGTAGGGGGGAAGACCGCTGACTGCCATGCGCACTCCGTCCTTCAGGGAATTTTCCTGGTTCCCAACTCCTGTGCGGCGGACGCGATGCTCGCTCTGCCGGCTTTTTCCGCGATTCCGCTGACGCCTTCGCGTCGTGTCAATTCCGCCCAGACTTCATGCGGCGCGACGCCGGACGATACCCACAGCACGACCAGATGATACAGCACATCGGCGCTTTCGGCGATCAGCGCGTCGCGATTGCCGGCAACGGCTTCGATCAGGCATTCGACCGCTTCCTCGCCGAATTTCTGCGCCACCTTCGACGTTCCGCGCGACAGAAGCCGAGCGGAATGGCTGAGCGAAGGGTCGGCGTCGCGGCGGGCGGTGACGACGGCGCAGAGGCGGTCCAACACTTCGGGACCCGGCCCGTCGCTTGACAGCGCAACGATCGCCTTCGGGGCCTTTTTGATTGCCTTACGCGCCGGGGCCTTCTTCGGCTTCAAGGCCGCCGGTAGTTTCTTCTTGTCCGACTTCGCCATCTTAAGCGGCCTCTCGAAGCATCCGCACGGGAAGACCGGCGGCGGCGAGGGTTTGCTTCACTTGCGCGATCGTGAAGGTTCCAAAGTGAAAGACGCTGGCGGCCAGCAGGCCCGTCGCTCCCGCGCGCGCGCCTTCGGCGAAATGGTCCAACGTTCCGACGCCACCCGAGGCCACGACCGGCACGCGCACGGCGGCGCAGACGCGACGCAGCAGTTCCAGATCGAAGCCCTTGCCGGTGCCGTCGCGATCCATGCTGGTCAGCAGAATTTCGCCCGCGCCCAGGGAGACGACCTGCTTGCACCACTCGATTGTGTCGATCCCGGTCGGCTTGCGGCCGCCATGGGTGAAAACCTCCCACTTCTCCGGGCCGGTCTGCTTGGCGTCGACCGCGACGACGACGCACTGACTGCCGAACTTGGTCGCGGCTTCGCGAACCAGCTCCGGCCGAGCGACGGCGGCCGAGTTCATGCTGCATTTGTCGGTGCCGGCCAGCAGCAGGCGGCGCATATCGTCGGTGGAGCGGATGCCGCCGCCGACGGTCAGTGGCAGGAAGACCCGCGCCGCGGTGCGAGAGACGACATCGAGGATGGTGTCTCGGTTTTCATGGCTGGCGGTGATGTCGAGAAAGGTCAGTTCATCGGCGCCGGCCGCGTCATAGACCGCGGCCTGCTCCACCGGATCGCCGGCGTCGCGCAAGGATACGAAGTTCACGCCCTTAACGACGCGACCGTCCTTTACGTCCAAACAGGGAATCACACGCAGTTTCAGCATCAGGCGCGTGTTAAACAGCGAGAGTACCCGGGTAGCAAGCCATTATGCGTTCGCTGCTGTGGAATTGATCCGGATCACTGGACAATTACGAAATTGATCCAGATCAATGAGATCAATCCTCAGAAAGTGCAGCCAACCCGGCCGCCGGAGAGACCCGACCATCGTACAGGGCGCGTCCGACGATGACGCCTTCGATTCGCGTGCCGCGCGCGGCATGCGCCAACGCGATCAGGTCTTGTTCAGAGCCAACGCCGCCGGAGGCGATCACGGGCGTGGTCAGACGACCGGCCAGTGCGACGGTTTGTTCGAGGTTCAGACCGGCGAGCATCCCGTCGCGGCCGATATCGGTATAGATGATTGCGCTGACCCCGGCGTCTTCGAAGCGCAGCCCCAATTCGGTCGCGGGCAGGGTGGATTTTTCCGCCCAGCCTTCGGTCGCGACGAAACCGTCATGGGCGTCAATCCCAACGGCGATGCGGCCGGGGAACAGACGACAGGCCTCGATGACCAAAGGCGGGTTTTTGGCCGCGGCGCTGCCCAGGATAACGCGCGTGATGCCGGCTTCGAGCCACGCGGCGATGCCCGCCAGATCGCGAATACCGCCACCCAATTGCACCGGCAGCGTGACCGACGCCAGGATCGCGCGCACCGCCTGCGCGTTCACCGGCTTACCGGCGAAAGCACCATTCAGATCGACCACATGCAGCCAGGCAAAGCCCGAGTCCTGCCATGCCCGCGCCTGCGCGCCCGGATCGGAGGAATAGACCGTGGCGTCGTCCATCTCTCCGCGTCGCAGCCGCACACATTGGCCATCCTTGAGGTCGATGGCGGGATACAGAGTCAGGGCCACGCGCGGTTTACTCCGAGATTTGCCCGCGGCGTTGGCGCAGCCGCTTGAAATAGTAAAAGCCGCGGATCGCCTTACCGCGCACCAGCGCGTATTCCGGGTTTTCGCCCCAGCGGATGTATCCGAGGGATTCATACAGTCGGATCGCGGCCGCCTGGGTTTCGCGGACGTCGAGATTGAGCACGTGGTAGTTCAGTTCACGCGCGCGATCCTCCACCCCCAGGGTCAGGGCACGCGCAAGCCCGTGTCCGCGCGCGAACGGCGCGATGAAAGCGTGCATCAGTTGCGCGGCAAAGGATTGCGCTTCGTTGTTGCGGGGCGGACGCACCAGATGGGCGGAACCGACGATCGTCCCGTTCAGCCGAGCGACGAACAATTCCCGTTCGGGGACAAGAAGCACGCCACGAAAGTAGGATTCCAACGCATAGCGGCCGGGCGGGTTAACCCAGCCGAAACCGCCGCCGTCGATGATCGCCGCGTCCGTCGCCTCGCAGAGGGAGGCCAGATCGTCGCGCGTGAACTCCGTCAGCCGTTCAATGAACAACTGGTCCTTCGGGGGTTGGGTGCCGGGCGGCGCCTGAACGTCGACCATGGCGTTAGGGTGTCCAGTGCAGAAAATTGGTCAGGATGCGAATGCCGACCTCTTGGCTTTTTTCGACGTGGAACTGGGTTCCCGCGCGATTACCCCGTGCGACGAAGGCCGTGACCGCGCCGCCATATTCGGTTGTGGCGATGCATTCCGCCGGATCGCCGTCGGCCAGCGCGTAGCTGTGTACGAAATAGGCGTGATCGCCGGGCATTAAACCCCGCAGCAGAGGATGCGCGTCGGGCGTGAAATCCAGGCTGTTCCAACCCATCTGCGGCAGGCGCAAACCGGGCGCGGCCATTTCCGCGACATCGCCCTTGATCCAACCGAAACCTGGGGTCACCGCGTGTTCCAAACCGCGATGCGCCATCAACTGCATGCCGACACAGATGCCCAGGAACGGCGTGCCGTTTTCGGTCGCGCTCTCGATAGCCTCCCGCATGCCCGACACCGCCGCGAGACCCTGGGCGCAATCCGCAAAGGCCCCCTGGCCCGGCAGCACGATGCGATCGGCAGCCGCCACAATGTCGGGATCGGCGGTTACCACAACGCTGGCCGTCAGCCCCGACCGTTCCGCCGCCAGCGCCAGCGCGCGCGATGCGGAGGCGAGGTTGCCGCTGCCGTAATCGACGACGGCGATTTTCACCCCGCGAACAGCGCGTGTATCCGTCATCGCGCGGTCCGCGCGGGCATGAAGCGGCCCAACAGATCGGGACGACCGGTCAGAAGGCGTCCCATGGCCTCGGTCTCGGAGCGGGCAGCGAGCACGTTGGTCAGCAGATAGCCGCGTTGTTCCAGGGTCCAGCGACGCAGGTCATGCCCTGAAAGCCCAGCCAAAACGGCCAGGCCGACGGTCAACACCAGATCAATCGGCTCCGGCGCAAAGAGTTGCGCGCCGATATGGGCGGCCGTCAGCAGCGCCGCGGGGATCCAGGCGCGATGCGCGGCGAACCAGAGCGGGCCAAAGAACAACGCGCCGCAGGAAAACCCCTCTCGCAGCAGAACGGGTTCCCGATCGTCGCGTAAATGGGCGGTCCAGAACTTCATAGCGCGCCCTTGGTCGATGGGATCGCATCAAGCGCGCGTGGGTCAAACTCCGTCGCCATGCGCAGAGCGCGGGCCGTGGCCTTGAAGCAGGCTTCCGCGACGTGATGGGCGTTGTGGCCGGCCTTGCGCGTGACGTGCAGCGTCACCATCGCGTTGAACGCCAGGGCACGGAAGAATTCCTCGAACAGTTCCGTGTCCATCTCGCCGATTTTCGGGCGCTGGAACTCGACGTCCCATGCCAGGAACGGTCGGCCGGAGATATCGATGGCGGCTTCTGCCAGGGTTTCGTCCATCGGCACCATCGCATGGCCGAAGCGGCGGATGCCGCGCTTGTCGCCCAGAGCCTTATGGAAGGCCTGACCCAGGACGATGCCGACGTCTTCCGTCGTATGATGGAAGTCGATGTGAAGGTCGCCCTTGGCGCGGACGGTCAGATCGAACAGGCCGTGCCGCGTCAACGCAGTCAGCATGTGATCCAGAAAGCCGATGCCGGTGGCGATATCGGATTGCCCTGTCCCATCCAGATTCAGGGTCAGCGCGATATCGGTTTCCGAGGTGGTACGGGTAATTGAAGCGATGCGGGCCATGATAGGCGTTCCACTAGCGCCTGCGCGCGTCCCGGTCCAGCAGGGTTCGCGGCAATGGGTCCGATCGATTGCACCCGAACGACCGGTCTCGCCGGTCGTTCGGGGCTAAGACACGCTGGTCTACGACGACTGACGCCGCAGGAAGGCGGGAATTTCCAACCCGACCTCATCCGGCGCGGCGGCGCGGGCTGGTGCCCGAGGGGCTTCCGGCGCGGGGACTTCCGGCTGCTGACGGGTCGGTTCCCGGCGCATCACCGGTTCCGCCACGACCGGAGCCTGCGGTGCCGCCGGCTGCTTACGCCGCAGGGCACCGGTCACGACGCTGAACAGGCTCTGGCGAACCGGTTCCGCGGTCGGGGCGGGGGCGGGCTGGGACGGGGGCAGCGTGGTCGGACGCGTCCCCGGGTTCAGCAGGTTGGTGGGCCGAGCAGCGGCGGGCTGGCGAAGGGGTTGCTGGGAGGGGGGCGGTTGGAAGGCTTGGGGCTGGGGCGCGGCGGCGGGTTGCTGTTCCGCGACCGGGGCCATCGCGACGTTGGGTTGGGCAACGGCGGGTTGGGCGATTTCAGGTTGAGCGGCTTGCTGGCGATACGCGACCGGCCCGGCGGACGGAGCGGACGCGGGAACGGTCTGCTGCAACGGATGCAGCATGGCGACACCTGCCGGGGCCTGTCCGCCGGGAACATGGATCGGTTGCGGCGCGGGCATTGCGCCGCCGCCACCCATCGCGACCAGCTTCGGACGCGCCGCGTCGGCCTTCGGCGTGTCGATGCCGGTTGCGACCACGGATACCCGGATGCGGCCATTCAGCGATTCGTCGATGGCGGAGCCGAAGATCACGTTGGCTTCTTCGTCGACTTCCTCGCGGATGCGATTGGCGGCCTGATCGACTTCGAACAGCGTCAGGTCCTCGCCGCCGGTAATGTTGATCAGCAGGCCGCGCGCGCCCGCCATGGAGGTATCTTCGAGCAGCGGGTTGTTGATCGCGGCCTCGGCGGCGCGGATGGCGCGGTTTTCGCCTTCGGCCTCGCCGGTGCCCATCATCGCCTTGCCCATCTCCGCCATGACCGTGCGGATGTCGGCGAAGTCGAGGTTAACCAGCCCGTGGACCATCATCAGATCGGTGACGCCGCGCACGCCCATGTACAGGACCTGGTCGGCCATCTTGAACGCGTCCTTCCAGGTGGTGCGTTCGGTCGCCATGCGGAAAAGGTTCTGGTTCGGGATGACGATCAGCGTGTCGACGTATTGCTGAAGTTCCTCGATCCCCTGGTCGGCGGAGCGACCGCGACGAACACCCTCGAACCCAAACGGCTTGGTGACGACGCCGACGGTCAGGATGCCGCGCTCCCGCGCCATGCGCGCGATGACCGGTGCCGCGCCGGTGCCCGTGCCGCCGCCCATGCCCGCGGTAATGAACACCATGTGCGCGCCGGTCAGATGACGATCGAGTTCGTCCGCCGCCTCTTCCGCGGCGGCGCGACCGATTTCCGGCTTCGCGCCCGCGCCCAGCCCCTGGGTCAAATGCGGCCCGAGCTGAATGCGCCGATCCGCCCGACTATGCAGTAACTGCTGCGCGTCGGTGTTCGCGACGATGAACTCCACGCCCTGCAGGTTCAGGTTGATCATGTTATCGACGGCGTTGGTTCCGCCGCCGCCGACACCGATCACGGAAATCCGAGGCGTAAAGTCTGTGTGGGTGGTCTGCGGTATCGTCAGGTTCAGGGTCATCGCTGTGTCTCCCCCGTATCGCGGGTAGATGGTTAAGGTGTTTGTACGCCAGAGCGGTCGATTCGCCAGAGAGTCACACGCGCTCCCGCAAAAAATTGACGAAACGGCGGAATAGTCCGCCGGTCGGTTCGGCTTCGGGTTCCAGATCATGGAAACCGCGCCCTTGGCCCGCGGCCCAGGCCAGTAATCCGCCGGCGGTGGCAAAAGCAGGGCCGGAGGCGAGCTCCGGCACGCCCCGCAATGTCGCCGGTCGTCCAAGACGCACTTGCCGGCCCAACATGCGTCCCGCCATGTCTCGCAAGCCCGGCAATTGGCACGCGCCGCCGGTCAGCACGACGCGGTTACCGGCGGATCGTGTCATGCCGGATTGGTCAAGCGCGTCGCGAACAAGCTCGAAGGTTTCCTCGATTCGCGGACGGATGATGTTGACCACCATGCTGCGGGGAACACGGGCAAGCTGGTTGTCGGCTTCTTCCCCCACCAGCGGGACCGGCAGCATTTCGCGTTCGTCGTCCGGGCTGGCCTCCACATTACCGTACAGCGTCTTCAGCCGTTCGGCGTGCGCCTGCGTCGTCGACAGCCCGGCCGCGAGGTCCTTGGTCACGTGCAAGCCGCCGATCGGCACCATCGCGGTGTGCATCAACTGCGAGTCGGCGTAGACCGCGATGCCCGTCGAACCGCCGCCCATGTCGATCAGTGTCGCGCCTTGCTCCCGCTCCTCCGCCGCCAAGGTGGACATGGCCGCCGCCATCGGTGACGACACCAGCCCCTCGATCTCCAGGTCGCAGCGGGCAATACACGCGCCCAACGAGCGTAATTCCGTCGCCAGTGAATCGATGACGTGCAGCCGAGCGGTCAGGTTGGTGCAAAAGAGGCCGCGCGGGTCGATGACGTGGTCGGTGGCATCGACGACGAAGTTCAACGGCAGCGTATGGATGGTTTCGCGCCCCTCGACGATCGCGCGCTCCCTGCCCTCCTTGATCACCCCCCTGATATCCGCGTCCGCCACCGCTCGTCCGCCCACCGGCCACTGGATATTGTACAGACGGGACTCAGGTTGGCCGCAGCTCAGGTTGACGGTCACCGTGCGCAGCCTGGTGTCGGCCATATCCTCCGCCTGTCCGACGCAGGCGCGGATCGCTTTCTCCGCGGCGTCCAGATCGACGATGCTGCCGCCCCGCACGCCCCGGCCCTTTTGCCAGCCGAAGCCCAATACGCGGAGGGTACCGTCGCTTTCGACGCGGCCGATAAGGCAGGCGACCTTGGTGGTCCCGATGTCCAGCACGCCGAAGGGGCCGTTGCGATGGAAATGCGGCCGGTCGACCTCCTCCGGCCCGACCTGACCAAGCGTCAGCAAGCGGCGAGACGAGTCGTCCATGGATTGACGCTCCCTCACGTCGGCTTTTTCGGCGGCGGGGGTGGGGTCGAGTCGGCGCGCGGCTCCGGTTTCGGACGCAGCACCAACTTGTCGGGCAGGCGCATATCGATCGCGATCAACGGGCGATCCAGCACAGCGTGTTCCTGCTGCAATTTGATCAGCCGATCCAGGGCCTCGATCTCGTGGCCCTCGGGCAGCATCACGTCCGCGCCGCTGTTCATGCGCAAATTCCACCGACGCTCACCGACCCGCACACCGGCGACGATGCGACCGGAGAGCGAGGGGCGTTCGGTCAGCGCATCCAACAGCGCGGCGGCGGCGACGGGCGCGCCGGGACCGACGACCAGCGGCAGGTTACGAAACTGCGCGACATCCTGATTGGCGACCGTCTGGCCCGCGCGATCGATGACCACGAACTTGCCCTGGTGTTGCCAGACCGCGAAGGGGCTGCGTTCCTGCAACACGACGACAAGCGTGCTGGGAAGCCGACGCTCGACGGTCGCGTGTTCCACCCAGTTCAACGAGGCGATGCGGGCGCGGGCCTGCTCCACCGAGAAGCCCAGAATCGGGTCGCCCTTGCTCACGCCGATCGCGGCCCGCAACAGCGGTTCCGGCGTATTGGCACGGCCTTCGATCACCACATCCGTCACGCGCAACCCGGCACCGGCGGCGGCATTGCCCAGGCGGTCGCGCATCGTCGTCAGCGTTCCGCCCGGCGCGGCGGTATGGGCGACAACGACGATCAGCAGAATGGCAAGGCAGGATGCCGCGATCCAGGCGGCGGGGCGCAACAGGCGCTTTTGCTTGCGCAGGAAGATCCGCCACTTATCCGGCCGGTCCTTCACCGAATTCCGCGGCGCGCGCTTTACGCTCGGCATTGCGCGTTCTCCACCATCCAGGCGCACAAGCGCGGGAAGCTGTAGCCGTGATGCGCGGCTTGCTCGGGCAGCAGCGATGTGGGGGTCAGGCCCGGCTGGGTGTTGATTTCCAGGAGCACCAAACGGCCGGGTTCGCCCGCCGTGTCGTCGTAACGGAAGTCGCAACGCGTCGCGCCGCGACAGCCGATGGCGCGATGGGCCGCCAGGGCCACGTCCATTGCCCGGGCATAGGCGTCGGGGTGAAGGTCGGCGGGGATGACGTGGCGGGAACCGCCGGCAGCGTATTTTGATTCGTAATCGTAAAACACCCCGGCGTCGGCCAGAATTTCGGTCACCGCCAGCGGACGATCGCCCATGACGGCGACGGTGAGTTCGCGACCGGGGATGAATTCTTCCACCATCGCCTCACCGCCGAAACGCCAGGCGCGGGCGACTTCGGCGCGCCGGTTGTCGCCGTGACGAATGATTTCCACACCGACGGAGGAGCCTTCGTTGGCGGGCTTGATGACGTAGGGAAGCGGCATCGGATCGGCGGCTTCGAGTTCGTCGATCGGCACCATGCGCCCGCGTGCGATCGGCAGGCCGGCGGAAGCGAACAGCGCTTTGGCCGCGACCTTGTCCATGGCGAGCGCGGAGGCGCGGACCCCGGAATGAGTGTACGGGATGGCGAGCCAGTCGAGCACGCCCTGGATGGCACCGTCTTCGCCGAACCGACCATGCAGCGCGTTGAACACGACGTCGGGGCGGGGCGTCAGGGCGGCGATCAGCGCGCCGAGATCGGCACCGACCTCAATCGGATCGACATCGAACCCGGCTTCGCGCAGCGCGGAAACGACCTGAAGGCCGCTGGACAGGCTGACCTCTCGTTCGGCGGAAATCCCGCCATAAAGGACGGCGACTCTTGTCATGCGACGATCTCCGGCTTGCCGGCTTGAAGTCCGATGCGGCGAATTTCCCAATGCAGGCTCACGCCACTTACGGCGAGCACGCGACGGCGCACTTCCTCGCCCAGGCCCTCGATATCCGCCGCCGTGGCTGTGCCGGTATTGATCAGGAAATTGCAGTGTTTCTCGGATACCTGGGCACCGCCTCGGGTCAGGCCGCGGCAACCGGCGGCGTCGATCAGTTCCCAGGCCTTGCAGGAGCTTTCCGCCGGCGTCGGGTTACGAAAGGTGGAGCCGCCGGTCCGGGCGCGCACGGGTTGGGACGCTTCGCGCGCGGCTTTGATGTCGGCCATGCGCGAGGCGATCAGGAGCGGCGCGCCGGGTGTGGCGCGCAGGCGAACCCGCACGACGACCGCGCCGGCGGGCAACGCCGCGTGGCGATAGGTCATCGCGAGATCGGCGGCGGACAGCCGACGCAGTTCGCCGGTACGGGTGACGACTTCGGCCCAATCCAGAGTGCCGGCCATGTCACCGCCGTAAGCGCCGGCGTTCATGGCTACCGCCCCGCCGATGGAGCCGGGAATGCCGGACAAAAATTCCAACCCCGCAAGACCGGCGGCGGCCGCATGCTCCGCGACCGTCAGATCCAGAGCCGCGGCACCCGCGATCACACCGGTGGGGTCGGTCGCGATGGTGGAGAAGCCGCGCGCAAGGCGGATCGTGACCCCAGGCAAACCACCGTCGCGCACGATCAGATTGGAACAGGCACCGATGACATGCACCGGGATATCGGACGGCAGCGCGCGCAGGAACGCGCACAGATCGTCGGCGTCGGCGGGGCGGATCAGAGCCTCCGCCGAACCGCCCGCCCGGAACCAGGTGAACGGCGCCAGCGGCGCGTTCAAGGTCACGCGCCCGCGCAAGGGGGGCAGTCCGTTCGTCTCGGTCGTGTCCTTGCGCAGCGCCATCATTGCGGGCCTCGTCGGCCGCCGGCTGCCTGCATTTCCGCGAGTTCGGCCGGCAGCGTCCCCGCCCACTGGGTAATCGTTCCGGCACCAAGGCAAACGACGAAGTCGCCGGAGCGGGCGATCGCGTTCACCATTTCAGCCAGGCGCGCCGGACTGGGCAGCGGCACGACGCTGCGATGGCCGCGTGCGCGCAGGCCTTCGACCAGTGCATCGCGGGTCACGCCGGGGATGGGCGCTTCGCCCGCCGCGTAGACGTCGGCGACGATCACTGTACCGGCGTCGTTCATGCAGGTACAGAATTCGTTGAACAGCGATTGCAGGCGGGAATAACGATGCGGCTGCACGACGGCGATCACGTCGCGCGCGCCGGCCTGCCGAGCGGCTTTGAGTACTGCGGCGATTTCGACGGGGTGATGGCCGTAATCGTCGATCACCGTAATACCGCCGGCCTCGCCGGTGCGGGTGAAGCGGCGCTTGACGCCCTTGAAGCCCAGGAACGCGCTGCGCAGCGTCGCGTCGTCGATATCCATTTCCACGCCGACGGCGATCGCGGCCAGGGCGTTCTGGACATTGTGGCTGCCCAGCATCGGCAGGCGGAACGGTCCCATCCGGCGCGAACGGTTCCGCGCGCGATCCGTGTAGATGACCTCGAAGGTCGAGCCGAGCTTGTCGGGGATGACGCGATCGGCGCGGATGTCGGCCTGGGGGGAGAAGCCGTAGGTGATGATCCGATGGTCGGACAGTCGCGGGATCATCTGCTGCACGCCGGGATGGTCGATGCACAGAATGGCGAAGCCGTAGAAGGGCACGTTCGACACAAACTGGTCGTAACCCGCGACCATGGCTTCCGCCGTGCCCCAATGGTCCAGATGTTCGGGGTCCATATTGGTGACCACGGCGATCACTGCCGGCAGGCGCAGGAAGGAACCGTCGCTTTCGTCGGCTTCCACCACCATCCACTCGCCCGCGCCTAACCGGGTATTCGTGCCGTAGGCATTGATGATGCCGCCGTTGATAACGGTGGGATCGAGGTGCGCCGCCTCCATCACCGCGGCGATCAGGCTTGTGGTCGTGGTTTTACCGTGCGTGCCGCCGACGGCGACCGACCACTTCAGCCGCATCAGCTCCGCGAGCATCTCGGCGCGCCGGACGACCGGGATCAGGCGGGCGCGGGCGGCCGCGACCTCCGGGTTGTCGCGCTTGACGGCGGTCGAAACGACAACGACCTGGGCACTGCCGAGGTTCGCGGCGTCATGGCCAATGGTGACCGGGATGCCCGCGCCGCGCAGGCGCTGCACGTTGGCGGATTCGGCGATGTCCGTGCCCTGCACGACATAGCCGAGATTGTGCAGGACCTCGGCGATACCGGACATGCCGATACCGCCGATACCGACGAAATGAATGGTGCCGATGGAAAGCGGCAGCGCCCTCATGGCCTGACCTCCTGGCTCATGGTGGCATTTGACCGCATGGCGGATTCAACGAGATCGGCGAGCCGCGCGGTTGCGTCGGGCCGAGCGATGGAGCCGGCGGCGCGGGCGGCGTGGGCAAGGTTATCGGGATCGCTCAAGAGCGTGATCAGTGCATCGGCCAGGGAGTCGGGAGTCAGGCGCGACTGCGCCAGGGCGACGGCACCGCGCGCGTCAACCAGCGCCCGGGCGTTGGCCGATTGATGATCGTCGATCGCGCCGGGCAGCGGCACCAGGATCGCGGGGCGACCGGCAACGGCCAGTTCGGACACGGTGGACGCTCCGGCACGGGCGATCACCAGATGCGCCTCGCTCAGGCGTTCCGCGACATCGGCGAAAAACGCCGACAGCGTGGCCTGCATTCCGGCGAAGGCATAGGCGGAGCGGACGCGTTCGATGTCTTCCGACCGGCATTGCTGCACGATGGACAGTCGCATGCGAAGGTCTTCGGGCAATTGCGCGATGGCGGCGGGCACGACGTCGCTGAACACCCGCGCGCCAAGGGAACCGCCCAGGATCAGCAGCCGGAAATCGTCTGTCGGCGGGCTATAGGGCCGATCGGCCAGCTCGGCGATGGCCGGGCGGACGGGGTTACCCGTGACCTCCGTCGCGATGTTGGCCGGGACGAGGCTGGTTGAGGCAAAACTGAGCGCCAGCCGATCGGCGTGGCGCGCCAGGAAGCGGTTCGCTCGCCCCAAAACGGCGTTCTGTTCGTGCAGGATCACGGGCGGACGGCGGCGCAGCAGGCGGGTTGCGAGCACCGGCGCAACGGACGGGTAGCCGCCAAAGCCCACCACCGCGGCGGCGTTCAGCCGCGACAGGATACGCCGTCCCTGGGCGACGCCCGCGGTCAGCGACGCGACGGCCTTGGCGGCGCGCACGACGCCGCGTCCGGCGATACCGGCACCGGCGATGACATGGGTGTCGCCATTGGCGAAGACCGCGCTTTTCAGCCCGCCGGAACGCGCATCGGTCATCAGCGCGACGCGGTGTCCGCGCGTCAGCAGTTCGGCCGCCAGGGCTTCGGCAGGGAAGAAATGCCCTCCGGTCCCGCCGGCGGCGATGACGATGGGTTGGACGGCCGGAGCTCTCACGCCGCGTCCTCCCGTCTTCTGCGGCGGGTCAGGGCCAACAGCATGCCCATGCCCAAGGCGACCGCGACCACAGAAGAGCCGCCGTAGGAAATAAACGGCAGCGTCATGCCCTTCGTGGGTATCAGCTTCAGGGTGGAGGCCATGTTGACGAAGGCTTGCAGGCCAAAGCCGGTGATCAGGCCGGTGCAGGCCAGGACGGTGAAGATATCCTGCTCCTGAAGCAGGCGCAGGAGACCGCGCAAGACGATGAAGGCGAAGATCAACAGGATGACGAGGCAGATCAGCATCCCGAACTCCTCGCCCGCGACGGCGTAGACGAAGTCGGCGTGGGCGTCGGGGAGTACGTCCTTGACTCGTCCCTCGCCCGGGCCGCGACCCATGAAGCCGCCGTTGCCGAAAGCTTCCAACGCCGTGGTGACCTGATAATTGTCGCCGGTGCCTTCCCAGAAGCGTTCGACCCGGCTGCGCACGTGGGAGAACATGAAATAGGCGGCGACAGAAGCCGCGCCGATGCCGGCCATGCCGAGTCCGACCAGGAAGATGTTCATGCCGCCGATGAAAAGCTGGGCCATGAACACGGCGACGACGACGGCGAGCATGCCGATATCGGGCTGGCCCTTCAGCAACAGGAGAATGACGCCGAACACGCCGAACGCGGCCACCATTCCGGTCCAACGATTGGTCTTACGCCCCTCGGCGATCATCCAGGCGGCGGCGACGGCGAAACAGGGTTTCAGGAACTCGCTGGGCTGGATGGTCATGCCGGGCAGCGAAATCCAGCGACGCGCGCCCTTGATTTCCACGCCGATCAGGATCGTCGCCGCCGTCATGATCAGCGCGACGATGCATCCGACGATCGCGAGGCGCTTGATGTAGCGGGGCGACAGCAACGACACGCCGACCACGATCGCGCCCGCCAGCGCGAGAAAGAACACCTGTTTGACGATGAACATATCGCGGGAGGAGCCGATGCGCTCCGCGACGGCCGGGCTGGCGGCGAGCATCATGATATAGCCGAAGCCGATCAGCGTGCCGACGGCACCCAGCGTCCAGCGATCAACGGACCACCACCAGCGTCCCAGATGCGAGTCGTCGGAGCGTGACAGAGTCGGCATCAGGCGAGCCCTCGGGCCAGTTCGGCGAAGCGATCGCCGCGTTGGTCATACCCGGTGAACTGGTCCCAGCTCGCGCAGGCCGGGGAGAGCAGAACGACTGGCGCCCGATCGGCCTTGGCGGCGGCAAATGCGGCGGGGACGGCGGCTTCGAGTGTATCCACGGACTGAAACGCGACCCCGTGCGCGTGGAGCGTCGCGGCGAGGATCGGGGCATCGCGGCCGATCAGGAAGGCGCGGGCGATACGCGGAAAGCAAGCGGCAAGCGGCTCGATCCCGCCTTCCTTGGCCATGCCGCCGGCGATCCAGACGATACGGTCGTAGCAAACCAAAGCCCGTTCGGTCGCGTCGGCGTTCGTCGCCTTGCTGTCGTTGACGAAGGTGATTCCGTCGACGGCGACGATCCGCTGTTGACGGTGCGGCAGGCCGGGATAGGTGTTCAGCCCCTGCGCGATGGCCGTATCGGGCACGCCAAGAAACCGCGCCATGGCGATTGCGGCGTTGGCATTCTGCATGTTGTGACTGCCCGGCAGCGCGAGACCGGGCGGGAATGGGGCGGCTTCGAGCCCGGACACACGGGTTACGGACGCCGGTCGGGTATCAAGCCAGGCCGCCATCGCGCGCGCGCCTTCGTCGTCAATGCCGACCACCGCGAGATCGCCTGGTTCCTGGCGGTCGAAGATCGACCGCTTGGCCATGGCATAGCCCGCCATGTCGCCGTGCCGGTCGATGTGGTCGTTACTCAAATTCAGCATGACCGCCGCATCGAAGCGTACAGTCGCGAGTCGCTCCAACATGTAAGACGACATTTCCAGCACATAGACGCCGTTATCGGGCAGCAGCGGCAAAGACAGCGCGGCCGGCCCCAGGTTCGCGCCGGCCACCGCGGGAATGCCCGCGCCGGCCAGAATATGGGCGAGCAAGGCCGTCGTCGTGGATTTGCCGTTGGTGCCGGTAATGCCGACGAAACGCGCGCGCGATCCGGCGAGGCGAACGGCCTGGAACAGCAGTTCCACGTCGCAGAGAATCGGGGCGCCCGCGAGTCGCGCCGATTCGGCCGCGGGGTGCGCGGTCGGCAGTCGATGCGGTATTCCCGGCGACAGGATCAGCGCGTCGAACGGAAACCCAGGCTCCGTCGGGTCGCGCAGGGGCAAATCGGCGGCGGCTCGGGCGTTTGCGTTGTCGTCCCACACCGCGACCAAAGCACCCATAGCCGTCAGGGCACGCGCGGCGGGCAGGCCGTTCTTCCCCAGCCCCACGACCCAGAAGCGTCGGCCGGCAAACAGATCGGCGGGGAACGATCGGGCGGTCATCGAATTTTCAACGTCGCCAGCCCGATCAGGGCGAGGATCATGGAGATGATCCAGAAGCGGATGACGATCGTCGGTTCGGCCCAACCCTTCTTTTCAAAGTGGTGGTGCAGCGGGGCCATCAGGAAGACTCGATTGCCGGTGCGTTTGTACCAGAATACCTGGATGATGACCGAAACGGTTTCCACGACGAACAAGCCGCCGACGATCATCAACACGAACTCGTGCTTGGTCGCCATCGCGACCGCGCCCAGCGCGCCGCCCAAGGCGAGGCTTCCGATATCGCCCATGAACACCGCGGCCGGGGGGGCGTTGAACCAAAGAAATCCCATCCCGGCACCGATCAACGCGGAACAAAAGACCGCGAGTTCGCCTGCTCCGGCGACGGGATTGAGTTGCAGGTAATCCGAGAAGATACGATTGCCGACGAGATAGGCGATCAGCGCAAACACGGCGGCGCAGATCATCGTGGGCACGATCGCCAGCCCGTCGAGTCCGTCGGTCAGGTTCACCGCGTTCGACGCGCCCATCATGACGAGCATGCCGAAGACGGGGAAGAACCAACCGAGTTGCAGCGCGATGTCCTTGAAGATCGGAAAGGTCAGCGATGTTCCGAGCGGGCCGCGCGCAAGGGAGGTGATCCAGATCGCCGCCGCAAATCCGATCGTCGCCTGAACGATCAGCTTGACCCTGCCCGGTACGCCCTTGGTATTGCGCTTGGTGACCTTCAGGTAGTCATCCCAAAACCCCAGCGCGCCATAGCCAAGGGTCACAAATAGCACGGCCCAGACGTACCCGTTGCGAAGATCGACCCACAACAGCGTCGAGATGGTCAGCGCGAACAGGATCAGCAGCCCGCCCATCGTCGGGGTGCCCTTCTTCTCGACCAGATGCCTGGCCGGGCCGTCCTCGCGGATCGGCTGCCCCTGCTTCTGCACGGAGCGTAGCCAGCGTATCAGCCGCGGGCCGAGCCAGAAGCTGACGATCAATGCTGTGATGCACGCCGCGCCCGAGCGGAAGGTGATGTAACGGAACAGATTGAAGAGAATGAATTGGTCGGCCAGGGGCCGAAAGAGATTGTAGAGCATCAGGTATTCCTCGCCCCGTCGGTGCCCGCACCGGGCCGTGGGAGCGCCAGGGTGTCGATCGCATCGACGACGTGTTTCATTTTGCTGCCGAGACTGCCCTTGACCAGGACCGCATCGCCGGAGGCAAGCGCCGCCGCGACGATAGGGGCAAGCGTTGCGGAGTCCGGAGCATGCGCGCCACGCAGATGCGCGGGCACGGCATCGAACAGCAGTTTCATATGAGGGCCGCAGGCAAACAGCACATCGGCCGAAGCCGCGACGTCAGCCGCCAGATCGACGTGTTCCGACGCCGCGTGATCCCCGAGTTCCAGCATATCGCCCAGGATCGCCACGCGTCGGCGCGCCGGTTGCAGACGCAGCACGTTCAGCGCGGCCCGCATGGAGGCTCCGTTGCCGTTATAGCTTTCGTCCAGCAGCAGCAGGCTTTTGTCGCCATGCGCGTCATGCAGCGTGAGCGAGCGACGCGCGCCGCGACCCGTGATTGCCTGGAACGTTTCCAGATGGCGACAGGCGGTCGCGATATCCAACCCGAGCGCGGTTGTCGCGGCCAACGTGGCCAACGCATTCATGACCATATGACGGCCCGGGACATTCAGGCGCATGCGCCCTTCCCGGCCCAGAACTTCAAACAGGATGTTCGATCCGCCCGAGTCTTCTTCGGCCGTCAGCAGCCGCACGCCGGCGTCGGGATGGGTGCCGAACGTCAGGATACGCGCGCCGCCGGCGGCGTCGCGTAGCCGGGCAAACAGCGGATGATCGATCGGCAACACGGCGACGCCGTCGGGTTCAAGACCGGACATGATCGCCGCTTTCTCGTCGGCGATGGCCTCCAGGCTGCCGAGATAGCCGATATGCGCCCGCTCCACCGTCGTGATCACGGCGACATGGGCGCGCGCCAATCGCGCGAGCGGGGCAATCTCCCCAGCGTGGTTCATACCCAGTTCGGCGACGCTGTAGACGGTGCCGAACGGGGTGCGCGCGAGGGTCAGCGGGAGGCCCCAGTGATTGTTATAGGATGCGACCGCCGCGTGCGTCGGGCCGAAGCCGGACAGCACGGTACGAAGCATTTCCTTCGTCGTCGTCTTCCCGACACTTCCCGTCACCGCCACCGCTCGGCCTGTATATCTGGCGCGCGCGAACCCGCCGAGACGCGCCAGGGCGGCCAGGGTATCGTCCACTAGCAGGATGTTGGAGACGCCCGGTACCGGTCGATGCACCATCGTGCCGGCCGCGCCCTTGGCCATGGCGTCGGCGACAAAATCATGCCCGTCACGGCCTTCGCCGACGAGCGCCACGAACAGATCGCCCGGCACCAACGTGCGGGTGTCGATCGAAAGACCCGACGCGCCGAAGATTGTGCCAAAGGCTCCGCCGGTGGCTTCGGACAGATCCAGTGCGCTCCACAGGATGGTGCTCATACCCGTGCTCCCGCCAAGGCGCGCACGATCGCCGCGTCGTCGAAGGGCAGTACCTGATCGCCGATCGTTTGGCCCTGTTCATGGCCCTTGCCCGCGACGACCAGCACATCGCCCGGACCAAGGTCGTTCATGGCGGCTTCGATCGCGCGTGCCCGATCGGGGATGGCACGCCCTTTCGGACAGGCGTCGAGGACAGCGGCGCGGATGGCCGCCGGGTCTTCAAAGCGCGGGTTATCGTCGGTCACGATCGCGACGTCCGCGAAGCGTTCGGCGGCGGTACCCATCAGCGGGCGCTTACCCCTGTCGCGGTCGCCGCCGGCACCGAAGACGATGTGAAGCCGTCCGGTCGTATGCGGGCGCAGTGCGGTCAAAAGCCGCTCCAGGGCATCCGGCGTATGGGCGTAATCGACGTAAACAGCAGCGCCGTTGGGCAGTCGGACAGCCAGTTCCATCCGACCGCGCACGCCGATCAGGCGTTCGGTCAGCGACAAGGCACTTGCGGTTCCCAGCCCTTCCGCCATGGCGGCGGCGACCAGGACATTGTCGGCCTGGAAGCGACCGGGCAGCGCCAGTTGGATTTCAACGACGCGGCCCCCCGCTTGTATGCGAAGGACCTGTCCGTCCGGACGGGGCATTGCCGAGAGCAGGCGGTACATATCGCCCGCCTCCCCCACCAGTCGCAGATCGAGACGGCGACGTTCGGCGATCGCGATGAGATGCGTCAGGGTCGCCGGGTCCATATCCGCGTGCGCGACCGCCAATGCACCCTCGGGCAGCAGGCGTTCGAACAGCATCGACTTGGCGATACGGTAGGATTCCAGCGTACCGTGATAATCCAGATGGTCGCGGGTCAGGTTGGTGAAACCCGCCGCCGCGAGCCGAATGCCATCCAGACGGAATTGATCCAACCCGTGGGAAGATGCCTCCATCGCGACGCGCCGGATGCCGGCGCGGGCGAGACCGGCAAGGCCCTCCGCCAGACTGACCGGATCGGGCGTTGTCAGTCCCGGACCGGGATCGAAATTGGGGGCGATGAGTCCCAGCGTACCCAGGCTGGCGGCTTGTTCGCCGGCCAGCGTCCAAAGCTGACGCAGGAATTCGACCGTGCTGGTTTTGCCGTTGGTGCCGGTAACCGCGACGATGGTGCCGGGTTGCGGCCCGGCGAGTTCGGCGGCGATGCGGGCCAGAAGGCGACGCGGCTCGGGATCGGTCAGCAAGGGGCGCGCGGGCACGCCCTCGGGCCAGGGCGTATCTTCGGGCGCGAGGATCGCGGCGGCACCACGACCCACGGCGTCGGCGATATAGCGGCGACCATCGACCCGATAGCCGGGTAACGCGACAAACAGGTCTCCGGGCACGACCTGACGACTGTCGGCGGTGACGCCGACGATCTCCAGATCGGCCAGTTCCGACCCAAGATGTTTGCCGAACGGGCGCATGATGTCAGCGAGCCGCAAGGGAGGTTGTCTTGACGACGGGGGCACCGACCGGGACGCCCATCGCCGGGGGGGCGGCGGGGTCGGCCTGGGTCTGGCGGACGTCGCGCGACACCGGACGGGGCGCGGCGGGTGCGATCGGGGTGGGCGGAACGGTCAGCACGGGTTTCGGCCCGGCACCGACGGGCGTGGCGGGCGGCTGATTGCCGGCGATCGCCGGGCCGCGCTGCCGCGAACCCGGCGGACGCGTCGGTTGCAGGGGGATGGCCAGCGACTGATTGATCGCCGGCATGTTCTGGATGTCGGGGAGCAGACCCAGCATGGGGCCGATCCGCGCGATGACCTTACCGGCGGACGGCGCCGCGACCTGACCGGCGGTGGAATAGTAGCCGGTGCTTTTATTCCCGTGCGGCTCGTCGAGCATCATATAAACGGCATAGCGTGGCGCGTTCATAGGGAAGACGCTGACAAAAGCCGCCACGTTGGCATGCTTCTTATAGCCCTTGGCACCGACTTTCTCGGCCGTTCCGGTCTTGCCGCCGGGGTAATAGCCCGGCACCTCCGCAGTACGACCGAAACCATCGGTCACGATCAGGCGCATCAGACGACGCATCAGGTCTGAACTGGACTGCTGCATCACGCGGGTGCCTTCCGGAGCCTGCCCCGGTTGCAGCGCCAGGATCGTCGGACGCAGCACGATGCCGCCATTGGCGATGGCCGCCGTGCCGCGGACGACATGCAGCGGCGAAACGGAGATGCCGTGGCCGAAGCCGACGGTCATCGTGGCGATGTCTTTCCAGTTCTCCGCCTTTTGCACCAGCGGGCGGGCGGCTTCGGGCAACTCGATGCCGACGCGGTTGAACATGCCCATGTTGCGCAGCCAATTGCGCTGGCGTTCGCCGCCGACGAGTTGCGCGATATGCGCGGCCCCGAGATTGGACGAATAGGCGAGCACTTCGGGGAAGGTCAGCCAGCGCTTCTTGCCCTCGAAATCCTGGATGGTGAAGCGGCCGATGGTGATCGGGCGGGACGCATCGAATTCGTCCCAGATACGGACCAGGTTGTTGTCGATGGCCATCGCCGCGGTCTGCAATTTAAAGGTGCTGCCGGGTTCGTACATGCCGGTCACCGCGCGATTGAAGCGATCGTCGGCGGGGGCGGTGCGAAACTGATTGGCGTCGTAATCCGGCAGGCTGACCATCGCCAGCACCTCTCCGGTATTCACGTCCATGACGATGCCGCAGGCACCGATGGCCTGAAAGGTCTGCATCGCGGCCAGCAATTCTTCCCGCACCACCGCCTGCACGCGGTTATCGAGCGAGAGGCGAAGCTGGGAGTTATCCTCGCGAATGCGCTTGTCGAAAAAGGCTTCCACGCCCGCGACGCCGTGTTCATCGACATCGACGCCGCCCAGGATTTGCGCCGCGGTGCGTCCCAGCGGGTAGTGCCGCTGCTGGGTGGGGCGGAAATCGATGCCGGGGATGCCGAGATTGTTGATCGCGAGTTCTTCCCGCGGGGTGATCTGGCGCTCCAGGTAAACAAACTTCTTGCCGGACATCAGCCGGTCCGTCGCCTTTTTCTCGTCAAGGCGCGGCAGCACCTGCTTCAATTTATGGGCGGCGTCGGCGGCATCGATGATCTGGCGCGGATCGGCAAAGACCGAAACGGTGTTCAGCGAGATCGCCAACGGCTGGCCGTTGCGATCGGTGATCATCGCGCGTTGACCGGGGATGCTGACTTCCAGCGACGCGCGCGGGGCGGAAGCGGCGACCATGGCAGCGACCTGCTTTTCCGGCCGATGCGGCTGCCGGGGCATAATGACCGTCGCCAGCGACAATTTTGTCAGCACGGCAAAAAACAGCACGGTAAAGCCGGCCGCGGCGACGACCAGGCGATTGCGCGTCTTATCCATCGCCTTGCGACGTTCGAGGTCGGGCTGGGTTACGCGCACGTTCTCGACCCGCGGCACCGCGTCGGACCGCGCCGCGCCGCGTCGTTGCGCCGGACGTCCGAAGCGACCGCCGTTCAACGGCGGCGAGTCGGATGGCGGTGAATCCGGCGGCAAGTCGCTATCGGGAGGTTGGCTCATGACCGCCTCAATTCGCGCCGAAGAAATTGGCACCGCCGACGGGCGTGGGGCGCGGCACCGGCGCGGGCACGCCGCCGCCTTGCGACATTCCAAGGAGAGAGCCGCCGTAGGCAGGCGCCTGAGCACTGGCCAAAACGGGTGGCGCATAGACCGGCGCCGCATGAACCGGCGCGGGGGCGGGCTGGGCGCGCGTCGGCGCCGGTTGCGCCTGGACGGGTTGTGCCTGGATGGGGGAGCGCTGTTCGACGACCCGCTGTTCGATCGGGCGAGGCGGCGGCGGCGGCCGAACATCCCCACCCGTCACGCTCGGCCTCGCCTGCGGTGCCTCCATCGCCTGCAACGGCGGGCGTTGGGTCACCACCGGGGGCTTACGCTCCGCGACGGGTTGGACGGGTGCCGGCGCGGGGGCAGGGGCCGCGTTGGCGGTCGCGATCGGCAGTGAGGCAAAGACCGAAGCCGGAGGCGGCGGCACCGGCAGTGGCGGAATCGGCAAATCCTCGACGGTTGCGGCGGGTTCGGCGGTCGCGAAGCGAGTCAGATCGGTCGGCCCGAAGGGGGTCTCACCGGGCACGGTCGGAGACGGCAGAGGCTCCGGCTCAGGCGGCCGGATCGCGGGCAGGCGGCCGCCCAGATCGGCCATGCTGGTGAACTGCCGGGGCGCGACGGATTGCAACGCCAGGTACTGATCCGCGAACAGTCGTAGCCGTTCCGGATCGTTCAGCAGCGTCCATTCCGCGTGCAGCATGCGCGTCTGTTCGCGCAACGCGTCGGTTTCCTTCAGGGTCTTCTCGATCTGCCGATCGAGCAGTTGCGCCTCGTACTTCGTCAGATACAGGTAGGCACCCGATCCGACGGCCAGCAGAAAACAAATGCAGGTCAGGGGGCGGACCATCAGGCGATTCCTTCATGGTCGGACAGAATGTCGTCGTGGGCAACGGACCGCGGGGGCGACTGGCGCTCCAACGCGCGAAGCCGAGCACTGCGGGAGCGAGGATTGAGGGCGATTTCGGCTTCGGTGGGGCGGCCGGCTTTGACGCTCAGCAGGCGGTATTCCGGTCGCGCGCGTTCGACCAGGCCGCCGGGATGGTGGCGCGACAGACCGGGGGAACGGCCGGCGACCTCTCCCATGAAGCGCTTCACCATGCGGTCTTCGAGGGAATGGAAGGACACCACGACCAGTCTACCGCCTGGCTTCAGCAGCTTGACGGCCTGGGCCAGCGCGCGTTCGACCTCTCCCAGTTCATCGTTCACACCGATGCGCAAGGCCTGAAAGCTGCGCGTGGCAGGGTCAATCCCGGACCGGTCAGGCGGCAGCACGGAGCGGATGATTTCGGCGAGACGCGCGGTGGTCTCAATCGGGGCCTGGGCACGGGCGGCGACGATCGCACGGGCGATACGTCGGGATGCGCGCTCCTCGCCGAATTCGAACAGCATGTCCGCCAGATCGCGCTCATCCAGGTTTCGCACCAGATCGGCGGCCGACGTCCCGTCACGGCCCATGCGCATATCGAGCGGACCGTCGGCGCGAAACGAAAAGCCACGCGCGGGGTCGTCGATCTGAAACGAGGAAATACCGAGATCGAGAACGATGCCGTCGAGACAATCGACGCCGGCATTGGCGAGCAGCGTCGTCATGTCGCCGAACTGGCCTTGGATCAGTCGAAGGCGGGCGGGATAACGTGCCTGCAGGCCGGCACCGCGCGCGATCGCATCGGGATCCCGATCGATCGCCCAGAGAATGCAGTCGGCGGCTTGCAGGATCGCCGCGGCATAGCCGCCGCCGCCGAATGTGCCGTCGAGGTAGACGCCGCCCGAGCGCGGCGCGAGCGCGGCGACGATCTCATTCAGCATGACGGGGATATGACCGGCCATCAGTCGGCCCTGCGCGGAACGGAGAGTTTCCGCGCCGCCGCCGCCGCGCTGGCGTCGGCATAGCGCTTCGCGGCCGCGGCGGGCTCCCAAATCTGGAAGATCTTGCCGATTCCCATGAAAGCGACGTTTTCCTTGATGCCGGCATGGTCGCGCAGCCCGTCGGCCAGGGCGATGCGGCCTTCTTTGTCGCTGTCATGCGGCAATGCGCCGCCCCCCAGGGACGTCGCCATGATCAGGTAGTCTTCGCTGTATTCGTCGAGGTCGTCGAGGCGGGCGAGCATTTCGTTGAAGCGCGTGGTCGGCCAGGCCTCGATGCAAGGAAGCGTGTGGGACGGGCGCAAAATCATCGACACGCCGGCGGCGGGATCGCTACCGTCGAGTACGCGCAAGCCCTGACGAAACGGCGCGGGTATTGATACGCGGCCCTTGGCGTCCAGCTTATTCTGGTGAGTGCCAAGAAAATGGGTCATGTGACCCTGTTCGCCTTTCCCGCTGGTAGCCTCGCTGATGGATGACGGGAATTGCGTGGTCTTCGAGGGGGTTCGACCGCCCCGCCATATCGGCCGGACCCCGTCGCAGCATGGGCACGAGGGTGTCGTGCCTGGGCTTTTGTGGGTTTAGTTGGGAATTTTTGGAGAGTCAAAGGCGAATTCGCCTTGGGCGGCTACTCGCGCGGCATTTTTACGGCTTGCGTCAAGGGTTTACCGGTTCGTGGGTGGGTTCTCGGGAATCGAGACAGGAGATTCCTGTTCCGTTCTTCTTGGCGCTTTCAAGCGCCGATCATGTATTAACAAATGAGGACGCCAGACGGCCTGTAAGCCGGGTTCTGTCCGTTCGGCGAACCGAACGGGACGACCATTCCTCTGGGACGCGCCTTGCGGCGCGCCTCTCGCGACCAACCCGGACGACGGGACGAGAATGTCCCCGCATTTGGCGAACCAAAATGCTGTCGTCCCTATTCGGTCTTGCTCCCGGTGGGGTTTGCCCTGCCGCCCCTGTTACCAGGGGCGCGGTGCGCTTTTACCGCACCGTTTCGCCCTTGCCCGCGGGGTGACGCGACCTTGCGCGGGCGGTTTGTTTTCTGTGGCACTTTCCCTGGGGTCGCCCCCGCCGGCCGTTAGCCGGCACCGTATTCCCGTGGAGCCCGGACTTTCCTCCATCCACCGATTGCTCGGCGAACAGCGGCCGTCCAGCCGTCTGGCGAGCGCCCTCATGCGCGCTCGCCCGACAGCACGTCAAGCGCGGAAGCTTGCGTCGGCGCGCGATGCGGTTAGCCTTCGTCTTCGATCGACCGGGGCCAACCCGGCGGCGCAAGAAATAGGGAGAGACGACCATGAGACGAAGTGGTTGGAGAGCCGCGCTATCCGCGCTTGCGATGTTGTTCCTGATGACCGGCGCGACTTTGGCGCAGAAGCGCGGCGGCATCCTGACATTTCCATTGATCGACAGCCCGCCCAGCCCGTCCATCCAGGAGGAGGCGACGGTTTCGGTTGTGGTGCCGTTCATGTCGCTGTTCAACAATCTGGTGATCTTCGATCAGCACAAGCCGCAGAACAGCGTCGACACGATCGTGCCGGAGCTGGCGACGAGCTGGTCCTGGAGCGCCGATTATCTGGCGCTGACCTTCAAGCTGCGGGACGGAGTGAAATTCCACGACGGCAAGCCGTTCAGCTCCGCCGACGTCAAGTGCACGTGGGACATGGTCTCGGGCCTGACGCCGGGCAAAATTCGCAAAAGCCCGCGGCAGGAGTGGTTTGCCAATCTGCGCGAGATCACCGTCAACGGCGATCGGGAGGTCACGTTTCATTTGAAGCGGCCGCAGCCCTCGCTGCTGCCGATGCTCGCTTCCGGGTATTCGCCGGTTTACCCCTGCCATGTGCCGTCGGGAACGATGCGCACAAAGCCGATCGGCACGGGGCCGTTCAAGTTCGTCGAATACCGGATGAATGAGGTGATCCGGCTGGAACGGAATGCGGAGTACTGGAAGCCCGGCCTGCCCTATCTCGATGGGGTAGAGGTGAAAATCGTCACTAACCGCGCGACCCGCAATCTCGGCTTCGTCGCGGGAAAGTTCGACGTTACATTCCCGACCGATCCCACCGTGGCCCTGGCGCGGGAGATGCAGACCCAGGCGCCGACGGCGCAGTGCAAGGTGCGGATGATCGGCAACTCCAACCTGATCGTGAACCGCGACGCGCCGCCGTTCGACAACCCGGACATTCGCATGGCGCTGGCGCTGACGCTGGACCACAAGGCGTTTAACGACATTATGAACGAAGGCGTTCCCGGCACGGGCGCTGTCCTGCTGCCGCCACCCGACGGGGTATGGGGCGTTCCGCCGGACGTTTTGGCAACATTCCCCGGCTATGGCCCCGATGTCGCGAAAAATCGGGAAGAGGGCCGAGCGCTGATGCGGAAGGCGGGATTTGGGCCGGATAAGCGGTTGAAGGTTAAGATTTTCACGCGCGACATTTCGACCTTCAAGGACCCTGCCCTGATCCTCGCGGATCACCTGAAGGAGATCTACATCGACGCGGAACTGGATATCGCGGATACGACAATTTATTACAACCGCGTCTTCAAGAAGGACTTCAGCGTCGGCATGAACGCCACAGGTACATCGTTGGACGATCCCGACCAGGCATTCTACGAATTTTTCGGCTGCGGTTCGTTGCGCAATTATACGAATTACTGCAACCGCGAGATTCAGGGCATGATCGACCAGCAGTCGCAGGAGATCGATCAGGGCAAGCGGAAGGCGTTGGTGTGGGAGATCGAAAGGCGACTGGCGCAGGATGTCGCGCGCCCGATCACCTATCACGGCCAACAGGCCGGCTGCTGGCATTCCTATGTGAAGAACTACGACGTGATGGTGAACAGCATCTATAACGGCTGGCGGTGGGAGGATGTCTGGCTGGACAAATAGCGCATCCTACCGTCGAGGATCGACGATCGGCACGATGGGCGCGGCCTCTCCGGGGTCGCGCCCGAGGACCAGATCGGCGACCAAACGGCCGGCGGCCGGAGCCGTTTGGATGCCGTAGCCGCCCTGTCCCACGGACCAAAAAAAGCCCTCGGCCTTCGCGTCCCAGCCGAAGGCCAGGCTGCCGTCGGGCGTGAAGGTCCTTAACCCGGCCCAACTGTGTTCGACACGTCGTACCGGAATATCCAGCGCCTGCTGCATGCGATCGATGCCAAGGGCGATGTCGAGTTCGTCGGGGCGAATATCGTGCGGGAACGACGGTGACTGATCGGCGGGGGACACCATCAGCCTGGTCCGTGCCTCCGGACGCGCGTACCATCCTTCGTCGATGTCGATGATCATCGGCCAATTCTCGGCATTGAAGGGTGACGGGTCGATGATCGCCGCGGTACGTCGACAGGGTGTAAGACCCAGGCGCGTGACTCCGGCGAGCACGGCGACCTCATCGCCCCAGGCGCCGGCGGCGTTCACCACGATCGGGGCGCGGAAAACCATGCCCGCGCTTGTCTCCACATCCCACATACCCGCGGACCGTGAAATCGCGCCTGCGCGATTGCGCAGGGCGAGCACGCCGCCGTTGGCACGCAGCATGCCGAGAAAGCCCTGATGGATCGCGGCGACATCCATATCAAAGGCATCGTCCTCGATCGCCGCGCCAGTCAGATAGCCGGGACGCAGCGCGGGTACCATCGCTTCGGCCGCCGCCGCGGTCAGGCGACGCAGGCCGATGCCCTCGGCCAAGGTGCGCTCCAGCACTTCGGACTGACACATCGACGCGAGCATGAGAACCGCGCGTTGACGCATCAACGGCACGGAGGCGAAGCCGGGCGGTGGGGACTCAAAGAACGGGCGCGACAGGCGACTGAGTTCGCGTACATCGTGCGGCCCGTAATTTTGCAGCCACAGCGCGGCGGAACGACCGGTCGTATGATAGCCGGCGACCTCCTCCGCCTCGATCAACGCTACACGTCGAAAGGGCGATAATTGCGCGGCGGCGGTGGCCCCGGCCATGCCGGCGCCGATCACGACTATATCAAAGTGCTGCATGTCCATGCCCCCAGCTTCAGGGGCCGTCGCCACCGATGCAAGGCCTACTTGCAACCGCTCTGTAAGCCGACCGGTGCTACGGGTTCGGGTGGACGGAGGATCGAAAAATGGGTGAGATCATTCGACGCATGCGGATCGCGGTTTGGGTCACCGGCGCGACATTGTTGTCGCTGGCGCGCGTCGCCCCGGCGGACGTGATGGCGACGACGTTGGACTCGGCGCGTCATGCCCGGGCCGAGATGCACGAAACCGCACAATTCAGCGGCGGAGCGGTACTTTACCTGCGCTAAGGGTCTTGCCGAACCGGCGACGACAAGGGAACATCCCGCGTCAGGGTTGGAGGTAAGCATGGTGGATCTGGTGATCCGTGGCGACACGGTGGTGACTCCGCAGGGCGTTGGGGCGTATGATATTCTGATCGCGGGCGAGAAGATCGTCGCGATGGCGGCACCGAACAGCATTGCCATACCGCCGGGCGCGCGCGTGGTCGACGCGACCGGCAAAATCGTCATTCCCGGCGGCATCGATCCGCACGTGCATTGCAAGTGGCATCTGCCCAACCCAGACGGCACCGCCGGGCTGACCGACCCGCCCGACGTCGTGTCTAAAGCCGCCGTGCATGGCGGCACCACGACAATGATCGACTTTACCCGCGCATCGCAGGGCGCGAACGTGCGCGATGCCATTGAAAAGCGGGAACTGGACTGGAAAGGCCATACCGCTTGCGACTACGCCCAGCATCTGATGGTGGAAGGTGCGTTGCCGCTCGACCTGCCCGGTCAGATTGGGGAGGCCATTCAGGCGGGCTTCCCGACGGTGAAAATCTTCACCACCGACATCACGCCCAGCCGCAAGGGTCGGATGGTCGATTTCGGCGACATCTGGGAAATCTTCCAGGTTTTGGCGGCGAACAAGGGGCTCGGCGTCATCCACTCCGAAGACAACGACATTGTCATGCACATGTATGGCAAGCTGATCCGCGAGGGCCGCACTGCGTTCGAACATCTGGCGGAGGTGCACAACACCCTGTCGGAAGACGTTTCGTTCCGGCGCGTGATCCGTCTGGCCGAGAAGGTTCCCGGCACCGCGCTGTACATGATGCATGTTTCGGCCGCGTCCGGTGTTTCCGCCATTCACGAAGCCCGCATGCGCGGCGTGCCGATCTACGGCGAATCGCTGCACCAATACATGATGTATACCAGCGAGGATTATAAAAAGCCGAACGGCCAGATATACCACACCTACCCGTCGCTGAAGTCGCCGGAAGATCAGGCGGCGCTGTGGCAGGGCACGTTGGACGGTTCGATCAATTGCGTCGCCACCGACGAAATCTGCTGCACCCTGGCGCAAAAGCTTCAGGGCTCGCGGATCGACGACACCACCGGCGGCAATGCCGGCGTCGAACCCCGCGTGTCGCTGATGTATACCGAAATGGTCGGCCGTCGCGGCTATTCGCTGAACCGTTTCGTCGATCTCGTCTCGACCAACGCGGCGAAGATCATGGGACTGTATCCGCGCAAGGGTGCGCTGGTCGCCGGCGCGGATGCCGATATCTGCGTGCTCGATCCGTCGGACAAGCGCGTGATCACCGCTTCGGAATTGCACGAGGCCGATTACACTCCCTGGGAAGGCCGCAAGATGGAGGCCTGGCCGAGCATGACCGTGCTGCGTGGCAAGGTCGTTGTGGAGGGTGGCGCGTATAAGGGCAGCCTGAACGACGGCAAGTGGCAGCATCGCAAGATCGCCGACGAAATGTTCGCCCTGCCGCAACTGTGACGAATGCCGAACTACGCGCGCTCCTGCTCGATTGCCTCACGCTTTGGGACATCGCGGGGCGCGTCGTGGTCGGCGACGTCGGCTTGACGATCGAAACCGCCGAGGGGGCCTTCACGTTGGAACCCGCCGATCCGGATTTGCGCCCGTTACGCTGGTTCTATCAAACGCCCGAACGACGCGATGCCGGGTTACCGCCGCGCGCGGCACCGTCGATCGTGGCGGCACTGTCCGCGCTGCGCAATGCCATGGGCGCGGCGAAAGGCAATCGGGTGCGGGTAGGGCGTTAGTGACATTTGAACGCGTCGAACGGTTCGCGACACCGTTGACACCGATGTAAAGACTTGCAGGACGTCGATCCGAACGCGCTGATTGTTTCGGTTTCCTCGGACCCGCAACGCGGACAGGCCGGATGGCTTTCACCAAACAAGGCACGTCGTCCGCCGTTCGGCGGTGGGGGAGCGATCCCGTATGCGGACAGCTTCAATCGGCCCGCCTCGCTCAACCAATCCGTCGTCCAGGCCGGTGTCAGGGTCAGATGCACCCGAAAAGAGCCGATGTTCGCCGACGACAGGGCACGTTCGATATCAAGGGCGATGACGTTCATCGCCGGGCAGCCGGAATAGGTCGGTGTGATCTCCACAACGACGCAACCACCCTCCAGACGGACATCGCGCAGGACGCCCAGATCGGCGATCGTCAAAACGGGAATTTCCGGATCGACGACACTGTCGAGAGCTTCTCGTGCTCGCGCCAGCCGTTCTACCATGTCGCGCCGGGATAGCTGCGCGGCAGGATCTGCATTTCCGCCAACAGCCGTCCGAGATGTTCCGTATGGCGACCGGATCGTCCCCCCGACTGCATCCAGCCGTCGACAGGCCGCGTCAGGGTCGCACGGGTCAGAATGGGATCGACGATTGCCGACCAGGCGACGCGGTCATCGGTGATTTCGCCGGTATAGGGCCACAGCGTATCGATCGCTTCCTGCGCGCGCCGGTGCGATTCCTCCGTGCCGTCACCCAGCCGGATCAGCCATTCCGCGGCATAGCGGACATGGTAGGCAATTTCCTTTTCCGCCTTCGCGGCGATGGCGGCCACATCCGGATCGTCGGACGAAGCAGCCGCGCGCCAGGTCAGGTCCGACGCGGCAGAGACAAGGAACAAGCGCGCGATCGTGAAGGCGAAATCGCCGTTCGGCAGTTCCGCGATCAGCGCATTGCGAAACTGCGGAGGGTCGCGCAGATAGGCCAGGGAGTCCTCGTCCAGCCCCGTTGCCTGATACAGCGACCGTGCCTGACCGATCAGATCGAGCGCGATATTGGCGAGCGCCAGTTCTTCTTCCAGCGTCGGCGCGCGCCCGGTCCATTCGCTGGTGCGGTGACCCAGGATCAGACAATCGTCGGCCAACGACAACAACCGCAGGATTCGCGGGGTTTCGTCAAAGCGGATGGAGGTTATCGCCACGGCGCTACATGTGTCCGACGTCGTCGGGGATCTCGTAAAACGTCGGATGGCGGTAAATCTTCGACGCGGTCGGTTCGAATAACACGTCGCGATCCGCCGGGTCCGAGGCTACGATGGCATTGGACGGAACCACCCAAAGCGACAGGCCTTCCCCGCGCCGCGTGTAGACATCGCGCGCGGCATGCAACGCCATGGTTGCATCGGCGGCATGCACGGAACCGACATGCTTATGGGCCAGACCGTTGCGCGATCGGATGAAAACCTCCCACAGCGGCATCATGTCAGGCGACCTTTCGCTGTTTGGCGGCATAGGCCTGCGCGGCGTCTCGCACCCAGGCACCCTCCGCGTGCGCCCTGCGACGCGCGGCCAGGCGTTCACGGTTGCACGGGCCGTCACCCGCCAGGACACGCTTGAATTCCGACCAGTCGATCGCGCCGAACCGCCAATGCCCGGTCGATTCGTCGAAGCGCAGATCGGGATCGGGAAAACTCAGCCCCAGACGATGGCCTTGCGGCACCGTCGCGTCGACGAATTTCTGCCGCAGGGCGTCGTTGGTAAACCGTTTGATCTTCCACCGCATGGAGGTGTCGGAGTGGCTGGAATCACCATCCGGCGGGCCGAACATCATCAGGCAGGGCCACCACCAACGATCGAGCGCATCCTGCGCCATCGCCTTCTGTTCTTCGGTTCCCCCCGCAAGGGTCACCATGATTTCGTAGCCCTGGCGCTGATGAAAGGACTCCTCCTTGCAGACACGAATCATCGCGCGGGCGTAGGGGCCGAAGGAACAGCGACACAGCGGGATTTGGTTCATGATCGCCGCGCCGTCGACCAACCAGCCGATGGCACCGATATCCGCCCAGGACAGCGTCGGGTAATTGAAGATGGAACTGTATTTCGCCCGCCCGGACAAAAGCTGGTCCACCAACTCTTCGCGCGCGACGCCCAAGGTTTCCGCCGCGGCGTAAAGATAGAGTCCGTGACCGCCCTCATCCTGCACCTTGGCAAGCAGCGCGGCCTTACGCCGCAGGCTGGGCGCGCGCGTGATCCAGTTGCCCTCCGGCAGCATGCCGACGATTTCGGAATGCGCGTGCTGCGAGATTTGGCGGATCAGCGTCCGACGATAGGCGTCCGGCATCCAATCGTTCGGCTCGATCCGCTCCTCGGCATCAATACGCGCCTGGAACCGCGATGAATCCGCGTCGGTCGAAGTGTCGGTTTCCCGGGTATTGAGGGCCTGACTGTACATGGCCGGAGTATGGAATAGTTGGCTGCCTGGGGGGAAGAGGCGGCGTGGCCCGAACCAGGGGCCACGCCGCCGACACTCAGGCTGCCTCGGCCATCGCGCCGTCGATGGTCAATCCCTCGGCACCGGCGGAGACGTGAACCGTCTCCCCCTCCTTGATCGCACCTTCCAGGATCAGTCCGGCCAGCGGGTTTTGCAGGCTGCGCTGGATCACTCGCTTGAGCGGACGGGCACCATAGGTAGCGTCGTAGCCTTCCGCGGCGAGCCAGTCGGTCGCGGCACGATCCAGGTCGATGTCGATCTTTCGATCCGCCAGAAGCGCCTTCAGACGTTCCAACTGGATCGCCACAATGGCGGCCATGTCGGCGCGTTGCAGGCGACGGAACAGAATGATCTCGTCCAACCGGTTGAGGAATTCAGGGCGGAAGTGGTGGCGGACGACGTTCATAACCTGGCCCTGCACCATCGACGTCTTCTCACCTTCGGGTTGCGCCGCGAGGATGTCGCTGCCCAGGTTGGACGTCAGCACGATGATGGTGTTCTTGAAGTCCACCGTGCGCCCCTGCCCGTCGGTCAGACGCCCGTCGTCGAGCACCTGCAGCAAGACGTTGAAGACATCTTCGTGCGCCTTTTCGACTTCGTCGAACAGGATCACCTGGTATGGACGACGGCGCACCGCCTCGGTCAACACACCGCCCTCGTCATAGCCGACATAGCCCGGCGGGGCGCCGATCAGGCGGGACACGGCGTGCTTTTCCATGAACTCGCTCATGTCGATGCGAACCATCGCGCGTTCGTCGTCAAACAGGAATGAGGCCAAGGCCTTCACCAGTTCGGTCTTGCCGACGCCGGTCGGACCCAGAAAAAGAAAACTCCCAATCGGTCGGTTCGGGTCCTGCAAACCCGCCCGTGCTCGGCGTACCGCGTTCGCCACCGCGCGCAGAGGCTCTTCCTGACCAATCACGCGCTTGCGCAACTCGTCTTCCATACGCAACAGCTTGCCGCGCTCACCTTCCAGCATCTTATCGACCGGCACGCCGGTCCAACGCGACACCACGGCGGCAATCTGCTGCTCGTCAACGGCTTCGTTCACCAACTTGCCGTCGCCGGTTTCCTTCAGCTTGAATTCCAGAGCCGGAATGACACCGTAGACGAGTTCCGAGGCCCGCGTGAGATCGCCCTTACGCTGAGCGACCTCCGCTTCGGAACGCGCCTGATCGAGCCGTTCCTTCAGCTTCTGCGTGTCGTTGAGCTGCGATTTCTCCAGCTTCCAGGTCGCGGTCATGGCGTTGGATTTGTCCTCCACGTCGGACAATTCCTTTTCCAACTTCACCAGCCGATCCTTCGACGCCGCGTCGCTTTCCTTGCGTAGGGCTTCGCGCTCGATCTTAAGTTGGATGACACGGCGATCCAGTTCGTCCAACGCCTCCGGCTTGCTGTCCACCTGCATGCGCAGGCGGGAGCCTGCCTCGTCCATCAGGTCGATGGCTTTATCGGGCAGGAAGCGATCCGTGATGTATCGGTTCGACAGCGTTGCGGCGGCGACCAGGGCACCGTCGGTGATACGCACCCCGTGATGCAGTTCGTACTTGTCCTTGATGCCGCGCAGGATGCTGATCGTGTCGGCGACCGTCGGCTCTCCCACGAATATCGGCTGAAACCGGCGCGCCAGGGCCGCGTCCTTCTCCACATGCTTGCGGTATTCGTTCAGCGTCGTCGCACCGATGCAATGCAGCGTGCCGCGCGCGAGTTCCGGCTTGATCAGGTTCGAGGCATCCATCGCCCCGTCCGCCTTGCCCGCGCCGACCAGCGTGTGCATCTCGTCGATGAACAGGATCACCTCACCCTGGGCGCTTTCAACCTCCTTCAGCACGGCCTTGAGCCGTTCTTCGAACTCCCCGCGAAACTTTGAACCGGCGACCATCGCGCCCAGGTCGAGCGAGAGCAGCTTTTTGTTCCGCAACGCTTCAGGCACGTCGCCGTTGACGATCCGCAGCGCCAGGCCTTCCACGATCGCGGTCTTGCCGACGCCGGGTTCGCCGATCAGCACTGGGTTGTTCTTCGTGCGCCGAGCGAGGACCTGGATGGCGCGACGGATTTCCTCGTCACGACCGATCACGGGATCGAGCTTGCCCTCCCTCGCCACCTGGGTGACGTCACGAGCATATTTTTTCAGCGCGTCGAAATTCGCCTCGGCATTGGCGCTGGTAACCTTGCGTCCCTTGCGGATGTCGGCCACGACGGTTTCCAGCGATTGCGGCGTCGCGCCGGCACCGCGCAAGGCGCGCCCTGCCGGTGTATCGGACGCGGACAGTCCGACGAGCAGCCGATCCTGCGCAACGAACTCGTCGCCCGCGCGGGTCGCCGTTTGCTGGGTGGAATCGAGGACGCGCACCAGTTCAGGCGTGATTTGCGGCTGTCCCGCGCCCCCGCCGTGCACCTTGGGAATGCGCGCGATTTCGGCGTCGTTCGCGGTCTGCACCGCCTTGGGATCGCCGCCGGCCGTCTTGATCAGGCTCGACGCGGCACCTTCCTCGTCGTCGAGGAGTGCCTTCAACAGATGTTCCGGCGTGATACGTTGATGAAACTCGCGGATCGCGATGGTGCTCGCGGCTTGCAGAAAACCCTGCGCCCGCTCGGTAAATTTTTGAATATCCATGACCATGTCCCTGTTCTTAGGCGACAACCTGTCCCCGCCCCACATCGGGCGACGGCGACAAGGCTTTCGTAACGGACTTGGTTAGCGGCGAGGCGGGACTCAAGGGGGACAGGCCCATGCGAGTCGAATATCTGCGTCGCGCGCCGTTCAACGGTCAGGCTCGCGGGCCCGATCATAACGAGAGTGGGATTGAGGGAGGGCCCAATGACCACGCCGAAACCGGTTCCGCTGGGGAGGAGAGTGCGGAACCGGCCCGACGCGCTGTCGGTCGCGGCGTAGTCAAGGTGTGGGGAGCACCTTACGGAGATGTTTTTAGGACAGCGCCATCAACCTGTAAAGTGTTTTTAGCCGATCTTTAGGATTATTTCTGATACGAATTCGCCGTTATGGGCTATTTTTGGCATTTGCCGTATTTATGATTGCGCTGACCGCCACGGCATAATCTTCCCCACGATGGTCGGTCGCCATACGATCGAGCGCGGCATCGCGCAACGATTGCCACAACGCGGCATCGCGATAGAGGCGAATGATCGCCGCGGCCATCCCGGCCGCGTCGTCACCGTCAACCGCCAGTATTTCGACGCCATCCGTCCAACCCAACTGGTCCCGCAGCAGCGACGTCGTAACAACCGGCAGACCGACCGATGCGGCCTCATGCACCTTATAGGGCACCCCCGCGGCAACGCGGGTCGGGGCGACGAAGATGCGATGACGGTCATACAGCGCCGTCGTATCACCGACCGCGCCGAGCAAGGTGATACGGGGATTGGCGCGAAGCCGGTCGGTGTTGACGTCAGCGCCGATGTATCCGGCGATCGTCAACCGGGTTTCCCAACCCAAGGTCCGGTCGATCAACGGCAACACGGACTCGGCGAACCAAGCCAGGCTTTCGTAGTTCGGGCTGTCGGCTTTATGCATTGCCCCGACGAAAAGCAGGCCTCGGCGATTCTCGAAGGTACGCGGCGTCGGTCGAACCTGACGCATATGACCGACGACCGAAACACGTGTCAGGCCGATGCCCCGCAAACGATCGGCTTCGGCCTGGCTGACCGCAACGATGTGATCGCAACAATCGGCGTTCGCGAATTCCTGCCGCATCGCCGCTTCGGGATCGGTATTCTCGCCCGTCAGGCGTGCCTGGCTTGCAAGACGCAGCGAAGCGATGGCTTCGGTATCCAGCACGATGCGCGGACGACTTGCCTTGTCCGGCCACATCGATTCGATGGTCGAACGCACGCGGTCCAGGTTGTGCGTGCGCGCGATCCAGATCGTGTCGTAGTACGTCAGCCGTAACCGCAGAAAATCCGTCAGATCGTCGAGCATCCGATCGTGCATCACTTCGGCGCTCGCCGGCATGTCAGCATAAACGCCCGCGAGTTCCGCCCGATTACCGATCATCGGATAAACCGTAACGGCATAGCCTAACCCGGCCATGGTCGCGATCAGATCGTTCGAACGCACAAAACCGGACCCGTACAGGCGGAGCGGGATCATGTCCTCGATGAACAAGATGCGTCCGACACTGCTCCCCAATCCATCTCGACCCGAACTACGTGCATAATTCACCGCTCGGCCGTCCGGCTCCGGTCGTTCCGCCAGATAATCCGCGTGGCGGTCCCGCAAGCGCAACCGTCCCTGCCCGATTGACGCAGCGGACTCCGCCGCCATCGCGGTGTCGGTTATCTGGATACGCGGATCGTAGACGACCCTATGACCCAATGCGCGCAATCGCAGGCAAGCGTCGGCATCCGCGCACCATGGGCTGTCGAAGCCATCGTCGAACCCTTCCAGGGCTTCGAGTGCCGATCGCCGCATCAACAGAAATGACGCCGAACAGAAATCGACATCGCGCAGGAAATTCGCTTCCGGCGCCAGGGGCGAACCGTCTTGCAGATAGCGCCCGAGGGAACCATCGCGCCAGACGATGCCACCGGCCTCCAGAATTGTGCCATCCGGACGCAGGACCATACCGCCCAAAGCGGCAATCCGGGGATCGGCCGCGATACGCCGCAGCGCGCCGTCCAGCGCACCGAAGCTCAGGGTGACCTCCGCGCCCAGGAACAGAACGCTTTCCGCCCGCGCGAAGGGTAGCGCCGCATTGCGCGATCGCAATGGGCCGCCGTCCAGTTCGAACCGCACGATCGTGGCACCGACGAGATAGCGCCCCAAATGCCGCAGAGCCTCCTGGCCGCCGGCATCGATCAAAATCAGTTCAATCGCTCCGGGGAAATTCCCGCGCAGAGACGCCAACGAGTTCAACGTCGCCGTAAGATCGGCAGACGGAACGACCACGACGCTGACGCTGGGTTCCCCGTTGCACGAAAAATCCAGCGGCGAACGTCCAAACATCGGAATCAACGCCGCGGCGCGCGTGCGCGACAATGCGCGCGCCTGAACCACCGTAATCGTTTGTTCGATCGGCGCCGAGCGTAACAATCCTTCTGGCCGGCCGATCGTCAACCAATGCGTGAACGCGTCCGGTGCCTTGCGCTGCTCGATATCGTTGCGGACACGCTCTTGCTCGCCATACCAGGTCAGATCGAACGTTTCGTGCGGCGAGCGGAGTTCGCGGGCCCCGAAGCGCAAAAAATGGTTGTAGCCGTTTCGAAACCCGCTTCGCCCGATGGCACCGGCGAGTTCCGGGTAGCGTTCAAGGTAGTGCGCCTCGGAGAACGCCGGCAGAGGATCGAAGGCCACCGGCGTTTCATTGCAAAGGTAATGCTCCAAGGCCGAGCGCCAGCCGCCGTCGTCGATTGCGGCCTGGACGAGCGGATAGCGCCCTCTGTACCAATCCGGATCGAAATAGATGGTCGTGCGCACTTCCTTCGCGCGCCGTTCCAGGCGGCCCAGATAATGTGCGAACGGATTGCCCTTGCCGATGCCTTCGGCGTCCGCTTGATCGAACTGATCGAGGTAGACCGAACCCATGAACATGGGATGCCCGACCCGACCTTCCTTGCAGCCGTGGCGCAGGAAGTGATCGTAACCGTTCGCGAGACCGCCGGCTTGCAATGCCTCATCGGTCAGATCGGGATAGCGGGTGCGATAATAACGCTCGTCGAACAACCAGTGCGCGGAACGGTCTTTGTTGCCGCCACGGCAATAGGCATCGAACGCGGACGCGAACACGCCCCCCTGAACGGCGGCGGAGACACCGGGATAGGCCAACCGGTGCCAGGTCTCGTCGAAGAACACATTCGGCGCGTGACCCAGCGCCTGACCGTCTTCCAGATACAGTTCCAGCACGGCTCGGTCGTTGCCTTCCTCGATGAAGGCAACCAGTTCTGGATATTGCAGTCGGTACCACGCGGCGTCGAACACCGCCCAGGGGACGGCTGTCTGCCCTGACAGTTTCAGCACATCCCTCGCCGGCTTATCGAGCGGCCACATGACGACGATGCTCGACTCGGTCAGATACGCCGCTTCACATGCATCACGCCGGTTTCCTGCAGTTTGGCGATCTGCTCCTCGGTATAGCCGTGCTGCAACAGCACTTCCGTCCCGTGTTCGGCGAACTTCGGCGGCGGGCGGCGTGTGCCCCCCTTGGTTCGGCTGAACTTGATGGGCGTGCCGATCCCGCGGTAGCCATCCAGTTCCGTCACCATCTCCCGATGTTCGGTATGCGGCGCGGCGGTGGATTCATCGACCGGCAGCACGGGTCCCGCCGGCACGCCGGCGCGGATCAGCCGCAGTGAGAGTTCCTTGCCGTCCTGATCGGCAAAAGCCGCGGCGAGTTCCTGTCCCAATACGACACGGTTGATGTTGCGTTCGCCGTTGTTCGCGAAGCGCGGATCGTCGGCCATGTCCATGCGACCGATCAGTTCGCACAGCTTGCGGAACTGCCCGTTATTCCCACTGGCGATGAAGATCTCGCAGGTTTTGGTCGGATATTTGTCGTAGGGTACGAGATTGGGGTGCGGATTGCCCGTGCCCTTGGGGCGAGCGCCGTTCAGGAAGAAATTGGCGGCCTGCGGATGCAGCAGCGACATGCCGCAGTCATACAGAGTCATGTCGAGATACTGGCCCTGACCGGAACGCCCCCGCTCGTGCAGCGCCATCAGAATCCCGACGGCGGAGTACAGCCCCGTCCCCATGTCTACGATCGCGGTGCCGAGACGCATCGGTCCGGTCGTCGGGTCGCCGTTGATGCTCATCAGGCCGGTCATCGCCTGCAGGATGGCGTCGTAACCCGGCAAACCGCCCAGCGGACCGTCACCGCCGAAGCCGGAGATGCGACAATGGATCAGACCCGGGAAACGCTTCGACAGAACTTCCTCGTACCCGATGCCCCATTTTTCCATGGAGCCGGGCTTGAAGTTTTCGATCAGAACGTCCGCGCCCTCGAGCAGGCGCAGCAGAACCGCCTTGCCTTCTTCCTTGCCGAGGTCGAGCGCGATGGCGCGCTTGTTGCGATTGACGCCGATGAAATAGCTGGCATCGCCCTCGTGAAACGGCGGGCCCCAGTCGCGCACTTCGTCGCCCTGGGGCGGTTCGATCTTGATGACGTCGGCACCGTGATCGGACAGGATCATCGTGCAATAGGGGCCGCCCAGCACGCGTGTCAGGTCAATGACCTTGATCCCCGCGAGTGCTCCCGGTGTTTTCGCGAGGCCCTTGCCGACACGCTCGGGCATTTTCGATCCGTCCATCCGACAAAACACTCCTGGTCCGTTGCCGTCCGTTTTAAGGAAAGGCCGCCACCGATACCAGGGGTAAGCGCGTTACCCGCCGCTGTCAGCGGGTAACGCGTCGCGATCAGATGTAGTGTTCGCCCAACGGTGCGAAGCCGTTGAACTTTGTACTCGCATAGGTCGTCACATAGGCCCCGGTCGAGAGCAGCGCCACGCGATCGCCGGAGGTCAATGCCAACGGCAGGCGATAATTCGCCTTCTCATACATGATGTCGGCACCGTCGCAGGTCGGACCCGCGATCGCGACCGGCCCCATGGTGGAACCGTCATGCGGCGTTGCGATGCGATACTTGATCGACTCGCCTTCGGTTTCCGCCAGGCCGCCAAAGCGTCCGATGTCGAGGTAGACCCAGCGCACCGGGGAGCTTTTGTCGCGATGGCTCACCAGCACCACTTCGGCCGACACCAAGCCCGCGTCGCCGACGACGAAGCGTCCGGGTTCGATGACCATTTCCGGCAGGTTGTTGCCGAAATGCGCGGTCATCGCATCCATGATCGCGTTGCCGAACTGATCGATTTCCGGAACGTCGTCGCGGTATCGGGTGGGGAAGCCACCGCCCAGATTCATCATGCGCATGTTCACACCGGCCTCCGTCAGGTCGGTGAACAGCATGGCGACCTTACCGATCGCGATTTCATAGGCCCGCGTAGTCGTCTGCTGGCTGCCGACATGAAACGACAGGCCGTACGGGTCGAGACCAAGATCGGCCGCCATCAGCATCAGCTCGCGCGCGCTTTCGATAGTCGTGCCGAACTTGCGCGACAACGGCCAGTCAGCACCCTCGTTCTCTACCAGGATACGGCAGTAAACCCGCGCGCCGGGGGCGTGCTTCGCCAGCTTTTGCAGCTCTTCCTCGGAATCGAAGGCAAAGAGCGAAACGCCGGCTTCGAAGGCGCGACGGATCGCCGTCGCCTTCTTGATCGTGTTGCCGAAGCTGATGGCTTCCGGACGCGCGCCGGCTTCCAGGCAGGACGACACTTCCTCGATGCTCGCAGCATCGAAAAAGCTGCTGAGACCAACAAGCCGTTCCAGCACCTGAGGCGCCGGATTCGCTTTGACGGCGTAGTAAATGCGCGCGAGCGGCAGCGCATGCTGAAGGGTGCGGAAGTTCTCTTCCACACGGTCCACGTCGAGCACCAGACACGGCGTGGCCGGTTGGTGGTCAGCAAGGAAACGAGCGATTTTGGGTGTCATCGCACCGGGCCTTCCCTCTGTTAAACGCTCACCTTTTCAAGGCGATGAGCGGAGTTGACGAAACGGTCGAACGAACCAGCGACCAAACGATTGCCAGAACGCTTGACGTCGTTGCGTAACCACGGAGGGCCAGAGGCACGTGCGTTGCTGCGTGAGGGCCAAATAGGACCCCTCCCCCCCCCATGCAACAGAAAATTCGCGATCGAGTGCAAAATTCTGTCGCATATCCCATGATGCCCTTTCCAATGGGGACAGAGATATGCGCCCGCGCCCGACAGACAGCCGCGGCTGGCGACGAATTGCGGTGCTGACACTGATATCCAGCACCACGGATCGTGTGTCTCTGGCAGCCGCCGGCTGCGCTTTTTACGTGACGCTGGCACTGTTTCCAGCCATCTCCGCGCTGGTTTCGCTCTATGGGTTGGTCTTCGATCCGGCCGGCGCGGAACCGCAGATCGAGGCACTCGGCGAGCTGCTGCCGCCGCCCGCCTTCGCGCTGATCGAGGATCGAATCCACCAGTTGATCAAACAACCCAAGGCCAGCCTGAGCCTGGGCCTGTTGATCGGATTCGCGCTGACACTCTGGAGCAGCGCCTCGGGCGCGAAATCCATCCTGTCCGCCTTGAACGTCGCCTATGATGTGACCGAGCAGCGATCGTTCATCCAATTTCAGGCCCTGGGTCTCGGGATGACGCTGGCAGGCATGCTCTGTGCCGTCCTCGCAATCGCGGTACTGGTTGCGATGCCCGTCGCCCTGGATCTGATCGGCTTGTCCCGCCACGCGGCCTTCCTGATCCAAAACGTCAGCCGCCTGATGCTGGTGGCGTTCTTCGCTGCGTCGGTTGCCCTGCTCTACCGCATCGGCCCATCCCGCGCGCCCGACGCAACACCGTCGATCCTGCCCGGCACCGCCCTTGCCACCATCCTGTGGCTGGTAGCATCCGAACTGCTCTCCCTCTATGTCGCCTCGATCGCCAGCTTTGGAGCGACCTACGGTTCCCTCGGCGCCGTCGTCGGGATCATGCTGTGGTTCTACCTCTCGGCATATGCCGTCATTCTCGGCGCGGAACTCAACGCCCGTCTCGACGACACTGTCCCGGCGCCGCCGTCGTAACCGCCGACGCCCAGACAGATTGCCCGGGGCTGGCATTTAACGGCGCGGCCTGATAGTGACCGGTCTTGTAACAGATAACCTGGGATCGACGCTCCATGGCCAGTTGGGATGACGGCTACGTCACCGATATCGTCTACACGAGCAATTTCTACCGGGAATGCTCCCCTACCTGGCTCGCTACCGCCAGCCTGCTGCTTGGCCATCGTCCCCCCGATCTGAGCAAACCCTTCCGCTACGCCGATCTGGGCTGCGCGCACGGCTTCACCGCGCTTAGCGTCGCCGCGAACTGCCCGCACGCTGAAGTATGGGGCTTCGACTTCAACCCAGCACACATCGAAAGCGCCCGCGATCTGGCCGCCAAGGCCGGGCTGACGAACGTCCACTTCGTGGAAGCGTCGTTCGAACAGATCACCGAAATGCAACAGTCCGCTCTGCCGGACTTCGATTTCATCGTCACCCATGGCGTCCTGAGCTGGATTTCGCCCGCCAACCGCGCGAATCTGATCAAAATCATCGGCCAACGCCTGCGTCCCGGCGGCATGGCCTATATCAGCTACAATGTGACCACCGGCTGGACCGGCATGGTCCCGCTGCGCGCCCTGATGCGCCAGCTTGCCGCCGCCAGCTCGGAACGCTCCGACCTCGCCGTGCCGGGCATTCTGGATTTCATCGATCGCATGAAAGCCGCCGGATCGCTGTTCTTCCAGGCCCACCCGGCGCTGGAAGCGCGGCTGACCGAAATCCGCAAGCAGGACGCACGCTATATCGCGCACGAATTCCTGAATGCCGACTGGCATCCGGTGATGTTCGCCGACGTGGCGAACGCCATGACCGACGCCAAGTGCGGGTTCATCGGCAGCGCGACCTTGTCGGAAAATATCGACGCGGTCGCGGTGCCGGCCGGCGTTGCGCCGCTGATGGCGGAAGCACGCAGCCAGGTTCTGCGGGAAACGCTGCGCGACTTCGGCGCCGGGCAAGGCTTCCGCCGCGATCTCTATCGGCGCGGCGTGCCGCCGATGTCGATGGCGGAGCACCACGCATTGCTGGATCAATTGTCGATCGCATCCACCGGGCTACCGGTCGGGGAACAGGTCACCATCGCGACCTCGCTGGGATCGCTGACCGGCCGGCCGGAGATTTACCGTCCGCTGCTGGCGATGGTTGAATCCGGTCCGATCTCGATCGCGCAAATCCGCCAGTCGCCGACCTTCGCGACAAGGCCGCTGTTGGAACTGCTGCAAGCCGTCGCGCTGCTGATCGCCGGCGGTTACGTCCACCCGGTCCTGGCCGGCGGCGATTCCCCCGCCGCCCGCGAATCCGCCGCTCGGCTGAACAAAGCCATCGCGCTGACCAACGCCCTGGGTGGCGACGTTCCCCGGGTCGTCGCGCCGCGGATCGGTTCGGCGCTGAACATCGATCTGCTGGAAAGCCTGGTCGTCGGTGCCCTGCTCGACGGTCACCCAGAAGACCTCGAATCCTTGGTGACCACGGTGCTGAGCCAATTGACGCGCGGCGGTCGATCCGTGCAGCGCGACGGTCAGGCGGTTGTCGATCCCAAGGAAGCCCGCGTGATCGTCTCCAACATCCTGCAAAACACCCTGCAAAACCGCTTGCCGGTGCTGCGCGGTCTCGGCGTGCTGTAGATCGCGAAAAGGGGGCGGATCGATGTTGTTTCTGGTGATCAGCGAGCCTCGGCCGGAGCCGCCAAGCAGCGTCACCGCCTCGCGACAACGCTACTGGACATGGATCGCGCCGCTGCAAGCGAGCGGTGAGGTCCGGTCCGTACACGCCCGCGTCGGGCGCGGCGCGGTGGTGCTGTTCGACGTCGCCTCCAACGAACAACTGCATCGCCGTATGAACGAGTGGGCGGATATTATCCCCGCTCGGTTCGACGTCTATCCACTGATCGACCCGAACGCCGCGAAGCAATTCCTGGACGGACAAACAGCATGAGCCGACCGCTGCAAGGGCTGAAGGTGATCGACTTCACCACGACCATCGCCGGCCCGTGGTGCACCCGCATGATGTCCGACCTCGGTGCCGAGGTGATCAAGATCGAGGCGTCGGACGGCGACATGATGCGGTCCCGCCCACCGCTGCGCGACGGGGCGAGCACCTCATTCGGTATGCTGAATGCCGGGAAGCAAAGCATCGTCCTCGACCTGAAGCAGCCGGATGCTCGGCAGGTCGTTCTGAAACTGTTGGAATCCGCTGATATCCTGGTCGAAAACTATCGTCCGGGCGTGATGAAACGCTTTGGGCTCGACTACGATACGCTGGCCGAGCTCAAGCCGTCGCTGATCTATTGCGCGATCTCCGGCTATGGGCAGACCGGGCCGTCGTCGGAACTGGCGGCTTATGCACCGGCGATCCATGCCGCGTCCGGCTTCGACCTTGCGCATCTGGCCTATCAGCCCGGCCGCGAGCGGCCCGATAACTGCGGGATCTACGTCGCCGACTACATGACCGGCACCTATGCGTTCGGCGCTGCGATGACCGCCCTGGTCGTGCGCAACGCCACCGGGCGCGGGCAGATGATCGACGTTTCCATGCTGGAGACCATGCTGACCCTGACCGCCGGTGAAATCCAGGCCGCGCAGTTTCCGGTCGCGCCGCCGGGCCGTCCGATGTTCGGGCCGGTGCGCACCAAGGACGGGTTCATCATGCCCGCCATCGCGAGCGAGCGCAGCTTTCAAGGTCTTTGCAAGGCCGCCGAACATGAAGACTGGATCACCGACCCACGCTTTGCGCTGTACGCCAATCGACGCGCCAACTGGGGCGACCTGGTCGACGAACTCGAACTCTGGTCGAGCCAACTGACCACGGCTCAGTGCCAGGCCTCTTTCGATAAGGCCGGTGTCCCGAGTTCGCCCTATCGCACCGTGCGGGAGGTCATGGCCGATCCGCAATTGGCCCATCGCGGCGCGTTGGCCGAAGTGCGCGATGTCGGCGGCACGTTCAAGGTGTTGAACCCGCCGTTCCGCTTTTCGAATGCCGAGGTCGCGGTGGGTGGGTTCTCCGCCGCCCTGGGGGAACACACCCGCTCCGTACTGGCCTCCGCCGGATACGACACGGCGGCGATCGAGGCGATGCTGGCCAAGGGCATCGCCTCCGCCTGATCGCTAAAGGGCGAGTTTCACCCCGGCGATGACGACCGGTCCCGGGATTTGATAGCCGTTCACTTGCTCGTAGCGTGAATAGAACACGTTACGACCGACCGCGTACAAGCGAACGCTTGGTTCCACGTCATATGTCACGGTCAGGTTAGCGATCAGCCCCTGCTGGCCGGTGCCGTAACCGGCACCGTTGCTGGTGTTGTCATACAGAAAATCGCGCGCGGCCCCGGCATAGGTGATCTCCGGCACGATGCGCAGCTTCGGCAGCGGCGTCAGCGTGGCATCCGCCGAAAACGCGTGTTGCGGACGACGGAGCAGACGGGAGCCGATCGCCGCCGCCCGACCCAAGGCCAGGGTGTCGGTGAAGGAATAGGCCGCGTGCAAAGTCAGCCATGGGGCCGGGCGCAGCGTTGTTTCAAACTCCACCCCCTGCACATGGGCCGACCCGATGTTGACCGACGTATAGACCGGTGTGAACACGGTGGTGATCAGGTTGGTGACCTGTTGGTTGAAATACGTCGCACCGATCGTCGCCGTGTCGGACAGGTCGGTGGTGAAGCCGGCCTCCCAACCCTCCGCGGTTTCCGGCTTCAGATTGCGGTTGCCGCGATAGCCGAAGGAGTCGACGCCAAACCGATCGAACAACGATGGCGCGCGGAACGCCGTGCCATAGGCGAGCTTGAGGTGAGTCCCGATCTCCCGCACATCGTAGACACCGCCCAGCCGCCAGGTGGTCGGCGACTTATCGGCGACCCAGTCGTGTCGCACCTGCGCGGTCAGGGTCAGGCGATCCCACAACGTCGTTTGCAGGCCGGCATGCGCCGCGTCGCCGACCGTGGACGCGCTTACCCCCTGGCTGAAGCCAAACCCGGCGGTATCGGATTGCGTTCGCAGCTTCACCGAGTCGACGGTGTGCTGAAGCCCAAAGGTCAGTGCCCCCGCCGGCAAATAGTTATCCAGCCGCAAGGTATTGTTCCATTGCAGATCGGTGCGGTACGAATGGTATCGCGCGTCGCTGCTTGCCAGATTGGGGTCCAGCACATCCAGCGGCTGTTTGTAGCGCCGGTCTTCCTGCAAGCGACCCAGGAACAGGCTGGTCTCGTAGGCGCCGTCGAAGAGCTTCGACGTGATGCCGATCCTGCCGAGCATCGAGGCCGCTGTTCCGGAGGAGTTGGCGGTGTCGTAGGTGGGGGAGCCGAGGGCGTTAAAGCCGAACAGCGCCTCCCGCCCGCGGAAGAACAGCGACAGCCGAGTGCCGTCGACGGGCGTGTAGCCGAGGTTGATCGTGGCGATTCGATCACGATAGCCCTGCGGTCGGCCGCTATGGACGGATTGGCGCTGCGGCGTGCTGTCATAGCCGCGTTGCGATTGCGTTTCGGCCGTCAGCGCGTAGTCGATCGGCCCGACCACCCCGCTTGCCCCGGCACTGGCGCGCACTTGCAGCGGATATCCGCCGGCCAGATCGGCCGTCCAATGCGGACCCTCCTTCCGCCCCTGACGGGAGATCAGGTTGATCACACCGCCGATGGCGCCGGAGCCGTACAGCGCTGCCATCGGACCGCGCACGATCTCGATCCGCTCGACATCCGCCAGCGTGTCGACGCCGAAGTTAAACGCGCCGGTTGCCTCCGCCGCGTCGGTAATCGGCATGCCGTCGCGCAACACCAGGACGTGGTTGGAGTTTGTGCCGCGCACGAACACGCTGGTTTGCCCGCCCGGTCCGCCGGCGGGGCTGAGCCGTAAGCCCGGCACCGCGGTCAGCGCGTCGGCGAGCGTGTTGTAGCCGCGCGCCTCGATCGTCGCGCGATCGATGACCGTTATGCCGGCGGGAATGACCCGCGCGGATGTCGGGTTTCGCGTAGCGGTGACGACGAGATCGGGTAGTTGCAACGTTGAGTCTTGCGCCATCGCCGGCGCGCAAACACTGATTGCCAGCAGCGCGATGAATATGCGCATGCGGGTCCTCCATCGACATGGTGTCGACAACTCGCATGCGGGTTTCTCCCCGCTGCACCGGTGCACCCCGCCCGTCGCGCGCGCGTAGTCTCGACTTTGGCCGGTCTCCTGGCTGGCACGTCATCGCCTTGGTTCGCCTTCTCGCCCATTGGCTTACGCCGTCGGGGCAATGGCATTGTGAACCAAGGCTCGATGCCTACAGTTGCGGGGGCAGCCGCTTTCGCGTTCCCGTTTCAGCCCTTGCGGGCCACCGAAGTCTGTCGCAACAGTAGGCCGTCCGAGAGAGTTTGCAATGATCCGACGCATAGAATTCGAACCCGACGCCCCCGTACCGCTGTCCGGCATTCGGGTGGTAGACCTGTCACGCCTCGTCGCCGGCAATATGGTGAGCTTGCAGCTTGCCGATCAGGGCGCGGAGGTGATCAAGATCGAAGATCCGAAAGTGGGCGATCCGCTGCGCGCCTGGCGCGTCAAGGGCCAGTCGCTGCACTGGAAGGTCTATTCGCGCAATAAGAAGAGCCTCGCGATCAACCTGCGCCCGCAGGCGGGCCGCGATGTGCTGGCCGATCTGATCGCCACCGCCGACATCCTGATCGAGAATTATCGCCCCGGCACGCTGGAGGAGATGGGCCTCGGGCCGGACGTGCTGCATGTGCGCAATCCGAAGCTGATCATCGTTCGTATAACGGGCTTTGGGCAGGACGGGCCTTATCGCGATCGTCCGGGCTTCGGGACCTTGGTGGAGGCAATGTCGGGCTTCGCGTCCAAGAACGGCTACGGCGACCGCCCGCCGGTGTTGCCGCCCCTGGCGATGGCCGACATGATTTCGGGCCTGTACGGTGCCTATGCCATCATGGTGGCGCTGCGGGTCGTGGAACGCGGCGGCAAGGGACAGATCATCGATCTGCCGTTGCTGGAACCCATGATCTCCGTGCTTGGTCCCGACGCCGCGATCTATAGGGTCTCCGGCGAAAAGCCCGTGCGGACCGGCAGCCGGTCGCTTACGACGTCTCCGCGCAATGTCTACGGGACGAATGACGGGCGGTTCATCGCGATTTCGGCGTCCATCCAAGCAATGGCGGAACGGCTGTTCCGCGCCATCGGCCGCGCCGATATGATCGACGATCCGCGTTTCCGCACCAACACCGATCGCGTGCGCAACATCGACGAGTGCGACGGGATCGTCGCCGACTTCATCGCGGCGCGCTCACTGGCCGAAAACATGGCGATCTTCGAGGCCGCCGAGGTCACCGCCATCGCGGTCTACGAGATCGATCAGTTGCTGGATGACCCGCACGTGCAGGAACGCGGCGTGCTGGTGGAAGCGCCGGACGAGGAATCCGGTTCGGTGCTGATGCATAATGTCATCCCGCGCCTGTCGGAAACACCGGGTAAACTAAGGACGGCCGCTCCGTCTCTGGGGCAGCATACGCGCGACATCTTGCGCGATATCGGCTGCGACGACGCGCGCGTGGCGGAGTTGGTCGCGGCGGGCGTAATCAAGGAGGAAACAAGCAATGCGTGACGATCTGCCGGTTTGGCGTTCCTTGATGTTCGTGCCGGTGACGGCGGAGAAATTCGTTCGAACCGGTGCCGACAAGGGGGCCGACGCAATCATCCTCGACCTGGAGGACGCGGTTGCGCCATCGCAAAAGGACCTCGCGCGCACCTTGATCGCCGACGCGATCCCCCAGGTGAACCGCAACGGCGCCGACGTGGTCGTGCGCGTAAACCGGCCCTGGCGCATGCTGGTGCGCGATATCGAGGCCGCGGTCATCCCCGGCGTCGCCGCGCTGATGCTGACCAAGGTCGATAGCCCGGAGCATATCGCGGCGGTGGCGGAGATCGTCGACGAACTGGAAGCGGAACGCGGGCTGCCGGCGGGGAAGATCAAGTTCATCGTGCTGGTGGAAACCGCCGCGGGGTTCTTCCGCATCGAACAGATCGCCAGGTGCCACCGTCGCATCGTCGGATTAAGCCTGGGGTCGGAGGATTTCGCGGCCGATGTGGGCATGCAATCCGACCCGGAAGGCCTGTTCTATCCGAAGCAGCACACGATCTTTGCCGCGCGCGCGGCGGGTATTCTGCCGATGGGCTTTGTCGGCTCGATCGCGGATTTCCGCGATCAGGAAGCCTTCCGCGCCATCGTGCGGCGCTCCCGCCGGTTGGGCTTTCTGTGCGCCAGCGCGGTGCATCCGTTGCAGGTACAGGTGCTGAATGAGGAATTCGCGCCCAGCGAAGCGGAAGTCGATCGTGCCGAGAAGATGATCGCCGCCTATGACGAGGCCTATGCCAAGGGGTTGGGCGCAGTACAGTTCGAAGGCGCCATGATCGACGTGCCGGTGGTCAACCGAGCGCGTTCCGTCGTGAGTCGCGCAAACGCCCTGCGGGCACGCAAGGCATAAAATCGCGCCTGAGCGACGGCACTCGATGGAGTGCCGTCGCGGGCGTTGCTACAAACTGTATCGAGCGATTAATACAACCCGGAGTTTATACTCCCCCGTGGATTTTGTCTCTATTTAGGGGCAACAGAACATTTATTCCACGGAACCGCTCCACATGATCCGCACTCTGACCCTTGCTACCGCCCTGCTCGCCACCTTCGCCGTCGCCGCCCACGCGAAAAGCACGCCCCCGGCCGACACCACCGTGCCGAAGGATTTCAAGCTGGAGCAGCGTCCGTTCGGGTTCAGCAGCCAGAAGCCCAGCACCTACTGGGGTACACCCTCCGGCGGCGGCGCGTCGCTCAACGAAGCAAACCGGGCACCGTCCTCCGGCGTCGGGCGTGGTCTGAACCGGCTCTGAGTCCAACGAGGTTCGACCCGATCGCCCGCGTGACGACTGACGGCGGCTTAACAGCCATCGCGCCGCCCGCTACAACCACGCGCCAAAATCAAGGTTGGAACCAGACACATGAGCGATATCAAAATCGGCACGGGCGCCGAAGCGCAGGCCGGCATGGACGTGACCGTGCACTACACCGGCTGGCTGTTCGACGCCGCCGCGCCTGACAACAAGGGCCAGAAATTCGACAGCTCCCGCGATCGGGATGACCCGTTCGTGTTCTCCCTGGGTGCCGGCCAGGTGATCAAGGGCTGGGACCAGGGCGTTGCCGGCATGAAGGTCGGTGGACACCGCACGCTCGTCATTCCGCCGGAACTCGGATACGGCGCGCGCGGCGCCGGCGGCGTTATCCCGCCGAACGCAACACTCGTCTTCGACGTGGAACTGCTCGGCGTCGAATAACCCCCAACCGTTAACACCCGCGCGGTCAGGCGACGGCGGCATCGACGTCCAGGGGATTGACCCCACGGGACCTTCGCCGCCACGCTGGATGCATCGAACAATCACCGACCGCGTGGGGAAACGGACTGCCATGAACCTGAGTCTCGAAGGCGTGCGCGTGCTGGAACTGGCACGCTACCAGGCTGGGCCGCGCGGCGGCATGATCATGTCCGACCTGGGGGCGGAGGTCATCAAGATCGAGCGCCCCGGCGGGGAAGAAACCCGCGCCAACCCGCCGATCGTGCGCGGCCAGAGCGTCTACTTCACCGTCTACAATCGCGGCAAGAAGAGCGTGTGCATCGACATGCGCAACCAGCGCGGCAAGGACATCTTCGCCGAACTGGTGAAGACCGCCGACATCGTGTTGGAGAATTTTCGGCCGGGCACCATGGATGCCATGGGCTTCGGCTATGAATCGCTGAAAGCGATCAACCCGCGCGTCATCCTTGTCTCGGTATCCGGCTTCGGCCAGTACGGACCCTATACCGAACGCCCGGCTTTCGACCCGTTGGGTCAGGCCATGTCAGGCCTGATGGACCTCACCGGCCGTCCCGTCGGTCAGCCTCTCGGCACAGCATCGTCGATCATCGATCGCACGACAGCCCTGCACGCCACCATCGGCGCCTTGGCCGCGCTGCGCCATCGCGACCGCACCGGAGAGGGGCAGTTGGTCGATGTCTGCCTGTTGGACTCCGCGCTGACGCTGGTCGAAATCCCGACCTCCTACTACCTGGGCACCGGAGAGGAAGGCGGTGAAGGCGGGCGTCCGCCTTACCGCGCCAAGGATGGCTGGGTCGTCATCGCGGCAATCGGACGCGACATGGCGGGGCGGCTGATGCACCTGATCGGTGCCGCGAGCGGACCGGCCGAACCGCTGAGTCTCGGCGCGGATGAACGGCGTCGATTGTTGGACGCCTGGTGCGCGGATCGGACGGTCAAGGATATCTGCGACGCGCTGCTGGAACTCGGCGTGCCCGTTGCCCCCGTCAAGACGATCCCCGAGGTCGCGAAAGACCCGCATCTTTGGGCGCGGGAGATGATGGTGAAGGTCCCCGACCCGATCGCTGGAGAGATGTACGTGCCGGGCGTGGCGATGAAGCTATCGGCCACGCCCGGTCAGGTCGGTTCGGTCCCATCCCCGGGGCAGCACACGGACGAGGTACTCGGCCGCTTGCTGGGGTATGACGCCGAAACCTTGACCGCGCTGCGGGCGGCCAAGGTCATCGCGTAACATCCACGCGTTGTCGCGAACGGGGCTATGCCGGCGCGAACAGACGCTCCTCATTCCCCGTGGAGATTTCTCCGGCGGGTTCGACGATACCCTGGAACGCGGCGTCGCGTTGCAGGGTCGGCATCACCTGTTCGGCGAACAGACGCATGTTCAGTTCGCTGAGGTGATGCGGCATGCTGCCGAAGGAGAATTCGGTCACAAGATGGTCCATGCCGGTCAGGCGGCGCAGTTCGGCGACCTGCTGGATGCAATCGTCCGGCGTGCCGGCAATCTGGATGCTGACGTAGAAGTCGGTCGCCTTTGACCGGAATGTTTCGTCCTTCATCTTGGTATAGGTTTTTGCGAGCTTGCCGTAGGACTCGTAGCCCTTCACGCCGCTGAGATGGCCATCGGAAAAATGGTAGTGGTTATCGATTGAATCCCATTTTTCGCCGAGATAGCGACTGGCGACGTCGCGGGCTTCCTCACGGGTCGGGAAGCAGGAGACATTGGTCAGCACGATCGGCGGCCGAGCAGTGTGGCCGACGGCGCGGGTGATTTCGCGGTAGCGGATGACGTCTTCGGCGGCCTTTGGCCACTCGTTCTGCATGACGACCAAAAGACCGAAGCCCAGTTTCGCCATGACCTCGGCGGATTCCGGCGAAACGGAGGACGCGTAGAAGCGCCGCTCCGGATGAGAGATCGGGCGCGGCCGGATCGACATTTTCGGGATTTTGTAAAACTCGCCGTCCCAGTCGAAGGTTTCGTTCGTCAGCGCCTTGATGATCAGCTGCGCGGACTCGACGAACCGGGGGCGGGCTTCCTCCATCGGGATGCGAAAGCCTTCGTATTCCACGCTGGCGGCACCGCGTCCGAAGCCCATCAGGGTTCGACCACCGCTCATGACATCGAGCAGCGCGATCTGTTCGGCGACGCGGATCGGATCGTGCCAGGGCAGCACGATGACGCAGGTGCCCAGGGTGATCCGACTTGTACGTCCGGCGTAGTAGCTCAGGATTTGCAGCGGCGCGGGCGACATGGAGTAGCCGGTGAAGTGGTGTTCCAGCGCGAACAGGGAGTCAAAGCCGAGCGGTTCGGCGAGGTCTCCGAGTGCCATGTGCTCGTTATAGAGTGCGACGTCCGGACGACCGGGTTGCGCGAGAATGCTGAGTGCGGTGCCGACTTTCATGGCTGTTTCCTCTTGGTGGATTGGGCGCGAAGGCCGCGGCGTTCGATTGATTGCCTTTGCCTGCCTGTCGACGAGCGTAATACCGCGTGGTGGGGCTGTCATCCTTTTGGCTGTTATCCCTTGGGGGGTCTCCGCGTGTGGCGCGGTATCGTGAAACAGGATGACCGTCGGCGACGATCGGCCATGACAATTTGGCGTTCCCGATCAAACCGCGTTAATTTTCCGTTATCCCGGTTTAAGCCTTCAGGGATTAGACAAGCCGAACCGGTTGTTGGGCCCAAGGCGCGGGTGCGCATAAGCGTGGTCCCGTTTGTTGATTTTGTCCGTGTCAGGATGCGCGACGGTGAGCGTCGACTCACCAATTGAGACTACGAACAGTAGATTACCGACAGAAGGCTTACTCGAACATAGATTTTTCGCGCAAGGGTTGCGGCTTCTGTTTCCAAAAAATCGGATTTTCACGGTCCGGTATACTACGCATTATTACGCTTGGTCGTCGGCGTCACTCCAAATACGAGAATTTCACTCATTTGTGCGTTGCGGCACCGATTTGCGCATCAGTATATTTGCAGCGGGTTGCAGGACAGCGGTCGCGCGATCTGGGGTTGAAATCCTTGGTAGGCTCCCAGGTCATGCCGCGCTTCGGCCGGCGTGACGGGGTCTTGCGATCGAGACGAGTGGCTTTGGCTAAATTCTATGTCGCCTGGAATAAATCCAGGCGGCGGCAAGAATGGGACTTAACATGGTGGAAGGCGACCGCTGGGTCGGTCTCGCTGTCCGACGCCAGCAGAACCGATCGAACCTGACGCCGGAGCGGGAGCGGCACTTACTGCGCGCCTCGCGCCGGAACGACGGCTCCCGCGAATGCGATGCCGCCACGACGGAACTGTGGGAAAGCCATGCCAAGCTTGTGATCGCGATCGCGACCCGCCATCGCCGCCCCGGCATCGAACTGATGGACCTGATCGGTGCCGGACATCTGGGACTGCGCACCGCGATCGATCGGTTCGACGTCGACGCCCACGAGACACGCCTTTCATCCTATGCCATCGGCTGGATCCGCTGGTACGTGCAGGACTATATCAACCGTAACGCGGGCCCCGTCCGCATGCCCGGCTCTCGCGCGCATCGGCAGCTTGGGCAAATGAGCGCCCGCCTGATCGCCGAAGCCCGCAAGTCCTGTCATCGGGAGATGGTGGAGCCGTCGGACAACGAATTGCACGAACGCATCGGCCGTCGGATCGGCCTTTCGGCCAGCGAGGTCGCCAAGGGATTGCGACTGATCGACGGAGCCGGCATCAGCCTCGACGACGACGGCGCACCCGACATGGGCAACACCCTGTTGGATACGCATGCCGAACCGGAAGACGACGTGATCCTGCGCCTGGACCAGGCCAAGCTGCGCCGTCGCATGCAGAGCCTGGTGGAGGAAATCCTGGGCGATCGGGAAAGGATCGTGTTCTCCGCAAGATGCCTCCCGCTGCTCGACGATATCCCGCGGCTGGAGGATCTGGCCGAACGACTGGGCGTCTCGCGGGAACGGGTTCATCAGATCGAGACCAGCGCGAAGCGCAAGATGATGGCCGCGCTGATCAAGGAAGGTTACGCCGAACCGACCGCGAACACCCCGCCGAAGGCACCGGCCGAGGCACCCGTACCGGCCTGGCGTCAAGGCGCGATGGCGGCGGTCGGAACCTAGCGCGCCCCTTCTGTTGTGTGACGGCACCGCCGAACGTACAAACTGCGGGGATCGCGAGGTTACGCGACACGGCGTACGGGGAAGGAACGGCGCATGGCGGCGGATTACGGTATCTGTCTCGGCACGGTTGGCTGGGGCCTTTGGCACAGTGCCGACAGCGGAACCTCCTGGACTCGGCAGCGAACCCCGTTCCCCCTCAACAGCCGCATTCAGGCGTTGGTCGTCCATCCCACGCAACCGAAGACGATCTTCGCCGGCGGCGATACCGGCCTGTTCGTCAGCCACAACAGCGGCGCGCGGTGGGAACGCATCGGCACGCAGGGCGATTTGCCCACCATCTGGTCGCTGGCCGTCGATCCGGTCGACCCCGACATCATCTTCGCCGGCACGCGCCCGGCCGCGGTCTATCGCTCCAAGGACGGCGGACGGCATTGGGAGAAGCTCGCCATCGATATCGTGCGGGAATGCGCGATCGGCGTCCCCTTCGTAACCGCCCTCGCCGTCGACCCGGACGACCATCGGATCGTATGGGCGGGCGTCGAAATCGACGGCGTCTTCCGCAGCATGGACGGCGGCGACACCTGGACGCCGCTGCGCGCGGGTCTGAACGACCTCGACATCCACGACATGGCGATCGCGCCGACCCGCCCCAAGCGCCTGTTCGTCAGCACCCAGAACGAAGTGTTCATGAGCGACGATCTCGGCGACAGCTTCCATGCCTTGGGGACCAAGGACAAATGGCCCCTGCCCTATGCCCGCGGCATGGCGGTCCGGCCGGATGCGTCCGGCACGCTGTATGTCGGCTGCGGCGAGTCCACGACCGGGGAGCGCGGGTTCGTGGTCCGCACCCGGGATTTCGGCCAGCGCTGGGAGACCCTGCCGCTTCCGACACCGGCCAACGCGACCGTGTGGGGCCTGGCCGCACATCCCGCCGATCCCGACCGCATCCTGGCCTATACGCTGTTCGGAGAGGTCTTCGTTACGGAAGACGCCGGTTCCTCCTGGCGCAAGATCGCGCGGGAGTTCGGTGAAATCCGCGCCGCGGTCTGGGTGCCGAACTGATCCCAACGCCGTTCGCCGCACAATCCAGATGGGATCACGGGACATGGACTACGACACAATCATCGTCGGCGGCGGCTCCGCCGGTTCCGTGATGGCCAACCGCCTGTCGGCGCGCAGCCATCACCGCGTGCTGTTGTTGGAAGCCGGACAGGACCTGACGGAGGACTCTGTCCCGCCGGAGATCGCCGACAGCTACCCCGGCGTCGCCTATTTCGACCCGCGCTTTCACTGGACCGGCCTGCAGGTCCGGACCCAGCCGGTTTCGCACAACAACCCGTCCGACCTGCCGCCGCTGCGCAAGTACGAACAGGCGCGCGTGCTGGGCGGCGGTTCGTCCATCAACGGCCAGATGGCCAATCGCGGCGCGCCGACCGATTACGACGAGTGGGAGTCCCGCGGCGCGACCGGCTGGAACTGGGAGTCGGTGCTGCCTTACTTCCGCAAGGTAGAGCGCGACCTGGACTTCGACGGCCCGCTGCACGGCAAGGACGGTCGCATCCCGATCCGTCGCATTCCGCGCGCGCAATGGTGCCCGCACGCCAATGCCGTCGAAACGGCTTTCGCCGCCGCCGGCAGCCGGTTCCTGCCGGACCAGAACGGCGTGTTCGAGGATGGGCATTTCCCGGTTACGATCTCTAACCAGAACGAACAACGGGCCTCCGCCGCCATCGGCTACCTGGACCGCGCCACCCGCGCGCGGGCCAACCTGACGGTCAGCACCGACACCACCATGCGCGCCCTGCTGTTCGACGGGCCGGTCTGCGTCGGCGTGCGGGCGCGCGTGGCCGGACGCGATGTCGACTTTCGTGGGCGAGAGGTCATCCTGTGCACCGGCGCCATTCACACCCCCGCCCATCTGTTGCGGGCCGGCATCGGCCCGGCCGGCGAACTGCGCGCCCTCGGCATCGACATCCGCGCCAATCTGCCCGGTGTCGGCGCTCGGCTGATGGACCACCCCTCGATCGGGCTGGCCTCGTTCATCAAGCGGCCCGCGCGGATGGATGGGCAGACACGGCGCCATATCCATCTGGCCATGCGCTACTCGTCCGGCATCCCCGGCGCGCCGGCCGGCGACATGTTCGTCGCCTGCGCCAGCAAGTCGGCCTGGCATGCGGTGGGGGAGCAGATCGCGTCGCTGATCCTGTTCGTTAACAAAACGTATTCCGAGGCGGGGCGGGTGCAACTGGCGTCGACCGATCCGGATGCCGAACCGCTGGTGGCGTTCAATCTGCTGTCGGACAGTCGCGACGTGGAACGACTGATGGACGGCTTCCGCAGGCTGGGGGCGATCCAGCGGACCGACGCGCTGCGCGCGGTCACCACCGATCCCTTCCCGGCGAGCTACAGTGACCGGGTGCGCAAGATCGGTCAGGTGAACACCAAGAACCGGTTGGCGACCAAGGTCATCGCCGGACTTCTGGATGGGCCGGGCGCACTGCGAAGCTGGCTGATCGATCGTTTCGTTGTCGAAGGATATCGTTTCGAAGAAGTGATGCGCGACGACGACAAGTTAGAGGCCTTCATCCGCCAGGCCGCGATCGGGGTCTGGCACGCATCGTGTTCGGCGCGCATGGGGCACGCCGACGATCCGATGGCCGTGACCGACCCGACGGGGCTGGTGCGCGGCGTTCCGGGATTGCGGGTGGTGGATGCGTCGCTGTTTCCGGTGGTGCCGTGCGCGAATACCAACGTGCCGACGTTGATGCTCGCCGAGAAGATCGCGGATGGGATGGTGGCGGCGGGATAGGCTGGGGCTCGCGGGGAGTCCCGAACGTGATGGGGCCGAGCAGGGGCGGCGGGAGCGAACGGCGGGATTCGATCGCGGCGCGCGGGTTGCGGCCCCCTTCTCAGGTTGCATAGGGTTCCTTCGTCGAATTTCTGCTCCCAGCGGCTCCGGCGGGGGCGGGTCGGGCGATATTGGGTGCGTGGGAGTTCCGTGGAACCTGCCGCATAACGACAGGTGCGCTCACGGCGCATGAGGTATTCCCGCCCAATTTCTGTTCCACACGGGCGGCTGGCGGATCCCCCGGACGATGATCCACCGCCTCCGTGAAACTCCGTGCCAACTTCGTGCAACTCCCAGCATTCCAAAGTGCCTGCGCTCGGCATCGGACGTTGGGGCGTTGTCACGGCGCATAGGGTTCCTTCGCCGAATTTTCGTTCCATGCGGCTCCGGCTGGGGCGGGTCGGGCGATATTGGGTGCCTGGAAGTTTCTCGGAGCCTCCCGGACAGCGGCAGGTGCGCTCACGGCGCATGAGGTATTCCCGCCCAATTTCTGTTCCGCACGGACGGTCGGACGATCCCCTGAACGATGATCCACCGCCTCCGTGAAACTCCGCGCCAACTTCGTGCAACTCCCAGCATTCCAAAGTGCCCGCGCTCGGCACCGGACGCTGGGGCGTTGTCACGGCGCATAGGGTTCCTTCGCCGAATTTTCGTTCCATGCGGTTCCAGCGGGGGCGGGTTGGGCGATATTCGGTGCGTGGGAGTTCCGCGGAGCCTGCCGGACAACGACAGGTGCGCTCACGGCGCATGAGGTATTTCCGTCGGGTTTTCATTCCACGCGGGCGGCCGGACAATCGCCCAGGCGTTGATCCACCGCCTCCGTGAAACTCCGCGCCAACACCGTGAAACTCCCAGCATTCCAAAGTGCCTGCGCTCGACACCGGACGCTGGGGCGTTGTCACGGCGCATAGGGTTCCTTCGCCGGATTTTCGTTCCATGCGGCTCCAGCGGGGGCGGGTTGGACGATATTCGGTGCGTGGGAGTTTCTTGGAGCCTCCCGGACAGCGACAGGTCCGCTCACGGCGCATGAGGTATTCCCGTCGGGTTTTCGTTCCGCATGGGAAGTTGGACGAATGCTTGGGCGTTGTCACGGTGCAAGGGGTCCTTCCTCCGAGAAAGTGACATACGCCGAGCAGGGGCGGCGGGAACGATCGGGGGGCTTTGATCGAGAGCGCGGGCGCGGGCAGTGGTCCGTTTCTCACGGTGCATAAGGTCTTGTTCACGGATTACGCGATGCGGACGAAGCAGACGGTCTCATGGGGCTATCCATCCCGCCGTACTATCCAATCCCCATCTTCGCGCCAATCGCGACATGATGCCCCCTGGACGGTCGCGGCACTCGGATCGATCGGTCAAAGCCTGGGATCAGCCCCCTCGCAAGATACGACGACATGCATCGCCGGCGGCAACGACACACGCGCGATCGAGAATTTTCTGTATCGGACAGCAAATTTCCGAAAACACGGGTTGCCCTGATCGGGCATTGCGGCGACTTTCCGGGCCATGACAGGCAATCCGGGTACCGCACGACTGATCGCCATTCTGGCGCTCGGCGTCTTCGCTGGCACGTTGGTAACACGCATCACGGACCCTCTGGTGATCGTGCTGGCGCAGGATTTGGGCGCGCCGGCCGCGCGCGTCGCCCTGTTGGCCAGTGCCTTCGCGCTGCCTTTCGCCTTGATCCAACCCATTTTGGGACCGGTGGGTGACGCGCTGGGTAAACGCCGCGTCATTGCCTTCGGCCTGACTGTGCTGTCGGTTTTGTTGGCCATATCCTCGCTGGCACCAACCCTGGACTCCCTGCTGGTGCTGCGCGCTTTGGCCGGCCTGGCCGCGGGCGGCGTGATGCCGTTGTCGATCGCGCTGGTCGGCGATTCCGTGGGCACCCAGGATCGGCAGGTGGCGCTGTCGCGCCTGCTGGCCTTCGCCATCGCCGGCCAAATCGCCGGCGGCACCGTGGCGGGGCTGTTGGAACCCTATCTGGGATGGCGGGGCGTGATGATCGCCGCCGGCCTGGTGACCGGCAGCGCCGCGCTTGCGGTCCTGGCGGGTGGCCGGCATCTGCCGGCGGAGGTCGCCAATCGGTTCAATCCGGCATTGGCGCTGCAACGTTATCGGCAGTTGTTCGGCATGCGCGCCGCGCTGGTGCTGTATGCCTCCGTCGCGGTGGAGGGCGCGCTGGTGTTCGGCAGCTTCCCCTATTTCGCGCCGATATTGCAGGCGCGCGGATTGGGATCGACGGCGGTGGCGGGCTTCGTGGTCGCCGCGTTCGGCTGCGGCGGGCTGATCTACGCGGCCATCGCGCGCATGGTGCTGAACCGCATCGGACAGGCGGCGATGGTCCGACTGGGCGGCGTGCTGTGCCTGATGGCGCTGACGGGCTTCGGCTTCGCCCCGACCGCGCCGCTGTTCGTCGCCTCCGGCCTGCTGCTGGGGGTCGGCATGTATATGGTGCACAACTCGATCCAGACGCGGGTGACGGAACTTGCGCCGCAGGCCCGGGGATCGGCCGTGGCCCTGCACGCGTTCCACTTTTTCATCGGTCAGACGGTGGGGCCGGTGCTGTACGGGCTGGCGCTGACGGTGTTGGGCGACGCGCCGACCCTGGTGCTGGCGGGATTCGGATTGCTGACGCTGGCGCTGCTGCTTGGGCGACCGGCGCCCCGTTAAACGTCGTCCGGACTCAGGGTCAGCACCGCTTCCGCGGCGTCCTTGTGCAGTTCGGCTTCGCGTTCGAGGTTTTTGGGAAAGCGGGATCGCTTGGCCAAAACCAGCGCGCGCTTGGCCTTGGAGTCATGCCAATCGCCGGCGGCGCGCAGGGCGGCTTCCCACCCGCGCAGAAACTCCGGGCTATGCTCGTCCGCGGGCATGCGCTGCTATCGGCGCGCCGGGGCGGCGACCCGCAATTCGGCTTCCAACGTCGCGATACGCTTTTGCACGCTCTGCTTCAGCGACGCGCTCGTATGCGCCTTCATGGCCGCAAGCGTTTCCTTTAGCTCCCGCAGCAGCTTTTCCTTTTCCGCGCGTGACCGGTTGACCGGTTGGTTGTCCGAACGCTGACCCTCGAACGCTCTCATGATTCACCCTTTGATGGCACGCCGTCGTCGAGGCGACGACTCGGACGCCGTTGGACGACCGGCTCATGCCATCGCTCCGCGATATGCGCCAGGGGTCGATAGCGCGGGGGCGACTCCACGGGCCGCAGGTTGTTCGTCGCGCCCGAACCGACTACGGATAACGGCGGAAAATCATAAGGGGGAGCGTACCATGTGGCGTATCGTCATATTGGCCATGCTGTGCGTGGCGGCACCGCTCGCGGCGCGCGCGCAGGACTATCCGACCAAGCCGATCCGCTTCGTGGTTCCCTACCCGCCCGGCGGACCGACCGACCTGGTTGGGCGACTTTATGCCAACAAGCTGGGTGAGATTTTCGGCAAGCCGGTGGTGGTGGAAAACCGATCCGGCGCGAACGGCAACATCGCCTCGCAGCTCGTCACGAAATCGGCGCCCGACGGCTATACGATCCTGATGCATTCGTCGTCGCTGTTCATCAATACGCTGTTGTACAAATCACCCGGCTACGATCCGACGACTGAACTGACGCCGGTCGGGCTGGTGTTCGACTACAAGCTGATGGTCGTCGTGCATCCCAGCTTCGCGGTGAACAGCCTGCAGGAACTGGTCGCGGCGGCGAAAGCGAAGCCGGGCACGATCAGCTATGCCTCCGCCGGCGGCGCCGGCGCGCCGACGCATCTGTCGGTCGAAATGTTCAAGCAGGTCGCCGGTATCGACCTGATCCATGTGCCGTATCAGGGCGGCGCGCCGGCGGTGAACGATCTGCTGGGGGGGCACGTGCAGATGATGTTCAACAATCCCACGCAGTCCCTGCCCTATATCCGGACGGGCAAGCTGCGCGCTTTGGCCACGACCGGCGCGCGCCGCATGCCGCAGGCGCCGGAACTGCCGACGGTCATCGAGTTGGGCTACCCGGGCTTCGACGTCGGCACCTGGTACGGCATCTGGGCACCCGCCGGCACGCCCGCCCCGGTCGTCGCGACCCTGAACGCCGCGCTGCTGCGGATCGCGGCGATGCCGGACGTGCAGGAGACCCTGACGGCACAGGGCCTGAACAACATCGCCAGCACCCCGGCGGAGCTGGAGGCATTCCAGAAGTCCGAGACAATCCGCTGGGGCAAGGTCATCAAGGCCGCGTCGATCGTCGCCGATTAACCCGAACCCGCATGCAATCGCAGGTTGGTGGACGACTCAACCGTCCCACGCGAATGCTGTTGCATGCGAATCGTCCGCCGGATCGTCGTCCCGTTGCTTGTGCTCGCCGCCATCGGCGGATCGGCGGAGGCGCGATCGCGCCGATCCACCGAAACCGCACTGCCGCCGCCGGTCGCGGCGCAGATTTCGGTTTGCTTCGTCCCCGCGCAGGAATGCGCCGCCGCCATCGTCACCGCCATCGGGGAGGCCAAACGCAGTATCCGCGTGCAGGCCTTCGGCTTTACGGCGCCGCCGATCCTGAACGCCCTGGCGGCGGCCCGGGCGCGCGGAGTCGATGTGCAGGCCATTCTGGACAAGACCAACGATCCGATTGATCGCACCGACCGGTTCGACCTTGGGAACGAGCGACCGCGCGACGGCGGGGCGGCCTTCACCGCCGCGGCCAATATCCCGACCTGGATCGACGAGACCGTCGCCATCGCCCACAACAAGATCATCGTGGTGGACGAAGCTTTGGTGATCGGCGGTTCGTACAACTACACGCGGTCGGCCGAACAGAAGAACGCCGAGAACGTGACGTTCACCTGGTCCGCCGATCTTGCGCGCCTCTATCTGGAAAACTGGGAAGCGCGGAAAGCCGTCTCCCGCCCCTCTCGCCTGACTGTCGGCCTCGTCACGCGGTGATCCTGCGTCTGCTGGCGGACGATCTGACGGGGGCGCTGGACAGCGCCGCGCGCTTCGTGCCGCTGGTCGGGCCGATCCCGGTGCAATGGATGCCGACAGATGTTGGCGGCTCCGCCGCGTTCGACATGGGCACGCGGGAGGCGACGCCGGACGTCGCGCGCCAAACGGCGCAGGACTGGGCGCGATTGCTGTTGGGCGCGGATATCGCCTTCAAAAAGATCGACTCTCTGCTGCGCGGTCATGTCGACGCGGAGTTGTCGGCGTGCCTGCCGCTGTTCGACCGCTGCGTTCTGGCCCCGGCCTTCCCGCATCAGGGCCGGATCACGCGCGCCGGTCGGCAATGGGCACGCGGCCCGGATGGATGGAACGACACAGGCGTCACACCGGCCCATCCCATGCTGGACGCCGAAACCGACGCCGATCTGCTCGCCATCGTCGCGCGGGAAAGGGCGGCGGCGGGACGCATCCTGTGGTGCGGCACGGGCGGGCTTGCCGGCGCGTTGGCGGGTGGGCGTCCGATTCCGCGACCGGATCTGCCGAAGCCGGTTCTGGCCCTGATCGGATCGAACCATCCGGTCAGCCTGCGACAACTGGCGCGCGCGCCCGACGCGGTGACCGCGACGATCCCGGACGGCACCGCGCCCCGCGACGCACAGCGGTTGATCGTCGAGACGTTCGTCGCGCGCCTGTCGAACGGCGCGCGTGCCGGGACCTGGGTGATCAGCGGCGGGGAAACGCTGCGCGCGCTGTGTCTCGCGCTTGGGGCACGCGCGCTGATGGTTGATGGCGAGGTCGAACCGGGCATCCCCACCGCAATCCTCCTCGGCGGCGACTGGGACGGGCAACGGGTCGTGTCCAAATCCGGCGCGTTCGGCGACGATCTGTTCCTGGCCCGACTGCTGGGTGTATAGGCTGCGCCAACCAACGAACGGAGAAGACCGATGCGCCTGGGTGTCATGCTGCCGCTGCACGATATCGGCGGCGATCCTTCGCTGCTGCGCGACTTCGCCCAGGCGACGGAAGCGCAGGGCTACACCAACCTTGGGTTGGCCGATCACGTGCTGGGGGTAAATGTCGCGACCCGCCCGGATTGGGGTGACCGCAACACCTCCGCCGATCTGTTCCACGACCCGTTCGTGTGCTTCGCCTACCTGGCCGGCGTCTGCCGCCCGACGACGGAGTTTTCCACGCAGGTCCTGATCCTCGCCCAGCGCCAGGCCGTGCTGGTGGCCAAGCAGGCCGCCAGCCTGGATGTGCTGTGCGGCGGGCGCTTCCGCCTGGGCGTCGGCGTGGGCTGGAACCCCGTCGAATTCACCGGGCTGAACGAAAACTTCTCCAACCGCGGTCGCCGGTCGGCCGAACAGGTGGAGGTCATGCAGAAGCTCTGGGCCGAACCGCATGTCACCTTCGACGGGCGCTGGCACAAGATCGAGGACGCGGGCATCAACCCGCTGCCGGTCAATCGCAAGGTCCCCGTCTGGTTCGGCGGTCATGTCCCGCAAACCCTGGACCGCATCGCGCGCATGGGCGACGGCTGGATCATGAACGCCTATCCGCCCGGCGATACCGCGCTGGCCGAATTCGCCAAACTGCGTGACCTGACCGCGGCGGCCGGGCGCGATCCCAAGGCTGTCGGGATCGAGGTCTGGACGTCCGGCGGCGCGGGCACCCCGGACGACTGGCGGGCGGAGGCTCAATTCTGGAAAGCCGCCGGTGCCACGCATCTGACGCTGACCAACACGTTCAATCGCCGCCATCATCGCCGCATCGCCGGCAAGACCGTGCAGGATCATCTGGACATCCAGCGGCGCTATCGCGACGCCGTGGCGGACGTGCTGTGACCAGGGCGCCGCGCCTTGGCATCACCATGGGCGATCCGACGGGCGTCGGGCCGGAAATCATCGTCAAGGCCTGTCGCCGGTTGAAACCCCGCATCGACGCCGGGGAACTCAGCCTACTGGTGATCGGCCATCGCTCCGCCCTGATGGCCGCCCGCGCGGTGCTGAACGAGACACTGGCTTTCCCCGAAACGGGACCGCTGGCGATGCTGGAAGCCGGCGAGGAACGGGAAAAGCTGACATTCGGAGAGATCGCGCCGGAGGGCGGGCGTTTCGCCTACCTCGCCGTCGAGAAGGCCGTGGCGCTGACGCAGGCCGGGGACATCGACGGCATCGTGACCGCGCCGTTGAACAAGGAAGCCCTGAACCTCGCCGGCTACAAATTCGCCGGGCATACCGACATGCTGGCGGCGCTGACGCAGACCAAAAGTTCGATCATGCTGCTGGCGCACGGCGACATGCGGGTCAGCCACGTGACCACGCATGTGGCGTTGGAGGATGTGCCGAAACTGCTGACGCCGGAACGGCTGCGCCGCACCATCGACATTACCCATCAGGCCATGCTCGACCTGGGCATCCCTCGGCCGAGGATCGCCATCGCCGCGCTGAACCCGCACGCGGGGGAAGGTGGGTTGTTCGGGCGGCAGGATGCGGAGGTCAGCGCGCCCGTGATCGCCGAATGCGTGCGCGACGGCATGGATATTCACGGCCCCGTACCGGGCGATACCGTCTTCGTGAAGCTGCGCGCTCGTCAGTACGACGCCGTGGTCGCGATGTATCACGATCAGGGGCATATTCCGGTCAAATTGTTGGGCTTTAATATCGATCCGGCGACTGGGCGGTGGCACGCGCTGTCGGGGGTGAATATTACCCTGGGCCTGCCGGTCATCCGCACCAGCGTCGACCACGGCACCGCGTTCGACATCGCCGGCAAGGGCATCGCCAATGAAGACAGCCTGATCGAGGCGATCGACTATGCCCTGCTTCTTGCCGCCAACCGGAAAACCCGGCCCGCCGCCTGATCCCACCCGACCTTACGGCGGATCAACCGCGCAGCCGGTTTCCGCGGCGCGTAGCTTCGCGCAAAAGGCGCGGGCATCGGCGATGGAGCTGAAGCCGCCGGTGCGCAGCCGCCAGATGGTTTGACCGCCGCGTTCCAGCTTCGAAACCAGCGGGCGTCGTCCGCCCATCAGGGACGGCAGGCGTTCCTGCAATCTCCGCCAATCCGCGTGCGCGGTGTCCTCGGACGCCGAGGCGGAGATTTGCACCTGCACACCCAGGCCGTTGGTGGCGGACGAAACGGACTCGCCGCCGCCTGGGGCGGTGGCACCGGTGAAGGCGTCCAGCACCTGACGCACCTCCGCCGGAGTAAGATCGACCGAAAGGATGCGTTCGGCTTCCTTGCGGTTGCCGGACATGGCGAGGATGGCGGCATAGTCGTGGCGCATTTTGCGCGACGCGCCGGGCTCCGTCGCGCGTGGCTCGATGATCCGCAGGGCGGTGTCGCTTTGCCCGCTCAGCGCCAGCGATAGCGCCAGATTGACCTGCGCGGCGGTCAGTTCGGGGTTGATGCCAAGTGCCTTGCGATAGGCATCCTGCGCGCCGAGACGATTGCCCTGCAAATCCCGCGCGATGCCGAGATTGTTGAGCGCCGTCGTATCGCGGGGGGCGGATTGCAGAACCCGCAGGAACAAAGGTTCGGCGGCGGCGGGGTCGGAGGCGAGCTTCACGCGCCCCAACCCGGTCAGCGCGCGCCGCGAAGAAGCGTCGCGGCGCAAGGCGCGTTCGTAGCTGGCAGCGGCCTCGTCCAACTGACCCATGCTGGTTTGCGCGTCGCCGCGCACCGTCAGCGCCTCCGCATCGTCAGGGCTGCGTTCCAGGATGCCGTTGGCGACCTGCAGGGCAACCTGGGGAGAACCGCCGCTGAGCGCGGCTTCGGCGACGTTGATGCCCGGGCGTTGTTCCCCGCCGAAGCGATCCGCGCATCCGCCCAGCGTCAAGGCCAGCGCAAGCGCGGCCAGGCCGATATTGACCCGCTTCATGCAAACGCGCCGCGGGAACGCTTCGGAGACAGGGACATCAGTTGCTGAAAACCTTCATGACCTGGATCATGGCAGGCCCGCCCGCGATGAGGAAGACGCAGGGCAGAATAAACACGATGGTCGGCAAGGTCAGCATAACGGGAAGCCGAGCGGCCTTGGCTTCGAATTTGGTGAGCATTTCGAGGCGGAGTTCGGCGGACAGTGTGCGCAGCGCCTCGGTCATCGGGGTTCCGTACTGGATCGTCTGAATCAGCGTGGTCGAAAGCCGCTTGAAGCCTTCCAGGCCGGTGCGGGTGCCGAGATTGCTCAGGGCGATGCGGCTGTCGGCCATCACCTGCAACTCGTTGGCGGTCAGCGCCATTTCCATGGCGAGTTCGCGATAGGATTCCTCCAATTCCTCCGCGACACGCACGACGATCGGGCCGAGTCCCAACCCGGCCTGGGCACAGATGACCATCATGTCCAGCGCGTCGGGCAGGCCTTTTTCGAGCCGATCGAGATAGCGTTCGCGCAGTTTCCCCATCAGCCAGTCCGGCGCCAGCAGTCCCAGCACGCCGGCGATGGGCGGGATGATGGTGTGCACCATATCCGGCATGGCGCGGTCGCGCGTTACAAGCCAGGCAATCAGGGGCAGGAACGCCAACAGCAGGATCTTGCAGGCGATGAAGACGCCGACGCCTTGCGGGCCGCGCAGACCGGCCGTGGTCAGCATGTTTTCCAGTTCCGACCGCGTGCGCGCCGGTATCAGGCCGCTGTTCAGCATGAACTGGCCCAACTGGCCGAGAAGCTGCGTGACCATCTCGCGCAGCGCGATCGGTTCCGAGGCTTCCGACGGCGTCGGGCCCTGGCCGTGGATGGCGCGGACCCGTTCGCCGAAGCGTTCTTCCAGCCGAATGTCGCGGCGCAGCAGAATCCCGGCATAAAACATCATCAGCAACAGAATGAAGCCGATGCCCAACAGCAGCATATGCGTCATGGCAGCGCGCTCCGGATGATCGCGCGGATGGTCAGCATGCCCAGGATCAACGACACGACGGCCGTGCCGAACAGGGACTGGCCGGTTTCCGTGGTGAACAGGATCATGATGTAGGGCGGGTTGATCAGATACAGCATCCCGCCGGTGACGAAAGGTAAGGCGGCGAGGACCATGGCGCTGGTGCGTGCCTCCGACGTCATCGCGTGGCCGCGGTTTTTCAGCGCGGCGCGTTTGCGGATGACGTCGGCCAGGTTTTCCAGCGTGTCGCTGAGCGTGCCGCCGGTCGCGGTTTGCAGCGCCAGCGCGGTGGCGAAGAAGCGATACTCCGACAGGCCGGCTCGGCGGCCGAGGTCGGTGACCGCGTCCTCCAGCGTCGAGCCGACCGCGACCTGATCGCACAGGCGCGCGAATTCGCCGGCGGTCGGGCTGGGGCATTCGCGGGCGACGGATCGGATGGCTTCCATGACCGGGACGCCGACTCGGATGGTGCGCACGATCATCGACAGTGCGTCGGGGAACTGATCCAGCAATTGTCCCTGCCGACGCTTTTCAATCCAGCCGAAGAAATTGCGGCTCATCGCCACCCAGGTTACCGGCACGGCGGGATAGGACAGGTTGCCCAGCACTTCTTCCGTCACCGATCGCAGGGCGATGGAGATCGCCAGCGTGACGATCAGGATGATCCACCAGCGGGTGGGATAGAGCGCGGTCTTTTGCAGGTCGAAGCCGAAGATCTTCGAAACCGTGTACGCGGCCGGGCGATGGAGGGTTTCGGTCGACGGGGTAAAGGCGGTGATTTCGACGCGGGCGCTGCGCAAATGCGGCGCGATGATCGACGCCAATCGTTGCGTGTGGCGTTCGCGTTGCGCCTGCGCGCGCGACAGCAGCAGGCCGCTGAAGCCAAGGCCCAGCAGCGACAGGCAGGCACCCGCCAGCAGGAGCCAGGGCAGCAGGCCATTGTTCACGGCTGATCCGCCTCCTCCAGCGCGGCCTTCCAGGCCCGATCCAGACCGAAATATTGCAGTCGCCGTTGGAATGTCGGCGGGACACGGCTGACCTTGTAGCGGCCGAACAGGCGTCCATCCGGGCCTTCGCCCAGGACCTCGAACTGGAAGACGTCGTTCAGGGTGACGATCTCGCCTTCCATGCCGCAGACCTCGGTGACCTGGGTCACCCGGCGGCCGCCGTCGCGATGACGTTCGACCTGCACGATCAGATCGATCGCGCCGACGATCTGGGTGCGGATGGCTTTCGACGGCAGGCCCATGTTGCCCATCTGGACCATGTTTTCGATACGCGTCAGCGCGTCGCGCGTGGTGTTGGCATGGATCGTCGACATGCTGCCGTCATGGCCGGTGTTCATGGCTTGCAGCATGTCGAAGGCCTCGCCGCCGCGGACCTCACCGATGATGATGCGGTCGGGGCGCATCCGCAGGGCGTTGCGCACGAGGTCGCGCTGGTTGATTTCGCCGCGCCCTTCCAGGCTTGACGGTCTGGTTTCCAGGCGCACGACGTGCGGCTGCTGGAATTGCAGTTCGGCGGCGTCTTCCACGGTCACCACGCGTTCCCCATGGTCGATCAGGCGGGACATCGCATTGATCATGGTCGTCTTGCCGGATCCCGTGCCGCCGGACACCACGACGTTAAGCCGAGCCTGAGAGGCGATTTCAAGGATGCGGGCGACGGGAAGGGTGAGGGCTTTCCAACTGACGAGTTGGGCGAAGTCGACGGCCTTCTTGCCGAACTTGCGGATGGAGATATACGGGCCGTCGAGCGCCAGCGGCGGAAACACGATGTTGACGCGGGACCCGTCCTTGAGCCGCGCATCGACCATGGGGCTGGATTCATCGATGCGGCGCCCGACCGCGGCGGCGATGCGTTGGCAGATGTTTTGCAGATGGGCGGTGTCGCGAAAGCGAATGTTTGACAGCGTAACCTTGCCGCCGCGTTCGACGAACGTCTTGTCCGGCCCGTTGACCATGATGTCGTTGATGGTGTCGTCTTCCAGCAGCAACTCCAGCGGGCCAAGGCCGAGGATATCGTGCACCAGTTCCGCGGCGAGCATGCGCTGTTCGCGGGCGTTGAGCTGGACTTTCCGTTCCGTCGCGATTTCCGACACGATCCGTTCGACATCGGTGGTCAGGCGTTCCGGGGCCATCGCCGCGACGGCGTTGGGATCGAGCCGAGCCAGGCAGGATGTGCGCAGGTCGGTGATCGTGCTGTCCGGCAGCGGCGGCGGCGCCGGGAACAGGTCGATGACGGACGCCGGATCGGGGCGAACCGAATCGCTGCGTTGGGCCGGCTGGACATTGCGTTTACCGAATGATGGCGGATGCATGAACTTCAGCCTTTCCTGCGAAACCAACCCAGGCCCCAGCGTCGCTTGCCGGTGCCCGTCGCCCGGTCGAGCGCCCCGGGCGCGGAATCCAGCATCCGGACAGAGGCGACCTGACGCGCCACTTCCAGCACGCCGCCGCGAAATCCGCTGCTGGTGGTCATTGCCGGTTCCCCCAGCGTCGCGGCGTTGCCGACCTGACGCGGCAGGTCGGGAATGACCACGTCGACCTTCATCTTCAGCGCGTCTTCCACCTGCCGCCGGGTCAGGCCGCCGGGCAGGCCAAGCCGGTTCAGAACGACGGTCGCGCGCTGCTCCTGCCCCGGGCCCTTGGGCAGCGCGAGCAGGCGGACGGTATCGCGCACGGCGGCAAGCGTCGGTTCCATGACCAGGACGCGGTGATCGACGAGGTCGAGCAGATCGCGATACAGCGGCACGGGCGCGAAGGGCACGTCGGCGATGATGAAGTTATAGCGTCGCCGCAGGGCATCCATCAGATGGGCGGCTGCGCCGGGCGCGTGGGCGGCCTCCACACCGAGTTTTTCCTCTCCGGCCAGGACGTGGAGGCGATCGGCGGCGGGCTGGGCGGCGCGTTCGGCCAGCAGGGCGTCGATACGCTCCGGCGCTTCAAGCGCCATGCGCAGACCGGGGCCGGGCTGAAGGTTCAACAGGAAGGCAGCAGCGCCCAGGTGGATGTCCGGGTCGAGCAGCACCGTGTGGCGGCGCAGCCAGACGCCAAAGTTCCAGCCGAGATTGACCGACAGCGTGGTCGCGCCGACTCCGCCGCGCACACCGGTGACAGAGATCGTGCGCCCGCCCTGGACGGCTTCGACAATGGGGGTTTGCCCACGGACGAAGGCACCGAAATGGCGGGCGACCTTATCGCGCGCCAGGGGCTTCGGCAGATAATCGGCGGCACCAAGGCCGCGTGTGACCTCCCGATAGAAGTCGAGGCTTTCGATCTCGCCGATCACCAGCACGCAGACATCGGGTTCGACGACGTTCGACAGTTCGGCGAGTGCGCTGAGCGGTTGTTCCTCGCCGCTGATATCGACCACCAGAACCTTCGGGGTGGCCTGCTTTTGCAGCGCGGCGATCGCGACCCGGATGCCGCCGCGACGAATGTCCAATTCCTCCGGCAGGGCATCGATCAGGCCGTCGTGCAGGGCTTCTTCGGTTTTCGCGTCGGTGACAAAGGCGACCAGAGAGGGGCGGTCGTGGCGACCGTCCGGCAGTTCCGGCGTGATCGCGCCTCTGTGCGGGCCGTCGTCGGGCATGGGTTCAGAGGCCCGACATCGCCGGGATCGCCAGCGGCGCGTCGGCTGCCCCGCCGGCGCCGCCGGAGCCGCCACCGGCCGGAGCACCGCCACCGCCGCCGCCACCACCGGCCGATGCGCTGGGACTCAGCGGACGCGGTCGGTCGGTTTGCAGCCGGTCTATGCCCAGGGCGATGGATTTGGTGTCGATGGAGGAGACGCCGCGACCGCGCGTCAGGTCGTGGGGATTGGCAACCATGGCCGCGAGGTTGGCGGCATTGGCACCGGTGGGATGCCAGACATCGGTGCGCGCATAGGGGTCGCGGCCCAGACAGCCGGTCAGCACAATCAGCGAAAGGAGCGTGAGCAGCGTTCTCGGGCGTGGTGTCATCGCGGTCTCACTGCACCATGAACCCGGCATCGCCGGGGATACGGATCGGCACCGGCGTTTTGCCGGTCGCGACCTGACGCATCAGCAACAGGCGCTCGATATCCGGCGCGGGCGTATAGCCGTCGGTCGGCATCCGCAGCGCCGACAGGGTGTTCACCGGTTTCACAATGTAGGGCGTGACGATGATGACCAGTTCCTTTTCGGTGCGATCGAAGCCGGAATTGCGAAACAAGGCGCCCAACACTGGAATATCCCCGAGTCCCGGCAGGCCCGCGCCGGTGTCGCTCGTGTTTTGTTGCAACAGACCCGCGATGGCGAAACTCTGACCGCTGCCGAGTTCCACAGTGGTTTCAGCGCGCCGCGTGGTGACCGAGGGAATGTTCAATACGGCGCTGGCGCCGCCGACATTGACGCTGTTCTGGTTGCTGAGTTCGCTGACCTCGGGCGAGACGTGCAGGTTGATGCGGCCATCGGCGAAGACGGTCGGCACGAAGCTGAGCAGCACGCCGTATTTTTTGTAATCGACGCTGATCGTGTTGTTCTGGCCGCTGACGGGGATCGGAAACTCCCCGCCGACCTGGAAGCTGGCCGCGTGACCGCTGAGGACGGTCAGATTCGGTTCGGCCAGGATGTGGGCCAGATTGTCCCGCGCGAGCGCGTCGATCAGCCCATGGAAATTGGCGCCGGGGCAAATGCCGTTCGCCGCCCCGCAGACCAGTGACGTGCCGTTCACCTTGGCGATCAGCGCGGGCGTGCCGGCAATCGAGCCGATGGTTGCCAGCGCGCTCCAGTTCACGCCCATGTTGCGCACGACCTGGCGCGACATTTCCGCGATGCGCACGCTGAGCGTCACCTGGATGGGCGACTCGACGGACATTTCGTTTTCGATATTGGGCGCGTTCGGCGCGAAGGATTTGGCGATGGCGATGGCCTGCGCCGCGTCGGCCGGGTTCTTGACGGAACCGGTCAGCAGCATGCCGCGCGACTGCGCCAGAACCTGCACTTTACTGTTGGGCACCAGACGGTTGATGGCGGCCTGCGCTTCGCGCGCGCCATAGGACGACGGCTGGATCGTGACATCGTACTGCGCCACCAGGCCACCCGCAGCATCCATCACCGCGACGGTGGTACGCCCGACACCGATGCCGAACAGGAACAGGCTGGTGGCGCTGGCGGGGCGGACCTCCGCGACCTTGGGATCGGCGACAAACACATTCGCCGCCGCGCTGGTCAGCGTAACGACCTTCCCCGTGCCGGATTCGAGCGAGATCGCACCCTGTTCGGCGGTGTAGTGACTCAACGGCGGCAACGCGCGCGGCGCCGGCGCGGCCAACGCGGCCGCGGCAGCCAGCAGGCCGGCGCACAGCGCCACGCAGCGGGAAACGACGTTACCGATCATAGTTTGAACTCCCTGACCTCACCCGCGCCGCGGAAGACACGGATTTTGGCGTCGGATGAAGGAACCGCGTCGATCAACAGCGACGGCAGAACATCGCGCGCCCAGGTTGGCAGACCGCGGGTTTCAGGTTTCTTTCCGCCGGCCTCGGCATTGGCGGAACGAACCGAAACCGAAATCTGTCCCAGGCGTTGCGCGACCGACAGCCGCTGGGCATGTTCCGGATCGACTTCCAGCGTCACGGTTCGCGCGTGGTTGTCGTTCGAATTGGGCGCCGCGCCTTGCACCAGTTGCTGATCGATGGCGATGACGCGGGCATTGCTCAGCACGGTTTCCGCCCCGACCCGACGCCCCATCGGCAATGTGGGATCGGGGCTCGATTGGGTCAGGATCAGATCGACGCGATCGCCCGGCCAGATCAGCCCCGCGACGCCGCTGTTGGCATCAAGCGGGATCGTCACCGCGCGCGCGCCGGGTTCCAGCACCGCCGCCAGGAAGCCGTGATCGCCCGGCTTCATCAAATCCTCCACCTGTATCGCCTCCCCAGCCCCAACCGCTCGGCGGATCATCGAGCCGGTCAGGCGGCGATGGGCGTCGTCGACGTCGAGAGTCATTTCGGGCGTGATTTCGGCGATCGGGATTGCCTTGCCGACGAGATCTTCGGGTTTCAACAGACTGCCGGCACGCATCGCCTTGGCGGCGGTCAGCACCTTTTTGCTGGTGGGTGCCGCCACGGCGGCGGCAACGTTGGTGACCGGCGGGCGCATGGTGATCCAGGCAACGGTCCCGAAGCCGATCAACCCAAGGGCCATCAGCAGGAAGAAGGCGATGCGAAGGATCATGGCGAGGCTCCCTCTATAAGGTCACGAACAGGAATCCGACCGTGATCGCGCAGACATAAGGCAGCGGCCCCCCGCGCTGAATCCGCCGGCTCTCCACCCGCAGTGCTCTGCCTACAATTGTATGGGGACGTCGGAGGGACGGCGCGGGCAGGATGCGTCTGGCGGCCAGGTAAATCAGCGCATGGATCGCGCCGGCAACCGACATGCAGACGAAGAAGGTCGGGACACTCGCCGGCGGCAGCACGATCGCCACGGCGGTCATCAGCTTGACGTCGCCCCCGCCGAGCCAGCCGCGCAGCCAGCAAACCAGGGTGATCAGGAAGACGACGGCTCCGGCGATCAGGCCGGCAACGATCGCGCCGTCCAACAGGCGAAGCACGAGGCCCAGGACGCACAGGCTCGCGGCCATCCAGTTCGGGATCGATCTGACAGTGAAGTCGCGCAGCGCGGCCGCGATCAGGATCGCGGTGCCGAGCAGGATCAGGACTTGTTCGACGGACGATGACCAGGCGTGCGGCATGGCAGACCTCTCATCGATTGAGGCAGTAAGAGAAAAGCAAGCAACGCGGCGACCGCTGGGATCGCCGCGCTGTTCACCTCAGCCAAGTCGTCGGGCCAGACTTTACAGGCTGCCGCCGATGTTGTTGAACTTCGTGGACAGGTCGCCGGCGAGGACGCCGAAGCCAACGGCGACGGTGGCGACGATGACGCCGGCGATCAGGCCGTATTCAAGGGCGGTCACGGCGCGGCGGTCGGACTTCAGTGCCATCAGGGTCTTGAAGATTTCGATCATGGTATGCTCCCACATTTCCGGTTGCTCGATGCCTCCGAGCGGCAGGTTCGGCGCCGTTCGTGTGCAGACGGAGATAAGCACCGGGTTGGTTAAACGAAGGTTTCAGAATCTTAAGATTTGCCGATTGCGACATCGGGCAATGTCAAAAAATCGATTACGTACGAAATCTTGTGTGACGCCGCCAAACGAAACCGCCGGGAAAAGCGGCATCGGACAGAATCGGTCGCATGAATCTGCTCCGCGATGGAACCTGGCTGACGACGCAATCGATCCTGCTGTACGCGCGGGCGCTGCTGCTGTTCGAAATTGCGATGTTCGGCTTCTTCGCGGCCGGCGCGCATGGTTTGATCGTTCCACTGGCCAATCCGATCAGTACCGATTTCGTCAGCTTTTATGCGGCGGGAAGTTTGGCGGACGCCGGCACGCCGTGGCTGGCTTATGACAGGGCCGCCCATCACCTCGCGGAACAGCAGGCGACGGCACCGGGCATCGGATACAACTATTTTTATTATCCGCCGGTGTTTCTGCTGATTTGCGCGGCTTTGGCGCGTTTGCCGTATCTGGTCGCGTATTTGACATTTCAACTGGCGACTCTGATCCCCGTCTTCCTTCTGGTCCGACGGATCGCCCACCGCGTGCCCACGATCCTGCTGCTGGCCTTTCCGCCGGTGTTCTGGACGGTGGGGACCGGGCAGAATGCCTTTCTGACCGCTTCTTTGTTTGCCGGAGGCACGTTGCTGATCGACCGACGCCCGATCCTGGCAGGGCTGCTGCTGGGCGCGCTCTGCTACAAGCCGCATTTCGGCCTGCTGATCCCCGTGGCTTTGATCGCGGGCGGCCACTGGCGCAGTTTTATCGCGGCGGCGCTTTCAGTCGGCGCGCTGGTCGGTGCGTCGCTGGCCTTGTTCGGGGTCGAGACCTGGCAGGCGTTTCTGACGGCGTCGATGGGGTCCCAGGCCGTCTATACTACCCGCGCGATCGATCTGGCCGGGCTGGCCAGCCCGTTCGGAGCACTGCTGGTGCTGGGCGCGAGTCCGACCGTTGCTTACATCGGCCAGGGATGCGCGACGCTGGCCCTGCTGGGCATTGTCTGGATCGTATGGCGACATTCCAGGGACTTGCCGCTCCGCTCGGCGATCCTCCTGACGGCGACGCCGCTCGCCGTGCCGGTGGTCATGTTTTACGATTTGCTGTTGGTCGGTGTCGGCCTGGCCTGGCTGAGCCGGACCGGCGGACCAGCCCCTTGGCGCAAGACCGGTATCGCCGTGCTGTTCGTGCTGTCTTTGCTGGCGGGCAACCTGGACGGGGACTCCAAGCTGCTGATCGCGCCGCTTGTCGCGACCGGAGGATTCGCGCTGGCAATCGCCGCGTGGCGCTCGACGGTGGTTGCGGAGGTTCGGACTACCGCGGCGGTCCCAGCTTGATCATGTGCGGCGCGCTGCCCTCGGCGCTTGGTGTCCAGACGCGGATGCCGGTGGCGGGTTGGGGCCACATTGGGGAAGCCGCCACTGGGGGAGCCGCGGTTGATGCCGCCGGCACACCGGCCAGGGGAATTGCCCACTTCGCGAAGACATTCTGCCGGTAGGCCTCCCCCCGGACGGGATCGGCGGAATGATAGTGCGCGACGGCCTTTTCCCACGAACCCGTGCGTTCCCGCAGATCGGCCAGGAACTTTCCCGCATACAGCGCGTTGGCCAGCGGATCGAGCGCCAGGTCCAGCGACGGAAACGCGGTCGGATGATGTTTCAGGTTCACCTGAAAGCAGCCGACATCGATGTTGCGCTGGCCGGCGTCGAGCAAAGCGCGCACGTCGCGCTCCGCTTCCAATTTGCTCTCGAAATGCCGCCCCTGCCCGCCCGCGTCGATGGACCAGGGCCACGGCACGCGCTGTTGGCGTTCGGCATCCCAACGGCCGGATTCGACCCGGCCGATCGCCAGCAACAGCCCCGGCGGCAGGACGTTGGCCTGTTCGGCCTGCCTGGCGGCATGCTCGCAGGGAGAAGCCCTACCCTCGGCCATCGCCGCCAGCAGCCAAAGTCCGCTTGCGATCGTTCGGCGGATCATGCCGGGGTTCAGACCATCGCCGGACGCATCTGGGTCAGCTCCGGCGTGCCGATCGCGTCAACGTCCTCGGCCGGATCGCGCAGGATATAGCCGCAGCCCCAAACGGTATCGATCAGGTTCGGCGCGCCGGCGGTAACCAGCTTCTTGCGCAAGCGGCAGACGATGACGTCGATGGTCTTCATCTCCGGCTCGTCCGACGTGCTGTACAGATGGTTCAGGAACGCGGTCTTGTTCAGGATCGTGCCCTGTTTCAGGAACAGCAGTTCCAGCACCGCGAATTCACGGCGGGAGATCGGCAATTTCTTGCCGGCGATGCGCAACTCCCGCCGCTCCAGGCTAAGCTCGACCGAACCCAGTCGCAGGGTGGAACGGCTGTGCCCCTGGCTGCGCCGCACGACGGCACGGATGCGGGCCATCACTTCCTCGGGATCGCAGGGGGTCACGATGAAGTCGTCCGCGCCCTGATCCAACGCCTTGGTCTTCGTCTGCGACGTCGCGGCGGCCGCGAGAATGATGGCGGGAGTCATGATCCCCGCGGCGCGGGCCATCCGAACGGCTTCATGCGCCGGCATGTCCGTCAGGTTCAGGTCGAGCAAAACGATATCGTAATCGTAGAGACGCAAAAGCTCCAACGCGTCGCGGGCGGAGCGGGCGATTTCGACATTGATGCAACGCTTGCGCAACTCCGCCGACTCATTTCCGTCACGAAAGAAGGATGTGGTTCCAACCCGAAGGATCAGCATAGGATTTGGCTCCCTGTTGAATAATCGTTCGGGTTGAAACCTGGAGAAAACCAGTGTCGGGGTAAATTCCGCCAGATGGCCAAGGGACCGTTCGCGACGCCTAGTTCTGAAGGACTAGGCGTCGCGAACCGGGCAAGGGCGTCCGGGGCGCAGGCGGAACGACAGGGATGAACAAGACCGCATCGAGTTGGCTCAGACACCTGCCGCACGCCGGGATACCGGTGCTGCTGGCATTGGTCTTGAGCGGACGACATCTGCGCGTGTCGCTCGCCGGCGGACTGCTCGATCCCGACAGCTACATGCGCCTGGTGCGGTTGGAAGCGAGCCTGTCGGCGGGCGCGCCGCTGCATGTCGTGGCGCGCGACTCATCCGGCAGTGGAACCGTTTTGCATTGGTCGCATCTGCTGGACGGGCTGCTTTGCCTGTTGGCGCTGCCGTTGCGACCATGGATGGATTGGCATCAGGCGCTGCATGTGGTCGGCCTGGCATTCGGACCGGCCTGCCTCGCCGCCCTCGGTCTGGCACTCGTCTGGGCCATCGCTCCATTCTCTCGGCCGGGATGGAGGTGGTCGGCACCGGTCGCGGCGGCACTGTCGCCGGCCATCGCGCTGTACGGATTGGTCGGGGTCGTGCACCATCATGTACCGGTGGTCATTGTTGCCGTCCTCGCCGCCGGAATCGCCGCGCGAATCGTCCGCGGTCACACGGACACATACTTGCCGGTTTGGCTTGGCGTTTGCGCGGGACTGGGACTGTGGTTGACGCCGGAATCCGTCCCGTTGTCGGTACTGTCCTTTGGTGCCTTATGGGTTGCCTGGGCGACCGCGCCGCCCCCCTCGACGCTCGCCCGATCGATTACGGTCACCGGCGCAAGCTTTTTCGCCGTTGCGCTGACGGCGTGGCTGCTCGATCCGCCGATGGCCGGTTATGCCTCCGCCGAGATCGATCGCATTTCGATTCTGTCGGTGGCGCTGAGCCTTGCCATCGCCGTAAGCGGCGGCGCGATCCTGGTCATCGATCGGTCGACAAGCCGTCCTTTGTATCGGTTGACGTTCTCCGTGCTCGCGGGCGGCTTTGCCGCCGGCGTCTGGGCATCGTGGTTTCCTCAGTTACTGCCGGGATCGGCGCCGCTGATGGACGCACCCACATGGCACGCGTTTTTCGACGATATCGCCGAGATGCGGCCGATTGTTTCGGCACCCGAGATTATCCAGCATTTGCTGACGGGCGGCCTGGCGGCATTGCTGCTTTTGTTGGTGGCGATCCGCGCGCGATCCCCGGTGCTGGGATATGCCGCCCTGGCCGCTGTTATGCTGGTCGCGGTCGGACAGGCGCATCTTCGTTTCGCGGCCTACCCGGAAGCGGTGGGGGCGGCGTTGTTGCCCATCGCCATTGGTTACGCGCACGCACGATGGGCGCGGGAGGCAAGCTGGGCGGTTTCGGCGCCGCTGGCACGCGTCGGCGTGATCGCCGCCTTCCTGTTGCTGCCAATGATCGCGGGTCTGTCCGCCGCGTCGCGATCCGCGCAGGCGGCGCCGACCGCCGAACCGCCGCGCTGTTCGATTGCCCAGGTCCAGGGGATACTGGCCTCCCTGGGCGGGCAGACGGTGTTGGCGAATGTGAACCACACGCCGGAATTGCTGTACCGAACCTCGGTTCGTACCGTCGGTTCGCTCTATCACCGCAACCCCGACGCTTTTCTCCGCCTGCGTTCGGCGTGGCGCAGCGGACCGTCGGAGGAACTGCCCGCGGCCGTGGCGGCGACCGGCGCTTCGGTGCTGCTGTATTGCGAACCGCCGATCCGATCCGCGTTGGTGGCGGATCTGCCGACCGACACATTGCTCGATCGGTTGGGTCGGGGCGAGGTGCCGCATTGGTTGGTGCCGATCGCGACCGGCCACGCGAACGGGCCGAACCTTTACTGGATCGTCCGGCGATGAGGCGCGGGTTTACGCGTGACCGCAAGGGAACCGTGGCGATCTACGTCGCGATGTTGGCGCCGGTGCTGACGATGGCGCTTTCCCTGGGTCAGGAAGTCACCAACTGGGCGGTCACCCAGGTCCGATTGCAGCGCGCGGCGGACGTCGCGGCCATTGCCGGCGCGCTGAATTACAAGGCGACGCTGGATGCGCAAAAGGCGGCGACCGCGGCGGCCTTGATGGCGCAGTTGAACGGCGGACAGGGCACGACGACGACGACCTGGACCGCCGCGACGAAGACCCTGTCGGACAATAAGATCACCGCGCAGATCACCGCCGGCGTCAAAAATACGTCCAACACCGCGGTCAAGGTGACGGTCAAGGAAACGATCCCGTTGGGCGTTTCAACCATGTTCAGCGCCGTGCCGGGCGCGACGATTACCGGCACGTCGATGGTGGAACTGGTCACGACGACCGGGGCCGGTTCCGGCGGTCAGCCATGCCTGGTGGCCTTGTCCACGACGGGATCAATCGTCGGCAGCGGATCGACGACGGTCAACATGCCGAATTGCACGATCAGGGGTAACAATACGATCGACGTGCACGGCGGCGGCAGCCTGACGACAGCCGGCATCTGGGCGCGCGGCGCGATCAACATCGACACCTGGATCCCCGCGACCGGTCAGCATCCGAACAGCGGACAGATCGCCGATCCCTATGCGGCGGACACCACCCTGCAGACGGCCCTGACCTCCGTCGCGGCGCTGACCGGGGTCACCAACGTCTCGTGCCAAAATCAGGCCTGCACGGGATTAACCAACGGCAGTTCGTGCACGGGATCGAGCAGCGTCACCTGCACAATGAAACCGGGCAACTACGGCAGTTTCGCGGTCGTTTCCGGCGGTCCGTATACGTTCAATTTTCAGCCCGGATTGTATAAATTCAAGGGAAACATGAGTTTCTCCGGCAATACAACGTCCAACGGCACCGGCGTCACGATCCTGACCTCCGGCACATTCACCGGCTCCAACACGTTCAACTTTACCATCACCGCGCCAAGTACCGCGGTGGTGGCCAGCACCGGCGGGATCGCGGGGATCGCGTTGGCCGGAAAGACAACGGGGACGGTGGCGGTGTCGGGCAGCGACACGTTCAAAATCACCGGCGTCGTGTATTTTCCCAGCGCGATGTTCGATGCCAGCGGTTCCTCCGGCCTGGGGATTTCCACCACGTCCTGCCTGGAAATCATCGCCGCAAGCATCAAGCTGACCGGCAGTTCGTATTTCAACAGTTCCTGCTCCTCGGTGAATGCCGCCACCTTTACCAGCGTCGCGGGCACCGCGGTCACCACCGCGACGCTGGTGCAATGATGGCGCGCGGTCGGATGCCGTTGGGGAAGCGGGGCGTCGCGGCGTTGGAGTTCGCGCTGGTATCGCCGATCCTGACGATGTTCCTGGGCGGGACGGTCGATTTCGGCATGCTCAACGCCGGGCGCAGTGCCCTGGCCAACGCGGTGGCATCGGGGGCGGAGTATGCCTACCTGACCGGGACCGGGGTGACGGCGGCCAACATCAAGACCTTGGTGCAGACAACGTCGTTTCTGACGACCGTTGTCGCGACGGTTACCGGGCCGGGGTACTATTGCATGGTCGGCACAACGCCGACGATGACCTCCGTCACCTCCGGCACGGCCTGTTCCGACGGCAGCACCGCCGGTCAGTATGTGATCATCAGCGCGGTCTATACGTACACGCCGATCCTGCCGAATTTCAGCAATGTCGGTACGACGACGTTGACCGAAAAGGCGACGGTGCGATTGATATGATGCTGTCTCGGCTTTGGCGCTGCCGGCGCGGCGTGACCGCGGTGGAGTTTGCTCTGGTCGGTCCGACTTTGCTGCTGTTCACCTTCGGCATCATCGAAGCGGGTCTGCTGTTCTGGGTGAAGGGCGGATTGCAGTCCGTCGCCGCGCTGACCGCGCGCTGCGCGGCCATTGGCTATGTATCCGCCACCACCACCTGCACGAACGCCACCGCGACGCAAAACTACGCGATCAGTTCCGCCAATACCTGGATCATGCCGGGCGTCATTACCGCCGCGAACATCACGCTGACCAGCGCCGCGGCCACCTGCAACACCGTCGCCGGCAAGTTCTTCATCGTGCAGATCACGTCGACCTATCTCGCCAGCGGCTTTTTGCCCGCGCCGTTTTCGTCGAAGAACGTCACCGTCACCGCGTGCTATGCCATGGCGTGATGGCCCGCGCGGTGCACGATCGCCAGGGCCTCCAGCCGTCCGCGAACACCAAGCGCGCGATAGATCGCGGCGAGGTGAACTTTCACGGTCCCCACCGCCAGGTCGAGCCGACGGGCGATAGTTTTGGTCGCGCATCCTTCTTGCAGCAGGCGGAACACGTCGCGCTGCCGGTCGGTCAACTGCGTCAGCGCGGCTTCCGTGCCATCCTCGATCATTGAACGCCGAGCGGGGCTGTGCGGGTTGATCATGGTGAGGGAGGCGGGGGCGTGGATGCCGCCTTCCAGCACCGTATCGATCGCGCGCAGGATTTGTGCCGCATTGGCGGATTTCAGGATGTAGCCTTGCGCGCCGGCGGTCAGGCACGCCAGCACGGTTTCGCGGTCATCGGCTTCCGACAGCACGATCAGCGTGCGATCGGGGTATTCGGCGTGCAGGCGGCGTATGCCGGCGATGCCGTCAAGGCCCGGAAGGTTGAGATCGACGACCAGCAGAGATGCAAGCGGCGCTTTGCCGCGCAATTCCTCCATCCCCGCCGCGCCATGGCCCGACCAGTCGGATCGCGCGTCGCCGATGACGGCGAGCATGCCCAACCTGGTCAGATCGTGGCGATCGGCGATCAGCACGCCGATCCGATTGGCCGAACCGCAAAGCTTGAGAGGTTCGACCGACGAGCCGCTGAATGCGTATGTCACGTTGTTGCCCCTGTTCCCGTGTTCGCGCCCCTTGTTCGCTTTGGAACATTCACGGGCGCATACAGGAACAGTTAGACGTAGCGAAACGTCGCTGAAGGGCCGGCTACAAACTAATTTCGTATCGCCGTATTTTTCTCGCGGACCGAGGCTACGCGGCGGTCGTTGTCATCAGATGGCAAGCAACGAGATGGCCGGGTTCGATTGCCTCGACCTTCGGCTCCTGCACTTTGCAGATCGGCATGACGTACGGGCAGCGCGTGTGAAAGCGACAGCCGGATGGGGGATGCAGCGCGCTGGGTATATCGCCCGGCAGGCGGTTGCGATCGCGCGTTTCGCGCCGGCGCTGGGCCGGGTGGGCGACGGGCACCGCCGCGATCAGCGCCTGGGTATAGGGATGGCGGGGACGGTCGTAGAGTGTCTTTTTATCCGCAAGCTCCACAACCTTGCCGAGATACATGACCGCGACGCGGGTCGAGATGTGCTTCACGACACCGAGATCGTGGGCGATGAACAGATAGGTCAGCGCAAGCTCACGCTGCAAATCGGACATCAGGTTGACGATCTGCGCCTGCACCGAGACGTCGAGCGCTGAAACCGGTTCATCGCAGACGACGAATTTGGGGCGCAGGATCAAGGCGCGGGCGATGCCGATCCGCTGGCGCTGACCGCCGGAGAATTCGTGCGGAAAGCGTTCCCGCGCGCGGGCCGGCAGACCGACGAGGTCCAGCATGCGGGTGACCGCGTCGCCGGGCGCGATGCCGTGAATGGCCAGGGGTTCCTGGATGATATCCTCGACCGTCATGCGCGGATTCAGGGCACCGTAGGGGTCCTGAAAGATGATCTGCATGGCGCGCCGGGTTTCGCGCAGGCGTTGGGCGTCGAGTTTAAGGATATCGACGCCATCGAACAGGATGCTGCCGTCAGTGGCCGCGATCAGGCGGATCAGCACGCGGCCCAGGGTGGACTTGCCGCAACCGGATTCCCCGACCAGGCCGAGCGTTTCGCCGGCCATGATCTGGAGATCGACGTTTTCCACCGCGCGCAGGGGGATCGTCGTGCGGCGGAGGAACCCGCCGGTCTCCACCGGGAAGTGTTTGGTGACGCCCTTGGCGTCGATCAGAACCGTCATGCGGATTGCAGCTCTATGGCGCGGAAGCAGGCGGCGGTGTGCTGCGGCGCGAGCGTTTCCAGCGGCGGCAACCCGGCGGAACAGTCGGCGATCGCATGGGCGCAGCGGGGCGCGAAGCGGCATCCCCTGGGGCGGTTGGCCGGTTCCGGCAGTGTACCGGGGATGGCCACCAGGCGTTCCTTGTCCTGCCCGATCGCCGGAACGCATTCCAGCAGGCCGCGCGTATACGGGTGCATCGGATGGTCGAACAGCCGCATGACCGGCGCTTCTTCCACCACGCGTCCCGCATACATGACCATGACTCGGTCGGCGGTTTCGGCGATGACGCCCATGTTGTGAGTGATGATCATGATCGCCATGCCGAACTCGTCGCGCAGATCCATCATCAGATCGAGAATTTGGGCCTGGATCGTGACATCGAGCGCGGTTGTCGGTTCGTCGGCGATCAGCAGTTTCGGTCGGCAGACCAGCGCGATGGCCAGCATGACGCGTTGCCGTTGGCCGCCCGAGAGTTGGTGCGGAAAATCGGACATACGCGTGGCGGCCGAGGGGATTCCCACTTTCTCCAACATCTCGATCGCGCGGGCGGTCAAGGCGCGGTTCGACAGGTTTTCGTGCGCGCGGATGGTTTCGACGATCTGGTCGCCGATGGTAAAGACCGGGTTCAGGGAGGTCATCGGCTCCTGAAACACCATGGCGATGCCGGGGCCGCGCAATTTCTGCATCCGCCCCTCGGACAGCGTGGTGAGTTCCTGGCCGCCGAACCGGATTGATCCACTGGCGATCCGCGCGGGCGGGCGCGGCAGCAGGCCCATGATGGTCAGCGCCGTGACGCTTTTGCCGCTGCCGGATTCCCCGACGATGCCCAGGATTTCGCCGGGATTCAGGTCGAAGCTGACATCTTCCATCGCCGTGATCTCACCGCGCGCGGTCTGAAACGCGGTGGTCAGATTGCGGACTTCAAGCAGGCTCATGACTGGATCCTCAGGCGCGGGTCCAGCACGTCGCGTAGCCCGTCGCCGAGGAGGTTAAGCCCGAGGACGGTGATCATCAGCGCGGCGCCGGGGATCGTGATGATCCAGGGGGCATCGAGCATGTATTGGCGGCCTTCGGCCATGATATTGCCCCAGGTGGGCGTTGGCGGCACCGCGCCGACGCCCAGGAAGGACAGGGTGGCCTCCGTCAGCACCGCATAGGCGAACAGGAACGACAGTTGCACGATCAGGGGCGCCATCGCGTTGGGCAGGATGTGATGGCGCAGAATGCGCCAATGCCCGGCGCCGGCGGCGACCGCGGCCTGCACGTATTCCATTTCTCGCAGCACGATGACCGAGGATCGCACGATGCGCGCGGTGCGCGGCGTATAGACGATGCCTAAAGCGATGATCACGTCGTTGACGGAGGGGCCGAGTACGGCGGTGACGGCGATGGCGAGGAGGACGGCGGGGAAGGCCATCAAGGCGTCGTTGACCCGCATCAGGGCGTTGTCGAGCTTACGGAAATAGCCCGCCGCCGCGCCGATGGCGGTGCCGAAGACGGCGTTGATGACGACGACCGAAAACCCGATGAACATCGACAGTTGCGCGCCCCATACGACACGAGACCATAACGACCGCCCGAAATTATCCGTTCCGAAGACGAAGTCCGCACTCGGCGGTCGGAATTTGTTCCGCATGGCGAGCTTGTTGGGATCGAGCGGCGCGATGATCGGCGCCAACATGGCGACGATGGCGACGATGCCGAACAGAAACAGGCCCAGCAGAAACAGCCGGTGGTGCATCAACCGACGCAGCGTGGCCCGCAGCGGGTGTTGCCGCGGGGCCGAAAGGTCGACGACATCAACCATCGTAGCGCACGCGCGGATCGAGCAGCGCGTAGCAGACGTCCACGCCGATATTGACCAGAACCAGCAGGCCCGTGGTGATCAGCAGTCCGCCCTGCACCATCGGATAGTCTCGGTTCAGCACGGCCTGAGTCAGTAGCTGGCCGATGCCGGGGATGGAGAACAACGTCTCCGTCACGACGGAGCCGGAGATCAGCAGACTGACGATGATGCCGACAACGGTCACGATCGGGATCATCGCATTGGCCAGCGCGTGCTTCATGACCACCTGGCGGTTGGGCAGGCCCTTGGCGCGGGCGGTGCGGATGTAATCCTGACGCAGCACCTCCAACATCGTCGATCGGGTGATGCGCGCGAGCAGGCCGGCGAGCAGTAGGGCGAGCGAGAAGGCCGGCATGGTGGACGTCGCGAGCCAGCCGATCGGGTCCTGCATCAGCGGGATGTAGCCGCCCGTGGGCAGCCAGCGCAGTTCCACGGCGAACAGGATGATCATCAGCAGGCCGAGATAGAAGTTGGGCAGGGAGATGCCGATCATCGCGAAGACCATGGCGGCCTGGTCGATCCAGGTATTCTGCCGCAGCGCCGCGACAATACCGCTGGTCAGGCCGATCGCGAGAGTCAGAATCAGCGCGTAGGCCGACAGGGCCAGCGTGACCGGCAGCCGGTCCATCGTCGCCTTGACGACGGGTTGGCCGAGCAGCAGCGAACGGCCGAGATCGCCTTGCAGCAGGTTGGCATACCAGTGCCAAAGCTGCGACATCAGGGGCTGATCCAGGCCCAGATCGCGACGGATATTCTCCACCTGCTCCCGCGTTGCCGACAGGCCGGCGATCGCGACCGCGGGATCGCCGGGGATCAGGTGGATCATCGCGAAGGTGATCAGGCTGACGATCAGCATGATCGGCAGGGCGGACAGCAGGCGGCGGACGATCAGCGTCGTCATGATCCAGGTCCGCCCCGGTGGACCGGCGTCAAATCAGTTCTTCATCGCCACGTTCGCGAGGCGGGGGATCCGGAACGGGACGAAGCCGCTGATGTTGGAACGCACGCCCTGCACTTTGGTGAAGGAGCCGAACGGCAACGCGTAAACCCGTTCCAGCGCCAGCTTCTGCATCGCCGCGAACGCGGCCTGACGCCCTTCGGCGGTGGGCAGCGTGTTCATGTCGGTCCAGGCGGCCAACATATCGGGGTCGTCCTTGCCGTCCTTGGGCTTGTAGGTCGCGCCGGGCTGCACCAGGAACTGCATGGTTGCGAGCGCGCCGAGAGCCGGCTGCGTGCCCCAGCCGGTGAAGTGGAAATTCCACCCTTCGACGGTGTTCTGCATCATCTGAACGGAGGTCGGCCAATCCACGACCTTCATCTGTGCATTGATGCCGACGGCCTGAAGCTGCTGTTGCATCACCAACGCCGAATTATACATCGGCGGGTAATCCTTGTTGGTCAGCAGGATCACCGGTTCGCCCTTGTAGCCGGCCTGACCGAGGTACTTCTTCGCCAGCGCCGCGTCGCGCAGGTTGTAGGTTTCCTTGCCGGCGTCGGTGTAGCTGGGCTGGTTCGGGTATTGGAAGCCGACGTTCAGGCGGTAATTGCCGTCGGACGCCGCGTCCATGATTTCATCCATGTCGAGCGCGGCCTGGATCGCCTTGCGCACCATCAGATTATCGGTCGGGGCGTTGGACACGTTCGGGCTGGCGGTTTGAATCCACCAGTTGTTCAGCGGCAGCACCGTGATGGCGCTGTCCTTCTTCAGATCGGGCAGCGACTTGGTCGGCAGGTCTTCCACGCCGTGCAGTTCGCCGGTCTTCAGGCCGGCGACCCGCGCGCCGGGTTCGGTGACGATGCGGAAAGTCACGGTATCCAGGCAGGCTTGCTTATAGCCGCCGAAGCCGGTCCGCTGCTCAAACGTCGTATTGGGCTTATAGCCGTCATAGCGCTTGAGCTTGACGGAACTGCCGGGGATCGCCTCCACCAATTGGAACGGGCCGGTGCCGATCGGATTGGTCAACTGCATCGACGGCACGTCGCGGTTTTCCGCGGGGATGATCACGATCGGCACGCTGAAGGAGCTGAGTGCCTCGATAAACGTCGGCTGCACCTTCTTCATGTGCATGACGAAGGTGAAGGGGTCGGGCGCGGTCCAGCGATCGACGTTGTCGAGCGTGCTGCGCTGGTTGCCCACTTTCGCATAGCGATCGAAGGACGCGACGACGTCGGCCGAGGTCATCGGCTTGCCGTTATGGAAGACGACGCCCTGGCGCAGCTTGAAGGTATAGGTCAGGCGATCCGGCGCTTCCGTCATGGACTCCGCGAGTTCCAGGATCGGGCGATTGTTCTCGTCGCGCGTCATCAACGATTCGTAGATGTTCATCGCGATGTTGCGGGTGGAGATGGTCGAAGACGTCATCTGGTCGAGCGTGTTGATGTTCGCTTCCTGACCAAAGACGAAATTGCCGCCGGTGCTGGGGCATTTGAAAGTTTCGGCGGCGGCGGTTTGCGTACCCAAGGCCAGGGCCGCGAGCAAGGTGAACGGCGTTAAATAATGTCGTCGCATGTTCATAGCCCCCAACAAAGTGCAAACCGCCCCGGCGCAGACTTGACGCTGCTGGGGTGTAGGGTGGCGGTGGGTTCGCCACCCGTCAAGCAGGTAATCGCCCACATTGCCGACCGCGGCCTCCCGGTCTAACCATTCCGACACAAGCTGTCCGCGCCGGTCGCGGATCGCGCCGTCCGATAACGATGATAAGGAAAGTCCCCATGAAAATCGGCGTTTTCTCAACCTTCATGTCGCCCTTGGCGACACCGGCCATGATCCGCGATTTCGGTCGCAGATCGGAAGAAATCGGCCTGGAGTCGATTTGGATGGGGGAGCATGTGGCGCTGTTCGACAAGAACACCTTCGGCTACCCAAGCTCGAAAGACGGTCGCATTCCGGTACCGCCGGGTGGCGGCATGTTGGACGTAACCGCGACATTCGGCTTTCTGGCGGCGGTCACGAGCAAGGTGCGCTTCGGCACCGGCGTTGCCTTGGTGCCGCAGCGCAATCCGATCTACACCGCCAAGGAGATGTGCACGCTCGACTGGCTGACGGACGGGCGCATCGATTTCGGGATCGGCGTGGGCTGGAACAAGGAAGAGGTGGAAGCCTGCGGGTATCGCTGGGAAGATCGCGGCGCGCGCTGCGATGAATTCCTGGAGGTCATGCGGCGCCTGTGGACGGAACCGGTTGTCGATTTCAACGGCAAATGGGTGAAGTTCGAGACGATGCGCATGGATCCGAAGCCGATCCAAAAGCCGCATGTGCCGATCATCGTCGGCGGCTATGCCGACGCGGCGTTCCGGCGCGCGGTGCGCTTCGGCGCGGGGTGGTACGGGTTCAATCGCGATCCCGAGGCGACGAAGGCGATGCTGGTCAAGCTCGACGCGGCCTTCGCCAAGGCCGGCAAGACACGCGGCGCGGATTTCGAGATCATCATCACCCCGCCCATCGGCATGCCGATCGACGCGATGCAGGCCTATGCCGAACTCGGCGTGCACCGGCTGGTCGTGAACCTGGGCAGCCAGCGGCCGGAACGGGTTGGGCCGCGCCTGACGGAGATTGAATCGCTGGTGAAGATGGCGGCCTGACGCGGCGTCGCCTTCGGCCCGTTGGCATCTTGCTTGCATTCTGCGATGGCATGTGGAGCGATAACCGGCGGATTTCCCTCACCCAACGGCCTCGGGCATGACCCGAGGCCCGCTCGCGGCGGCCGAGACGGCGATCAAGAAGGATCGCCTTCACGCCGATCCGGCAATCTGGATCGCCCGCGCGTCGGACGACGCTATTCTGTCCCAGGCTCGACGCCTGCGGGATGAAGGCCCGCGCGGTCGCCCGCTGTGGGGAATGACGGTCGCGATCAAGGACAATATCGACGTCGCGGGGATGCCGACGACGGCGGCTTGTCCCGACTATGCCTATACCCCGGCTGTATCCGCCCCGGCGGTGCAACGGCTGATCGACGCGGGCGCGTTGGTGATCGGCAAAACCAACCTCGATCAGTTCGCCACGGGACTTGTGGGTGTGCGCAGCCCCTATGGCGTGCCTAGAAATGTGTTCGATGCCGATCGTGTGCCGGGCGGTTCGTCGTCCGGTTCCGCCGTGGCGGTGGCCGCCGGGATCGTCGATATCGCCCTGGGGACCGATACCGCGGGGTCGGGCCGCATCCCCGCCGCGTTCGGCAACATCGTCGGGTTGAAGCCGACGATCGGGGCGGTGCCGGCAACCGGCATGGTACCCGCGTGCCGATCGATCGACACGATCTCGGTCTTTGCCCGGACGGTCGATATCGCCCTGAGCGTGCAGCGGGTCATCGCGGGGTATGACGCGCGGGACCCGTATTCCCGTCATCCGCCGAACGCTTATCTGCGCCGATCCGCCCTGCCCGCCCGTCCGCGCATCGCGGTCGCGGATATTGACCAACTCTGCGAGCCGGAGGTCAGTCGCCTGTATCGTCGGGCCGCGGCGGATTTCGATCACGAAACGGTCGATCTGGCCCCGTTCCTGGCAATCGCCCGCCTGCTCTATGACGGCCCATGGGTCGCCGAACGCACCGCCTCGCTGCGCGAGGTCGTGGAGAACCGGCCGGAGATCATGCACCCCGTCACCCGCGCCATCGTCGAGGGCGGATGGACCCGCAAGACGGTGGACGCATTCGATGCATTCCATGCCCTGGCGCGGGCACGACGCCTCGCATCCGATCTGTTCGCGCGATACGATGCACTGCTGGTTCCGACCGCGCCGTTCTGTCCGACCCTGGCGGAACTGGCGACCGATCCGATCGGCCCCAACTCCCGCCTCGGGACGTTTACCAATTTCGTCAATTTGTGCGACCTCGCGGCCATTGCCGTGCCGGCCGGTTTTGGCGCCGACGGTCTGCCGGTCGGCGTCACCGTTCTGGGGCCGGCCTGGTCGGAAGGGCGGTTGGCCGCGATCGCCGATCGCATCCACCGGTCGACCACGCCTGATTTGCCGGCTGCCGAACCGGCGGACGGACCGGCGGCGGACGAAACGGCGCTGTTCTGTATCGGCGCGCATATGTCCGGCCTGCCGCTCAATACCCAGATTGTGTCGCTGGGCGGCCGCTTCCTGCGGACAGCCCGCACCACCGCCGCCTATCGCCTCCACGCCCTGGGCAATCGGCCCGGCATGGCGCTTGGCGATGGCGGCATCGCTGTTGCCGGAGAGGTCTGGGCATTGCCGACCGCCGCCATCGGCACCCTGTTGGGGATGGTCCCGCCGCCGTTGGGGTTCGGCACCGTTGCGCTGGAGGACGGACCTTGCCTGGGCTTCCTGGCGGAGGCGCATGCCCTGATCGGCACACAAGATATTTCGGCTTACGGCGGCTGGCGCGCCTGGCTCGTCGAACGCGACCGCCCGCCCGAGGGGAGACGCTGATGAACGACGAAGCACTGGATGCTTTCATTCTGGGTTACGCCGAAATTCTGGGCATCGATGTGCAACCGGATTGGTTAGGCTCGATCCGCGCCAATATGGCGGTGACGTTCCGCCTGGGCGGGATGGTGCTGGATTTTCCGCTGCCGGATGAAGCCGAACCCGCCCCCGTGTTCACGGCCTGACCGATGACCGATATCGCCTGGCAAAGCGCCTCCGCCATCGCCGCGCTGGTTGCCGATGGAACCGTCACGGCCCGCGCGGTCATCGAGGCCACGCTGGCGCGGATCGGCCTGCATAACGGTGTCCTGAACGCCTTCACCGACGTTGTCGCGGAACGCGCGCTACGGCGAGCGGATTTGATCGATGCCCGACGTCGGGCCGGTCAGACCGGCGGGCCGCTGACCGGCGTGCCCTTCGCGGTCAAGAACCTGTTCGACGTCAAAGGCTTGCCGACCCGTGCGGGCAGCGCGATCAATCGCGAACGACCGGCGGCGGAGGTGGATTCGGAACTGGTCGTGCGGCTGGAAGCCGCCGGCGCGATCCTGGTGGGCGCGTTGAACATGGGCGAGTACGCCTATGACTTCACCGGGGAGAATCAGCACGACGGCCCGTCGCGCAACCCGCACGATATCACCCGGATGACCGGCGGATCGTCCGGCGGATCGGGCGGCGCGGTTGCCGGCGGGTTGGTGCCGCTGGCCCTGGGGTCTGACACCAACGGATCGATCCGCGTGCCGGCGTCGCTGTGCGGTTTGTTCGGTCTGAAACCGACCTTTGGCCGCTTGCCGCGCACCGGCAGTTTTCCGTTCGTTTCCAGTTTGGATCATCTGGGGCCGCTGGCGCGCTCGGTCGGCGATCTCGCGCTGTCGTACGACGCCATGCAGGGTCATGACCCCAACGATCCGTTCTGCACCGATCGCGCGCCGCACCCGATTGGCGGCGATTTCGAAGCCGGTATCGCCGGACTGCGCATTGCCCGCGCGGGCGACTACTTCCGCGCGAACCTGATGCCGGAAGCGGAGGCGGCGATGGACGCGGTGTGCGCCGCGCTGCCGATCGATCGGGAGATCGCGTTGCCGGAGGCCGCCCGCGCCCGAGCCGCCGCTTACGTGATCACCACGGCGGAAGGTGCCGCCTTGCATATGGGCCGCTTGCGCGCGCGACCGGGGGATTTCGATCCGGAAGTGCGGGATCGGCTGATCGCGGGGGCCATGACTCCGGTGCCGATGATGATCCAGGCGCAGAAGTTTCGCCGTTGGTATCGGGATGCGATGCAGCGGCTGTTCCAGGATGTCGATGCGATCGTCGCGCCGGCCACGCCTTGCGTCGCCCCGTCTCTGGGCCAGAAAACCTTCGTGCTGGGCGGAGTCGAACTGCCGGTGCGGCCCAATCTGGGCCTGTTCACGCAACCGATCTCTTTCATCGGGCTGCCGGTCGTTGCGGTTCCCGTGCCGGGACCGATGCCGATCGGCGTGCAGATCATCGCCCCGGCCTGGCGGGAGGATATTGCCCTGCGGATCGCGCGCTCTCTGGAAGCCGCCGGGGTCGCCGCGGCACAGCGCCCCCCGGCGTTCTGACGGGCGTCAGGCCCGCCGCACGCTCCAGAAAAACGGCAAATGGGCCTTGGCGATATCCTGAATGTCGTTGCGGAACGCCGTCGGTTGATACAATTGGCCCAGCGGCACGTAAGGCACGGATTGCAGGGCCTGAAGCTGAATTTGTTCGGCGATCTTCTTGCGTCCGGCCAGATCGGGCGCGTCGAACCATTCTTCCCGCAGGGCTTCCAGGCGGTCGTCGGTCGGCCAGCCCAGCGCGCCCTTGCGTCCGTTGCCGCGCAGCGGGAACGAACTGCCGGGATTGGACACGGTCAGCCCACCCCAAAGCGTATTGAATGCGTTCCAGCCGCCCTTGTCCGGCGGTCCCGGATTGGTGCGGCGCGATACCAGAGAACCCCAGTCCATCACCTGATAATCGACCTTCAGGCCCAGGTTGATGAACAGGTCGCGCGTGACCTGGGATACCTGCATGATCGCCGGCTGGTCGCTGGGCGCGATCAGGATCACGGTCTCTCCCTTATAGCCGGACTCCGCTACCATCTTCTTTGCCTGCGCCATCGCCGCGTCGCCGCGCATGACGCCCAGGCCGACCTGCGTGGCCATGGGGTGGCCTTCGGTGAAGTAACCGGCGGGAAAGCGCCCCAGTTCCTTTTGGTCGCCGATAATCGCCTCGATAAACGCCGACTGATCGATCGCGGGCAACAGCGCCTGGCGCAGCTTCGGGTTATCGAACGGCGGGTGCAGATGGTTCAGCGCGATGATCGGCAGCCAGCCATAGGTGTCATGCACCTTGACCTGCACATCCGGCGATTTGCGCAGCATCGGGCACAGATCGATCAGCGGCAGTTCGACCCAGTCGACCTCCCCCTTTTGCAGCGCCGCAGCGGATGTGGAGGGATCGGGCTGCACCACCCATTCCACCCGTTCGAAATTCACCTGCTTGCCGCCGGCGAACAGGCTGGGCTTTTCCTGCCGCGGCACATAGCGGTCGAAACGCGCGTAAGCCGCGCTCGCTCCGGACACCCATTCATTGGCAAGGAAACGGAACGGGCCGGAGCCGATCGGGTCCTTCAACTGTTCCATCGCCGAGGTACGGGCAACCCGTTCCGGCATCATGAAGCAATAACGCGCGCCCAGGCCGTACAGCATCAGCCGAAACGGCTTTTTCAGACGGATGCGAAAACGGCGGTCGTCCAGCGCGGTCATTTCGTGCATCGCGATGGAGAGTTGCTGACCGAACGGATCGCGTACCGCCCAACGGGCGATGGATGCAATGCAATCCTGCGCGCGGACCTTTTCGTTGTCGTGGAACAGCAGACCTTCGCGCAACGTAAAGGTCCAGGTCAGCTCGTCGTCGGATACCTCGTGCCCCGCGCACATCTGCGGTTGCTGCTCTCCGGCGTGATCGATGCCGTACAGCGTGTCGTAGACCATGAACGAGTGATTGATGACCACGGTCGCGGTGGTCCAGACGGGATCGAGCGCCGACAGATTCGCTTGCGGGACAAACCGCAATGGCTTCTGCCGTTGCGCCAACGCGGGAGCCGCGAGCGTGGGCATGGCGAGGAGAGGCGCGGTTTTCAACAGATCCCGACGGCGCATTTTTTGAAGCTCCTGCGTATTATTCAACCAGTCTAACCGCCGAGAACCGTTCGGGAAGCCCGAAAACGACCGATATGGCGAAAACCGCGCCGGATATCGTCAGTCGTCGGTTTGCATAACGACATAATTCGGACCGTCGTCGCGATCGACGATGCCGACAACGCCGGGGAACGGAATATGCGCGCCGGCCAGCCGCAATCCGGATTGCGCGGTTTCCGCCAGGATCGCCTTGCGGGTGGTCAGCGCGTTCGCGCGATCGGCGTCGAAGACGAAGCCCCAATGCGGATGTTTCACCTGCAAGGCAGGCAGATGCAGCACATCGCCCGAAATCAGGATCGGGTTCGCATGACCAAGCTGATACCCGACCTGCCCCGGCGTATGGCCCGGCAGGGCGCGCACGCGCACATCCGGTAAAATCAGGTCGCCGGGACGGATCGGCACCAGACGTTCCCGATAGACCCGCAAAGCAGCCTCCGCGACCGGCGCCTGAGTCGCCTGAATGGCGTCCAGGGCGGAAGGATTTTGCCAGAACGCGATTTCATCCTGGGCGACATGCAGCATCGCGCGCGGATAGACCTGCGTTTCGCCCACCACCAAACCGGCTGCGTGATCGCCGTGCAGATGGGTCATGAACAGATCGGTGATGTCTTCCGGCGCGTAGCCCGCCTGTTTCAACGCCCGCGGCAGATTGCCCAGATGCGCGCCGCGTCGCGTGCCGTCGCCGGCGTCGACCAGGCACAAGCGATCGCCGGCGACGATCAGGAAGGCGTTGACCGACAGGGTCATGTCATCCAGGTCCTGCCCGTCGGCGATCGCCAGATCGTCGCCGATGCCGCGCACCACGTCGGGAAAGCGCGACAGGTCCATGTCGATATAGCCGTCGCATAAAGCGATCAGTGTCGGCCCATCCACCGGGATCGCCCGCGACTGGCCGCCGGACGAACGGATCCGCCGTGTTGTTTCCCCCATCTCGTCATGCTCCTAAAACTGCGTTGCACCGCGTTTCGCACGGAACGCGCCGCCCGCATACTCGCACCGAGGTTGAACATGAAACCGTACCATACCGATATCGCCTGGAGCTCTTCGGATTCGATCACCGTCTTCGGCCGCAGCCTGCCGGATGAAATCCTCGGCCATCTCAGCTTCGGCGACATGGCGTTTCTGGAACTGACCGCGCGCGTCCCGACGCAGAACGAGTCCCGCATGTTCAACGCCATGCTGGTCACTTTGGTCGAACACGGGCTGACACCCAGCACGATGGTTGCCCGCCTGACCTATCTCGGCGCGCCGGAAGCCATGCAAGCCGCCGTGGCGGCGGGTTTAAGCGGCCTGGGCAGCGTCTTTGTCGGCAGTGTGGAGGGCAGCGCGAAGATGCTGTCGGAAGCCATGCCGACGCCCGGCGCGTCGGTCGATCAGGACGCGATCGCCCGGTCGATCGTGGAAAAATTCGCCGAAACCAAGGCGATCATTCCCGGCATCGGCCACCCCTTCCACAAGCCTATCGATCCGCGCACCCCGCGATTGATCCAGATCGCCAAGGAAACCGGGTTCGACGGTCCTTACGTTTCGTTGATTCAAAAAGTGGCGGCGGAAGCCGGGCGCGCGCGCAAGCGCGACCTGCCGACCAACGCGACCGGCATGTTGGGCGCCCTGTGCTGCGAAATGGGCTTCGACTGGAAAATCTGTCGCGGTCTCGGCGTCATGGCGCGCGCGGTCGGCATCGTCGGCCACATCCTGGAAGAAAGCCGCAACCCGATGGCCGCCAATCTGTGGCTACGGACAGAGGAAGAGGCGACCAACCACTTCCGCGCGCCGAAGCCCTGATATCCGACCGAGGGGAACGCCGGGGTTTACGGCGTTCCGCCTCGCACCAGGCGGCCCGGCAGGGCACCCGTCGCTTCCCCGTTTCGATAGACGATCTGTCCGGTCACGATGGTCGCGTCGAAGCCTTCGGTCTTCTGGATCAGACGCTTGCCGCCGGCCGGCAGGTCGTAAACGATCGACGGGCCGCGCAGGCGCAACCGATCGTAATCGATCACGTTCAGATCGGCTTTCATGCCGACCCGGACCATACCGCGATCGGTCAATCCGATGGCGGCGGCGTTATCGTGGCTCAGCCGCTTGATCGCCCAGGCCACCGGGAACAATTCGCCGCGCGGGCGGTCCCTGGTCCAATGCGTCAAGGTATAGCTGGTGGCCGTGGCATCGCACATGATGCCGACATGGGCGCCGCCGTCGCCAAGGCCGAGCAGGGTGTGGGGATCGGCGATCATGGCGCGAACGGCGTCGAGGTTGCCGTCGGCGTAGTTGGTCACGGGCAGGTAAAGTATTCCGCGCCCATTATACTCCATCATCAGATCGTACGCGACTTCGTCCGGGGCGCGTCCTTCGCGCGCCGCCCGGGCGGCGACGCTGTCCTCCGGCGACGGTTCGTAGTTCGGGGGATCGCCCAGGGCATACATGCGATCCCAGCGCGTGACCCGCATCGCGCGCTTGCCGCCGACAAAGGCCTCGCTCAGCAATTGAGCGCGGAACTCGGGTTGGCGCAGCATGGCCAGCCGATCCTCGATCCCCAGTCCGGCGACCTTTTTCCAACTCGGACGCCCGGTGAAGGGGTTTTGCGACAGCTCAAAGCCGAGCAGCACGCTGGTGGGGCGGGAGCGTACCTGGCCGGTGATGCGGAGGCCTTCGCGATTGGCCGTGGCGATGTCGCGCAGCATGTCCCGCCAGCCGTCAGGGCGAGCATCGGATTGCAGCAGGGTGATGCTGGTCGGGCGGCCGGAAGCCGCCGTCAGGCGGCGGAACAGCGCGAATTCCTGATCGACGTCGTCGAAATCCGATACGACCTGAAACCAACCGGCACCGGCTTCGCGCATCGCCTCGGCGATCGCTGTCAATTCGGCCTCTGCCGCGTTCACCGTGGGGGTGGGCGCGCCGGCCAGGGTGCGGTGGTTCAAGGTGCGCGATGTGGAGAAACCAAGCGCGCCGGCGCGGATGCCTTCGGCCGTCAGTTCCGCCATGCGGGTGCGATCCTGCTCGGTTGCCGGTTCGCGGTCCGCGCCGCGTTGTCCCATGACGTAAACGCGCAATGCGGCGTGCGGCACCTGGGCGGCGACATCGACGTCGTATTTGTTCCGGTCGAGGGCATCGAGGAATTCGGGGAAGGTTTGCCAGTTCCACGGCAGTCCTTCGGTCAGCACGACCTCGGGGATGTCCTCTACCCCCTCCATCAATTTCACCAACATGTCACGCTGTTCGGGGCGGCAGGGCGCGAAGCCGACGCCGCAGTTGCCCATCAACACGGTGGTGACGCCGTTCCACGACGACGGGGTAATACGGCTGCCCCAGGTAACCTGGGCATCGTAATGGGTGTGCACATCGATGAAGCCGGGCGTGACGAGTTTGCCGGACGCATCGATCTCCTCGGTGCCGGCGGGCAGGTCCGGCCCGATGGCGGCGATACGGCCGTCAGCGATCGCGACATCCGCCACATACGGATCGCCGCCGCCGCCATCGACGATGGTGCCGCCGCGTATGACCAGGGATGGCGTCGCTTGCATGGGCCGGTCCTCCTGAGAATCCGAAAACCGTAGTCCCCAGGCAAGAATGCGGCAAGCGACAGGGCAAAAGGGCTTCCATCGCATCGTCATCCGGGCTTCCATGGGCGGGCCGAAAGGATGCCGACACCTTGAAAACGCTTTTGATCGCGCTGGGGGCGATGTTCCTCCAGCAAACGTTCGTTTCCATCGGGCGCGTTATGCCCGCCGTGCTGGCACCGGTCATTATCGAGGACATGAAATACGACCCGGCCTGGGTGGGCGTGTATTTCGGCGTAACCGCCTGCGCGTCGCTGCTGGCGCAGGTGGGATGCGGCAGTTTCATCATCCGCTATGGGCCTTTGCGCATGAGCCAGGCGGCCCTGGTCATGCTCGCCTTCGGCATGGCGATCTCGATGGAGGGTTCTCTGCTGGTATTCGCCCTGTCGGGCATCATCGGCGGCGGCGGCGCGGCTGTATCCACCCCCACCAGTTCGCAATTGTTGGGTAAAGTGTCGCCGCCGCGCATGGCGCCGCTGGTCTTCTCCATCAAGCAAACCGCCGTTCCCGCCGGACTGCTGTTCGGCGGCATGCTCGGCCCCTGGCTTTCAAACACGCTGGGCTGGCGCAGTACGATGTTGGCGATCGCGGTTGCGTGTCTGGCGTTCGTGTTCATGTTGCAGCCGCTGCGCGCCGGGTTCGACAAGGATCGCGTGCCGACGCGGCGCTTTCATCTGTCCGATCTGAAATCGACGCTGACGTCGGTGATCGCGGCGCAGGATTTGCGCGGTTTGTCGTTCGCCTGCTTCGCCTTCAACGGGATTCAGGCGACGTTTACCGCCTATTTCGTCATCTACCTGACCCATCTGGGATACTCGCTGGCCGCCGCCGGGTTCATCTTCTCGATGTCCGTCGCCGTCGCGGTGCCCGGACGCATCCTGTGGGGCTGGCTGGGCAGCTTTCATGTGGAGCCTCGCCTGGTCATGGCCGGTCTTGCCCTGGGGATGGCGGGCAGCGTGGCCTTGTCGGGATTTTACACGACGGGCTGGCCAACCCTGGCGATCGGCCTGGTCGCGGCGGTCATCAGCGCCTCCGCCATGTCCTGGCACGGTATCCTTCTGGCCGAGACCGCTCGCTTGGCGCCGCCGGGCATGGCGGGGTCCGTCACCGGAGGCGTGCTGTCGTTCGGGCAAATGGGCGCGTTGCTGCTGCCGCTGGTTTATTCCGGGCTGCTGACGCTGACGGGCAGCTACGGCATCGGGTTCGTCGCCTGCGCGACACCGGCGCTGCTGGTCGGCATCGTGCTGCTGCGGCAGAAGTCGGTCGCCGCGCCGATGGCGTAAAATCGCGGCGTAGGCTCATTTCCGTTACATCGGGCAATATTCGACAGAATATCCGCGGATCGAGTAAAAATTGAGCGTTCGGACAGTGATGCCCTTGTATGCGCAGGGCAACTGTCGGGTCCGCGTGGAGTCCGTCGATGACCGTCGTCAATACGTCGCTTGCCGCCAATGGTGTTGTTCTTACGGACGCCGGCGACAATCCCTATTCGATCACATCCCTCGGCGCGATCGTCGGCGCGACGGCACCGGGGGTGCAGAGCGGCGCGGCGGTCAATTGGACGATCGGCAATGCCGGCACGGTGCAATCGACGGCGACGTCGGGATCGTCCCAAGGCATCCTGCTGACGGCGGGGACGCCGACGATCACGAACAATGCCGGCGCATTGATCGCCGGATATGTGGCGGGGATTTCGGTTACCGGCACCGGCACGGTGGTCAATCAGGGCAGCATCGTTTCCTCTCAGACGGCGGGTGCCGGATATGCGTTTGTTTCGGGACAACTGACGCCGTTCAACGCTGGAATCATTCTGGGCGCGGGCAGCGTCACTAACGCCACGGCGGCGGTGATCTCCGCCTATCTGGAAGGCGTTGCGGTTGGCGGGGGCGGCAGTGTTTCCAACGCCGGGACTATTAACGCGTCCAGCACGGCCATCGGCTTCGGCGTTGTGCTGCCAAATGGCGGCGGCGTCGGCAATGCCTCCACGGGTCGGATTACCGGCGGATGGTATGGCATTTTGGCGCTTGGCACCCCGGCGACGGTTACAAATAGCGGAACCATCAGCGGCTCGGGCAATCTGGGCGTGGCGCTGATCGGCGGCGGCGGAGTCAGCAACGCCGCGGGCGGTACGATTTCCGGCGGCAAATATGGCGTCTTCGCCAATGCGGTCTCGACGACGACCATCGCCAATGCCGGCAGCATCGGCGCCACATCGATTGCCGGCGTGGTGCTGCTGGGCGCGGGTGTGGTGACCAACCAATCCGGCGGCCGCGTTACCGGCAGTTTCGCGGGCGTTTACACAAAAGGCGCGCCGGTCACCAACGCGGCGGGCGGCACGATTTCCGGCTTCACCTTCGGCATCGATGTCGTCGGGGCGGTTTCCACGGTTGTGAACGCGGGCAGCATCGCTAGTGCGCGCACTGGCGGAGGTGCCGCCGTGCAATTGGCGACGGGCGGCGTGGTCACCAACAGCGTCGGCGGCTCGATTTCCGCGCAATGGATCGGCGTGCAGATCGGTGCCTCCACCATCACCAGCAACGCGGGGTCGGTCAACAACAGCGGGCGCATCTTCGCCAGCGACGGCACCAACGGCGCGGCGGTTTGGATTCACGGCCCGGCGTCGATTTACAACGCGCCGACCGGGCAAATCCTGGGCGGGCCATACGCGATCGTCGCCTATTACGCGACGACCCTGGTCAACAAGGGAACCGTCGCCGGCACCCAGTTCGCCTTCGATCCCGTAAACAAGGGCTTCGCCAATCGGGTCGTGGCATTTCCGGGCGCTGTGTTCTCCGGCGTCGTGTCCGGCGGCAACAGCCTGGGCTCGACCGTATCCAGCACGCTGGAACTTGCGTCGGCGGCCGCGACGGGCACGATCGGCGGCATCGGCAGCCAATTCATCGAGATGGCGAACGTAACCATCGACGCCGGCGCGTCATGGGTCATGACGGGGACGAATACGATTGCCTCGGCGCAGACGCTGATCACCAGCGGCACGCTGACCAATGCGGGCACCTTGCTGGGTTCGGCGATCGTCGGCTCCGGCGGTGCGTTCGTAAACGGCGCGGGGGCATTGGCGACGGGCAACACCGCGCTGTTGATGACCTCGGCGGCGGGGACGATCACCAACAGCGGCACGGTCCAGGGAACCGCCGCGACCGGCCTGGGGGCTTACCTGGCGGCGGGCGGAACGGTCACGAACCTGTCGGGGGGAACGATCGACGGGTTTAACGGCATCCAGATCAACAGCGCCGCCGGCGTCGTGACCAATAACGGGCTGCTGACCGGCAGCACCTCGGCCGGTGCCGGAGCATACCTGCGGGCGGGCGGTTCGCTGGAGAATCAATCCCTCGGGACGATCTCCGGTCATTACGGCATCGTGCTTGCTCACGGCGCGGGAACCGTTTCCAACGCGGGCCAGATTGCCGGCGCCGGCGCGGCGGCGCTGTCGTTCGCCGGAGGTTTCGAAAACCGATTGATCCTGAAGCCCGGCGGCGGATTCAGCGGCACGGTCGACGGTGGGAACCCGGCCGGCGGCAGCATTGTCAGCACGTTGCAGCTGGGCGCAGGCGGAACGGGAACCTTCGCGGGTCTGGGCGGGCAGTTCATCGGCTTTGGCGCGATCGAGGTCGATGCCGCCGCGAACTGGACCCTGCAAGGCACCAACAATATCGACAGTTTTATCGACAGAGGCACAGGCACGATCGGTTCCGGCGCCGTGCTGACCGTCAGCAAGAGCGTGACCGTGGACGGCTCCGCCGACGCCGCCGCGCGCGTCGTCATGGCCGGCGCTTCCTGGACGGGCGCGAGCGCGATGGTCGTGGGCGGTCAAAGCAAGGGCGAACTGACCGTGGCCGGCGGCGGCACCGTCAGCGCCGCCAGCCTGACGATCGGCGCGCAAAGCAGCGGGGCGGGCACGGTCGATCTCGGCGCGGGCGGACAAATCCTGCTGACCGGCAGCATCGCGATCGGCGGGCAGGGCAAGGCGGAGTTGATCATCGGCAGCGGTGCCGCGGTGCATGCGACCGGCGGCTTCTTTGTCGGCACCGGCGGAACGGTGACATCCAATGGCGGCGTCCTCGACCCGCCGGTCGTGAGCCAGAACTTCGGCGTGATCGGCGGCACGGGCATGCTGGTGGGCGATGTCGAGAACAACGGCACGATCTTCGCCAAGAACGGCACATACGAACTGACCGGCAACGTCACCACGGGCGCGGG
>CANJLW010000001.1 GCA_947475245.1 Acetobacteraceae bacterium | reverse complement strand
CCCGCGCCCGTGGTGACGTTGCCGGTCAGTTCGTATGTGCCGTTCTTGGCGAAGATCGTGCCGTTGTTCTCGACATCGCCCACCAGCATGCCCGTGCCGCCGATCACGCCGAAGTTCTGGCTCACGACCGGCGGGTCGAGGACGCCGCCGAACGAAGTCACCACGCCGTTCACTCCGACGATAAACCCGCCCGCCGCGTGCACCGCGGCGCCCTTGCCGATGGTGAGTTGCGCGAAGCCCTTATCGCCGATGATGATTTTACCGCTCAGCAGCAACTGCCCGCCGCTTTCCACGTCCAGATTTCCGGTCGCGGTGCTCAGCGCGCCGATCGTGGCGCTGCCGCCGGTGACGGTCGCGCCGTTCAGGATGCTCATATCCGCCAGACCGGCATCGCCGATCGTCAGGGCGCCCAGGCTCAAGACGCTGGTGGTGCCGGACAGCGACAGGTTGCCGATGCCGCTTACCGTCGCGCCGAGATCGACCAGCCCGGCCGAGACCGAGCCGCCATTGGCGATCGAAAGCCCGCCGGCGGCGGCATTGCCGACGATCAGCGTGCTGCCGACGCTCCAGCGCGCGCCCGCGCCGGTCACTTGCACCGAGGACCCGTCGGAACCCGCGACGTTGCCGATAATGGCCCCCGTCGCGACGGCCGTGCCGGGGACGGTGACGACACTGCCGCCCGTTGTGATCGCCAGATTGCCGAAGCCCGCATCGCCGACGACGAAGCGGCCGGAGTTGGAGAGGGTGGAGTTTGTCCCGGTCACCGTGGCGAGCCCCGTCGCGCCGGCGGAGCCTCCGATGACGAAGCCCTCCGTCAGGTCGAGGGCCGAGCCGCCGGACTGCATCTGCGCGCCGGACTGGATCAGCAACGAGCCATTGCCGGAAGCACCGACATTGACCTGGCCGGAGGCGACGATGCGGGAGAAGGCGTCCGACAGCGTCACTGCTCCGCTGGCCCCGGCGAGGCCGCCGATGTTCATCGCGCCATCGCCGGCGAATTGTGTGGCGGAGAGCACCGTGCCGCCCTGGCTGACCAGCAGACTGCCCTGGCCGCCGCCACCAACCGTGATGCGATAACCGCTTGCGGTGACGGTCGCGCCGCTGCCGGAAACGTTCAATTCGCCGGTGGAGCCGATGGCTACGCCGATGTTGATCGCCGAGGTTCCCGGGCTGACGATGCCGCCTCCGTCCGCCTTCAGGATGCTGCCGGTGCCGACATTGACCACGCCGCTGCCGCCCAGCAAGACGGCGGACGTCGCGATCGTCGTGGTACCCAAGGACACGATCGTTTCTCCAGCAGCGACGCTGGTTGTGTTGCCGATCAGCACGCGGGTTCCCGTTTCGACGGTGCCCCCGTTGGTCAGAGTCAGTTGCCCGCTAACGCCTCGGCCCACCGTCAGGTCGAATTGCGTGAACAATCCGCCGCCCGAGGACACCAGCGCTGAACCGCTGCCGCCGACCTGATAGGACGGGCCGACGCCGTTCGCGGCACCGATGCCGACGCCGCCGGCACCCTTGCCGTCGGCCAATGCAACCAGGCTGCCCTTGTTCTGGATTTGCAGAGTGCCCGTCCCCGCGCGACCGATGACGACAAGCCCGTTCGACGTCAGGGTTGAACCGGCGTCGCTGATGAAGATGCTGCCACTGCCGAAACGACCGACCGTCAGCGGTGCCCCCAGCGATTGGTCCAGGGCACCGACAACGACCGAACCGCCCTTGCTGATGGCGAGGCTGCCAGTACCCTGACGACCGACCTCCATCGTATTGCCATTGGTGTCGAGCAGAGAGCCGACACCGCTGACGGTGACCTCGCCCGTCGACAGGCTCGTCGGCCCGCCGACATTCGCGTTCGCGTTGCCGATTTGCACCGCGGTGGTGGCGGATTGTGCTGCCTCGGTCACCTTGTAGACGCCGCCGCCGCTGATCGCGACCTTGCCGTTGCCGCCGACGACCGCGCCATTGATCAGGTTCGCTAAGCCGACGGCCAGGCCGGTGACCGAGGTGACCGTTCCGCCGGCGCCGATATTCAGCGACCCGTCGGCACCTTGGCCGCCGACATTGATGAATCCGGCGACCGTGATGACACCGCCGCCGCTGACGATCGCGTCGCCGGTGCCGCCGACAAAGGTGGTGTTGCCGCCGTTGCCAAAGCCGATGCCGAGACCCGATGCGCCCTTGCTATCCGTCCCGACCGCAAAGCTGCCGCCGTTCAGCACCGAAAGCTGGGCCGCGCCGCCTCGGCCGAAATAGGCGAAGCCGCCGGTTTTCAGGGTCGACCCGGCATCGGTGACGGTGACGGATGCGATGCCGCCACGCCCGGCCGCGAAGGCCGCCGCCGCGTTGGCCGCGTTCTGATCCAAAACCGCGGACAGCACGGTGCCGCCCTGCGCGATCAACAGGCTGCCGGTGCCGCCATTCAGACCAAGCGCGAGCGGATTGCCGCCCATGTCCAATAGCGCGCCCGCGCCGGAGACCACGACATTGCCGACCGCGGCCGCGGCGGTACTGGTTTTCGCGTTATTGCCGACGCTCAGAATGTAGTTCGTCGATTGCGGCGCGAGAGTCGATTTGAACACGCCGCCGGCCGATATATTCAGCGATCCCGAGCTGCCCGCGCTGTTACCGACGGCATCAAACGTGCCGTTGGCGAGAAATGTGCCGCCGCTGCCGATCGTAACGGTGCCGTTAGCATTAATCGCGCCGATCGTTGTCGGCCCGGCGACCGAAACCGTACCGCCGTTCACCGCGACAAGCCCGCTGCTGCCGTTGTTGGAGCCGAGGGTCAAAGCCCCAGCGTTGGTAACCGTGCCGTTCGTTACGAGCAAGGCACCCAGGCCGCCGTTCGCGCCGGCGCTTATCCCGCCGGTGCCGACGTTCCATATCCCGGCGTCGGAAACCGTAACCGTGCCGTTCGATCCAGCGCCGGTGCCGATCTGGGCGTTGCCGTCCTCCGTCATCACCGCGCCGGCGCTGATCTGGAGCCGGTCGGAACCGCCGAACATGCTCATGTAGCCAAACGGCGAGCCAAGCCCAGCGATCGCCCCGTTCGCGATTTCATGCCAGGTCGTGCCCGCGCCGGTGACGACGATCGTGCCGCCGCCATTGCCGAACTGAATGGCCGCGGTCGTGACCGTCGCGCCGCCGGAGGCGGTGAATGTGCCGCTGCCGCTGAACTGATTGAATACGCCGCCCGACGCATTCAACGTACCGCCGTTGAAGTTCACGACATCGTTGGTCGTGCCGAGCCAGACGGCGAGCGGCGCGAAGACGGTTCCACCCGATGAGTTGCTTTGTCCGACGGCGGTAATATTCGCCGCATTGAACGAAACCGTGCCGCCGTTGAACAGCAGCGCCGCCGCCGAACCCGTTCCCGTGATCGTGACGGGATTAACGACGTTGAATTGTGCCTGATCGTCGGCCCCCGGCGGGCTTAGCGCCACGCCGCCGCCATTGGTGAAATCCTGCCAGTTGGAGGCGACGCCGAACGACGCGCCGGCAGCCGCCCCAATCCAGTTGAGGGCCCGGGGCGTCACCGCGTTCACCGCCGGGCCGGATGCGGCAACTATACCGGCGCTGCTCCCGGCGCTCAGGCTCACTGTCGCCGTGGCGACGGTGCCGATCGGCGGGTTCGGGGGAAGATAGCCATAATCGATAATCACATCCTCCGCCGTTACCCGCAGGTTCAGCGCGCCGAAGTCGGGCATCAATGTGATCGTGCCTGGAAAATCGATGACAACGGTATCGTCGCCAGTTGGCAAACCCGAGGCATTGCCGAGCCCATCGGTCAGGACCCAGGTCGGGCTTTTGGCTGATGCTATCGATCCGCCCTTCCACGTCCAGGTAGAACCAGCCATGGCCGTTGCTCCTTACCAAACGTTAACCGAAATTTTACGGAATGTTAATCCATTTCCGCTTCCGCCGCAACGCACGTTGTCAAACCGAACGGGATTTACCGGCGGAGCATCCCGGCGGCCGCGTTCAGACAATCACGCTCCGCCCCCGCGGGACGGCCGGACAGCAGCCAGGTTCCCAGCAAAACGCAGACATAGACAACCACGCCCAACGCGATGGCGGCGATCAGGCTGACGGCATCGTCCGACGCTACCCAACCCAGGCCCGCCTGCCACAAGACGCAAGCCATTGCCCCGCCGGCGACGACCGGACGCCAGGTCGCGCCCAGGAAAAGCGCGGGCGCGATCCGCAGCCGATAGAGCGCGAGGCCCAGCGTCAGCGCCTGTTCCACCGCGATGCCGATCCCCACCGCCCAGGCGGCGCCGAGCAGGCCATAGGTTGGAATCAGAAGGAATAATAGGGAGATACGTAGGGCGGCACCGAACAGCGTGACACCCAGCAGCCGCCCCAGCAAACCATGCGCGCTGATCAGATGCAGTGCGATCTGCCCGAACACCGTCAGCGTTCCCGCCACCGCCAGAACGCGCGCCACGGGGGCGGCCTGTGACCATGCCGGACCCAGCGCCACCGCCACCAAGGGGTCCGCCACCAGCGACAGCCCGATACCGGCGGGCAATACGACGGACGCGGCCAAACCGATCAGACGCGTGAACAACGGACTGCCCGAGGCACCCTCTCGGCGTTCGGCCGCGAAGCCGGAAAATGCGGACCGACACAGCGGTTCCACCAGCTCGGTCGTCGGCAGGGCGGCGATTTCGGAACCGACGGAATAGTAGCCGATCGATGTCGTTCCCAGTACGCGGCCAAGCATAAACGTATCGCTTTTATCCCGTAATAAAATGGCTATCCCAATCAACCAGGACCAGAAAGAATACCCGATCAGACGCCGCCACGCGCGCAGCGACAGGCCCGGGCGGTAGGGGTGCATGACATAGCTCATGACCACACGCAGCCCGCGATTCACGCCCATCCCCGCGAGCATCGCGACATAGCTGTGCGTCAGGAACGCGACCGCGATCGCCGCCAGGATACCGCCCAGCTTCGGCAGCACCATGATCGCGAATTCCTTGCGGAACAGCAGATCGCGGCGGAAATCCACGGTGCCGATATTGGCCAGACCGTCCAACACCGGCAGCGCGGCGACGCACAAAAGCACCCCGGACAGCCGGGGGTCGGCGAAGAACGCCGCCGCCGGCCAGGCGCACAGGACCACCACCAGACCGACCGCAAGGCCGCGCAGCAGGTTCAGGGTGAACGCGGTATCGTACAGGTCGCGATCGGCTCGGCTTTCACGGACCACGGCATCGTCCGCGCCCAAGGCCATCATGGCGTCGATTGTCTGCACGAAGCCGGTCGCCAGCGCGACCAATCCGAACTCCGCCGGAGCCAGCAGCCGCACCAGAATCAACGTGCTGACCAAACCCAGCACGCGCATCCCCAGCCGCCAGGCCATGACCCATCCCGCGCCGCGGGCGATCCGTTCCAACAAACCGCCCGATCCGCCTGGGGTCATCAATCCAACGGCTCCAAGTGCGGGTAAAGCGCCGACGCGAAGACATGCGGGGCATGCGCGTGCAACCGGCTTGTGCCGGCTTCAGAGGAAGGCGCGGGGTCAACAGCGGCCTCCACAAACCGGCGCGTGGTCAGCTTCGATCCGCCCGCGTAAGCCCGGATCAACGCCGGGTGAAACACGACTGCATCCCCCGCCGACGGAGTCAGCGTTACCGGGGTGCCGCATCCATCCGCGTCGCCACGGTGCGTGCCGGGGTAGACGATCGGTTCCCAGTCCTGGCCGGTTCCATCCTCCAGCGCCAACCACACCGTCAACCCCGGCGTCCGTCCCCCCTTCTCCCTCCAGCGCCCCCCCGCTCGGCTTTTTGCCAGCAACACGGGGGCTTCCAGCAGGACGCCGAGGAAGCGGGTGAGCCTTTCGCTCAGCAGCGCGGTGCGCACGGGGCCGGACAGATAATGCGGGTCCAACACACAGGCGGCCCGCAACGCGGTGCCGGACGACCAGGGGGACGGTGCGTCGCCAAGCTCCGGACAGGCAATCAACGCGTCGGGACAGGCACCGGCTAACATCCGGTCGATGTCGCGCGAAGCGGCCGCCTGATCCTCTCGATCCGTCGCGTAGTTCAGCACGCAGTACCCATCGGCGATCAAACCGCGCAGCATAGCCGCATGCACCCGGTTCATCCGCCCTTGTGCCAGCCGGTCCGCGATACGATCCAAGGCATCGTCGCGGTCGATCCATAACCGCTGGTCCGCCTGGGTGACGTCGGGGGGAGTCATGTCGGGAACCGCCATTGCATGTGCCGGAAGGTTAAATGACAACCCAGGATGCGTCATCCGGGGAGGGTGAATGGCGCGCCTACCCCATCGGCAGCGTCGCCACCGCCCTTGCGCCGCCGCCGGCGCGATTGGCCAGGGTCACATCCCCGCCATGCGCGCGCAGGATGTTGCGCGCGATCGGCAATCCCAGGCCGACGCCTCCGGTTTCGCGGTTGCGACTGCCTTCGCCGCGCTGGAACGGTTCGAACACCCGATCAAGTTCCGACGGCGGAATCCCCGGCCCATCGTCGTCGATCGTGACGCTTGCGCCGCCGTCCACCGCCAGCCTGACCCGCGCCGCCCCGCCATAGGCGATGGCATTCGAGACAAGATTGGTCAGCGCGCGCTTCAGCGACAACGATCGTGCCCGCACCGTCGCATGCGCCGGTCCGTCGTAACTCAGACGCTCCGCCTGCTCGGGGTTCGCATCTCCGGCCTCGTCCAGGATCGTGCGCAGCAGTTCGGCCAGATCGATGGAGGTCACAGGCTCCGTCGTGCGGGCGTCGCGGCCAAAGGCGAGCGTCGCCGCCACCATCGCTTCAAGCTCTTCCAGGTCCGCCAGCATCTTGGTGCGCAATTCGTCGTCGTCGACGAATTCCGCCCTTAGCTTAAGCCGCGTGATCGGCGTGCGCAGATCGTGCCCGATGGCGGTCAGCAATTCCGTCCGATCCTGCACAAAGCGACGGATACGTCCGGCCATCGTATTGAACGCCGCCGCCGCCGTGGCCACCTCGCGCGGGCCGTCTTCCGGCAGCGGGGCCGCGTTCACGTCGCGACCAAGAGCCTCCGCCGCCGCGGCCAGCGTGGCGACGGGCGCGGTCAGCCGACGCACGGCCCAGATGGTCAGCCCTGCGGCAACCACGGTCATCAGCGCGAAAGCGGCCATGAAGCCCGGGGAATGCCAGGGTCGCGGCGCGTCCACCCGCGCGCGCAGCGTCAGCCACATACCGTCCGACAGGTGAGCCATCGCAACGAAGCGCCGATCGCCGGGCCCGCCGAAAATCTGAAGCTCCCGCCGTCGCACCGGCGGCCCACCCGTTCCCGGCGGCGGGCCACCCATGAACATATTGTAGCGAAACAACCGCTGCACCGGGTCGGGCGCTTCCGGCAGATCGAGCACCGGAGGCAACGACGTCACTTCCGCGCCGATATCCAGGCCTCGATTGAACTCCGCCAACACGGCGTCGCGCTGCGCGGGAGAGGCAAGAACGATCGCGCGGTACATACCGGCCATGCGGATAGCGACGTCGCGCACCTGGCTGAAGCGCTGCACTTCGATCCGATCGAAGGCGTGAATGGTCAGCCCGGCAATCTGCACCGCCATCAGGCCCAGCAGCAGGACGACCGCCGTGCGGCTCGCCAGGCTGCCGGGCCAAAGGCGCAGTTTCACGCGCGCTCGACCGTTGCCGCCAGCACGTAGCCGCCGCCGCGGACCGTTTTGATCAACTGAGCGTTGCGGCCGTCATCTTCCAGCTTGCGGCGCAGGCGCGAAACCGCGACGTCGATGGCCCGATCGAAGGGGCCGGCCTGCCGTCCCCGCAGCAAATCCAGCAACATATCGCGCGTCAGCACGCGATTGGCGCGTTCGACCAGCGCGATCAGCAGATCGTATTCACCGCCGGTCAGCGCGACTTCCACCTGTTCGGGGTTCAGCAGGCGCCGGCGCGCGGGTTCCAGCGTCCAGCCGCCGAAGCGATAGCTCCTCGCTTCCGGCTCCTGCCGATGTTCCGCCTGTTCCCCCGCTCGGCGCAGCACGGCGCGGATACGGGCCAGCAATTCGCGGGGATTGAACGGTTTCGGCACATAATCGTCGGCGCCGAGTTCCAACCCGATGATGCGGTCCGTCTCCTCCCCCATCGCCGTCAGCATCACGATCGGCACGTCGGACTGGGTCCTTAACCACCGCGCGATATCCAGGCCGGACTCGCCCGGCAGCATCAAATCCAGCACAACCAGTTGATAATGGCCGTTAACCCAGGCCCGCCGAGCCTCTTTGCCGTCGCGGGCGGTGGTGACGCGAAGGCGATGCTTTTCGAGAAATCGGGCGAGCAGTTCGCGGATTTCACGATCGTCGTCGACGACCAGGATATGTGGCGAAGTTTCCATGCGCCGCAGCATAGATCGTCCGGCAACCGGGGAAAGTGCCGGTTGCATTTTATTGCAATTCGTCGCGCGGCGCAGCACCGGTTGGCAACATCGGCCCCCCATATTCAGGTTGTTGGCTTAACCAGGAGGCTTGCCATGCGTAAGACAGCTTTGATCATGCTCACCGCGCTTTCTCTCGGCGCACCGCTTATCGCGCCGGCAAGTGCCCAGACTCCGCCCGCCCAGGCCCAGCCCCCTATGGGCCAGACCATGCCGATGCCGGACGGCAAGCCGCCCATGATGCCGCACGGCGGGGCGATGCATGGTCCGATGGGCGCGCATCACATGGGTGAGCACGGGATGCGCCACGGCGGGATGGACCCGCGGGCCTTTGGTCTGATGTACCGAACCGACGACCGCAAGCTCGCCCCCGATGAGGTGCGCAAGATCGCCGAGGCCTTCCTGCTGTGGCACGGCAACCGCGCGTGGAAAGTCGTGGAGGTTGCGCCGAGCGGCGATGCGGCGGTCGGCTTTGCCATCGCGACGGCGGAGGGTTCGGTCATCGCGCGGTTCACGATGGACCGTAAGACCGGCAAGGTAACGCGCGTCGGGTAGTCGGAGTCCCGAGGTCGCGCGCCGAGGATTGGAGTCCGTTTCGTCGGCGCGCGGACCGTTGGGTTGTTTTTGGTTCGATCGGTTAATCACGGCCTGTGCCATTTGATGCGCGGGGTCGGTGACGGGCCGCTACCGTACTCGTGTAGCCAGACACCCCTTGCAGTTGGCCCCGACGGGCCGCACTCTCCCATGTCAAAGCCACCGCACAACAGGCCACCGACATGTCGCACGAGACCAACGCGCTGACCCAAATCCATCGGCAGATCATGTGGAACCGCCTGATCGCGGTGGTGGAGGAACAGGCGCAGATCATGATCCGCACCGCCTTTTCCACCACGGTGCGCGAAGCCGGCGACCTGTCGGCCGGCATCTTCGACCTGCACGGGCGGATGATGGCGCAGGCCGTCACCGGCACGCCGGGCCACGTCAACTCCATGGCCGAAAGCGTCGGGCATTTTCTGCAAAAATTCCCCGCCGCCACCATGTCGCCGGGCGACCACTACATCACCAACGACCCCTGGCTCGGCACCGGCCATCTGCACGACCTGACGGTGGTCACCCCCGCCTTCCATAATGGCACGATCGTCGGCCTGTTCGCCAACACCGCCCATGTCATCGATATCGGCGGTCTGGGCATGGGCCCCGAAGGACGGTCAGTCTTCGAAGAAGGCATGTACATCCCCATCGTCAAATGCTTCGACAAGGGCGTGCCGAACGAAACGTTCTTCGACTTCATGCGCGCCGGTTCGCGCCTGCCGGTGGAGTTGGAGGGCGACATCTACTCCCTGTGCGCCTGCAACGACGCCGGCGCGCGCCGGTTGGTGGAGATGATGGCGGAGTTCGAGATGGACAGCCTCGATCCCCTCGCCCGCTTCATTTTCGACAGTTCCCATCGTGCCACGATGGCCGAAATCGCCAAGCTGCCCAGGGGCACCTTCAGCGGCGAAATCTGGTCGGACGGGTACGAGGAACCGGTGCGGCTGAGCGCGGCGATGGACATTCAGGAAGATGCCATCGAGGTCGATTTCGCCGGCACGTCGGGCCTGTCGTCGCGCGGCATCAACGTGCCCGGCGCCTATTGCAGGGCCTATGCGTGTTTCGGGATCAAATGCGTGGTCGCGCCGGAGGTACCGAACAACTGGGCCTCCCTGGCGCCGTTCAAGATGAAAATCCCCGAAGGCTGCATTCTGAACGCGCCTCGGCCCTATCCGGTGTCGGTGCGCCACGTGATCGGCCATTTGCTGCCCGATCTGATGATGGGCTGCCTGCATCAGGCGGTGCCCGAACGCGTCACGGCGGAGGGTTCGTCGTCGCTGTGGAACCCGCCGTTGCGCGGCGGCGGGTCGGTATCGGGTCAGGCCGGCGGCAACAAGCCCGTGATCGCGGATTTCGAGATCATCACGTTCAACTCCGGCGGGACCGGCGCGCGCCCGACCAGCGACGGGCTGAACGCCACCGCCTTCCCGTCCGGCGTGCGCACGATGCCGGTGGAGGCAACGGAAAACGTCGCCCCGATCGTGATCTGGCGCAAGGAACTGAAGCCGGATTCCGGCGGGGCGGGGCGCACGCGCGGGGGCATGGGCCAGATCATGGAAATCGCCGCCAAGGGCGACCTGGAATTCGCCGTCAATGCCAGCTTCGACCGCATAGGCCACGCGCCCAAGGGGCGAGAGGGCGGTCTGAACGGCGCCAACGGGGTGGTGACGCAGAAATCCGGCAAGGTACTGCGGACCAAGGGCTTTCAGATCATCCCGGATGGCGATCGGCTGATCCTGGAACTGCCCGGCGGCGCCGGCATGGGCGTGCCGACTGATCGCGACCCCGATCTGGTGGCGCGCGATGCTCGCGACGGCCTGGTGTCCGCCGCCAATGCCAAGGCGTTGTACAAAGTCGCGATCGACGCCGACGGGGCGTTGGATCGGGAGGCGACGGCGCGTCTGCGCGCGGGTTGATCAGCCCCGCGCAAGAAGCGGCAGGAAGAACAGCGCCGTATTAAAGCCGAGCGCGACGGCCCAGAGGACGGATCGCGCGGTGGGGCGGTCGCCGAGGTAGCAGGCGACGTAGCCGATCCGCGCGACCAAAAAACCCACCGCGAGCATATCTGCCCAGCCCTGCGGCGCGCCCTTCATCTCCGCCAGTAGAACCGCGGCGATGAAGAACGGGAAACTCTCGTACCCATTCAGGTGCGCCCCCTGGGATCGCGCGCGGAATCCGGGCGTGTAGAAGCGCGGATCGCGCGGGTTGGCGTTGTCGTAGTCCCGCCGCCCCAACACCTTGGCCGGGCCGATCGTGGCGATGATCAACAGCAGCGCCGCGGGAATACAGAGTTCGGCGATGGTCATGGCTGTGTGCTCCGATCGAAACCGGTGGGGCCAGGCCGGACGGCCTGCCCCCGCCGACCGGATACTACTTCATGCCGGTGATGGAATTCGCCATCGCCCGAGGATCGCGTTTCGGCCAACGGCCGGAGTCGACCTGCACAATGAACTCCCCAACCAGCCGGTTGAACTGATCGGGATCCTCGATGTTGATGGTATGACCGCAGTTCGGCATCACCGACAGCGCCGCCGTCGGGATCATCTGCTTCATCAACAGCGCCGGTTGCAGGCAGGGCCAGTCCTCGTCACCCGTCAGCACCAGCGTCGGCACGGTCAGCGCCTTCATCTGATCTTCCAGGTCGTATAGCGACGGACGCTCTTTCTGGACGCCCAACTGCGTGTTGCGCGCGCCGATGGCGGAGTGTTCCGCCAGTTGCTGACGGAACTCCGCGAAGCCGCGCGGGTCCTTGTTTTCGAACTGTACCCGTGTCGGGCCATAGGCGTATTTCGCCGCGAAGGCTTCGATTCCCTGTTCGTCCAGGAATGCCGCCACCGCGTCGACCTCGGCGCGGAACTTGTCCCGCTGGCCCTTTTCCGCGCCATAGCCGCATCCGGCGACGACCAGCGACAACGCGCGATCGGCGTGACGGAAGCCGAAATGCAGCGTCGCGAAGCCGCCCATCGACAGGCCGACGACGTGGGCTTTCGCAATGCCCAGATGCGTCAGCACCGCCGCGATATCGTCCGCCGCGCGCGCCTGGGAGTATTTGGCGACGTCGTCCGGCACATCCGACGGCGGATAGCCGCGCGCGGCATAGGTGATGGCGCGATAGCGCTGGCCGAAATGACGCATCTGCGTTTCCCAGGCGCGATGATCGCCGGCAAACTCGTGCACGAAGATGATCGGCGTGCCGGAGCCGGTCTCCTCGAAGTAAAGCTTCACCCCATCGTCGGTGCTGGCATACGGCATGTCTGACTCCTGCTATGGTCCGGCGACAGACTACGCGCGGGATGCACTCTCGTGCCATAAGGCAACTCAGAAAAGGAGAACGACGGCATGACCCTGCGCTGCGACCTGATCATCCGCGACGCCACCATCTTCGACGGCACCGGCGCGCCGCGATTCAAGGGCGATATCGGCGTCACCGGCGATCGGATCGTCGCCGTCGGCGATCTTGGCGCCGCATCCGCCGATCGGGAGATCGACGCCGCCGGCAAGGCCGTCGCGCCCGGCTTCATCGATGCACACACGCATGACGACCGCGCGGTGCTCTGCGGGCCAGAATGCATGCTGTGCAAGATGTCGCAGGGCGTCACCACCGTCGTCGTCGGCAATTGCGGCATCTCACTCTCTCCCGTCCGCATGAAGTCCCGCCCGGTCCCGCCGCTCGACCTGCTCGGCGACGAATCCTGGTTCGCCTTCGACAGCTTCGGCGAATATGCGGAGCGCCTGGCCCGCGATCCGTCGCCGGTGAACACCTATGCGCTGATCGGACATATGTCGCTTCGAGTAGAGGCGATGAACGGCGACACCAAACGCGCGGCCACCGACCGCGAAGCCGAACATATGCGCAAGCGCCTGGCGGAAGCGCTGGCGCAGGGCGGATCGGGCTTTTCCACCGGCTTGTACTACCCGCCCAACATGATGGCCCCGACGCAGGAAGTCATCGCGGTGGCCGAGGCGCTGCGCGAAGCCGGCGGCATCTACGTCACGCACATGCGCGACGAAGCCAACGACGTCATGCTGTCGATCGAGGAAACCCTGAAGATCGGCCGCGATACCGGATCGCCGGTCGTCATCAGCCACCACAAATGCTCGATGCCCGAGAATTTCGGCCGTTCGGTGGAAACCCTGCCGGCGATCGATCGCGCCTCGCTTCGCCAGAAGGTGGATTTCGACGTCTATCCCTACCACGCTGGGTCCACGGTGCTGATGCCGTTCCGCCTGCGCCCCGATGTGCCGGTGCAGGTCACCTGGTCGATCCCGCATCCCGAGATGGCCGGCAAGATGCTGGCGGACATCGCGCGTGGTTGGAACACCAGCGACATGGAAGCCGCCGAACGCCTGCTGCCCGCCGGCGCCATCTACTTCCAGATGGATGAGCCCGACGTGCAGGAGATCATGCGTCACCGCCTGTCGATGATCGGCAGCGACGGTCTGCCGCACGACTCCTACCCCCATCCCCGCCTCTGGGGCACATTCCCCCGCGTGCTCGGCCATTACGCTCGCGATTTGGGTTTGTTCAGCATGGAAGCCGCCGTGCGCAAGATGACCGGCCACACCGCCGAGGTGTTCGGCATGACCGATCGCGGCGTGATCCGCGTCGGTGCCTGCGCCGATCTGGTGCTGTTCGATCCCGAGACGGTGAAGGACGCATCGACCTATGCCGATCCGACAGCGCTTTCGATCGGGATTCTCGAAACCTGGGTGAACGGGCAATCGGCCTATGTGTTCGGCCCGGGCGCGACGGCGGCCCGCGCCGGACGCCTCGTTACAAGGAACAAGCCGGCATGACCAAGGAAGAACTGAGCGCCTGGGCGCTGCGGACCGGCTGGAAAACGATCGACGGCCACCCCAGCCTGACGCGGCCCGGCAAGCCCAAGGACGCGATCGTGCGGCTGGTCCTGAAAACCACCGTCGCGAACGTGGAAATCCGCAAGCCGTCGGGCAAGTGGGACAAGGTCGCGGGGGCGGCCTATGGCGCCATCGCGCCCGACCCGGATACCGGCGTGCCGCGCGGCATCGGCCTGGTCAGCACCACCGGCTTCGCCAAGCTGATGCAGGACAACCGCGACGCCGCTGTATTCGGTTGACGCGCGACCGACGTGGAACCGCACCTGCTGTCGCTGATCGGCTTTGCCGTGGCGATGTACATTACGCCGGGGCCGAACAACATCATGCTGGCGAGCGCGGCCGCCAATCACGGCGTTCGCGCGACGGTGCCGCATATGTTGGGGATCGCCTTCGGCTTCGGCGCGATGCTGCAAATCGTGTTCGCGGGTCTGGGCAGCGTGCTGCTTGCCGTCCCAGCTCTGCTGAGCGCGATGCGTTGGATCGGCGCGGCCTGGCTGACGTGGCTCGCGTGGCAAATCGCCAGCGCGCCGCCGCCGCAAGCGGGGGAACACCGGCCCATCCTCGGCTTCTGGGGGGCCGCGGCGTTTCAGTGGATCAATCCCAAGGCCTGGCTGATCGGGCTGGGCGCGGCCAGTGAGTTCACCCGCCCCGATGTGCCGCTGAGCACCCAACTGCTTTGGCTTGGGATCGTCTTCTTCGGCGTCGCCATCCCCTGCATGCTGCCGTGGCTGGCACTGGGCAAAGGCGCGGCGTTGTTGTTGCGATCGCCGTTCCGCCTGCGGGTTTTCAATGTCGCCATGGGCCTGCTGCTGATTGCTTCGCTTGTGCCCCTCCTGGTCGGGATCTGACGGCGCCTGGCTTACCGCTTCATGTCGATTGTCTGCTGCAACAACTCATCCGCCGTCGTCACCACCTTGGTGTTCGCGGAATAGGCGCGCTGCGCGACGATCAACTTGGAAAATTCCGAGGCGATATCGACGTTCGACCCCTCGATCGATTCCGTGACGATATTGCCCGCGCCGTTGGTGCTTGCTTCCTCGGCCAGCGGATTGCCCGATTCCAGCGTGGCGGTGAAGGACTGCCCGTTCTGGCGTTGCAATGCGTTCGGGTTGTTGAACGTGATCAGCGGCACCTTGGCGATCGCGCGGGTCTGGCCGTTGTCGTAGTTCACCACGATATCGCCGTTGGCCTGGGTGCTGACGCCCGAAAAGCTGCCCGGCGCCACGCCGTTCTGCGTCAGTCCGCGCAGGCTGTAGCGCGTACCGGCATACTGCGTGATCCCCGACGTGTCGCCGTAGTTCCCGAGATTCAGCTGTATGGTCTGGCTGCCGGAACTGAACTCCGCCGTGAAACTCAGGATCGCCGCGCCACCGGCGGAATATCCCGCCGCCGTGACCGAACCGGTTGCGTCGCTGATGTCGCCCACCGTTCCCGCCGGCACCGGGTTCAGGCTGCCGGCGCCGAACTTGACCACCGCCGATCCCAGATCGGGCGTGGTGGCGTCTTCCGACACCACCGAAACGGTCCAGGTATCGGCCGAATCCTGCACCCAGTTCAGCGTCACCGCGTGCACGGTGCCGAGCGCGTCGTAGACGTCGATGTCGGAGGAGATCGGCGCGTCGGCGGTCGCGGTTTCCGCAAGAGGCGTGGCGGGCAGGTTCGCCGACAGCACGACCTCGGTCGTCGCGACGGGGTTGAACACGGTTTGGGATATCTGGATCGGTGCCAGGGCGTTCTGATTGGCATCCCCGGTCAGGGGATCGACTTCCCACCCGTTCAGGAACTGGCCGGCGCTGTTCACCAGATATCCGGCCTTGTTCAACTGAAAGTCGCCCGCGCGGGTATAGAACTGCAACGGATTGAAGACCGGCGCGTTATTGACCTGCCCGGTCTGCTGCGACACGGCGAAAAAACCCTGCCCGGCGATGGCGAGGCCGAGGGGGTTGTCGATCTGCGTCACCGTTCCCTGCACGTTGTTCACGTAGTCAGGCCGAGCGACGACGGCGCCGGGCTCGTTACGGGCGGCGGTGCTGGTGGTGAGGTAGGAAACGAAGTTGGTATCCACGCGCTTGAAGCCAACCGTCTGGCTGTTGGCGACGTTGTCGCTGATATTGCCGAAGGCGTTCGATTGCGCCCCCAGCCCACTGATCGCACTGTTCATCGCTCCGAAGAGTGACATTTGCCGGCTCCCGCTTGGTCGTGTCGGCATCCCAGACGCACGAACCGTGCCGCGACGAAGCGGCTGAAAATCAGGGGTTTTGTCGTGTGCCCGACTGGTCGCTTCGGTGTCCGCGGCAGTTTTGTCTCGGCAAAACCTGCCGATGCCGACTGGTCGCGCCTTAAGGTGAACGCGGAAAATCGCGGAAAAGTCGCGATTTCTCGGGTATTCCAACCGCTGGCCCTGTTCTTGCGCTGATGCATCCGGCGAGGCTGGTCAGCGGGACCGGCGCGCCTTCACCGGTCAGGAACACGATTTTGCAGGCCCTACCGACTCTTTCGTCTTTCCAGGTGCTCGATGCCGCTCTTCCGGCCGCTGCGTTCAGCGGCGCGGAACCCGGACCCGTGTTCGCCGATTTTTTGACGAACAGTCTGGCACCGGCAGCGAGCCGGGCACCTGTCCCGGAGGCGCCGATCCGGTCCTCCATGCCGGATTGGAGCGGTCCATCGTTCCCGGTGCCGACGGAGGTCGTGGATCCTCTTACGAGCGACGCGGCGGGTCGGCTGCCTCAAGCCGCCATTGCGCCCGAACCGGTGCCGTTCGCGGACAGGATCGCCGAACCGCAGGACGACAGCAGGTTTGACGCGCCATCGACGGCTGCACGTCCGCATCGGTCGAACCGGCCCCCGAGCGACGATGCGGATGCGATTGCTGCCGAACCAGGGACCGAGCGGACGCCAGGCCCCGCGCCTGGATCGGAACCACCGTTCATGGCCGCGCCCATTCAGGTTCCTCTGCCGCCGGCCGACACGCCTCCGCCGCCGCATTCGGATGCCCCGGCCATGCGCGTCGAGCACCCCGTTCGACTGGAGGTGGGGAGCGCGCGGGAGAACACGCAACGCCCCCACCAACCACCCCCCACCGAACCACCGATCCGCGACCTCCGCCCGCTCGGCCAGTCCCCGCCGCCGGACAAGCGCACACTGATCGAGCACGCATTCACCCACGAGGCCCTGCCTGCGGCGGACACTGTGCCCGCTGTCGCGATCGCGCCCCATCGCCCGGATTTAATTCCGCAGAGCGGTTCGGCCGATTTGTCGCAAGCGAACGAAACGCGGGACGGATGGCGTCCGTCGGCGGACGTCGGCGGGAGCTCACCGTTACCGATGGCGGCGGACGCGACGCTTCGAGGCGCATTTCCGTCGCGACAACCGATAGTCGCGCCATCCGGTGCGCGGGAAGCAACCGTACCGCCATCCAGCGCAGGGGAAACAATCATCCCGCCATTCGGCTCGCGGGACGCAATCGCGACGCCCTCCGGGGCACGGGAGACAATCACCCCGCCATTCAACCCCCGGGACGCAGTCGTGACGCTGTCCGACTCACGGAGAGCAATCATCCCGCCGTCCGGCGCACGGGACATAATCGAACCGCCATCTGACACGGGGATCGCCGCTGTCGCCATCCGATCCACCGAACCGCCGGCAACGGTCGTCGCGGACGTTCTCCCAACGGCGCCGCCGGAGGCCATGGTGGAACAATCCCGTGCGATCGGATCGCAAGACGGCACCAACGCGTCGGCGTCCCGCCAGCCGATCACTTCCGATCACCGCGACAACGACGGCGAAAGGCCTGTCGCACGGACTGAAACGACATCCGTTCCGCAACCACGCGATCCCGAGACACCCTCAACCGCCGACTTACCGCCAGCATTATCCGCAGTGCCGCCGGAAGCCCACCAACGGTCAGTCGTTACGGTCTACGAACAGACGCCTCGCGTTCCGACCCATCCCGTCGTGGAACAGGTCGCTCCCGCCGTCATCGCTCTGGCGCGCGCCGAACCGGGGGAACATCGCCTGACCGTGCATCTGCGGCCAGAGGCGCTTGGTCAGGTGGAAATCCGGATCGAACGGATCGTCGACACACCCATCCGCATCGTCGTCATGGCGGATCGCGCGGAGACTCTGACCTCGCTCCGCCAGGATCGCGCGCAATTGGAAGACGCGCTGGCGCAGGCCGGCATACCGCTCGACGGCGGCGCGATTCAGTTCCGCCCGATCCAATCGGAAGCGGTACCGACATTTGCGTCGAACCCGGACCCGCAGGCCGGGTTCGGTCAAGGCGGGGACAATCGTTCCGCCGATCAGGATCGCCGCGGATGGGCGCAGGCGACGCCTGCTCCCCCCACAGAACCGTCCCATACCGATACGACGCGTCGCCCGACGACACGACCGCCCCTCGGCGGCGTCAACATCATGGCCTGAGCGGAGGCACCTCACATGGCTCTTACCCCAACCGCCGCGCAATCGACGGCGGCGAAACCGGCGCAATCCGATAACGCGCTGACCAAGCTGACATCCAACTTCGGCAACTTCCTGACCCTGCTGATGACTCAGCTAAAGAACCAGGACCCGACCAGCCCGCTGGACACCAACCAGTTCACCAGCCAACTCGTGCAATTCTCCAGCGTGGAGCAGCAGATCGCCACCAACAGCGGGCTGACGCGACTGATCGAGCTGACCCAGGCGTCGGAAGTGATGCAATCCTCCTCGATGATCGGCAAACAGGTGACGATCGCGTCCGACCGAATCCCGTTGCAGAACGGTGTCGGTCGCGTCGGCTTTACCGCGACCAACAGCGGCCCGGTCGCGATCGGCATCGTCAGTGAGTCCGGCATGAAGGTTCGCGACGCCTCGTTGAACGCGACGCGCGGCGCGAATGACTGGACCTGGGACGGGCTGGACAATAATGGCCGGAAAGTCGCCGACGGCGCCTATAAGATCGCCGTCATCGGGGCCGACTCCAAGGGTACCGCCGCCGCGATTCCCTTTACCGTGACCGGTGTCGCGACGGGCGTATCCAATCGCAACAACGCCGTATCGCTGCAACTCGGCCAGGTATCGGTCGGCTTCGGCGCGGTTCAGGAGGTCGGATCCACGCCATAATCGCGCGTCGACCGTCATTTAAATCCTTCCCGCTTTGACAGATGCGCGGGGCGCGATAGGGTGCCGACGAGAGCACCGACGCGCCACCCGCAAAAGGGCCAACGAGCGCGCGGCAATCAAAGGGAACGGACAGTGACGGGCGCTATCGCATGTTGATCTATCTCGCGCGTCGCCTCGTGCTCGCCGCGATCACGTGCATCGCGATCTCCATTCTGACGTTCATTATCATTCGTCTGCCGCCCGGCGACTTCGTTGACGCCTATATCGCCAACCTCGCGTCCAACGGCAGTGTCGTTTCCGCCGATCAGGCGCAGGCGATGCGCCGCGAGTATGGCCTGGATCAGCCCGTCATCATCCAGTACGGCATGTGGATGAGCCGCGTCGTCGTCGGCGATTTCGGCGTATCCATGATGTGGCGCCGCCCGGTGACGGAGGTCATCGGGGACCGACTCTGGCTGACGATGGCGGTGTCGTTTTCCGCACTGTTCCTGACCTGGACCATTGCCTTGCCGATCGGCATCTATTCGGCCGTGCGGCAGTATTCGTTGGGCGATTATGCCGCGACATTGCTCGGATTCATCGGCCTCGCGATCCCCAACTTCCTGCTCGCGCTGATCCTGATGTATCTCGGCTTTCGATACCTCGGCCTGAGCGTCGGCGGCCTGTTCTCGCCGGAGTTCTCGCAGGCGCCGTGGAGCATGGCGAAGGCCTGGGATTTAGCGAAGCACGTGCCGTTGCCCGCCTGCGTCTTGGCTCTGGCCGGCACGGCGCACCAAATCCGGATCATGCGCGCCAATCTGTTGGACGAGTTGCGAAGACCCTACGTGGTCACCGCACGGGCCAAGGGCATTTCGGAGTTGCACACCGTCCTGAAATACCCGGTTCGAGCGGCGCTTAACCCGTTCGCCAGCTCGATCGCCTATCTGTTTCCCTATCTGGTTTCGGGCAGCATCATCGTCTCCTTGGTTTTGGGCCTGCCGACGGTCGGACCGCTGCTGCTGCAGGCACTGGTCGCGCAGGACATGTTCCTGGCGGGCACGATCGTCCTGCTGCTGGGAATCATGACCGTGATTGGCACCCTGGTCTCCGACCTGTTGCTGATGTGGATCGAACCACGCATACGTTTGCAGGGCCGAGCATGAGCGCGTCGTTAACTGATGATCGGATGGCGCAGGCCACGCAGCTTCAGCTGACGTGGTGGCGCTTCTGCCGACACAAGCTGGCCCTGATCAGCCTGGGCGTCATCGTGACGTTCTATGTGATCGCGATCTTCGCCGATTTTCTGGCGATCACCGACCCGCACGCAACGGACGCGCGCCGCAGCTACATGCCGCCGCAGGCCATCCAGTTGTTCGACGCGGACGGGTTCAACCCGCACGTCAACGGGCTGAAGGGGGTGCGCGACCTCAAGACCTTCAAGATGACCTTCGCACCCGACCAGGGCCGTAAGCTCAAGGTCGTCATGTTCGCGCACGGCTACGAGTACAACCTGTTCGGCCTGATCCCGACGGATCGCCATTTGTTCGGGATCGAAGGCGGCCAGCCGGTCGACGGCATCTTCCTGCTGGGCACCGATCAGCTTGGCCGCGACGTTTATTCCCGCCTGATCGTGGCAACGCGGATTTCTCTGTTTATCGGCCTTGCCGGCGTCACGCTCAGCCTATTCCTCGGCGTCATGCTGGGCGGCATATCGGGGCTGTACGGAGGCTGGGTGGATACGATCATCCAGCGGGTGATCGAGGTTGTGCGATCGATACCGACGATCCCGCTCTGGATGGGCCTTGCGGCCGCGCTGCCCAATACCTGGAGCGTCACGCAGGTCTATTTCGCCATCACCATCATCATCTCCCTCGTCGGCTGGACAGAACTGGCGCGCGTCGTGCGCGGCCGCTTCCTGGCCTTGCGAGAGGAGGATTTCGTCATCGCCGCCGAACTGGCCGGGGCCGGGCAAACGCGCATCATCGTGCGCCATATGTTGCCGTCGTTCCTCAGCCACATCATCGCCGCGGTCAGCCTGGCGCTGCCGGCGATGATCGTCAGTGAAACATCGCTCAGCTTCCTCGGCCTCGGGCTGCGGCCGCCGGCGATCAGTTGGGGAATTCTGTTGCAGGACGCGCAAAATGTGCAGGTATTGTCGGGCGCGCCATGGCTGCTGGTCGCGGCGGCGCCGGTCATCCTGGTGATCCTGGCCTTCAACTTCCTGGGCGACGGCCTGCGCGACGCGGCAGACCCCTATGGTTGAGTCCATGGGCCGGCATGTTCTGTCGGTACGCGATCTGGCCGTCGAATTCGGCGGGGATCGCGGCACGTTGCGCGCGCTGGACGGGGTCAGCCTCGATCTGCACGCCGGTCGGGTGCTGGGTGTCGTCGGCGAAAGCGGATGCGGCAAAAGCGTCACCGCCCGCGCCATCCTCGGCATCCTCGATCGCGCGGGCAAAGTCACCGGCGGCCAGGTGCTGTTGGACCCCGGCACGTCGAGCCAGCAGGATCTGGTGGCGCTGGACCCCAACAGCCAGACCATGCGCGGCGTGCGCGGCGGACGCATCGGCCTGATCTTCCAGGAGCCAATGACGGCGCTGAGCGTTCACTACACCGTCGGCAATCAGATCGTGGAAGCCATTCGGGCGCATCGCGAGCTGTCGAAGGCCGACGCGCGCAATCGCGCGATTGAACTGTTGGGGGAAGTCGGCATTCCCCGGCCGGAATCCCGCGTCGATGCCTATCCCTTCCAACTCAGCGGCGGGTTGCGCCAACGGGTCGGGATCGCGATGGCGCTGGCCGCTGATCCGCAAATCCTGATCGCGGACGAACCGACGACGGCGTTGGACGTCACGACTCAGGCACAGGTCCTTGCGTTGCTGCGTCGGCTGCAACGCGACAAAGGGATCGCGCTGATGTTGATTACCCACGACATGGGTGTGATCGCGCAAATGGCCGACGATGTCGCCGTCATGTATCTCGGCCGCATCGCCGAGTTCTCCCCCGTCCGCGACCTGTTTGCTCGGCCGCGCCACCCTTACACGCGCGCGCTGCTGCGATCGGTGCCGAGTATCCGGGCGGAACCACGCGATCGGCTCGCAACCATCGGCGGTACGGTTCCCCATCCCGGCGCACGCCCCAGCGGATGCGCCTTTCACCCGCGCTGTCCCGAAGTCATCGCCGGGCGCTGTGACCAGTCCGCGCCGCGGCCCGTCCCGCCGCTGGAAGCCGGCGCCGCGTGCTTCCTGAACGAAGGTGCGGCATGAAGGTTCTGGAAGTCGAAGGCCTGCACAAGAGTTTTCCGATACGCGGCGGACTGCTGCAACGGGAAATCGGTCGCGTGCGGGCAGTGCAGGATGTCAGCTTCTCCATCGAGCGCGGCGAAACGCTGGCCCTGGTCGGCGAAAGCGGCTGCGGCAAGACCACGGTTTCGCGCTGCATCCTGCGGGCCTTGCCGCCAACGTCGGGCGCGATCCGATTCTCTCCGCAAGACGGCACCGTCGTCGATCTGGCCCCGCTGTCGCGGCGCGCGCTGCGCCCGCTGCGGCGGCATATCCAGATGATTTTCCAGGACCCGTACTCGTCGTTGAACCCCCGCATGTTGGTCGGCGACATCGTTGCCGAACCGCTGGCGGTCAATGGCGTCGGTTCGGTCGAACGCGAGGCCCGGGTGCGGGCTTTGCTGGATTTGGTCGGGCTGCCGCAATCGGCCCGCACCCGCTTTCCGCACGCGTTCAGCGGCGGTCAACGCCAGCGCATCGGCATCGCGCGCGCCCTGGCGCTTGATCCGCGACTGGTCGTGGCGGACGAACCTGTCTCCGCGCTCGATGTTTCGGTGCAGGCCCAGATCATCAACCTGCTGTTGGATTTGCAGGATCGCCTGGGCCTGTCGATGCTGTTCGTCGCGCACGATCTGGGCGTGGTCCGCCATGTCAGCGACCGCGTCGCGGTCATGTATGTCGGCCGCATCGTGGAAATCGCGCCGACCCGATCGCTGTACAGCCGCCCCAGACATCCCTACACCGAAGCATTGCTGGCCGCGGTGCCCAAACCCGATCCGGAATTGCGCGATCAGGCCGCGGCACCACGGGGCGAGGTCGCCGATCCAGCCAATCCGCCGCCCGGCTGCGCGTTCCATCCGCGTTGTCCGTTCGCGGTCGATCTTTGCCGCACCGAAGTGCCCAAACTGCGAGAAACCACCACAGGTCACATGAGCGCGTGTCATCGCGCCGAGGAACTGACGCTGACCGGCGTTGCGTAAGGGGGAAACCATGAAACGTCTCGCGATCGTAGCAACCGCCTTGATGGCGACGTGGCTAAGCCCGGCCCTTGCCCAAAACCCAGGCTTTGCGGATTCCGGCCTGATCGGAAAGCTGGAAGCGCCGGAGATCATCAGCGATCCCGCGCGCTGGCCAAAAACGTTCAAGGAGGCACCGCAACTCGCCGAACAGGTCAAGGCAGGATTGCTGCCATCGGTCGACAAGCGTGTGCCGTCCGAACCGATGGTCGTGAAGCCCCTGCGTGAAGTCGGCAAATACGGCGGCACCTGGCGTCGCGGCTTCCTGGGTCTTGGCGATCGCGAGAACGGCAACCGCATCCGCGCCGGGGATAAGCTGCTGTTCTGGGATGCCGCCGGCACCGGCATCATGCCGAGCGTGGCGCGCGGGTATGAGCTGAGCGCGGATGGCAAGCGCACGACGCTGTTTCTGCGCAAGGGCATGAAGTGGTCGGACGGGTCACCGTTCACCGCCGACGATTTCGTGTTCTGGGCCGAGGACATGAACACGAACAAGGACCTTGTCCCGACGCCCGCGCCGGAGTTGTCGGTCAACGGCAAGCCCGGTCGCATCATCAAGATCGACGAAACCACCGTCGCCTTCGACTTCGACGAACCGTATTTCCTGTTCCCCCGCATGCTGGCGGGCGATACGCAGGTCGGCGGCGGACAGTCGCGCCTGCAATCCGACAGCCGCGAACTCGGCCCCTACGCGCCCGCACACTACCTGAAGAAGTTCCTGCCGAAGTACAGCTCCGTCGAAGCATTGAACGCCGAGGCCAAGGCCGCCGGCTACAACAACTGGGTGCAGCATTTCCAGTTCAAGTCAGATTGGTCGCTGAACATCGACGTGCCGACACTGGCCGCCTGGAAAATGACTTCCCCCATCAACAAGCAGACCTGGGTGTTGGAGCGTAACCCATACTACTACGCCGTGGACACCGCCGGTAACCAGTTGCCCTATATCGACAAAGTACAGCTGACCCTGGCGGAGAACCCGGAAGTCATCAACCTGCGCGCCATCGCCGGTGAGTTCGACTATATGGAACGCTTCATCGATCTCGCGAAGCTGCCGGTCTTCCTGGAAAACGCGGAACGCGGCGGTTACCGAGTCCGGCTCGATCCGGGGTTCAACGGATCGGACTCACAGCTTTACTTCAACCTGTCCTACAAAACCGATCCTGAAATCCGCAAGTGGTTCCAGAAGGTCGAGTTCCGTCGCGCGCTCTCCCTCGGCATCGACCGCTCCCAGCTCAACGACGCCTTCTGGCTCGGCCTTGGCGTCATCAGCACGCCGATCCCCGCGGATATCATTCCGGAAAGCCCCGGCAAGGATTACCGGCTGCGCTGGATGGAACTGAACGTCAAGAAAGCGAACGAACTTCTCGACTCCATTGGCCTGACCAAGAAGAACCGAGAAGGCTTCCGACTGCGCACCGACAACGGCGAGATGCTGCGCATCCAGATCGACGTCGCGCAGACCCTGACGCCGACCTGGCCGCAACAGGCCGAAATGATCATCCAACAGTGGAAAGCCATCGGCATCGCAGCCGACGCCAAGCTGCTGGAGCGCAGCCTGTTCTATACGCGCGTGCGCAACGACGACAATCAGATGAGCATCTTCTCCAACAACGGTTCCGAAAGCCTTTACCTGTATCCGAGCCCCGCCTTGCCGGTCGATCCGATGTCGAGCCAGGGCGGCGCGGGACACGCGAAATGGTATGCCTCCAACGGCGCAACGGGCATGAAGCCTGAATCGGCGGAAATGTTGAAGGCGTACGACCTGCTGCGCGGCGCAAGCTCCATGCACGAAGACGAACGCACCAAGGCGGCGCAGGAAATCTGGCGGCTCGCGGTCGATAACGTCTGGACGATCGGCCTGGTCGGCCTGTCGCCCAACTACATGGGCACGCGCGTCGTCAATCTGAAGCTGGAGAACGTGCCCGAGCGCGTCTGCACATCCCAGCATTGCCGCACACCGTGGAGCGCGCATCCCTATCAGTGGTTCTACAAATAATGCGCACGCTGATCCTTTCCCTGGCCCTGGGGTTATGGGCCGTCGGTGCCTCGGCACAACACGCCGAGTTGCGTCAATCCGGCCTGGTCGGAACGCTGGAAGCCCCGAAGCTGGTCCTGGACCCGTCGCTGCGGCCCAAGACCTTCCAGGAAGCGCCGGACCTCGCGGCCCTGGTCAAGGCCGGCAAGTTACCGCCGGTCGAGCAGCGCCTGCCGAGCGAACCGCTGGTGATCGAGCCGCTGCGCTCGGTGGGGAAATACGGCGGCACCTGGAAGCGGGCCTTCCTCGGGCCCGGCGATTCCGAGAACGGCAACCGCATTCGATCCGGCGACAAGCCGCTGTTCTGGGACGTCACCGGCACGCAGCTTATGCCGCAAGTGGCGAAAGGCTACGAAATTTCCGCCGACGGTCGCCGTACGACGTTGTTCCTGCGCAAGGGCATGAAGTGGTCCGACGGCGCACCGTTCACCGCCGACGACTTCGTGTTCTGGTATCAGGAGATGTACCTGAACAAGGAACTCGTCCCCTCCCCCGCGCCGGACATGGCTTCCGGCGGCAAGCAGGGGCGCGTGGTGAAAGTCGACGAGACCACCGTCGCGTTTGAGTTCGAGAACCCCCACTTCCTGTTCCCCAAACTGCTCGGCGGCGACTCACAGGTCGGCGGCGGACCGTCGCGGATGCAGTCCGACGGTCTGGCGTTCGGCACCTATGCCCCGGCCCACTACCTGCGGCGGTTCATCCCGAAGGATGGCGCGACCGATGCGCTTAATGCCGAAGCAAAGGCGGCCGGTTATGCCAATTGGGTGCAGTATTTTCGCTACCGTTCCGACTGGCGGCTGAACGTCGACTTGCCGACCGTGGCCGCCTGGAAGATGACCCAGCCGATCAATACGCAAACCTGGATGCTGGAACGCAACCCGTACTTCTACGAGGTCGATACCGCCGGCAACCAACTGCCCTATATCGACCGGGTGCAGATGTCGCTGGCGGAAAATCCGGAAGTCGTGAACCTGCGCGCCATCGCCGGCGAGTACGATGTGCAGGAGCGGTTCCTGGACATCGCCAAGCTGCCGGTGTTCCTGGAAAACGCCGAACGCGGCAAGTACCGCGTGCACATCGACGTCGGCTTCAACGGCAGCGACTCCCAGCTTGTCTTCAACATGTCCTATCGCGCGGACGCCGAACTGGCGAAGTGGTTCGCCAATCCGGAGTTCAGACGGGCACTGTCCATCGCCATCGACCGCGATCAGCTTAACGAAGCTTTCTGGTTGGGGTTGTTCACCCCCGGCTCCGGCGTGCCTTCGGAAGTGATGCCGGAAAGTCCGGGTAAGGAGTGGATCGCCAAGTGGTCGAACTACGATCCCGCCCGCGCGAACAAGATGCTCGACGCGATCGGGCTGACCAAGAAGGATCGCGAGGGCTACCGCCTGCGGACGGATAACGGAGAGCGTCTGCGCATCCAGATCGACGTCGCGCAGACACTGAACCCGACATGGCCGCAGCAGGCGGAAATGGTGATCCAGCAATGGCGCGCCATCGGCATTTCCGCCGATCTGAAACTGTTGGAACGCGCGTTGTTCTTTACGCGGATTCGGAACGATCAGCACCAGATGGTGATCTTCTCCAACAGCGGGTCGGAGAGCCTGTTTCTTTATCCGATCCTGGCCGTGCCGGTCGATCCGTCCGGCAGCCTGATGGGCAGCGGTTACGCGCAGTTCTATACGTCCGGCGGGACAACCGGCCTGAAGCCGGAGCAGCCCGAACTATTGCGCGTTTTCGAGTTGATGCGCGGTGCATCCAGCCAGCCGGAAGCGGAGCGCAACGCGTCCGCCCAGGAAATCTGGCGGATCATGGCGGAGCAGAAATACCAGATCGGTCTGGTCGGTCAGGCCCCCGGCAGTCAGGGAACACGCATCGTCAGCACGAAGCTGGAGAATATCCCGTCACGTCTATGCATCTCTCAACATTGCCGCCCACCGTGGAGCGCCCGCCCCGAGCAGTGGTTTTTCAAATAGAACGGGAACTGCTGGAGATTGGTATTGGGCGAATCGGTGTCCGAAGTTCGGCAAGGTGATAGCCTGAATTCCGTTCGGACGTTTCAGGATCAACGGGAAGAAGGTCACGGAGCCGCTGGACCAGCCACTCGATTTTCGTGGTGAGAGGAACCAAACGTGCCGATAGACCGCATCGCCGCAAGACACAACAACGTTCAATGTTTTGAACGCGATCAAAAGGCGTGGAGAGAGGATGGCGATTCTGACTATTGTGATGAAGTGCTCAACGAGCCAACACTAGAGCCTGTGGTTGTAGCGCAGGTAGGTGGTCTGGCGTACCCATGGGACGCAATCATCGTATTGCGGCTTCGATACGACCATTCCCGCCTAGGTTGGCACACCACTCAAATTCCGACATGATAGCCTGAGTGGTGCATCATGAGGAGATCATGGGTTGTCCGATATTGATTGGCTTATAGAGACGCAATTCAGGCATGTAGGTCATTGGTCGAATCCTCACACAAAACTACAACGCCTCGTCCGCCTTGAACGGACCCCTGGAATCTATGCATTCGTTGTTGAGGGACAAGTCCGGTACATTGGCAAGGCCACTTCGCTTCAGCATCGAATTCGTGCCTATAACCGTGCCCTTATTCCCGAAACATCCCGCAAATTCCGTAAGGTTCACCACGCCATACAACGGGTGTGGACGGACAGCACGACGATAGATGTGTGGGTTTACCATTTTGATGAGATTAAGGACGAACCGCTGATAAGGTTGGAGGCCAAATGGATCAATGAGAAAAAGCCGGAATGGAACGGCTGAAAGAGAAGAGCCACAACTTTAGATCATCATTCCTATGCCAATCGGATAGGGACAATGCCTTATTTCTAATGTTTTCTGAATTACTCAAATCCAACACAGACAAAAAAAGGCCCGCCCATCATACGATGCGCGGGCCTTTCCTTTAGACCGCCGTCTTAGGTGGTGTAGTCGGAGAACGACACGCCGGAGAAGCGGGCGCGATAGTCGGTGCGCACGTTGACCAGGGCGACCATGCCCTCATCCACTTTCTTCTGCGCGCGTTCCAACGCCGGGCGGATATCTTCCGGCTTGTCCACATACTCACCGTAGCCGCCGAGCGCTTCGCAGATTTTGTCGTAGCGCATGTAGCCGAGGTCGCGGCCCGGCTTTTCACGCTTCGGATCGCCGGTCCAGCCGCCATTCAGGCTGATGACGATCAAAAGCGGGATCTTGTGGCGGATCGCGGTGTCCATTTCCATCGCGTTCATGCCCATCGATCCGTCGCCGTGCACGACGATCACCTGCTTATCCGGGCAGGCAACTTTCGCGCCGACGCCGAACGGCAGGCCGACGCCCATGGTGCCGAACGGGCCGGAGTTCAGGCGATGCGCGGGAGAGAAGGTCGGCATCGTCTGACGGCCAAAGTTCAGTGTCTCCTGCCCGTCGACGCACAGGATGGCGTCGCGGTTGGCGAAGTCACGGACTTCTTCCAGCATGCGGATCGGATGGATGTCGCCATCTTCCGCGTACTTGTTGGCACCGGCGGCGCTGCGCTTCTGCGCTTCCCCGTCGGCCAGCTTCTGGCGCCATGCGGCATAGGTGTCGACAGTGACCTTGCCCTTGATGCCTTCAAGCAACTGCCCAAGCACGGCCTTGCAATCGCCGACGATGGGGATGTCGACGTAACGGGCGGCGGTGGCGATTTCGACCGAATCGATATCGATACGGGCGATCGTCGCGTTGGGCCCAAAGCGCGGCGGAGAGGCATGACCGATGATGTAGTTCATGCGGGTGCCGAGAACGATGATCAGATCGGCGTCGCGGAAGGCGCCGGAACGCATGGTCATGTAGGAATAGGGATGATCGTCCGGCACAACGCCGCGGCCTTGCGGGGTGGTGTAGAACGGAATCCCGGCGGCCTCGACGAAGGCCTGCATTTCTTCCCAGGCGCGCGACCAGATCACGCCGGACCCGGACACGATGATCGGGGACTTGGCGGTGCTCAGCGCCGCGACCAGGGCATCGACCTGACGGGGATCGCCCAGCGGACGGGAGTCAACCAGCGGACGTCCGGCATAGGACCAATCGACCAGATTCTCATCGATCTTTTGGTACAGCATGTCGCCGGGGCAATCGATGTAGACGGGGCCGGGCTTGCCGGTCATCGCCTTTTGCAGTGCGAAGTTGATCTGCTGCGGGATGCGCTTCAGGTTGATCAGACGATCGACATGCTTGGTGCAGCCGCGCATCAGTTCGATCTGGTCGATTTCCTGGAACACCTGCCGGCCGAACTGGCTCAGCGGGCTGGACCCGCCAAAGGCCACGACGGGGCAGCAATCGACCAGGGCATTGGCCAGGCCGGTGACCAGATTGGTCACGCCGGGGCCGGATGCGGCCATGCAGACCGACGGCACTTGCTTCAGGCGGCTATACGCCTGACACGCGAACGCGGCCGCCTGCTCGTGGCGGACGTCGATCATGCGGATGCCTTCCTTGATGCAGGTGGCTTCCGCCAGCAGCATCGGGCCGCCCATGATGAAGAAGAGATCGGCGATCCCTTCCTTCGCGAGGCATTTCGCGATGATCTCCGAGCCGGTTAGTTCCGCCATCTTGTACAGTCTCCTTTGTTGGTAAATTCAGCCGACGATGCCGTTCGCCCGCAGGGCGGCGACGTCGTTCGTTGCAAGCCCCAGCCAACTGGTCAACACATCGTCGTTATTCGCGCCCAGCAGCGGCGCCGGAGTCACCGGCGGTGGACTGCCGGAGTGGCGCACCGGCCACGCGACCATCTTGAACTTCCCGACCGTGGGATGATCGATCACCGGCATGATGCCGCGATCCTCGAAGGTCTGGTCGTTGCTGAGTTCCATTGTGTCCAGCACCGCCCCGGCCGGGATGCCGGCGGCGCCGATAATCTCCATGGCCTCGTGCTTGGTGTGCTTGCGTGTCCAGACGGAAATCATCTCGTTGACTTCGTCCGCCCGTTCGGCGCGCGCGGCGGGGCTGCCGTAACGTTCGTCGCCGATCAGATCCTCCCGCCCGATCACGCCCAGCAGCCGCCGCCAATGTTCCGGATTCGCTCGGCTGGTGAACACATAGACGTAATCGTTCAGACCGCCGCCCTTGCAGGGAAAAGTCCCCATCGGCGGGTTGGCGCCGGACACGCTGCTGTCGGCGGCGCGCGGCGCGGCCTCTCCGGTGCGGTACTGCGCGGCAAAGGCAATGCGGATGTAATGCAGCATGGCATCCTGCATCGCGACCTGAAGATGCTCTCCCTGACCGGTGCCCTTGCGTCGATACAGGGCACCCAGGATCGAGACGGCCAACAACATGCCGGTGCCCGTGTCGCCCAGCGACGGGCCGGGTTTCAACGGACGGCCGTCGCGTTCGCCGGTGATGCTCATGGTGCCGCCGCAGGCTTGGGCGATCATGTCGAAGGCGAGGTTGCTTTCGTACGGGCTGCCTTCGCCGAATCCTTTGACCTGGCAATAGACGATGCTGGGATTGATGGCCTTGATGACGTCGTAGCCAAGCCCGAGACGCTCAATCGCGCCGGGGGCGAAATTTTCGACCATCACGTCGGCCTGCTTCGCGAGATCCTTGACCAGTTGCAGGCCCTTGGGATCCTTCAGGTTGACGGTGATCGACTTCTTGTTCGCATTGAACAGCAAAAAATACGGATCGTCCGGCGCCCCCGCCTTCCCCCCGAGCGCTCGGCCCGGATCGCCGCTTTTCGGATTCTCAAGCTTTACGACTTCCGCGCCCAACCAGGCCAAGGCTTCCGTGCAGGACGGGCCGGCTTCAAATTGGGTCAGATCGAGGATGCGCACACCCGTAAGGCAAGATTGGCCGCCGCCGCCGTTGTCCATCTACGCTCTTCCTCCGTCGTTATCGGTCCGCCGGTGTTCGGTTCGGATTTCCTGTCGACGACGCTACCGCGATCGCGCGCGAAGCGTAAGCCCCACGCGAGACATGCGAGAGTCGGGCGCACTCTATTCCCGCCGAAACGTCACCACCAATACGTCGCGAAATCCCGGTTCGCGCGCGTCCAGCGGTTCCACCGCCGTAACGCCGTGCATGACCCGACGATCGTCGACCAACGCCGCGTCCAATGGATCGGTCAGGGTAAAGCTGCCAAGGACCTTTCCCGAGAGATCGTGGGTCGTCGTGACCCCGCGCGCAATGTTCCGCCGACCGATCAGCAGAACCAGGACGAAGTCGACTCCGTCTCGGTGCATCCCTTCCGGGGTTGGGCGTCCTTCGGTGCCCGCGCGCGCCTCGATCCGAAACTGGTGTGTTTCGACATGCCATTGGGTGATCGTGCTCAACTGTTCGAACAGCGACTGACAGAGAGCCAAAATCCCGCGCATGCTCGGCCCGGCCGCGATACCGGATTCGATAGGTTCGAACCATCGTTCGATCCCGCCGTTCAGGCTGTTGTAATCGCGGCTTTGATAGTGCGGCTGGTGCGGCTTTCGGACGATCCCGTCCGCGGTCGCGGCGAAGGCGGCGAAGCGCCGTTTCCGATAGCGCCCGCCATCGGCCATATAGGTGTCCAGCCCCAGATCGTCCCAACTGCCGGCGAAAGCGCGCCAATCGCCGAGCCCGCCGTCACGTTCCAGCGTCCGGCGCATCTCCTCCGATCCGACGAAAGCAAAGCCGTCCGACCGAAGCAGGTCGGCGAGACGCGCGGAAGTCGTCATTGGGATATCCTTATTTACGCGGGCGCCTGGTTGAACAGCCGAATACCGACTGCCTGGAAGCGCCGCTTCATGCGCCGATTGAACTCCCGCTGCACAGACCAACGGCCGGTATCCGTACAGACCACCTGACCGGTCAACGTCACCGCGGCGCCGTCGAGTTTATCCACCCCCCAGACCTGCAGATCGCCCAGCATGCGCGGGGCGAAGATCGGGTCCTCGCGCATGCCGGCGACGATCGCCTTCATTTCCTCCACCACTTTGTCGGTATCTTCCTCAAACGCCACGGTCACGGAGATCGCGGCGTTGCCGATGCCGCGATTGACGTTGGTCACACTCGTGACGGAACTGAAGGGGATAATGTGGACGGAACCATCCGCGGCGCGCAGGCGGATGGTGCGCACCGACAGAGCCTCCACCGTGCCGGACAGACCGGACACGGTCACCCAGTCGCCGACCTGCATGGCATTTTCCAGCAGCAGGAAGATGCCGGTGATCAGATCCTGCACAAGCTTCTGCGACCCGAAGCCGATCGCGACGCCCAGGATGCCCGCGCCCGCCAGCAGCGGGGCGATATTGACCCCGATCTCACTCAATACGGTCAGAATGGTCACCGAGCCGATGGCGATCAGCAGGGCGGTTCGCAGTAGGGGCAACAGCGTGCGCACGCGGGCGGACCGCGCCGTCTGCGCGTCGCGCTGCAAATGCGCCAGATGTCCCTGCATCGCGGCGTTCGCGCCCTCCCACACGATCAACGCCAGAAGAAGCGTTATCCCCATCGTGCCGGCGGATGACAGAATCCGTAGCCCCAGCGTGCTGGAAAACAGCCAGGTGACCGGCCCGAGTCCGTAGAGTTGCAGCAGCAGCAATCCGGTCGTCACGAAGACGCCCAGGCGCGCAACGGCCGATGCCATGGGGTGATAGGAATGCAGCCGAGCCTCGATGCCGGGAAAACGGGAGGAGGTTTCCGGGGTGACGACCAACCTGCGTTCGATGCCGCCGAGGAGGACTGTCAGGCCGAAGCGCGCGAGGGCGATGATCACGATCGTCGCGAGGAGATGAACCAGCAGCGTCATGTAACCCTGCTGGACCTTGATGGCCCACAGCAGCCAACCCATCGCCAACAACAACAGGGCCAGCCAGTGCCAGATCGACGCCAGGCGGTCCCTGACTTTCGCCAGACGATCGGAACTGACTTCCAGAGACCGCAGCCAACCGGCGACCGAATCCCTGTTGTTCAACACGATCATTGCGATTTGCAGGTGAAGGACGAGACCGACCGCCTTCTGCAACGCATCGCGGGCAATGTCGGACAGGCCGAACAGGACGCTGACCTCGGTCAGCACGTAGCCAAAGACCGCGACCAGGACCAGGCGACGGACGGCGCGCATGATTCGGACGGCGGTTGCCTCCGACACCGACGCCAGACGCAGCGCGGGCTTACCCGGCGACAGGATCATGCGCAGGAGGCAGAGCGTGGCGGTGGACAGGGCGGAGGCATCGACGACGGCAAGGATGGCCAACTGGCTGACGGTCTGCCCGCCCAGGATCGAACCGGCGATCAGATGCCCGACGACGACCATGCCAACCACCGGCGCCAGTTCAAGGACCAGGCGCGCCAGCAATCGGGGCAAAAGGCGCAGGCGCGCCATGAGTTGAACCGCGCGTCGTCGCGAGGATGGGCCTTCCAGATCGCCCGCTTCCGCGCGGGCTTCCCAATCCTCGGACTCCGCGATCCGTTCGGCTTGCGGTCGCACGATCGCTTCCACCCTGCCGATCGGACGCCGGAAAGCGCGACGCAGCGCGTATTCAACCGCGAAGGCGCAAACCAGCGCCAGCGCGATGCGCCAGGACGCATCTTCCAGCACCCCGCGCGCCACCGGATTGGTCGCCATCACGACGACCCATCCATAGAGCAGCGGCAGGCTTTGCACGGTATTGAACGCTTCGAGCAGCTGATCGCCGATCTGGCTGACGAATGCGGAGCCGGAGACCAGGACCTGCGCGCCGAGACTGTCCGGGGCCAGGGGCAGAACCACGCCCTCTTTCGGCGGTTCCTTGGCCGGCTCCGGCGGCGCGGCGGCGACCACTCCGGGGACTGCCTGCGTCTTGACGATCGCTTCCAAGGTCGCCGTGAACGCCGCGCGCTTTTTCGGATCGTTCAGCATGTCCAAGGCCGAACGGGCTTGTTCGGCCGAGATGGCGGGGGCGGCGGCGGCGGGGGGCGACACCGGCTTCTGGCCTTGGGCGCGCAGGCCGGCGGAGCACAGAAGGAGCGGCAGCAGGAGAAAGACGATGCGGATCATACAAAGGGGTACGATCACAAGGCATCTGTCCGGGTCAACGTAAAAAGCACGCCCCTACCCTACACAATGCCGGCGGACAGCCTATTCTCAGGCCATGAAGACATTTTTCACCGTCGTGATCGGCCTGCTGATGCTCGCGACTTTCGGGATGCTGATGGCCGGGATGATCGGCATGGCCAGGGGGGAGGAGGATCGCACGCGATCCAACCGCCTGATGCGGTATCGCGTGCTGTTGCAGGGCGCCGCGGTCGCGCTGTTTGTCCTGATGATGGCGCTGATGCGCGGGTAGCGCGACCCTGATCTGACTTATTGAAACAGGCGCGAGTCGCGTTTGACACACCGCGCCCCCCTGCATATGGTCCGCCGCTCTATTGCGGGTGCGAACAGGCGGGGCCGAAAGCGGGCTATCGCCCTTTCCCGACGTACTCGCGGCGGTTCAACACGTCCCAATAAGCGGCACGGATCCCCATGAAAATTCTTGTCCCCGTCAAGCGGGTTGTCGATTACAACGTGAAGGTTCGGGTTAAGACCGACGGCTCCGGCATCGAAACCGCCGGGGTCAAGATGTCGATGAACCCGTTCGACGAAATCGCGGTCGAGGAAGCCGTTCGCCTTAAGGAAAAGGGCGTGGCGACCGAGGTCATCGCGGTGTCCCTGGGCGTCGCGCAGTGCGCGGAAACCATCCGTACGGCGCTCGCCATGGGGGCCGATCGCGGTATCCTGGTTGAATCCGACGCCGACCTGCAACCGCTCGCCGTTGCCAAGATGCTGAAGGCCATCGCCGATCAGGAACAGCCCGGGCTGATCATCCTGGGCAAACAGGCGATCGACGACGACATGAGCGCGACCGGTCAAATGCTGGCCGCGCTGCTGGGCTGGTCGCAAGGCACCTTTGCCAGCAAGCTTGAAATCGCCGGCGGCCAGATGACCGTGACGCGCGAAGTCGACGGCGGTCTGGAAACCGTCGAGCTGACCCTGCCGTCGATCGTGACCACCGATCTGCGCCTGAATGAGCCGCGCTATGCGTCGCTGCCCAACATCATGAAGGCCCGCAAGAAGCCGATCGCCAACATGAAGCCGGCCGATCTGGGCGTCGATCCGACGCCGCGCCTGACCACGATCAAGGTCAGCGAGCCGCCGAAGCGTAAGGCCGGCCAGAAAGTTGGTTCGATTGCCGAACTGGTAAGCAAACTCAAGACCGAAGCGAAGGTGATCTGACCATGACGTCCCTCGTTCTGCTCGAATTCGACGCGGCCGGCATCAAGCAGCCGTCCCGCAGCGCCGTGGCGGCGGCTACCGCCCTGGGCGAAGTGCATGTTCTGGTCGCCGGCGCCGGTCTGGATGCCGCCGCCGCCGCCGCGGCAAAGCTGCCCGGCGTGACCAAGGTGCTGGTCGCCGACAATGCCGCGCTGGACCATTTGCTGGCTGAACCCGCCGCGGCCCTGCTGATCGCGCTGTCGCCGAACTACTCCCACCTGCTGGCCGCCACGACCGCCGTCGGCAAGAACATCATGCCGCGCGTCGCCGCGCTGCTCGACGTGCAGCCGATCAGCGACATCGCCGGCGTTGAAGACGCCGACACCTTCGTCCGTCCTATCTATGCGGGGAACGGGCTCGCCACGGTGAAGTCGTCGGACACCAAAAAGGTGATCACCGTTCGCGCGGCCAGCTTCGATCCGATCGCCGCCGAAGGCGGCAATGCCGCGATCGAGGCCGTATCCGTCGGCACGATGCCCGCCTTGTCGAAGTTCGTGTCCGCCGAACTGTCCAAAAGCGAACGTCCGGAACTGACCGCCGCGCGCGTCGTCATCTCCGGTGGACGCGGCATGCAGAACGGTGACAACTTCCGCCTGCTCGATCCCATCGCCGACAAGCTGGGTGCCGCCGTCGGCGCATCCCGCGCCGCCGTCGATGCCGGCTTCGTGCCCAATGAATTCCAGGTCGGTCAGACCGGAAAAATCGTCGCGCCGGAACTGTACATTGCCGTCGGCATCTCGGGTGCGATCCAGCATCTTGCCGGGATGAAAGACAGCAAAGTCATCGTCGCGATCAATAAAGACGAGGAAGCGCCCATCTTCCAGGTCGCCGATTACGGCCTGGTTGCAGATTTGTTCACCGCGCTGCCCGAACTGGCAGCGGAACTGGAGCGCACCTGAATGAATGTTGACGTCAAGCTGAACCCGTCATCCGCACCGATGCTGGTCGAACCGCCTGTTCTCGGTAAGATCGGCATCATCGGCGCGGGCCAGATGGGGAACGGTATCGCCCATGTCTGCGCTTTGGCGGGGCTGCCGGTCATTCTCCTTGACGTCAAGCCGGATGCTCTCGGCAAGGCACTCGCGACGATGGCGCGGAACCTGGATCGCCAGGTCAACCGCTCCATCATCTCCAGCGACGCGCGCGACGAAGCACTCGCTTTGGTCAGCACGACGTCCGACTATGCCGACCTCGGCGACGCCGACCTCGTGATCGAAGCCGCGACCGAAAAGGAAGAGGTCAAGCGCCTTGTCTACAAGGCGCTTGTCCCGAACCTGAAGCCATCGTGCCTGGTTGCTTCCAACACCTCCTCGATTTCTATCACCCGCCTGGGTGCCGCGACCGATCGCCCCGAGAAGTTCATCGGGATGCACTTCATGAACCCGGTTCCGGTCATGAAGCTGGTCGAAATCATCCGCGGCATCGCCACCGACGAACCGACATTCCAGGCCGTTCAGGCTCTCGGCCAGAAACTCGGCAAAATCACCGCCGTGTCGGAAGATTTCCCGGCCTTCATCGTCAACCGCATCCTGGTGCCGATGATCAACGAAGCCGTCTATGCCCTGTACGAAGGGGTCGGCTCGGTCTCCGCGATCGACACATCCATGCGCCTGGGCGCCAACCATCCGATGGGGCCGCTGGAACTCGCCGACTTCATCGGACTGGATACCTGCCTGTCCATCATGCAGGTCCTGTACGACGGTCTGTCCGACAGCAAATACCGCCCCTGCCCGCTTCTGGTGAAATATGTCGAGGCAGGCTGGCTCGGGCGTAAATCCGGCCGCGGCTTCTACGACTACTCGCAGTCCCCGCCCCGGCCGACACGCTGACCGCGGGGGCTTTGCCCCCCGCTTTTATCGTGCGGGTCCGTATGCCTGATTGAGGTACGCCAGCACGGTGGCCGCCGTCTCATCGTCGATCGGCGCACCGAACGCAGTCCTCATTTTGGTGATCTCCCCTTTCCACTGATCGGATGTCAGGAAAGGGGCGTTCATCCGTATATACCCAACGGTGTGGCAGATCCCGCAGACCTGTTCGGTCACATCCTGGCCCGGCCCGGGCCGCAATGCCTGAGCAAACGCCGACGACGCGCACAGCATCAGACAAAGCGCGATCAGACCGTGCCTCACCGCTTCATGCCTATGCCACCAGAACCTGAATGCGGTGCGGCAGGTTGTTGTGATACCCGGATGGGTTGACCTTCAGCGTATCGACCTGTCTCTCTCGCTTGTTGTTCGTCGCGCGCACGGACACAGATCGAGGCCCGATCGGCAGATTGCCGGTAGAGAACGAGAACGTCCGGAACGCGTAGTTGCCGTAATCGCGGCCCAACAATCCGTCGAACCAGGTTTTCCCGTCGTCGAGCGAGACCTCGACTCGCCGAATCCCATACCCGCGATCCCACGCCACGCCCCGCACCGTAAACCCCGCTCGGCCTACCTGCTCGCCATTTTGCGGGGACGCGATCAGCGAATTCACCACCATTTCCGTGATCGCCCAGGTATCGCCCTGTTGCTGCGAGACGAAAGGCTGATCGACCGGGAACATATTGGCGGGAACGCGATAGGCGGGACGCATCCAAAAGGCATCGAGTGCCTTGGTGCTGATCTCGATCCGCATGACATGTTTCAGCCAGTAGGTGGCCGTCCAGCCGGGCACGACGACTCGCACCGGGTTACCGTTCAGAAGCGGCAGCGGCGCGCCGTTCATCGCGGTCGCGAGGATGGTTTCATCCGCCATCGCCTTGGCAACGGGAAGGCTTTTTCGATAATCCGGGGAACCCGTCAGGTTCGGACCGTCCGCGCCTTCGAACCAGATCTCCACCGCTTCCGGCTTGACGCCCGCCAAGGCCAGCACGTCGCGCAGCCTGGGCCCGCGCCAGGTCGCGCAACCGACGGCCCCGTGGCCCCATTGCACCCCGGCGACATAGGGTTGGAACAGGCCGCGGCGCAGACCGGAGCACTGGCAGACCGCCACGATCTCCTCCTGCGGTAAGGCGTTCAGATCGCTCATCTTGACCACGCGCGGCCGCGTGGCCGCATCGCCCCCGATCTCCATCGACCAAATCGCCATTTCGTCCAGGGTCGGCAGAACCGGCAAATGATAGCGGACGAAAAAACGGTCGTTGGGGGTGATCGCCCCGTCGAGCGCGGTGATCGGTGTTTCCAGATTGGGCGGGCGATCGGTGTGCTGAAACAGCACCCGCTTGTCCGGCAGGTTCGATAAGCGGATTTCCTGACGTGCCCCGGACGGCAGCGCGGGATCAACGCCAGGAAGCGGTTGGGCCAGCACGTTCGGCGACGCCGCGAGCGACGACCCGAGACCGACCAAAACCTGTCGCCTCCGCACCTGGCGCGATCCTTTCCCGCAGCCTGTCGATTACCCCGATACCATGGGGGGCAACCGCGGGCGTGTCACGCCCGAACTGACGGCGGGCGTTATTCCGCCGCCTGCTTGAACCGCGATGCGTAATTCAGCAGCGCATCGGGAGCAGTCGGCACGATCGGGGCGAAGTCGGTATGGGCGATCCATTCCTTGCGGGTCGGCTTGCGGATGTAGTTGGAAACCGCATTCAGCGTCAGATAAACGATCTTGCGCGGATACGGCGTGATGTTGCCCGCCGAACCATGCACCAGATTGCCGTGGAACATCAGCAACCCACCGGGTTTGCCGGTCGGCGCGACGATGCCGCCCTGATCAACCAGCCGTGTCACCGTATCCTCGTCCAGGGTCCACAGCGGATAGGACGTGGTGGTGACATCATGGCCGGCGGCGAGCACGCCTTGCGTATGGCTACGCGGCACGAGCATGAGCGGACCATTGATCGGCATCACCTCATCCAGGAAGACCGCGATATTCATCGCCCTGGGCTCCGGCATGCCGTCGTCGCGCGCCCAGGTGCCGTAGTCCTGGTGCCACTGCCACACGTCGCCGGTGAACGACGCTTTGGCGTTCACTTTATACTGATGCATGTAGACTTGTTCGCCGAAGATTTGCTCCACCGGCTGGATCATGCGGGGATGCTTGCCGAGGAGGCCGAAACCCTCATTGTATAAGTGTGCGGCGAAGGCGGTGCGCGGCGCGCCGGACTTTTCGCGCCAGACTTCCGGTCGCTCCTGACGGTAGACGTTTTCCGCCTCTTCCCGCAGAATGGCGACCTCGGCGGCCGAAAAAGTCTCCGGCAGGAACAGATAGCCTTCGGTGTGAAAGTGCTTGATCTGGTCTTCGGTCAGCATGGCATCATTCTCCGTTCTTGCGACGACAAGGCCCCAAAAGACCGGATCACGTCAAGCTTCAACGTCTTGACGCGACGCTGACCACCCCGGATGCTGCCGCCCAATCGAGTGGAGGATTTAGCATGCCCGACGATCTTCGGCCACGTAGTATTGGCGAAATGCCGGCCCAGCGCGCGGAGGCTCCGCAGTCTCCGGCGGAAGCGCGAGGGCGGTTCTTCAATTCGGGAAATGCGTTCAATATCAAGAACCCTCCCGTCCCCGATCATGCCTTCGTCGACGAACCACGCCGAGCACTGGACCCGGCGACACCGACGGGGTTGATCGCGTGCGATGTGTCGGACCTGATGCAGTGCCCGTTCCCGGCGACCTCCCCGTTGGTCTTGGCGCGTTATGCCAAGATCAAGGCCGGCGAGAGCCTGCCGACGTCCTTCGTCAGCAGCGGCACGATTGCCTATGTCATCGCCGGCAGCGGCCAGACCGTCTGCGGCACAGAAACAATCGTCTGGAATCCGCGTGACCTGTTCATCCTGCCGGGCGGCGTGGACGCGACCCACACCGCCGGCGAGTCGGACGCCGTGCTCTGGTTGGTGACCAACGAACCGCAACTGGCCTTCGAACGCTTGCAGGCCCCGGCCCAGGGCAACGCGCCGACCGAGTTGGTGCATTTCCGAGGCGAGGAAATCGAACGTCAGATCGCCCTGCTCGACGAAGTCGGCCGCGACGGCACCAGCCCAGGCACGGCGCTGATCTTCTCCGCCGAACAGCAGGAAGCGACGCGCAACATTCTGCCGACCTTGACCGTCGCAATGAACTCCCTGCATGGCGGCGCCGTGCAGCGGCCGCACCGGCATAATTCGGTCGCCGTATCGCTTGTGGTGCAGGGCGACCTATGCTTCTCGGTCATCGACGGTAAGCGCAAGGAATGGGCGCCCTGGGCAACCACCATCACGCCGCCCGTGTCGGTGCATTCCCATCATAACGGCGGCAACGACATGGCGCTGTTCCTGATCGTGCAGGATGGCGGCATCTATTATCACACCCGCGCCATGGGGTTCGAATTCGCAGAGCATCCGCAATGACGATCACCGTCCGCAAACTCCACCCACTGATCGGCGCGGAAATCCGGGGCGTCGATCTACGCCGGCCGATGGACGAAGCGACCTTCGCCGCCGTCCACGAAGCGTGGATGCAGAACCTGGTCGTTGTTTTTCCCGAACAGCCGATCACCGACGAGGAGCATGTCGCGTTCACGCGTCACTTCGGCGAACCGGAAATCTTCCATCAGACCATCATCCGGTCAAAGCGCGTGAAGGAGATCTTCCGCGTTTCCAACGTCAACGACGACAATGAGTTGATGCCGCCGGAGCATCCGACCGTAAAACAAGTGTCGCTGGCGCAGCTTTGGCACTCCGACAGTTCGTACCGCGCCATGCCCTGCGTCGGCTCGCTGCTGCACGGCGTGGAAATCAGCCGCACGGGCGGAGAGACTCAGTTCATCAACATGTACGAAGTCTACGACGCCCTGCCCGACTCCCTGCGTTCCGCGATCGCCGGTCGTCGCGCGCGGCACGATTTCGGCAATCTGCACCGGCTGGCCGATCTGAAGCCGCTGACGGAGGCGGAAAAAGCCGCCATGCCGCCGATCTGGCAGCCTTTGGTGCGCCGCCATCCCGTTACCGGTCGGATGTCGCTGTATATCAGCCCCATCTACAACGATGCGGTCGAGGGGATGGACGATGCTTCCGCGCGCAAACTGATCGCGGACCTGACCGAATTCGCCGAACAGCCGCAGTTTATCTACAAGCATCGGTGGGAACCGCACGACGTGCTGATGTGGGATAACCGCTGCACCATTCACGCGGTCACGCCCCATAATCCGACGGAACGGCGCGTCATGCACCGAACAACAATCGTCGGCGACGCCCTCGTGCTCGCCGCGTAGACAATCAAGGATCGTCCTAGAATGCCCGAAATTCCCCCGCTGGTGCTGCGCCACCCGGTTCCGAACCAGACCTGGCTGGCAAAGTTGACCGAGGATATCCTGGAGCCGGAACTGCCGATCGTCGATCCGCATCACCATCTGTGGGATCATCCCGGTAACAAATATTACCTGGATGAATTGCTGGCCGATGTCACATCCGGCCACAACATCGTTTCAACCGTCTTCCTGCAATGCTTCTGGGCCTATCGGACCACCGGCCCCGAGGAACTGCGCCCGGTCGGTGAAACCGAATTCGTTGCCTCCGTCGCCGAGGAGGCCGAGCGGCGGAAGACTCATGCGAAGATTTGCGAAGGGATTATCGGGCATGCCGATTTCCGGATCGGGGAACGAGTCGATGCCGTTCTGGAAGCCCACATTGCCGCCGCCGGCGGGCGCTTTCGCGGTATCCGTCAGGTAACCGCTCGGCATCCCGGCTTCCTCGCCAGCATATCCACGCCGCCGAGCTTTGCGCTGATGGGCGATCCGGGATTCCGAGCGGGGTTCGCGCGTCTGGCGAAATACAAGCTGAGCTTTGACGCCTGGCTGTATCACACGCAGATCGATCAGCTGGTGGACCTCGCGCGCGCCAATCCCGAAACCCCGATCGTGCTGAACCATGTCGGCGGGCCGCTTGGCGTCGGCCCCTATCGCGGCAAGCGCGACGCGGTGTTCGCCGATTGGCGCGCCGCGATGAAGCGGCTGGCGGCCTGCCCGAACGCCCATGTTAAGTTGGGCGGTCTGGCGATGGTTGTGAATGGCTTTGACTTCCACGAAAACGCTTTGCCGCCGTCGTCCGGTGAGTTGGCCAACGCGTGGCGCCCCTGGATGGAAGCGTGCATCGAAGACTTCGGCGCGGATCGATGCATGTTCGAGAGCAATTTTCCTGTCGATAAGGGAATGTGTTCGTATCCGGTTCTGTGGAATGGGTTCAAGCGCATCGCGGCGGGCGCTTCTGGGGCGGAGAAGAACGCGCTGTTCCATGATACCGCGGCGACGTTCTATCGGTTGGGGTCGTGACGCGGCAGGCGACCCGTGGCTGACCTTCCGACCCTGGAAACCCCAAGGCTGCGCTTGCGCGGGCTGCAAGAGGCCGATGTGCCGGCATTGCACGCCTGTTATGGCGATGCGGAATCGATGCGGTACTGGGACTCTCCGCCCTCGGCCGATCTGGCCGAAACAACCGCGCGCCTGCGCCAATCCACGACAGCCGATCCGCAATGGCATGCCACCTTTGCCGTCACGCTACGAGACGACGACCGGATGATCGGCATGGTGAACTACCATGGCCGCCAGCCTGCGGCGCGCCGTCTGGCCGTGGGATGGATCGTCGCCACGCCGTGGCGCCGACAGGGCTTCACGCACGAGGCAATGACCGCGCTGCTGGCTCATTGCTTCCAGGCACTCGGCACGCACCGGATCGAAGCCCGCATCGAACCCGAGAACATCCCGTCCGCGAGTCTCGCGCAACGGCTCGGGTTCGTGCCGGAAGGTCTGATGCGAGACTGGACATTCGTGGGCGGTCAACCGCGATCGGTCGTGCTCTACGCTCGGCTGCGACGCCCGGAATAGGGTCAGGCAATCTCAAACCAAAAGTCCAACGCGTCGCCCTTCCGGACCTCGCGGAACTTCGTCATCACGCGCGTGCCGATCGCCAGTTTCGCGGCGGCCGCGTCCGGATCGGACAGATCGATGCCCTTGAAATACCCGCCCAAGGCCGTGTCGGCGCCGTCCAGCAGGACATAGCCGAACGCATACGGCGGATCCGGCAGGTTATTGAAGGCTTCGTAGACCATCGTGAAGGCCTCGATCTTACCGGCGGGGCCGACTTCCACCCATTCCGTGGTCGGCAGCAGTGTTTCGTCCGAAAACGCCCGCGGCGGCACCAGCACGCGGTTCGACTTCGCGCAACGACGGCCGAACAGCCGTTTGTTGTCGCGAATTTGGCCAAAGAAGAAGCTCGCGGTTTCGCCGAGAGCGTGATCGTAGGTGATGTTCCAGACTTCCTGGCGACCGAGAAGTTCCATTATCCGCTCCCGTCTTATGCTTCGATAACCATGGTGCCGAAAATCTGATGATCGCCGCCGTTACCGCTTGCGATTCCCAGTTTCGCCCCCTTGACCTGATGATCCCCCGCTCTGCCCCATACCTGGAGCGCGGTTTCCGCCACCCGCGCCATCGCCGTGACGGCAATGGCGTTGGTGCAGAGCGTCCCGCCGGAGCAATTCACCGGAATCCAGCCGCCCAACTCAAACTGTCCCTCGCGCATCATCGGTACGGACGCACCGATGTCGCAAAGGCCCGCCGCGTCGATGGCATGGAACTCCGTGTTGCTGAACGGCGCGTACAATTCCGCGACCTGCACCTGCTTCGGCGGGTTCGTGATGCCGGCCATCTTGTAGCTGCGCTCGAACGAGCGGCGCAGGGCGTGGGCATCCGCGTGCTCCGCGGTCGGGTTGATCCCCATGCGGTCGCCCATCCAGTACGTTTCGGCACAATGCGCGAGGCCGGTGATCCAGACCGCGTCCAGATGGTTGTCGCGAATGAACTTTTCCGACGCCAGGACCATCGCGGCCCCGCCCGACGATTGCGGGCAGCAATCCATCAGCTTGATCGGCCAGGAAATCAGTCGCGACGCCATGACGTCGTCGATGGTGACCTCCTTCCGCAAATGCGCGTTCGGATTCAGCGAGGCATGGCGCCGGTTCTTGACCACGACGCGGGCCATGTCCTCCTGCGTCATGCCGGTGTTTTTCATGTAGCGAACGGCCGACATGGCCAGCATGTTGATCGTGCCCAGCGGCAACGCACGCTCGTACGTCGGGTCCCAGATTTTGTTCAGCACGGTCTGGGAATCGCCGCATTCGCCGACCTTGTCCGCCCCGGCGGTCAGCACGACATCGCAGGCGCCGGAAGCGACATGGTAGTAGGCCGCCGCAACCGAGGAGATGCCGGTGGAACCACCGGTATTGATCCGCAGAAAGCGCTTGTTGCGCCCGCCGACCGCATCGACGCCGAGGCGTTCGGCGTTGCCGATGCCGACCATGGCATCGGGCGACAGCGAGTAGACGACGGCCTGAATCGCGTCCAGTTCCAACCCGGCATCCGCCATGGCCAGAACCACCGCTTCGCGAACGAGGTCGGGGTAAGACGCATCGTCGCGGCGCGAACGGAAATGGGATTGACCGATCCCGATAATGCCAACGCGATCGCTCATGCCCGCGCCTCCTTTCCCAGAATGACCGCGGCCTGATACTGCATGGCGAAGCCGCTTCCCGCCTGCGCGATCCCAAGTTTCGCGCCCGGCTTTTGATGCGTCCCGGCGCGCCCGCGCACCTGATTGGCGATCTCCGCGATGCGGATCAGGCCGGTGCAGAACACCGGATTATAGGTCAGCACGCCGCCCGACAGGTTCACCGGCAGGCGTCCGCCCGCGCCGAACGAACCGTCGGCCAATCGCGCCGCCCATTCCGACCGCGGCGCGAGCGACAGCGCTTCGTAGGCCAGCAGTTCGGCATAGGGCGATGCATCGACGATTTCCGCGACATCGATATCCGCCGCGGTCACGCCGGCATCGGCATAGGCCTGGCGCGCCGCTTCGGCGAGGGCGGGCGCGGTCGCGAGATCGCGGTCGCCGAGGAACGCGGCCTCCGTCGCCCAGCCCATGCCGCGCAGCCACGCCGGCGCCGCAACGCCGCGTTCCCGCACGAACTCGGGACTGGCCAGGATAATGCCGACCGCGCCGGTCACCGGGGCGGTGGTCATATCGGCGGCGATCGGCCACCGCGCGTTGCCGCGCGCGCCCTGTCCGGCCAGGCCGGGATAGGCCGCTTCGCCGTGGCGGCGATTTTTCGCGACGACGGCCTGCGCCATGGCGCGCGCGCCGGGAACCGCATGTTCCAACGCCGCGGCCTGCAGCGCGTGCGACGACAATTCATCGAGCGGCAAGGCGCGGTGATAATAGGGATCGGCGCCCAGACGCTGCGCTTCCGACAGCGACGATGCCTCCGTCGGGCTCCAGGATACGATCAACTGCGTCCGATACTGGCCGGACGCGACGCGGAGGGCACCGAGGACAAAAGCATGCTCGGACGCCGACGGCGTGGACAGAATGTCGCGATCGACGCCGCCAAGCGCGGATGACGCCATCATCACCGAGATCGCGCGTCCGTCGAACTGATCGTTGGAGGCGACAACGATGCCGTCGATATCGTCGATCGTGATTCCCGCGTCGGCCAAGGCCAACTGGGCGGTATCGTACATGATCTCTTCGAGGGAGCGGTCACGCCCGGTGATCACCGGACGGATCACGCAGCCGATCACGGCAGGCTGAATCTTAAGAGGCATACGGTCTGTGTCCTCGGCCGTTGGGTCAGGGCGAAATCAGATCAGGGGCTTCGCGGACAATGGACGCTATCACCGTGGTCATATCCCGCCGCAGCGCGTCGAACGTTGGTAAACGTACGATGCGCGCCTCGTCCATATACAGGTCGCGCGAAATTTCAATCTGCAAAGCATGCACATGGTCGCGCGGGCGCCCGTAGTGCCGGGTGACGAACCCGCCCGCATAGGGATCGTTACGGCGCACGACATAGCCGAGGTCGGTCAGCAGGCGCTCGACATGGCGAGTCACGCGCGGAGTCGACGCGGAGCCATGCGCATCGCCCAGGACAAAATCGGCATGCCGAACGCCGCCGCGCGTGGGTTGCGCGTTGGAGGGCATGGAATGGCAGTCGATCAGCAGGCAGCACCCGAACAGCGCTTTTGCCCCACCGATCAACGACGTCAGCGTGTCGTGATACGGGCGCCACAATGCGTCCACCCTGCGCTCCGCTTCCGCGAAGTTCAGGCGGGCGCGATAAATCGCTTCGCCGGACGCGACAACGCGCGCGATCGTGCCCAGGCCGGCGCCGACCCGCGGGCTGGTTGTGTTTACCCAGGGCGGCAACGTGTCTTCGAACATCGTGGGATCGAGTTCCCAGGGTTCGCGGTTCGCGTCGCAATAAGCCCGCGGGAAGGTCGCTGACAGCAAAGGCACGCCGTGTTCCGGCGCGGCGGCGAACAGCTCGTCCACAAAGCAGTCCTCGCTGCGTCGCAGGTTCAGCGCATCCAGCCGGGACGACGCCAAAAAGGCCGAACTGTAGCAGCGACCGGAATGCGGCGAGGCGAAAATGACGGGACTGGTATGGATCGCCGGCCTGTCAACCAGAACCGGCGGAACTTCCTGCGTGGCGATACGATCTACGGGCACGTCCATCGCGCTATTCAAGCCGGGCGCGCCGCGACTGTCACGTCCCGATCGGAGAATTTCGTCGAAATAGACGGGTCGGCTAAAGCCACGGCGCAAGCGGCGTCCATCGCGCGGCCAGCAGCAACAGCGCCGCCAGCACTCCGGCAATGACATCGTCCGCCATAACGCCGATCGCATCGTGACGGCGATCGGCCCAGCCGACCGGGCCGAGCTTCGTCACGTCGAACAGACGAAACAGCAGGAAAGCCGCGGCGACGCCCGCAATCGACAGCGCGCCCAGGCCGAGGAGCGCAATCCATTGCCCGGCATATTCGTCGATGACGACCCAGCCCGGATCGTCGTCGATGCCCGCCGCCTGGATAGCCCAGACTCCCCCGACGATGGTCAGCAGGGCGACCCCCAGCAAAAGCCAGGGTGAAAGCCAGTAAAGAGCCATCCCAACCGGCAGCGCCGCCGCCGAGGCGACGGTTCCCGGCGCGACCGGCGCATAGCCTATCCCGCCGCCGGAGGCGACGAAGCGTGCAACATTCATCCCACAGCCTTCAGCAATGCCACGATCTTCTCCATCACCGACGGTTCGCTCAGCGTCGGCGCGTGCCCGATACCCGGCAGCGATACGACGGTCATATCGGGACGCAGAGTCTGCATGCGCCTGACTGTTTCGGGCAGCAATACGGTACTCACCTGGCCATGCACCAGAAGCAGCGGGACATGGGCCAAGGCACCGAATAATGGCCACAAATCGGGCGTGGGACGATCGAGAAGCCTGGCGATGCGCGTATCCCAGGTCGGATGAAACCGGCCGTCCTGGCCTTGCGCGTAGGTCAATTCGGCCATCCGCAGCCATTGCGCGTCCGTCGTCAGGGACAGTGGCGGCAGATGGGTCCGCAGCCACGCGGCGGCGTCGGTCAGCGACGCGAACGCGGGATCGGCGGCGACGAAGGCGCGCACGAACGTCGCGCCGTCCGGGCCGATATCCGGCCCGATATCGTTCAGCACGACGGCGCGCAGCAAGGTCGGACGGGCCGTCGCGATACCCATCGCCAGCAGGCCGCCGAAGCTGGTACCGACGACAATCGCCTGGTGCAGATGCAGGGCGGCGCAGACATCCAGGATATCGTTGACGCAGTCTTCGGCGGCGTAGCGATCGACGTCTCGGCTGCGTCCCGATCCGCCGCGCCCCATGTAATCCAAGGAGACGACCCGTCGTTCAGTGCAGAGCGCGCTCGCCAGCTCGCCGAAATCCTCTCCGGTTCGGACCAAGCCCGGAAGGCACAGAACCGGGGTCAACCGCCCGCCGCTGTCCCATTCGCGCACCAGCAGCGGCAATCCGTCCCACGCCGAGATGTGCCGAGTCAGCGCGCCCATTGGGCCATCATCGTCGGCGTCGGATCGCCTCGCAACGCACGGTAGATGACGACGTTTTCCAGTACCCGCTGCACATAGTTGCGCGTTTCATGGAACGGTATCTGTTCCAACCAATCCAGCATGGCGATCTGTCCGGTTCGCGGATCGCCATAGTCGCGCAGCCATTGATCGACCCGATGGGGACCCGCGTTGTAGCCGGCCGCCGCAAGCGGCAGCGCGCCGCCGAACTTGTCCAGGACCTCGGTCAGGTATCGCGTTCCCAGCCGCATGTTATGCGCGGGATCGCCGGTTAACGTCGCGAGCGAGGTCGGAATACCCAACCGCTTGGCGACGGATTGCGCGGTGAAGGGCATCAGTTGCATCAATCCGCGCGCCCCCGAGGAGCTGATCGCGGCGGTATCGAAGCTGCTTTCCTGCCGCATGATTCCCAGCGCGACCGCCGGGTCCAGCGGACCGGGAGGCTCAAACGCCATGGGCCATCCGGTGCGCGGCAGCATGCCGCCGTCGCGCCCGACACGGCGGGCGACGAAAACGGCGGTATCCGGCACGCCCAGCTTCAAGGCGAGTTCGGCGGTCATCGTCCTGACCGCCGGCGACTGCGCCAGTTCGTCCATGCGCAGCAGGAACGAGCGAGCGCGCTTCGGCTCTCCCCAGGATGCGAGGAGTTCGGCGGCGCGCACGACCTCGTGGCTCGCAAAGCCTCGGGCCGCGTCCTGCGTCCAGGCCGGGTCTTTCAAACCCCTGATGCGTTCGGCGAGTTTTCCAACGTCCTCGCCCAGGGCAAGCGCGGCGAGCTGGCCGTAAAACGTTGTCGGCCAGGCGGCGGCCCTGCGCCAGCTTGCCGTCGGGTCGCCACCGGCCACCTGCTCGCTTCGCCCGATCCAGTAATGCGCGCGCCCCTGCGTGATCGCGGCCTTGGACGCATCGGCGAGTGCCTGGAAATGGCGTCGCGCCAAAGCAGGATCGTTCAGACGGCGCAGCGCGATGAAGCCCGCGAGAAACTCCGCTTCCGTCACCGCTTCGGTGGACACCTGCCCATGGCCGGCGACGATCGCATAGGCATTCGCGTCATCGCGCTCTTTCAGCAGTTTCCGCGCGATCAGATGGCGTTCGGACCAAAACTCCGCCAGATGGTCCGGTTCGGCGCGCTGCGCGGCATTCCCGGCCTCGCGCCAAAGCTCCGCCGCCTCGGCCGAACGATCGGTGCGGCGCAGATAGCGCAGCCGATCGTGGATCAGACCCGATTCGGCGCGGTCGCCGGCGGACAGGGCGTCGACGAGCGCAAGCGCATTCGGATCGTCGCGGCGAAGCGCCAGTCGTGCTTCAGCCAATTTCCGCTGTTCGGTTTCCAGGCGCGCGACCTGACGCGCGGCGGCGGGCTGGTCGTGCCAGATCAGGCGGTTAAAGCGCGTCCATTGGTCTTGCGCGGTGGGTATGCCGCTCCATCGGCGTAAGAATCCGATCTCCTGATTGGAGTCCGACAGCGCGCCGATCCAGGCGTCGCGCGCCGCGGCGGTCGCGTCGGCGGTGCGTCCCGCATTCGCCAACGCCTCCGCACAGCGCAGCAGCGCCATGCCCTGCGACGGGCGCGCCAGAGTGCACTGGTCCAGGACGTTACGATCGTCCGGCTCCTGCGCGATGGCCTCCTGGCGCCGTCGTTCCAGGATGTTCTGCGATGGCCAATCCGGGTGATCGCGCATGAACGCGGCGATTTCCTGCGCGGTCGCGGCACCGGGGGCCATCATGCGGTAAAATCGCACCAGCGTTTCGGCCAGCGGATCGGGGGCGACGGCGGCAATCGTTTGCGCTTCCTCCCACCGATCGGCGCGGATCGCCGCCATCGGGTTCGCATGATTGTCCTGCACCTTTGGGTCCTGGCCGAAAGCGGGACAGGCAACCGAAAAGAGTACGGCACAGACCGTGGTCAGGCGAGTCGCGACGTGCATGGGAGCTTTCTAGCGCAAGAGAGCCTTGCGGCGCATCAATCGCGCGCCTAGCTTGTGGCGCTTCCGCCAAAAGGCGCAAATTGCTCAGGAGAGGGCCATGTTCAAGGGATCGCTCGTTGCTCTGATCACCCCCATGCGGGAAGATGGGTCGGTCGATGAGAAAGCCTATGCCGACTTCGTCGAATGGCAGATCAAGGAAGGGACCCATGGAATCGTGCCGGTCGGCACCACCGGGGAAAGCCCAACCTTGTCGCACGACGAACATCGGCGCGTGGTGGAAATCGCGGTCGAGGTTTCCAACGGCCGCGTCCCCGTCATCGCGGGCGCAGGCTCCAACAGCACGGCCGAGGCGATCGAGCTGACCCGCCACGCGAAGCAGGCCGGTGCCGATGCCGCGTTGATCGTCACGCCCTATTACAACAAGCCGACGCAAGAAGGCATGTATCTGCACTATATGGCGATCGCGAACGCCGTCGATCTGCCGATCATCATCTACAACATCCCCCCGCGCAGCGTCGTGGACATGTCGGTGGAAACGATGGCTCGCTTGGCGAAGCACAAGAACATCGTCGGGGTGAAGGACGCGACCGCCAACCTGGTGCGTCCGCTGCACACTCGCCGCGCCTGCGGCGACGATTTCTGCCAGTTGTCGGGCGAAGATCACACGGCGCTGAGCTTTAACGCCGCCGGCGGCGTCGGCTGCATCAGCGTGACGGCCAACGTCGCGCCGCGCCTGTGCAGCGACATGCAGACCGCGTTCATGAACGGCGATCTGGCCGGTGCCATGGCCATTCAAAACCGGCTTGTGCCGCTGCACGACGCGTTGTTCTCCGAAACCAGCCCCGGCCCGGTGAAGTTCGCTGCCTCGCTGCTGGGTAAGACCTCGGAATACTGCCGCCTGCCGCTCGCCCCGCTGATGGGACCGACGCGCGATCGCGTGCGCGCCGTGATGACCGAAGTCGGATTGTTGAACTAACCGCTTCGGCACGCCACATAATGCGGTCACGGGGGCGGAACTTCCGCCCCCGTTTCCGTTTTCAGAGGATTTCGATCGACGCGCCATGGCCGAAGCGAAAAACAAAAAAGGCATGATTTCGCACGGGATCGCGGCGCAAAATCGTAAAGCGCGCTTCGATTATTCGATCAAGGAGACGGTCGAAGCCGGTATTGTGCTGAAAGGGCCGGAGGTAAAATCGCTCCGCCTGGGCCGAGCGACACTGACGGAAGCCTGGGCCGGCGAACGCGACGGAGAGATGTGGTTGTTCAACTCCTACATCCCGGAATACCAGGGCGGCGTGCTATCGCGCTTCGAACCCCGCGCGCCGCGCAAACTCCTTTTGAAACACAAGCAAATCGCCCAACTGCTGGGCCAGGTGCAACGCCAGGGCGTTTCCCTGGTACCGCTGGAAATCCACTTCAACGACCAGGGCAGGGCCAAGGTGGTGCTGGGGGTGGGGCTGGGGCGGCAGAAGCAGGATAAGCGCCACGCGATCGCCGATCGGGACTGGGCGCGCGACAAGGCTCGCCTGATGCGCGCCCGCGGTTAAAATGGAGCGCACCTGGTCCGGGATCGGGATCGTCCCGATTTCCCTTGGAGACGGAGAACAGAGGTCATGACCGACGATATCGACTCGACGGGCGCGATCCGTGACAAGCTGATCGAAAAGAAGCAGGAATGGGCGCGTGACGGTCGTCTTCTGACCGGGGCAACCGCCGACCCGGCCTGGGAACGTCTTCCGCCCGGACAGCGCCTGGTGAAGGACTGGCCGATCCTGGACCTGGGCGTTGAGCCCAATGTCACCCCCGAGAAATTCCGCCTCGACGTCGATGGCGTCGTGGAAAACAAGCTCAGTCTCAATCTGACCGAATTCATGGCGCTGCCGCAGACCGAAAGCGTCTCCGACATGCACTGCGTCACGCAGTGGTCGCGCTACGACAATCATTGGAAAGGCGTGTCGGCGCGCGATCTGTTGGCCATCGTGCAGCCGAAGCCAGACGCGAATTTCGTGATCTTTCATGCCCATGACGGCTACACAACGAACATCCGGCTGGATCAGTTCGATCAGCCCGATGTGTTCCTGGTGCACGAATGGGAAGGCAAGCCGATTTCCCGCGCCCATGGCGGGCCGGTGCGCATGCTGGTGCCGAAACTGTACCTCTGGAAATCGGCCAAGTGGATCCGCCGCATCAACTTCACCATCAGCGACCATCCCGGCTTTTGGGAAGTGCGCGGCTATCACAACAACGGCGATCCGTGGCTGGAAGAGCGCTATGGCTGATCCGACCCGCCGAACCGTTCTCGCAGCCCTTGCCGGAGGATTGACCATGGCGGCCGCCGACACAAAGACTGTCTGGGATTTCAGCTTCCCGTCCATCGAGGGCGGCAGGATCGAACTGTCCGCGTTCAAGGGCCGCGCGCTGCTGATCGTGAATACTGCCAGCTTCTGCGGCTACACCTACCAGTACGAAGCGTTGGAGAAACTGCACACCGCGCGATCGGGCGCCGGCCTGACGGTCATTGGGGCGCCGAGCGGGGACTTCAATCAGGAGTCGGCGGATAACGGGACGATCAAGGCGTTCTGCGAGACGCGCTTTGGGATTGAGTTCCCGTTGACAGGCATCGTGTCCGTCCGCGGCGGAAAGGCGGAACCGTTCTATGCCTGGGTCAAGCAACAAACCGGGTGGGAACCGTCGTGGAACTTCAACAAGGTTCTGATCGGCCGGGACGGTCGTATTGTCGGCACGTACGGGTCCGGCGAAGAGCCGGAGGGGCCGACGCTGACTCAGGCGATCGCTTCGGCCCTGGGCTGATCGATGCCCAGCAGGGTTTCGAGGCCGCTTCGGTCGGCGACCAGATCGGCCAGGCTATAGCGGTCCAACACCGCCAGAAAGGCGCATAAAGCCTCCGCCAAAGCCCCTCGCAATACGCAGGCGGGAGCAATGGCGCAGGTTTTCCCCTGGTCGAAGCACGCCGCGAGTTCCATGTCGGGTTCCGCCTGACGGACAACGGATCCGACATTGATGGACTGCGCGGCGCGAGCGAGACGCATGCCGCCGCCGTGCCCGCGCACCGTCTCGATCTCCCCGGTTCGGGCCAGGTGATGCACGACCTTGGTCAGATGACTGTCGGAGATGCCAAAATCTCCGGCTACATCGGCGATCGTGCATAAGCGGTCCGGGCGCACCGCCAGATAGATCAACGTTCGAAGCGCGAAGTCGGTAAAGCCTGTCAGGCGCATCGGGCCGGCCTTGGGCGGTTTCGCAGATCGTCCGGCCAAGGCTCGCTCGGTCGAAAAAACAGCGCGAGGCGCAGACTCTCCGCGATGCGCGCGGCGCGGACGGCGAATTCATCGGCCAACGCAGCCACAAACAGGCGATCGGCCGTGGCTTCAAACAGGTCGAGCCAGTGGGGAAACAAGGACGGATCGATCCCCGAGACCTGCCGGTGCACCGCGACGGGATTACCCTTGTAGCGACCGGACGTCAGCATGACCGACGACCAGAAGGCGTACATGCGTTCAAGATGCGCGGGCCATGCGTCGGCCGCGATCATGCCGTTGAAGACGGGGGCAAGCCGTTCGTCGGCGCGGACGGCATCGTAGAAAGTGTCGACCAGGACGACGATGGTCTCGTCGGTGATCTCAGAAAAGCGTGGGTGATCCATGGGCGCAGGCTGCGCCCGATCAAAGGTTCATTCAATATATATCTTTAACCAGGACATCTCGCAGCGCATCGACCACGCCCTCAAACATCGCCGGCGTCAGCCGCCCGGTGTTCGTGTTGAGGCGGGAAACGTGATAGCTGTCCGCCAGCATCAGACCGTTCGGCAGGCGATGCAACGCGCCGTGCTGAAACGCGACATGGCCGGCGCGCAGTCCACAGGCTCGCAGCACGGCGCGGTGCGCGACCCCGCCCAGCGCCAGAACGGCCTTCACATTCGGCATGGCCGCCAGTTCGGCGACGAGGAACGGGTTGCATGCGCCGATTTCGGCGGGGGTCGGCAGGTTGCCCGGCGGAACGCAGCGGACGCCGTTCGTGACCCGGCAGTCCCGCAGGGTCAGGCCATCGGTGGGATCGGCACCGTAGGTTCCCTCCGCCAATCCGAACTTGGTCAAGGTTTGATAGAGCAGCATGCCGGCGAAATCGCCGGTGAAGGGTCGGCCGGTGCGGTTGGCACCGCGAACGCCGGGGGCAAGGCCCACGACAAGCAAGCGCGCGCCGAGGTCGCCAAAGCTGGGAACCGGGGCGTTGAACCAATCCGGGTGCGCGGTGCGATTGGCGAGGCGGTAATCGGCCAGACGAGGACAGAGCGCGCAATCGGCACCCGGGGTGGGGATACTCACGCGCCGTCGTGCGGATCGACAAACGGATCGGCCGGGGTGCCGCGCGCCGGCATGGGCCGCGGGCGGACCTCTCCCTGTCGACGGGTGAACTCCGGGGAGATTTCGGCGAGTTCGAGGAACTGGTCGGCCTGACGGCGCAGTTCGTCCGCGACCATCGGCGGGCTGGTTCGTATGGATGAAACGACCGATACCCTGACGCCGCGGCGTTGCACGGCTTCCACCAGTCGACGAAAATCGGAATCGCCGCTGAACAGCACGGCGTGGTCGATTTTGTCGGCGAGTTCCAGCATATCGACGGCGACTTCGATATCCATATTGCCCTTGACGCGGCGCCGTCCGGTGGCGTCGGTGAATTCCTTGGCGGGCTTGGTGACCAGAGTATAGCCGTTATAGGCCAGCCAATCGGTCAGGGGCTTCAGCGGCGAATATTCGTCGGTTTCGAGGACGGCGGAGTAGTAATACGCCCGTATAACGTGCGCCTTGCGTCTGAAATACTCCAACAGGTTGCGATAATCCACGTCGAAGCCAAGATTTCTTGACGCGGAATAGAGGTTTGCACCGTCGATGAACAAGGCGACCCGTTCGCCCGGTAAAAAATGCATTGAACCCAGCCTTATGCGATATGAAGTTTGGCCCTACCATCGCACCGAGACTTCGTGCCCTGGCCTGCTAAACCCTGATTAGGCCAGAGTATACATGTCCGGAACCTTACTGAAGAGTGAAACCGCGTTGTACCGGCCGCTCCAGCCAATTTTGATCGCGATCGGGGCCAATCTTCCCGGCCCCGATGACTCCGCGCCGCTGGAAACCTGCCGACGCGCGGTGGCGGCGCTGGACTCCCTGCCGGGTTTGCGGGTCAAGGGGTTGTCGCGTTGGTATCAATCCGCGCCGATCCCGCCATCGGGCCAGCCGCCCTATATCAATGGGGTCGCGGTGCTTGTCGGCGCGGTCGACGATCCCGCGGCGTTGCTGGCCGCGTTGCATGGGATCGAGGCGTTGTTCGGACGGGTTCGGGGATCGGCGAACGCGGCAAGGACCTTGGACCTAGACCTGATCGGTATCCGCGATCTCGTCCGCGCCGCCCCCGATCCGATCCTGCCTCATCCTCGGGCGCATCAACGGGCGTTCGTGCTGGCACCGCTGCGCGACGCGGCACCGTCTTGGCGACATCCCCTGCTGGGGCTGACGGCGGGCGAACTGCTGGAGAGGTTGCCGGCGCAGCAGATCGACGCGCTATAAGCCTTGCAAAGCGACCGCCGTTGTTTTAGCTACCCTGTTCCCTAATGATCAGGCCTGGAGACTGAGCGCATGGCGCGTGTCACCGTCGAAGATTGCGTCGAGAAAGTCCCCAACCGGTTCGAACTGGTGTTGTTGGCCGCGCAGCGCGCCCGTAACCTCAGCCGGGGGGAAGAACTGACGGTCGATCGCGACAACGATAAGAACCCGGTTGTCGCCTTGCGCGAAATCGCCGAAGAGACCATCGAACTTCCGAAGATCGAACAGGACCTGATCCGCTCCCTGTCGCGCGCTCCCGAACCGGAACCCGCCGACGAAGAAGTGCTGGATCTTATCCCGACCGACCAGAATATCTTCGGCCTGCAGGACATCACCGCGGAAGAAGAAGCCTCCGGCCTGCCCGATCAGGCGGACGATCTGTCGCCGGAAGACCTGGAAGCAGCGATCGAGGCCGAACTCGCCGGCCGGCCGCGTCGGTAGACGGACATGCGATCGGGCGGTGCAGGAAGCGAGACCCCGCTCCCCGCGCCCTCCGTCGCGTTCGCTCCGGAAGGACTGCCCGCCTCGGACGCCGAGGCCCGCGCTCGTCCGTCCATCATCCGCCAGTTCGAACTGACGGAAAAAGTCCACGCCTATGACCCACGCGCCAATACCGACCTGATCGACGCCGCATACGTCCTGGCGATGCAGGCGCATGGCAGCCAGCGTCGCGACAACGGCGACCCCTATATAACGCATCCCGTCGCCGTCGCGGATATCCTGGCCGGCTACCGGCTCGACACGGCATCCATCGTGACCGGCCTGCTGCACGATGTCATCGAAGACACGCCGATCAAACTGAAGGACATCGAAACCCGCTTCGGCAAGGAAATCGGCGGGCTGGTGGACGGCGTCACCAAGCTGACCCGCCTGGAACTCCAGTCCGACCGCACCAAGCAGGCAGAAAATTTCCGCAAGCTGGTCCTGGCCATGAGCCGCGATATCCGGGTCCTGCTGGTCAAGCTCGCCGACCGTCTGCACAACATGCGCACGCTGCATTTCGTGGAAAAGGCGGAACGCCGGTTGCGCATCGCCCGCGAAACCATGGACATCTACGCTCCCTTGGCCGAACGCATCGGTATGGATGCGGTCAAGACCGAACTGCAAACCCTCTCCTTCATGCAGCTCGAACCCGAAGCCTTCGCCACAATCCAGGCTCGGCTTAACTTCCTGCGCGGCCAAGGCGCCGATGTCATCGACGAAGTGCGGCTGGAACTGATCCGCGTGTGTCGAGAAGCCGGCGTCGAACCGATCGAAGTGACCGGGCGGGAGAAATCCCCCTATTCCATCTGGGAGAAGATGCACCGCCGCAACGTGGCCTTTGAACAGCTTTCCGACCTGATGGCGTTTCGGGTCGTCATGCCCACGAAAGGCGACTGCTACGCGGCGCTGGGTGCCGTTCATTCGGCCTATCCCGTCATATCCGGCCGCTTCAAGGATTATATCTCGACCCCCAAGTCCAACGGCTATCAAAGCCTTCACACCGGGGTCACGCTGCGCGAGCCGCGCAATCAAAAGATCGAAGTACAAATCCGCACGGCGGACATGAACAACGTCGCCGAAAACGGCGTCGCCGCGCATTGGGTCTACAAGACCGACGACCCGAAAACCAACGGACGCGATGCACAGCAGTTTGGTTGGGTCAGCGACCTGCTGGAAATCCTCGAAAACTCCTCCGCGCCAGAGGAGTTTTTCGAAAACACCAAACTGGAACTCTACGAAGATCAGGTTTTCTGCTTCACCCCGAAAGGCCGGCTGATCCCGCTGCCACGCGGCGCGACACCGATCGATTTTGCCTATGCGGTCCACAGCCAGGTGGGCGACACCTGCGTCGGCGCCAAAATCAATGGCCGGTTGCTGCCGCTGCGGCACCAACTGCAGAACGGCGATCAAGTGGAAATCATGACGGCGCGCGGCGGAACACCGTCGCCGCAATGGGAACGCTTCGTCGTCACCGGCAAGGCGCGCGCGCGCATCCGGCGCTTCGTGCACCAGGAGCAGCGTCAGGAAAATCGCGACCTCGGCCGGTCCGAGCTGATCAAGGCATTCCGTCAGGCCGGCGTCGACGGGTCGGAAAAGGCGCTGGAACCGGTTCTGAAGACGCTGAAATTCGCGACCGCCGACGATCTGTACGTGGCGATCGGCAGCGGCAGCCAGATGCCGCGCGATATCGTGCATGCGGCATACCCCGAGTTGCGTCAGACCCCCGCCAGCGCGCGCATGATGCCGCCGATGATGCCGCGCGGCGGACGGCCTTCGACCCGGCTGGACAACGACATGCCGGTGACCGGACTGGTGCCGGGCATGGCCTACAGTTTCGCCGGCTGCTGCCACCCGGTGCCGGGCGACGAAGTCGTCGGCATCGTCACGACCGGCAAGGGGGTGACGATCCACGGTCGAACCTGCCAGACCCTGAACGGATTTTCCGCGACGCCGGAACGCTTCATCGATGTGGACTGGAATTACGAGGCCCTCGGCCGCGGACGATCCGACGGTAAGCCGCCGGGCTATACCGCGCGCATCAGCGTCATCCTGGGCAATGAAAGCAGCGCGCTCGCCAATCTGACCAACGGCATCGCGAAACACGACGGCGCCGTCGCCAATCTGAAAATCGTGCACCGGCAGCAGGATTTCATGGAAACCCTGGTCGATGTCGATGTCCGCGACGTCACGCATCTGACCAAGGTGATCGCCGGGCTGCGCGGCCTGAACGGCATCAAGACGGTGGAACGGGCGACGGCATGATTCTCGGTCTCGGTTCCGACATCTGCGACATCCGCCGGATCGAGGCGGCGATTGAACGGCACGGCGACCGTTTTCTGCAACGTGTCTTCACCGACCTGGAGCGCGCCAAGGCCATGCGCCGCACGGAAAAAATCCGCGCGGCGACCTTCGCCAAGCGCTTCGCGGCCAAGGAAGCCGCCGCCAAGGCCCTGGGTACGGGCTTCCGCAAGGGCGTCTTCTTCTCCAACCTCGGCGTCGTCAATCTGCCGGGGGGCCAACCGACGCTGGAAATGACCGGAGGCTCCGCGGAACGGCTGCGCGCCATCACACCCGCGGGGATGATCGCTCAGGTCGCGCTGACCATGACCGACGAATATCCCTACGCCTATGCCCAGGTCATCATTTCCGCGATCCCCGCCCCGCCGACGTAAGCATTCGCGTTGCGAAGCCCCTGGTTCGCCTGCATTGTGCACTGCAAGGAAACAGGGAGCTTTCTACCATGATCCGCCGTCGGACTTTGCTGCTCGCGACCCCCGCCATCATCGCATCGACCCGTGCTCGCGCCGCCGATACCGTTAAGGTCGGCGTGTTGTTCCCACTGACCGGAAACTCCGCCGCGTCCGGCGCGGAAGCGAAGGTTGCCGTGGAAACCGCGATCGAGATCATCAACAGCGGTCGGCCGGAACTGAAGGGCCTGCCGATCGGGACCGTCGCCGGATTGCCGAATCTCGGCGGCGCGAAGATCGAGGCGGTTTACGTCGATCACCGCGGCGATCCGTCGGTCGCGCAATCCTTGACCCAGCGACTGATCACCAACGACAAGGTCGCGGCCTTGTTCGGGTCCTACCATTCTTCGACCGCGATGACGGCGACCGCCGTGGCCGAACGCTACGGCGTTCCCTTTGTCGTCGCCGACTCCGTCGCGGCCAACATCACCGGGCGCGGGTTCAAGTTCACCTTCCGCGTCACCCCGATCGCCAGCAACTTCGCCGACAGCTACATGCGGTTCCTGCTGGAGCAGAAAAAGGCCGGTCGCACCGTCGATAACATTGCGATCGTGAACGAAAATACCGACTACGGCTCCTCGGTCGGTGACGCCATCGCCGCCGAAGCCAAGCGCGTCGGTCTGCCGGTCAGCCTCCGCATTCCCTATAGCGCCAACGGTCCGGACGTCTCGGCCCAGGTCCTGCAATTGAAGCAGGCCAACCCGTCCGTGGCGATGTTCGTCAGCTACGCATCGGACGCGATCCTGTTCATGCGCACCATGAAATCGCTGGATTATCTGCCGCCGATGATCATCGGCGACTCCGCCGGCTTCTCCGATCCATCCTTCCTGCCGGCCGTGGGCGGGATTTCGCAGGGCCTGGTCAACCGCAGTGTGTGGAGCCTGGGTCCGGCCGGCAGCCTGTCGGCTGGGATGAACGCCATCTACAAGGCCAAGACCGGCAACGAGATCGCCGATGTCAGCGGTCGCTCGTTGCAGGCATTCATCGTGCTGGCGGATGCCATCAATCGTGCCGGCTCCACCGATCCGGCCAAGCTGCAAGCCGCGCTGCAGGCGACCAACCTGCCCAACAGCGCGATGTTCATCGGCTATCGCGGCGTCAAATTCGATGACACCGGGCAGAATGTCGAAAGCGCGACGTATCTGACTCAGCTTCAGGGCAAGGACTATGCAACGATCTGGCCGGCCGCGCCGGAAGCCGCCAAGATCGCCTGGCCGATGACAGGCTGGAAATCCTGACGACCGATCGATGGCCGGACATCGCCGCGTCCGGCCATTGACCTCGCCCTTGCCTGTGCCATCGTGTTCCCCGACCAATAACAGGCGGGGAAACACACGGTATGACCGACAATAGCAGCGCCCTCGATTTTCTGGCCGGCGTGCGCGTCGTCGACTTCACCCAGTTCGAAGCCGGACCGTCCTGCACCGAGGCCTTGGCCTGGTTCGGCGCCGAAGTCGTCAAAATCGAAAATCCGCGCACGGGCGATCCGGGCCGTCGCCTGCGCCCCGGCCAGCCCGACGACGACCCCTATTACTTCCACATGTTCAACGCGAACAAGAAGTCGATCACCGTCAACCTCAAGTCTCCACAGGGGCTGGACCTGGTGAAAGACCTGCTGCGCAAGGCCGATATTTGCGTGGAAAACATGGCCCCCGGCACCATCGAACGACTGGGCCTGGGCTACGACGTGGTCAAGGCGCTTAATCCCGGCATCATCTATTGCCAGATCAAGGGCTTTGGCGAAGGCAGCCCGCACGAGCACAGCCTGGCCTTCGACATGATCGCGCAGGCCGCCGGGGGCACGATCAGCGTGACGGGGGAACGCGACCGTCCCCCGGTCAAGCCGGGCCTGTCGCTTGGCGATACCGGCACCGGCATGACAATGGCGATCAGCATCCTCGCCGCCCTGCGCAAGCGCGATAAAACCGGCGTCGGATTTCGCCTGCAGGTCGCGATGCAGGACGCAATGCTGCACTACATGCGCACGAACTTCGCGACCCAGGGGCGCACGGGTAAGCCCGTTCAGCGCAACGGCGCCCGTCCCGGCGGCGCCAACAATGCCCCCGCCGGACTGTACCCCTGCGCGCCCGGCGGCTCCAACGACTACGTCTACATCATGACCAGCAGAGCGAACCCGGAGCATTGGGTGCGGCTTTGCAAGGTGATGGGGCGGGAGGATTTGATCGACGACCCGCGCTACGCGACGCCCAACGACCGCGTCAGGAACGAGGCAGAGATCGACGCAATCATCGCGACCTGGACCCGGACACGCACCAAGCAGGAAGCCATGCAGCAGGTCGGCGCCGTCGGCGTACCGGCCGGTGCCGTCTTCGACACGATGGAATTGCAGAACGACACCAGCTTCGACGATCGCGGCATCATGCAGACGATGCACCATCCGAAGTACGAGCCATTCAAGATGCCGGCCTGGCCCGTGCGGGTCGACGGCAAGCCGCCGCGGCTGGAGGCCTCGCCGATGCTGGGTCAGCACACCGCAGACGTCCTGACGGACTGGTTGGGTCTGAGTCCGGCCGAAGTGGACGCATTACGCGGGAACGGCGTGGTTTAGCCGATCAATCCACGACGAGCCGAACAACCTCCGCCGGCGCGGCGACAATCGCGCCGGCACCGGCCGCCTCCAGCTCCGCCCGACCGCCGTATCCCCACAATACGCCGATCGAGCGGATAGTGTTCAGTTTCGCGGCTTCGATATCGTGCAGCCGATCGCCGACCATCACGCAGTCGGCGGGCGAGAATCCCTCCGCCGACAGGATGTGAGCGAGCAGATCGTGCTTGTGATCGAGCCCGCCGCCGGGTTCGGCACCATAGACGCGCAACAGCCCGTCGCGCAGGCCGAGATGGTCGATCACGCGTTCGGCGAAATCCCGCCGTTTGGAGGTCGCGATACACATCGTGACCCCAGACGAGCGCAATGCGCTCATCATAGCCGCGATGCCGGGATAGGCGGAACAATCGTACAGGCCGACGTCGGAGTATTGCTTGCGATAGATCGTCAGCGCTTCGTCGACGCGGTCGTCGCCGAAGGGTTCCAGCAACCGCGCCAGCGACACCGCGATCGGCGGCCCGACCGCCCAGGTCAGGTCGCCCGCCGTATCGGGATCGTGCCCAAGCGCGCGCAATGTGTGCCGGAAACTCGCGGCGATCCCCGGCCGGGAATCCGACAGGGTGCCGTCCAGATCCAGCAGCGCAACCCGCATGCGCTTACGCCGCCTTACCGAAGAGACCGCCCAGACTTGCCAGGACCGCCAGATGCGCGTCGGCATCGCCGTACATCTGCCCGATCATGGTCATCCGCTTGAACGAATGGCCGACGCTGTACTCGTTGGTCATCCCGATCCCGCCATGGATCTGGACCGCCTCTTCCCCGATCAGATGCCCCGAACGACCAATCTGCGCCTTGGCCGCGGCAATGGCGCGCTTACGCTCGATCGGGTTTTCCTCGGCAGCCATGACCGCCGCGAACATGGCCATGCTGCGTGCCTGTTCGAGCGCGACGAGCATGTCGACGGAGCGGTGTTGCAGCACCTGGAAGGAGCCGATCGTGCGTCCGAACTGCTTGCGGGTTTTCATATAGTCCAGGGTGGTGTCGTGCATGACCTGCATCGCCCCCACCGCTTCGGCGCAGAGTGCGGCGATCGCTTCGTCGATCACGTGTTCGATCGTCGGCAGCATCGATTCGCCCAGAACGCCATCGCCGCTGACTCGCACATTGGACAAGGTGATTTCCGCCGCCCGCAGCCTGTCCTGGTTGAAGTAGCCGCGACGGCTGACGCCGGGTGCGTTGGCATCAATCAGGAACAGGCCGACGCCGTCGCGATCGCGCTGCGCGCCGGATGTGCGGGCGGTCACGAAAATCTTATCGGCGGTATCGCCATGCAGCACGAGGCTTTTGGCGCCGTTCAACAGCCACGCGCCGCCTTCCTTGCGCGCGGTCGTTGCGACATCGCCGAGATCGTAGCGGGAGTGACGTTCGATATGGGCAAAGGCGAGCTTCAGCTTGCCGGCCGTAATCGCCGGCGCCAATCCACCCAACAGCCCGGGCGAACCGGCCCGTCGCAACAGCCCGCCGCCCAGGATGACGGTTGGGAAAAACGGCTCCAACACCAGACCGCGCCCGAAGGCTTCCATCACGATCATGGTCTCGACCGGACCGCCGCCGAAACCCCCGAGGGTTTCCTCGAACGTCAAGCCGAGCAGGCCGAGTTCGGCAAGCTGGGCGTAAACGGCGTCGGACCAGCCCTTGGGTTCGGTCAGATATTTCTTACGTTGTTCGAACTTGTACTGATCCGCGATCAGGCGGTCGACGCTTTCCTTGAGCAGACGTTGGTCGTCGGAGAGATCGAAATCCATCGGTATATTCCTTACAGAGGCTGAAATCAGAGACCCAAAATCGCCTTGGCGATGATGTTCCGTTGGATTTCGTTAGAGCCGCCGTAAATCGACACCTTCCGGTAGTTGAAGTACATCGGCGCCGCCTCGGACGCGTACTCAGGGCCGATCGCGGGTTCGTTGTTGCCGTCGAAGTCCCGTTGATACGGCATGGCATAGGGGCCGACGACATCCATCAGCAGTTCCGTCAGTTGCTGCTGGATGACGGAGCCTTTCAGCTTCAGGATCGACGAAGCCGGGTTTTGCCGCCCTTTTTCCAACTTACGCTCATCGGCGACGACCCGAAGCTGGGTCATTTCCAGCGCCTTGAGCTCGATCTCGACGGCGGCAAGTTTTTCGCGGAACTTCGTATCCTCGATCAGCGGGCGGCCGCCGGCGAATTCAAGCGACGCCAGTTCCTTGATCCGGATCACCTTGGCCTTGGAGTTGCCGACGCGCGCGATGCCGGTGCGTTCATTGCCGAGCAGGAATTTGGCGTAATCCCAGCCCTTGTTTTCCTGACCGACCAGGTTTTCGACGGGCACTTCGACATTGTCGAAGAACACCTCGTTCACCTCGCGACCGCCGTCGATGGTGATGATCGGGCGCACGGTGATGCCCGGAGTCTTCATGTCGATCAGCAAGAACGAGATGCCTTCCTGCTGCTTCACCGCGGTGTCGGTGCGCACCAGGCAGAAAATCCAGTCGGCATATTGCGCCAGCGTGGTCCAAATCTTCTGACCGTTGACGATATACTTATCGCCCTTGCGTTCGGCGCGCGTCCGCAGAGACGCGAGGTCGGACCCCGATCCCGGCTCTGAAAAGCCCTGACACCAGAAGATGTCCGCGTTCGCGGTGGCGGGCAGGAAGCGCTGCTTTTGCTCTTCACTGCCGAACTGGGCGATGACGGGACCGACCATGGAGACGTTGAAGGCAATCGGCGTCGGGACGTCCGCCTGCTGCATTTCGTCCTGGTAGAGATAGATCTGAACCGGCGACCAGTCTTTACCGCCCCAGGCGACCGGCCAGTTCACCGTGCACCACCCGTGCTGGTTCAGAATGCGCTGGCTGGTAACCATATCGTCCTTGGTCAGGCCTTCGCCTTCCGCGACCTTGGCTCGGATCGACTGGGGAATGGCGGTGCGGAAAAAGCGGCGCGCTTCATCGCGAAAGGCCAATTCCTCATCCGTAAAATTCAGGTCCATCGTTTCTCCCTTTCGCCGGCACCCGCTCGGCTTTTGGTATCGGTCTCGGTCGTCGGTAAACGGATGAAGGCTTCAGGCCGTCTTGCGCAATCTGTCGGTGAATTGCTTGCGGAACTTCGCGACCTTGGGGGCGACGACCACCTGGCAATAGCCGCTCCACGGGTTGCGCTCGAAGTAGTCGTGATGCTCCTCCTCGGCCTGATAGAAGACCGTGGCGGGTTCAAGCTCGGTGACCAAGGGCGCGCTCCAGATCTTCGACGCGGTGATTTCGTTCATCACCCCCCGTGCCGTCGCCGCCTGCGCGTCGGAGTGGGTGAGAATGATGGAGCGGTACTGCGTGCCGACGTCGTTGCCCTGCCGGTTGCGGGTGGTTGGGTCGTGGATCGCGAAGAACACACGCAGCAGATCGGCGTAGTCGAGTTCCGCCGGGTCGAACTTCACCTGCACCACTTCGGCATGGCCGGTCTGGCCGGAGCAAACGGCTTTATAGCTGGGGTTCGGAGTCTGGCCGGCAGCATAGCCGGACATGACCCAACTGACCCCGCGCAGGTCCTTGAACACCGCTTCCAGACACCAGAAGCATCCGCCGCCTAATGTTGCCGTTTCCTCAGCCATTGTTCGGTCCTCTCATTCTCGTGCCTGTGTTTAGCATATCTCAGCGTTCGGCAACCATCCTCGCGTCTTGTTGCGGGGCGGTCGTTCGGGGCGGCCGGTGGGGACAATCTGGGATCGGGGCCGCATTTTTTCACCACAAAGGACGCAGAGGACCACCGAGGATACACAAAGGGTGTGTCGGGCGATGTCACGCTTCGTGCACCTTGGTGGGTCTCGGTATTCTCCGTGGTGAAGAACCGGAATTCCTGGACCTGGTTTGTGACCGGGGACTTCACCGCTCGCTCCGCCGATCGAAGCATCGCTTAAGTTGAAGCAGGCAACTCATGTACCGGATACGGCCGTACGGTGATCGCATCCGCGTTACGCTTTGCCTGGAAACGGTCATGGGCAAGCCGGATGCCCGGCCAGGTTTCCGCGTTGCTCCATCCGGCCTTTTCCAAACGGATCGCCATTTCCGCTGACAACCCGTTATGTCCGTTGAGCAGTTCCGAAAGCGACTGACGGGACACGCCAAGCCACGCCGCCGTTACCGTGAGGTGGAGTGGTTCGAGACAATCCTGGCGAATGATCTCGCCGGGGTGTGGTGGGTCATACATCTGCATAGCGCTACCCTTTATCAATGGTAATCGACAAGATCGACGTTGGTGGCGTTTTCGCCTTCAAATTCAAATACCAGCCGCCAGTTGCCCGATACGGTTGCCGACCATTGGCCGCTTCGTTCCCCCTTGAGGGGATGCAACCGGTACCCCGGCAGGTTCAACGCCGATGGGTCTTTGCCAGGATCAAGCATAATCAACATTCGGCGCAACTTCGCGGCCAATTGAGCGTTGAGTAAGCTGGTGTTTCCCTCGGAGAAAAGACGCTCAAAGCACTTGTGGCGAGGTTTCAGGATCATGGGCATGCGTAAACCGTCACCTGACGGTTGTCGTTAAGTACACGCAACTTGAAGACGACGCCCCGGCCGCCGCAGGGAACAGGCAAATCATAGACCGCAAATCAGTTTGCTTGCCCTTGACCGCATGTATCTTATATAGCACAGTATTATGATGATCAGAATTCGAGAAACAGACACCTTCTCGAAATTTCTGTCCGGGTTGCGCGATGCGCAGGCACGGGCGCGCATCGCCGCGCGGGTCCAACGTCTCGCACATGGCAATCCGGGCGACGTTCGTCCGGTTGGTGCGGGTATCAGCGAACTCCGTGTCGATTATGGGCCGGGGTATCGTGTCTATTTCGTGCAACGCGGCAGCGTTCTGATCGTGCTGCTATGCGGAGGCGACAAACGCACTCAGGATCGCGATATCAAGCTCGCGAAAGCGTTGCTCGATGATTTGGAGGATGAAGACGATGCCGACCAAAACGCGCCCGTTTGATCCAGCCGCCTATCTCGAGTCCGAGGAGGCGATTGCGGCTTATCTGACTGATGCGCTGGACTCCAACGATCCCGGCTTCATTGCCGATGCGATCGGTGTGGTCGCACGGGCGCGCGGCATGACGCGGGTGGCCCGGGAAGCCGGCCTTTCGCGGGAATCGCTGTATCGAACGCTTGGGCAGGACGGCAACCCAGAGTTGAGCACGCTGCTGCGGGTCCTCGGCGCATTGGGACTGCGCCTGTCGATCCGACCGGCAACGGGGTGACGGCGCGCCGCAATCCAGGACTCACCCGCTACACGCCGGCCATTCGCCCGTCGTTGACTTTTTGATCTCCAAAGGCCGATCCCGCCAGCCCAGCCACTCCCCTACCCAGGGAGCGCGCCAGGCCGAAAGCGTCGGCGCAGCGCCGCCAGACCGACGAGGCCCAAACCGAACAAGCCAAGCGATGCGGGCTCCGGCGCGGCTGCTTCGGATTGCTGGGTCAGGACCACCAGTCCATTGCCGGTATTGGTGCCGCTGATCGCCGCCAACAGGTCGAGTGTCCCGAGGGAAGAGGCGAAATAGGATCCGCCACCGCCGCCGTTACCGCCATTGAAGCCGCCGCCGCCGCCATTATAGCCACCGCCGCCGCCGCCGGTGTTACCAAGACCACCGCCGCCGCCACCGCCGAACCCACCGGCGCCGCCGTTCACATTATCCGTGGTACCGCCGGCAAGACCATTCGCGAAGTCGGCACCCCCCCGGGCGTTATTGGTACTGTTGGCCGCGCCGTTGCTGGAGAACCCGGTGCCGCCGCCGGCGGTCGCTCCCCCGGTAGCCGCGCCGGCTCCATTGCCGCCGGTGCCGGCATGCCCGAAATTGGTGCCGCCGAGACCGCTGCCGCCGTCGCTCGCGGTGGTGGTCGCGGAACCATTGATACCCGCTGTCGGCGCGTTGCCCGCGCCGCCGCCCCCCGCGGCGATCAGCAGAGGGATCGCAATGTTGCTGGGATCGTCCGGTCCGCCCGTCAGCACGACGAAACTACCGCCGCCGCCGCCGCCATTGCTGACAGCGGTTTGACCGGCGCTGCCGACGGCAATCTTCAGAATGTCGCCGGCCTGCAGGTTGAAACTGCCGCCGATCTCGGCACCCAGGCCACCCGTGTGGCCGCCACCGGCGGTATTGGAACCGCCCTGCCCGCCATAGACCAGGAAGCTGTACACCCCATTCGATGCCACGGTGAAGGTGACGATGCCGCCGGTCGCGGCAAAGCAGGTGACCGTTGCCGAGGCGGTGCAACTCGGTGTCGCGTTCGACGCCGCGGGCAGTGCCAGTACCGTCGCGGCGGTCAGCAGTCCGATGGCATACAGTGAAAAGCGCTTAAGCTTGGCTCGATATGACACGTCTTGGTCCTCTTCGGGTTCCAGGCCATCCGGTGGTCTGGACGAAGCCGCGAAAAATGCAGCAAAAATTGTACCGGGACGGAACGTTGCACGATATCAACAGGATATCAAGATGGGACAAGCCTATTTTTTGATCTATGTAAAATTTTCCGACAGCGCCGATCCGCGCGGCGTTCCTGTCCTCGTTCCGTGTTCGTCAACGTCCCCCCATTCTAACAGACACATCCGCCCCGCCGCCAGCCGCCGCTATCGCGCCGTCCGCGCTTCGCCTAAAATTCATTATCCGGACAACGTCCATGGCGGGGAACCCATGCTCAAAAGCGCAAAACGCATTCTGACCACGCATACCGGCAGCCTGCCTCGCCCCCCTGCCCTGACCGCGCTCTATGCAAGCCGAGCAGCGGGGGAAACGGTGGATGAGGAGGCGATCGTGACGGCGGGGCGAGAGGCGACGTACGACGTCGTTGCCAAACAGATCGAGGCCGCGATCGACGTCGGCAACAATGGCGAGCAGCAGCGGGAGGCCTTTTTCCTCTATGTCCGCCACCGCATGTCCGGTTTTGGCGGCGCATGGCACCGCCGGCCCTTCGCCGATGTCGCGAAGTATCCCGGCTTTCGCGCCTGGGGCGATGTCGTTGACTCCGGCCGCCCGTCGGTCAGCAATCGCGATGGCGTGCCCAAAGCGATCGGCGCGGTGAAATACCTCGACGACGTTCTGGTGCACGACGAATGCCGCACCTTCCGCAAGGCGCTGGATGCCTGCGGCGACGCGGGTTTCGCCGAACCGTTCATGACCGCGCCGTCTCCGGGGATTATCGCCGCGGCCATGCTCAACGAATTCTACGACACCGAAGATGCCTACCTCGCCGCCCTCGGCGAAGCGTTGCGGGTGGAGTATGAGGCGATCGTCAGCCACGGCTTTTTGTTGCAGATCGACGCGCCCGATCTGGCGTTGGAACGGCATGTTTCCTATCAGGATCGACCGATCGGCGATTTCATCGATTTCGCGGAACGGGTGGTGGCGACGATCAACCACGCGTTGCGCAATATCCCGCGCGATCGGGTGCGGCTGCACGCGTGCTGGGGCAATTACGAGGCACCGCACGATTGCGATGTCGATCTGGCGGAAATCCTGCCGGCGATTGCCCAGGCCAAGGTTGGCGCGTGGGTGCTGCCCTTTGCCAATCCTCGGCATGCGCATGAATACCGCTGCGTGGCGAACCTGCCGATGGATAACGGTCAGTTGGTGGTGGCCGGGGTGATCGACCCACTGACCAGCTTTGTGGAACATCCCGAAGTGGTGGCCGATCGGATCGAGCGTGTGGCCCAGGTCATCGGCGATCCCACCCGCGTGCTGGCGGGCACCGATTGCGGCTTTGACACATCGGCCGGGCGTGGGCGCGTTTCGCCCGACGTGGTCTGGGCCAAGCTGGCGGCGATGGCGGAGGGCGCGAAGATCGCCTCGAAACGCTTGGGCCTGGGATAGCATCGATCGGCGCCGGGGATACCCCGGCGCCGCTGACGTCAGACCGTCGTCGCGTCGCCCAGGATCACCGTCGCCTGCGCCGACAGAACGCCACCGTTACCATGCACGATCGCGGTGTGTGCGTCGGCTACCTGCCCTTCCCCGCGTTCCCCGCGGATTTGGCGCACCGCTTCGATCAGCAGGAACAGGCCGTACATACCGGGGTGGCAGTATGACAGCCCGCCGCCGTTGGTGTTCACCGCCAACCGGCCGCCCGGGGCGATGGCTCCGCCCTCCACAAAGCGTCCGCCCTCGCCCTTGGGGCAGAAGCCGAGGTCCTCGATAAACAGGATCGTGTTGATGGTGAAGGCGTCGTACAGCGCCAGTACCTTGATGTCCGACGGCTTCATGCCCGCCATGGCATAGGCCTGACGCCCGGATTCAATTGCGCCCGTATGCGTCAGGTTCGGCATCGAGGTGATGGAGGCGTGGGTGATCGACTGCCCGCAGCCCAGCACGAAGACCGGCGGCTTTTTCATGCCGCGCGCGCGATCGGCGGTGGTCATGACGATGGCACCGCCGCCGTCGGTCACCAGACACACATCGCGCACGGTGAAGGGGTAGCTGATGGGCCGAGCGTTCAGCACGTCTTCGATCGACAGGGGCTTCTTTTCCCAGGCGACCGGGTTCAACTGCGCCCATTTGCGCGCGGCGACGGCGACCTCGGCCATCTGTTCGCGGGTCGTGCCGAATTCGTGCATGTGCCGGCTGGCGGCCATCGCATAGGCGGTGGCGGGCAGAAACGGCTTGTACGGCGTTTCATACGCGTTATATTCCCGCGCGCTCGCCGCTCGGCGGCCGACGGTGCGCTGCGTGCTGCCATAGGCGATCACGGCGACGGTGCAGAGCCCGGCGGCCAGCGCGGCCTGGGCGTGGGCGACATGCACCTCGAACGAGGAACCACCGACGATGGTCGAATCGGTATAGGCATTGGGCAGACCGAGATACTCGACCAGCGACATGGCGGAGGTACGGGCCTGCGTGGTGGCGCAGAACAGTCCGTCGACGTCCTTCAACGTCAGCCCGGCGTCTTCCAGCGCGCGATGAATGCCCTGGGCCATCAGGTCCATGGGGCTCATCAGCGCGGCAACCGCGCCGATGTCGGATTCGGCGGCGCCGACGATGGCGGCGCTGCCGCGAACAAGCTGGCTCATGCTATGCGCCCTCCGCCGGGGTGAACACGGGATAGGGGTCCTCGTCGCCTTCCGGCGTGAACACGCGGAATTTGACGCGCATGCCGATTTTGACCGCCATCGGGTCGATGTCCTCTACCCGGCTCATGAGGCGAAAGCCTTCGTCCATATCCACCAGGCAGACGTTGTAGGGATCGCCCTTCTGCGGATGGGTGACGGTGGTGGCGTGAACGGTGCCCAGGCCCTTGCTGACCCGCCATTCCAGATCGGCCGCACCCGTCTTCGGGGCGATCACGCGCGGATAGAACACGGCTTCGTTGGAGGACGGGCTGAACTGATAGCCCAGTTCGCCGCGCTTCAGATGCTCGATATAGGTCGCGAGCGGCGAGGTGGTTGCTTGCGCCATCGTGGCGTTTCCCCTTGGTTGGCTGCGCCCATGCTACCCAAGCCGCCCGCGCCCCACAATCTCCGCCGCCCTCATTCCGCCACCATGGTCGGGCAGAGTCAGGCCCATCGAAAGGAGTGAAACCGATGCGCCTGTCCATAGCGCTGGTCGCGCTGCTGCTGATCCCGGCGACGGCGGCGAAGGCCGACTATTATCGCCGCCACCATCACCATGACGGTCGTTATGGGGTGTATGTTCCGCCGCCGGTCTACTATCCGCCGCCGCGGTACTATACGCCGCCTCATCATCCCCCGCGGCACTTCGCATCGACCTGTTATGCCGGGCCGGTGGCCTGCCCATTGTATTCGCCCCGTCCCGTGGGTGCCCCGTGCCATTGCCGACATGGGCCCGGCGCTTATTACGGCAGGGCCGGGTAAATCACGGCGCTTGCGAAGCCGGCCCAACGCGCCCAAATTTCCCCGCATGGCTCAGAGCACACCAACCCCGTTCGTCCCGACATCCGATCACTTCCTGACCGGTCAGTTGCTGATCGCGATGCCGACGATGAACGACCCGCGCTTTGCGAACAGCGTCATTTACCTGTGCGCGCATAATCTGGATGGCGCGATGGGGCTGGTGCTGAACCGCCCTGTCGCCAAGCCCAGCTTTGTCGACCTGCTGCAGCAGCTTAAAGTCGAACCGAACCCGCCCGCGCGCGAAATCCGCCTGTGCGCCGGCGGGCCGGTGGAGAACTCCCGCGGGTTCGTCCTGCACACCGCCGATTGGACCGGAGAGGGCAGCCTGCGGGTGAACGAAGCGCTGGCCCTGACCGCCAGTCTGGACGTGTTGAAGACGATCGCCGAGGGCCGCGGCCCGCGCGAATGCGTTCTGGCTCTGGGCTATGCCGGATGGGGACCGGGTCAACTCGACCGTGAAATTCAGGAAAACGCCTGGCTGTCCGCGCCGGCGGATGAGGCGTTGTTGTTCGACGCCGATCACCAGACCAAGTGGCGGCGGGCACTGGCGAAGCTGAAGATCGACCCGTTGCTGCTGTCCGGTGTCGCCGGTCACGCCTGATCCGCTGGGGCATTAACCCTTCGGTAAACTCTGTGGCGTCTAATACCCCTCGGCCTCAGCCGAAGGATGCTCGCCATGACGCTGCTCTCCGACGATTATGTGCTCGATACGATTGCCGCGGCGATCCGTTCGGTTTTGCACGATCCCGGGCTTGAACTCGGCCCCGGCACGCGGTTCGACGATCTGGCGGCACTCGATTCCATGAGTCAGATCGCGATGGTCGCGGAAACCGAGTGCCGGCTGGGCGTGACGCTGGAGGTCGACGAGATCGAGCCATTGCAGTGCGTCGCCGACCTGGTTCGGATCGTGACGGCCAAGCGCGCCGGGTGATCTGCCGGTGCTGTTCACGTCGTATGCATTTCTGTGTCTGTTTTTGCCGCTGACCCTGCTGGGCTTCGCGTCGGCGCGACGCTTTGGTCCGCGCGCGCCGACGGTGTGGATGGTTTTCGTTTCCGTACTGTTCTATGCTGCCTGGAACCCCGCCTGGCTTCCGATCCTCGCCGTCTCCGTGCTAGGTAATTTTGGCCTGATCCACCTGTGCGCGCGTTTTCCTGACCGAGGCTGGATCGTCGCCGTCGCCATCGCGGCCAATCTCGGCGCGCTGGTTGGGTTCAAGCTGGTTTCCGACGTCACCCCGCTGGGAATCAGCTTCTTCACGTTCACGCAGATCGCCTGCCTGCTCGATTGCCGAGAGGATGCCGTCGCGGGCGATCGACCGCCGCCGGGACTGCTGGACTACGCGATCCTGTCGATGTTCTTTCCGCATCTGATCGCGGGTCCGGTGCTGCGCGCGCGGGAGGTTCTGCCGACGCTGTCGGACACCGTGTTTTCGTCCCGCAATCTGGCAATCGGGCTGTTCATTTTTACCATCGGATTACTTAAGAAAACCTTGGTGGCGGACCCGTTGGGCGCGGTTGTCAATCCGGCCTTTGCCGATCCCGACGGGTTGTCGACATTGGCCGCGTGGCATGCCGCGCTTGGCTGGGTCATGCAGCTATACTTCGATTTCTCCGGCTACTCCGACATGGCGATCGGTCTCGCCCGGATGTTCAATCTTCGATACCCCGCCAACTTCGACTCGCCCTACAAAGCGCGCTGTATCATCGATTACTGGCAGCGCTGGCACATGTCGCTGACCCGTTTCCTGACCGCTTCGATTTATACGCCGATCGCCATGGCCGCCATGCGCGCGCGCCGTACACGCGGGCTGCCGACCAATCGGCGGGGACAGCAGACCGTGGCCGGGTTCACGATGCTGCTTGCCGTGCCGATCGTGGCCACGATGGCTCTGGCCGGGCTGTGGCATGGGTTCACCTGGAACTATCTGATCTTTGGCCTGCTGCATGCCGGATTTCTGTGCGTGAACCACGGCTGGAGGCTGTTTCGTCCGGTGCCGACGACCGCGCGCCTGGCCCCCGCCGCGTTGACGTTCCTGTGTATCGTCGCCGCCGCGGTGATTTTTCGCGCGCCGTCGTTGGCCGTCGCCGGAACGATCCTGGGGGCGATGGGCGGGTTGTCGGATGTGCCGATCACGATGACATCGCGCGCGATCGCCGATATCGGCTGGTTGGGCCTGGCCTGCGCGCTGGCCTGGGGCGCGCCGAACACCGCGCGCATCGTCGCACAGGTCGAGCCCGGTTCCGCGACCGCGTTCGGCTGGCGACCCAGCCTGCCATGGGCGGTCGCCTTCGGTTCCGCCGCGACGCTGGGTCTGCTGTCGGCCGGCAGCACGCGCGAATTTCTGTATTTCCAGTTCTGACACCGATGACACGTTACTTCCTCGCGTCCGCCCTCTCCGCGATCGGGTTTTTCGCTCTGCTGTGGGCCTGGGCGTTCTTTGTGCCGATGGCCTATCTCGATCCCGAATACCCCTATTGGCGCGCCAAACTCGACTTGATGGGTCAGTGCGATCTGGGAGAGGTTGTTATCCTCGGCGATTCCCGTGCCGCCGCCGATATCGTACCCGTGCTGCTGCCGGTAAAAGCCACGAACCTCGCGGTCGGCGGCGGCAAGCCGATAGAGGCACTGGCCGCGTTGCGCCGCGTTCTCGCCTGTCCGACACCGCCCAAACGGGTCGTCCTGTCCTTCGACGCCGGGCATTTCATGAAGCCCGATCTGTTTTGGGAGCGCAGCGTGCGTTTCGGCTTCGTCGGCCCTGCGGATCTGGAGGCATTGATCGCGGTATCGAGCGACCTCGACGACTGGTCCGTCTGGAATGCCAATCGCGCCGACGGACTCCCCCCAAGCTGGCGCGCCGCCTTACATGCCGCGCGCTTCCCCACGGTTGTGTTCGGCAATCTGCTGCAAGGTGTTGTGTTCATGCGCTGGTGGGGCAACACCGACCGTCTCGCGGAGGGACTGCGATCCCTCGGCCACTATCCGTTCGGCACCGCATCCGGCTCCGACGGCATCGGGTTGGAGGCGGGTTTGGACCGGTACCGACCGTCGCCCGTGCTCGACCGCTATTTCCACGACATCCTGCGCCTGTTGGCGGAACGCGGCATCGCGGCCGACTTCATTGCGATGCCGATGAACGAGGCAACGCGCGCGCGGGTGAAGCCCGCCTTGCACGAGGGCTTTACGGCATGGCTGAACGCGATCGCCGCCCGCGATTCGAATTTCCAGGTGGTCGGGACTGCAATGCCGAGCTGGCCGAACCGGTATTTTGGGGACGCGTTTTCGCACCTGAATGGGGAAGGCGCGATCGCGCTCAGCCACTGGCTGTCGGACTGCCTGACGAACCGGTTCGACGGACGCCCCTGCACGGAGCCGTCACCTCATCCCCGGCTGCAGGCCGCCCCGCCCAAAACGCAGAATGATGCGCAGTACGAATGGTTCAAGGCTACCGGCCGGGATGCTTCCGACAGCGTGCCGCCAAGCTCGAAACGTCGGTCATAGGCCAACAGCGTGCAGGCCAGCACGGCCGGCGCGTCGGCCCCGCGTCGTCGCACGACCATGCGTGAAGACGCGCACATGACGCTGTCCGGCGACTTGTCCAGGATACCCCAGCACGCCGTCGTAATCTCCGGCACATCGCGCGCGGGGTCCATCTCCGGGAACAGCATCAGGCGAACCGGATCCATCGCATCGACGTCGATGCCGCGTTCGGCGAACAGCGCCCGGTATCCGATGCGCAGGGTTTCCTCGGCTTCCGCCGTCAACCGACGCCCCGCCACGTCCAGGTTGAAGCCGTTGCTTGCCAACCACACCAACCCGTCGATCGTCGGCGCCCAGCTTCGCTTCCCGCGTTCGGCTTCGTGCACGGGCTTGGTGTAGTGATCGAGCGATACCCTGATGGTCAGCCGATCTCCGAACCGCGCGCGCAGGTCCAGCAGTTCGGCGCGTTGTTTGCGCATCGGCGCCATCGCGTTGGTCAGCACCAAAGCGCGCCGCCCCGATTCCAGAACCGCCCGAAGCATGGGGAGAAATTCGGGATTCATGAACGGCTCCCCGCCCGTGAAGCCGATCAGTTCGACGCCCAGCCCGTCACGGGCGATCTCGTCAAGGTAAAGCCGGACGTCGGCCAAAGTGAGCCAGGCCAGCCGATCGTTGCGCGGCGAGGACTCGATATAGCAACCCGCGCAGGTCAGATTGCACAGCGTCCCAGTGTTGAACCAAAGCGTTTCCAACGCGCGCAGCGCGACATGGGCGCGTGCCTCCCCCTTCGCGGTCACGAACGGATCGCGAAATTTCGCGGGATCGAGGGTCACAATTTGATCCAAAGCCTCACCTTACCGGTAGCGCGCGCCGCGACAATCCAACGCCAGGGTATGCCGACGGGGGCAGGATATGGCATGAAACCTGATCCATGAAGCCCGATCCACGAATGAGGTCACTCCCGATGCCCGGCGCGCTCGAACATCTGACGGTGCTGGATCTGACCAGCCATCTCTCCGGCCCCTACTGTGCCATGCTGCTGGCCGATCACGGGGCCGAGGTTATCAAGATCGAGCCGCCGGACGGCGATTCCGCGCGCAACATGCCGCCCTTCGTCAACGGCGAAAGCGCGCCGTTCATGACATGGAACCGCAACAAGCGTTCGGTCGTGCTCGACCTGAAGCAGCAGGCCGACAAAGACGTGCTTCTGACGCTGATCGATCGCGCCGACATCCTGATTGAAAACTACCGACCCGGCGTCCTCGATCGGCTCGGCTTTGGCTGGGACGTGCTGCATGCGCGCAATCCGCGTTTGATCCTGGCCTCGATCTCCGGCTTCGGTCAGACCGGGCCATACAGCGCGCGCGGCGGCTTCGATCTGATCACCCAGGCGATGTCCGGCCTGATGAGCACCAATGGCCCCGCCGACGGCGATCCGTTCCGCCTGCCGATCGCGATTTCGGACGTCAGCGCGGGGATGTTCCTGGCGTTCGGCGTACTGGCGGCGGTCGAGGCGAGACATCGGACCGGGCTGGGTCAAAAGGTCGAGACGTCGCTGATGGAATCCGCGATGTCGCTGTCGGTCTATGAGTCCGCGCATTACTTTGCCACCGGTACGCGCCCGCCCCGCATCGGTCAGGCCCATCGCGGCAGTTCGCCCTACCAATGCTTCGCGACCGCCGACGGGCACATCACCATCGGTGCCTCGCAGCAAAAATTCTTTGTCCAGGTCTGTCGGATGGTCGGCCTGCCCGATCTGCCCGACGATCCGCGCTTTGCCAGCATCGCCGAACGGGTCGCCAACAACGACGCGCTGGTCGCGCTGCTGACGGAACCGCTGCGCCTGCGCCCGTCCGCGCATTGGCTGGCCGAACTGGAAGCCGCCGGCGTCCCCGCCGGGCCGGTCCTGCATTACGACGAGGTGTTCACCAATGAACATGTCCTGGCGCGCGACATGGTCGTGCGGACCGACCACCCCGTGACCGGCCCGTTCCATACGATGGGCGTGACCGTGAAACTGTCGGACACGCCCGGCTCGGTCCGCCTGCCCGCGCCGCGTCTGGGCGAACATACCGCAGAGGTGAAGGCGAAAGGTTAAGCCAAAGCTATCGCGGCGGCATCCGCAGCGCGCCGTCCAATCGGATGACTTCCCCGTTCAGAAAGCGGTTGCGCAGGATGTGTTCGACCAACGCCGCGTATTCCTCGGGGCGGCCGAGGCGCGGCGGATAGGGGATGCCGGCACCCAGACTGGCCTGTACCTCCGCCGGTAGGCCATCGACCATCGGCGTATGAAACAGCCCCGGCGCGATGGTGACGACGCGCACCCCGGCGCGCGCCAGTTCCCGCGCGGCGGGCAAGGTCATGCCGACCACGCCGCCTTTCGAGGCCGCGTAGGCCGGTTGTCCGATCTGCCCCTCGTACGCGGCGATGGAGGCGGTGTTGATGATCACGCCGCGTTCGTTTTCCTCCATCGGGTCCGCTGAACTCATTTCGGCGGCGGCGAGGCGGAGCATGTTGAAACTGCCGATCAGGTTGATCCGAACGACACGCTCGAACGCTTCCAACGCCAGCGGGCCGTCGCGACCGACGATGCGACCCGCCGTGCCGACCCCGGCGCAATTGACCAGAATGCGCGCCGGCCCATGCGCCGCCCGCGCCTGTGCCATCGCCGCTTCGCCGGACGGGCCGCTGGCGACGTCGCAGGCGATGCCCAGCCCGCCGAAGCGGGCCGCGCTGGCTTCCGCCGATGCCAGGTTGATGTCCAGCACCGCCACTTTGCAGCCCAAGGCCGCCAGGTGCGCCGCCGTTGCCGCCCCCAACCCCGATCCGCCGCCCGTTATCACCGCCGCCGCGCCGTGTAGTTCCATCGCCCCTGGCTCCTTCTCGTCGCGGACAGAGACCATGGCGCTTGACCGAGTGGCAACCCCGTTCGAAAACAATCGCAAGCGCCAAGCAAGAGGAACGACCCTATGAGCAGCTCGACCGCATACGATGCCGCCTATGGTGCCTGGCAACAGGACCCCGCCGCATGGTGGGAAGCCGCCGCCGAGGGAATAACCTGGACGAAGCGCTGGGACAGGGCCTTCGATCCGACACTCGGTGCCTATGGCCAATGGTTTGCCGGCGGGATGCTGAACACCTGCTATAATGCTGTCGACCGCCACGTGGAGGCCGGACGCGGCGCGCAAGCCGCGCTGATCTGGGACAGCCCGATGACCGGGCAGGTCGTCACGCTGACCTATGCGGACATGCAGACCCGCTGCGCCAAACTCGCCGGCGCGCTGGCGGATTTGGGCGTCGTGGCCGGGGATCGCGTGATCATCTACATGCCCATGGTCCCCGAAGCCGCTATCGCCATGCTCGCCTGTGCTCGGCTTGGCGCGATCCATTCAGTAGTCTTCGGCGGGTTCGCGGCCGCCGAACTGGCCACCCGCATATCCGACGCCAAGCCGAAGGTGATCGTCTCGGCGTCCTGCGGCCTCGAACCCGGGCGGACCGTTCATTATAAGCCGTTGCTGGACAGTGCGATCGCGTTGTCGTCGCATAAGCCGGAGTCGTGTCTGATCCTGCAACGCCCGCAGGCACCGTGTGAACTGACCCAAGGTCGCGACCACGACCTGTTGGCGGCGGAGGCCGCGGCAAAGCCCCACGACTGCGTGCCGGTACTGGCGACCGATCCGCTTTACATCCTCTACACCTCGGGCACCACCGGACGTCCGAAGGGGGTGGTGCGCGACAACGGCGGACATGCCGTGGCGCTCTGGAATTCCATGCAGATGCTCTACGGCGTGGAAGCCGGCGACGTTTACTGGGCCGCGTCCGACGTCGGTTGGGTCGTCGGCCACTCCTATATCGTCTACGCGCCGCTGCTGCGTGGCTGCACGTCGATCATGTATGAGGGCAAGCCGGTCGGGACCCCCGATGCCGGTGCGTTCTGGCGGGTATGCGCGCAGCACAAGGTCAAGATTCTGTTCACCGCGCCGACGGCGATGCGCGCGATCAAGCAACAGGACCCGGAAGGCAAGCTTGCCGCCGACTACGATCTGTCGAACCTGCAGGCGCTTTACCTCGCCGGAGAGCGGTGCGATCCGCCGACCGCCGTCTGGGCCGCCGATTTGCTGCAAAAGCCCGTGGTCGATCACTGGTGGCAGACCGAAACCGGCTGGGCCATCACCAGCGGGTTCCGCCATTTTGGACTGTTCGACTTCAAGCCGGGCTCCGGCGGGCGTCCCTGCCCCGGCCACGATCTGCACGCGTTGGACGATGAAGGCCGTTTGCTGCCGCGCGGCACGAACGGCAACCTGTCCATCCGCCTGCCGCTGCCGCCCGGCTGCGGTCCGACGCTGTGGCAGAACGACGATGGCTATCGCACCGCCTACCTGTCGGATTTCCCCGGTTGGTATCGCACCGGCGACGCCGGAATGATCGACACCGACGGAGACGTCTGGGTCATGGGCCGCACCGACGACATCATCAATGTCGCGGGTCACCGCCTTTCGACCGGCTCGATGGAAGAAGTCCTGGCATCGCACAAGGACGTCGCGGAATGCGCCGTCATCGGCGCCAAGGACGAGCTTAAGGGCCAAACACCGCTGGGTCTCGTCGTGCTGAAATCTGGCGTGAACCGGCCGGAAGCCGAGATCGTCGCCGAACTGGTTGCCTTGGTGCGGGAACGCATTGGTCCGGTGGCATCGTTCCGCGACGCACGGGTCGTCAAACGCCTGCCCAAGACGCGATCCGGCAAAATTCTCCGCGGGTCCATCCGCAAGATCGCCGACGGGGAAGCCGTGCCGGTGCCCCCCACGATCGAGGACCCAGCCACGCTCGACGAGATTGGCGCGGCGCTGGCGCGCTGAGGCGGTTCGGAGTTAGTCTGTGCCCATGGCCAGACTCTCCGTTAATCTGAACAAGATCGCCCTGCTGCGGAACTCCCGCCGCACCGGGGTTCCCGACCTGCTGCGCTTTGCCCGCATCGCGCTCGACTCCGGCGCGCAAGGGCTGACCGTTCATCCGCGTCCGGATGAACGCCACATTCGCGGCTCCGACGTGCCGGCACTGGCCGAACTGATGCTGCCCGTGCGCCCGGCGATGGAATTCAATATCGAAGGCTATCCCGAACAGCGCCTGTTCGACATCGTCCAGGCCGCTCGGCCTGAGCAGACGACGTTGGTGCCGGACGCGCCGGATGCCTTTACGTCGGAAGAAGGCTGGCACCTGACCGGCGCGCAAATGGATCTGGCGAAAGCGTCGATCCGAACGCTGAAGGCGATGGGCACACGGGTTGTGCTGTTCGTCGATCCCGATCCCGACGTCGTCGCCCGCGTGCGGGAGGCCGGGGCCGATGGCATAGAGATCTACACCGGCAGCTATGCGGCCGCGTTTCACTCCGGCACACACGGTGCCCTGTTGGACCTGATTGGGCGCACCGGACAGGCCGCGGCGGCAAGCGGGTTGGTCGTCAACGCCGGACACGACCTCAACCTACGGAATATCCCGTCACTGATCGCCGCCTTGCCGGTGCTGGCAGAGGCCTCGATCGGCCACGAGTTGACGGCGGACGCGCTGGAGATGGGTTTCAGCGCGACCGTCTCGGCCTATGCCGACGCGCTAAGGGGCTGAACCGGCGGGTTCGACCTCTCGCGCGATCGTGTCCCCATGGTCGCGTTCGGCGACCGCGAGATCGTAGCGGGCCTGCAATTCAACCCAGAAGGTCGCGTCGTTACCCAGGTAACGGCCTAGGCGAAGCGCCGTTTCGGCGGAGATCGCGCGCCGACCGCGGATGATTTCCGTCAGCCGGTTCGAGGGAACCCGCAGCTTCAGCGCGAGCGCGGTGGCCGTCAGGCCGCGCGCAAGCATTTCCTGAGCGAGGGTTTCGCCAGGGGGAATCGGCGGCAACGTCAGGCCGTCGGGGAAATGAAAGACCGTTTCGTCGTCGGGCGCTTCGGCCAGGCGGGTCATGACCGTGTGTTCCATAGCGGGGCCAATCCAAATCAGTGCGGATCGAGGATATGAACGTCGTGGGCGTTGCCGTCGTCAAAGCGGAACAGGATGCGCCATCCCGCATTGATGTCGATCGACCAGTACTCGCGCTTGTCGCCCTTTAGCTTGTGCAACCCGACGCTTTTCAGCGCGGATAATGACGAGAGGCTGGAAGCGGCATTCAACTGGTTGAGACGGGTGAATGCCAAACGTGCATCGATCCCGGAAAACTTGGACTTGCCATGTTCGATGAACTGCCGCGTCGCGGAGCCCTTGATCGATCGGATCATGAACACTTCCCTTCATCCGGGAGACTGCCCCCCAAAAGTTAAGAAAGCGTTCAGGCCGACGACATTTTTATAATACGCCCTGCGTCATACGTAAAGCGTATTTTACAAAACCTTCAACAGCAAAAAGCCGCCGACGATCCCTGTCGCCACCAACGTCGTGACCAACGTCAGGCGGCGCTCAATAAAGGTGCGGACCTGATCGCCGAAGAAGTGCAGCAGCGTCGCCACCAGGAAGAACCTGGCGCCTCGGGTGACCAGACTTGCGGCCATGAACACCAGGAAATCGAAATGCGCGGCGCCGGACGCAATGGTGACAATCTTATACGGGATCGGCGTCAAACCCTTTACCAGGATCACCCAGAGCCCGTACTCCGCGAACATCGCCTGGAACGCCTCAAACCGCGCCCCATACCCGTACAACTGGATCACGGGACGTGCGAGTTGATCGAATACGGCGTAGCCGATGAAATAGCCCAGTGCGCCGCCCGCCACGCTGGCGACGGTGCAGATCAGCGCGAACTGCCATGCCTGACGCGGGCGGGCCAATGCCATCGGCACCAGCAGCGCGTCCGGCGGGATCGGGAAAAAGCTGCTCTCGGCAAAAGCGATGACGGCTAGCCACCACGGCGCGCGCGGCGAGGCGGCCAGTGCCAGGGTCCAGGCATAGAGACGATGTAACATGGCGCGCCTCTTACCAGTGCCCGCACCTCTGGTCACTGCCCCTTCCCCGCTTTATCCTGACTGCAAAGAGGAGACGAAGCCGTCATGACCACCACCGTAGCCCGCCTTTTGGCGGACAGCCTCGAAGCGCACGACGTCGATCAAATTTTCTGCGTCCCTGGGGAGAGCTATGTCGGACTGACGAGCGTTCTGACGGAGCGTAACTCGATCCGCATGATCGTCTGCCGCCACGAAGGCGGGGCCGGGTTCATGGCGGTCGCCGATGGGCGGCTGCGCAGCCGAGCAGGGGTTTGTATTGTGTCGAGGGGGCCGGGACTGGCGAATTCGATGGTCTCGTTGCACTCCGCATTCCATGACGCGACACCGATGGTCATGCTGGTCGGCCAGGTCGAGCGGAAGGATTTCGGCCGCGGGGCGTTGCAGGAGCAGAATTACTCCAAGCTGCTCGCCGACGTCACCAAATCGGTGATCGAGGTGAACGAGCCGGAACAGGCTTCGGAAGCCATCGCGCGCGCATTCCATCTGGCGGAAACCGGCACGCCCGGCCCAGTGGCGGTCATCCTGCCCGAGGACATCTTCGACGAAGAAACCGAAGCCGAGGTGAATCTGCCGCGACCGCGCGTGCTGGCCGGGCCGCGCGCGCAGGATCTGGATCGTCTGGCGGACATGCTGGCCAAGGCGGAACGCCCGCTGGTGCTGGTCGGCGGGGCGCTGCTGGCGGATACGCTGCACGACAACGCCGCCTATGCCGATTTGCGCCGGTTGGCGGAAGAATGGATGCTGCCGATCAGCCCGACGCATCGCCGGCCGCATCTGTTCGACGCACGCCATCCGAACTACGGCGGCTATATGGGTATTCGGGTCCCGCCCGCGCTGATCGGGGAGATGAAGAAAGCCGATCTGATGGTCTCGATCGGAGAGCGCATCACCGACAGCGTCAGCCAGTCCTACACCTTCCCGTCGGCACCGCAGCCGCAACTGCCGCTGGTCCATATCTGGCCCGACGCCAACGAGATCGGTCGCGTATGGCGAGTCGATCTGGGGATTCCGGCCGATCCGCACGAAGTCATCAAATGCCTGCTGGCGCGCGGCGCGCCGGCCGACGCCGCCAAGCGCAAGGGCTGGGTCGCGGGTCTGAACAGCATTCATCTGTCGCTGCTGGAAAAAACCTGGCAGCCGACGACCGACGGCATCAACTTTGCCGCCATTGTGTGTGAGGTCGACAAACACCTGGCGGATGACGCGGTCATCACCTCCGACGCCGGAAACTTCGGCAGCTATCTCCATCGCTACATCGGCTTCAAGCCGGGGCAGGAGTTCCTGTCGTCGATCGTCGGCGCGATGGGTTCGGGCATGCCGATGGCCGTGGCGGGAAGCCTACGTCGTCCCGGTAAGCAGGTTGTGGCCTTCATGGGCGATGGCGGCGCGCTGATGGCGGGCAACGAGATTGCCACCGCGTTCCAGTATGGCGCATGCCCGATCATCATCATCTCGGACAATTCGATGTACGGGACGATCGGCATGCACTCTTACGTGCGCTATCCCGATCGCAAGTTCATGGACGCGATGCGTCTGACCAATCCCGACTTCGCGGCCTGGGGTCGTTCATTCGGCGCGGAAGGCATCACCATCCGCGACGAATCGGAAATCGCGTCCGGCATTGCCAAGGCCTTCGCCGTGAAGACCAAACCGGTCGTCGTGCATTGCCTGACCTCGGCGGTGCAGATGAGCGCATGGCGCCGATTCCAGGGCGGCGAACAACTCCCATAGCCGGCAAAACGGCACGGGGAGCGGCGCATTCGCTCCGCTCCCCGCCTGTATCCTGTTTTCGTCGACAATCGTCACTCAGTGGCGCGTATCGTTGGCCAGGGCGCAGAGCGTGCGGGAATCGCGCACGACGATGCCGGCGCGCTCGATCGCAATGCCGCCTTCCCGCTTGATCGCGGCAAGCACCCGACAAACCGTTTCCACGGTCAGACCAAGATGATCGGCGATATCCGCCCGTCCCATCGGCAATTCAATAAATCCGCCCTTGGTCGCCGTCCGCCCTTGCATGTCCAGCAGGAAGCTCGCCAACCGTTCGGTCGCCGTCTTCCGCCCGAGCAGAACGATTTGTTCGTGCGCGATGTGCAGACGCTTCAACGCCAGTTCGCGCAGCCTACGCGCCAGAGACGTCCGGCTGTCCGCCAAGGTTTCGACCATGCGGCGAGGGAACCTGCGCAGGACCGTGTCGCACACCGCTTCCGCGCCCAGATCGTGCACGCCCAGATCGTCAAAGCCGAACATATCGCCGGCAAGATGGAACTCCCCGACCTGGCGGCGACCGTCTTCCATCAGGCGCACCGTTCGCACACAGCCGCTGACGACCCGGTAGCAGTAATTGGCCTGATCGCCTTCCATGTGAATTTCGCGATTCCGGGGGATGCGCAGCGTCGCGCCGAATTGTTCAAGCAGATGCAGGGCATCGGGCTCCGTGGAAACCGTTTGGCGGGCGATGGATTGCGCTTCGGTTTGCATGTCTTGTCCCCACGGGCTGGCTTGATCGTTGAGACAGGGGTATCGAAGAGATGGTTGGCCGAAAATTCGGTTTTGACCGTACGGGAAAATCCTTATGTCGGACGTAGGCTGCGTATATGTGGTTGACGATGACGAGGCGGTGCGTGATTCGCTCGACATGCTGCTCGTGTCCGAAGGCTTCGACGTGCGTACCTATGATTCTCCGGTCGCATTGTTGAAAGACATCGCCGACGCCGGACCGGGATGCATACTGACGGACATGCGCATGCCGGAAATGGACGGCCTGACGCTGCAAAAGCGCCTGTTGGAGCAGGGATGTCCGTTGCCAGTGATCGTCATGACCGGCCACGGCGACGTGGCGCTGGCCGTTGAGGTCATGAAGGCCGGCGCGATGGACTTCCTGGAAAAGCCGTTCGCCGGCGATACCGTGATCGCTGTCGTCCGCAACGCCCTCGCCACCAGCCGCCGAACCAGCGAGGCAGCGCTCGGCGTCGCGACCGTCCAGGGACGCCTGGCGACACTGACCCCGCGAGAGCGGGAGGTGATGCGACGGCTGACCGCCGGGCAGCCGAACAAGACCATCGCGTACGATCTGGGCACCAGCCCTCGCACCGTGGAAGTGCAGCGCGCGCGGGTGATGGAAAAGATGGGTGCCACCAGCCTGGCGGAACTCGTCCGCATGGCGATCGCGTTGGAACATGTCGAGCCGCGCGGCGGACAACCCGGCTGAACGATTGATCTGCGTCAACGCGAAGACGAAACGCAGCGCCGACACTTGGCGAGAGATTATGCGCCGGAGTGGCAGATGCGCGACGCGATGCAACCGATCGTCATGGTAGTGGACGATGACGAAGCGGTTCGGGACTCGCTCCAGTTCCTGCTGGAAACCGCGGGCTTCGATGTGGAAACCTTTGCGTCGGCTTGCCAGTATTTGCACGCCGCCCATTCGGAACGACCGCTGCGCCTGCTGATCGATCAGCATATGCCCAAGGTCAGCGGACTCGATCTGTTGCGTCGCCTGCGCGACATGGGCGACCACAGCCGCGTGGCGCTGATGACGGGATCGCCGTCGGCGGAACTGACACGGATGGCGATGGCGCTTGGTGTGTCGGAGGTTATGGAGAAACCGTTGCAGCATGACGCTCTGTTTCGCTTCATTCAGCGTCCCTGCGTCTGACGCCACTTGTGCTTAGCGCCCGCGCCCTGTTCCCTGCTTCCATGCCCCGTGATCCAAACACGCCCGCCGTCATTGCCGAGTCGGCCTTGCTGCGCTCCATTCTGGAGACAGTGCCCGACGCGATGGTCCTGATCGACCAGAACGGTATCATTCAATCCTTCAGTATCGCCGCGGAACGCCTGTTCGGGTACCGGTCAGAGGATGCCTGCGGAAGAAACGTCAGCATGCTGATGCCGGAACCTTACCGATCCCAGCATGACGCCTATCTGGGGCGCTATCTGTCGACCGGAGAGCGTCGGATCATCGGCAAGGGTCGTGTCGTCGTCGGGCTGCGCGCCGATGGCGGTACGTTTCCCATGGAACTTTCGGTGGGAGAGGTGCGAGAGGGTGACACGCATTTGTTCACCGGGTTCATCCGCGATCTGACGGAGCGGCAGGAAACCCAGGCTCGGATGCAGGAATTGCAGAACGACCTGATGCACGCATCGCGCGTACGCTCCATGGGGCAGATGGCCGCGGCATTATCGCATGAATTGAACCAACCGCTGACCGCGACGTCCAACTATCTTAACGCGGCCGAACGCATGTTGGAAGGTGATACGCCCGATCTGGCACGGGTACGGCGCGCGCTGTCTCAGGCCGGGCAGCAGACCTTGCGCAGCGGCGAAATCATACGTCGGCTGCGCGCCTTTGTTACGCGCGGCGCGGTGTCGCGCGCGCGCGAGAGTGCCGCGAAGCTGATCGAGGAGGCGTGCGCGCTGGCTCTTGTCGGGGCGAAGGAACGCGGGATCGACGTCCACCTGATTACCGCCGACGAGCTGTCTATAATGGCTGATCGCGTGCAAATACAACAGGTTCTGTTGAATTTGATCCGCAATGCCATTGAAGCGATGGAAAACCGACCGGTTCGGCATCTGACGATCGAAAGCCGGTTGGACGCATCGATGGTGGTCTTCGCCGTGGCGGATACAGGCCCGGGCATCGACGCCGCCATAGAGGCGGAACTGTTTCAACCCTTCGTGACCACCAAGCAGGAAGGTATGGGCATCGGCCTGTCGGTCTGCCGGACGATCGTCGAAGCCCATGGCGGCCGCCTCTGGGTCGAGGAGAACCCAGGCGGCGGCTGCATCTTTCTGTTCACGATCCCAGTGGACGCGTAACGCAACCCATCAGGCGGCGGCGCGCGACAGGTCTCCGGCATCGGCCAGTCCTTCGATCCCCCAGGTCTTGTCGACCATTTCCCGCCCGCGCGCCTGACCGATGACCGGGGTTGCCAGATCGAGGAATTTCCGTTCCAGGTCGGCATCGCTCATGGGGTTGGAGGCGCTGCCGATGCCATGAAGGATACGCTGGACGAGGCGTGTGCCGTCTTCCATCGTGATGGTCACTTCGGTGGCGTCGGCTTTCAGGTCGGGATCGAGCTCGGCTTCGACCTTGTCCTGGAAACGCATCAACGCGGGGTCCTGCACGGCGGTCTCGGTGTCCATATCCTGAATACGCGCGGTGCCGCGGATCAGGGCGACGGCGGTCCAGTGATGCAGGCTGACATGGGCCTGCATTTCGTCGCGCGGATTGCGTCGGTTGCACAAAGCCATCGCCCCAGGGGACGCCTTGATATCGACCCGCGCGATGCGATCGGGATCAGGCGCGTGGTCGCGACGTAACTGCAGGCAGGCGTCGATGATGGGGTGGATGACGATACCGCAGGGATAGGGCTTGTAGGTGTTGCGCAGGATTTCGAAGCGATCGCCCAGTTCGTCGGTCAGGGCGGGCACGTTTGCCTGTTCGGCGAAGACGCTGAGAAACCCGTAGTGGCCTTCGAGCGAAATGAGCGAGGCGGTGATGCCGCGTTCGGCCAGCAGCGCCGCGCGCAGACCGGTCTGGCCGGCCTGGGCCGGCATCATCGCGGTCACGGCCGTGCCGTGCATGACCCGAAAGCCCGCTGCCTGCGACAGGGCGATACCGATGGCGCGCCGCATGCCGTCGCGGTCCAGCCCCAACATGCGCGCGCCGGCGATGGCCGCGCCGATACCGCCGCAGATGCCGGTCTGCGACCAGGCGATGACACCCTTGGCCGGCGCGACGGACAAGGCGAGGCTGAGGCGGCAGACGAACTCCACCCCCAGCGCGAAGGCGGTCAGCACATCGGTGCCGGAGGTGGGGCGTCGATCCGCGAGCGCCAGGACAGCGGCGGCGACGGGGCCGGCGGGATGGACGACGGCGGCTTCGTGCGTGTCGTCGAAGCTGTAGACCGAGGAGGCCAGACAATTCACCAGCGTCGCGTGCAAGGCATCGGCCTTGCGGCCGCGACCGAACAGCGTGGCATGCGGCGTGCCGCTGAACTCGGCCAGTGCCTGATCCGTCGCGTCGACAAACTGATGCCGAGCACCGCCGATCGTGCAACCGATGATGTTGAAGAGGGATCGGAGGGCTTCGCGCCGTACCGCGGCGGGCAGATCGGCGGCGTCGGTTCGCAGCGCGTAGTCGGCGATCCGTTCGGTCGCGCCGATTTCCATGGTCGAGAGGCTCATTGTCCGGCCTTTCCTGTCCGTTACAGCGATCGCGTCGCGCCGCCGTCGATGTCGATGATCGCCCCTTGCATGAATCCGGCCTTTTCGGACGCGAGGTAGGCGGTCAGCGCGCCGATCTCGTCGGGGCGACCGACTCGCGTGGTGCCGTGAGAGGACAGCAGGTACGTAACGGCCTGATCGCGGTCCATGCCGCGATCGGTCATGGTCCGTTCAACGTTTCGGTTGAAACGGTCGGTGGCGATCAGGCCGGGATTGATGGCATTGACCCGCACGCCGTCCTTGACGCCGATATCGGCCATTGCCTTGGTGAAATTCAGCAGCGCGACGTTAACCGATCCGCCGATGGTGAATTCCGCCGATCCGGCCCGCGCGCCGATACCGACGATATTGACGATGCTGCCGTTTGTCTTGCGCAAATGCGGCCAGGCGGCGCGGGTCATGCGGACATAGCCGTGGAATTTCAGCGCGAATCCGTCCTGCCAGTCATCCTCGGTCAGGGTGAAGAAATCGGCGCGCTTCGTTGCGCCGGCATTGTTCACGACAAGATCGAGTCGTCCGAACGCCGCGACGGCGGCGGCGACCGCGGCGTCCCCCGCGTCGGGGGCGCGCAAATCCGCGACGTGCAGAGCGGTGCGGATCGCGGCTGTGTTGGTGACGGACGCGGACACTTCGCGCAATTTGGCTTCATCGCGCGCGACCAGGCAGATGTGCATGCCTTCGCGGGCAAGTTCCGCGCAGATCGCGGCGCCGATGCCGCGACTCGCGCCGGTGACCAAGGCGACCTTGCCGCTTAATCCGAGTTCCATCGTCGATTTCTCCAATACCGATAGCCGATCGTGGCGTAAATCGAGGTTCGGCGCAAATACACCGCGCGAAATGCACAAGAATGCTTGCCAAGTAATGCGAAATGGATATAGCAAGGCCCGTGAGCGTGCCTTATACTTGAAGGAATGCCTGATCGAACCAGTGCGATCCAGTCAGCTGCAATCACGGCAGCGACCGACCGGGGCTGTCATTGGTTTGATCGGGACCAAACAGGAAAGAATTATATGACTGATGATGTGTTGGGCCTCACCGCCCAGATCGTGAGCGCCCATGTCACGCGCAACACTGTCGCGGTCGAAGACCTGCCGACGTTGATTCGCGATGTTTACAAAACCCTGGCCGGCATCGGCGACGTCGCCGCCCCGGTCGAAGCGCCGAAGCCGGCGGTTCCCGCGACGAAGTCGGTTTTTCCCGACTATATGATCTGCCTTGAGTGCGGCAAGCAGATGACCATGCTGAAGCGTCATTTGATGACCGAACACTCCCTGACGGTCGATCAATACCGCGAGAAATGGTCGCTGCCGTCATCCTATCCGATGGTCGCGCCGAACTATGCGGAAACGCGTTCGTCCCTGGCCAAGCAGATGGGCCTTGGTCGCAGCCGCAGCGTTCCCGACAAGAAGCCGGGCCGCAAGGCAGCCGCCAAGCGCTAAGCAATCCGATTTTCGACCGTCGACAGCGGCGAACCAGGCCCCAGGGTCCGGTTCGCCGTTTCGATTCCCGGCGTGCGGCCGACTACTTGCCCTTGAACGGACGCGGCTTGCGCTTTTCCTTGAAGGCCAGCGCGGCTTCGTGAAAATCTTCCGACAGGTACAACTTCATCGGTGCCTGCTGGAACGCGGCCTCGCGCACATATTCACCCAGATACCAGCGACGCGCGCGGACCGAGGCGCGGACGCTCAACGGCGGGTTCGCCGCCACCGCCTCGGCCAGTTTCCAGGCGACATCCATCATTGTCCCCTTGGGTGCCACTTTATTGATGATGTTGGCGGCCAATGCTTCCTCGGCAGTGAAATAGCGCCCGGTGAACGCGATTTCGTCGCCGAAGGCCCCGGCGCCGCGAAAATGGAACTGCGCCCAATGCTTGGCCGATCCAAGACCGCGGGAGGTTTCGGTCAATTGAAACTGCGTCCCCTCCTCCGCGACGATCAGGTCGCAGTCGAGCACCATGCCGAGACCAAGGCCCAGGACATAGCCGTGCGTGGCGGCGATGACGGGTTTCCAGTTGACCGATTGCATCAGCAGATCGCCGGAATTCGCGCCGTGACCTTGCGGGCCGCCCAGACGCTCAAACTCCTCGCGGGAGCGTAGCTGACGTTGATGCACGTCGGCGCCGCTGCAAAAGGCCCGTCCGCGGCCGCAAAAAATCGCCACCCAGGCATCGGGATCGGCATCGAACCGACGGAATGCCGTCATCAACTGGCGGACCACTTCGTCGCTGACGGCGTTCAGCTTTTCCGGCCGGTTCATCGCGATCGTGACGATGTGGTCCTTGATTTCGTAATCGACATAGCTGCGTTCTTCGGCGTCCGCCATTGTTTCCTCCTGCCTGCTTGTGGGTTAGCGTAGTCGGCGAAAACGAACGCTGTAAAGCGCGACAGGGGAGAACGAAGCGGTGCCGTTAATCTGTGAAAAGCGCGGCCATGTCGCGATTCTGACGCTCAGCCGGCCGGAGGCGCGCAACGCCTGGTGCGACGAGTACAACGATCGCTTCGTCGAGCTGATGCCGGCGTTGGAGGACGATCGCGACATTCGCTGCGTCGTGCTGACCGGCGATCCCGCCGGCAAGGCGTTCAGCGCCGGAGCCGATCTGAAAAACCCGAAGACCCATTCCCACGACTCCGTTGCCGATTTTCTGGAGGAATTGCCGTCGCGGCGGCGGAGCAGCGCGATCACGCTGGTCACCGACTTCTCCAAGCCGATCATCGCCGCGGTCAACGGCTATGCCATCGGCATCGGGTGCATCGTCACCTATTGCTGCGATCTCATCGTCGCCTCCGAACACGCCGAATGGCGCCTGCCGCAAGCGGGCCTCGGCATTATGCCGGCGCAGGGCGGAACGATCCGTCTTGCCCGTTGGGTCGGCAAGGGACAGGCGATGCGCGCCGCCTATGGCTTTCCCATCCCGGCCGAGGAAGCCTATCGCATCGGTCTCGCGCAGTGGCTGACGAAGCCCGAAGCGCTGATGGACAAGGCGATGGAGGTCGCGGACCATATCGCCTCGCTGCCGCCGCTGGCGACGCGGGTGACCAAGGAGTCATTGCGCTCGGGCTTCGACAGCCCATTGTCGGAAGCCGTTCTGGGCGATTTGTATCGCTTTGCCGCACTGGAAATGACCGAGGATAAGGCGGAAAGTCACCAATCCTGGCGTGAACGCCGCAAACCAACCTTCAGGGGACGCTAATCGATGTCGATGCCGCTTGCCGGACTCACCGTGCTGGATTTTGGCCAGATCTTTCAGGGCAGCTACGCCACGCTGCTGATGGCCAAGGCCGGTGCCAACGTCATCAAGATCGAACCGCCGGGTGGCGAACCGCTGCGTCGGCGCACGGCGCCGGGCGAAGCCACGACGATGTCGTTTGCCATGCTGAACGCCAACAAGCGCGCGGTGACTCTGAACCTGAAGACAGAGGGCGGGCGGCAGTTGCTGTTCGACATGGTCAAGAAGGCCGACGTGCTGCTGGAAAATTTCGGCCCCGGCGCGATGGACCGTCTGGGCGTGGGTTGGGACGTCCTGCATCCGCTCAATCCCCGCATGATCTACGCCACCGCATCCGGCTACGGGATCACCGGGCCGAACAAGGACGCGCTGGCGATGGACCTGACGGTTCAGGCGGCATCCGGCATCATGAGCGTGACCGGCTTCGCCGACGGCCCGCCGGTGCGCGCGGGGGTTACCGTCGCCGACTTCATGGGCGGCATCCACGCCTATGGCGGGATCATGACGGCCTTGTACGAGCGTATGACCAGCGGCGTCGGTCGATTGGTAGAAATCGCCATGCAGGAGGCGGTTTATTACACGCTTGCCGGTCCGATCGAGCAGTACCGCCGGCACGGCGTCGTGCCGAAGCGGACAGGCAACAACTCCCCCGGCGCGGTCGCGCCGTATGGCGTCTATCCCGTCAAGGACGGTTTCATCGCGATCCATACCGGAACGGATCAGCATTGGACGAATATTCTCGCCGCCGCCGGCAGGCTCGATCTGAAGGACGTGCCGCGCTACCAGACCATGCACGGTCGCGCGACGCACGCGGCGGAAATCGATGAAATCGTCGTGGCCTGGAGCAGCGGGCTGACCAAGGCGGAAATCGCCGAACAGGCCAACCGGTTCCGCATCCCTTGCGCCCCGGTGCGCGAGGTCGACGAGGTCATGAACGACGAGCACATGCATGGCCGCGGCATGTTGGAATGGATGGATCACCGCGACCTCGGCCGGGTCGTCATGCCGCGCACGCCGATCCGTATTCACGGGACGGATGTCGCCCCGTCGCTGCCGAACCCCCGGGTGGGCGAGCATAACGATGCCATCTACGGCGATTGGCTGGGTTTGTCGGCCGAACGCATCGCCGAACTGCGCCGCGACAAGGTGATCTGAGCATGAGCATCCCCCTGGCCGGCTTTACGATCCTGGACTTCACGCAGTTCTACCAGGGTCCCTACGCGACCATGATGCTGGCCAAGGCCGGTGCCGACGTCATCAAGATCGAACCGCCGAACGGCGAAAGCCTGCGGCATATGGCTCCGCCCGGAAAGTCCGGCGGGTTTCCGGTGGTGATGCTGAACGCCAACAAGCGCGGCATCACCCTGAACCTGAAGGTCGAGGAAGGCCGAGCACTGCTGAGACGGATGGTGATGAAGGCGGATGCGGTGGTGGAGAATTATTCTCCGGGCGTGATGGATCGACTGGGCGTGGGTTGGTCGAACCTCAGCGCGTTGAACCCGCGTCTGGTCTATGCCTCCGCCACCGGATTCGGCCTGTCGGGACCGGATCGGGACAATCTGGCGATGGATTTCACTATCCAGGCGGCCTCGGGCGTCATGAGCCTGACGGGCTATCCGGATTCCCCGCCGACACGCACGGGCGCGCCCTATGTCGATATTCTCGGCGGCGCGCATCTGTATGCCGGGTTGCTGACGGCGCTGTTGGAACGCGAACGTACCGGCAAGGGTCGACTGGTCGAAGTGGCGATGGTGGAGGCGGTCTATGCCTGCCTCGCAACGGGGTTGGATCAGTATCATCGCGCCGGCCAAAAGGTTCCGGCGCGAAGCGGCAACGCTTTCGCCAATTACAACCGCGCGCCGTACAATGTGTTTCCGGCGAAAGACGGCCATGTCGCGATCATTCTGGTGACGGAGGCGCAGTGGCAGAACCTGCTGCGCGCGATGGGCCGGGAAGATTTGAAGGACGATCCGCGCTTCATCAAGAACGATGCCCGCATCGCGCACTATGCCGAGACGGAGAAAGTCGTCACCGACTGGACCACGGCGCACACGCGGGCGGAAATCTTCGCCGCGACCAGCAAGGCCAAGGTGCCTTGCGCGCCGGTGCGCGATATCGAAGAAGTCATGAACGACCCGCACATGCACGAGCGCGGGATGCTGGAAACGGTCGATCACTACGATTACGGCCCGGTCGTGCTGCCGAATTCGCCGCTGCGCTTCCATGGCGCGGAAAAAGTACCGACCCGCGTCAACCCCAAGGTCGGCGAACACAACGAAGCCGTCTATGGCGAATGGCTTGGCCTTTCGTCGGCGGAACTGACACGTCTGAAGGAAACGGGAGTAATCTGAGATGGCTGAAATGAACAACGGTCGCATCCTGCTCGATCGGGATGGCGACGTGGTCGTCATGACCCTGAACGATCCGTCGGTGCTGAACGCGATCGGCATGAAGATGCGTCAGGACATCACGCAGGCGCTGGACGAAATCGAAGCCGGCACCGGTCGATGCCTGGTTATCACCGGCAATGGGCGGGCGTTTTGCTCCGGTGCCAACCTGACCGACCCCGACCGCAAGCCGCGTGATCGCGCGGCGGAGGCACGGGGAGAGGCCAAGTCCGACCTGGAACTGTGGCACAATCCGACGTTCATGCGACTGCGGAACCTGGATATCCCGGTCGTCACCGCGATCAACGGCATCGCGGCGGGCGCGGGCATGAGCCTGGCGCTGATGGGCGACATGAAGATCGCCGGGCGCTCCTCCTACTTCCTGCAGGCCTTCGCCCGAATCGGCCTCGCGCCCGATTGCGGGTCGTCGTGGATTTTGCCGCGCCTGATCGGCATGGCGCGGGCGATGGAACTGTCGATGCTGGCCGAACGCCTGCCGGCGGAAACCGCCATGCAATGGGGCATGATCAACCGCCTCGTCGACGACGCCGACGTCGTCTCCTCCGCCATGGACCTCGCTCGGCGTCTGGCCGCCGGGCCTCGTGCGTTGGGTGTTATTCGCCGGATGTACTGGGAAGGCATGGATAACGGGTTCGAGGCGCAACTCGCCGCCGAAGCCCGCCTGCAGTCCATCGCCGGCATGTCGGAAGACTATACCGAGGGCGTGACGGCGTTCCGCGAAAAGCGTCCCGCGCAGTTCAAGGGTCGCTAAAGCAACCGGTGCCGACGGCGGACCTCGCAGGTCCACCGCCGGCACCGACACCTTATTTCGGGGCCGTCAGGTTCCGGATGCCCAGCAGCGCGACGTGATAGCCGAACACGCCGAAGCCGGCGACGATACCCTGGCTGACCTGGGCGGTGTCGGAGATCGGACCGCGCCGGACAGGGTTGGAGATGTGCACTTCGATCACGGGGAAACCGACCTGCGAGATTGCCGCCGTCAGCGCCGGATAGCCGCGCGAAAAACCAGCCGGATTGACCAGCGCGCCATCGAACCCCTGATCGATCGCGGCATAAAGCCGGTTCACGATCTCACCCTCGATATTCGAATGGAAGATCTCGATCTCGACGCCGAGATCGGCCGCGTACTGGCGGATATGCGCGTCGTATTCCGGCAAGGTCATCTTGCCGAAAATTTCGGTTTGCACTTTGCCGCGCATATTCATGCCGGCACCGTGGACAATCAGGATTTTCGGCATGGCGCTCCCCTCCGCATCAGATTGCCGGGACGGTAGTTGACGGCCCCGGCAGTGACAAGGCTCACTGTCCGCCAACGCACGGGGGAGACTGCCATGAGCCGGGAATTGATCGACACGTTCTGGGACGCGCGCGAGCGGGGAGAATTCTTCCCCCTGGCCTGGTTCGACAAGCTGACGCTCGAACAAGCCTATGCCATTCAACTCGGCGTAATCGAACGGCGCTGCGCGCGCGGGGAACGCCAGATCGGCTGGAAGGTCGGGCTGACCTCCGCCGCCATTCAGCAGCAATTCGGCTTCCACGAACCGGTCTTTGGCTGCATCCTCGACAGCGCCCCGTCGGGCCATGTGTTCGGCCCGAACGATCTGATCGGCGGCGGCTTCGAGAACGAACTCTGCATGCGCCTGGGCCGGGACCTGTCGGGCTCGGTCACACTCGAACAGGCGCGCGCCGCCGTCGATGTGATCTATCCGTCGCTGGAAATCATCGAAACACGCGGGCCGTTCACGGCGCAGATCGCCCTCGCCATGGCCGACAACGCGCAGCAAAAGACGGTCATCCTCGGTGCCCCCGTGCCCTTGCCGGACAACCCGACCGCGATCGTGGCGACCGTGAGCATCAACGATACCGTCGTCGCCACCGGTACCGGCGACGCGGTGCTGGGCAATCCGCTCAACTCCCTCGTGTGGCTGGCGGGTAAGGTCGGCGCCTATGGCCGCGGTTTGAAAGCCGGAGAGATCGTCATGACCGGTTCGTTTACGCGCCAGTTCCCGATCGCGCCGGGCGATCGTATTCGGACCGAATTTTCCGGCGTCGGAGTGGTTGAAACATCGATGCGGCGATGATTCGGATTTCGACGCGCGCCCATGCGCCCTGATACCATCGTCGTGACGGGCGGCAACGCCCCTTATTATCCGATGATCGACGAACTGCGCCGCTCCATCGCCGCGGTCTCCGGCGGCGCGCGCGTGGCCTTTGGCGTGATCGACGCCGGCCTGGATGCCGCACAGGTCGCGGCGCTGCGCGACGCCGGCGCGCGCGTGGTCGTCCCGCCCGCGGAGCCGGACTTCCCCACGGCGCTGTTGCGCAAGGAGCCTCGGCTGGCGGTTAATCTCAGCAAGCCCTGGCTGGATCGGCTGTTTCCGGACTTCCAGACCATCATCTTCCTGGACGGCGACACCTGGGTCCAGGACTATGGCGCGCTGCTGATGCTGGAAGGCGCGGCCCAGCGCGGCGCGCTCGCCGTCGTCGCGGATAACGGTCGCTATTGGGAACGTCAGATCGACGTGCGTTGGCTGCTGGGCGGGATCGGCGGGCTGTGCCAGGTCCGCTCGTTTTTCTTCAAAAATGGGCGGCACGGCGGGCTGTCCCTGCGCATTCTGAAAGAGATTGGCAATCGCGCGCAGTTGAACGCCGGTGTGTTCGCGTTGCGCGTCGACGCGCCGCACTGGCGGGCAATGCGCGCCTGGCAGGGCCGCATCCTGCAAAGCGGCGGCAAGGGATTTTCCAGCGACCAACTGGCCATGGGCGTCGCGGTCTACATCGACAAACTGCCGGTCGAGTTGCTGCCGGAATGGTGCAACTACATCCGCCCGTTCCGCGTCGATCTCGGTATTCCCGCCATCGTCGATTACTACTATCCCTATGCGAAGATCGGCATCGTGCATCTCGCCGGACAGAAAGCGGTGCGCTTCGATCCGCTGGCAACGACGGCGGTGCCGGACCTCGACGGCGTCCCGCGCGCATTGTCGCTTCGCTTCGGTCATTTTCACCGCATGGCCGCCGATCTGGTGACGTAGGGCGAATGTTCGTAACCTGCCGCCGCAACCAGGGCCTGGGAGGCACCGATGTCGGATTCGCGCTATCTGCGACCCCTGTGGGAAGACCGCTTACTGTCGGTGCTGCGGATCGTCACGGGGCTGCTGTTCATGGAACACGGCACCGCCAAGGTGCTGGACTTCCCCCATGTCGCGACGCATGTGCCCTTCAACCTGTCCGTTCTGTTCACACTCAACCCCGGTCTCGGCGGATTGCTGGAACTGCTGGGCGGATTTCTGATCGTCATCGGGCTGTTCACGCGTCCCGTCGCCTTCGTGCTGTCCGGCCATATGGCGGTGGCGTATTTCATGGCCCACGCGCCGCGCGGCGTCTTTCCGCTGCTGAATGGCGGCGAACTGGCGATCGTCTACAGCTTCGTCTTCCTGTTCCTGTCCGCCGCCGGCGGCGGAGTCTGGAGTCTGGACCGTTCGAGGGGCGCGGACGATCACGACCGATAACCCCGAGATAGTTCCGTCCGACAGGCTGCGCGTCTTTGTCGACGCGCTGCTGCGCTGGAACACCTCGATCAATCTGATCGCGCGCGGCGACGTGCCCGTAGTCTGGACCCGTCATGTCGCCGACAGTCTGCAACTCGGCACCGTCAGCGGGCCCCTGCCCGATCGCGTGATCGATCTCGGCTCCGGCGGCGGGTTCCCCGGTCTGGTGCTGGCGATCCAGTTTGGCATTCAGGTGGAACTGATCGAGGAAGACCTCCGCAAGGCCGCGTTCCTGCGCGAGGCCGCGCGTCTGACCGGCGCGCGCGCCACGGTGCATGCCACGGCGATCCAGAAGGCCCGCGTCGCGCCGGCCGCGATGGTGATCGCGCGCGGTCTCGCGCCGATCGCGCGCCTGCTGGACTATGCCGAACCGCTGTTGGCCCCGGGCGGGGAATGCCTGTTCCCGAAGTCGCGCAACGTCGATGCGGAACTGACCGCGGCGGAGCGGGACTGGACGATGACGGTGCGCCGCTGGGACAGCCGCACCGATCCAAGCGGCGTCATCGTCCGCCTGTCCGACATCGCGCGTCGATAGGCCCGTTTGGGCGTCGGCCCACCCCGATTTTGCGGTTCGGCATCCATGTTTGTAGACTGGGCGGCGAAGCGCGGTTCGACCGCATACGCCCCAGCGCAAGGTGGAGAGAGCATGAACGACCAATCGACCCAGGACCCCCAGACGATCCTGGACCAGATGGAGCAACAGGCGGTCCGCTCGGAATCGCCCTGCGGCGACGGGAAGATGGTCTGGCGCATGTGGGACCGTTCCGGCGGCACCGCCCCGGTGGTCGTGCTGTTTCACGGCGGCGCGGGTTCCTGGCGGCATTGGGTCCGCACCATCCCGGTGCTCGTCGACACCTACCGCGTCCTGGTCCCCGACCTGCCCGGACTGGGTGAGTCCGACATCCCCCCCGACGGCGACGATGCCTTCGCCATCGCGACGATTGTCGCCGACGGGATCGACCATGTCATCGGCGCGGGCACGCGTTACGATGTCGTCGGCTTTTCGTTCGGCGGCACCATGGCAAGCTGCGTCGGCGCGATCCGCGGCGCCCAGGCCCGCTCCGTCACCATCATCGGGTCCGCCGGAGTCGGTGCCCTCGGCGGATCACAGGTCACGTTGGAAAAGGTCCGCCACCTCGAAGGACAGGCGCGCTGGGATACCCACCGCATCAACCTGAACCGCCTGATGATCGCGGATCCCGCCAAGATCGACGACCTCGCCATCACCATCCAGGATTGGAACACCATCCGCTCCCGCCTGCGCACCCCGGCGATTTCGCGCAGCGGCGCGATCCTGAAGGCGATCGACGCCTTGCAATCGCCGCTGAACGGCATGTGGGGCGAACTCGACGCCCCCGCCAATCCCAAGGGGCCGGAACGCGTCGCCAGCCTGCGGGCCCGCAAGCCGGAAGCCGATATCCGCCTGATCCCGAAAACCGGCCACTGGGCAGCTTATGAATCGCCCGAGATCGTGCATCCGATTTTGCTGGAAATGCTGGCGCGCACCCGCCCGCCTGCCTGATCGCGGGCCGAACCTGTTAAAGCCGACGCGCGAGCACGATCCGGTTGGAATTCGTGCCGCCCCGGTTATTGCCGACGCCCCAGCAATGCGCGGTCTTGGTAAAGGCCTGCTGATTGACCACGACGCCCAGCACCGTGAAGGGTAGTCCGGCGATGGCCGCGACAACCTCGCGTTCAAGCCGCACCTTGCCGCCGCGCACCTCGCCGACCTCGAACGCCACATGACCGCCGGGTCGCACGACCCGCGCGAAATCGACGAAGCTTCGCCGCACGAAGCCGCGCCAGGACGCGATGTCGCGGTGGTGGTCAATCGCGACCGAGGCCGGATCGATGCCGGCGAACCAACACCGCAACCAGTTATCCGCCTCGTAATCGACGATATCCAGAAACGGCGGCGACGTGACGATCAGCGCGACCGAGGCATCCGCCAGCGCCGGCACATTATCGGCAGTCCCCGTCGTCAACACCGCCGGCGGATGCGCCGCCCCCGGCCCATCCGCCAATAATGCTCGCGATTTCCGTAGGATAAGCGCGACAATGTCGCGCGGCGGCGGTGTCTGACCACGACGGGCGTTGATTTTGCGCTGCGAGGCAACCGACACCGCCTGATTGGGCGGCATCGTGTAGACCGAGAAGAACCCCGGCGAATGTCCGGTCAGGCGATTCAACGCCACCATCCTGATCCAGCGATCTACCCGATCCGGTGCGCGCTCCAGCAGATACCGCCGCAGCGCCGCCAGATGCGCCAGTGTATCCGGGTGATAAAACGCCAATAGCGGGTCGTCGGCATCGACCTGCTCGCGCGCCAAATCCGCGACTCGCGCCAACCGCTCCGCGATTTCCCCCAAGGTCGGCGGATCGAGGCGCGGGGCAAGCAGCATGGCGCTGAGTGGGTTGACGTCGTTGGCCGCGGGGTGACGCCCCATCAAGGCAGCCTGCATCGCCGTGGTGCCGCGGCCGGAAAACGGATCGTAGACCGTCTCGCTCGCCTCGGTCAGGCGCGCGATGAAGAATTCCGGCAGTTGGGCCTTGAAGCAGGCGCGATAGCTGATCTCGTGCAGCGCGTGCCCCTGGCGCTGCGCCGCCGTCCACCATGCGTTGACGAAGCTGCGCAGGCCGGATTCGTCATGCTCGATCGTCGGCGTGCCGCTCCCGCTGAAACGGCGCAGGTCCTCGATGGGATCGATCACGCTTGCGATGGGATCACCGCAGGAATGGGTTGCTCGCTCGCTCCGCCCCGAAGCTTGAACCGGGTCCGTGGCCGCAGACGAAGCTGTAATCGTCGCCGAGGGGCAGCAGCTTGGTCTGGATGGCCGCGATCAGCGCGGCATGATCGCCATAGGGAAAATCGGTGCGTCCGACGGAACCCTGGAACAACACGTCGCCCACCAAAGCGAAGCGCGCGGCGTGATTGACGAACACCAGGTGGCCGGGCGTATGGCCGGGGCAGTGCAGCACGTCAAAGCGATGGCCGGCGAACTCGACCGCGTCGCCTTCTGCCAGCCAGCGATCCGGGGTCACATTCTCCGCCTCGAACCCATAGCCGGCGGCCTGTGCGGCGATGCCGTTCAGCAGGAACTCATCGCGCCGGTCGGGTCCCTCGATCGGCACTGGCTGGCCGGTCTTTTCTCGCAGCGCCGCGGCCAGGCCCATCGCGCCGCCGGCATGGTCCAGATGACCATGGGTGAGCACAATCGACTGCACCGTGACGCCGGACTGTTCGATGGCCGACAGAATATTCGCCACATCGCCGCCGGGATCGACGACAATGCCGTTCTTGGTCGCATCGTCCCACAGCAGGGTGCAATTCTGCTGAAACGGCGTAACCGGAATTATCGCGCCGCGTAACGCGGGCTGCGCCGCTTCGGACATCAGGACACCCTTCGTGTCAGTGGAACTTCGGTGCCTTCAGAAAACCGACTCGATCGGCCGAACGAACGCCGACCCGTCGGGGCGCGCCTTCACGCTCGATCCGGAAGCGAACCTCGGCACCGGCGCTGCCCGACGCCCAGACACGCCGCCACAGCCCGGCGAGGTCAGGGATTTCCTCGTCGTCGATTGACAGGATCTTGTCGCCGACCTGCAGGCCCGCCTTCTCCGCCGGGCCGCCATCGGCGAGGCCGCCGACCACGATCGCATCGTCGGCTTCCGTCGCGTACATCCCCAACCAGGGGCGCGCGGGACGATTCACCCGGCCATAGGTCGTAAGGTCCTTGAGGATTGGCGCGAGCAAACCGATCGGCACCACCATGTTCATGTCGAGCCGACGACCCTTGCCGTCGCCCTGCTGCAGGATCAGGGAGCCGATCCCCATCAGCTTGCCGTCCGCCCCGATCATCCCGCACCCGCCCCAGAACGGATGCGCGGGCGCGGTGAACAGCGCATCGTCGATCACATATTCCCAGTAACCCGCGAATTCCTGGCGTCCGACGATCCGGGTCTCCACCGCGTGGTGCTGGCCGCCGCCGGCCGCGAAGACAACCTGATCGCCGATCTTCAAACTGTCGGAATCGCCCATTTCAAGCACCGGCAGGTTCAGCTTGCCCAGTGCCTGGACCAGACCGAAACCGGTTTCCTGGTCGAACGCCAGGGCATGGCCAGGCACCGCCTGTCCGTCGTTGGACGTAATCCAGATCGTCTCGGCTTCGGTCACCAGATAGCCGATCGTGGCGATCAGGCCGTTCTCCCCGATCACCACGCCGCTGCCGGCCCGCTCGGTGCCCAGGGTATTCGCGGTAAAGGCGTCGGACGGAATATAGGTCTTCAGACTAACCACCGCGTTCAACGCGCGCTGCAGGTCGAACGAATAATCGTTCGGGTCCGGCCGCAAGTTGGCGGGGATCTCCCAATCCTGATTTTTCATGCCTCGACGCCTTCCCTGATTCGGGCGTTCCTTGGGTGATTCATCGCTCATGGTCTGACTATAGCGGCGACGCCGCATCCGGGTCGAATCCTGGGTTGCAAATAGACCGTTTGGTTAGCGTGCCGCACGGTATCGGTTCGCCGCGACTTCTTCCGGCGAAAGTTGAAAACCGGCGATCACCGAGTAGGCGGCGGCGGATTTCGTTGCCGTGACAGGCAATTGCAGATCGATCGGCGGGGTGCTGACGCTGACCCGATCCAGATTGCCGTCAAAAGTAATCCGCGCGGCATAGGAACGTTTGTCGCGAATCGACTCCCCGTCGGCCACCGCCATGAACAGCGGCAGGTCGATGGATTTTCCGGTCATCGCCGGCCCGCGCGTGGCTTCCAGCGTGATGCTCAACGTACTCGCGACCGTGCCGCGCTTGTCGCCGTCGACGCAGCTGCCGTCGATCCGCACGACGCGGGCCTGCACGATAAGATCGGTCAGGTCCTGCCCCGTCGCGTTGGGACGATACCGCGCGATATCCGCGAGTTCCCGCACCAGCAGCGGCGTCGGGCACGCGGGCGCGAATGCGTTCCGCTCCGGCCCGCACCCGGCGAGAACCGGGAGGAGGGCAACAAGCGGCAGCAGGCGAGGAACAAGCGACATGGCGGACATACCTTGGTTGACCGATCGTCAGAGCGCCGCGCGCAGATACTGCGACAGCAGATCGGGCTTCACGCCCAACGTCTTCGCCGCGCGCAGCGGCCAGGCGGGCTCGGCCAGCAGCGCGCGCGCCAGAAGCACCACGTCTGCCCGCCCGTTGGCCAGGATTTCCGCCGCGTGCGTCGCCTCGGTGATCATGCCGACCGCGCCCGTGGCAATGCCCGCGCGCGAACGGATCGCCTCGGCGAAGGGAACCTGATAGCCCGGATGCAGCGAGGGGATCTTCTGGTCGTTCGACACGCCGCCCGAGGAACAATCGATCAGATCGACATCCCCGCGCTGCGCCAGTCTGCGGGAAAGCTCCACCGTATCGTCGATGGTCAAACCGCCGGCCATGTAGTCGGAACACGAAATGCGGACCCACAACGGGAGATCGTCGGGCCATTCCGCGCGCACGGCGTCGATGATCTCCATCAGAAAGCGCGAACGCCCGGACAGGTCGCCGCCATACTGATCGTTGCGGTGATTGGAAATCGGCGACAGGAAGGAATGCGAGAGATAACCGTGCGCGGAGTGAATTTCGAGCACCTTGAAGCCGGCCTCGCGCGCCATGCGCGCGGTCGCGGCGAATTGCGCGACAACCCCGGCGATCTCATCCACCGACAACGCATGCGGATCCTCTCCCCCCGCAATCATCGGAATCGCGCTCGGCGCAACGGTGACCCAACCGCCGGCATTCGACGGGATCGGCTTACCGCCGTCCCAGGGAACATTGCACGACGCCTTGCGCCCGGCATGGGCGATCTGAATGGCGGGGACCGAACCGCACTTCACGATGATCGCGGCGATCCGCGCCAGCGCGTCGCGATGCTCCGGCGTATAGGCTCCCAGGCAGCCCGGGGTGATGCGTCCGATATCGGCGACCGCGGTCGCCTCCGCCATCACGATGCCCGCGCCGCCCGCGGCGCGCGCGCCAAGATGCTGGACATGCCAGTCGTCGCCCATCCCATCGACGGAGCTGTACTGGCACATCGGCGCGACGACGATACGGTTCTTGGCGGTGACCGAGCGGAAGCTGATCGGCTGGAACAGAAGCGGGGTGGACATTGACGGATCAATCCTGACTGCGACGGGTAGTTTCCACGCCGCCCATACGGCCTCCGGCCCCATCTCGCAACCTGGGTTCCCAATCTAGGAGGCGCGGGAAAGGGTTACGTCCCCTTCCCCGCGCCCGGCCGGCTTACTTGTTCTTCTTTTCCATCGCCTCGGTCAGGCGCTGCGGATCGACCTTGATTTCGACCCCGGCGCGTTCCGTCTGCAACACCATGATCGAACGCGAGTCCCGATTGCCCCAGCCGCGGTTCAGGCCTTCCGACAGATCGGCCAGCGCGAGATTGGCGAGGCGCATCGGCACGTTCAGTTCACGCCCCAACGCCGTGGCGAGGGAGACGTCCTTGTGCGCCAGACGCAAGGCAAAAGCCGGCGGCTCGTACTTGTTGGGCAGAAACTGATCGGTCATCGACTCGAAGGCACCACGTCGGCCGATCGCGCCCTGGCGCACGGCTTCCCAGATCGCCAACGGCTCGATACCCGCCTTCACGCCCATGCTGAACACTTCGGCGGCGGCCGCGGTGGCGATATAGCCGTAACAATTATGCACCAGCTTGGCGACGGAACCCGCGCCGATCGGACCGATATAGCTGGCCTGATCGCCGATCGCGTCCAGCACCGGCTTCCACTTGTCGAACACGTCGGAATCGCCGCCGCACCAGATCGCCAGCTTGCCCGTCGCCGCGCCGCGCGGGCCGCCGCTGACGGGCGCATCGAACAGGTAGGCACCCTTCTTTTCGTAATCCGCATGCGCCTTGCGTACGGTCGTGGGGGAGTTGGTGGTCAGATCGAAATAGGCGGCGTCCTTGCGGATGCCCGCCAGCAATCCGTTCGGACCATAGGTCACCGCGTCGAATTCGACCGGACCGGGCAACGAGGAGAAGATGACATCGCATTCCGCCGCCAGCGCCGCCGGGCTGTCGGCCCAGATCGCGCCGTTCGCGATGTGCGAGGCCGCCGCTTCCTTGCGGACATCGTGCACCAGCACGGTGTGGCCGTCTTTCTGAATGCCCTTTTGCAGATTGGCCGCCATGCTGGCGCCCATGGTGCCGAGGCCGATAAAGCCTGCCTTCATTGTCTTCGGTGCTCCAAACAAAACAACCGCCGGCCGAACGTCGACCGGCGGTTGCATCCAGGTTTACGGGTTCGCTTCGAAAATCTCGCGCGCGATGTTCGCCGCCGTCATGGATGCGGGCCAGCCCGAATAGAACGCGAGATGCGTGATCATCTCGGAAATTTCGTCCTTGGTGACGCCGTTATCCAGCGCGCGCTGCAAATGGCCGCGCAGCTGTTCCGGACGATAGGTCGCAATCAGCGTCGCGCAGACGATCATGCTGCGATCGCGCTTCGACAGATTCGGGCGTTCCCAGACATCGCCGAACAGAACCTTTTCGGTCAGGTCGATCATTTTGGGAACGGTGTTGCGTACCGCGTCGCGCGACGCCGACGATGGGGCCTGGGCCATGGATTTCCTCCAAAAGTTGCAAGGCCCCTATTGCACACCAGACGGCTTCGGGAGTCCAATCGCGGCCCGGAAATTAAGGAAATGATCATGATCGACGAACGCAAGGTGGCCCTGGTCACCGGCAGCGCGCTGAACATCGGACGCGCCATCTGTCTGGCGCTGGCCAACGACGGCTATCGGATCATGACCACCGCGCGCCAGTCCGAGGACGACGCGCGCGAAACCGCGCGCCTTGTGCGAGAGGCCGGCAGCGACGCCGATACGCATATGGCCGACATCTCCGACGCCGCCCAGGCCAAGGCCCTGGTGGAGGCGACCGTCGCACGCTTCGGCCGGCTCGACGTCCTCGTCAACAACGCCTCCATCCGTCGGCAAACCAAGTTCCTGGAACTGACGCCGGAGGAATGGCGGGAGATCATGGGCGCGACGATCGACGGTGCCTTCTACTGCGCGCTCTATGCCGCGCCGCACATCATCGCCGCGGGCGGCGGCAGCATCGTCAATCTCGGCGGCATTTCGTCGCATGTCGGCGCCAAGGGGCGCGTTCACGCGATCGCCGCGAAGGCCGGCATGGTCGGATTGTCACGGGCACTCGCCAAGGAACTGGCGGAGCACGACATTACCGTGAACACCGTCGTGCCGGGTTCGATCGAAACCATTCGCGGCTTCGCGGCCGGCGGCAATAACGGGCGCGCGACCCTGCCGGACAGCCCGTTGGGCCGACGCGGCCGACCCGAGGAAATCGCCGACATGGTCGCGTATCTGTGTTCGGAGAAGGCGCGCTACATCACCGGTCAATCGATGCATGTGAACGGCGGCGCGTTCATCACCTGATCAGAACGGGCGAACGATCACCATGATGACGATGATCATCAACAGCAGAGTCGGGACCTCGTTCGCGATCCGATAGAATTTGTGGGTTTTCGTGTTGCGGTCTTCCATGAACATGCGGCGCCATTTCGACATGGCGCCGTGGAAGCCCGACATCAGCAACACCGCCGCGAACTTGACCCACCACCAGCCCGACGACCAATCCACAACGCCGGGCGTCAGCACCAGCAGGCCGCCGAACACCCAGGTCGCGATCATCGCGGGATTGATGATCTGCTTCAGCAGGCGGTACTCCATCACCTTGAAGCGTTCGCTCTCGGCCGAACCCGGCACCATGTCGCAATGGTAAACGAACAGGCGGGGCAAATAGAACATCCCGGCCATCCACGCGACCATCGCGATCACGTGGAATGCCTTGACCCAGGGATAGATCGCCAACAGCAGGGTCACGCCAGCGCCTCTCGCACAATATTCGGCAGCTCGCGCATCGAATGGAAGACTCGCGCGCCGGCGCCGGCCAACGCCGAACCATCGCCATGCGGCACCAGTCCCAGGCAGGCCATGCCGGCGGATCGGGCGGCGATGGCCCCGGGCAGACTGTCCTCGATCACCAGACAGGCGGCGGGATCGATCCCCTGTGCCATTGCCGCGTCCAGAAACACGTCCGGCGCCGGCTTGCCGGCCCCGCCGCGGGCAATGCAGTCGGCGGCGCTATGGGTACGCCCGCGCACCAGGTCCTGCCAGCCGACCCGGCCGAACTTGGCGTCCATCTCCTCGTGCGACGAGTTGGACGCGATCCGCCAGGGCAATCCCATCGCGTCGACCGCCGCAAGAGCCTCCAGCGCGCCGTCCATCGGCAGCACGTCGCGCGCCATTGCCTCGACGACCAGGACAACCAGCCGATCGACCCAATCCGCGCCCAGACGGCGCTTCAGATGGGCTTCAGCCAAGACCTGCGTATCGTGGAAGGTCAGCCCGATGAACCGCGCCTCACACTCATCCGCCGTCATCGCCCAGCCGTCGGCGGTCAGGACTTCGGCGACGACGCGGTTGCAGATCGCCTCGCTGTCGATCAGCACGCCATCGCAGTCGAAGATGACCATGCCGAGCGGATGCCGCCGTAGGGAAGTGGGTACGGCGGAGGGGGCGGTCATGCGATCGGATCGACGTCCAGGCGCAGGGCTATGCCTTCCAGCCCCGGTGCCGCGGCGGGGTAGCGGTCCATTACCAAGGGATCGTGACCGGGGATGATGGCGTTTGGCGCGCTCGCCAGCCGTTTCATGGTCTGATAGCCCCACAGCGTATCTTCGTGGCTGTGCAGCGTCGGATAGGCGCGTCCGGTTTCGAAATTCGCGTAAAAATGGCTGGCGTCGGAGGCCAGGACCATCCAGCCGCGCCGGGTGAAGACACGGGCGAATTGCAGGCCCTTGCTGTGCCCGCCGACGTGATGGACCGTCACGCCTTCCGCCACCTGCCCTTCCCCGTCGTGGAAGGCGACGCGGCGGGCGAAGACCTTGCGGACCATCGCCACCACGTCTTCTTCCTCAAACGGGCCGCGCAGCCCGTCGTGGCACATGCACTTACCCGTGCAGTAAGCCATCTCGATTTCCTGCACGTGATACCTCGCGCGCGGGAACATGTCGTAATTGCCGCAATGATCGTAATGCAGATGCGACAGGATCACGTCCTCGACCTGATCCGGCTCCACGCCGATGGCTTTCAGGCCAACGGCGGGAGATTGCAGGAATTGCCGATTACGCTTTTTGCCCATGGCCTCGTCGAAGCCGGTATCCAGGATGATGGTCCTGGCCCCCTGCTTCATCGCCCAGACGAAGTAATCGAGCGGCATCGGCGCGTCGTGCGGATCGCCGCCGATAAAATTCGTCGAGCGTTTCGCGTTCGGATTATGCGCGTAGCGAACCGCGAAGACTTCCCAAGGCGTCATGGGTCAAGACCTTGCTTACGAGGATTTCGGCCAGATCGCCGGCTTCACCGCGATGGAGTCCGGATAGACCGCGATCGGGCGACCACCCTGGTACTGCACCATCGAAATCTTGGCGCCCTTGCGACGGCCCTTTTCGTCGTAGGACAAGCGGCCATCCGGGAACAGCTTCGCCGGCCCGTCGGTGATGTCGATGGCGCGCAGCGTGGCGGCGACCTTGCGCCGATCGGCGGACGCGCCGCGCTCGATCGCTTCGCGCAGGATCATCACATGCGCATAGGCGAAGATGGAGTCGTGGCCGAACCAGGGCTCCTTGGTGCGTTCGATAAAGCGCTTCTCAAGCTCCGACGCATCCTTGCCGGGCCAGTTCGCCAGGCCGACGATCAGCCCTTCGATGTTTTCCGGAGAGGTGAGCTTCAGCAGTTCCGGCACGCACCAGTGACCGCCGCCGCCGACCAGCGGCATCTTCTTCGCGGTCAGGCCGAATTCGGCGAATTTTTCGACCAGCAGCTTGTCGTCGCCGACATTGGTCGATTGCAGCAGCACGAAGTCGGGCTTGCCCGAACGCAGCTTCTGCACGATCGAGGTGGCGTCGGCGAGCGGCGGCGTGAACACTTCGTCCACCACCAGCGTCAGGCCGAGGTTCTTGAACACGTGTTCCTTCAGCGGCTTGTAGAAGCTGACCGACGACGCGGAGTTATCGCCGACGATGGCAACCTTGGTCGGCTTCTTGCCGGTGGCCTTTTCCGCCATCGCCATGATGATCGGCACCAGTTCCTGCGCCTGGGTATCGGCGGTCGGAGAGGACTGGAACACGTTCTTGAAGCCGCGATTGGTGATCGCGTCGGAGTAGGACAGCGTCAGCCAGGGCAGATCGGCGCGTTCCGTGACTTCGGTCGCCGCCAGGGTGAAGCTCGACAGCCAGCAGCCGAAGCCGCCCGCCAGATCGGGTTCCTGGGCGATCATGCGCTGCGCCGCGTCCTTGGCCTTTTCGGCCGAATCGCCCGCGTCGAATTCCATCAACTTCATCTTCGCCCCGCCCAGGGACTTGATGCCGCCGGCGGCGTTGATCTCGTCGATCGCCATGCGCGCGCCCATCTGCTCCAGCAGGCCGCTGCGCGCCCAGGGGCCGGACAGCGGCACCAGCATGGCGATTTTCACTTCGGCGGGGGTTTGCGCGCGCGCGCCGGGCGCGGCGGCGGTCAGGGCGGCGGCCCCGGCGAGGCCCAGCGCCCCACGACGACCCAGATGTTCGGACGGTGCCATGTTTCAGTCTCCCTGTTTCATTCAGCGTCGGTTAGGCCGAGATAGGATTTGCGCACCCGATCGTCGGCAAGCAAGGTTTGGTACGGGCCTTCCAGCACCATATGGCCGGTTTCCAGCACGTAGCCGTTATCGGAGAGTTCGAGTGCCTCCGCGACGCGCTGTTCGACCAACAGAACGGTCACGCCGTCCTGATGGATCTGCGAGATGCGTTCGAAGATCGTGTCGGTTACCGCCGGCGCAAGACCCATCGAAGGCTCGTCGAGCATCAGCAACTTGGGCGCACAGGCCAGCCCGCGGCCGATCGCGACCATCTGCTGCTCCCCACCCGACAACGTGCCGGCCATTTGTTGAGCGCGTTCGGCCAGGATCGGGAACAGCGTATGAATACGTTCCAGCGAGCGCGCCCAGGCAGCCCGCCCGGCCTTGGGGTATGCCCCCATTTCGAGATTCTCGCGCACCGTCAGCGTCTTGAAGACCTGCCGCCCTTCCGGGACATGGGCGATGCCCAGATGGGCGCGGTCCGACGGCGTGAGCCCGAGGAGATCGCGTCCCTCGAACGTGATCCTACCGCTTTGCGGTCGCACGACGCCCGAGATGGTTTTGAACAGCGTCGATTTGCCGGCGCCGTTCGGCCCGACGACGGTCACGAACTGCCCAGCGCCAACGCGCAGCGAAACATCCGTCAGCGCCCGCAGGCCGCCGTAGGATACCGACAGGTTGGAGACCTCAAGCATCCTGTTTCGCCAACCACTTCTTGCCGAGATAGGCCTCGATCACCGTCCTGTCCTCCACCACCGTCCTCGGCAGACCGGATGCCAGCACGGCACCGTGGTCCAGTACCACAAAGCGATCGGCGATCCGCAACATCGCGTGCATCGTGTGTTCGATGATCCCGATGGTCATACCCTCTTCGCGCAGACGTTTCAGCACGTCGAGCACGTCGTCGCATTCTTCCCGCCCGAGACCGGCCAGGGTTTCGTCCAACAGCAGCAGGCGCGGACGCCCGGCAAGCGCCCGGGCCAGTTCCATCAGACGCAATTGCTTGTTGGTCAACTGCCCGGCGGGGACGTTCGCCTGTTCCGCCAGGCCGACGCGATACAGCGCGCGGATGGCTTCCCGCGCGGCTTCGTCGTCGGACAGACCGGCACCGTAGGCACCCACGATCACGTTATCGATCAGCGGCAAACGCGGGAAGCTGCGCACGACCTGGAAGGTGCGACCGACGCCCATGCGGCAGACCTGATGCACTTTCTTGCCGAGCATGCTCTCCCCGGCGAGGGTTGCCGTGCCGGTATCGGCGGGCAGCACGCCGTTCAACAGGTTGAACAGCGTGGTCTTGCCCGCGCCGTTCGGCCCGATGATGCCCAGGATTTCGCCCTCGGCGATCGTAAAGCTGATGTCGCTGTTCGCGCGCAGCCCGCCGAAGGACTTGGACAGGCCCTGCACGACCATCAGCGGTTTGCCGGAGGGATCGGCTACCTTGGCCGAAGCGCGTGGTTCAGGCGGAGGCGGCGCGATGGGCGCGGCGGCTTTCGGCTTGAAAAACCTGTCGCGCAACGTCCAGTACAAACCGTCAGGCGCGGCCAGGATGATGACGATCACCGCCGCGCCGTACACGACGCCCTGAATGCCCGGCAGGATGTCGCCGGCGTAGGCATCGAGGAACTTCGACAGCGGCACGAGGAACGTCGCCCCGATGACCGGGCCCCACAGGGAGGCAACGCCGCCGAACAGCGTGAACACCACGGGTTGCGCGGACACCAGCATGCCGAACACCGATTCCGGCGTCACGACCAACTGCACGCAGGCATACAACCCGCCCGCCGCCGCCGCGATCATGCCGGAGACGACCAAAGCGCGCATCTTCCAGGTCTTGGAGTCGATGCCCGCGGCTTCCGCCGCAAGCTCATTCTGCCGGATCGCCAACAGCGCCAGGCCGAAGCGGGAGTTTTCGACCAGGATGCACACGAACACCGCCACCATCAGCAGGCCGACGCCGACCAGGGTGTTGTAGCGGGGATCGGTGAATTCCAGATACGCCACCGGATTTTCGCGGTGCATCGGCAGCGACAGTTCCTGGAAGCCGAAATATTGCAGGAAGTACAAAATCGCCAGCGGATAAGCGAGCATCGACAGGGCGAAGTAATGCCCGCGCAGACGAAACGTCGGCGTGCCGATGATCACGGCGGCGACCCCGCCCGCGATCATGCCCAGCGGAATGCCCAACCAGGGGGTCAAATCCCAGTAGATCAGCGCCAGCGTCATCACGTAGCCGCCAATGCCGAAGAAGCTGGCATGGCCGAACGACAGCTGCCCGCCGTAGCCGGACAGGATGTTCCAGGAAACCCCGAACGCCGCCCAGATCGGCACAAGCGTCAGGATCAACTGGTAATAGCTGTTGGTCACGAACCAGGACAGCCCGAGATACAGCGCCGAGAGGATGATCAGGATCGTCAGATCGCGGCGGAATTTTTCAGCGGTACCGTTTCTCATGTCACGCGCGCTCCGCCGAACGGCCGAACAAGCCCTGCGGTCGCAGCAGCACGATCAACAGGAACACGATGAAGATCGCCGCGTTCTGCAATTGCGGCGGCAGGATCAGCGCGGAAAACTGCTGCACGAACCCAACCGTCAAACCGCCCCAGAAGGCCCCCATGATGGAGCCGATACCGCCCAGCACAACGCCGGAATACATGATGATCACGTAGTCGAAACCGACAAACGGCCCGAACGACAGATACGTCGCCATCAGCCCGCCGGCGATCGCGGTGATGCCGCTGCCCAGGCCGAATGCCATGCGATAGTACTTGTCCACGTCGATGCCCATATACGTCGCGGCCGTCGGATTATCCGCCGCCGCGCGCAGCGCCTTGCCGATACGCGTGAACTCCAGCAAGAAATACAACGCAATGGCGGTGACGATGGCAACCGCGCAGGCGATCAGCTTCGCCTTGTTCAGGAACACCGTGGCGTCGCCGTAAATCGGCCCCAACTGAAACGCGCTGGACGACAGCGGCGTACGCACCGAAGCGGGGGTGGAGCCGAACACGATCATGCCGCCGTTCTGCAAGATCAGCGAAATACCAAGCGTGATGATCAACTGGCCAAAATGCCCGTCGTCGATCGTTCCCGCCGTTCGCAGTCCCGAGACACGACTGATCAGAAACTTGTGCATGAAGCCGCCGGCGATGAAGATGATCGGCCCGGCCAGCAGCGCGCCGACGAACGGCCCGATATACGGCCCCAGAAATGCCAACACACCGCCGCCGGTGACCAGGTACAGACTCGCAAACATGCCGAGCATCAAAAGCTCGCCCTGCGCGAAGTTGACGACCTTCATAATGCCGAAAATGAGTCCCAGGCCGATACACATCAGCCCGTAGATACATCCGATCGTAATGCCCGCCGTCAGCGCGTTCAGCACGTTCTCGATAAGGTTTTCGAGGTCCACCGCTTTTCGTCAGCCTCCCTGGTGCCGGTCTGTCTGTAGGAGCGGCGTGGTTCACGTCCGCCGCTCATAACGACTTATCCATCGCGTCTCAAGGAGGCGACCAGCCATCCGGAAAACTGTGTATCGGACGGGGTTTTTCACCGTTCCACAGCACATCGCCGTCGATCGTAGCCCCCCAGGCGGCGGCGACCCCCATGACCCGAAGTCCGTCGTCGGACGTCGCGCGGTAGGTGACGTGATGATGCCCGTGCACAACGAGTCGCGCCCCCATATCCCGCGCCAATCGATCCAGCGTCTCCTTTCCCGCCCCGTGGCTGCTCGGCGCCTCGTGCGTGACGAGAATATCGGCTTTCTGGTCGGCCAACGCTTCCACATCTTCGGGCCAAATCGCGGCGGTGCTCAACGAATGGGCCAAGGCCTCCCGCTGCGCATGGCCATAGGCGGCACCCAGGGAAGCGAGGTCATCGGGCAGTTCGACGCGCCGACGCAGCCGAGCGGGCGTGGGCGGGGACCAGACGCGGGGGCGGAAGGTGCCGCCGAGACCGGCGATGCGCAGCCCCTGAATTTCCGTGACCCGTCCATGCAGCGCGCCGTCGCGGGTGCGCGGATTACGCTCGGGTTCGGCGAGGTTGTGCCACATCTCCGCCCCGCCGTCGTTGTCGTGATTGCCGAAGATCCAGTGCACCGCAATACCGCGGTCGAGCAATGGGGCGGCAAGTTCGTCCAACGGTGCGGTACACTCAATATCGCCCAACAAGATCGCCGCCTTGGGCAATCGGTCGAGCGCGGCGATGCCCCGTTCCACCTTGTCCCAATTGCGATGGATGTCGCCGATGAAGACGATCGTCATGCGAAGCTCGGCGCGGCCGTAGTCGGCAACACGCTTGCTTGCCGAGAGAGGACCCGGATCAGAGCTGGCGCGCCAGTTTTCGCGCCAGCATCCAGCCCGGAAACGCCGAAACCGGCGCGGCGGGCAGCAGCAGCAACCAACCCCAGGGCTGACCGTTTACGATCAGGTCCATGCCGATGCCCAGCATCATGCCACCCACCAAAGCGCCCATGACGCCGGAGGATATCCCAAGCCACAAGATTTCGCCGCGATTCACCATGCGCCTCTGCTACGGTCGCTCGCGCGTTTTGACAAGACGCCTGGTTCGGGCAAGGTGTCGCGCGTGTGTACCGTCGTTGTCCTTCATCGTCCCGGTCATGATTGGCCGTTGTTGCTCGCCGCCAATCGGGATGAGCGCCTCGATCGCGCCTGGGATTTGCCCGCCGCGTACTGGCCGGAGTATCCGCATATCGTCGCCGGACGCGATCGTTCCGCCGGGGGAACCTGGATGGGGATGAACCGAGCCGGCGTTGTCGCCGCCGTACTGAACCGCCAGGGAACGCTGGGGCCGGCCGACGGCAAGCGCAGTCGCGGCGAACTGCCGCTGATGGCGCTGGCCCACGACACCGCGGAGGCGGCGGCGGCCGAATTCGCGACCTTGAACGGCGGCGCATGGCGCGGGTTCAATCTTGTCGTGGCGGATGCGGCCGGAGCATTCTTCGTGCGTGGAGTCGGGCACGGACCCTTGGTCGTCGAACGCCTGCCGGAAGGCGTGTCGATGGTGACCGCGCATGATCCGAACGATTACGACAGCCCGCGCGTGGCGCGACATCTGCCTCGGTTTGAAACCGAGCCGGCCCCGACGCCGAACGACTGGAACACCTGGGAAACCATTCTGTCGGATCGTTCCGGGGAAAGCGCACAGCAGTTGAACGTCGTCCCGCGCGGCGGCTTCGGCACGGTCAGTTCGTCCCTCGTCGCGCTGCCGGCAAACGGGACGCCGATCTGGCGTTTCGCCGCCGGACCGCCGCATCGGGCAGTGTTCGAGCCGATCGACATGGCGCAAGCGGGATAGGCTTTAGCGCCGCCGCCCGAGCAGCATGAACAGAATGGCCGCCATCTGGATTGTCGCGGCGGCGATGAACAGGCGCGGTGCCGTGTCCGTATCGCGCAACAGACCGAACAGCGCGGGGGCGAAGGCATAGCCTGCCTGCGACATGGCCACGATCAGCGGCACGACGCGGGCGACGTCCTCCTTCACGAATTCCACCTGCGCGATCAGCGGCGGCACGGATGTCGCGTTGCCGATCCCCAGTCCGAACAACAGCACGCCCAGGATCAACAGCGCCGTGTCGCTTCCCCCTGCAAGCAGCAAACCCAGAGAGCCCGCGACCTGGACCGCATAGCTGAACGACAACCACAGCCTGCGATCCGCCCCGACCGGCATCATCCACCCCACCGATGTCCGCCCGACGATCGCGACCGCCGTCGCCGCCCCCAACAGTATGCCCGCCGAACCCGCGCCCAGGACCGGGACCAGCAGCGAATACAGATGGGCAAGCAAACCGATCTGCGCGAACAACCCGCAGGCCATGCCGGCCGCCAGAGTCAGAAATCGCGGATCGCGCCACAATAGCGGGCCGGGCAATGGACGCGCCAGGGGCGACGTCACGGACCGCAAGGGCCCCCCCACCGCGTCGCCGTCCTGGGTCAATCCCATCCCGCTCGGCGTCGTCGCGAAGAACAGATCGGCCAAAATCCAGATGGCGACCACCATGACCGCGCCGATCGCCATCGTCGCCATCGGGAATCCAAGCCAGCCGATCGCGGCGACCCAAAGCGGGGCAAAGATGACGCCGCCGATGCTCGCGCCGTTATAGGCCATCGCCAGCGCCGCCGGACGGGCGCGCGCGAACCATGTCGCCACGATCGCATTGATCGCCGCCGCCCCCATCCCGACCCAGCCCGCGCCGCTGAACAGCGTGGCGACAAACAACTGCCAAGGCTCCGCCGCCAGCGACCAACCGACAACACCGGCGGCCAGCGACACCGCCGCGAGTTTGGTGACACGCGGCACGCCGAACAGGCGGTAGAGCTTCGGCAGATTGGCGACCACCAAAGCGCCAATCAGAAAATGCGTCGTCACCGCGGTCGATACGATCGCGACCGACCAGCCCCGTGCCTCCCTGACCGTTTGCAGGAAGACCGGTGGACCATAGAACCCGACACCCCAGCCGAACACGGCCAACACGAAGGCCGCCGCGACAACGCGCCAACCAAAGAAGCGCTTATTCATGGGGACCAGCTTTCGCACGGGGATGTGTGTTTTCATCGATCCTATTTAGCGTGCGCGCCGAGGACCAAACCTCGATCCCGACCGAAGCATTCCGTGCCGCGGTCACCTATGCTGTCGCCCTTCCCGTGAGGCCGATCATGACAAACACCAACCGGATCGCCGAAATCGCCGCGTTGATCGGCGAGCCCGCCCGGGCCGCGATGCTGACGGCGCTGATGGACAACCGCGCCTTGACCGCCGGAGAACTCGCCACCGCCGCGGGCATCGCCGCGCAAACCGCCAGCACGCACCTTGCGCGCATGACGACCGCCGGGCTGCTGACGGTCGAATGCCAGGGGCGGCACCGCTACCATCGGCTCGCCTCGCAAGACGTCGCGCGCATGGTGGAGGGCATCATGCACCTAGCCGGCAATATTGTTCGGCCGATCACAGTCGGTCCGCGCGACAAGGCGCTGCGCGACGCGCGCACCTGCTACGATCATCTGGCGGGGCGGCTGGGTGTCGGCCTGGCCGATGCGCTGGTGGCGCGGGGACATGTGGAACTCGACCACGACGCGGGCCTGGTCACGGATAGCGGACAGACGCTTCTTTCCGGATTGGGCATCGCATTCAATCGGCCGACGTCGAGCCGCCGCCTGCTTTGCCGCCCCTGCCTGGATTGGAGCGAACGTCGCCCCCACATCGCCGGCATGCTCGGCGCGGCGCTTTGCCAATACTGCCTGGATCGGGATTGGATCAGACGTTCGCCCACGACGCGCGCGGTGACCGTTACGCCGCTGGGGCGACGGGGATTGTTCGAGGCCTTCGGCCTGCGCGATGCGGGGTAGATTTATCGATTTCGCTCGTTCGTTAACGGGAAGCCGAGCTCTTCCAGGCCGTGGATCATCAGTTCGTCCCGGCTTCGCTGATCGCGCGCTCCTACAAGTCCTCGGGTTGCAACCCCGTGTGCCTGGCAATACGCGCGAGCATGCGCGGGCCAATTTCCTCACCGTCGTGAAAGGCGAAAACGTAATCGGGGAGGCCGTCCTTTGCCAGGACCCGGTGCGAACCCGATTGCCGCTTGAGCGACCAGCCGTTGCGATAGAGCGCACGTAAGAGGGTTGATGCCCTGACTGCGGGCCAATTGGTCATGCAGGGGCGAAAAGGTCTCGTGCTTCAACCGGCACCGGTTCGCCATGCTCCAGCCGATCGGCGATGATGCGATAGACGAGCGCCGCGACCCGTGTGCGAGCTTCGGTCTCGGTCGCGCCATATGACAGCGCGCCGGCGAGTGCGGGCACCTCGGCGATCCAGCGTCCGCCGTCTTCCTGTTCGACTTCGATCTTCAGCATGATGTGCTCCAGGTCCGAGCATAAGGGGAAACGACGTCTGCGACAGGTGCTGCGGAATAAGCATCATGACCTATCGCTGATTAAGGATACCTCTGAATATCCCCACATCGGTCGAACATCCTGTTTTTACAATACGACACTCAGAGTCTACGCCGCAAATTAAATTGTCTCCGTCATGGCCGCATTGGGGAGTATCAATGCGAAGTGCTTATCGCCATTTCGCGGACCACATCAGTACCTATGGTATCGTGGCCGGTTCAAATTTGAACGCTACTGGCTCAGATCGTCGTACGCTTTCATACTCCCATTGAGAATCATCCCCGGGAAGCCGAACCTCTCCTTCGCCAAGCCCCGGTGTGGCAAGCTGTCGCTCGCCACACCGTTCCTGACGTTCGGTCTCGGAAGTCCTTAGACCGGCTCGTTCGTGAAGATGATCGTGCCCGAAGCCGCGAACATCCCGCCGACGCCGTGACAGACGGACACTTTCGCCCCGTCGATCTGCGCCGCCGCCGTGCCCCGCATCTGGCGCACGCTCTCTTGCAGCGCATACATCCCGTACATGCCGGAATGCATATACGACAGACCGCCACCATTGGTGTTCAACGGCAACGAACCGCCCGGCGCGGTGTTGCGTCCGGCGATGAACGCCGCCGCCTCGCCGCGCGGCAGGAAGCCGAGGTCTTCCAGGCCGTAGATCGGCAGATGCGCGAAGGCGTCATAGATCATCAGGTGATCGACATCGTTACGGCTGATGCCGGCCTGCTGGAACGCCGTCGGCCCCGCCACGCGGAACGCGCGAGAGGACGTGAAATCCTCCATCTGCGACACCATCGGTGTCTCGACGCTTTCGCCGGTGCCCTGGATATAGACCGGCTTCGTCGGGAAGTCCTTCGCCCGATCGGCGGAGGTCAGGATCAGCGCGCCGCCGCCATCGGTCACCAGACAGCACATCAGCAACCGGAACGGCCAGGCGATCATACGGCTGTTCAGCACGTCGTCGGTGGTGATCGGGTTGCGGAACGTCGCGCGAGGGTTCATGCCCGCCCATTCGCGCTGCACGACGCAGACCTGAGCAATCTGCTCCTCGGTCACGCCATAGGTCTTCATGTAGCGCAGCACGGGAATCGTGAACATGCTGGGGGGGCCCATCGGGCCGAACGGCTGTTCGAACTGCCCGTTCAGCGACGACGGCGGCACGGTGCGGCCGGGGTTGCCGACGCGCGACTTGCCGCTTTCACCATGCGTGATCAGGATCGTCTTCGCCAATCCGGCCTCGATCGCCGCCGCCGCATGACGCACATGCAGCATGAACGAGCATCCGCCGACCGACGTGCCGTCAACCCAGGTCGGTGTAATCCCGAGGTAATGGGCCAATTGTACCGGCGTCTCGCCGGCCGTGGCGATCCCGTCGATGTCCTTGGGCCGCAGGCCGCAATCGGCCATGGCGTTCAGGGCGGCGTCGGCGTGAAGGCCGAGCTGAGAGAGTTCGGGGATGACGCCGAGTTTGGTGGTTTCAGCGGCGCCAACGACCGCGACTGCATTCCTGCGCATCGGATTATCCCTTCGCCGGACGGAAAACAGGCAGGGTGATGGTGTCGTTCTGCTTCTCGAACACCACTTCCACCTTCATATCGAGTTGCAGCGCCTCGGGCGTCTGCTCGCATTCCACGATGTTCGTCATCATGCGCGGGCCTTCGTCCAACTGAACGACGGCGATCGCATAGGGCGGCTTGAAGCCGGGCACCGGGCGATGATGAATGACATAGCTCCACAGCACGCCCTTACCGGACGCGGCGAAGACGCTGACCTTGCGCGATCCGCAGGATGCGCAGAACGGGCGGGGCGGGAAGTAGTTCTTACCGCAACCGTCGCAGCGTTGCAGACGCAGCTCGCCCTCGCGGGTGCCGTCCCAGAAATGCTGTGTTTCAGGCGTTGGCGCCGGCAGGGCGCGACCCGGTTCAGCCATGGTTGGTTTCCTCTCTCACTATGAAATGCTTCGGTATCAGGCGGCGGCGCGCCGCCCGACGACATACGACACGCCGGCCGCACCGACCGTCTCGGCATGTTGGGTATTGGCGGCGACGGAGCACCAGTCGCCGGGACCATAGGTGGTCGAAACGCCGTCGATCGTGATCGTGATCTGGCCTTCGGTCACCATCACCCGCGCATCGAACGGATGCACATGCATTGGCGTGACCTTATTGGCCTCGGTGCTGCCGGTGCCGCACTGATAGCCGTCACGTTGCAATGCTGCCTCGAATGCTTCGCGATCCATCGATATGCTCCGCTTCCTGTCCCACGGTCACGTTACGGCGGGCCGGCGCGGTCGACAACCGCGCCGCCGTCGAAATCAACTGACCAGCACGGCCTTCCCGATCACCGCGCGATCGATCACGGCCTGCAATGCCTCGCGCGCCTGTTCCAGGGGAAAGCGATGCGAAATGCGAGGCTTCAACTTGCCTTCGCCGGCAAGGCGGGTCAGCTCTTTCATGTTGGCGATGGCAAGCGCGGGGTTCGCCTCGTTCAGGCCGCCGATCCGAACGCCGATCGCATCGATTCCCTTGATCAGCAGATAATTGCTCTTGATCGTGCTTGGCCCACCGCCCAGGAAGCCCAGGATCAACAGCCTGCCGCACCACGCAAGGCAGCGCAGCGACTCCTCGCCGACCTTGTCGCCGATCGGATCGTAAACGATATCGACACCCTTGCCGCCGGTCAGTTCCTTGACCTTATCGGTGAAGCCGCCGCGATAATCGATCGCGTGATCGGCCCCTTCCTCCAGACAGACGGCGCGCTTTTCTTCCGTGCTCGCCGTGGCGATTACCTTGGCGCCGAACAGCTTCGCGACCTGAATGGCGGCGATACCGATCCCGCCCGCCGCGCCATGCACCAAAACCCACTCCCCGGCTTGCAGTCGCCCGCGTTGCAGCAAGGCGTGATAGGCGGTCGAATAGGCACCGCGAAACACCCCCGCATGCTCCAGGCTCATGGCGTCGGGGATCTTGTCGCACAAGGCGGCCTTGGCATTGCCCAGTTCCGCGCAGGCACCCAGACCGTGCCGGCTCATGACCCGATCGCCAACGCGGAAATCGGCAACCGCGGAGCCGACGGCGACAACCTCTCCGGCCGCCTCCCCACCCGGGATGAACGGCGGCTCCGGCCGATACTGATATTTGCCCGCCAGCATCAGCACATCGACATATTGGACGCCCCGTGCGCGAATCCGCACCTGAATTTCATCGGCCCCCGGTGCCGGCGGATCCGGCAGGTCGCGCAAGGCCAGTACCTCGGGGCCTCCAAATGCCTCACAAACCATTGCTTTCATTGACGGTCCTCTCAATCCGTTACCCATTCCACGCCATTGTCATGCGCGTGGTTGATTGAGGTCAATTCCGGCGATAGAAACGTCGAACATAGTATCTTTCGACGCAGGCCGGATCGAGAACCAATCAGGAGGCTTCTTCTCGGATGACAGTCGCTACGCCACAAGCTCGGCAGCCCTTTTCCGGATCCGCGCACGATTCAACCATGCGCCCCGATATCGCGGACTTGCGCCAGTCGTCCTTGTTTCGCGACGTCGAAGTCGACATCCTCGATCAAATTGTCGGGGTCTCCAGGATCGTCTCGTTGCAGGACGACGAGACCGTCGGTCATCAGGGTGCCCCGGCGGATGCGATTTTCCTGATTCTGTCCGGGCAGGTCGCGCTGTTCAACACCGCGTCGAACGGCACCAGCGCCGTAGTTGAGGTCCTGCACCCCGGCGCGCATCTGTTCCTGCCCACCGTTCTTGCCGGGCTGCCGCTCCTCATGAGTGGGCGCACCGTATGCGCGTCCCGCCTGATCCGCATCCCAGCGGCCGATTTGATGCGCCTTGTTCGGGCGGAACCCAGCCTGTCGTCGTCAATCATGCGGGCACAGGCGATGGAATTCCGCTCCATGGTGCGTCAGGTCTGCGACCTGAAGTTGCGCACCACCGCCCAGCGCCTCGGCTGTTATCTGTTGGCGCTGTCAAAGGGCCAGACGGAAAATTCCGTCGCGCTGCGACTTCCCTTCGACAAGCGCCTGCTCGCCGCGCGCCTGGGTTGCCGCCAGGAAAACCTGTCGCGTGCCTTCGCCGCGCTCCGCAGCCTTGGCGTCGAAACCCATGGCGCGCGTGTCATCCTGCACGACATCGAACGTCTGCGGGATTACTCGGTCCCCGATGAGATGACGGATGAAATGACGGACATCGAGTTCGCCTGACCCGACGCCGTCTTTCAAACACCGCGTTAAGCGGCGACGATCTCCGCCCACAGACGATCCGCGCCCGCACTTGCCATGTGCCGTCCGATCAGGCGATTCCACTCCGCCTCATTGCCGAACTCGTCCCGCCACGACCACAGCCGCTTGGTTACGAAATGCAGGCTGTGTTCGAAGGTAAAGCCGATCGCGCCATGCACCTGATGCGCGATACCCGCGCCGATACCGGCGGCCTCTCCCGCACGGGCCTTTGCCGCCGCGATCGGTAGCAGCCGAACACCGTCGCCCATCGCTTCCGCCGCCCAATCCGCCGCGGCAACGGCCGCCGCCGTCTGACCGGCCAGGGCGGCGATATTCTGCTGCACCGCCTGGAATTTGCCCAAGGGCCGCCCAAACTGCACGCGATCCTGCGCATATTGCGTCGTCATCGCGGTCAGGCGCGCCAATCCGCCGGCCATCTGTTGCGTGCGCATCGCAGCGCCGGCGGCCCGAAACCGAGTCGTATCCAGCTGTGTTGAACCAATGACGACCGGAGCGCCGTCAAACGTGACGTCATCGCGCGGTTCCCGCGCGACGTTTTCCCCGGCGACGGAGCGCCAATTGCCCTTGCGGATCAGGCCGACCTGAAACCCGTCCGCGTCGCGAAGAATCACGGCCATCGCGTCTGCCTGTCGCGACCAGGGCACGCGATGCGCCTCACCCGACAGGCGCCATCCGGTACCGTCGCGCGTCAGCGTCAGGGAATCGCCCGCCGGATTGGGCGCGACCGTCAGAACCCCGTCGGGAATGTCCAGGCCGGCCTCGGCAAGCATCCAACTCGCCAGCATGGTTTCCGCCAACGGCACCGGCAGCGCGTATTCCCCGGCAACCTTCAACAACGACAGCGCGTCGGCCGGCGCGATCCCGAACCCGCCGGCGGATTCCGGGGCCATTGCCTTCGTGAAGCCCGCTTCTTCCAGCGCAGTCCAGGCCGCTTCGGGCCAGACTCCGTGTTCGGCCGCCCGCAGCACCGACGGCTCGCACAACTCGGCGAACAGACGGGTCGCGGTTTCGCGCAGCAAATCGCCCGTGGACGTATCGACAGTGGAGGTTTCGGGCGACGCGCTATCGGTGGTATTCATGCCAAAGGGTATCCATACGATCACTGACGACAGACTAGCATCGACCCGAGGCCGGGCGAACAGGGGTTCCAATGGACGTGAACACGGTGGCGGCGCTTAAGAATGCGGTCCTCGCGCAACAGGCCTATTGTTCGGCGCTGTTTGATCAATTGCGCCGCGACGGGCTGGACGAACCCGGCGTATCCCGCGACCCCTACGGTCCGGGCGAACAACGCGCCCACGCGACGATCGAGGCCGCGGCGCGCGAACTGGGTCTGGAAATCGAACGCGACGCCGCGTCGAACATGTACATGATCATGCCCGGACGCGATCGTTCCGCCCCACGCGTCGTTGTCGGCTCCCATCTGGATTCCGTGCCGCATGGCGGCAATTTCGACGGCGCGGCCGGCGTCATGGCCGGTCTGGTCGCGGTCAGGGCGCTGCAAGCCCAAGGCTTCAAGCCCGCATGCGATATCGTCGTTATGGCGATCCGCGCGGAAGAAAGCGTTTGGTTCCCGGTCTCCTATATCGGCAGCCGCTCCTCTCTCGGCACCCTGCCCGACGGCGCGCTGGATGTGACGCGCGCGGATACCGGACGGTCGCTGGCCGACCATATGCGCGACTGCGGCGCCGACCCCGAGGCAATTCTGCGACGGGAACGCTACTTCGACCCGGCGCGGGTGCGCGCCTATCTGGAATTACATATCGAGCAGGCACCCAGCCTGGTGGAGGCCGGACGGTCGGTGGGGATTTGTACGGGTATCCCCGGCAATTTCCGCTATCCGAATGCATGGATCGAAGGCAGCAACGACCATGTCGGCCTGCCCAGGCGGTTTCGCCGCGACGCCGCCACGGCCGGGGCCGAATTCGCCGTGGCGCTGGATGCATTGTGGGCGGAGCATGAGCAGCGCTCCATCCCGATGGCCTGTACTCTGGGTCGATTCCATACCGATCCCGCCCAGCACGGTCTGACCATCGTGCCCGGCGTCTTCCATTTCAGCCTCGATGTCCGCGCCTATGACGAAGCCGTGCTGGCCGAACTGGATACACGGGTCGACGCGATCATCGCCGGGATCGAGCAACGACGCGGAGTGCGATTCCATCGCGGCACCAAGGCACGCGCCGCCGTCGGCGCGGTCGATCCGGCGATCAAGGCCGCGCTGGAACGCGCGGCGGGCGAACTCGGCATCGCCCATCTGAATCTCGGCAGCCCGGCGTCGCACGACGCGGCGGCGTTCGGCGCGTCGGGCGTGCCGATGTGCATGGTCTTCGTTCGGAACGAAAACGGCAGTCACAACCCGCGCGAGGCCATGGAGATAGACGACTTTTTGGATGGCACAGCGGTGATGACCCACTGGTTGGCCGAACATCTTGCGTGATTTCCTCGGCGTCGGCGGCTTGCGCGTAAGCGATCTGCCGACCTGGACGACGCCGTGGCTCCGCTGGATCGCCGTACCGATCTATATCGGCTGCGCGCTCGCGTTCGTCGCCGACATCAGCCACGACATCACGGTATCGTTCGGTCTGTTCTACATTCCGCTCGTCTGCACCGCGGTCCTGCATCGCAACCGCGATGCCGCGTGGTGGTTGGCCGGCGTCGCCATCCTGTTGACCGTTATCGGCTTCTTCTTTCCGATCGTGAACGCCAATCTGGTCAACACGCTGATCAACCGTTCGATGTCGATTCTGGTCATCGGCATCACCGCAGTCCTGGTGCGCCACATGCGCGCCATTCAGGACGAACTCTCCGAACAGCGCGAGCACATCGCCGAAATCGAACGCACGAAGTCGGAGGTCTTCACTAATCTCGGCCAGGAATTGCGCATGCCGCTGCATTCTATCGTCGGCATTTCCGAATTGATGATGCTTGGCTGCCGCGAGGACCAACGTCAGTCCCTCGCGTTGGTCAAAAACGGTGGTCGCCGCCTGTTGACCACCATCGAAAATCTGATCGATCTGACCCATCTCGACGAACAGACGATACGCGCCGAACGGCTCGACCTCACGCAGACGCTGGCACAAATCCTCACCGTCGCTGCTCAGGCGGCCGAGGAGCAACATATCGAGCTGAAGGTGGATACGACCTCCGTCGAAGGCTTGTTCGTTCTGGCGGATTCCTGGGCGACGCGCCGTATCCTCGGCAATATCCTCGACAATGCCATTCGGTTCTCAAAGCCGGGGGGAACCGTGACGATCGTCGGGAACGCTACCGGCGATCACGTGACAATCACCATCGAGGATCGCGGCGTAGGCATGCCGCCGAGCATCCTGCGCCGACTGGGGCAACCCTTCATGCGCGCGGACTCCGATACCGGCACCGGCGCGGGCACCGGAATCGCGTTGAGCCGCCGCCTGGCCCATGCCATCGGTGCCGAACTCAGCTTCGCCAGCCAGCCCGGCATGGGTACAACGGTAACGCTCAGCCTACGCCAAGCGGATCAGGCTTCGCGATAGGTCATCAGGAGGAGGCCGCAGAACAGGATGCAAGCGGGCCAGATCCAGCCTGCAATGCGCACCGCTACCGGATGATGAGTGGAGTCGAGCCGCAGTTCCACCCAACGCGCCCATCCCGCGACAATGCCGGCAAGCGCCAGCGGTGTGTGCGTCAATTCGATCAGCAACTGATCCTTGATGTTGGCGATCGCATGGCTGTGCGTCAGCAACAGCACGCCCCCCGTCGCGCACAGCAGCGGAAACACCAAAGCCGATCGAGGGTTGCGCGACAGCCCGGTCCTTACCCGCCACTCAAACCAAACGAACGCCACCAGCAGCAGCACGTACATCCTGTGCTGCAACACCTCCACATCTCGGAAGCTTTCCAGAAATCCGATATCGCCCAGCGGCCAGGTCTCGGGGTCGGAGCGCACGAACAGGAAGACGGCGAGACCCAGAAACACCAGCGGCCAATGCCGCGCCCATCCAACGCCGCCGCGATTGAGCAAGGCGAGCAGGCCGACAAGGGTCACGAACAACCCGGCCCAGTGGTGGTTGTATTCCGACCAGGCGATGTCGAAGGCGTTGCGTGGCGGCAGATCGCCCGCCCCCGGAATAAAGGCTGCCTGCGGCGCTTCTTTTTGCCGAGCAGCCTCCGCATCCAGGCGCGCCTGTAGGGCCGGCAGCGCGAGCGAGTCGTGATCCGGGCTGTTCAGGCGAGGCCAGTGCGGCGTGTTGCGTTCGACGATTTCCGCCCAGGTGACGCGATCCTCCGTCAAGTCCACCGCCGGCGGCACCGAGGTCAATGACGCGGCGGCGAAGAAGATCGCCAGACCGATGCCAACCTCGACCTCCGCGAAGCGACGCAGCCGATCGACCGGCGTGGCGGGGTTGGCGCGCAGCCGCTCGACCAGCAAAAAGTTCAGGCCGCCAAGGGCAAGCAGCATCAGGAACATGATGATCTTGGCACCGACCATCACGCCATACGCGGTTCCGTAGAAGCCGTCCCAACTGCCGACGTACAGCACGCTCATGGCGATTCCGCTGAGCAGGATGCAAACGACGCCGGCCATCGACATGCGAGAGAACCGCGCGCCGATCAACCGCCAGGAAGCCCCGCCGCGAACCTTCGCCAGGGCGATCAAAAAGCACGGAATCCCACCGATCCAAATCGCCGCCCCTGCCTGATGCAGCCAGGCAACAACCAGCAACGGGATGCGATCGTCCAAACGCGCGATGGCATGGGTCGTCAGCGTCGCGGCAAGCAGTTCAATCGCCACCAACACCAACAGAACCCAGGACGGCGCGCTTGCTGCACGAGTGAACAGGATGGCCGCGAGCAAAATGGCCACCACGATCTTGATCAGACCGGCGACGGCAAAACTCGCCGAAAGCGCGTTTGGCACACCAATGGCCACGGTTTCGGTCAACACCGCGACCTGCATGCCGACAGTGAGGGTTTCCGCGGCGAGCAGCCCAATCGCGCTCCACGCCGCGACACGCGAGACTCCGGCGGCGACATCCCTGCCCGCCCGCCCCAGACGCGGGATCAGCGGGCGCGCCAGAAGTGTCAGAAACAGCACGCCGCCCAGGGCCATCGACTGCCCCAGGATCGTCAGGCCATGGACGACAATCGATAGATAGCCGAACAGATCGATCAGCAGTTCCACGGCCTAGCGCCCCTTGACCGTAAACGGCACGTCGCCGCGCGTGATGTGCCCATCCACGGCCAGGACCTGCCATCGCACGACATAGCCGCCCGGCGTCAGCGCGATCCGGCTCGCCACGATCTCGGGCGCGGTGTCCGCCGCGATGGGCAGCGTCGTTCGACTGCGATCCGGACGGATCAGGGTCAACACCGATCGCGCGTGATCGATGCGGCTGTTAAAGCGCAGGCGCAGGGCCACATCCCCTTCCGCCACCGTGGCGGCGATCTTCGGCTCGCTCCCCTCCAGAATGGCATGGGCGCGCGCCGAACCGACGCCGCACGACAGCAAAAGCGTGAACAAGGCGATCCAGCGAATGCAAGCGGGCACGAAAGGGCCTCCTGAGCAGAGCGAGACGGCCGGCGGTTCGGCGACGCCGGGTGCTTATGGACGAAGATGCTGAAACCGGGCTAGTGGCGGGCAGTGACACGCGCAGGGAACAGGACCGGAGCATGAGCCGCCAACCGCCAGGCCGACGGGCCGATTATAAGTATTTCCACGCTCTGACGACGCGGTGGATGGATAATGACGTGTTTCAGCACGTGAATAACGTGAATTATTTTTCGTATTTCGACACCGCCGTCACCTACTACGAGATGACCGAGAAGGTCGTCGGTCTGCTCGACGGCCCAACCCATTGCGTTGTGGCGGAAGTTGCATGCCGCTACCATTCCTCACTCGCGTTTCCCGACAGGGTGTTGGTCGGCGTCCGCGTCGCCCAGATCGGCCGCAGTTCCGTGCGCTACGAACTGGCGATTTTCCGCAATGACGACGACCTTGCCGCGGCGGAAGGATACTTCGTCCACGTCTTCGTGGAGCGCGGATCGCAGCGCCCGGTGCCGATTCCCGACGAGTCCCGCGCAATCCTGAGCAGGATCGCCGTGCCGCAAGGCTGAAGGCGGGCAGCGGCGCGCCTCACGGCTCAGTTCGTTTCCCCGCGCCTCACGGCGCGATCAAACCAATGCACCGGCAGGCGCGCCAGGAAGCGCGCCGGCCAGAGCGGATCGACAGAGAATCCCTCGCGCGCCGTGCCCATCAGCCCAGCCATGCGCCCATGCGCGATATCGCGCATCGCCCGATACCCCACCGCCCAGGCATGCCAGCGTCGATAGGCAGCATAAGCGGGCGTACCCGGCGTGCATTCCGGAAAACGCGTGCGGGCCAGATTCAGCAGATGCAGCGACAGCGCATCGCGCTGATCGGCGCCCGAAAACGTCAGCGAGCCCTCATGGCTCAGATACCGGTACAGCACCTGCTTCAGCAGCCGATGCCGCGGCGCGGCCAGCACCAGGCGCATCCAGAAATCCTTGTCGGCGGCCAATCGGAACCGATCGTCGAACAATCCGACGCGTTCCAGCAAGGACGGACGCCAGAACGAAGAGTTCATCACCGTGACATTGCCGATCGCATTCGCCTCGCTCAGCCCCGTGGCACGCTCACCGATAAAGCGGCTCAGCACGACATCCCGACCGCCTTGCACCGCGAAAATTTCCGCTCCGCCGATGACCATCTCAATCGTCGGATCGGCCAGCGCCTCCGCCACCGCGGTGAACGCGCCGGTGGGATACAGGTCGTCGCTGTTCAGCAGCGCCACGACATCGCCGCCGGCCATACGCATACCCTTATTGATCGCATCGTAAAGATTGCGGTCCTTCTCCGACACCACCCGTAGATGCGGATAGCGCTTCAGGACCTCCAACGTCCCGTCCGTCGAACAACCGTCGACCACGATATGTTCGAATGCCGGATAATTCTGCGCCAGCACGCTCTCCACCGCTCGGCCAATGCTGCCGACCCGGTTCAAACAAGGCGTGACGATACTGAACACAGGATGCGCGGGTGCGATCAACTGGCCGACTCGATTGCTAATGGGTTCAATGTGCCGCGTTTCCTCCGGATTGGCCAATCGCCCCGCGCGCGAAGGCCTTGTCGCGGCGTAAAAGCCGCACCGCCACGCGCCGCAACGCGGTGCTGCGCAGACAGCGCTCCATCAATTCCGCCATCCCAGGCGACACCTGCTCCAACGCGCCCAACACGCGCAACAGCCGAACGCCGATCCCGGCCGACGGGCCGCGCGCGCGACACGCGTCGTCGAATCCCTGGAACAACCGGTCGATCGCCGCCGCGTCGCCCCGCGCGCGCAGCATCGCCGCCAGTGCCGTCATCGCCGGATCGCCGGCGTGACGACCCACCAACGCGTCCGGGCACACCGCGACCACCTCGTCACGCAAGTGCACGCGCCCAAGCGCCTGCGCCTGGAACAACCAATCCAGCAGCGCCGCATCCCCCCACCGCGGTTCGAGCGGAAGCCGCCGCACCGCGTCGCGCCGGATCGCCGTCGCGGCCGTCACCGGCAATCCCAGCAGCCAACCAAAATTCAAACGCCCCTGCCCCAGACGCTCGGCGGAGGTCGCGAAATCCCCCGCCCGCCGAAGCATTTCCACACCCGGGGAGGTCTGCTCGAGGCAATGCCCGATAACCGCCACCGCGTCGTCCGGTGCATCGGTCAGCAACCGCGTCAGCGCGCCGGCGTCGATAAGCCGAGCATCTGGGGGCAGACAGAGGAGCCAGGGTGGGCCGGATTGTGTCGCGGCGTTGCTCACTGCCTCCGCATACGACTCTCCGGCGACCAAAGGCACAACCTCTGCAACGTCCGAACAGGAGGCAACGACACCGACCGATGCGCCGACCGACCGCAGTCGCGCCGTGGGCGTCGTCAGAAACGCCACAAGCCGATCCTTGTCGGCCGCCCAGCGCGCGTGTCCCAGCATCACGCTTTCCCGCGCCCGAGCACCGATCGCACGGGCGGTTGCGAAATTCAGCGGGGCCGGAGCAGCCGGATCGAACAGTAGTCCGTTATGCCCGTGGGATATGTATTCGCTCATCGTCGGTCCGTCCGGCGCGACGACACAATGGCCAGACGCCATCGCCTCCAAAAAGCTCATCCCGATGCCCTCCCAAGGGCGGGGGGCGAAATACACGTTGGCCTCGCGCAAGGCATTCTTATAGGCGCCGCCATCGGCAGACCATCCGGTTACCGCCAGCCGCCCCATATGCGACGGCGCAACCCAATCCGCCGGAGCCTCATTCCCAGGGTCGGGCGCATGATGCACGGTGAACCGATCGAACGTCGTGCCCTCGCACAAGCCAAAGACCAGATCGGGCGTGATTTCCCGCCGCCGGTACCAGAGGATCCCGCGCAGAGTCTCGAAATCGTCCGAAACCGCATGGCGGGCTGGGTCAGGGAAATACTGAAATCCCGCCTGAACGGCCCCCCGCCGCATGACCTCTTGTCGCAAAGCCCAGGACAGACACAGCGTCTTGGCGTGGTTGAACGCCGGACGCCAATAGAACGCTCCGGCCCAGAACATCGCGTCGTACATCGGCACAAACACGACATTCGGATGGCGTCCGCTCAACAGACGAAACGCCTCGTGGATTTGAAACACCACGATCAGGTCGTATCGCGTCTCGTCGAAATCCGCCGCCCAGTCCCAGTCCGCGCCACGCCCCGGCGCGCCGAACCAGCTTTCCACCGTGGCGAATTCCTCGATCAGTTCGAGCAGAAACCGACTGGAACCCGTCTTTCGATGATAGTCGTGACCGATAAAGGCGACGTGCATTCAACCACTCTGTTCGAGTACGCTCGCAGGCGGTTTGCTTTAGGCGCGCCCCGACGCAACCGCAACGTCCATCGATCCAAGGGTTCCGATATGGATATCTATCACGTCTGGTGCGACCTGCAGCCGGGAACCAGCGACATCGTGTTCAGCGAAAAGCTCGCCCTGTACATGGGACACCTGCAAGAGCGCGCTCTCATCCACGCATGGCGGCTCACCCGCCGCAAGCTCGGCCTTGGCCCGTCCAGCCTTGGAGAGTTCCACATTATGATCGAGGTACGCGATCTCGCGCAGCTCGACGCCGCGTTTCAATCCGTCGCCGGACGCAGCGAACCCGTGGAAGGCTTCCATTTCGGCGTCAACAGCATAGTCCGCAACGCCAATTTCGCGCTGTACCGCGACTTTCCGGACCCGTTCAGGACACGCGGTGAGGAACGATTTTAAGCGCCAACGCCGCCTCCACCCGGTCGATCACGCCCGCCCAGTCGTTCGGCTTGTCCTGACGGAACAGCCGAGCAGAACGGTACCAGGGCGTATCGTCACGGCCGAGCAGCCAACGCCAATCCGGCGCGTGCGGCAGCATGATCCAGACCGGCACGCCCATCGCCCCCGCCAGATGCGCGACCGACGTATCGACGGTGATGACGAGATCCAGCGCCGCGATCGCCGCCGCCGTCTGCGCGTAGTTCGTCAATCCGTCGGAGATATCCATCACGCCGGGCAACGCGCCCTCGGGTTGCAGAGACACGAACTGGGCGCCGCTGCCTTCCACCAACCGAGTCAGACAATCCGTCGGAATTGACCGCCGCCGATCGTTCGAATGCAACGGATTCCCCGACCAGACCAGACCGACCTTTCGTCCCAACGGCAAGCGCGCACGCCAGGCGCGTAGCAACGCGGGATCGGCCGCCAGATAGCCACCGGCCGACGGAATCGTTCCAAGCGTGCAGCCAAAGGCGCGTGGCAGGCTCATTTGATCGATCCAGGCATCGTATTCCGGCAAGGGACCGCCTTTGGACACGACTCGCACATGGGGCATCGAGCTTATCAACGGCGCGACCCGCCGGTCGCAGGCCAGAACGACCCGCCCGCCCAGCGCGACGATCAGCGGCAGAAAGCGCGCGAACTGGATCGTGTCGCCAAAACCCTGTTCCGCCTGCACCAGGATCGTTCGCCCCTCGGGATCGCCGCCATCCCAGACCGGCCCCGGCAGATCGACGAAATCGCGACGGAACCGATCATGGCGCTTGCGCCACTCGTACTCCTGAAAGCCGCGCCGCAAATCGCCGGACAACAAGGCCACCGTCGCCAAATTCCAATGCGCCTGAATACAATCCGACTGCACCGCGATCGCGGCTTCGCATGCCTCGATCGCTTCCGGCAGATGTCCCCGCACCGTCAACAGATAGCCGAGGCTCGACAAGGCTTCGGGAAAGCCGGGGTTGAGGTGAATGGCCGTCCGACAGCAGGTTTCCGCCGTCACCAGATCGTCTAGATCGACGCAGGCATTCCCCAAATTCAGCCACGCCGCCGCATGTCCCGGTTCCAGCGCCACCGCTCGGCACAGCATTTCGGCCGCTTCCGCCGCCTTGCCGATGCCACGCAACGCGGTTCCCAGCGCGTAATGCAGGCCCGCGTCCTCGGGCAACACCGACAACGCGTGCCCGGCGCGCAGGATGACTTCGGCAAAGGATCCACGCGCCAGCAAGGCCCGCACGAGATTCCGATGCGCGCCTTCGTGCCTAGGGTCTTGCGTCAAAACCAGTCCGAACCAGGACTCCGCTTCCTGATACTGCCCCGCGCGCAAGCAGAGCAGACCCTGGACATAGGCCGCGCCGATTTCGTCAAACGGTGGAATGGGGGCGATATGCGTCATGCCCGTACAATGACGGGCAAACCTTAACGCACGATGAATCCGCAGACAGAATTCTGCGTCAGCGCGCTTGGGCGGGCCCTTAGGCAGGCGCGCCGTCAGCGCGCCTGCGCACTCGCGTCGGATCGGGTCGCGCCGGAACGCGCGGCCAGAGCGGCCGCCATGAAGTCATCCAGATCGCCGTCCAGAACCGCGTCCGGATTGCCCTTTTCGACCCCGGTGCGCAAATCCTTCACCAACTGATACGGAGCCAACACGTAATTGCGGATTTGGTGACCCCAACCGATATCGGTCTTGGCATCTTCCTGCGTCGCGGTGATCGCTTCACGCTTGCGCAGTTCGGCTTCGTACATCCGCGCCTTCAGCATCTCCATCGCCGTGGCCCGGTTACGATGCTGGCTGCGATCATTCTGACAGGCGACGATGATGCCCGTCGGGATATGGGTGATGCGGATGGCGCTTTCCGTCTTGTTGACGTGCTGACCACCGGCACCCGACGCCCGGTAGGTGTCTACCTTCAAATCCGCGGGGTTGATGTCGATCTCGATGGTATCGTCGACGACCGGGTAAACCCAGACACTGGCAAAGCTAGTCTGCCGACGAGCATTCGCGTCGAACGGGCTGATACGGACAAGGCGATGAACGCCGCCCTCGGTCTTCAGCCAGCCATAGGCATTCGGTCCGGTGACGTGCAGCGTCGCGGATTTGATCCCGGCCTGCTCGCCCTCGCTCTCTTCCATCAACTGCACTTTATAGCCGTGCTGCTCGGCCCAGCGCATGTACATGCGCATCAGCATTTCGGCCCAATCCTGCGCCTCTGTCCCGCCGGCGCCGGAGTTCAACTCGATATAACAGTCGTTGCTGTCGGCCTCGCCGGACAGCAGGCTTTCGATTTCCCTGCGCTTCGCCTCTTCTGCCGCGGCGCGCAACGATGCCATGGCATCGGCGACCATGGCCGCGTCGTTATCGGCTTCCGCCAGTTCGATCAGTTCCAGCGCATCGGCGACTTCGGTTTCCAGCTTGCGCACGGCGTCCATCGCGCCGGCGATCTGGTTGCGTTCGCGCATAAGCTTCTGAGCCGCCGCGGCATCGTTCCACAGCGCCGGGTCTTCGGCTTTGTTGTTCAGTTCGTCCAGACGGGCTTCGGCGACATCCCAGTCAAAGATGCCTCCTCAGCAGCGCGACCGACTGCTTGATCTGTTCGTTCAGGGCATCCGATTCGGCGGACATATCAAACGCTCATGTTGCTGAATAAGCGCGGCTCAATACAGGCCGCCCAGGCTGCTGTCGACTCCGCCGTGCGCGGGCGCGGCACCGTCCTGCGTCACCGCCCCGGAAGGCGCCCCAAATCCCGAGCCGGACGACGCGCCGGGAGCCTGGTTCGGCTTGAACGCGTCGGTGACCGTACCGGTGCCGCTTTCCCATGACGACAGGGTGACGCCGGGCGGCGGTACGAAGGTCAGCGCGGGGCGGTTGCGCAGCGCGACGGCCATGTATTCACGCCAGATCGGCGCGGCCACGGAGCCGCCGGTTTCGTTGTTCCCCAGCGGCGTCGGTGTGTCGAAGCCAACCCAGACCGTGGTCACGAGGTCCGGCGTAAAGCCCGAGAACCAGGCGTCGATATAATCCTGCGACGTGCCGGTTTTGCCGGCGATCGCGCGGTTCAACCCCTTGCCCGCGGCGGTGCCCGTGCCGCGCTGCACCGCGCCTTGCAGCATCGTGATAAGCTGGAACACGCTGGCGGGATCGGCGATCTGCTTGCGTGAATCGGTCAGTTCCGGCGGTGTCGCGGGATCGGCGCAGTCCGTGCACTCGATGCCCATATTGGCCCCGGTCTGTCCCCCGCCCTGGCCACGCCAAACGATGTGACCGTCGCGGTCCTGCACGCTGTCGATCAAGGTCGGGATGACTTCCCGACCACCCGCGGCCAACGCGGCATAGGCACCGGCCTCTCGGATCACGGTCGTTTCGACCGCCCCCAGCGCGGCGGGCAGGACGTGCGGCATGGAATCGACCATGTGGAACCGGACCGCCGTGTTGGCCACCGCTTCCATGCCCACGCGTTGCGCGATCCGCAGGGTCACGAGGTTCAAGGACTGTTCCAAGGCGTTGCGCATCGACACCGGGCCGCTGAAGGTGCCGCCGTAATTGTTCGGTCGCCATTTTCCGGCCGCCGATTCAATCACGATCGGCGCGTCCAAAAACCGCTGGCTCGGCGAAATCCCCTTTTCCAGCGCGGTCAGGTAGACCATCGGCTTGAAGCTGGACCCCGGCTGACGCATCGCCTGCGTGGCGCGGTTGAACTGGCTTTGCTCAAAGCTCCATCCGCCAACCAAGGCCAGCACACGCCCGGTGGCCGGGTCCAACGACACCAGCGCGCCCTGAACGGCCGGAATCTGGCGCAACGCCACACGCGGTTGCGGCGGCGGCGGCGGCTGCACAAGCACGCCGCGACGGGGCTGTGTCGGGGTCACCGGCGGGGGCGGAGGCGGCGGCGCACCCGCGGCCGGCGGTTCGATCATCACCACATCGCCCGGCGACAACACGTCGGAAACACGCTTTGGCGCGGGGCCGAGCTTGCCGTCGACGATCGGCCTTGCCCAGGCGATGTCCGCCAGCCCCAGAACGCCGGTGCGCGGCTGCGACCCGCCCTGCCCGCCGTCCATCCAACCCAGCTTGCCCTCCTGGTCGGAAGACGCCAGCACGATCCCCAATGTCCAGCCTTGCGCCATGCCCGGCGGCCGAGCGACCTGTCCGAGCAGCATGGGCCAGTCGCGATCCAGCACGGCGTTTGCCTCGGACTTCGCCACCGGCCCGCGCCAACCGCCAAGCTTGCGGTCATAGGCCAACAGCCCATCGCGCAGCGCTTTCTCGGCGGCGATCTGCAAGGCCGGGTCCAGGCTGGTCCGCACCATCAGCCCGCCTTGAGTCGCTGTATCTTGGCCGAACTGCGCGATCAGCTGGCGACGCACTTCCTCCGCGAACCAGTCGCCGGCCGGAATCGGCGGAGGACGTCGGAATTCCGTCGCCACGATCGGTTCGGCCTTGGCGGTCGCGGCCAGCGCGGCGGTCACGACCTTGTCGTCCGTCATGCGATCCAGCACCCAGTCGCGACGCGTCTTCGCGGCGTCCGGAAAGCGGAACGGGTTGTAGTTGTTGGGTGCCTTGGGCAGGGCCGCCAGAAACGCGGCCTCGGACAATGACAGGCGTTCCAACGGCTTGTTGAAGTAGGATTGCGCCGCGGCGGCGACACCGTAGGAACCGACGCCGAGGTAAATTTCGTTCAGGTAAAGCTCAAGAATGCGCTCTTTCGGCAGGTTCTGTTCGATCCGCACCGCCAGGATTGCTTCCCGCACCTTCCGTGCGAAGGACATCTGATTGTCGAGCAGCATGTTCTTGGCGACCTGCTGCGTAATCGTCGATGCCCCGATCGGCCGCCGCCCCTGCCCCATATGGGTCAGGTTGAACATCGCCGCGCGCCCGATCGCGATCGGATCGATGCCTCGATGCAGATGAAAGTTCTGGTCCTCGGCCGACACAAAGGCCTGGCGCACGATGTCGGGGATCGCCGAATACGGCACGAAGATGCGCCGCTCCGTCGCCAGTTCCGTCAGCAGGCGCGCGTCACCGGCGTAAACTCGGCTCATGACCGGGGGCTGGTAGTTCCTCAGCCCCTCCACATCCGGCAGATCGGCGCTGAAATGCTGGATGGCCATCCAGCCGCCCGCGCCGCCCACAACCGCGATCGCCAGAAAAAGCGCGAGCAGTCCGCCAATCACCCCCCGCAACCAACGCACAAGGCGGCTACGCTTCCGGACCACGCGCGGCGGAGGCGACGCGCGAGAGGCCTTTTGTGGCGACAAACGCTCGCCGGCGGTCAAGGGGGCAGTCATGGAAGGCAGATAAGGTTAACAGCCGCCGATTGCCAGCGATTGATGATCGATAACCGCGCCCCCCACCCTTCAAACCGGCCTTTCAGGCCCCGAGAACTGCTCGGCTACACGTTGGGGCGTCGGCCCCGGGGCGGCGAAGTAGGTATCGATGGAACGACGGATCGCATCGGCCACCACATGGCGATGATCATGCCGCCGCAACGCCGCCTCGTCCCTGGGATTCGACATAAATCCCATCTCCACCAACACACTCGGCACATCCGCCGCCTTCAGGACCGCGAACCCGGCATGGCGGATGGGATTGGGCAGCATGGGCAGGTCGCGATCCAGACCGCGCACCAGGGATCGCGCCAGACGCGCGGAACCGACGCGCGTTTCCTGACGCAGCAGGCTGGACAGAATTTGCGCGACCTCCGGCGAGGTATTGCGCCGAATCGGGCCGGCAAAGCGGTCGGCCGCATTCTCGGTACGGGCCAAGGCCGCTGTCTGGGGATCGGATGCCGATTGCGCCAGGGTGTAGACCGAGGCACCGCGCACGCCGCGATCGACCAGGGCATCGGCGTGGATGGAGATCAGCAACGCCGCGCCGCGCTGCTGTGCCCGCCCGACCCGATCGTCCAACGGGATGAACACGTCGCGGGTGCGGGTCAGTTCGACGCGATAGCGCCCGGTCTGTTCCAGCAACCGACGCAATTCGATCGCGGCGGCCAGGGTCACATGCTTTTCATAAGTGCCGGAAACGCCGATCGCGCCGGGATCTTTGCCGCCATGTCCGGGATCGAGCACGATCAGCGGCCTTGGCCCCTTGGCGGCCTGGTTCGGCTTGCCGGCGATGGGCTTACCCAGCGGTGCCGCTTTCGCTTCGGCCGCCCAAGCCTGATGGAGCGGCGCGAAGACCGCGCCGATGCCGATCGACGCAGCCAAGCGGCACAGGGTCAGACGACGAGAGAGCAAGACGTCGGTTGCCATGAGACTCTCTTAACCCAAAAACTGCACCGGAGCATCCTGGATATTGATTCCGGCGGGTTTATGGCACGTTTTTTTTCGATATCGGGTGCTTCGCCGACCGGATCGGAACGGATTTTTCGGCGCTCGGCACGAATTTCACCGTTCTGCTTGCGGTGGCCGACGGTTTGCTTCATGGTTCCCCCCGCTCCGGTGATGCAACCGGCTTGCGATGGCGGTTGCCGTCGCGATCCGGCCCGATCTGGTTGGCGCGTGGTCCCTTGACCGTTCAGGTACGGATGCCTGTTCGGCAAGCTCTGTGACAGGATCCGCGCCGCCGCTACCGCATCGCCGCCCGCGTCGCGCCCGCCTTTGATGGACGTTTCGGCGCGCCGGGGCCGATCCTTTACCGGATGGCAAGCATGGACTTTCCACACGGGGCCGCGTTCCGCAGCGGAACGCGCCGTCCGAACGCCAGGGACTGATGAGCAAAACCGCCTTACGCCTGTCCAGAATTGGACGAAACCCGACTGCTTCGGGTGGCGTCGGTGGTTTGCGCGCCGATCCGCATCGTTTTCCCCGGCTTCCGGGCGGGCCCTTTTTCGCAAGCCTTTTTCGTCGCTCGCCGGCCCCGATCCGAACAGGACAACGGCCTATCGGACGAGCGAAGTACCGGAGTTTACGACCAGATGACGAAGCGTATGCTGATCGACGCCACGCATGCGGAAGAAACCCGCATAGTGGTGCTGGACGGTAACCGACTCGAGGATTTCGACGTCGAGACATCGACGAAACGCCAACTCAAAGGGAACATCTACCTCGCCAAGGTTGTCCGCGTAGAACCCAGCCTGCAGGCCGCGTTCGTCGAATACGGCAACGGACGGCACGGGTTCCTCGCCTTTGGCGAAATCCACCCGGATTACTACCAGATCCCCGTCGCCGACCGGCAGCGGCTGATCGAAATGCAGGCGGAGGAAGCCCGCCTTGAAGAGGAAGAGGCCGACCTCGAACTCGCGTTGGAACAGGCCGCCTACGCCGAACCCGCGCTGATCGAAGTCACCGCCGAACCGATCGCGGTTGCGATCCCGGCGGCGGAAGAACCTGTTCCGGCATGGGCCGTGGCGCATGAACCGCCGCTGTTTGCCCGGGCGGAGATTGAGGACGCCGTTCCCGAAGCCGTCGAACCCGTGGCACCTGATGCCTGGGCAGTCGCGTCAGTACCGCCGTTGCTTGCCTTGTGGCAGGACCCGGAGCCGGCCGCCGACGTCGAAGAACCCGCCGAGGAAGCTGCCTCTGAAGCAGTCGAAGAGCCGGTCGAGGCTTGGGCGCGTGCCGCTCTGCCTCTGCTGATCGCGCCGGAACGCGTGATCGAAGCGGAAGCCGAGACGGAGGAGCACGGGTCGGACGAAGACGACGACGAAGACCCCGACGACGTTGCCGAGGATGTCGCACCGCCGGAGACCATGGGCGGCGACGGCGATGGCGGCGACGATCGCGCCGAACGGCGTCAGCAGTCTCGCTTCCTGCGGAACTACAAGATCCAGGAAGTCATCCGTCGGCGCCAAATCCTGCTGATCCAGGTCGTCAAGGAAGAACGCGGCACCAAGGGCGCGGCGCTGACCACCTATCTGTCGCTCGCCGGCCGCTTCTCCGTGCTGATGCCGAACTCTCCGCGTGGCGGCGGCATTTCCCGCAAGATCACGTCCGCCGCGGACCGTCGCCGTCTCAAGGAGATCATGACCGAGCTGGATATCCCGCGCGGCATGGGCATGATCGTTCGGACGGCGGGCGCGCAACGCCCCAAGCCCGAGATCAAGCGCGATTGCGAGTATCTGCTGCGGCTGTGGGACGACATCCGCGAGCACACCATGAAGTCGGTGGCGCCGGCGCTGATTTACGAAGAAGCCAGTCTGATCAAGCGCGCGATCCGCGACGTCTATTCGCGCGATGTCGACGAAATCCTGGTGGATGGCGAGGAAGGCTGGCGCGCGGCGCATGACTTCATGCGGATGCTGATGCCGAGCCACGCGAAGAAGGTACAGCTGTGGAAGGACCCGACGGGTCAGCCGCTGTTTGCCCGCTCGCAGGTCGAAGCCCAACTCGACGCGATGCTGATGCCGATCGTCCAACTGCGCTCCGGCGGCTATCTGGTGATCAACCAGGCCGAGGCGCTGGTCGCGATCGACGTCAACTCCGGCCGCTCTACCCGCGAACGGAACATCGAAGAGACCGCGCTTCGGACCAATCTTGAAGCGGCGGACGAGGTCGCTCGGCAATTGCGGCTACGCGATCTGGCCGGGCTGATCGTCATCGACTTCATCGACATGGAGTCCAAGCGCCATAACGCGATGGTGGAACGGCGCATGAAGGATGCGCTGAAGAACGATCGCGCGCGCATCCAGGTCGGGCAGATCAGCCATTTCGGCCTGTTGGAAATGAGCCGCCAGCGCCTGCGCCCGTCGCTGGCCGAAACCAGCTTCATCCCCTGCCCGCATTGCGGCGGCACCGGGCATGTGCGCAGCACCGAAAATGCGGCAATCCATGTGCTGCGCGGCATCGAGGACGAGGGCGCGAAGCGTCGCGCGGCGGAAATCGTCGTGCATCTGGCGACGCCCATCGCGCTGTATCTGTTGAACCACAAACGCGATCGCCTGCGTGAGATCGAGGCGCGCTATGCAATGCGCGTCATCATCGCCGCCGACGACTCTCAGGTAACGCCGCTGTATCGGATCGAGCGGGCGCGCCCGCAGACCGCGATCGACCCACACGGCGCGATCACCCCGGACGCTCCCGCTCCGCTGCCGCCGCCGCGCATGGCGCCGCCGATCGAGGCGGAACCCGAGGAAGACGACGACGTCGTGCTGTCGGACGAGCAGGAGTCCGAGGACGACGCGGAAGATCGCGCGGCGGAAGCCGCCCGTCCGGCCGGTCAGCCGGAAACGGCCGAGGAAGCGGATCGTCGCCGCAAGCGGCGCCGTCGGCGTCGGCGGGGTCGGCGCGAGGACGAGCCGGGTGGGCAGGACTCTCGCGAGGAGTCCGGCGCAATGGCCGATGGGGCCGCCGAGACAAGCGATGACGCCGACGGCGAACCGACCGCGGACGCGGCACCGGTCGAGCCGGGTGCCGATGAATCTGTTGAAGCCGCGCCGGACGCCGATCTGGTTGCCCAGTTGGTGCCCCCGGCGGATGGGACTCCGGAAGCGAGTGATTCCGACGAAGAAGCCCGTAACCGCAGGCGCGGACGGCGTGGCGGACGTCGGCGTAAGCGTGACGACAGCGAAGTGCCGGCCGTCGCGCAGATCGGCGCGGAACAACCTGAACTGCCGCCGGTCTATTCCGGCCCGACGCCGGCCAACCCCTTCGGCGGCGAGGTGTTCGACATCTTCGACGTGATGGAACAGGCCGAACAGAACGCCGAAGCCGCGCGTTTGGCGGCGCGTGAGGCCGAACCGGTCGTTGTGGCCGAGGTCGCGCCGGAAGTGGAGATCGTCTCGGAGCCGGTGGTTGAAGACCCCGCAACCGTTGACGCGACAAGCGTCGAGGCTCCGATGCCGGAAGCGGCGGTGTCGGCACCGCCGGAGATCGCCGTGGAGGCTACGCCGGAGATTGCTCCAGCAGTCGTCGAGACGGAGATACAGGCGGAACCGCCGGTCGAGATCGTCGCGCCGATGGCAGCGGAACCCGTCGCCGTCGAAGCCGCTCCCGTCGTGGAACCACCTGCCGCGATGCCCGAGCCGGAACCCACGGCACCGGAACCGGAGGCAAAGGCAGAACCGATCAGCGGTCCGGCGATTCAGCCGATCATTATTGGCGACGGCGCTACCCCGTCCGCGGAGAAAAAGCGGGGTTGGTGGCGGCGCTGAACACTGGGCAATACCAGTCGCCTTAAACGGCGACTGGTGTGCCGACCGAACCCGGCGATCGTTCCGGGCTACGCCATCCAACGCTCCGCCGAGGCAGGGTGGGTCGCGGGCAGATGGTCCCCGGCACCGAACAGCTTGTCGCGATAGGTGCCCGGCTCGTAGCCGGTCTTATAAACCCCGCGCTCCTGCAGAATTGGCACCACCAGATCGATGAAGCTCGTCAGGCATTCCGGCCAGACCGTTCGCGACAGGTTGAAGCCGTCGATATCCGCTTTTTCGACCCAGCCGATCATCGCATCTGCGATCTGTTCGGCCGATCCGACGATCGGGGCCTGACGCCCGCCCAGCACGAACCGATCGATCAGGTTCCGCTTCGTCCAGTTCGGCCCCATCGCCGAAGCCATGGCGTCAATATTGGAGCGCACGGCCTGGCTGTTCGACGCATCGACCGGCTCATCCATGCCGAAGCGGTCGAAGTCGACGCCCATTGAAGCGCCGGTATGCGCAAGCCCGCCTTCCACGCTGGTGTGGCGACGGTACTCCTCCAACAGATCGCGCGCCTCCTTCTCGGTTCGTCCGGTGATGATCGTGGCACCGGCGAAGACCTTGATCGGACGGGCGCCGGCGCGGGCGCGCAGATCGTCGACGATCCGCCGCACATTGGCGTGCGTGCTGCCGTTGACGAAGACGCATTCGGCGTGACGCGCGGCGAAAACCCGCCCGCGATCGGATGCACCGGCCTGATACAGCACGGGTGTGCGCTGCGGCGACGGCTCCCAGATCGGCATGGCGTCGACCCGAAACTGCTTGCCTTCGTGCTGTACGCGGCGGACCCGGCTTGGATCGGTGAAGACCCGCCCTTCGCGATCGCGAATGACCGCGTCGTCGCGCCAGCCACCCTCCCAAAGTTTGTAAACCACATGCATGTATTCGTCGGCGATGTCGTAACGGTCGTCATGCGCCATCTGTTCCGACAATCCGACCGCGCGGGCGGCGCTGTCGAGGTAGCCGGTGACGATGTTCCAGCCGATACGCCCGTTGCTGAGGTGATCCAACGTCGCCATTCGACGGGCGAACAGGAACGGCGGCTCATAAGCCAGGTTGCAGGTCACGCCGAAGCCGAGATGCCGGGTGGCATGCGCCATGGCCGGGATCAAGGCGATCGGATCGATCAAGGGAATCTGCACCGAGGCACGCAGGGACGGCGCGGGGCTGCCCTGGTAGACGTCGTAGACACCCAGGATATCCGCCAGGAACAACCCGTCGAACAGCCCGCGCTCCAAAGTCCGGGCCATATCGACCCAACGATCAAGCCTGGCGTAATCGCCGGATGTGTCGCGCGGATGGGTCCACATGCCATGCTGGATATGCCCGACGCAGGCCATGTCGAACGCATTCAATCGTATCTGACGCATGGGTGTTCTCCGCTCCCTCGGGCGCAACCGCCCGCGCGCCATCTTGTGGCCCGCGGGGTCAGGACGCCAGCCTCTCGCCGGGCATGCCTGCCCGGGCGCGCGCGTCATAGGCCGCGAGACACAGCGACGGTGCGGAGGGGAACGAGCGGTGGCTGAAACTGGCGAGCATGCGGGCGTAGGCCGAGCGGTCGAGACCGTAGCCAAGGGCGACGATCGCATCCGCTTCGGCGCGCGCGCGCCAGCGTTGCCCGGGATCGATCAGCGGGTTCCATGGCCGATCCGCGACCGCCCGCCATAACGGCACAAATCCCGCGTGATTGCAGGACAGGCGCAGCGCCAGATCGGAGAGCAGCGCTCGTTCATCGACCGACAACACAGGCATCGGGAGCGCGTCGAGCAAATACAGGCTCAGATGCGATCCGGCCTTCTGGCGCACCAACCATTCAAACGGATGCGCATTCAGGATGGCGCACAGGGTCAGCATATCGGTGGGCGCGCGCTGCCAGGGCCGGCGTTCGACGGTCGCGGTATGCCCGCAGACGGTTCCGGGCGGCAGAACGGCCGCAATCATCGTGTGCTCGTCCGTCGATTTCGCGATGTCGCGAAATGCCAGACGGAACCATCCGGCGGCCTCCGCCACGCCTGGCTTGCCTCGCAAGGCAGCGGGGGAAACGCCGTAGCGCGGCGCCGTGTCCCACCGATCGACGAACTGGTGAAACGTCTTGCCCTCGTGCAGCGTCAGCAGGTCCTCGCCCGTCGTCAACGGACGGAAGGCGCTGGCATCGTAGGTCATATGCAAATCGCGGCCGAAGCGCACGCCCGTTTGCGCGCACCAATCCGCGAAGCGGTCGGGGGCTGCGAACATCCGGCGCGCGATGGCCAGATCGGCGGGCCCGCGCAGTTCCAAAAAGCTGAGGTGATCGCCGCCGACCCGCGCGACGAACGCGGCATCGTAGGTCATCAGGCGGGCCGGATCGTCGATCTGATCGATCGAGTCGAGGTAAAACGCGCATCGCGTGGCGGCGGTCGGCCCTGGCTGGCGGGCGACGATCAGGTCGAATCGGAACCGGGAATCGATGTCGAACAGCCGACGCCGGTTCTCGAATGACAGGCACAGATCCAAGCGCATGCGCTGCAAATACAGCGCGCGGATGGCCGTCGCACCTTCGTTCGCGTGGAACGCCGACGGCACCAGCAGGCCGATCGCCCCGCGTTCGCCCGCCAGCGAGACCGCGCGTTCGGCAAACAGGCGGAACGTATCCAGGGTTCCCGCGGTTGCGCCACGTGCCCGTGTCCGCGTGCGTTGGTGGCGATACAGGCGCTCGAACAGTCGTTTGCGCCGGTCAAATCCTTGCTTGTACGCGGCAAAGGCCTCCGCGACAGCGGGGTCGTCCAACACGCGCCGTTCCGCAGTTCCCCCCGCCTTGGGGTCGGGCACCGGCACATCGAGGCCGCCGACGAAATCCGAGGTGCGGTATTGCAGTGTTTCCCACGGCGGGTTGCCCAGCACGACGTCGAAGCCCGGCAATCCGTCGCGCGCGAAGACATCGGGAAACACGGTATCCCAGGGCAAGGCCTGTTCCCCAACCGCCAGCATTTCCGCCTGACGCTCGGTACATGTGGCGACGGCATCGGGCGTCTCGATCGTCGCCCGCGCAAAGGCCAGCCACGCGTCGTTGCCGTCCGCCCGCCCCAGCATGGCGGCCCCCGACCAGGCCCGGGCGATGACGCGCAGCGAAGCCATCGCCGCGTCCAGACGTGCCTTGGCATCCTGCTTCGCCCGCAGATCGGCCACATCCCGTCCCAGGGAACCGTTCAGGATAGGCAGTTCCCGGCGCGCCACCGCATGGGCCGCGTCCAACCGCCGGTGCACGGTCTGGGCGAATAACGGGTCAAGCGGGCGACCGCCAACCGGGAAGCAGCGCAAATCGGGCAGCAGCGGACCGGACAGCGAATCCCCGACGATCAGACGGTGGTCCAGAAACGTCAGCGGCAGGCCTTCGGCATGTGACTCCAACCACAGGGAGACCTTGGCCAAGGTGACGGCAAGCGGATTGCGATCCGCCCCATACAGGCAGTTCACCGCCACCAGACGTCGGCAAAGCGCCAATGCCCTGCCTTCCGACAGACCGTTCGGACAGGCGCGCGACGGCAGGTAGCTGGCGAGAATACCGTCGGGATCGGGCAGCGCCGCGAGCCGATCGCGCCAGATCGGATGAGAATCGCACAGGCAACAGGCGGCGTACAAGGCATCGGCCAGAAAGCGACACGCCTCGATCAAAAAATGCCCGCTGCCGGTCGCGGGATCGACGACGCGCAGCGCCAGGATCGCCGCCGGATCGGGATTGTCGTCGGGGCTGTCGCGCGCGACCAGCGGGCCCAAAGTCTCCCGCACCAGCACCGCGACCAAGGTGTGCGGCGTGTAGTAGGCACCGGTTGCCTTGCGTCCCAACCCGGCGCGCAGAAAGAACCGTCCCGCCGGGATGGTCTCCACCCCGTCATCCCTGTCGGTGGGACCGTCGACGGCGCGCGCCACGACCTCCTGCTTCCCGCGCCGGGTCCGCCGCATCGTCCGGCGCGCCAGGCCGGGTTCGAGTTCCAACAACGCCTCGTAGACGCGCCCGAGTTCCTCCACATCCAGCGAGCCGTAATGCACGCGCGCCCGTTCGCCGCCCGTCCCGCGGGTCCACAGCAGTTGGTCCAGCAGATGCGCGACCGCATCCTCGCCCCACGCCAGCGCTTCCAGCCTTGGCATCGCGCAGGTGTCGAACAGGGCACCGCCCAGGGGCGCGATGCACAGCGCGGTTGTGGAAATCCCATCGCGGAACAGACGAAAGACCTGACGCAACCCGTCTTCCAGCATGCGGCCCGTGTTCTGCCCGTGATCCATCCGGCGTCGCGCGAGCGGCCCCAGCGCCCGATTGGGCGAGAGACTGCTCCGCCAGAGTTCGGTGCCGGCAAACCCAAAGCCCCGTCCCGCCTCCTCCCCACTTTCCAGTTTCAGGATGAACAACAGGCGATAGATCAGAATCAGCCCTTCCGCCCATAGCGTTTCGGCCAAACCCTGATCCGCGTCCGGCAACAGCGCTCGGTTGGCGGGATGGTCCAGCACGCCCTGCACGAACCCCTCGATCGCGGCACGCGCGCGCACGCGCAAATCCTGCGTGACGCGGCTTTGATACAGGCGCGCGGCGTCGAGAACGTCGGTCAATGTCCGGCCGGCCCCGGCACCGACCATCGCGCGCAGCGCCGCGACCCCCGCGGGATCGGCATCGTCGAGCGCAAAGCCGACATGACTGTCGGGCAAAGCGGGATCGGCGATCAGCAGGCGTATTTCGATGCCGTCGGTCAGCAACCCCGCGATTTCGCCGCGGGCACGCAGCACCCGATGGGCAATGCGTGACGGGCTGAAGCGATAGGCATGCCCCCGCGCAAGGGGCGAGTCCGGCGGCGCGCCGGCGGCGATCGTCCAAACCCGCAGACTCGCACCCCCAACCCGCTCCGCAAGCCAGCCGCCGTCCTCCGCGCCTTCACGCGTCACGACCGGGTCCTGCCGTGTCAGGCCATCGTAACCGAGGGCCCGCGCCAGCGGCGCCAGCACCTGCCGACGCACCCGCGCCGAGTCCGCCCCAATTGCCGCCGGCCGGATTGGCGGCCAATCCGACGATGACATGGCTCCGAGGCGATGCAGCAGCGGTTCCAGTTCATGATCGAGGAACGGCGTCGGCAAGGCCGAACCCGCGTGCGAACAGACTCCGATCACGCGGCGCGCTCGTCTGCCAGCATCAATACTCCAAGCCACCTGGGTGGTTCGGCGGTCAGCCGCGCAAGGTCGTCGGTCTCGCGCATCGCGCGTTCGTACAGACCGACCACCGCGGCGGCATCGCGCTTCGCGGGCGCGTCGGCAGATGGGTCTGAGATACAGGCAAGCAGCCGTTGCAGCGGCGACGACGCGTCAGCCCCCTCGCCGGAACGGTCGCCGAACAGATCGTCGATCGCGGGTGCTGCGGCCCCGAGCAGCGCGACCGCTCGCACAAGCAACCAACGACCCAACCGATCCAGCCGAACATCGCGCCGCCCTTCAGCCCGGGACCGCAGTTCGGTCAGCAACCGCGCTTGCTCGTCGTGGGCCAGGGCCGCCGCCTCCGCCAGACGCGGTTCGACCCAGGCGCGAAAGTCGCTGTTCCAGGGATCGATCGCCGCGTCGGTACATGCCGTCGTCAAGAAGCGGGTCAAGGCATGGCGGTCGAGAACACAGGGCGGCGCGCCTGATTCGCACAGCAGAACGCCGATCGGTTCGCGCAGTTCCAGCCGAACCGCCGACCGAATCTCGATCACATAGGTCAACAAAACGGCGCACCCGATCGCCGGATCGGCGTGGGCAACGGCGACGCGTCCCTGTTCGCCCTGCCCGCCGACGCGATCGATCAGCCGTCTCGTCAAGGGATGTGCGCGTCCCAGAAACCCAAGTTCCGCGCCGTCCTCCGCGCGCAGCCGGTCGCGATCCGTCGTGATCCTCAGTTCCGACCGCGCCGCGTCGAAGCCCGGCAGACCATCCAATGCCGGTGCCCAGGCAGACGGCACGACGAACCGATCGAGCGCCGCCGACGACGCGTCCAACGCCGCCGCCGCGAAATCGCTCAGGCCCGCTTGCGCCACGTTGAAAAAGCCGGGATCGAGCGGGGTATCCTTACGCTCGGTCAGCCAGCCATGGCGCGCGGCCATGTGATCGACCCCGGTGTAGGCACGGTCGATCTCGCGCAGAACCTCGCGCAGGGCGTCGGTCTCCGCGGCCTCCGCGCTGTCGGCGATGCCGACCAGCACCGGCTCTTCGGTGTCGAACAAGGAGCGTCGCCGTTCGGCGAAGCCGGTGAGCAGACCTTCGTTCAAGGCATCCGACGGTGCCGTCAGCCCCAGCGCATCGGGCATGAACGACAGCATCGCGCGGGCTTTTTCGTATTTGGCGATCAGGCGCAGCAGCACGCTTTCCTCGAACGTGCCAGCCTGGAACAAATAGCGGATTTCCGGGTCGTGGCATTGCCCATAACGATCGATGCGCCCGTTGCGCTGTTCCAGTCGATTGGGATTGTACGGCAGGTCCAGGTGAATGAGGTGATGGCAGCGCCGATGGAGGTTCAGCCCCTCGGCCAGGGCGTCCGTGCTGATCAGGATGACCGGTGCCTCCTCCGCGCAACGATCGGCGGCGCGGATACGCTCCGCCTCCGTATCCGTACCGCCGATCGTCAGCACCGCGCCGGCAATGCCCCGCGCGCGCGCCAGTGCCTCCGCCACCGCGCGCTGGCTGTCGGCGTATTCCGTGTAGATCAGGATATTGGCCTCGGGATGGGCGATGCGGATCAGGCGGATTTCGATCAACAGGGTTTCAATGCGGGGATCGAACGGCAACGCCGCCTCGCCTGTCGCGATCAGTCCCGCGAGGTCCGCCGCGACACCGTCCGTCCGCCGCAACTCCGCCGCGATGCCCTCGACCTCCAGCGCTTCCTGTTCCCGTTCGTCGCCGACATCCAGAACGCCGAAGCGACGCGCGCGCCGGCGGTAGGCCCGCAGCCGACGTGCCCGATCGCGGCGTAGCGCGGTATCGCCGACATCGTCGCGCGCATAGCGTTCCGCGACCACGCGCAAGGTCGCGAGACAGGCGGCAACGGTGGAGCCGGAGCGCTTCAGCAGGCTGACAAACGCCAAGGCGTCACCCGGCCCGCGGGCGGCATCGGATCGGCGCAGACGCGGGATCACGAGATCGGCGAGCGCCAGATGAAAGCGCCGCACCGGTTCGGCCACGTCGTCGATGCGCACCGGCACGATGCGGCGGTTCCGAAACAGCGGCGCGCCGGTGCGGGGATCGCGCAGATGGGTCTTCAGGCGGCGGACGACGTGGCGGCGATAGCCAAGGCCGATCAGACCGCCCGCGCCATCCGTCAGACTTGGGTCGAGCAGGGCAATCAGCGAGGCGAAATGCGCGTCGTGACCGTCATGCGGCGTCGCCGTCAGCAGCAACAATCCGTCGGAGCGGGCCGCGAGAAGTTCCGCCAACCGCCGCCTTTGCGTCGCGCCCGCGTCCAGTCCCACGCTGTCGGCAACGCAATGATGGGCCTCGTCGATCAGCACCAAATCCCAATCGACCCGGTCGAGCTCCTCCAGAACCCGCTCCTGCTTGGCGAAATCCAACGCGGTCAGGCACAGCGCCGCATGGCCGAACGGGTTGGCGCCGGGTTCCAACCGGCGACGCTCCCGCCGCAGATCGGCGTGATCGGCCAACCGGGTAAAGCGCAGCCCGAAGCGCGCGCGCATCTCGCGATCCCATTGCACCAGCAACGGGCCGGACGGCGCGACGATCAGGATGCGATGTGCCCGCCCCCGCGCGATCAGTTCCGCCGCGATCAACCCGGCCTGCACGGTCTTGCCCAGACCGACCCCGTCGGCCAGCAGCAATCGCGGCCGCGGCAGTTCCAGCGCGCGCATCAGCGGCACCAGCTGATAGGGCGCGATGTCCAGCCGGCCGGGTTCCGTCGCCAGCATTTCGTCCACATCCGGGATGCGGTTCAACACTTCCGCCCGGTGTCGCAGTTGCCAGGCCGCCAGCGGTCCGGGACATGTCGGATCGGGGTCGCCGGAGAGGATTTCGATCGGTTCGGCGGGATGCAGCAACGCCCACTCCAGCCCCGCCAGGTCGCCGCCGCGGCAGCGCAGGCGCAATCGGCACTGTTCCGCCGAATGTCCCAGCAGCGGTTCGACCGACAGCAGGTCCCATGTCAGGCCGCGGGCACGCAGTTGAACGCCGGGGGTCAGGTCCATTCAGAACCCGCCGTCGCGCATGGGCATAAGTGACCTCCGTCTTGTGACGAGAGGTCGGGCTTAGCCGGTAAAGATTAGCATCCGGTTAGCGCCCGCGCAGGGCGTCGATCGCGGATCGCACCAACCGACCTTCCTCACTGTCCGGCGACAGGGCCGGCATCAGCCTGGTCCAATAGGCACGGGCCTTGTCCGGCTGACGCTCCCGCGCCGCGAGGATGCCGAGATACCAAAGCGCCGCCGGTTCGTCGGGGGCCAGTTGTTCGACCTCCTTCAGGACCGCGATCGCGCGATCGGGGAACGGGTCGGACGGCGGCAGCCCGGCCAGCAGCGCATCGACGAGTTGCATCTTGATCCGCATATCCGTCGGGCGCAGCGACGCCGCGCGCTCGAAGGCGTCCGCCGCCGGTTCTCGCTGGCCCAGCACCGCGCGGGCGCGTCCCAGCCGCAACCAGCCATCCAGATCGTTCGGTTCGGCGCGCAACCGATCCGCCAAACGCGCCACCATGCCTTCGATCATCGCGTTGCGTTCGTCGGGCGGCATGTTGGCGGCGGCGGCGACCGTGTCGGCATCCGGCCCCGGAGCAGTCGGGCCCGGAGCGGTCGGTTTTGCCGGCATCGGTTTGGCGATCCCGGCCGCCTGCGCGACGTCGTTCATGCGCCGCACGACTTCCGCGCGTGGCGGCGCATTGTCCGGCAAATCGGCCAGCACGGCCTGGAACAGCGCGATCGCCTTCGCCGCCTCCCCGGCCTGCCCCGCCGCCAGGGCGAGATAGTAGCGCGACATCGTATGACGCGGATCGTCGCGCAGCGCGGCCTCGAACACCGCAAGCGCTTCGGGCGTCACTACGCCATCGGCCAGCACGACGAGGATTTCGCCATAGCTGGCTTGCGTGTCGGGGTCCGTCGCGCCCAGCGCCAGCGCGCGCCGATAAGCTTCCGCCGCCATCGGCCAATCGCGCAACGTGGCAGCCGAACGGGCGCGGAGCAGCCAGAGATCGGGGTTGGAGGAGTCTGCGCGGAGGCGTTCGTCGATTCGCGCCGCGATCGCCGCGACATCGCCGCCCCCGGCGCCACCTTGTCCAGACGCCATCGGATTGGGCTGGGCATCCGACCGACGCGCCGCAAAGGGCATGTCGGGCACCTGCGGCGCGCCCATGTTGAGATACAAAGCGACAGACCCACAGGCGATCGCGAAGCCGACCACAACCGCCAGAACCGGACTGGGCGCCATATTCGCCCCCCGCTCGGCCCGAGCATCCGTTGCCAGCAGGCGGCGCTGGATTTCAACGCGCGCGGATGCCGCCTCGGCGTCGGACAGCGTCCCACGCGCCAGATCGCGGTCCAGTTCGGCGAGTTGATCGCGATACACCGCCCGATCGAAGCGGGCATCGCCGGTATCGGATTTGGCGGCGGGACCGGCCGGTCGCAACAGCGGCAGCACCACGCCCAGCAGCGTCAGGAAGGCAACCAGCGCGAGCAGGAAAGCGAGCATCAGCCGTCCTCTCGCAAGAGACGATCCAGCCGTTGGCGTTCGGCCTCGCTCAGTTCCGCGTCGGCCGTCGTCGGGTTGGGCGCGCGTCGACGCAGCCAGATCGCGGTCCCGATCAGGCCGCCGACCAACAGTACGCCGGGGCCAAACCACAGCAGCCAGGTCGCGGGCAGCACCGGCGGACGCAGCAGCACGAAGTCGCCATAGCGCGCGACCACCGCCCGCGTGGCCTCCGCGTCGCTGTCCCCCGCGGCGACACGTTCGCGCACCAAAACGCGGATGTCGTGCGCAAGCGGGGCGTGCGACTCGTCGATCGATTCATTCTGGCAGACCAGACAGCGCAACTCGACGCCGATGGCGCGGGCGCGGGCTTCCAATGCCGGGTCGGCCAGCCGCTCCCGCGGCTCCACCGCCCAGGCGGGTAGGACAAACGCCAGCGCGAACAGAACGATCCAGCGAATCACGACCGCTCCAACGCCCGCAGCAGCGGCAAAATCTCTTTCTCCAGCATCTCCGCGCCCAAAGGTCCGACGACGCGTTTGCGGATATGTCCGGCGCGGTCCAGCACATAGGTTTCCGGCACGCCGTAGACGCCGAAATCCAGACTGACCCGACCATCCGCGTCGACCCCGATCGCGGTGTAGGGATCGCCGAGTTGCTGGAGGAAACGAATTGAGTCGGCGGTCTTGTCCTTGTGGGCGATGCCGTAGATCGGAATCCCCTCCTTCCGCGCCAGGCGCATCAACAGCGGATGTTCGACCCGACACGGCGCGCACCACGATGCAAAGACATTCAGCAGCGCCGGCTTGCCAAGGATTGCCTGGGGCGTGAGCCGCCCCTCCCCGGTCAGCGTCGGCAGGTCGAAGGTCGGCATCGGCTTGTCGAGCATCGCCGACGGCAGCACATGGGGATCGTGCCCCGGTCGCAGGGCGACGGCGAAATAGCTCGCCAACGCCACGAACAGCAGGATCGGCAGCAGAGACAGTATCCGGCGCATCGGCTCAGACGCTTCCGGCCGGCACGGCGTTGGTACGACGCGCGCGGGACGCGACGCCGATCCGCCAGCGCCGGTCGCTCAGGCTGACCAACCCACCGAACGCCATGATCAAGGCTCCGCTCCAGATCCAGGACACCAGCGGCTTCCAATAGGCCCGCAAAGTCCAGTTGCCGGACGAATCCGACTCGCCCAGCGCCAGATAAAGATCGGCCAGCAGACCGCTGCGGATCGCCGTTTGCCCCGTGGTTTGCTGTTGCAGCGGAAAGAAGCGGCGTTGCGGATGCATCGTCGCGATCGTCGTGCCGCCTTGCGCGACGGTCACGGTGGCATCGTCGGCGATGTAGTTCGGGCCTTGCAGGCGTTCGACCTTGTCCAGGCGCACGGTGTAGCCGGCGAGGTCCATCGACGCGCCGGATTTCAGCACCTCGATCGCTTCTCGGTCAAAGGCCGAGGCGGCGAAGCCCGCGATCGACACCGCCAATCCGAAATGCGCGACGCTCATGCCATAGGTCGCGCGCGGCAGGTTGACGGCGCGTCGCAGGCTGTCGCCCAGGGGAACGCGAAACAGGCGTATCCGTTCGGCGAATTCCGTCAGCACCGCCACCGCAAGCCAGGCGGCGAGGCCAATACCGACGATGGCGAACACCGGCCCGCCCTCTGTCGCGTAAATCATCGCCAGCACGACGATCAGGGCGGCGAGATACCCGGCCCATAGCCGTTGCAGCGCACCCAGCAGGTCTCCGCGCTTCCAGGCCAGCATCGGGCCGACACCCAGCGCCATCACCATCGGCACCATCAACGGCACGAAGGTTCGATTGAAGAAGGGAAAGCCGACCGACAGCTTCGGTCCGCCCATCGCGTCGAGGAACAACGGATACAGCGTGCCCAGGAAGACCGCCGCGCAACCGCATGACAGCAGCAGATTGTTGAGGATCAACGCCCCTTCGCGCGAGACCGGCGCGAACAGACCGCCGCCCTTCAGCGCCGGCGCGCGCACGGCGTAAAGCGTCAGCGACCCGCCGATGGCCACGATCAGCAACAGCAGGATGAACATGCCGCGCGCCGGGTCGGTGGCGAAGGCATGCACCGAAGTCAGCACGCCGGAGCGCACCAGAAACGTGCCCACCAACGACAGAGAGAAGGTGATCAACGCCAGCAGGATGGTCCAGCTTTTCAGCGTGTCGCGCTTTTCCACCACGATGGAGGAGTGGATAAGGGCGGTACCAAGCAGCCAGGGCATGAAGGACGCGTTCTCGACGGGGTCCCAGAACCACCAGCCGCCCCAGCCCAAAGTGTAGTAAGCCCACCAGGAGCCCAGGGCGATGCCGATCGTCAGCGCGCACCACGACGCCAGAGTCCACGGCCGCACCCAGCGCGCCCACGCGGCATCGACCTTGCCTTCGATCAGGGCGGCGACGGCAAAGGCGAAAGCAACCGAAAATCCGACATAGCCGAGGTAGAGAAACGGCGGATGGAACGCGAGTCCGGGGTCCTGCAAAACCGGGTTCAGCCCGCGACCGTTCGCCGGCGGCGGAAACACCCGCAGGAACGGATTGGACGTGAACAGGATGAACAGCAGAAACCCGACCGCAATCATGCCCTGCACGGCCAGCGCGCGCGCGCGCAAGGCGGGCGGCAGGTTGTCGCCAAAGACGGCCACCGCGGCCGAACACAGCGCCAGCATGAACACCCACAGCACCATCGAGCCTTCGTGATTGCTCCAGACGCCCGAGATTCGATACAGTAACGGTTTGTCGCTGTGGCTGTTCTGGGCGACGTTGATCACCGAGAAATCCGACACGACATAGGCATGCATCAGCGCGGCCATCGCCAGGGCGATCAGCAGGAACACCGCGATCGCGCAGGATCGCCCGACCGCCATCCACCCGATGTGGCGCCGCGACGCGCCGATCAGCGGAATGACGGACTGCGCCAGCGCGACGAAGAAAGCCAGAATCAGCGCGAAGTGACCGGTTTCGACGATCATGCGGCGATGCGGCGCGATGCCGGCACGATTGCCAGCAGTGCTTCAACCAGGCTGTCCATCATCGCGTCGGTGTGCAGCGGTCCGGGCGTGAAGCGCAGACGTTCCTGCCCCACCGGCACGGTGGGATAATTGATCGGTGTGGCATACATCTGGAACTCCCCGAGCAGCCTTTGACTGACCTCGGTGCACAGCGCCGCGTCACCGATATGCAGCGGTACGATGTGGCTGACGGAGTCGATCCGCGGCAAACCGGCGGCATCGAAGCGCTGCTTCAACGCGTCCGCCCGCTGAAACAGCAGCGCGCGCCGTTCGTGATCTGCGCGCACATGGCGAATGCTGGCCAGCGCCGAGGCCGCCAGCAGCGGCGGCAGGGAGGTCGTGAAGATAAAGCCCGGCGCGGTGGAGCGAATAAAATCGATCACGTCGGTATCGCCGACGATATAGCCGCCGTGGCAGCCGAAGGCCTTCGCCAAGGTCCCCTCGATGATATCCACCCGCGCCGCGACGCCGTCGCGTTCGGCGACGCCGCCGCCGTTCGGCCCGTACATGCCGACCGCATGCACCTCGTCCAGATAGGTCATCGCGCCGAAGCGTTCCGCCAGGTCGCAGATCGCGCCGATCGGGGCGATGTCGGCGTCCATTGAATAGACGGATTCAAAGGCGATCAACTTGGGCGAGGCCGCCGGCGCGGCCTGCAGCAATGCTTCGAGATGCGCCATGTCGTTATGCCGAAAGATCGCCTTTTCGGCCGCGGCACCGCGGATGCCGGCGATCATCGATGCATGGTTCTTGGCGTCGGAGAACACGTGCCAGGGGCGATCCGCACCGGCCGGGCGGCTGTTCAGGATGGTCGCCAGGGTGGCCTGGTTCGAGACAAAGCCCGAGGTGAACAACAGCCCCGCCTGCTTGCCGTGCAAATCCGCGAGTTCGGCTTCCAATGCGTCGTGCAGCGGGCTGGTGCCGCCGATATTGCGCGTGCCGCCGGCCCCGACCCCCATGGCGGCGGCCGCATCCCGCGCGGCGTTGACAAGCACGGGATGTCCGCCCATCGCGAGGTAATCGTTCGAAGACCACACCAGGACGCGGGTTCCGTCGGGACGAAGGTAATACGGGTAAACATCGGCGCGCTTTTCCAGCGCCGTAAAGGTGCGGTAGCGCCCCTGCGCGCGGATCGTATCCAGTGTGCGGCGGCAATGCGCCTGAAACGGTTTCATTCGATCGGCGCCCTTGTCGTGGCCATGGTGACGAAGTCTCGCGGCACTCTTCTACAATGACGCTCCGCGATCCCGAAATCATCCCTGCGTCGCGCAGCGGTATGTCCCACTTCCATGAATCGTCAAGGCATCGGCGATGTCCAGCGGACTTCGACTCACCGCCGCGAACCGCCGATCCGGCAAAATCCATTGCATCGTGGCCCGGTGATGCCATAACCATCATGCTGCGCCGCACCAAAGACGCGCGCGAACCACAAGGAGTCCCCGATGCCGCTGAGCGCGCCCGCCCCTCGCGAGTCCCTGCACACGCGTTCCATCGAGATCAACGGCTATCGGCGCGAGGATGGGCTGTACGATATCGAGGCACATCTGACCGACGTGAAGAGCTTCGGCCAGACCAACTACGATCGCGGCTTCATCGAAGCGGGTGAGCCCGTGCACGACATGTGGATGCGCCTGACCGTCGACGACACGATGGAAATCGTCGCCGCCGAGGCCGTGAGCGACAAGACACCCTATGTGATGTGCCCGACCGCCGCGCCGAATTTCTCCCGCCTCGTCGGCCTGCGCATCAAGGCCGGGTTTCTGCGCGACGCCAATCATCTGGTCGGCGGGCCGGTCGGCTGCACCCATCTGCGCGAGTTATTACAGCAAATGGCGACCACGGCGTTTCAGGCGATCAATCCATCGCGGGTGAAACGCGAAATGCAGGCCTCCGGCGATCCGGAACCGCGCGGCAGCGACAAGGTCGACGCCAAGATCACCGAGAAAATGGGCGGCGCGCCCAAAATTCTGAACACCTGCCTGGCCTACAGCGCCGACGGCCCGTTGGTGAAGCGCCGCTGGCCGCATCTGTATCTCGGCCCGGACGCAGACGCACAGGCAACCGCCAAGGCCGACGCCGCGGCGGACTGAATCCGCCCACTTTCCGCGAAACCCCATCGTCCGTCCCACCCACCGGCGGCCGAGACGGGCGATGGGGGGCGACCCCAACGGTCGCCGTGATCCCCAGCCGAACGGTTTCTATGCCGCGTTGCGCGCGGCGTGCGACATCGACAGCCGCGACCGCGCGAGACTTCCGTGCCCCGCCGCGCCGTGCCCGGCCTCATTCGCTGCGGCGCGGTAATAATCCAGGATATAGACCCGCACCGCGCTGGTCCGCCCGCCGCTGTGGCCGGCTTCTTCCACCTTCCGCACCAGGGTGGACATGTCGTGTCCCTCCCGCTCGCAAATCTCCAGCAGTGCATCCCACAATTCCGGTTCGAGGCGCATGCTGGTGCGACCCCGCCCGGCGACTACGTTGCGATTGATCAAACGACTGATCGACACGACGGCCCCCTTCAATGGCTCTGAGCCATCAGAGGACCATAAGGACCTTAACGATCGGTTATTTTCGGCAGAAAAAACAATGCCGTATCCACACACTCGCAACCAAACATGGAATTTTCGTCAGATTGGCAGCGCAGCCGCCTTCATCCGCTCCATGCTGAACCGGCTGCTGACATTGCGCAGCGGCACCGCCGCGATCAACCGGCGATAGAATTGGTCATACGATGCGATGTCCGGCACCACCACGTGCAGGAGGTAATCGACATCCCCCGACATCCGCCAGGCATCGACGATTTCCGGCATGCGGGCGATCACCGCCGCGAAGCGGTCCAGCCAATCGCTGGAGTGATCCGCCGTTTCCACCGCCACGAACACCGAGACCGGCAACCCCACCTTGTTGGCGTCCAGGATCGCCACGCGCCGCTGGATAATCCCTTCCTGCTCCATCCGCCGAATGCGCTTCCAACACGGCGTCGAGGTCAGCCCAACCCGTTCGGCGATTTCCGCCAGCGACAGAGAGGCATCCGCCGTAATCAGACGCAGAATGTCGCGGTCCAGCTTGTCGAGGTCCTTGTCGGCGGCCATGCTGCCATCCTTCCCTTGGGTATCGCGGCTTCAGGGGAGTTCTTACTCCCAGTGTCGAGTATATCGATATCAAAGAGAATAAAATACCATGATTTTCAGAATTTCTCGGATATCGAATGCCTCGCCGATCGTCGGCGCGCTGGCGCTTCTCCTTCTTGCCGCCACGCGGCATCTCGCCGCCGGCGCGCTGCGCCCGATCCTGATTCTGCTCATCGCCGCCGCCATCGGCGGCATCTTTGTCGCCCGTTCCATCAGCTTCACGACGGCCTTCCGCGACCTGATCGAAACCGGCGACGGCACCCGACTGGCCGGACTGCTGCCCATCGCCGCCGTCGCAGCCACCGCCATCGTGCCGATCTGCGCCCTGGATCCCGACTACACCCTGTTTCAGGCCCCGATCGGCCTCCCGCTGATCGGCGGAGCGGCCCTGTTCGGCATCGGCATGCAACTCGCCAACGGCTGCGGCTCCGGCACCCTGTGTTCGGCGGGTGACGGATCGCGACGTATGTGGATCGCCCTGCCCTGCTTTTGTCTCGGCGGAGTCCTTGGCAGCCTGCTCCTGCCCGCCGCGCTCGACCTGCCTTCCCTGCCGTCATTCGCCCTGGGGGAGCATCTCGGCCCCGTGGCGGGACTGTTGGCCACCTGGGTGGCCATCCTGGCCCTGGGGACACTCCTGCTGCGAGGCCGCCGCCCGCCGAACCTGCGACCGGCGTTGCTCGTCGGCCTTCTCGCCGCCGCCTTGTTCCTCGTCGCTCGTCAGCCCTGGGGCATCACCTGGGGTCTGACCCTCTGGGGCGCGCGCGCAATAAGCGCTGTCGGCATCGACCTTACCGCCGCACGTTTCTGGCGCTGGGACGGCCCCGCCGCCGATCTGGCGGCGACACCCTTTTTCGCGGTCCCATCGTTGATGGATATCGGGCTGCTCAGCGGCGCGATCCTGGCATCGGCCTTGCCAGGCCGCTCGCACCACCACCCCTGGCCCAGCTTGCGCGGCCTGATCGGCGCCGCGATCGGCGGAATTGTTATGGGAATCGGCGCGCGCCTGTCCTCCGGCTGCAACATCGGCGCGATGATCGGCGGCATGGCCTCCGGCAGCCTGCATGGATTCGTCTGGTGCTTTGCCGTGCTGCCCGGCTGCTGGCTGGGCGTCAGACTTCGGCCATTGGTAGGCTTGTCGACCCGAGCAGCGCCCTAACCGCCGTATTCTTCCGGCGTCCTAAGCGTCAGCGACAACGCATGCATCCCGCCACCCTCCGCCGGGCCAAACTCCTCGGCCAGCGCCGCATGCACGGCCCGGGCGCGCAGCACGCGCGATTGACCGCGAAAAGCCTCCGCCACGATCAGCACGCTGTAATGCGTTTGCCCGCCGTCGCGGGCGCCGGAATGCCCGGCGTGCTGGGCGCTGTCGTCCGTCACCTGCATCAGGGACGGCGCGAATGCGCGGGTCAATATCTGCTCTATCCGTTGGGCGCGCGTTTGCATGGCCCCCATATCGGATAATGACGCGTAAAAGCCAACCACGGATGTTGCCAACGGGGCGAAGGGCCAGCATAACAACCGGATGACGCGACGTCCCCAGCGAGCCCGGGCCTACGCGCCCGACCCGGCCGCCCCGGGCCGGTGCTGCGACATGCCCGCATGTGGAGCGGCCGGAGAATTCCGTGCCCCCAAATCCCGCACCAACCTCAATGAATATTGGTGGTTCTGCCTGGAGCATGTGCGCGCCTACAACGGCTCGTGGGACTTCTACAAAGGCATGAGCCCGGCGGAGATGGAAAATCACCTCCGCGCCGACACCGCCTGGCAACGCCCCTCCTGGCCGCTCGGCAGTCTCGGCGCCTCCGCATGGGACGAAGACAACCTCCGCGATCCCTTGCGCATCCTCGCCGCCGCGCGCGTCGATCGGTCACGGCCACGCACCGCCAACCAGCCGCCCGCGGACCTCAAGGAACCGCTGGCGACTCTGGGCATCGCCTGGCCAACGACGCTCGACGTGGTCAAGACGCGGTACAAGGAGCTTGCGAAAAAGCACCATCCCGATGCCAATGGCGGCAGCCGTTCGGCGGAAGAGATGCTGAAGACGATCAATCTGGCCTATGCCGCGCTGCGAACGCGGTTGACGGCCGAACCCCGCCTCGCCCAAGCCGGGTGACGCAAAGCGGACCTATCTTTCATCCACGCCCTTGCGCGCCGCGCCGCGGAGGGTAGACTTTTCGAGAATTGCAACAGGAAACGCTGGTCTATGAACACGGTTAGCCCTCGCCCGACGTCCGATATCAATCTGCCGGATACCAAAGTGTCGGTCCGTGACGTCTTCGGCATCGACGTCGACATGGAAGTTCCCGCCTTTTCCATCCGCACCGAACACGTGCCGGATCATGACTCGTCGTACAAGTTTGATCGGGAAACCACGCTCGCGATCCTGGCCGGCTTCGCCTACAATCGCCGCGTGATGATCCAGGGCTATCACGGCACCGGTAAGTCGACCCACATCGAACAGGTCGCCTCGCGCCTCAACTGGCCCTGCATCCGCGTCAACCTCGACAGCCACATCAGCCGTATCGATCTGATCGGTAAGGACGCCATCGTCCTGAAGGACGGCAAGCAGATCACCGAATTCCGCGAAGGCATCCTGCCCTGGGCGCTGCAACACTCTTGCGCCCTCGTGTTCGACGAATACGACGCCGGCCGCCCGGACGTGATGTTCGTGATCCAGCGCGTGCTCGAAGTCGAAGGCAAGCTGACCCTGCTCGATCAGAACCGCGTCATCCGCCCGCATGCGTCGTTCCGGCTCTTCTCCACCGCCAACACGGTGGGCCTGGGTGACACGACCGGCCTGTATCACGGCACGCAGCAGATCAATCAGGGCCAGATGGACCGCTGGAACATCGTCGCCACCCTGAACTACCTGCCGCACGCCATGGAAACCGGCATCGTGCTCTCCAAGATGAACGTCGATGTCGCCAAGGACCCGGCAACCAAAAAGCGCGTCGAATCCATGGTCGCTCTCGCCGACCTGACCCGCGCCGGCTTCATCAACGGCGATATCTCCACCGTCATGTCACCGCGCACCGTCATCACCTGGGCCGAAAACGCCCGCATCTTCGGCGATGTCGGCTTCGCGTTCCGCGTGACCTTCCTGAACAAGTGCGACGAAGCCGAACGCACCACCGTGGCCGAGTACTACCAACGCTGCTTCAACGAAGACATCCCGACCGGCGGCTTCACCAACCGGAAATTCGGGTAACACACGACAGTCAGCGGTAGCGGGGGCGACGGATGAGCGGCACGGCGAACAAGGACAACACGCGCGCGGAAGAGTTCAAGCGCGCCACCGCGGGCGTGTTGCGCGCGATCGCCGAACAGCCGGATGTCCAGGTGGCTTTCCAACCTGGCCCATCCGGCGTGTCCGGCAAGCGTGCCCGACTCCCGCTTCCCACCCGCGCCCTGCCGCCGGCCGAAATGGCTCGTCTGCGCGGCGCGTCCGACGCCATCGCGCTGCGCATCCGCCACCACGACGACGCCGTGCACGCGCAACGCATGCCGGCCCGCCGTGAAGCGAAAGACGCCTACGACGCGCTCGAACAAGTGCGCGTCGAAGTCGTCGGCGCCCAGTTTATGAACGGCGTCAACGCCAACCTGCGCGCCAAACTGACCGAGGAATGCGAGTCCGAAGGCTACGATCGCATGACCCGCAAGGATCAGTTGCCGATCGACAAGGCGCTCGCCCTGCTCGCGCGTGAACGCCTCTCCGGCGAGCCCGCGCCCGAACCCGCCCAACGAATCCTGAATATGTGGCGCGACACGCTGGGCGACTCCGCCGATCTGGCGCTGGAGGAAATGACCTCCGCCCGCGAGGATCAAACCGCCTTCGCCCGCGCCGCGCGTAAGCTCCTCGCGGCACTCGACCTCGCCGAAGCCGAAGTCGAATCCGAAGCCGACGACAGCTCCGAAGACGGCGACGACGGCGGCGAACAATCCGGCCAGCAAGACAATTCCGACGACGGCGAAGGCCAATCCGACTCCGAATCCGAATCCATGCTCGGCGCCCAGCCCGAGGAAATGGAAGGCGAAGCCGCCGACGACGACGGGTCGGACTCCGAGGATGAAGCCGCGGTCGCCGAAGGCGACGATCGCCCGGGCGGACCGCAACCCCGCCGCGAACGCCCCAACCCCGACAGCGACGCCGTCTATCGCGCCTATACAAGGCTGTACGACGAAGAAGTCGACGCGGAAGACCTGTGCGACGCCGACGAACTCTCCCGCCTGCGGCAGCAACTCGATCAACAGTTGCAGCACCTGCAGGGCGTGATCTCCAAACTCGCCAACCGCCTGCAACGCAAGCTGCTGGCGCAGCAAACCCGCGCCTGGGAATTCGACCTCGACGAAGGCATCCTCGATGCCGGTCGCCTCGCCCGCGTCGTGACCAATCCGCTGCTTGCGCTGTCCTTCAAGCGCGAACTGGATATGGAATTCCGCGACACCGTCGTGACGCTGCTGATCGACAACTCCGGCTCCATGCGCGGTCGCCCGATCACCGTCGCCGCGATGTGCGGTGACATCCTGGCCCGCACGCTCGAACGCTGCGCCGTCAAGGTGGAGGTGTTGGGCTTCACCACGCGCGCCTGGAAAGGCGGCCAAAGCCGCGAAAAATGGGTACAGGAAGGCAAGGCCCGCAACCCCGGCCGCCTGAACGACCTGCGCCATATCATCTACAAGGCGGCCGATTCGCCGTGGCGGCGCGCGCGCAAGAACCTCGGCCTGATGCTGCGCGAAGGCCTGCTCAAGGAAAACATCGACGGCGAAGCGCTGCTCTGGGCCTATCGCCGCCTGCTCGTCCGGCCCGAACATCGCCGCATCCTGATGGTGATTTCCGACGGTGCGCCGGTCGACGATTCAACGCTGTCGGTGAACCCCGGCAACTACCTGGAAAAGCACCTGCGAGAGGTCATTCGCGATATCGAACAGCGCGGCCAGGTCGAACTGATCGCCATCGGCATCGGTCACGACGTGACCCGCTATTACCATCGCGCCGTGACGATCGTGGACGCCGAGGAACTCGGCGGTACCATGATGAAGAAGCTGACCGAACTGTTCGACGAAGGGTCCACGGGATCGTGGGAGCGCGCTGCGGCGGAACGTTCGGCCATCGTAGGATAACGGACCATGCGTCGCCTGTTGCTTGCCACAACGCTGATCCTGACCGCCACCGCCGCCCAGGCGAACCTGATCGGCACACAGGTGACGCTGGTCTATAATTTCGACTACCCCGGCTATGTCGGGCCAACCAGCACGACCGACGTGTTCACGGCGGGCGCGGGGATCGAGGCACAGTGCACCGGCGGCGGTTCAGGCAATGCCAATGTCTGCTTCATGCTGTCGGCCCCCAACCAGTCCGTGGACTTTGGGGCGAGCACGATTACCTACACGTTTACCTCCACGGGATTGCCCGGCGGGTTCAATCCGCAGCCGGTGAACGGGTTCAGCTTCCAAACCCTGGATGGCGACGGGCCGATCGGCGGCTATACGCTGTCCACCAACATCGCGGGCTTGGACGGCAGCCGGATCAGTTTCACGTCCTCCTCGATCGATCTGTACATGGGTGGGCTTGCCCTCGGCTTCGCCGGCACGTTTGAGCTGACGCTTCAAATCCCGGAGCCGACTACGCTGGGATTGTTGACCGTCGGTATGTTGGGGCTGCGCGCGACGCGTCGTCGCGGTGCGGGAGTAACGGGCCGCTCTGCGCCGCTGGGTTAACCTTGCCCGTTACAACCGGCTTCGCCCGCCTGCGTTAGAAATCGCGGTACAAGCACACCGAGTTTCGTCCTGCAGGGCGCCGCCGGCTCAACCTCAGATCTGAACGATATCGAGAGCGTCCGGCATACCGAGGGCTGTGGCATCCAGCCCCTTCGGTTGCGCCGGCAGCCCCCCATGCCAACACTTCTACACGCCCTGTCAGCGGAAAAGCCCTGGGCCTAGTGACCCAGCGCCTGCACGATCTCTTCCGTCATCTTCTTCGCATCGCCGAACAGCATCATCGTGTTCGGGCGGAAGAACAATTCGTTGTCGACACCGGCATAACCCGATGCCATCGACCGCTTCACGAACAGCACCGTGGCGGCCTTTTCCACGTCCAGGATCGGCATGCCGTAAATGGCCGAGGTTTTGTCGGTTTTGGCGGCCGGATTGGTCACGTCGTTGGCACCGATGACATAGACGACGTCGGCGGTGGAGAATTCGTTGTTGATCTCCTCCAACTCGAACACTTCGTCATAGGGCACATTGGCCTCGGCCAGCAGCACGTTCATGTGTCCGGGCATACGACCGGCGACGGGATGGATCGCGTATTTCACCGTGACACCCTCTTTCTTCAGGGTATCGGCCATCTCCCGCAGCGCGTGCTGCGCCTGGGCGACCGCCATGCCGTAGCCCGGCACGATGATGACCTTGGAGGCGTTCTTCATGATGAAAGCGGCATCGTCGGCATTACCGCTTTTCACCGTGCGATCGCCGCCCGCTCCGGCCGGACCGGCAACGCCGGTATCGGTGCCGAAGCCGCCCAACAGCACGTTGAAGATGCTGCGGTTCATGCCTTTGCACATGATATAGGACAGGATCGCGCCGGACGCGCCGACCAGCGATCCCGTGATGATCAGCGCCAGATTCTGAATGGTAAAGCCGATGCCCGCCGCCGCCCATCCGGAATAGCTGTTCAGCATGGACACGACGACCGGCATATCCGCCCCGCCGATGGGGATGATGATCAGGAAGCCCAAGACCAGCGCAAGCACGGCGATGATCCAGAACAGGATCTGGCTGCCGCCGGAAAAGCAGAATCCGACCACCAGCAGGACAAGCAGAATGCCCAGCCCCAGGTTCAGCTTATGCTGTCCCGGAAACAGGATGGGCGACCCCTTCATCAGCGCCTGCAACTTCGCGAACGCAATCAGCGAGCCGGAGAACGTGATGGCGCCGATCGCAAGGCCGAGCGACATCTCGATCAGGCTTTGGGCGTGGATATGTCCGGGGGTGCCGATCCCGAAGGCTTCCGGCGCGTTCAGCGCGGCCGCGGCAACGAACACGGCGGCCAGACCGACCAGGGAGTGGAACGCCGCGACAAGCTGCGGCAGCGCGGTCATCTGGATCTTCAGCGCCACGGCGGTGCCGAGACCGCCGCCGATCAGGATGCCGAACAGAATTAACAGGTAGCCCCAGCCTCCCATGCCGTGATGCAGCAGGGTGGCGCCGACGGCGACCGCCATGCCGATCATGCCGTAGCGATTGCCCAGGCGCGATGTAACCGGGCTGGACAGGCCGCGCAGCGCCAGGATGAACAGGACGGCGGCGACCAAATAGGCGAGTGAGGTGAGACTGGCTGACATGGTCCGCGACCTATTGTTTCTTTTTGAACATCGAGAGCATGCGCTGCGTCACGACGAACCCGCCAAAGATGTTCACCGACGCCAGGATAACGGCGATGAACCCGAAACCCATCGCCCAGCCCGACGATCCCAACCCCGTCGCCAGCATGGCGCCGACAATGATCACCGAGGAAATCGCGTTGGTCACGGCCATCAGCGGCGAATGCAGTGCCGGCGTGACGTTCCAGACCACGTAGTATCCAACGAAGCAGGCCATCAGAAAGATGGCCAGCAGGAAGACGAAGGGTTCGGCTTCCGCCGCCACCACGCCGGCGCTGCTCGCAAAGGCCTGGGCGTTGGCCGCGAGCGCGTTGGCGCGTTCCGCGAGCTTGGATGCCTCTTCCGCGAACTGGGATGGGTTCATCGATCCATTCTCCGGTGTATCAAGCGGCCTGGGACGGCGCGAAGCTGGGATGCACGATGGCGCCGCCGCGGGTCAGCATGACGCCTTTCACGATGTCGTCGTCGACCGGTAGGTTCGGCGTGCGGCGGTCCTTGTCCCAGAAGGTGGACAGGAAGGTCACCAGATTACGCGCATACAGGGCGGAGGACGCGACGGCGATGCGTCCGGGCCAGTTGTGGTAGCCGAGAACGATGACACCGTTGGGCGTGACGATGCGTTCACCCGGCACGGTCGCGGCGCAATTGCCGCCCGCGTCGGACGCGAGATCGACGATCACGCTGCCCGGACGCATGGCATCGACCATTGCCTGCGTCACGATGATGGGGGCCTTGCGGCCCATCACCAGCGCGGTGCAGATGACCATGTCGTTCTTGGCGACCGTCGTCGCCATCAACTCGGCCTGCTTCTGGCGGAAAGCGTCGCTCATTTCCTTGGCATAGGCACCGGTCTGGCCGGCGGTTTCCTGATCTTCCACCCCAACGAAGGTGGCGCCGAGGGATTTGATTTCTTCCTTCGCGGCCGGACGAACGTCAGTGGCGGAAACGATCGCGCCCAGCCGGCGGGCCGTCGCGATGGCCTGCAGCCCGGCGACGCCCGCGCCGATCACGAAAACGCGCGCGGGCGGCACGGTGCCGGCGGCGGTCATCATCATGGGGAACCCACGCTGGAAGGCGTTCGCGCCCTCGATGATCGCGCGATAGCCGGCGAGGTTGGCCTGGCTCGACAAAACGTCCATCGACTGCGCGCGGGTGATGCGGGGCAGCAATTCCATCGCCGCCGTATCGATCCCGGCGGCGGCGAGGTTCGGCACCAGGTCGGCGTCGGAGAATGCGCCGGAGATGCAGACCAGCAGCGCGCCGCGACGGATCAGCGCCCGCTGCTCGGGCAGCGGTGCCTGAACCGCGAAGACGACTTCCGCGCCTTCCAGCGCGGCGGCGGCGTCAGGCACGATGGCGGCGCCCGCGGCGGTATATTCGGCGTCGGGAATGGAAGCGGAGAGGCCGGCCCCGGACTCGATGGCAACGCTTACACCCAGGGCGATCAGTCGCTTGACGGTGTCGGGTGTGGCGGCAACGCGGGTTTCCGCCGAGCGTCGTTCCTTTAGCACCGCAAGGCGCATATTTTATTCCTTCGCGCTTGGGAACAGGCCGCGCGAAACCGCACGCCGTTGCCCCAGACAATGGCACTTATCTCAATGCACCGCGCCGGCCCGATGCGCAAGGGGCGCGCCGTTCCGCGGCCGGGTTCTACCCCCTGCCCGCCAGCCAGGTCCCGTCGATCGGCAGCGATGCCCCGTTGATGTCGCCGCTGTGCGGTCCGCACAGAAAGGCGATCAATCCGGCGACATTCTCGTCCTTCACGAACCGGCGCGACGGTTGGCGGATCGCGAGGAACTGCTCCTCCGCCTCCTCCCAGCTTGTGCCGTCGCGCTGCATTTCCTGGCGCAAACGCCATTCGATGGCCGGCGTCAGGACGGTGCCGGGACAGATCGCGTTGCAGGTGATGTCGGTGCGCGCGACTTCCAACGCCACGGCGCGGGTCAGGCCGATCAGCGCCGTTTTGGTTGTGATGTAATCGATACGATTGACCGTTGCGAACATCCCGTAGATCGAGGCCATGTTGACGATCCGCCCCCAGCCCTTGGATTTCATGTTCGGCAAGGCGAGGCGGATTGTGTGGAACGGGGCCGACAGGTTGACCGCCAGGGCTTCGTCCCAATGCTCCGGCGCGAAATTCTCGACCGCGCCGAAATACCGGACGACGGCATTGTTCACCAGGATATCGGGCCCGCCATAGGCACGGTTCGTCGCCTCGATCAGCGCCGCGATCTCCTCCGGCTTACGCAGATCGGCGTTGTGATGCGCCGCCCGCACACCCAGTTCGGCGATTTCCGCGACTTTTTCGGCGATCGTGTCGGCGGGCGCGAAGCCGTTCAGCATCACGTCGCAGCCCAGTTCCGCCAGTGCCCGAGCGGTGGCAAAGCCGATGCCGCCCAACGAGCCTGTGATCAGCGCCGATTTTCCCTTGAGCATGGTGTCCTCCTGCTTGTTCGCCCCATCGTGCGGGGAGCGCGTACAAAACGAAAGGGTGCGGGGCGCGCGTGCAAAACGGAAGGTTGCCGAACCGGGATTGCCCGGGTGAAATGCACGGAACGATTGGAAATGGAGGAAATCATGGGTCAACTCGACGGCAAGGTGGGCATCGTCACCGGCGCCGCGTCCGGCATCGGCGCGGCAACAGCCCGCGTGCTGGCACGCGAGGGCGCGAAGCTGGTGCTGACCGATCTCGACGACAACGCCGGGACGGCATTGGCCGAGGAAGTCGGCGGCGTTTACCTGCACCACGACGTGGCCGAGGAAGCCGGCTGGCAGGCGGTGATCGATACGGCAGAGAAAAAATGGGGCCGACTGGATATCATGGTCGCCAATGCCGGCATCGGTATCATGGGACCGGCGATCGACATGTCGTTGGCCGATTGGCGCCGCCAGATGGCGATCAATGTCGACGGCGTATTCCTGTCGGTAAAATATTGCATTCCCGCGATGCGTCGCGCCGGCAATGGCGGATCGATCGTGATGCTGTCATCGGTCGCGGGGTTGCGCGGTTCGGCCGGGCTTGCCGGTTACAGCGCGACAAAGGGCGCGGTCAGACTGTTCGCCAAGTCGATGGCGCTGGAATGCGCGCAGGCGCAGGACGGTATCCGGGTCAATTCCGTGCATCCCGGGATCATCGCGACCCCCATCTGGACGAAGATCCCGCAACGTTCGAATGCCGCCCTGGACCCCAACCAGATCGCCGCGAATTCGGTGCCGCTGGGTAAGCCAGGTCAGGCAGAGGAGATCGCGAATGGCATTCTGTTTCTCGCCTCCGATCAGTCCAGCCACATGACCGGTTCGGAACTGGTGATTGACGGCGGGCTGACAGCCGGGCGCATTTCACGCCTGGGGGGTTAAGGCGGCCGGACCGGACGGGCGGGTACGACGCACCCGCCCGATCGCGACTTACGGATGCAGCGGCATGAACCGCATGGCGGTAAGCACGATACTCGTGCTGGCAATCAGCATAGCCCCAAGACGGATGGTCATGTCCCGCCGCAGAAGCTCGATTTTCCCGTCGAGCCTGGTTTCGACGCGGTCGATCTTAGTTTCGAGGCGATCAATCTTGTTTTCAAGATCGATTTTCAGCGAGCGGATCTCCGACGTCAGGTCAGCCTTTGTCGCCAGATCGGCACCGTTCATGGCATCGACCATCGCTTCGGCGGCACCCGCGGCCTGACCGACCGGAAAACCGGCTGCTTCAAGCTTCCGGGCCATCTTCAAGGTGTCAAACGGTACCGCGTTCATAGCCGCAAAATAGCCGAAAACCACCCAATCGTCCACAAATTCCGGGCAGACGACTGTATGTGCAGCCTCTATCCCGAGGCCGGCACACCCGCTTGTTCCAAAGCCGCCGCCTGTCGTTCCGCCAACTCCGACGCATTGAAATCGTCGATCAGGTCGTGAAACAGCCGGCTCCAGTTCAACTCCGCGCGCAGCCGCAGGAACACGCCGCCCAACCCGATCGCCGAACGATCCATCAACACGAACTCGCGCGGCGGCTTCACCCCGCCCGTCCGTTTCAGCCCCGCATGCACCTGCTCCGCCACTGCTCGGCCGAATTGCGGGTCCTCGGTTTCCTGGATACGGCGCACGCGATCCTGCGTCAGCGGCTCGTACAGGAACTTCGCCCACAGGTTCAGCACCGCCATCTTCTCGTCGGACAGATCGGTAAAGCCCCAGATGCGGTAGGCCTCGTGCGCCTTGGCATCGTCGTTGTCGCGCACCGCCTCGAACAGCGCGATCACACCACGCACGAAATGCGGCGGAAACACGCGAATGGCGCCAAAATCCAGCAGATTGACGGAGCCGTCGGCGCGCACCTGATAGTTCCCCATATGCGGATCGCCGTGAATGACGCCGTAGCGATAAAACGGCACATACCAGGCGCGAAACAACGCCTCGGCGATACGGTTCCGTTCGTCCTGCGGCGGGTCTTCTTTCAGCCTGTCCATCAGCGGGCGGCCTTCAAGCCAACTCATGGTCAGCAATCGCTTGGTCGAATAAGCATCGACCGGGGTCGGAACATGCACGGTCGGATGTTCCGCCAGCATCAAACCGTAGAGCCGCATCTGCGCGGCCTCGCGCTCGTAGTCCAGTTCTTCACGTAAACGTTCGGTCAGTTCCTTATAGATTTCCTCGTGCTGGATGGCGTTGTCCATCCGGTGGTACACCGCCATTGCCAGCTTCAACTGACGCAAATCCGCTTCCACCACGCTGGGCATGTCGGGGTATTGCAACTTGCACGCAACATCCTGCCCGTCGGGCAGCCGAGCGCGATGGACCTGACCAAGAGACGCGGCGGCGGTGGCTGTCTGCTCGAAGTCGGCAAAGCGCGAACGCCAATCCGGCCCCAGTTCGCTCGCCATCCGCCGGCGCACGAAGTTCCAGCCCATCGCCGGCGCATTGGCCTGCAACTGCGCCAGTTCGGCGGCATATTCCGCCGGCAGGGCATCCGGCACCGTCGACAGGAACTGCGCCACCTTCATCAGCGGGCCCTTCAACCCGCCCAAAATCGTCTTCAGATCCTCGGCATGCGCCGCGCGATCGGTCTGAATGCCAAACATCCGCGCGCCCGCGACCCGCGCGGCGATGCCGCCCACGGCACCCGAGGTGCGGGCGAAGCGCCGCAACTCGCCGAAGATATTACTCCCCGACATGACCGGCACTTTCCCAAAGCGGCGCGAACACGGCGATCATCCCGGCTGATCCAATTCGTCGATGAAGCCCGCGATCACATCCAACCCGCGCGTCCAGAAGGCCGGATCGGATGCGTCCAGCCCGAACGGGGCCAGCAGTTCCTTGTGCCGTTTGGTGCCGCCCGCCCGCAGCATGTCCAGATACCGCGCCTGGAAGCCCGGATGCCCATCCTGGAAAACCGAATACAGCGCATTCACCAAACAGTCGCCGAACGCATAGGCATAGACATAGAACGGCGAGTGAATGAAATGCGGCACGTAAGCCCAGAACACGTTGTATTCCGGCGTGAAGTCGAACGCCGGCCCCAGGCTTTCGGTCTGCACCTGCATCCAGATTTCGCCGATCCGCTCCGGCAGCAACTCCCCGCTCCGCCGCTCGTCGTGCAACAACGTCTCGAAACGGTAGAACGCAACCTGACGCACCACCGTGTTCAGCATGTCCTCAACCTTAGAGGCCAGCATGATCCGCCGCTGCGCCGGAGTGGCCGCGTCCAACAGCGACCGAAACGTCAGCATCTCGCCGAACACACTTGCGGTTTCCGCCAGGGTCAGCGGCGTGCCCGACATCAGGTAGCCCTGCGCGCCGGCCAGCACCTGGTGCACGCCATGCCCCAGCTCATGCGCCAGCGTCATCACATCGCGCGTTTTGCCGTGATAGTTCAGCAGCAGATACGGGTGCGCGCTGGGAACGGTCGGATGGGCGAACGCACCGCCGGACTTGCCGGGTTTCAATGTCGCATCGATCCAGGGGTTATCGAAGAAGCGCTTGCCGACCGACGCCAGTTCCGGGCTGAACGCGCCATAGGCGCTCAGAACCCGCTCTTGCGCCTCCGCCCAGGGAATGCGGCGATCGTCGTCGTTCGGCAACGGCGCGTTGCGGTCCCAATGCTGTAGTTTTTCCAGCCCCAGCCATTTCGCCTTCATGGCATAATAGCGGTGCGCCAGGCGCGGATACGACGCGCGCACCGCGCTCGCCAGCGCGTCGACCACCTCGTCCTCGACCATGTTGGAACGGTTGCGATAGCTGCCGGGGCGCGGGTAATGCCGCCAGGTGTCGATGATCTCCTTGTCCTTGGCCAAGGTGTTGGTGATCAACGAGAACAGCTTGATATTGTCGCCGAACGCCTTGCCGATCGCCTTGCCGGCGGCCTCGCGCACTGCCCGGTCGCCGTCGGACAGCTTGTTCAGCGTAGCGCTCACCGTCAGGCTTTCGCCCGCCAGATCGATGCGCATGCCCGCGACCGTCTCATCGAACAGGCGATTCCAGGCCGAATGCCCGGTCACCTCTTTCTCGTGCAGCAGCTTTTCCAGTTGATCGTCCAACTGATGCGGACGGAACACACGCAAATCGCGCAGCCACGGGCGATAGCGCGCCGCGGCCGGATCAACGAGCTTCCGTTCCAGGACCGCGTCGTCCAACCGGTTCAACTCCAGCGTGAAGAAAATCAGGTCGCTGCCGATCGCCGTCACGCGCTCGTTCACCGTCTGATAAAATTTTCCCACCGACGGATCGGTCGAATCCCCCGCGAACAACAGCCCGGCATAGGATGCAAGCCGCCCCAGTATTTCCTCGATCACTTCGAACTCCGCGATCGCCGCAGCCAACGCCGCTCCCGGCAAATCCGCCAACCGTCCGGCATAGGCGGTCGAAAACGCCTTCGCCCGCTGTTCCGCCCGGGTGAAATCATCCATCGTCGCCGAACTGTCGGGCGCGGGATACAGGTCGGAAAGGTCCCAGGTCGGCAAGGTCTCGGTCATCGTCGGGGCGGTCCTTGGGTAGCTGCGTTCCCCCTGGATGTAGGCTAGGACTCCCCAACGTCAAAGGGCTGTCACGCAAGCAGCCGGATTCGGAGCGGGATTCCAAGGGAGCGCGCGTGCAGACCTATCCAAACTGGCCCAACCTCGCCGCCATGATGTTCGCCCTGGCGCGCGCCTGGCCCGACAAACCCCTGCACCGCATGTACCGCGACGGCGCGTGGCAATCCGTCACCTGGGGCGTGTTCGGTCGCCGAACGGCGTCGTGTGCGCGTCGGCTGAGCGCCGCGGGCGTAAGCGCGGGAGACCGCGTGCTGATCTGCGCCGAAAACCGCCCCGAAGTGCCGGTCGCCGAAACCGCTTTGCTCGCGCTGCGCGCCGTTCCCGTGCCGGTCTACACCACCAATACCGTCGACGATCACGCCCATGTCCTGCGCGACTGCGGTGCCCGGGTCGCGATCGTCTCCTCCCCGGCCCTCGCCGAACGCGTCCGCGCCGCCGCCGACCGGGTCGCCGGCCTCGATCTCCTGATCGAGATGGACGGGCCGGACTGGGCCGACCTGATCGCCGACACCGCGGCCCCGGACGACATCGCCGCGCAGGCCGATATCATCCCCGACACCGCCCTGGCCTGCCTGATCTATACCTCCGGCACCGGAGGCGCGCCCAAGGGGGTGATGCTGCCGCACCGCGCCATCCTGTCGAACTGCGCCGGCGCTTTCGAACTTCTGCGACCGCTGAACCCCAAGGACGAAACCTACCTGTCCTTCCTGCCGCTGTCGCACAGCTACGAACACACCGTCGGACAGTTCTTCCTGCCCAGCATCGGCACGGAAATCGTCTATGCCCGCGGCGTGGAGCATCTGGCCGCGGACATGCTGACCGCCCAACCCACCCTGTTCGCCGCCGTGCCGCGTGTGCTGGAGGTCATTCGCACCCGTGTTCTGGCGCAGGTCGCGCGCCAGTCGCCCTTCAAGCAAACCTTGTTCAATCGCGCGCTGTCCATCGGGTTGAAACGCGTCGACGGCGCGCCGCTGTCGTTGTTGGATCACTTGCTCGATCCAATCCTCGATCGTCTCGTGCGCTCCAAGGTCCGCGCCCGTTTCGGCGGTCGGCTCAAGGCCGCCATGTCCGGCGGCGCGCGCCTTGATCCGGAAGTCGGTCGTTTCTTTCTCGCCCTTGGCTTGCTGGTCCTGCAAGGCTACGGGCAGACCGAGGCCGGCCCGGTCATCAGCGCCAACCCGCCGGACCGCGTGCGGATCGATACTGTCGGCCCCGTCCTGCAAGGCGTCGATCTCCGCATCGCCGACGACGGCGAAATCCTGGTGCGCGGTGATCTCGTCATGGCCGGCTACTGGGGCCGACCGGACGATACCGCGGCCGCGATCCAGGACGGCTGGCTGCATACCGGCGATATCGGCGAACTCGACCGCGGCTATCTCCGCATCACCGATCGCAAGAAGGACATGATCGTGCTGTCGGGCGGCGACAACGTCTCTCCGGCAAAGGTAGAGGGCATGCTGATGGCCGAACCCGAGATCGCCCAGGCGGTCATCGCGGGCGACGGCAGGGCAGGATTGTCGGCGCTGCTGGTCGCGGCCGACGGCGTGGACGACGCCGCCGTCGGGCGCGCCGTCGCCCGCGTGAACCAGCGCCTGTCGGTGACGGAGCGCATTCGCAAGCACGCCACGGTAGACCCCTTCACGGTGGAAAACGGGCTTTTGACGCCGACGCAAAAAATCCGCCGAACACTGGTCTTGCGCATGAACGCCGCCACGCTGGACCGTATCTCGGTTTAGCTCCCGCTTGGTCCAATGAAACCCGCGCGGAACCGGCTTCGCGCGACATAGCGTCTTATGCGTTTGTGGAAGGCGGATCTGTGTGGGCTACTGGCCGGCTTCGTGCTGGGCGGCGCATGCGTCGCCTGGTTCTGGCCCGAACTGCAAGCCATGGCCGACCGCGATCCGCCGCGGGCTGAAACGCCCATCCAGGCCGAGCCGACGACGATCGCCCCAACGGCGCCACCGCCGGCGCGTCCAACCGCGCGCGCCCGCCCGCCGGAGCAAGCCGCCCCGATCGTTCCCGTCGCCCTGCCGAAAGTCATCCATCCCGGCGGTTCCGCTGCAAAACACGGGCAGGTCGTGCAAATGCCCCTGCCCGCCGTTATCGGCCCCTCGACCGGCGGCCCGTCCGCTGCGGGAGACACCGCGCTGTCCGGCACCGGGTTCTTCATCGCCCCCGACGGCACCCTGCTGACGGCGGCCCATGTCGTGCCACGCTGCGGGCGCATCGCCATCGCCTCCCCCTTCATCGCCACGCGAGAGGCGACCGTCGCGGCGCGCGATACCGGCACCGATCTGGCACTGCTGCGCGCGCCGAGCACGCGCCCACCCGCGATCCTGGCGCTGGGTCCGCCGAACGCGCGCACCAATGCCCTGTTCGTGCTGGGCTACCCAACGCTGGACGGCAAGCCGAAGCGCACCGAAAGCTGGGGCAGCCTGCGCAACGGCCGCCTGCCCATCCTGACCGCCGCGCTGAACGATCCGCGGGAGACGATCTGGTTCCAGGACGACGCCGTCACCCACGGCTTCAGCGGCGGCGCGGTGGTCGATCTCGACAGCGGCGGAGTCGTCGGCATGGTGCGCGCCGGAGTGGACCAGCGCTATTCGCGTATCGTCCTGGGCATGACGGAAACCGGCATCGCCATCGGCCCCGGCATAACGCCGCTGACCGCCTTCCTGGCACGCGAAGCGCCGGAACTGATCCTGTCCCCACCGACTGATACCGGCGAACACGCCATGGAACGCGCGCGCCGTTCGGCGGTCCACGTCATGTGCCTACCGCGGTAGCGGAGTTCAAACAGACGTCCGGTCGTCCGAATTAACGCCGAGTTGTTTCAGCTTACGGTGCAGGGCAGAGCGTTCCATGCCGACGAACTGCGCGGTGCGCGAGATGTTGCCGCTGAAGCGCAACAATTGCGCCTGCAAATACTGAGTCTCGAACATGTCGCGCGCCTCGCGCAGCGGCAACGACATGATATCGGCCGACGGATCGACACTCAGCACCGTCGGCGCGCGCGACCCGATATCCGGCGGCAGCATGTCGGCGCGGATGACATCCCCGGCACCGCCCGGCGCCATGATCAGCAGCCAGTCCATCAGATTCCGCAACTGCCGCACATTGCCGGGCCAGTCATAGGCCTGCAGGGCGGCCAACGTGTCCGCCGACAGCTCACGCGGTTGCATTCCGGCGGATTCGGCGGAATGGGCAATGAAATGGCGCGCGAGTTCCGGCACGTCTTCCCGCCGATCCTTCAGCGCCGGCAGCCGCACCGGCACGACGGCCAGCCGATAGTATAAATCCTCGCGAAAGCGGCCATGGCCGATCTCCGCCTGCAAATCGCGATTGGTGGTGGAAATCACCCGGACATCGACCTTGACCCGCGCCGATCCGCCCAGCCGCTCGAACGTCTGATCCTGTAGCGCCCGGACGATCTTGCCCTGCGTTTCCAATGGCATATCGGAAACCTCGTCCAGCACCAGCGTGCCGCCATGGGCGCGTTCCAGCACCCCGGCGCGCCTGGGCTGGGCGATCGGATCGTGCCCGGATTCCAGACCGAACAACTCCTCCTCGAACCGCGCCGGATTCAACGTCGCGCAGTTCATCACCACAAAAGGCCCATCCGCTCGGCGGGATCGCGCGTGGATCATCCGCGCGACAACTTCCTTGCCGGAACCGGCGGGGCCGGAAATCAACACGCGCGATCCCGTCGGCGCGACACGCTCCACCTGACCGCGCACCTGCCCGATCGGGACGGATTCACCGATCAGTTGCGCGAAAGGGCCGGCACGCAGGCGCAGTTCCGCGTTTTCCCGCGCCAGCGCCGCCGCTTCCAGGGCCCGTCGAACGACATGCAGCAACCGGTCCGACTGGAACGGCTTTTCGATGAAATCGTACGCCCCGCGCTGGATTGCGCCGACCGCCATTTCGATCGTGCCGTGTCCGGAGATCATGATGGCGGGAACCTGCGGTTCCTCCCCATGGATCGCTTCCAACAGCGCCAGACCATCCAATCGGGAGCCTTGCAGCCAGACGTCCAGGATGACCAAGGATGGGCGACGGGCACGGAACGCGGCCAGGGCGGAGTCGGCATCTCCGGCGCCGCGCGTTTCATACCCCTCGTCGCTCAGAATGCCTTCGATCAGCATCCGGATATCCGGCTCGTCGTCGACAATCAGAATTTCATGCGCCATGCGAGGCTCTGATCTTATCGGCGGTTTCGGCATTGGCCCCGCCCAGCGGCAAGACCAGCGTCGCCATGGCGCCATACCCGCCGGGGTTGTCGTCCAGCGTCAGTCGTCCGCCATGGTCTTCCATGATCTTCTTCACGATCGCCAATCCCAATCCGGTGCCCTTCGGCTTATGCGTCACATAGGGCTCGGTCAGCCGAGAGCGATCTTCTACCGGCAAACCGATTCCGTCATCCATTACCACGATGCGGATCTCGGTTTCGTGCACCGATACCGACAGGCCGATCTGTCCCGCGCCCTCCCGCATCGCCACGGCGTCGGCGGCGTTCTGCAACAGATTGGTCAACGCCTGGCGCATCATCCGCCGATCGCACGGCGCGACCGGCCCGCGCGGTTCCAGAGCGCTGGTCCAGGCGATGCCCGGACGCGCGGTCTTTTGCAGGACCAAAGCCTCGCGCGCGATCATGCCGATATCCTCGGGCTTGATGACCGGCTGCGGCATGCGCGCGAAGGCCGAGAATTCGTCGACCATGCGCCCGATATCGCCGACATGGCGAATGATGGTGTCGGCGCACAGCGCGAAGGTTTCCGGGTCGGACTGGATTTCCTTGGCGAAGCGCCGCTTCAGTCGTTCCGCGGACAACTGGATCGGCGTCAACGGGTTCTTGATCTCGTGCGCGATACGACGCGCGACATCCGCCCAGGCGGCCTTGCGCTGCGCCGATTGCAGTTCGGTGATGTCGTCGAAGGTCACGACGAAGCCGTCGACGCGCCCGCTCGACAACTCCGCGCCAATCCGCACCAGCAGGATCCGCCGACGGTTCGGCGGGCCGATCTGGATTTCCGCGGTGCCCGCGCGCTCCGGCGCCGCGATCACCTTGTCCATCAGTTCGGCGAATTCCGGCACGACCTTGACCAGCGGCACACCGATCGTCGCCAGCAGATCGATCTCCAGCAATTCATCCGCCGTTCGGTTCGGCAGTTCGACGCGGCCCCGGCTGTCCAGACCGATGACCCCCGCCGAAACGCCGGACAGCACGGTTTCGGTAAACCGCCGCCGCTCGTCGATCTGACTATAGGCATCCATCAACTCGGTCCGCTGGGCGGCAAGCTGCCCGGTCATGCGATTGAACGCCCGTGACAGACCCGCGACCTCATCGCCCGTCGCCGCCTCCGTCACACGTACGGCCAGATCGCCGCCGCGCACGCGTTCGGCCGCATGGATCAGATCGCCGATGGGGCGCGCGATCTGATTGGCCATGACAAGGCCGATCAACCCGGCGGCGAGCATCACCAGAAGCGCGACGATGGCAAAAATCCAGGCGAAGGCGATTTGCAGCCAGGACCGGTTTTCATCGAGGCGATGGTATTCCGAGGCCGCCTGCTCCGTGCGCTGCATATAGGCGAGAATACCGGGATCGATCGGCCGTCCGATCATCAGCATCAGCGGCGGCGTGGAATCGAGACGCGCGACCGCGCGCACACGGGTGCCGTCGGTGCCGTTCAACACCGCGACCTCGCCACTCAGCGCCAATTGGGTCGCCGATCTGGGCGGCGCTTCCACGCCCAGCCCGACGAACAGCCCGGCGGCGGCCAGAACCTGACCGTTGGTGGGTTCGTATATGATCGCCTCGGTCAGGCCGCGCAGCGTCGTCTGGGTGTCCAACACCTCGGCGAAAACGCGGGGATCGGCGGACAGGTACTGCCCGGCACGCGTCAGATCGTTCGCCATCTCCAGCGCGACGGAGCGGATATTGTTGCGATGCTCCTCCAGATAGCCGTGCGAGACCTGCAACGACTCTTCCAGCGCGGCGCGCACCGGTTCGTTGAACCAGGCCTGAATGCCGAAATGAAAGAAGGCGACGGCGAAGCAGGCGACCAGAATGGTCGGCGCGACGGCGACGCCGCTGAACAGCAACACCAGGCGCACATGCAGGCGGGAGCCCGCCGAACCGCGCCGTCGTTCAACCCAGACCCGGGTCAATCGTCCGGCCAGCACGGTGCCCAGCAGCAACAGGACGATCAGATTGGCCAGCACCAGCCCGACGCCGACACCGGGGTTCAGGCCCAGCGGAGAGCCGCGCGCCAGGATGACGAAGGTGGTTATTCCAACCATCAGCGCGAGGCCGGTCATCACCAGCGTGACGGCCTTGCCAAGCACGAAGTTGCCGATCCAGCGCAACAGAAACCGCCACATCCCGCCCTCGGTCCGCGCCGACGCGGGCGGGGCCGTTTCGGGCGCGGATGTCGCGCTCATGCTACATCAGCCCCCGGACCACCGGGATTTCCAGGTCTCTGATTTTCTTGCGCAGCGTATTACGGTTCAGCCCCAGCATCGCGGCGGCCTTGATCTGGTTGCCGCGCGTGGCCGCGAGCGTCAGCTTGATCAGCGGGCGCTCCACCTCCGAGATGATCTTGTCGTAAATATCGGTGGCGTTGACCCCGTCATTATGCGTGCGCAGGAATTCCTTGATGTGGCGTTCCACCGCGCTCGACAGCGTATCCGGCCCCATCGGCTGCACCGGGCCGGATTCCGCCGGCGGTTCGGCGTCGGTCAGTTCGATCGCGACCGCATCCGCGCCGATCGTTTCTTCCGGACACAACGCCGCGAGGCGGCGCATCAGGTTTTCCAGTTCGCGCACATTCCCCGGCCAGGGATGCTGCTTCAGGCGATCGATCGCGCCTTGATCCAGGTTCTTGTTGGGCAATCCGTCGTCGCGCGCGCGATCCAGGAAATGACGCGCCAGCAGAGCGATATCCTCAACCCGCTCGCGCAGCGGCGGCAGACGGATCGGCACGACGTTCAGGCGATAGAACAGATCCTCGCGGAACGCGCCCTGGCGGATGGCGGTGCGCAGGTCGCGGTGGGTGGCGGCGATGATGCGCACATTCGCCTTGATCGGCTGGCGTCCCCCGACGGAGGTGAACTCACCCTCCTGCAGGACGCGCAACAGACGCGTCTGCGCTTCCGGTGGCATGTCGCCGATTTCGTCCAGGAACAGCGTGCCGCCATTGGCCTGTTCGAACCGACCCTGGCTGCGGTTGGTCGCGCCGGTAAAGGCCCCGCGCTCGTGGCCGAACAATTCGCTTTCGATCAGTTCGCGCGGGATCGCGGCCATGTTGATGGCGACGAACGGCCCGCCCCGGCGCTTGCCGTAATCGTGCAGCGCGCGGGCAACGAGTTCCTTGCCGGTGCCGGATTCGCCATTGATCATCACCGTCAGATCGGCGGTCGTCAGTCGCGCGATCGTGCGGTAGATTTCCTGCATCGACGCGCTGCGCCCGATCAGCGGCAAGCGCTCCTCCGAATCCCGCGCTTCCGGCGCGCTGATCACCGGCGTGCTGGGCGTCGCGAGCGCGCGTCCGACGACGGACAGCAACTCCTGCAAGTCGAACGGCTTCGGCAGATATTCGAACGCGCCGCGCTGCGCGGCCTTGACCGCGGTCATCAGCGTGGATTGCGCGCTCATGACGATGACCCGCAAATCCGGGCGCACGCGCTTGATGCGCGGGATCAGGTCGAGCCCGTTTTCATCCGGCATCACCACGTCGGTGATGACCAGATCGCCCTCGCCGTCTTCCACCCAACGCCACAGCGTCGCCGCGTTGCCGGTGCTGCGAACCTGGTACCCCGCGCGTCCCAGAGCCTGAGTCAGAACAGTACGGATGGAACGGTCGTCGTCGGCGACCAGCACGGTCGGCAAGGTCACTGATCGGCGTCCTTTTCACTGACTACGGGCAAATGCAAACGGAACTCGGTCCGGCCGGGGCGGCTTTCGACCGCGATCAACCCGCCGTGATCGCCGACGATCTTCGCCACCAGCGCCAGCCCCAGGCCGCTGCCGGTGGGCTTGGAGGTCACGAACGGCTCAAACAAATGCGGACGCAGGTCTTCCGGAATACCCGGCCCATTGTCGCGCACGGCGACGAACAGCGGCAGATCGACGCGCGTGGTCGAACCCGGCACCGCCACCCGCACGCCGTGATGGAACCCGGTCGACAGCGTGATCTCCGGCCGTTTCACGCTGGGCGTCGTCACCGCTTCCGCGGCATTCTTCACCAGATTGAGCATGATCTGGATCAGTTGATCGCGATTGCCCCAGACCGGCGGCAGCGACGGGTCGTAGTTTTCGACAAAGCGAATATGCGCGGCGAAGCCGGACTGCGCGAGCTTGCGCACGTGTTCCAGCACGCGGTGAATATTGACCGCGCTGCGCGCGATCGGCTTCTCGCCGAAGGCTTCCATCCGATCGACCAGATCGCGGATGCGATCGGCCTCGTCGCGGATCAACTCCGCCAGTTCCCGATCGGCCGGACCGACGCTGGCTTCCAGCAACTGCGCCGCGCCGCGAATGCCGGAGAGCGGGTTCTTGACCTCGTGCGCCAGGATCGCCGCCATGCCGCTGACGCTGCGCGCCGCGCCGCGAAACGCCAGTTGGCGATCCAACGAACGCGCCGCGGAGGCATCCTGCATCACCAGCAGCACCGCGCCGGGTTCTTCCGGCAGCGGCGAGCCCTGCACGGTGATGCCGCGCTTGTTGATGCGCGGGCTTTCCAGCGTCAGGTCGTGATCGGCGATCGTGACCTCGGTATTGCGCACCTGCTCGATCAACATGAACAGCGGGTTGTCGGTCGGCACCAGATCGCTCAGCCGCATCTGCGCCAGACTCGACGCGGAGATGCCCAGAAACTGTTCGGCGGCATGGTTGACATGGCGAAACCGATTTTCCGCATCCAGCAGCAACACCGGAACCGGCAAGGCCCCCAGCACCGCCGCGGCATCGGCATGGCGTTCGCGCGCCGGGCGCGCCCGCACGGGATCAACGCGTGTGGTCATGCCGCCTCCGCGATATCGGCGTCTTCATTGACGGCAACGGACCGCGTTGCGCCGCGGGCGATCAGCGGATCGTAGAACGCGTCGATCAGCCGCAGAACCGAGTCGGAATCCGGCAGGCGGTTCATCGTGGCGCGGAACTCCGCCGATCCCGTCAATCCGCGCGAGTACCAGGACACATGCTTACGCGCGAGGCGCACGCCCGGCCCATCGCCGAACTGCGCGAGCATCGCGCGATAATGCCCAAGCAAGATGGATTTCTGCTGAGCGAGCGAAGGCTCGGGGCGGCGTTCGCCGGTGCGCAGCGCATGGGCGACCTGATCGAGGAACCAGGGCCGCCCGTAGCAGCCACGCCCGATCATCACCCCGTCGGCGCCGGACAGGCGCAACGCCTCGGCCGCGTCCTCGATGGTCAGAATGTCGCCATTGGCGATCACCGGGATATCCACGGCCTGCTTGACCTGTGCGATGAAGGCCCAGTCGGCCTTGCCGGTATAGAATTGCTGGCGCGTGCGCCCGTGCACCGTGATCATGCGGATGCCGACATCCTGCGCGATACGCGCCAGGGTCGGCGCGTTCAGGCAAGTGTGATCCCAGCCCATGCGCATTTTCAACGTCACCGGGGTGGAGACCGCCTTAACGGTGGCCTGCAGGATCGCCGCCGCCGCGACCTCGTCGCGCATCAGCGCCGATCCCGCGCTTTGCCCGACGGCGACTTTCTTCACCGGACAGCCGAAATTGATATCGATCAGATGCGCGCCACGATCCACCGCGATTCGCGCCGCCTCCGCCATCGCCGCCGGATCGCATCCGGCGAGTTGCACGGCGGACACGCCGCCCGCCCCGTCGATCTGCGCCATGGCCAGAGTTTTCTGGTTTTCCCGCACCATCGCCCAGGAGGCGATCATCTCCGACACCACCATCCCGGCGCCCAAGGCCTTGGCGGTGCTGCGAAATGGCAGGTCGGTGACGCCCGACATCGGCGCCAGGATAACCGGGGTCTCGATAACGACTCCGCCCCCGAGATCGATTGATCTCAGTGCAGGCTGTGTGGAATGCACGCGACAGTTGCCCATGATTTGGGCAAAATATGCGGCGGTTTACGAAAGCGCAATCCGTAATCTTCAGACCGTCGTCTTCGTGCCGAGAGCGGGAACGATTGGCCTCAGGCCGCCTCGGCCATCGTCGAACGTTCGCAAGCGACCGTCGTGCGGTGCATGTCGCGCACCTCGCTCGCGTTAAACGGCCGAGCACGGTGCATGGTGGCGCGATTGTCCCACATGACGAGGTCGTGGGGCTTCCAGACATGCGCGTAGACGAACTGGCGTTGCGTCGCGTGCTCCGTCAGATCGCGCAGGAAGGCCCGTGCCTCCGGCACCGGCCAGCCGACGATCGCGCCGGCGTGCGAGGCCAGAAACAGCGATTTCCGCCCGGTCGCGGGATGGCGCCGGATCAGGCGTTGCAGCACCGGGGCGTAGCGGCGGCGCTCGTCCTCGGAGAAGTCGGTAAAGCCCAGCACCCCGCGGGAGTAGAGCTGGCTGTGTTCACAGACCAGCGACTCGCACTCCGCCTGGGTCTCGGCGTCCAAGGCGTCATAGGCGGCGCGCATATCGGCGAATTCGGTGTTGCCGCCGGAGGACGGGATCACCCGCGCCGACAGCAGCGAGTATTTCGCCGGCACTTCCTTGAACGAACTGTCGGAATGCCACAGCCGATTGCCGAGACCGAACAGCCGCTTGCGGTCGTCGCGCGCCAGCACGCGGTTGTCGGTATCGAGGTTGGATATGTCGTTGACCAGGTTCGACGACAGGCGCTGCTTTTCCCGACCGAAATACAGATCGCCGCTGGCCGTTTCCAACGCGCCGAAGTTCCGGCTGAACGCCAGTTGCGCCTCGTCGTCGAAGCGCTGGTCGCGAAAGACCAACACGCCGAAGCGGTTCATCCCCGCCTCGATCTGCCCCGCCTGTTCGGGCGTCAACGGGCGGGTGATGTCGATCCCCGCAACCTCGCCCGCGAAGAATGGGCGCGTTTGCGGATCGATCGGCGCGATCGAGACGGTCATCGTCAGGCCTCCCTGGACGTCAGTGCAGTTCGACGCCCATCGCCATGCCGAAGCGGCGCGCCGCTTCCAGCGTATCGCCGTATTTCCGGTGCATGGCGGTGTGATAGGCGGCGGCCAACAACAGCCGGTCGCGACCCGGCTGACGGTTGGTGCCGTAATCCATCAGCATGCACTGTGCGATTTCCTGGTTGTGCGGATCGTTGCCGAGCTTGCTGGCGGCGAGGGCGATCCGGTTCACGAGGGGGGTGCGATCGGACATGTTGTCGCAATAGGCCTGCGTCCAGCCCAGGCATTCCGGCCCGTTCAAGGCGCAGATGGAATCATCGACCCGATCCAGGATTTGCGCCGCGGACAGCGACGCCGCCGCGGCGGGGACGTGTACCTGCAACGGCGTCACGTCGTTCAGTCCGCGCATGTTGTCGGCCACGCGGTTGGCGAAGGATGCCGCGACATACAGCAGCCGCAGCCGGCGCGGATGGTCGAAGTTATCGTAAAACCATGCCAGCGTGTTGTGATACTCGTAGCAATGGTGCGGCATGTTGAAGTTGTTGGGGTCCGACGTCTCCACCACAATGGTGCCGACGGCAAGCTGCAGCACGTCCAGAATGCGACGCGGGTCCTTGCCCGACTTCAGCAGTTTGGTCAGGACGTCGAACACCGTGTGTTCGGTATCGCGCAGCACGGCGCGCATCAGCTCCGCCGCCTCGTCCTGGTTCACTTCGCCGGTCTGGCGCAGCGTCTTCAGTTCGGCTTCCGACACGCCGCCGTAGGGCACGGCGTGCAGCGCCTCACCCTCGATATTCATCTTCACGTAGTTGCAGGCGACCTCATACGTCGAATACCAGCGCGGCCCGACCGCGATATCCAGCGCGCCGGCATAGACCACGTCGTGCGCCTTGTCCCAGCCGAGGAAATTGCCAAGCTCGACGGTGGAGCGCGCGCGATAGGCCTTATGGCCGGTCGTATAGGACCGGGCGTGCAGCACGCGGTCCTGCACGTCGATCAGCCCGGCGAAGCACAGCTCCGCCAGTACTTCCTTGCGTTCGGCCTTGTTGTCCATCAGCCCGAGGAACAGGCGATAGGCATCGATCACCTGACCGCGATGCACCTGCGTCATCCAGTTGTTCAGCCGCTCTTTCAGCGGACCTTCCTGGGCGAGCGGCTCCTGATCGGCCCAGTAGACCACGGGCGCCGGCGGGGCTTCGATCTTCGTGCTGTCGCCGCGATGGCGAGTGTAATGGCCAGGAGCCTTGTTGATCTTCTGGTTCCAGATATCCAGACCGGTCGGGATGTACCAGAATGTCTGCGCCGTCGGCAGCATGGCGAGGTGGCTGGGAACCATCTTCGTCAGGTTGATCGCGGCCCGCGCGCTCAACAGGCAGTGGTCGTTGTTGACAAAGTTCGGGAAACCGTCGTCGAGACGCTCGTGATACGGCACATGGGTGAACGGCGCGTGGATGCGCACGCCCTCGGCCACGATCTCGCTCAACGGCCGGCCGGCGCGCACCAGATCGTAGTAGACCTCGCTGGCGCCGATCTGATCGCGCATGACGCAGCGATCTTCCAGCTTCTCGTACAAGGCGCGGACGTCGCTGGCGACGATCTCCATTCTGCTGTCCATGGGTCGGTCCCTCCGGGGCAATTTCCTGTTGGCGGGGATGCTACGCTTGACAGGGCGGCGGCGGCAACCATCGTAACACCGCCCTGGGGAGGAATCAGACATGACAAACGCCGATAATGCCGGAATTTGGACCGCCAGCGCGCCGATCGGCGCCGGCACACAGGGCTATGACGGCGACGGCGGGCCGGCGCAAACGGCGCTGCTGAACAACCCCTTTGACATTGCCTTCGATCCCGCCGGCAATCTGGTGTTTTCCGATACCTTCAACCACGTCATCCGCCGGATCGACGCGCGGACCGGGCAAATTTCAACCATCGCGGGCACCGGAGAACGCGGCTTTTCCGGCGACGGCGGCCCCGCGACGCAGGCAACCCTGAACGAACCCTATGGCGTGGTCATCGATCGTGCCGGCACGATTTACACCGCCGATCGCCTCAACCGCCGGGTCCGCCGCATCGCACCCGACGGCACCATCGACAGTTTCGCGGGCAACGGTTCCGGACAATACGGCGGCGACGGCGGGCCGGCGGCGATCGCGGGCCTGGCCGAACCGAACGGGCTGGCCTTCGACCTCGCGCAAAGCCGCCTGTTCATCGCCGATGTCGCCGATCACCGCGTGCGGGTCGTCGATCTCGCAAGCGGCGTCATCCAGACCTTCGCCGGCACCGGAGAGGGCAAACACGACGGCGACGGCGGACCGGCGACACAGGCCGGTATTTTCGGCGCCCGCGCGGTGGCGACGGCCCCCGATGGATCGCTCTATGTGATGGAGCGTCAGGGCAGCAGCATCCGCCAGATTCGCGACGGGATCATCCGTACCGTCGCGGGCACCGGCACGCGCGGCTATGCCGGCGACGGGGCCGACGCGGCAGCGGCGGTGTTCAACGCGCCGAAGGAAATGGCGCTCGATGCCGCCGGCAATATCTTCGTGGTGGAAACCGAGAACCACGCGATACGCCGCATCGATGCCAAAACCTGGATCGTCACGACGATTTGCGGCGACGGCAAACCCGGCCCGCATGGGCTGGCGCGCCCGCACGGCGCGGCGTTCGGCCCCGACGGCGCGCTGTACGTCGGCGACAGCGAGAACCATCGCATCGTCAGGCTACTGCCGCCGGGATAACCGGTGCGCCGCTATGCGTTGAACGCCACCGGTCCGCGGAATGGGCGCATGTCGGGATACCCGCTGACCGCCCAGGCACCGTCGACCAACAGACTCGCGCCGGAGACATAGCTCGCGTCGTCCGACGTCAGGTACAGCGCCGGCGCGGCGATTTCCTCGGGCTGCGCCGGACGCCCCATCGGAATCCGCTCGACAAAGGCGGCCAGCGCATCCCGATTGTCGAAATGCCGCCGCGTCAGCGGCGTTTGCACCAGACCCGGCAGCACCGCGTTGACGCGGATCTTCGCGTCGGCAAATTCCAACGCCCCATTGCGGGTCAGCATCTCCACCCCCGCCTTGGCCGTGGCATAGGCCGCACCCGCGTGCATCGGCACATGCGCGTTCAGCGAGGCGATATTCAGGATCGCGCCCCCATGCCCCTGACGCATCATCTGGCGTGCCTGGTGCTTCATGCCGAGGAACACGCCCTTGAGGCAGAGGTCGACGGTGAAATCCCAGTCCCCCTCCGCGAGATCGACGAGATAGCCGGGGCGCGACCCGCCGGCGACGTTGAAGGCGCAATTCAGCGCGCCGAACCGTTCCACCGCCGTCGCCACCAGCGCTTCCGCGTCATCCTCTCGCGTCACATCGCCCGCGATGCCCAGGAATCCGTCGCCCAGTTCCGCCCTGACGGCATCGAAGCGTTCCGCGGCGATATCGGATGCCACCACACGCGCGCCCTCGTTCAGCAGGCGTCGCACAATGGCGAGCCCGATCCCCGAGGCCCCGCCCGTCACCACCGCCACCTTGCCCGCGAACCGTGTCATGTGCGCTTCTCCCGTTATGCGGTCATCATATTCGGACCGAGTCTTGCATAGGCTTTATTGCACCGGACAGTTGGAGAGCACGGAATGGAAGTCAATCTGCCCGACGTGAAGGCCGAGGTCGAAGCCGCCTTCATGCGCTACGAGGCCGCGCTGATGGCGAACGACGCGGATACCCTGCAGGCAATCTTCTGGAACAGCCCGCACACGATCCGCTACGGCATCGGGGAGAATCTGTACAGTTGGGAAGAGATCGGCGCATTCCGCCACGCGCGCTCTCCGGTCGGGCTGCAACGCACGATCTTTCGCACGGTGATCACGACGTTTGGGCGGGATTTCGCCACCGCGTCCACCTTGTTTGAACGCGCCAGCGCGCCGAACAAAATCGGCCGCCAGATGCAGACCTGGGCACGGACAGCGGAAGGCTGGCGGGTCGTCGCCGCCCATGTCAGCCTGATCGAAGCGGCCTGATCCGTATCAGGGCAGGCAGTTCGGCCCCAAGGGTCGAGCCGTCTTGCCCAGGAACAGCGTATCGCCGGTCAGGCGAACCGCGCCGGCGAAAGCCGCGCTGCGCCAAACCACGCGGCAGGTCGTGAGTTCGATTGCGAAGATCGTTCGGTTGCTGCCGGAATAGGTGGTTACCAGCATATGCCGCCCGTCCTGGAAAATCGGCCGTTCGACGATCGCTACGGCGGGATCGACGACACAGCGCGTAACGCCCGCGATTGCGATCGGTCCCTGCCATGCACCGGGGACGGGCAGACTGTCCGCCTCCCCCAGATCGATCGTTCGGCCATCGATTGTGACCCTGCCGGTGCCGGGATCGAGCGGGACATAGCGACAAGCCCCGTCCGCCCGCGCCGATGGACAAATCAGGCAGGCGACGATCGCCAGCCGCCACAGGCCGCGCCGTTCGGCGATCCATCCCGCAAACGGGATCGCCATCAGGATTTCGGCATCATCGCGTAATATTGGACCTTCGCGAGATCGGCATGCGTCCAGGCCCAGTTGATCGTGGCGTTTTTCTTGCCGACCGCGTTCAGCCGCCCCCAATAGGCGCTGGGATAGGGCTTCGACGCGCCCGACACGATGACACACACATGCCCGTTCGGATTGGCTTTCAAACCGGCGACGACCAGATACCCCATGCCGGCATAGCTGACCGCGCAATCCGCGTCGCTTTCCAGCTGTACCCAGGGCGCGGTCCCGACAGTGTCGATGATGGCGTTCGCCTGCCCGGTCAACTCGATGCCGACATCCGCCGCGACCGCCTTCAGAAAGCCGCTGCAATCGGCCTTCCAGGTCTCCCATCGCGCTTCGCAAGCCTCTTTGACAGTGGTCATGCCCGGAGCCCTTTCCTACAAGCTACCAGCGTAGGACCGGACTCCGGGAATGTCACGAAATCGATTTAAGTCGAAGCGTTACGCCGCCTGCGCGGGGTTCCGATGACGCGCGTACAGGAACTCCATCACCCTGGCGCGCGCCGCCAGGAAGCGGGGATTTTGCGCCATCGTCAGGCGTTCGCGCGGGCGCGGCAAATCGACTTCCAGCACCTCGCCGATCTGCGCCTCCGGCCCGTTCGTCATCATCACGATCCGATCCGACAGCAGCACCGCCTCGTCCACGTCATGCGTGATCATCATCACCGTGGTCTTCAGCCGAGCGTGGATTTCCATCACCTGATCCTGAAGATGCGCGCGGGTCAGAGCGTCCAACGCGCCGAACGGCTCGTCCAGCAGCAGCACCTTCGGCTGCATTGCCAAAGCGCGCGCGATGCCGATGCGCTGCTTCATGCCGCCGCTGATCTCATTCGGGCGCTTGTCCGCCGCCGCCATCATCCGCACCAGCCCCAGATTGGCATCGACCCAGTCCGCCCGCTCCGCGCGGGTCTTGGTCTTGCCGAACACCTGATCCACCGCCAGGCGCACGTTTTCCCGGCAGGTCAGCCAGGGCAGCAGAGAGTGGTTCTGAAACACCACCGCGCGATCCGGTCCCGGCGCGTTCACTTCCGTGCCCTGCAGGATCACCCCGCCCTCGGTCGCGCGCAGCAGGCCGGCGACGATGTTCAACAGAGTCGACTTGCCGCAGCCGGAATGGCCGATCACCGCGACATACTCGCCCTCCTGGATCGACAGACTGACCCGATCCAACACCGACGGCGCATTGGCCGCGAAGCGCATGGTGACATGATCGATTTCGAGAAAACCGGGCATACCCGAACTCCTGCTCATGACGACGATGTCCCCCGCGTGATCAGCCGACCGGCCAGGGCAACCAGACGATCGAGCATGTAACCGACCAGCCCGACATAAATCAGCGCGACGATGATGTCGGAGATGTTGGAACTGTTCCACGCGTCCCAGATGAAGAAGCCGATTCCGACGCCGCCGATCAGCATTTCCGCCGCCACGATGGCAAGCCAGGACAGGCCGATGCCGATGCGCAGACCGGTAAAGATGAACGGCGCGGCGGCGGGCAACAGGATACGGCTGAAATACTTGAAACCGCGCAGTTGGATGACCGCGGCAACGTTGCGGTAATCCTGCGGGACGTTCCGCACGCCAACCGCCGTGTTGATGATCACCGGCCAGATCGCGGTGATGAAAATGACGAAGATCGCGCTGGGCTGCGCCTCGCGGAACGCGGCGAGCGACAAGGGCAGCCACGCCAGCGGCGGCACTGTGCGCAACACCTGAAAGATCGGATCAAGACCGCGCATCGCCAGCGGGCTGGTGCCCACCAACATGCCCAGCGCGATGCCGGCCAGGGCGGACAGCGCAAACCCGAAGCCGACGCGCTGGAGACTGGCCAGCAAATGCCACCCGAGACCGCGATCCAATCCGCCCCTTATGTAGAACGGATGCACGATCAGCTCATAACTATCCTGCCAAATCTTACTCGGCGCCGGCAGCGTCGCGCTCGGCCGATCCGCCGCGATCTGCCAAATGCCCAGCAGCAGCGTCAACATGATGATCAGCGGCAACACCGTGATGGCCGAACGCTTGAGCCAATCGCGCGCCGCGACGACATAGACCGACAGCGGCCTGGACCGCGTTATCGACGGCACCGCATCGGTGCCGCGAGCAAGGGTGACGGACATCGGCTGCTCCCCCATCACGCCGCGAGTTTCTTGATCTTCAGCCCGGCGAGGTATTCGGCGGGCTTCTCGGGGTCGAATACCTGACCGTCAAAGAACGTTTCCTTGCCGCGGGAAACACCGACGGGAATCTGATCCGCCGGTACACCCGCCAACTTCGCGGCGTCGCGCCAGACGTCCTGCCGATTGACCGCCCCGATCAATGCCTTGGTATCGAGGTCGGGCGGCAGAATGCCCCAACGCTGATCTTCCGTCAGGAACCACAATTCGTGCGACTGGAACGGAAACGACGCATGATCGGCGAAGAACTTCATGCGCAGGGGCGAGCCTTCCACCTTGCGTCCGTCGCCATAGTCGATGTTGCCCAGGGAACGCGGCAGGATATCGGCGGGCGGAACGTTGAACCAGGCGCGCTTGCCCAGCATCGCCGCGAGCTCTTCCTTGTTCGCCGCGACGTCGCACCAGATTTGTGCCTCGATCGTCGCCGCCGTCAGCGCGATCGCGGCGCGCGGGTTCTTCGCGACGTAATCGGCGCGCAGGGTAAGCGACTTTTCCGGATGGTCCTTCCAGATTTCGCCGGTCACGCAGGCCGTGTAGCCCAGCGACTGATGCACCAACTGATCGTTCCACGGCTCACCCACGCAGAACGCGTCCATCGTGCCGACCTTCATGTTCGCCACCATCTGCGGCGGCGGCACGACGATGGTCTCTACCTCTTTGTCGGGATCGATGCCGCCGGCGGCCAGCCAGTAGCGGATCCACAGATCATGGGTGCCGCCGCGAAACGTCATCGCGACCTTGTTGCCCTGCTTGGCGGCGAAAGCGGCCTTCAACGGGGAGGAATCGAGCTTCGCGCCCGCCGGCATCAACGACTTCGCGACGCTGATCGCCTGCCCGTTGGTGTTGAGGCGCGCCATGATGTGCATCGGCACCTGTTGGCCGTTTTGCACGACCTTTCCGGTATGCATCAGATACGGCAGCGGCGTCAGAATATGCGCCCCGTCGATGCCGCCGGCACCGCCGCCCAGAACCAGATTGTCGCGCGTGCCGCCCCAGGACGCCTGCTTCAGAACCTCGACGTCCGGCATGCCGTACTTCGCGAACAGGCCCTTTTCCTTGGCGACGATCAAGGCCGCCGCGTCGGTCAGCGCGATATAGCCGATTTGCGCCTTCGTCGTTTCCGGCCCCGCGCCTTGCGCGAAGGCACCGGAAGGAAACGCGACGCGCGCGGCCGCGATCGTTGCGGCGGTACCGGTCAGAAGGGTGCGGCGGGAAAGGCGGGGCGTTGTCATCGGCATTGTGCTCCGTCCCGAAAGCGCGGGAGAGATGCGCGGGCCGCCGTTGGACCGCTGATCCGGGTTTGCGGAGATCGGCGTCGGACATCCTTGCCCGAGCCTGGCACCGTTTCTGGACGATCGGCGCCACCGCGTTCGACATCAGTGGCAGATCAAAATGCCGCAATCAAGGGCATTATCGCACCGCGCAATCGGAAAATCCGCGCGATCCCAATGGAATGGATAAATATTAGCCGTATATTGTTCATTTTGAAGGCAATTGGCGCATCCATCATCACGTTCGCGCCGCCGCGCCGAACCAACCCCGCCCCTGCCTTTCCGCGCGACCCGTGCTAAACAACCACAGAATCGATCCAGGAGAAAACCGCATGAGCTCGCAATCCCCCTACCAACCAGGCGACGTCACCGATCGCAACCTCGCGCTCGAACTCGTCCGCGTAACGGAAGCCGCCGCCCTCGCCGCTTCCCGCTGGATCGGTCTCGGCAAGAAAAACGACGCCGACGGCGCCGCGGTCGATGCCATGCGCAAGGCCTTTGATACCGTCTCCATCGATGGACTCGTCGTGATCGGCGAAGGCGAGATGGACGAAGCGCCGATGCTCTATATCGGCGAGAAAGTCGGCGCCGGCGGCGTGCCCATGGATATCGCCGTCGATCCGCTCGAAGGCACCACACTCACCGCCAAGGGCGGACCGAACGCCATCGCCACCGTCGCGCTGGCCGAACGCGGCAACTTCCTGCACGCGCCCGACATCTACATGGACAAGATCGCCGTCGGCGGCGGCCTGCCCGACGGCGTCGTGCAACTCGATGCACCCGTCGCCACCAATCTGCGCGAACTGGCGCGGGCCAAAAAATGCGACATTTCCGATCTCGTCGCCTGCATCCTCGATCGCGACCGCCACAAGGACCTGATCGCGAAAACCCGCGAGGCCGGGGCGCGCATCATGCTGATCAGCGACGGCGACGTCGCCGGCGTCATCGCCGCCACCATGCCGAACTCGCTGGTCGACATCTATCTCGGCTCCGGCGGCGCGCCCGAAGGCGTCCTCGCCGCGGCCGCCCTGCGCTGCGTCGGCGGCCAGATTCAGGGCCGGCTGATGTTCGAGAACGACGAGCAGATCGAGCGCACCCGCGCCATGGGCCACGCCGATCCGCGTCGGGTCTTTACGTGTGAGGAAATGGCCAAGGGCGACGTCATGTTCGCCGCCACGGGCGTCACCTCCGGCGAGTTCCTGCGCGGCGTGAAGCGCTTCGGTCACGGCGCCATCACCCATTCCGTCGTCATGCGCAGCCGCTCCGGCACCGTGCGCTACATCGAAGGGCATCACAACTTCGCCCAGAAGACCTGGACCCCGACCTAGGGCCGGAGATTGACCGAACCGGTTCTCGGCGTCGCCCGCAGCCTGGGCGGGCGACGTTGGGTCTGGCGCGGTGGGGAGGATCGCACCGCCGATCGCGCCTCGCTGGGAATCGCGCAACGACTGGAACTGCCGGAAATCGTCGGACGCCTGTTGGCGGCGCGCGGCATCGGCATCGAAGCGGCTGCGGATTTCCTCGATCCCACCCTGCGCGCGCTGATGCCCGACCCGTCGCGCCTGACGGATATGGATATCGCCGCCGAACGCCTCGCGCGCGCCGCCAAGGCCGGTGAAACGATCGGCGTGTTCGGAGACTACGACGTCGACGGCGCATGCAGTTCCGCCCTCATTGTCACGCTCATGCGCGATCTCGGCTGCACGGTGGTGCATCACGTCCCCGATCGGATGCTGGAAGGCTACGGCCCGAACGCCCCCGCCTTGGCATCCCTGGTGGCACGCGGCGCGGCGGTCGTGGTCTGCGTCGATTGCGGCACCGCCGCGGCCGACGTGCTGGCGACGCTGAACGGACGCGCCGACGCGATCGTGCTGGATCACCACAAGGCCGACGGCGTCACGCCGCCGATCCTCGCCACCGTCAACCCGAACCGACTCGACGACCGCTCCGGCCTGAACACGCTCTGCGCCGCGGGCGTCGCCTTCATGACCGCCGTCGCCACCGTGCGCGCCCTGCGCAAGCAAGGCTTCTTCGCCCAGCGCCCCGAACCCAACCTGATGGCGCTGCTCGATCTCGTCGCCCTCGCCACCGTCTGCGACGTCATGCCGCTCGTCGGCCTCAACCGCGCGCTCGTCTGTCAGGGCCTGAAAGTCATGACCAGGCGATCCCGCCCCGGCATCGCCGCCCTGCTGGAAGTGACCCAGGCGCGCGAAACCCTCAGCGCCTTTACCTGCGGCTTCGCCCTCGGTCCGCGCATCAACGCGGCCGGACGCATCAGTGAGGCCGATCTCGGGCTGCGCCTGCTGCTGTCCGTCGATCCGCTCGAAGCCCGCGCACTCGCCACCCGCCTCGACGGCGTCAACCGCCAACGCCAGGAAGTCGAGGCCACCATGCTCGACGCCGCGCTCGAAGCCGCCCAGCGTCAGGCAGAAGCCGGCTGCGCCGTGCTTGTCGTCGCCGGCCCCGACTGGCACCCCGGCGTGGTCGGCATCGTCGCCGGCCGCATCAAGGAAAAATTCAACCGCCCCGCCTGCGTCGCCGGCATAGCCGGCGGCCTCGCCAAAGGCTCCGCCCGCTCCGTGCCCGGCATCGATCTTGGCGCAGCCGTCATCGCCGCGCGTCAGGCCGGCATCCTCGCGACCGGCGGCGGGCATCCGATGGCGGCGGGATTCTCCCTGCCCGAGTCGAACATCGCGGCCTTCCACGCGTTTCTGAACGAGCGTCTGTCCGACGCCGCGCTGCTGCCCGGTTCGGCCGATCTTGCCATCGAGGGCACGCTCGCCGTCGGCGGCGCGACCACCGATCTCGCGCGTCAGGTGGAACGCCTGGCTCCCTTCGGGGCCGGGAACGAGGAACCGCTTCTGGTGCTGCACCGCGCCCGCGTGCTGCGCGCCGATCGCGTCGGGCGCGAAGCCAATACGATTCGCGCCTATGTCGAAGGCGAGGACGGCGGTCAGCGTCTGAAGGCGATGATGTTCCGCGCCAAGGACGGCCCGATCGCCGACGCGCTGCTGAACCGCGACCGTCCGCCGCTGCATATGGCCGGGCATTTGCGCGCGGAAGAATGGAATGGGTCCGTCACACCGGGTTTTTTCATTTCCGACGCCGCATTGGCTTGACCATGCCGCCTGGGTCGGCTACCCAGCCGCCGTCCGACCCGTTCGTCTAGTGGCCTAGGACACTGCCCTTTCACGGCGGTAACAGGGGTTCGAGTCCCCTACGGGTCGCCATCTCTTCTCAATCGCCGTAAACTCCCTGGGAACGTCCCAAGGAACTGACGCGATGCAAATCTACCCGGCCGTTGCCGCCGTCGCCGGCACGATCGACTTCGACCCCGATGCGCTGCATCAAAAATACCTCGCCGAACGCGACAGCCGCATCCGCCCCGACGGCATCGGCCAGTACGTCGAAGTCAGCGCCGAATTCTCCCGCTACGTCGACGATCCCTATGTCGATCCCGGCTTCACCCGCGCCCCCGTCTTCGACGACGTGGAATGCGCCATCATCGGCGGCGGCTTCGGCGGGCTGCTGATGGGCGCGCGCCTGCGCGAGGCCGGACTGCAAAGCCTGCGCCTGGTCGAAAGCGGCGGCGATGTCGGCGGCACTTGGTACTGGAACCGCTATCCCGGCGCGATGTGCGACGTCGAATCCTACTGCTACTTCCCGCTGCTCGAAGAGCTCGGCTACGTCCCCCGCCACAAATACTCCTTCGCGCCGGAAATACTGGAACACAGCCGCCGTATCGCCCGCCATTACCGGCTGTACGACGGCGCTCTGCTGCAAACCAGCATCACCGCCATGCACTGGGACGAATCGAAACGCCGCTGGGTCATCGAAACCAACCGCGGCGATCGCTTCACCGCGCAGTACGTCGCGATGGCCAACGGCCCGCTCAGCCGCCCGAAACTGCCGGGCATCCCCGGCATCGATCGCTTCCAGGGCTATACCTTCCACACCAGCCGGTGGGACTATCGCTATACCGGCGGCGACAGCACCGGCAACCTGGCGAACCTGCGCGACAAGCGGGTCGGCATCATCGGCACCGGCGCCACCGCCGTGCAGTGCATCCCCCATCTCGGCGCTTCCGCCAAGGAACTGTTCGTCTTCCAACGCACACCGTCCTCGGTCGACGCGCGCAACAACCACGCCACCGATCCCGCGTGGGAAGCCTCGCTTAAACCGGGCTGGCAGTATCGGCGGATGGAGAATTTCAACATCCTGGTCAGCGGCGGCGATCAGGAGGAGGACCTCGTCCATGACGGCTGGACCGACATCTTCCGCAACCTGACCGCCACCGCCGCCGTCCTCGCCGGCCAGAAAATCGGCCGCAAGCTGACCGAGGAAGAGCGCGACCAACTGATCGTCCTGTCGGACTATCGCAAGATGAACCAGGTCCGCGCCCGCGTGGACAGCATCGTCAAGGACCCCGCGACCGCCGCCGCGCTGAAGCCCTGGTACCGCCAGTTCTGCAAGCGCCCCTGCTTCCACGACGAATACCTGGACACCTACAACCGCCCCAACGTCACCCTGGTCGATACGCGCGGTCGCGGTGTGGAGCGCATGACGGAACACAGCGTCATCGCGAACGGGCGCGAATACGAACTCGACTGCCTGATCTTCGCGACGGGTTTCGAAGTCGGCACGTCCTTTACCCGCCGCACCGGCTACGACATCGTCGGACGCGACGGCGTTACCCTGTCGAGCCACTGGGGCGACGGCACACGCACGCTGCACGGCATGACCACCAACGGCTTCCCGAACTGTTTCTTTATCGGGCGAAACCAGGCCGCCGTGACCGTCAACCTGCCACTGTCGCTGCAAAACCAGACGCGCCACATCGCCCACATGATTACGCAATCTCGCGCCAAGGGCTTCGATACCGTCGAGGTCGCGCAGGAAGCCGTCGATGCCTATGTGGACGAAGTCCGTTCCCTGTCGGGCATGAACGCCAACTTCTTCGCCGAGTGCACGCCGGGCTATTACAACAGCGAGGGCGCGGCGGGGAACAAAAACGGCTTCTTCTCGGAAACCTACGGCGCGGGATCGCTGCGCTATTTCGAAATCCTGGCGCAATGGCGCGACGGCGGCATGCCCGGCCTGACCATGCGTTGATCCTGCCTGCCCGCCGAGAGACTTCACTCGGCGGGCATTTTTCGGCGCGCTATGTCAGTAATGCGTGACCCATTTACTGTTCAAAGCGTCCTCTATACGGCGATGTCGCGCCTTGATTGTGTCGGCGGGAACGGCGCTGACGAAGGCATAAAAGGTCTTGGTGCGGATCGCGTCGACCACACGCTCCCCAACCAGTTTCGGGTCCAGACCGGACGTCGCCAACCGTTCGGCCAGCACCGCCTCGTCGTTCGCCTTTACCTGCGGCCCGCCCATATGATCCGGCCGGTTCCGCGCCCCGCGCGCGATGTTCGTCGCGATCGGCCCCGGGCACAGCACCGACACGCCGATATTGGTACCTTCCAACTCGTGCTCCAACGCCTCGGTGAGTGAAAGCGCGGCATATTTGCTCATGGAATACGGCCCCTGATCGGTGCCGCGCCGGTTCTGAAATCCCGCGACGGAGGCCGTGTTGACGATGTGCCCTTCTTCGCCGTGTTTCAGGATGGCGGGCACGAAATGGCGGATGCCGTGAATGATGCCCCAGATGTTCACGCCGATGACGAACTGCCAGTCCGCGGGGGGCACGTCGATCAGCTTCGTGCCGTGCATCGGCACGCCGGCGTTGTTGCAGGCGATGTGCAACTTGCCGAAGTTCCGTTCGGCTTCGGCCAACGCACCCAGCACGGATTGTTCCTGCGTGACGTCGATCCGCACCGCCATGACCCGCTTGTTGGTGCCCGACAGACCGTGCGCCGCTTCTTCCACCGCCGCTTTCTGAATGTCGGCCATCACCACATTCGCGCCCGCTTCCGCCAACGCCGTGGCGATTCCCAGCCCGATGCCCGACGCCGCCCCGGTAACGATGGCGGTTTTGCCCGAGATATCCATGTCTGTTTCCCTACCCTGATCAGCCGAACCAGGCCGGCCCCAACAACCCGGGCCGGCCCATTCCCCTTAGTAGCTCGGCTTTGTCGAGAACGGCGTCAGTTGCAACTCATGCGTCCAAACCGAACGATCCTGCGTGTGCAGGTACCAGAACGCATCCGCGATCTTCTCGGGGTTCATCACCAGTTCGGGCCGGTTCTGAATCTTCGGCAGCGCCCGCGTGCCCGGGGAATCGATGGTGCCGTCGATCACGACGTTCGCGACATGCACGCCAAGCTCGGAATATTCTTCGGTCAAAACCTGCGCCAACGTGCGCATCATCACCCGAGGATAGTATAGCGACTCACCGGTGTAGCGCTTCTTGCCGCGCAGAGATTTGGAGTTGTTGGAGAAGAAAAAGGACCCTTCGCCCTTTTCGCGCATCGCCGGCAGCACTTCCTTGGCCACCAGGAACGGACCGCGGCTTGCGATATGCTGCGCCGTGTCGAACATCTCCACCGAAATATATTCCAGCAATTCCTGATCCGGCGGCAGATCGCGCCCTTCCAGATAGCCGGCGTTGTAGACCAGCACGTCCGGATTGCCGGCGTCGCGGCGGATCGTCGCGAATGCCGTCGAAACCGATGCCTCCGACGACAAATCCAACTCGACGATCGTGCAATCCCCGCCCTGCGTCTCGATCGCTTCGGCCAGCGCAGAGGCATTGGACGCCGTACGCGTCGTCAACACCACGAAGAAACCCTCACGCGCGAATTTCTGCGCGATGGCGCCGCCGACGCCCCAGCGCGCGCCGACGGGCAGCGCGCTGTCATCCAGATAGGTGCCGTGCGCCAACTTGGTGTTGCGCCCGTCCGACTGCCATTTCGATGTCGCGCCAACGACGACGGCGACCTTTTTGCCTGCGGTATTTGTCTTGCCCATGATCCAATTCCTCCCGGTTACGAACGCTTCCAGCCCCACCACACGCACAGCGCGTCGCCCATGATCAGGCGCTTATCGTCTTCGTTCAGCCAGCCCAGTTCCTCCGTGAACATCGAAACGCATTGCTTCCACGAACAGGGCATCTTCGAAATGTCGGTGCCCCAGAACATCCGGTTCGGTCCGAACGCGTCATAGATCTGACGCAGATAGACGTGCATCGACGTGAACGGGAACGGGCCGCTGCAATAGCCCGGCGCGCCCGTCGCCTTGACCGCGACGTTGGGATACTTCGCCAGCGCCAGCAATTCCGGAATATGCGTCATCGCGGCGGCATCCTTCAGCGTGGTCAGACCGCCCCGCCCGCCCAGATGATCGATCGTCAGGCGCAACCCCGGATGCCGTTCGGCGATCCGCCCCAGTTCCTTTAGCGAATCGGTCGCCAGCGCCGCCACCGGCACCCCCGCCTTTTCCGCTTCCGCCCAAAGCCAGTCCAACTCACCGTCCGCCAGTTGTTTACGAGCGGGATCGTGCAGGAAGGTGTAACGCAGGCCGAGCATGCCGGGCTGCGAACGCCATGTGGCGATTTGGGCGCGGGAGGACGGGTCGTCCAGCGGCAACGAACCCATGATGGCGAAGCGGCCGGGGTAGTCGCGCACCGCCTTGAACGCCATCTCGGTGGAGTTCGGATCCCATCCCGGCGGATGAATGACGGCGGCGTCCACGCCACCCTCGTCCATCAGGGCGATGGCCTCCTCGGCGGTGAAATGCGTCACCTGCCAATGCGACATGTTGCTGGGCAGCCCGGTTCCCCAGGTGTGGATTTGCGCGTCGACGATCCCCATCTTGGTCGTTCCCCTTCCGTGTGCAGTGCGGGCGGCACGCCCGAACGCTTGATCGGTCAGCCTAGCCGCGAACCGCGCGCCTGTCAGCACACGCCCGGAATCGCACCGGGGAACGAAAAAAAGTCTCCAAATTGTAAAAAAGCCCCTGGTGGCTCAAGTAAATGCGCGATAGCGTCCGGGAATGGAGCAAGCCGACCGTAAGATCGACGCCCATTACCACCATGCAAAGCGTTTGCATGGGGCCGGACACTTGTCCGAAGCAAAAAATATCTATCAGCAAATACTGACCATTACTCCAACCCACGCCGACACCATGGACATGCTCGGCGTGCTGTTGCTGCAAACGAACCAAGCCGAACAGGCACTGGATTGGATTCAGGCAGCCATCGACATCCGCCCCGATACCGCCCTGTTTCATGTTCATCGCGCCCACGCCCTGCTCGCCCTGGGCAGAGGCACGGACGCCGAAACCGCCGCCCGCCGAGCCATCGCCCTGAAACGCGCCGACGCCGCAGCCCATCAGGCCCTCGGCCATGCTTTGACCGATACCGGCGACTACGCGGGCGCGGTGCAGGCCTATCGCGACGCCGCCCGCCTGAAGCCCGATCTGCCGGACATCCTGAACAATCTCGGCACCGCGCTGCATCACACGCATCGCCTCGACGAAGCCGCGCAGACCTTGAACCGGGCACTGACCCGCGCGCCCCGCGATCCCGCCGTCTTACTCAACCTGTCCAGCGTTTTGCGCGACCTCGGACGCATGGAAGACGCCGAAAAGCGCCTTCTCGCCGCCCGCCGCATCGCCCCCGAAGACCCCCGCATCCACTACAACAACGCTCTCCTCAACCTTCTGCTCGGCCGCTTCGACGTCGCCTGGCCCGACTGGGAAGCCCGCTTCCGCGCCGGCGCGATCCCCTCGCGCAGCCTGGACAAACCGCTTTGGAATGGGGAACCGTTGCAAGGCCGCACACTGCTGATCCACGCCGAACAGGGCCTGGGCGATACCATGCAGTTCTGCCGCTACGACCTCCCCTCCGACGGACCGGTCCTGCTGGAAGTACAACCGCGCATCGCCCGCTTGATCGCATCGCGCTTTCGCGGTGGCGAGGCACCGATCATGCGCACGCCGAAGGACCCACTGCCGCCTATCGATTTGCAGTGTCCGCTGATGAGCCTGCCCGCCATCCGACGCACCATTCCGGCGACAACACCCTATCTTTTCGCCGAACCCGATGCCGAGGCACGGTGGCGCGAACGCATCGGCGGGTTCGGCTTCCGGGTCGGCATCGCCTGGCAGGGCAATCCGGATCGGCGGGAAGACCAGGGACGGTCCATCCCGCTGCGGGAATTCCTGCCGCTCGCCACCCTGCCCGACATTCGCCTGATCGGCCTGCAACGCGATGCGGGCGCGGAACAACGGACCGAGGATATGCCGGTGGAATGGCTGGGCGACGATTTCGACTCCGGGCCAGACGGCTTCATCGATACCGCCGCGGCCATGATGCACCTCGACCTCGTCATCACCTCCGACACCGCGATCGCCCATCTGGCCGGCGCGCTGGGTCGCCCGGTCTGGGTCGCGCTGCGCGCGGTGCCGGATTGGCGCTGGATGCTGAACCGCCCCGACAGCCCGTGGTACCCGACCATGCGGCTGTTCCGTCAGACCACGCGCGGCGATTGGACGACCGTCTTCGCCGCCATGCGCCTCGCCCTTGAACACCGCGCTGAACAGAGGATCCCATGAACGACCCTCTCATCCCCGTCGGCTGGGGCGAGGTGCTGGATCGCATCTCGATCCTGGAAATCAAACGCCATCGGCTGAACCCGGCCGCCGTCGTCAACGTCGAACGCGAACTCGCGGTGCTGGGCGCCGTCGCGATACCGGAACACCCGGGATTGCCGGAGTTGTTGACCGCGCTCGCCGCGGTCAACCAACGGCTTTGGACGATCGAGGATCGCATCCGCGAGCACGACGCCCGCGGCGATTTCGGCCCCGGCTTCGTCGCCCTCGCGCGGTCAGTCTATCGCGAGAACGACGAACGCGGCCGGATCAAGCGCGCGATCAACCTGCTGATCGGTTCCAACCTGATCGAGGAAAAAGGCTACAGTAAATACTGACCGACGGGGTCAATCCAACTTCACGTTCGCCTCGCGAATCAGCTTGCCGTTGCTGGCGAAATCGACCTCGGTAAAGGCCGTAATCTCTTCCGGCGTTTGAATCGGACAGATCACGCTGACCTCGCGCAGGCGACGAACCATGTCGTCGGTCTTTGCCAGTTCGACGACCTTTTTATTCAAAATCGAGATGATTTCCTTCGACACGCCCGCCGGTGCCTGCAACGAATACCAGATCGGCACATCCGAATCGGGATAGCCCTGCTCCGTCAGCGTCGGCACGGTGGGGAATTCCGGATTGCGCACCGAGTGATTGATGCACAGCAGCTTCAACTTGCCGGCCTTAACGTGCGGCAGAACGTTGATCTCGTTCATCATCTGCACATTGCCGGCCAGCAGATCGTTCATCGCGTCGGCACTGCCGCGATACGGCACGTGCAGGATATCGACCCCCGCGCGCAGCTTGAACATCTCCACCCGCAACTGCGCCGAGGTCCCCAGGCCCGATGACCCATAGGCCAGCTTTCCCGGATTCTTCTTCGCGTAATCCACAACTTCCTTGATGTTGCTCGGCCCGATATCCGGGCGCAGAACAAAGCCGCAGTGCAGATCGCCGACCCGCGCCACCGGCGCCAGATCCTTTTTCGGATCGTATCCAACCTTTCGCAGTTGCGGCACCACGGTCATGATCGAATTCGGCGAGAACAAAATCGTGTAGCCGTCGGCGACCGAGCGCACGACCGATTCCGCCCCGATCGTGCCCGCCGCGCCGCCGCGATTATCGATCACGAACGGCTGCCCGAACGCCTGCGACAGCTTATCCGCCCAAGGCCGAGCCATGGTGTCGGAGGCACCGCCGGGGGCGTAGGGAACGACGAGCTTAACCGGCTTGTTCGGCCAGGCCCCCTGCGCGGCGGCCGAACGAACCCAGGGTGCCGCCAGCGCCGCCCCCGCGCCCAGCATGGTCGCCCGCCGTCCTACTGTCTGTTTGGCCATCGCGCATTCTCCCTGTCACTCGTTAGCGGTTACTCGTTGGCGCGAAGTTTGGCGCGCGCGCCCCCGATGGTGCAAGGCGATTGATTGTCGTACACTTCAGGCTTCGACCGCGTCAGGGAAACAGACCGTATGCGCCGCCTCGTTCTGGCAGTTCTTTGCCTCCTGCCAAATTATCTTCTGCCAATTTCGGGCCACGCCGCCGTCTTCTTCGACGACACCTTCGCCAACAGCGACTGGACATCCCAGCGCGTAACCCTGGGTGGCGTCTTCACCAGCGATCCCAATGCGACCTACAGCGCCGGACAGGTCGGCTCCGGCGGCAACACCGGCGCGTATCGCGAAACCACGCAGACCTATACCGGCCCGAACCTGACGGTTCTGATCGCCCACCTGAATACCGCCGCCGTCTATAATCCCGGCGTTTCCGGCGGGTTTGTCGGCGCCAACTTCAGCTTCGACGTCAATTTCCTGAACTATCCCGGAACCTGTTGCAGCCCGTCCAATGCCGTCGGCTACGCGCCCGTCGTCGAGCAAGGGGGAACCATCTATATCGGCGACACCGCCGTTGCCGTTCTGGCGCAGTGGACATCCTTCGCCGTGTCGAACCAGACCGAATCATCTTTCGCGCTGCCCACGGAATGGCAAGGCCCGACGCAGACCGCGCATCCCGACTTCTCCGCCGCCGGCGCCCCCATCACCTTCGGCTATGCGACCTATAACGGTACCGGCGCGCCTTTCACGACATCCACCACCAGCGGCCTGGACAACTTCTCCGTCTCCACCTTCGATATTCCGGAGCCTGGGAGCCTGTTTCTGCTGTCCGCCGCCGTGCTGGGCCTCGTCGCGCGCCGTCGACGCTGACCCAATGTGCGGGCGCTTCGCCGTCGTACTGCCCGCGGATTCGATCGTCGCCCTGCTGCGCGCCCTTGGCCCGGCCCCGAACTGGCCGCCGTCCTGGAACGTCGCGCCGACGCAGAACGCCCCCGTCGTCCGCCTGCACCCGCAAACCGGCGAACGCCGTCTGGACCTGCTGCGCTGGGGCCTGGTGCCGCACTGGGCGAAGGACCCGAAGGCGGTCCGCATGACCACCAACGCGCGGGGGGAGACATTGTCGACCACCGCGATGTTCCGCGACGCCTTCGCTCGTCGCCGCTGCCTGATCCCGGCGGATGCGTTCTACGAGTGGGAAACGATCGGCACCGTGAAGCAACCCTGGGCGATCGCCCGCGCCGACGAACAACCCCTGGTCTTCGGCGGTGTGTGGGAAGGATGGCGCGGCGGCGACGGCACCGTCATCCGCAGCTTCACCATCGTCACCACCGCGGCCAACCCGACCCTGCGCCCCCTGCACGAACGCATGCCCCTGGTTCTGGAACCGCAGGACTGGCCGGCATGGCTGGGCGAAACCGAAGCCGACGTCAGCGGCCTCGTCGTTCCCTCCGCCGCCGCATTCCGCCGCTGGAAAGTCAGCACGTCGGTCAATGCCGTCCGCAACAACGACGCCTCCCTGTTGGTGCCGCTGCCCCCGGAAAGCGCCGCTCCCCAATCCCTGTTGATCCAGTGAGCCCTCGATGCACACACCCGGCCTGACTGATCTTCAGGTGAACGGCTACGCCGGAGTCGATTTCAACGACGCCGGTCTGACGCCGGACGCGCTGGATCAGGCCCTGCATGCGATGCTGCTGGCAGGCGTCACGCGTTGCCTGCCCACGCTGATCACAGCACCCGCCGACGTACTGCGCGCGCGCTTCGCCGCCCTAGATCGCGCCGTCGCGCTCAGCCGTCTCGGCCCCGCGATGGTGCCGGGCTTTCATCTGGAAGGCCCCTTTCTCAACCCCGCCGAGGGTTACGCCGGCTGCCACCCGCCGGAGGCGATGGTGTTCCCCTCCCCGGCCCTGCTGGATACGCTGATCGCCGATCTGCGCCGTCCGGTGCTGCTGCTGACACTCGCCGCCGATCGCGACGGCGCCCCGGAAACCATCGCCCACGCCGCGCGGCGCAACATCCTGGTCGCGCTGGGCCACACCGGCCCCGACACCGCCGCCGTCCAACAGGCCGTCGCCGCCGGTGCCCGGCTTTGCACCCATCTGGGCAACGGCATGCCGCGCATGCTGCACAAATTCACCAACCCGCTCTGGGCGCAATTGGCGGAAGACGGCCTGACCGCGAGCTTCATCGCGGACGGCATCCATATCCCGCCCCAGGCACTGAAGATCATGCTGCGCGCGAAAACGTTGGATTGCGCGATCCTCGTGACCGACGCCACCTCCGCCGCCGCCACGCCGCCGGGCCTCTATGATTTCGCCGGCATGCGGATCGAGCACGCCGCCGACGGCTCCGTCCGCGTTCCCGGCGCGGAATCCCTGGCCGGATCGGCCCTGCGGCTGGATCAGGCCGTTCGCAACGTGGTGACCTGGGGGCTGGCAACGGCCGAACAGGCGATCGCCATGGCATCGACGACGCCCAACGCGTTGCTGGCATCGGCGCTGGACGCGCACGGCATCGCGGCGGCGTCGGGTTCGGTCGACTGGTCAAGCGACCTGCATGTTCTGCGCGCCGAAGTCGGGGGTTACTCCGTCTCCAACCCCAGGTAGATGCGGCGCACGTCCTCGTCGTCGGCAAGCTTCGCGGCGGTGCCGTCCAGAACGGTGCGACCGGTTTGCAGGACATAGGCGTAATCGGCAACTTCCAGCGCCAGTTCCACCGCTTGTTCCGCCAGCAACAAAGTCAGTCCTTCGCCGCGAAGCCGCCCCAACGTCTCATACATCGTTTCGACCACGGCCGGCGCCAGCCCCAGGCTCGGCTCATCCAACATCAGCAACTTTGGATCGCTCATCAGTGCTCGGCCCATCGCCAGCATCTGCCGCTCTCCGCCCGACAGGGTTCCCGCGCGCTGACGGCGCCGTTCGGCGAGGCGCGGGAACAGCGTGAACACCCGATCCAGCAGCACCGGCAGGCGCTTGCGATCGGCCAATACGGTCGCGCCCAGACGCAGGTTCTGTTCCACCGTTTGTTGCACGAACAGCCGCCAACCCTCCGGCGACAGCGCCAGCCCCAGCCCGACGACGGCAAAGGCCGGCCGTCCCGTGATGTCCGCGCCCTGCCAGGTGACGGAGCCTCCGGCGGTGGGAACAAGGCCCGCGATGGCGTTCAGCGTGGTGGTCTTGCCTGCGCCGTTAGAACCCAGCAGCGCGACAACCCCGCCTTCCGGCACTTCCAGCGATACGTCGGAAACGCCGACCAGGTCGCCATAGCGCACCGACAGGTTGCGGACCGATAACAGGCTCATACCCGCACGCGCTTCATGTGATGCCCCAGATAGGCGGAAACCACGGCCGGATCGTCGACCACCGCCCGCGGCGCGCCCTGGGCGATCACCTTGCCCTGATGGAACACGACGGCGCGTTCGGCCAGTGACAGGATGACTTCCATGATGTGCTCGACGATCACGATGGTGATTCCGCGCGCCTTGATCCGCCGCACCAGTTCGATGGCCAGACGTATTTCCGCCGGCGTCAGCCCCGCCAGCGCCTCATCCAACAGCAGCAGACGCGGTTCGGTGGCCAGCGCGCGGGCGATCTCCAGCCGTTTGCGCCCAGGCGTGCCCAGGGATCGCGCGGGCGTGTCGGCCAGCGCGGACAGGCCGGTAAAGTCCAACACCTCCTCCGCGACACGGCGCGCGGCGGCGCGAGCACGATGGCGCAGAAAGGCACCGACCATGACGTTATCGGCCACGCTCATATCCTCGAACGTGACGGGCACCTGAAAGGTGCGGGCAAGACCGAAGCGGGCGTGGTCTTCCGGCGTGGCGTTGGTCACGTCGCGATCCAGAAACCGGATGGTGCCCGCGGTCGGCTGCGTGTCTCCGGCGAGGCAGTTGAAGAACGTGCTCTTGCCCGCTCCGTTCGGCCCGATCAGACCGACGATCTCACCCTCCGTCACGTCCAGATCGGCACCGTCGACGGCGCGGAACGACCCAAAGGCCTTGATGATGCCGCGCGCTTCAAGAAACACGGGTCGGCCTCCGCTCGGTCAGTTTTCGCCAGATTTCGGCGATGCCGCCGGGCTGAAAGCGGGCGACGAACACGATGATGGCACCGTAGATGATGAAGGTGATGCCCGTGCCGCTGCCGCCGTACAGCGCGTTGGTCGTTTCCTCCAACGGCACCAGAATGATGGCGCCGACCAGCGGACCGAACAGCGTGCCGGCCCCGCCCAGCGCCGCGACGATGACCATCTTGACCGAAATCAGGATGCCCAGAGCGCTTTCGGGATCGATGAAGCCGACCATCACGGCATAGAGCGATCCGGCCAGCGAGGTGAACGCCGCCGACAGCAGCAGCGCATAGAGCTTGTACCGCAACACAGGCACGCCAAGACTGCTGGCCGCGCGGTCGCCGCCGCGGATCGCGGCCAGATAATAACCCATGCGGCTGCGCTGCATCGCCCAGGTCAACCCCAGCAGCGCGACCAGCGCCGCCAGGAACAAATAATGATACGGTACCGGGCTGATGAACGACAGATCGGCGACACTGCGCGGCCGCGGCGGCCCCATCAGCCCGACGGCCGCGCCCACCAGCGGCCAGTTGGACGCCAGAATCCGCGCCAGCTCCGCCGCGGCGATGGTGGCCATCGAGAAGTAATGCCCTCTCAACCGAAACGTCGGCGTGCCGATGACGACCGCGATCAGCATCGACACGACCATCCCGATCGGCGCGCCCGCGATCGGCGGCCAGCCAAGTTCGGTGTAGAGCGTCAACGCCGCATAGGCACCGATGCCGAAATAGATCGAATGCCCGACCGATACCTGCCCGGCATAACCGCCGATCAGGTTCCAGGCGGACGCCGAGATCGCCGCCAGCAGCACCAGCGCGCCGACCCGTTGCAGGAAGACATCGTGTACCAGCAGCGGCCACGCGGCGATGGCGACGAACCCCGCCAGGGCAATCGGCCAATGCTTCACGAGGTGCCCATCAGGCCGCGCGGGCGGACCCAAAGCACGATCAGGAACAGCGAATACACCAGGACATCCTTGTAGACGGCACCGATCAGATAGCCCGACAGCGCCTCGATCACGCCAATCGCCAGACCGGCAATCAACGCCCCCGGCACGCTGCCGAAGCCGCCGAGACAGACGACGACGAAGGCGACCAGCGCCAGGGACTCACCGACGGTGGGCGAGATGTAGAAGAACAGCGCGATCAACGCCCCGGCGATACCGGTGGAGGCCGCGCCGAAACCCCAGGCGATGGCCTGCATCCGATCCGGCCTGATGCCCATCAGCATGGCGGCGGATCGATCTTCCGACACCGCCAGAAGCCTTGAACCCAGCGCGGTGCGGGTCAGGATCAGATGCATGCCGATGGTGATGACCAGGGCGAGCACCCCGCCCAGCAACCGCGACGCCTCGATCCGCAAGCCGCCGATGTCGAACGTCCCGCCGACCAGATTGTCGGGCAACGAGACGAAATTGGCGGTGAACGCCCAGAACGCGGCATAGCGCAGGACAAGCGCGAGACCGAACGTGCCCAGGATTTGCGCCAGCGGCGGTCCGCGCACGACGTGGCGCACCAGGCCCAGGTAGACGACGACGCCCAACATGAACAACAGCGCCGCGGCCAGCGGCACGAACAGCAGCGGGCCGACCTTCAACAGCGTGAAGGCGAAGAACGCGACATACATCGCCAGCATGACGAAATCGCCATGCGCGAAGTTCACCACATTCATCATGCCCCAGATCAGGGTCAGGCCGGAGGAGAACAGCGCGTAGACCGACCCCATCAACAGCCCGCTGACGATCACTTGCAGCAGGATCACCCTGTCATGCTCCGCGCCCCTGTTTTGGTGTGTATCGTTTGATCCTGAACGATCGCTCCCCCGGAAACAAGGACGTATCAGCGCGAACAGCTGGGAATGACGTTGACCCGATACAGCGCCGCGAACCCAACGGCCCGCAGCAACGTCAGCCGGTCCGGCGCATAGGCGGCGGGATCGATCGCGTCGGCCTCCAGCAGCAGCAGGTAGTCGAAGCCGCAGGGATCGAGACCCGGGTTCGTGTGGCCGTCCAACCCGCCGAACCGTTCCGCCAGGGCACGCCAGGGCGGCCGGGTCTCAATCGGCTGCTGAGACGGATTGTCGAACAGCAGCGGCCACCAGGCGCGCCTCTCGATCACCAGCAACGCCGGCATATGCGTATCGACCCGCGCGCCGTTCGACAGACGCCGAGACGCGGGGCCGGCCGCCCAATAGGTGGATGCCTCCTCGGGCGATACGGTGGTCAGGAACACGCTGGCCCCAGCCGGGACGGGCGCGATGGCGGCGCGCAGATCGGCGAGATCGGCGCGGTGTCCGTTCCAGGCCGCCAGCAGAACGCCCATCCGCGCGACGAACAGCAGCGTCAGCCCGCCGCCGGCCAACGCCCCCATGCGACGGGACAAACCGATCGGGGACAGGCTCGCGATCAGCACGAAGCCGAACATGATGATGAAGCGGGTATCCAGACTGAACGTGCCCTTGAACCCGTACGGCGCCGCCGCATACAGCACCAGCAACCCCGCCATCGCGACCCAGGCGGCGCGGGAGGGCATCCAGACCCGCGTCAGTAACCAGACCAGCGGCAGCACCAGCAACACGCCGCCGGTCAGGACATCCAGCGACAGCCGATAATTCACCACCGGGGCCAACGCCTGTTCCAGCTTGGCGACCGGCGACAGGAACAGGATCGGCGCCTCGGTGCCGTGCAGTTCCGATCCCGCATACAACGCCAGCGGCACCGCCAGCACCGCGATCCCCGCCCCGCCCCGTCGCGCCAGATCGCGCCAACGGAGGGGAAATCCCAACATCGCGGCCTCGTGCGCGCCGATCAGCAGCGCGTAGAACAGCAAGCCCATCAGATGGCAGGCGAACAGCACAATCGCGGCCACCGCGCCCAGCGCGACGGAGGCCACGGGAAATCGTTCCCGCCACCGCAGCCACGCCGCGGCGAACAGCAACGCCAGCCCCAGGCCGAGGGAGAAATTCAGGAACCCCAACAGGTAGGTCTGGTTATAGGCGACCAGCCCGACGGCAAAAGGCCAGGGCGAACGGTTCCCCATCGCCCGCGCACAGGCCAAGGTGCCCAGCACCGGCAGCAACAACGCGGCGGCGGCCAGCAACCGCCCGACGACATGAACCGGCAGAACCGCCAACAGCGGCACGCCCAACAGCTCGATGCCCAAATCCGGCATCACCCGCCAGCGCGGCGCATAGAACCCCGCCAACACCGGGTCGTCCGCCCCCGCCGCCAGTACCACGAGACGAGCGAGATGGTTCGGGTAGTCTTGCAGGGGCGGCACGTCGACCAGCGCGAACGGCGCGAGCAAAACCGCGCACAGCCCACACAGCATCCACCGCCAGGCACGATCGGACAGGCCGGGGGAATCAGCGAGCATGCGCAACCGATCGGACAGGGAGGACTAGAGTGTTACAGCGATTGCCGCCGGGTCGGGGGCAATCGCGGAAGCCAACACGGGCGGATTACCACAGTCGGCTCCGGCGGCGCACCGGACAATCAGCCCCGCCAGCGCAGCAGCCGACGCTCCAACACCCCGATCGCGCCGGCGACCGTCAGCCCGAGCAATGACAGCACGACGATCCCCGCCAGCAGGTTGTCGGTATCGTAAAGATTGCCCGCCGACAGCACGAACGCGCCGATCCCGCGATCCGCGCCGATCATTTCCGCCGCCACCAGCAACACGATAGCGATGGAGGATGTGACGCGGAACCCGCTCAGAATCGCCGGCAGGGCCGCGGGCAGCACAATCTTGCCGACCAACGCCCAGACCGGCAGGCCGAAGGACTGCCCCATCCGGATCAAGGAGCGCGAAACGTTGTCGACGCCCCCGACCGTGGCGATGACGGTCGGGAAAAATACGCCGAACGACAGCGTCACGATCTTCGATCCCTCGCCGATGCCGAACCAGATGATGAACAGGGGCACCAGCGCGATCTTCGGGATCGGGAACAGCGCCGCCACCACCGCCATCGCCGGAGAGCGGACCGCCGACCAAAGCCCCACGGCCACGCCGACCGCGATGCCGAACACCGTGCCCAAGGCCCAGCCGATCGCCAGCCGCGTCAGCGACGCCGACAGATGCTTCCACAACTCCCCGCTGACCGTCAGCGCCCACAAGGCTCGTCCGATCGCCACGGGTGCCGGCAGAAACAGCGATCCGATCCACCCGGCGGACGCGCCAAGCTGCCAAAGCCCCACCAATCCGATCAGCGACAGGATTGCGACGACCGTCCGATCCGCCGGCGCGAATCCGCCGCCGCGAAACGGCACCGCGCCGTCAACGCACCGCATCGAGCCTCTCCCGCGCCGCCGCCGCCGCGTCGTCGCGGATCATCTGCCAAAGCGCCGCCTCGATCGCGATCAGGTCGGGATCGTCGCTCCGCCGCTCCGCCAACGGGCGATCGATGCGCACGATGTGCCTGATCCGCCCCGGTCGGCGCGACAGCACCACGATCTGATGGCCCAACCGCACGGCCTCGCGCAGGGTATGAGTCACATACAGCGTCGTCGTCGCGATCAGCCCGGCGAACTCGTCCAGCAGCAACTCGCGGGTCTGCGCATCCAGCGCGGACAAGGGTTCGTCCAGCAGCAGGCAGGCCGGCCGCGTCGCCAGCGCGCGGGCGATGCCCAACCGCTGCCGCATCCCGCCGGAGAGTTGATTTGGCCAGGCCCCCGCGAAATCGGCCAGCCCGACCAGCGTCAGGACCTGTTCGACCCGCGCCCGTCGCTCCGCCGCCGGCAACCGCCCTTCCAGGACCAGCGCGACATTGCCCGCCACCGTCCGCCACGGCAGCAGCGCGAAGTCCTGGAACACATAGGTCAGCGGATTCAGGCAATCCTCCGCGATCTCCCCCTGTTGGGTCACGCTGCCCGTCGTCGGGCGCAGCAGCCCGCCCATAATGCCAAGCAGCGTGGACTTGCCGCAGCCGGAGGGCCCGACGAGGACGGTGACCTCCCCCGCTTCGGCGACGAGGTCGATGCCGTCGAGCACGGTCAGCCCGCCATAGGCGTGGCCGACACCGGCCAGGGTAAGACGCAAACCGGCATTCATCGCGTCGGCAGAAACCGCGTGTCCAAAAAGCCCGAAGGATCGCTGTCGCCCTTGACCAGGTCCTGGGCGCGGAACCACTTCACCTGATCCAGCACATCGGCCACATCCAACGCCCCGTCGGCGTCGTAATACCCGACGCCGCCCAGGATCTTGGCGCGCGCGGCGGGGTCGCCGACGAAGACGTACTGGGTGATCGCCCCGATGGCCGCCTCCGTCCGCGCGTCCACGACCGGCTTCCCGCCCGCGTCCAGCCGCAGGAACGCGTCGCGGTAATCCGCCACACCGCGCTTATAGGCCGCCGCGAAGCGGTGCAGCACGTCCGGCTGACGGGCGATCATCCCGGTCGTCGTGAACAGCGCCGTGATCTGGTACGGCACCAGATCGCCCGCCCATCCCAGGATATGCGCCTGCCCCGATGCCGCCAGCGGCTTGGCCTGCGAGGCGATGGCAATGGTCGCGTCCACCTGACCGCTGACCAGCGCGGCGACCATGTTGGAAATCTGCTGCACCGGGCGCAGCGTGACCGACTTCACGTCGAAGCCCTTCGCCTCCGCGATACGCCCGACCATGTAGTGAAACGACGACCCGTACTGGGTGATCGCGAAACTCTTGCCGGCCAGATGTTCAATGGCGGTCAGCCCGGCGTCGTACGCCTTGTTCGACACCAGAATGGCGGAGCCTTCATAGCCCTTTTGCTCGTGCAGGCCGCCGCCGATCACTTTCAGCGTGCCCTTTTCCGCCAGGTTGAAGAACCCGCCGGTCAGCGCGGTGACGCCGACGTCGATGTCCCCCGATACGGCGGCGGCGGCGATCGGCTGCGCGGCCTCGAAAAACCGGAACGTCAGCTCAATCCCCTGCTCACGGAAATAGCCGCGCTCCTGCGCGATATAGAACGGCGCCGGCGACAGGGTGCGCAGCAATCCCAACCGAACCGGGTCCGCCGCCTGCGCAACGACGGCGACAAGGCTGAAGAGCGCGGCAAGCACTAAACGCATCATGCGAAGGTATCCCGGACGTTGGCTTCTTTGGGCAACGAGTGCAGCACGGATCGTTCGGCGCTTAAATAGGTCTGATCGACGCCGTCCAGCATCGGCCGCATGGCATCGTTCAACCACTCCAGCGCCCGCCCGTCCGGGCTCTTGCGCCGGCTCTTGCGGAAGATATCCCGGTAGCGGAACGGCGAAATCCCCATGAAGGGCGCGAACACCACGCGATCCGCGCTTTCTTCCTCCACCGCGATCTCGTTGGCATGCAGATCGGTGGCGAGGCTTTTCGGATACGGCTCGATGTAAACGACCCGTTTGATGCCGGCGGCCAGGATATGCTTGGTGCAGTTATGACAGGGGAACGTCGTGCAGTACAGGATCCCGCCCTTCACGGCCCTGCCCAGGCGGGCGGCATCGCACACCGCGTTCATCTCGGCATGAACGACGCGACCGTACTCGGTCAGATCCATCACCGCCGCGTCGCGCAGGGCGCCCGTCTCCGCCGTCAAATGCGTCACGATGTCCGCCGACGATCCCAGCCCCGTCGCCTTCGCCGACAACAGATCCGCCCTGGACAGCCGCTCGATCAAATCGCGCATCACCTTGCGAATCTGCTCCGCGTTCGGGTCCCGACCCAACCGCACGTCGCGATAATCCGGTTCCTCCGAATCCCAATACGTGCCGCCGAACGCTTTCGGCACCTCGTTACAGCCCTGCGCGATCACCTCCCCCTCTTCGGTGAAGATCGCCGCGCCGACCTGGCGCGACAGGTCGGTCGAACGCAGCGCGGCGGACGCCGCGGCATACATGCCGAACTCCTCCTTCGACGGCGCGATATCCGTCCGCCCGAACAAAGCCTGGATGAACCGAGACAGCTTCGGGTCCATCGCCTTGCGGTCCAACCCGTCGATAAACACATCGCCATGATGGAAAGTATCGCGCAGGCGCTGCCCGAACGCCTCCCCATCCTCCGCCGCATCCGTATCGATCAACGCATTCGCCTGCATCGCGGCCGAACTCGGCGGCGCGTCCAGCGGCAAGGTGTCGGCGATCACCTTCCGCAGCAACGCCTCCCGCCTGCCGCGGGAGCCATAGGCCGAGATCAGGACAAACCGCGCGCCATAGATCTGCCGCAGCAACGCCACCTCCGCCGGGCGCTTGAGTTGCCGCACGATGTAAGCGGTCCCGGCGGCAGGCGTCGCGCCGTCGCCGGACAAGGCGGTTCGGCGTGCGCGGATCGCGTCGATCCCGATACGCGCCAGTGCCGAACGATCCCCCCACTCCCGGCAGATCGCATTGCCATAGGCCATTTTGTACATGGAATCCGCGAAGAATCCGGTCCCGTCCCGCCGCTGCGCGACCGGAAACGCCTGCATCGCGTCCGTCAGACGGATCAACTCCGCGCGATACCGCACCGCGCGCAGCGCATCCGAAAGACTGGCGACGATCGCGTCCATATCGACGCCGATCGGCCCTGCGATGCCAAAGACCAACTCGGGAAGCGGAACCGGCTGCGGATCGGACATGAGGCCTCTGACCTTTAAGGGCGACCTCGTGGGGACGAGTCGCGCCCGAATTTCGCGACATCATACCGTATCCGTATCCCCACCAGCCAAACCGCGCGGATCGTGCTATGCGCTCGCCATGGCCTCTCCTCCCCTTCTCCTGCTTCAGGACATCACCCTCACCTTCGGCACCACGCCCCTGCTGGCCGGTGCCGGCCTCGGCGTCGGCCCAGGCGATCGCATCTGCCTCGTCGGGCGCAACGGGTCGGGTAAATCCACCCTGCTGCGCGTCGCCGGCGGCCTTGTACAGGCCGACAAGGGCCGCCGCTTCGCCCAGCCCGGCGCCACCATCCGATATCTGCCGCAGGAACCGGACTTCACCGGCTACGCGACCACCCAAGCCTATGTCGAAGCAGGGTTTGAGGACGGGGCGGGCGACCGCTACCGCGCCGCCTATCTGCTCGAACAACTCGGCCTGACCGGGCAAGAGGACCCCGCCACCCTGTCCGGCGGAGAAGCCCGCCGCACCGCGATCGCCCGCGTGCTCGCTCCCGAACCCGACATCCTGCTGCTGGACGAACCCACCAACCATCTCGACCTGCCCGGCATCGAATGGCTGGAAAACGCCCTGGCCGGTCTGCGATCCGGCATCGTGCTGATCAGCCATGACCGCCGCCTGCTGGAACGAATCTCACGCTCCACCGTCTGGCTCGATCGCGGCATCACCCGCCAGCACGATCAGGGCTTCGCCCACTTCGAAGCCTGGCGCGACCTCGTCCTCGAACAAGAAGAAACCGAACGCCACAAGCTCGGCCGCAAAATCGTCATGGAGGAAGACTGGCTGCGCTACGGCGTGACCGCGCGGCGCAAGCGCAACCAAAAGCGCCTGGGCGACCTGCACGCGCTGCGCAAGCGGCACAAGGAACAGAAAGGCGCTCTGGGGAAGGTCAAGCTGGCAGCGGCGGAGGCCGATCTGTCCGGAAGGCTGGTGATGGTGGCGGACGACGTCACCAAGTCGTACGGCGACCGCGCCGTGGTGCGAGACTTCACCGCCCGCGTCATGCGCGGCGACCGGGTCGGCATCGTCGGGCCGAACGGCGCCGGCAAGACCACGCTGCTGAACCTGCTGACCGGCGTGCTGGCCCCCGATTCCGGCGACGTGAAGATCGGCACCAACCTGCAACAGGTCACCCTGGATCAACGGCGCGACACGCTGGACCCGAACCAGACGCTGACCCAGGCGCTGACCGGCGGCGCGGGCGACACCGTCACCGTCAACGGCCAGCAACGCCACGTCGTCAGCTACATGAAAGACTATCTGTTCGGCCCCGAACAGGCCAACACCCCCGTCGGCGTGCTGTCGGGCGGGGAGCGTGGGCGTCTGACCCTGGCGCGCGCCTTCGCCAAACCGTCGAACCTGCTGGTGCTCGATGAACCCACCAACGACCTGGACCTGGAGACGCTCGACCTGTTGCAGGAACGTCTGGCCGAATACACCGGCACCGTGCTGCTGGTCAGCCACGATCGCGATTTCCTCGATCGGGTCGTGACCTCCACCATCGCGACGGAAGGCGACGGCCGCTGGATCGAATATGCCGGCGGCTATACCGATATGCTGTCCCAGCGCGGAACGACCGCGTCGTCCCCGGCCGCGGCGACAAAATCCCGCGCCGAACCCAAGACCCAGACCGCAAACAAGTCCCGCCGCATGACCTTCAAGGACAAGCACGCCCTGGAAACCCTGCCCGCACGGATGGCGGCGCTGGAAGCCGAGATCGCCCGCCACGCCAAGACCCTGACCGATCCCGACCTGTATGCCCGCAAGCCCGATCAATTCGCCAAGGCGACGCAGGCCTTGGAAACCGCGCAAACCGCCTTGGCGCAGGCCGAGGAACAGTGGCTGGAACTGGAAATGCTGCGGGAAGAACTGGGGGCGTAACGCGCCGGATCAGGTCGCGGCCTTGCCGTCCCGCCAACGCTCCAACGCGCTTCGCCCGGCGTCGGTCAGTCCATAACAGCCGCGCTCGACCCGCTCGAACCAGCCGTAGACGTTGCGGAGCATGATGCCGCCGGCATCCGGCGCGGTGGGCCGCAGATCGCGCGGCCGCTTCGGCCCATCCCGCATCGCCTCCGCGCAGTCCAACGCCTGCTGGCGATAGGCGGTCATGATGGGCTGGCGGGTGGACCCGCCGCTGTTCGGATCGCCGCGCCGAACCGCGTGTTCCCGCAGGATGCGCTTACGCTCCGGCGCGTTGCGTCGCGGTTGGTAAGGGGTGGGTTCCACCAGAACCTCCACCCTCGCCTTCGCCGGCGTCACCGCCAACAGCCCAAACCCCAACATCCGACACAGCCGATGCGCTCGGCTGTCGCGGTCCCTGCCCCGTCGAGTCGCGGCCACGGCCAGCCAGACCTCGTCGGCCGAACGCATGCGCTCCACCCCTTGCAGCAGCAGTTCGAGGGAAAGGCCCAGCTTGAGTTCGCAGATGATGAGACGGGGTGGTTCGGCGTCGCGCACGGCGACGATGTCGCAGCCCCGGACTTCCCCTTTGACGGTGAAGCCCTGACCTTCGAGGAAGGTTTTGACCGCGGGGTAAAGACTGGTCTCGGACGCGTGACTCGGCATGGGGCTATTGTGCCGCCTGTCGCCGGAGTCCGAGAACCCGGCGTTTACCGTCCTGTCGCGCGACGCCGGCGCGCAAGCCCCAATACGGCCAATGCCCCGCCCAGCAGCGACAACGTCGCCGGTTCGGGGACGAAGGACTCGGAATAATCAAGGCCCGACGCCGCGATCAGGGAAAAGCCCGAAATCGGCGCGCCCGTTCCGTCCGCCGCCAATCCATAGGCACCGCCGGCCCAATAGATCGTGTTGCCGAACTGGGCGGTGGACGTGTTCATCACCAACTGCCCGCCGCTCGCGGCTTCCCCCGTACTGACGGCGGCGAAAGTGCCGAGAACGAAGGGCGTGCCCCAAACGACCGGAATGGCGAAACTGACGATCTCATCGATGTTCAGCGACGAAACGGTCAGTGAGTCGCCCGCGCCGTAGTTGACCGCGCCGTACGGCTTCATTTCATAATCCCAACCGAACAGCACACTGCCGACCGCGATGGAGTTCTGATTGAGCGTGCTGTTGAACGCGGTATTAAGGGCCTGGAACTTGCCGTAGGCGGCGGCGTTCTGCGCATTGCCGTATGGCTGCACAAGGTTGTGGTTCTTGAAGACGCCGACTTCCATCTGTGCGCTCGCGCCCAACCCCGACGCGGTCATCGTGCCACTGACGTGAATGGGAATGATCGCCATGCCGGCGGTACCGACAACGCCCCCGACCGGGGTGAATGTCTCGTTCCAACCGCCCTGCGCGCCGGCGCCTGAGAACTGATCGCCCGATGACCCCGCATTATCCGACTGCAACTTGATCACGCCCGGTGCCGCGGTCGCCGTGGCGCTGTTGGCATAGGGACGGCCGAAATAGGTTCCGCCACCGACCTGCGTGCCCGTAGTCACCTGCGTCCCGGCGGCAGCCGATGTGCCGGTAACGCAGTTCAGTGCCTGCGCCGATGGCGCAGCCCCGGAGGCGGTCGACGTGCCATTCCCGATCGCGTTACCGAACTGGCCGATGCCGCCGAAGCCGTTGCCGACACAGGTGCTGACGAACGCATCCCCGGTCGCCGTGGTGGATTGGCCTGGAATGGCCCAGCCGACAGTGGGTGAAATGACCATCGCGACGAGCGCGAACGTTGAGAGCTTAGCGGACATGCCGGCCTCCTGAGTCAGTCGACCGGCTACCCGCCAAAACCGCGCATGCCGCCAATGACCGGCGGAGGCTCTAAAGCTTCGCGGAACCGCTACGCAAGCGAAAAATCTACACCGCAACGTTCTGTCGCACGGGCAAAGGCAAAGCGTCTCACTGCGAGATTCAGTCGTCGGTTCCGTCTTTTTTATAACCGGAAACCGAACAACCGAGACTACCGCCGAAAGCGCAATTCCATCCCCCGCGCGATCCAACCCGCCTCGATCGCCTCCATGTCGATGAAGCCCGAAGGATTCGCTTTCGACGGCGCCATCCCGACCCGAGGCTGCCCCTCCACCCGCCAAATCCCCAGCAGCCGGCGCAACTCGGTCAGCGGGGCGGCGTGATCGTCGACGCGCAGGTTCAGATCGGGGAAATCTTCCGTCGTCGTCATGACCATCGCGGCCGATTGGCGACCGCGACGGTCGCCGCCCGCGGCCTCTCCCGCGTCCATCGCCGCCATCAGGCGTTCGGGCAGAGCCAGACCGTCATGCGCGGTCCAGGCGGCGAGTGTTTCCGCGATCGTCGGCTCCCCCGCCAGCATATTGCCCGCCACGCTGATGCTCGGCCCCGCCAGACTGCCGCACCAGGTCACGCAGTTGCCCCCGGTCCAGGCGGCGGTGCGCCCCAGGCGATCGACCGCGTGGACCTGCCGCAACCCCTTGCCGGCATCCCCCGCCAACGCGCCCTCGATCGCCGCGTCAGGCGGCAACCCGCGCGCCATCGCGTCGAGGATCGCCGGCCCCAGATAGCGATTGGTCATCGATTGGGTCGACACCGCGCCAACGCCCGCCCGCACGAACGGGCAGGACGCGCCGACCGCGAAAGCCTTGGTGGCCACCGCGACGGCAAAGGCACCGGTAGCCGGATCGTGCGTAACGATCGACCAGGTCATGTCCCGATCCCCCCAAGCGCGAGATACTTGATCTCCAGGTAATCCTCGATGCCGTACTTCGATCCTTCCCGCCCGAGGCCGGAGGATTTCATGCCGCCGAACGGCGCTTCCGCCGTGGAGATGATCCCCTCGTTGATGCCGACGATCCCGTATTCCAGCCCCTCCGCAACGCGGAAAATGCGCCCGACATCGCGCGCGTAGAAATACGAGGCCAGGCCGAACTCGGTATCGTTCGCCAACCGGATCGCCTCCTCCTCGGTATGGAACCGGAACAGCGGCGCGACGGGGCCGAAGGTTTCCTCGCGAAAGATCAGCGCATCCGGTGAAACATTGGCGAGCACCGTCGGTTGGTGGAAATTGCCGCCCAACGCATGACGCGCGCCGCCCGTGACGATGTTGGCGCCGCGCGCCACGGCATCGGCGATGTGTTCCTCCACCTTCGCCAACGCTTCCGCGTTGATCAGCGGCCCCTGGCTGACGCCCGGTTCCATGCCGTTGCCGACCTTCATCGCCTCCACCGCGACCTTCAACTTGGCCGCGAAGGCGTCATAGACCCCGTCCTGCACCAGAATACGGTTGGCGCAGACGCAGGTTTGCCCGGTATTGCGGAACTTGCTCCCCATCGCCCCGACAACCGCGGCGTCGAGGTCGGCATCGTCGAACACGATGAACGGCGCGTTGCCGCCGAGTTCCATGCTGGTCTTCTTGATCGTGGGCGCGCACATCGCCAGCAACTTCGCGCCAACCTCGGTAGACCCCGTGAACGACAACTTCCGCACGATCGGGTTCGACGTCAGCTCCGCCCCCATCGGGCCCGAGGGACCTGTCAGCACGTTGCAGACCCCCGCCGGCATCCCCGCGCGTTCCGCCAGCACCGCAAGCGCCAGGGCCGAAAACGGCGTCTGGCTCGCCGGACGGATCACCCCGGTGCAGCCCGCCGCCCAACCCGGCCCCGCCTTGCGCGTGATCATCGCGGCGGGAAAATTCCAAGGTGTGATCGCGGCGAAGACGCCGATCGGCTCCTTCATCACCAGAATGCGACGGCCCTTGGCATTTTGCGGGATCGTGTCGCCGTAAATCCGCTTCGCCTCCTCGGCGAACCATTCGATGAAGCTGGCGGCGTAGACGATCTCGCCTTTCGATTCCGCCAGCGGCTTGCCTTGTTCCGCGGTCATGATCGCGCCGAGATCGTCGGCATTGGCCAACATCAGATCGGACAGCTTACGCAGAATGGCGGATCGCTCTTTCGCCAGCAGCCCGCGCCAGGCGGGATAGGCGCGGTTGGCCGCTTCGATGGCGCGCCGCGTTTCGGCTGTGCCCATCGCCGGCACCTCCCCGACCACTTCGCCGGTGGCGGGGTTCTTCACGACAATCGTCTTGCCGTCGTCGGCCTGAACCCATTTGCCGTCCAGGAAATTCGCCTGACGGAACAGCGTCGGGTCTTTGAGCGGCAGCGGCGCGATCGGGTTCAACATCGTCATGTCCTCCATGCCTGGGGTTAACCCAAAGATAAGGTGTTTCCGGGACAGTGTCAGGGGCCGCGACAAAATCCACTTGCGTCGCTTCCAAATTGTAGATACAAACTGATGGTGTTCGGATGATCTTCGAATGGGACGAGGCGAAGCGGCGCGCCAATCTGGCGAAGCATGGCGTGGATTTCGATCTTGCGCATGCGCTGGATTGGTCCGCCGCCCTGATCGAGACGGATGCTCGGCGAGACTACCGTGAGACACGCCTCACGGCCTATTGCCCGATCGACGGTCGGTTGCACGTCTTGATATTCACCCATCGGCCCCCAGCGATCCGCGTGATCAGCCTGCGCAAGGCGAACAACAAGGAAGTCGACAAATATGAGAACGCCCCTTTACCGGAACACCCCTGAAGAAGAAGCCGCCATCCAACGCGGCATCGATCAGGACCCCGACAACCCCGAGCTGACCGCGGAAGACTTCGCGCGCTTCCGTCCCGCGGCGGAGGTATTTCCCGAGATCGTCGCCGACTATCTGCGCCGAACCCGGGGCGCGCAGAAAAAACCGACCAAGGTGCTGGTCTCCCTCCGCCTCGAGCCAGAAATCCTCGAGAAACTCCGCGCGTCCGGTCCCGGCTGGCAAACCCGCGCCAACGATCTGCTGCGCAATGCGCTGTTCGGCGCCTAGCGACTTGCCATCCAACCGTCGAACGGTCTAACGCCCGATCTTCAACCGGCACAGGATACAGACAGCGATGGTTCCGCGTTACACAAGGCCCGAAATGGCCGCCATCTGGGCGCCCGAGAACCGCTATCGCATCTGGTTCGAGATTGAGGCACTGGCCGCCGAAGGCATGGCGATGGTCGGCGCCATCCCGGCGGAAGCCGCGCGCAACATTCGCGAAAAGGGCGACGCCTACGTCGCCAAGATCGGCCCCGCGGATGTAGAGCGGATCGACGAGATCGAACGCGAAACCCGCCACGACGTCATCGCCTTCCTGACCTGGCTCGCCGAAGGCATCGGCCCGGACAGCCGCTTCGTGCATCTGGGCATGACCAGCTCCGACGTGCTGGATACCTGCCTGTCGGTCCAACTGACCCAGGCGGCCGACCTGCTGCTCGCCGACATCGACGCCGTACTCGCCGCGCTGAAGTCCCGCGCGTTGGAGCATAAATACACCGTCACCATCGGCCGCAGCCACGGCATCCACGCCGAACCCACCACCTTCGGCCTGAAACTCGCCGGCCACTACGCAGAATTCGCCCGCAACCGCGCCCGCCTCGTCGCCGCCCGCGCGGAAATCGCCGTCGCCGCCCTCAGCGGCCCCGTCGGCACCTTCGCCCAGATCGATCCCCGCGTCGAAGAATACGTCGCCGGTCGCCTTGGCCTGGCGATCGAGCCGGTCTCGACCCAGGTCATCCCGCGCGACCGCCACGCCGCCTTCTTCTCCACGCTCGCCGTCATCGCCAGCGGTATCGAACGCTTGTCCACCGAAGTGCGCCACCTCCAGCGCAGCGAAGTCCGTGAGGCCGAGGAATTCTTCCACGCCGGCCAAAAAGGCTCCAGCTCCATGCCGCACAAGCGGAACCCGGTGCTGAGCGAAAATCTTGCCGGCCTCGCCCGCATCGTGCGCTCCGCCGTTGTGCCGGCACTCGAAAACGTCACGCTCTGGCACGAGCGCGACATCAGCCATTCCAGCGTCGAACGCGTCATCGCGCCGGACGCGACGCTCGCGCTGGACTTCGCCCTGATGCGCCTCGCCGGCATGATGCAGCGCCTGCTGGTCTATCCCGACCGCATGAAGGCCAATCTGGAAAGCCTGGGCGGCGTCGTCCATTCCGGCAACGTGCTGCTGGCGCTGGCGAAATCCGGTATCTCGCGCGAAGATGCCTATAAAATCGCCCAACGCTGCGCCATGGAAACCTGGACCAGGCTGGGCACGCCGGAAGGACGCGATTTCCGCGCGAACCTCGACGCCGATCCCGATGTCGTCGGCCGGGTGCCCGCGGCCGAACTCGACGCCGCCATGAACCCTGCGACCCACTTGCACGCGATCGATACGATTTTCGACCGCGTCTTCGGCCCGTCTGCCGGCTAAATTACCGGCGTCATGCCGGCGACAGGGGCTGTGCGGCGGAGCGAAAATGTTCCGGCCACAGCCCCGCCAGATGGCTTTGTTCGATCACCGAGCGCACTCTCTCCTGCTCCGGCACCGACAGACTGTCACGCCACTTGTTCAGACTGCGTTCCGCGTCCTTCAGAACCTGAAAATACAGGTCGGGGCCGCGATAATTCACGCTGCGTCGAATGAACGCCTCGGTCTCCGCCCGCCACGATACGCCGGCGAACTGGAACAACGCCCGCATCCGCTCGACGGGACGCATCACCACGTCGGAATACCGCACGACCATGGCATTGGCGCGGGGCGTCAGCTCGTCGCAGGCCTTCTCGTTCAGGATGACCCATTCCCAGGCCATCTGCTCCTGCATCGTTGCCCGCTCAAGCACGCCCGCCGTCAGCTCCAGACGCCGAGCCTGGGGGGTGTCGAGGAGTTCGGGCTTGAAGCGATAGGCTTCGAGCTTTGCGCGCGCGACCCCGATCGAGCGCGACGCGATCTGTGCCAGCGGATTGCGCATGATCAAAATAATCCGCGCCTCCGGCAAGGCCTCCGCCAGCACCCCCGCTCGGCCTAACGCGCTGATCGATTTGATCACGACATGCGACGGCGCGCGCGCCTTTGGGTCATGAAACTCGGTCGGCAGGGCGTGATCGTGCACCGCCCGACCGCTCAGCGTCTGCTTCAGACGCAACGCACCGATCGTGAGCAATCGGGCGGGACGGCCGAACGGACGATCAAAGGATTTGGCGAAGACCGGAAAGGTGCCGACGGCCTTCAGATTACGAGTGGCGACCCACCGATCGACATGCCGGCGAATGGCCTCGACGTGATCGACCCTGTCCTTTTCATTGCAAACCAGCGGAATATCCGGCGCGGGATCGACCAGGTCGGGTTCGTGCCGGTACAAGACGTCGGGATGGCTGTCGAACACCTTTGCCAGCCAGGTCGTCCCGGAACGCGGGGCACCGATGATGAAGATCAAATGGCTCATGCGGTATGGAAGAATGACACTGCGGTGGGTGGTTCCGTTTCCAGGCCGAATGCACCGAACCCGACTATTACTAATTTACGGAATGTCAACTTCTGCATTCACTATGCAATTTTATGACGCTATCGACGCATCCGGTCAAGCTTGCAAATAATTTCGGAAAGACACATCAAAATCGGCGTTTTATATTGGATCTGACGAAAATTGATCTTTATCGCACCGAATGGAGTGACTTCCCTCAAAATTAAACCGGCGCAACCCTTTCGAATCGCGCCGGTCCGCAAACGACGATCGCTCAATCGGGATTCAGCGATTCCCGGTCGGCACTTGGTTGAACGGACGGTTCTTGTCCACACGAATATCCGCCGGCATCCCCAGAACACGTTCCGCAATGATATTCCGCAAAATCTCGTCCGACCCACCCGCAATCCGCGCGCTCGGCGACGACAGCAGCGCCGATTGGAACATCGCGTAGGCCTCGGCCAGATCGTCGTCCACCACCAGCCCCGCCTGCCCCATCATATCCATCCCGAAACTCGCGATATCCTGCAACTTCGACGCATTGACCAGCTTGGCAATGGAATTCTCCGGCCCCGGCGTTTCCCCCCGCGACAGCGCCGTCATCGTCCGAAAGCGCGTGTATTTCAGCCCTTGCGAACGCGCATACCACTCCGCGATCCGCTCCCGCACCGCGCCGTTGCGGATCGCCGGGGCACCGTCCATCGTCACGCTCCGTGACAGCGCCACGAGATCGTCGACATCGGGGCGCGCGACCTCACCCACCGCCAGCCGTTCATTCATCAGCGTCGTGATGGATACCTTCCAGCCCTGCCCGACACCGCCGAGACGCTGGGAGTCCGGCACCCGCACGTCGGTGAAAAACACCTCGTTGAAATGCCGCGTGCCCGACATCTGATGGATCGGCCGGATTTCGATGCCCGGCGATTTCATGTCGAGGAAGAAGAACGTCAGCCCTTCGTGCTTGGGCACGTTGGGGTCGGTGCGCACCACGACAATGCCGAAATCCGACAAATGTGCGCCCGATGTCCAGATTTTCTGCCCATTGATCACCCAGTCATCGCCATCGCGTTCGGCGCGCGTGCGCAGCGCGGCAAGGTCAGACCCGCCCGCCGGTTCACTGAACAACTGGCACCACACTTCCTCCCCACGCAGCGCCGGACGCACGTAACGATCAAGCTGTTCCGGCTTCGCATAGGCCATCATTGTCGGGATACACATGCCCAGGCCGATCTCGAACAGCCCGCGCGGCACGGTGAAGTCCTCTTCCTCCTGATTATAGATCACCTGCAGGATCGGGGAGGCTTCTCGTCCGCCATGCCGCTTCGGCCATGTCAGGCCGGCCAGCCCCGCATCGGCCTTTTTCGCCTGCCAGGCCTTGCAACGCGCCACAGCCTCCGCATCCATGCCGCCCAGGCGCAGCGTCGGGCGCGAACCGGCCTTGGGCGCGGCATTCGCCGCCAGAAAAGCCCGCGCCTCGGCGCGGAACGCGGCTTCTTCAGATGTATCGTTGAAGTCCATCGTCCGGGTTCCTTATGCCGCGTTGCGGGTTTCGAGCAGATCGACCAGCCGGTTCTTCCAGAACGGCAAGCCCCCCAGGCAAAGCCCGAGGTTCTTCGAACGGCGATAAAACAGATGGCAATCGACCGCCCAGGTGAAGCCGATACCGCCATGCGTCTGGATGTTTTCCTTCGAGGCCAGGTGATACGCCTCTGTCGCTGAAACCCGCACCGTCGCCGCCGCCAAGGGCAACTCCGCCGCATCCGTCTCCAACGCCCAGGCACCGAAATAGGCGTTGGAACGCGCCAGTTCCAAAGCGACATACATATCCGCGAGCTTGTGCTTGATCGCCTGGAACGATCCGATCGGACGCCCGAAGGCGAAGCGTTCCTGAGCATAGCCGCAGGCCATGCGCAGCGACGCATCCGCCCCGCCCACCTGTTCGAACGCGATCAGAATCGCGGCGCGGTCCATAACGCGCTGCACCACGGCCCATCCGTTGGCGCAGGACAGTTTTTCCGCCGCCGCACCGTCGAAATCCAGACGCGCCTGATCGTTGGACGGATCGACGGTGCGCAATTCCCGGCGCGTCACGCCTTCCAGGCGCACCACATACAGCGCGATCTCACCGGCTTCGTCGCGCGCCGCGACGACGGCGATCTCCGCAATGCCGCCGTCCGCCACCGGCCATTTCGTGCCGGACAACCGTCCGCCCACGACACGCGCTCGGATAGCGGCTGGGTCCGGATTACCGACACCTTCCGACAAAGCGAAACACGCGATGGTCGACCCATCGGCAAGGCGCGGCAGCCAGGACTTCTTCTGCGCCTCGCTTCCCGCCAGCAAAATCGCTTCCGCCGCCAGATAGGTCGTGGACGCAAACGGCACCGGCGCGACGACCCGCCCCATTTCCTCGGCAAGGACGCACAAGCCCTCGTACCCCAGACCCGCGCCGCCGTACTCCTCGGGGATCGCCGCGCCGATCCAACCCATCTCCGCCATCGCCTGCCAAAGTTCGGCCGCATACGGCTCTTGCTCGTCCAGGGAACGACGCACCACCGACGGAGAACATTGTTCCGTCAGAAATCGTCGGGCCTGATCGCGGAGTTGCTTGAGGTCATCGGAAAAGTCGAAGTTCATGGCCGTTTCCCATTTGCCTTTGGGAAACACTGCCACCACCGAGACCCACTGGAAAGAGCGGCGGGACGATCAGCCCGCGACCTGCCAGCCCTTCTCCTTCAGGCACGCATTTGCCTTGTCCTTGTCGACGACAACCGTGCTGGTCTGGTCATAACCCGAGATAACAACGGTCTTGGAATTGGCCGCGTTGCATTGCTTCTGATCGCGATCGAACTCCGCTGCCCCATATCCCGCGTTCCGCGTGTTCGCCGGAGGAGGTGTCTGCGCGCAGCCCCCAAGCACGATCAGACTGAAACCGATAACGGCAACGATACGCATGGGGAACCCTCCTTGGGACGAACGCGACCGACCATGCATGGCGTGCATCGACCCTTCAATCCCCCACCTACGCCGCCTTCTCCACCACACCCTCGCCGCTCGGCAGATATGCGGCCAGGGCGCGCAGGCGAAGCGCCACGACGCAGGCCTCCCCATCCCCCAGCACCGGCATGACGGCATCGCCATCGGTCCAGCGCCAGATCAGGCCGTCCGCGCGCTCAACCTCGTGCCATCCGAGGGTCAGCGCGGGATGATCGAGGGGGACGTCCCAATCGTTCGAACGCGACCGCATCTGCATTTCCGTGACCTCGACACCCAACGCGCGGTAGTCGACCGACGACGGATCGATATCCAACGGACGGCTGGCGCGTGATACCAATCGCAGATCGCGCACCCCCGCCGGCAGCACGAACACGAAACGGTCCCGATCCCTGGCATTCGGCGGCACGATCCTGCCGTCGGCCAGCAGATGGATGTCCGGGTCCGTCGCGCGCGGCAGTTCCGGCGCATCGTGCAACAAGGCCGCCGCCCGCCGAACCAACCGGTCCCAGATCGGTCTGACAAGCACGGGATCGACCACCAGCGGCGCGCAGGCGTGCTCCTCCCAAATCTTACCGTCCGCGCCGCTTTCCAAATCCGGGTGCAGCATGACGGCACCGCCGGAATTCGCGAAAAAGCCGCGATTGCCGGTATCCAGATAACTCTCCGTCGGCAGGCCCTCGGCGAACAGGATCGCGTGGCGATCCAACTCGACGTGATAATAGGTAATCGTTTCGATCGCGCGGTCCTGCACGATCGTCGCCCCGTTCACCAGTAACCTGGCCGGAATCAACCGCCCGTCGATAAACAAGGCATGCGGTGGGGAAACCACCAGATCGCGGCTGGGCAGGTTTTCGGCGAACGCGTGCCGTCCGATCCGGACGGGTGCCAGCGTCGCCGGACGCGGGTGCTTTTTCAGATCGACCTTCCGCGTCCCGATCCACTTGACGGGCTGCGCGACCAGCGCCTCCCCCTCCTGCGTGATCACCTGATCGCCCGGTGCCAGGGCCTCTACCGCGACCTCTCCGCGATCGGTCCGAATGCGCGTGCCCGCCGCGAAGCACACGGTATCGGACAGGAACACAGCGCTTTCGGAGCCGCCGAGCGTCGTCCAGTTCGCATAGGCGCCGGTATAGTTCCCGCTGAGCGCGATGGACGCGATCGTGCCGGTCGTGTCTTCCAGGATCAGCGTCGCGTTGTTGACGCCCGACAGTTTCGCGCTGGTGATTTTGGTGCCGAAGATATCGAGCGCGTTGGCCGCGTTGTTGTTCGAACCGGTATTGACGATCAACCCGCCGATCGTGCCGCCGAAATTCAGCGACCCCGACGTATAGTGGCTCAACCGAAGCACGCCGCCCGTGTTGGCGAAGCTGACCGTCGCGGCGGAGGTGCTGACGGTGTTCTCGAAATCCAGTGTCGCGCCGCTGTTGATCGTGAAGCTGTGCGATCCGGAGACGACGCCCAGAATATCCAACGTCCCGGATGCGGCGACGATTGTGCCGCCCGTGCCGGCCATGTTGCCGCCGAGACCCGCGCTGCCGGTGCCGGTGTTTGTGATGGTCCCGCCGGTCAGATCGATGGTGCCGGCACTCGCAGAGGCATCGAGCGTATTGCCGCTGGAGATGGTGACCTTGCCGCTGGAGACGCTCAAGCCGCCGGAATTGATCGAGAATGTGCCGCCGCTGAAGTTCAGCAGGCCGCCGGCGACGCTGACGCCGCCGGAATTGACGATGACGTTGCCGGCGCTCGCCGTCAGCACGCCGTTGTTGGAGATTGAAATTCCCGCGGCGGTCAGCGAACTGCCGGATGCGACGACGGTAGCGGTGGTGGTGCCGTAGCCGATTCCGAACGTGCCGGTATCCGTGAATATTCCGCCCGACAGCGTCATCGTGCCGTTGTTGACGGTCACCGCGCCGGCATTGAACGTTCCCAGCGCCTGCGTGAAAAGGTCGTCCGGCGCGCCGGACGCGCTGAAATTGTTAATCATAACCAACGAACCGACGTTCATCGGCTGGGTCCCGGCAACCAGAGTATCGACGTAGTTGCCGGCATTGATGGTCATGGTTCCCGTGACCGTACTGGTCCCATTACCACCGTTGACTTTAAGCCCGCCGACAAACCACGCCCCGTCGCGGATCGCGGTGATTGTCAGATTACTGACACTATTGACAAAGCTGATCGTGCCGTTGGCGTTATTGCCGATATTGGCGGTACCGCCAATAATAATGACGTCGTCGCCCGGAGCCGGCAGAGTTCCACCCCAATTTGCCGCGCTATTCCACGCCGCCGTGCCCCCGTTCCAAAACTTGGTCGCCATTACAAAATCTCCAAAATCTCGGCGGCCGAGCCGCTGGTCTGTGCTGATCGGGCCAGGGCTGTCACCAAAAAACTGTGGAAATGACAGGATTTTGTCAACATACGATCCGTTTGAAATTATTTTTGGATCAACACACGAATTTTGATATTTCCGCACCGCCCCGACGGGCACGAAGGAGCGAAGGTGACCTCACGCCGAAACACCGACAACTTTCCTATTTTCGTTGTCTTATTGTATTATTACATCTCGCGAGTCGCAAAAATTAACGCCGCGCTATTGCCCGCGGCCAACCACGCCCCCAACGAACAAGTCATGAGTCACTGATCGGCGCGTGACGATACAGTATCGGCATTTAACGATTTTATGACGATTCCTCGTCCCGTCATTTCATGCCAATTCCGCCTTGTCACGACCAGCCCCGTGCTCCGGGCCTTCCATCGAACCTGCACGGGTCGGTTGCAGGTATCGACCCGCCGGCACAGCCGCGTCGACAGATTCGCCCCGCCGATCCCCCGTCTCGACCGCAATCCTCCGTCCGAAGTGCCGTCCATGACAGGAATATTGCGGGCTAGGCAGCCGCGAGAAACTCACCATATGATCACGAACGGTTCGGCCGGCACCGCCGCCTCCGCACGCAATGGAACACCGCATGAGACTCCTCGCGTTCGCCGCCTTCCTGTCGGTCACCCCGCTTCTTGCCCTGTCCGCCGCCGCACAAACCGCGCCGCCGCCGCCAAAAGTCGTCGTCTCCGCCCCGCTCGCCAAACAAATCGCCCGCTGGGACGAATACACCGGTCGCTTCGAACCGGTGGAACAGGTCGAAATCCGCCCACGCGTCTCCGGCTATATCGACAAGATTCACTTTAATGACGGACAAATGGTCCAAAAGGGCGACGTGCTGTTCACGATCGACCCGCGCCCCTATCAAATCGCCCAGGACTCCGCCAAGGCGGACGTCGCCAAGGCCAAGGCGCAGGTCGTCTTCGCCCTCGGCGATTTCGAACGCGGTGAAGCCCTGGTCGCCTCACGCACCGTCCCGGTCAAGGAACTCGACCAACGACGGGCAAATTTGGATACGGCGGTGGCGAACGCGAACCTCGCGGACGCCGCGTTTCGAAACGCCGAATTGAATTTGGAGTGGACCCAGGTGCGGGCGCCGATCGGCGGACGCATTTCCGACCGCAAGGTCGATGTCGGCAATCTGATCGCCGGCGGCCAAGGCTCGACGACAACGCTGCTGACCACGATCGTCCGCCTGGACCCCATCCATTTTGTCTTCGAGGCGTCGGAGGCCGATTACCTGCGCTATGCCCGCATGGCCATGAGCGGCGACCGAACCTCCTCTCGCGATGCGCCGACCCCGGTGCAGGTCAATCTGTCCGACGAGAAGGACTGGCCGCATCGCGGCACCATGAACTTCGTCGACAATCGCCTCAGCGCGCGCTCCGGCACCATCCGCGGACGCGCGATCTTCGAGAACAAGGACCAGTTCCTCGCGCCCGGCACCTTCGGACGTGCCCGCGTGTTCGGCGGCAATCTCGACGCGCTGCTGATCCCGGACCAGGCCATCGTGTCCGATCAGGCCAACAAGATCGTCATGACCATCGGCCCCGAAAATAAAATCGTCCCCAAGCCCGTCGCGCTCGGCCCCATCGCCGATGGGCTGCGCGTGATCACCAGCGGTCTGACGCCCACCGACCGCGTCGTGATCTCCGGCCTCGCCAATCCCTTCGTCCGCCCCGGCGTGCCCGTCGATCCCATCCCCGGTGAGATCAAGCCGGGGGCGAGGTAGTCCCGTGCGCCTGACGCATTTCTTCATCGACCGACCGATCTTCGCGACGGTCCTGTCGCTGCTGCTGACCATCGCCGGCGCCTTCGTGCAGCGCACGCTGCCCATCGCGGAATACCCCGAGATCGCGCCCCCCACCATCAACATCACCGCTACTTATCCCGGCGCATCCGCCGAAACGATCTCTCAAACCGTCGCGACGCCGATCGAGCAAGAGGTCAACGGCGTCGATAACATGCTCTACATCGTCTCCCAGGCGACGGGGGACGGGCGGCTGTCCGTCAACGTCGTGTTCAAGCCGGGCACCAACATCGATACCGCCCAGGTGCTGGTGCAGAACCGCGTCGCCGTCGCCCAGCCGCGCCTGCCGGCGGAGGTCTCGCGTCTCGGCGTCACCGTCAAGAAAGCCTCTCCGGACCTGATGATGGTCATCCATCTGATCTCGCCGGATGGCAGCCGCGACCAGCAATACATCTCCAACTACGCCACGCTCTATATCAAGGACGTGCTGACCCGCGTCGACGGCGTGGGCGACGCGCAGGTGTTCGGCGCGCGCGACTACGCCATGCGCATCTGGCTGGACCCGGCGAAACTCGCGGCACGAAGCCTGACCGCGGGCGACGTCGTCGCGGCATTGCAGGCCAATAATCTTCAGGTCGCCGCCGGCGCGATCAACCAACCCCCGGCCGTGTCCCCCGGCGGCTTCCAGATCGCCGTGCAGACCCAGGGCCGACTGACCGATCCCGCGCAATTCGGCGACATCGTCATCCGCAGCGAAGACATTGGCGGCCTCGTCCACATCCGCGACGTCGCCCGCGTGGAGCTTGGCTCTCAGGACTATACCATCAACGCCTATCTCGACCGCGACACCGCAACCGCCATCGTCATGTTCCAGCGCCCGGGATCGAACGCGCTGGCAACGTCCGACGCCGTCAAGCAGGTGATGGAGCAGGCGAAGAAATCCTTCCCGAAAGGCCTGGATTACGCGATCGTCTACAATCCCACCGAATTCGTCGGACAGTCCGTGAACGAGGTCATCCATACCTTGCTCGAGGCCGTGGCGCTGGTTGTGCTGGTCGTCGTCGTCTTCCTGCAATCCTGGCGCGCGGCGATCATCCCCGTGGTGGCCATTCCCGTCTCGCTGGTCGGGTGCTTCCTGATCATGGGCGCGGTGGGGCTGAGCTTTAACACCCTGTCGCTGTTCGGCCTTGTGCTGGCCATCGGCATCGTCGTCGACGATGCCATCGTGGTGGTGGAAAATGTCGAACGCTACCTCGCCGAGGGCCTGACGCCGCGCGACGCGGCCTATAAAACGATGGACGAGGTCGGCGGCGCGCTGATCGCCATCGCGCTGGTGCTGTGCGCGGTCTTCCTGCCGACGACGTTTATCGATGGCCTGCAGGGCTCCTTCTACAAGCAGTTCGCCATCGTGATCGCGGGGGCGACCGCGATTTCCGCCCTTGTGTCGCTGACGCTGTCGCCCGCGCTGGCGGCGTTGCTGCTGCGCCCGCATAGCCACGACAAGCCGACCGGCGTTATGGCCGTACTCGGCGCGCCGATGCGGCTGTTCTTCACCGGGTTCAACTGGGTGTTCGACCGCCTGTCGTTGGGCTACGGCGGGCTGACCCGCCGGCTGGTGCGTCTCGGCGCCATCGTCATGCTGGTCTATGCCGGGCTGATCTACGTCACCTACGACCGTCTGGCGCAAACCCCGACCGGACTGATCCCACAGCTGGATCGCGGCTACCTGATCGCCGCGTTCCAATTGCCGCCCGGCGCCTCCCTGACACGCACCGATGCCGTGATCCGTGAGGCCGCCGGCATCATCGTCGCTCGCCCCGGCGTGAAGCACGCGGTCTCCTTCGCCGGCTTCGACGGCGCGACCTTCACCAACGCCCCCAATACCGGCGTTATCTTCGTCGCCCTGGCCCCGGCGGAGGAGCGGGTGAAATCCGGCCTCACCGCGCAGCGCATCGTCGGCGACCTCTACCGTTCCCTCGGCCCGCTGACCGACAGCTTCACCTTCGTGCTCGAACCGCCGTCCGTCCCCGGTATCGGCACCGGCGGCGGGCTTAAAGGCTATGTGCAGGACCGCGGCGGGCGCGGTCTGCCGGCCCTGGAAGGCGCGACCTGGATGCTGGCCGGATCGTCCATGCAGAACCCCGGCATCGCGCAGGCCTTCACGCTGTTCAATACGCGCACGCCGCAGCTTTATGCCGACATCGACCGCACCAAGGCACAGCTTCTGGGCGTTCCCATCGGCAACGTGTTCCAGGCACTCTCCGTCTACATGGGCTCAGCCTATATCAACGACTTCAACCTGCTCGGCCGTACCTATCGCGTAACGGCGCAGGCCGACGATCCGTTCCGGCTGACCGCGCGCGATGTCGCCAATCTGAAAACCGGCAATACCTCCGGCGATATGGTCCCGATCGGCTCCGTCGCCACCTTCCGCGACACGACCGGCGCGTTCCGTGTCGCGCGCTACAACCTGTATCCGGCGGCGGAAGTGCAGTTCGCCCTGAAACCCGGCTTTTCCAGCGGCCAGGGCATCGCCGCGGTCGAGAAACTGGCCGCCGAACGCCTGCCGCCCGGCTTCGGGTTTGAATGGACGGAAATCGCCTTGCAGGAAAAGCTGGCGGGCAACACCGCGATCCTGGCGTTCGGTCTGGCGGTCGTCTTCGTCTTCCTGCTGCTGGCGGCGATGTACGAAAGCTGGCTGCTGCCGCTCGCCGTCATCATGATCGTGCCGATGTGCATCCTGGCGGCGATGATCGGCGTGAACATCCGCGCCTTCGACCGCAACATCCTGGTCGAAATCGGGCTGGTGGTGCTGATCGGCCTTGCCGCGAAAAACGCAATCCTGATCGTGGAATTCGCCAAACAGGCCGAGGAAGAGGGCATGTCCCGTTTCGACGCCGCCGTCGCCGCCGCGAAGACCAGGCTGCGCCCGATCCTGATGACGTCGTTTGCCTTCATCCTGGGCGTCCTGCCGCTGGTGGTCGCGACCGGCGCGGGGGCGGAGATGCGTCAGTCCCTCGGCACCGCCGTGTTCGCGGGGATGATCGGGGTGACGGCATTCGGCCTGCTGTTCACCCCGGTCTTTTACGTCATCGCGCGCGGCTTCGCGCGCAAGCCGTCAGCCGTTGTTCCCCGGTAGGCCGCGCGGGAACAGATTCGCCGCCAGCAACCCGCCGTCGACATCCAGTGTCGTGCCGTTCACATAGGCGGCGAGGTCGGACAGCAGGAACAAGGCCGCCTTGCCGATGTCGTCGGGCGTGCCGCGCTTGCGCAGGGGGATCAGGCTCTTGCCGTAGGCTTCGACCCGTTGCGGCGTGTCGTACAGGCGCGGCGTGACGATATGCCCCGGCGCGATGGCGTTCACGCGAATCTGGTTCGGCGCCCATTCGACCGCCATGGTCTGCACCAGACTGATCAACCCGGCCTTTGCCGCGCCGTAGGCGCCGCGCATCGGGCTGGCCCGCTGCCCATCGACCGAGGCGATCCCGACGATTGCCCCGCCCTTCCCGCGCTGCATCATCGACGCCGCGGTTGCCTGCGCGACCAGGAAGAAATAGCGCAGATTCAGCCCCATCTGCTGGTCCCACACCGCCGCCGTGGTGTCCATCAGCGATCCCCACGCCGCCGCGCCGACGATCGAGACCATCAGGTCGATGCCGCCGAGCTTCTGTTCGGCTTCGGCGACGATACGGGGGATTTGCGCGTCGTCGAGCACGTCGCCGACGATGACATGCGCCTGACGGCCATTCGCGGTCACCATCGCGGCCACGGTTTCCGCCCGTTCGGCGACCAGGTCGACCAGCGCCACGTCACAGCCGGCGCGCGACAGGAATTTGGCGCTGGCTTCGCCCATGCCCTGCCCGCCGCCGATGATAAGCACCTTTTTGCCGGTCAGGCCGAACAGCGATACGTCCTCGGACATTGTCGATTTCCTCTTGGATGTTTGAGATTGGGATAGCACCCGCTCCGGGGAACGCAAGCTGGTTGCGGCATATCGTGATTGGCGGAGCGGCTGGCATCGTGCGGAGGGGACGGCGTGTTCGTGTCGAACTCAGTCCGAGACTGACGGCGTCGGAGGGGCATGAAGCCAATACTTTCCCGACTGACCTGGCCCTCTTGGTTGCCGGTGTCCTATAAAAATTGACGTACGTAACCCCATGGGTTACGGTAGCTTATGATACTCCGGTTCCGGCACAAAGGTCTTGAACGACTGTTCACGACGGGCAACCCAAGCGGTGTATCGGCCCAACACGTGCGACGGATTCATTTGATTTTGGGCCTGCTCAATGTTGCCCGCGAACCGCCGATGATGAACGCGCCTGGATTGCGTTTCCATGCCCTGACGGGTGACCGCAAAGGGCAATATGCGGTCTCTGTGTCGGGCAATTGGCGGATCATTTTTGAATTTGACGGTCAGAACGCGACGAATGTCGATCTGATCGATTACCACTAGCAGAGGAAAGGCAGGCAGCGATGAAGATGCATAACCCCCCGCATCCCGGCGAAATTCTTCACGACATGTATCTCGATCCGCTCGGCCTCACGATCACGGCGGCGGCGGCGGGTCTGGGCGTCACGCGCAAAGCGCTGTCGGAATTGATCAACGGGCACACGAATGTGTCGCGGGATATGGCAATTCGGCTCGCCAAGGCTTTTCCGAATACCGATATTCGGCTCTGGCTTGATCTCCAGCTGCAATATGATGCGTGGCAAGCCGAACAGCGGGCGGAGGCGATTCACGTCAATCCATTCGTGATGCCGCCCGAGGTGATGCCTGCATAGCATCGGGACGGCGGATGGGTAGCACCGTGGTCGCCCAATCGATCGCCTCCATCGCGTCATCGGGATCGCCGCCATCGGGCAAGGGACGTTGCGCGGCTTTGTTCCAGTCGCTCGCGGTTTCCCCACGCGCGCGCTTTGCCTGTAGCTCATCCGCTGTGAAGCTGACGATATGGTCTGATTTCTTGCTCATGCGCCCTCCTCAACAAGATGAATTTTCCCAGGGTCCGCAAGACGTACGCGCCCGAAGCCGCAATCAACCCTTCCCCCCAAAGCCCGAACGGCGCTAGCCTACCCGCCAGTATAAGAACCGACGGAGGATCCAATGTCCCAGGCAACCATCAACGAACCCAATCTCTGGCGCCTCGAAACCCCCGGCCATCTCGGATGGAGCCGCACCGCCCGCGTCGGCGACCCCAAGAAATACTTCATGGTCTCCACCGACAGCCACGCCAACGAACCCGCCGATCTCTGGGTCACGCGCCTGCCGGTCGAATACCGCGAACGCGCCCCGCGCATCATCACCGACGAAAAAGGCGTGCAGTGGCGCTACACCGAAGGCTATCGCCCCGACCGCGTCCGGGTCATGAGCTTCGAGGGCGAAGACTGGCTGCGCGCCCAGTCCGGCGCCGTCGTGGCCGATCGCATCCGCGATAACCGCGGCGACGGCGTCGATGTGGAAATCATCTTCCCGAACAAGGGACTGGCCATGTGGGCCACGCCCGATCCGGTCTTCTCCAACGCGCAATGCAAGGTCTGGAACGAATGGTCGTGGGAGCAGTTCGGCCCCCACCCCGACTCCATGCTGCCGGTCGCAGCAATCTCCACCGGCGACCTGCCCGGCGCGATGGCGGAAATCGAGCGTGTCGCCAAGGTCGGGTTCCGCGCCCTGACCCTGCCGTGCAAGCCGATCTGGGGCGCGCACGACGTCGATCACGTCAACTATAACCTGCCGCATTTCGACCCGATGTGGGCGCTGATTCAGGAAACCGGCCTGCCGATCACCTTCCACGTCTCCACCGGACGCGATCCCCGCGCCTCCCGCGGGAATGGCGGGGCCGTCATCAACTATGTCACCCATTCGTTGTCGCCAACCATCGAACCGGTCGCCAATCTCTGCGCCTCCGGCGTGCTGGAACGCTTCAAGGGCATCAAATTCGCCACCATCGAGGCCGGCATCGGCTGGGTCCCCTGGCTGCTCGACGCCATGGACGAAGCCTATCGCAAGCATCACATGTGGGTGCGCCCGAAGCTGCAAGGCCTGCCGTCCGACTATTACAAGGCGCACGGCTTCGCGAGCTTCCAGGAAGACCCCACCGGCCTCGCGCTGATGGAACAATGCGGGCTGGAAAACAGCTTCATGTGGGCGAACGACTACCCGCACCACGAAGGCACCTGGCCGCATTCCGCCGAAGCCATCGAACGCACGATGCCCGGCATCGGCGATGCCCAACGCGCCAAGGTCCTCGGCCTGAACGCCGCGCGCCTGTTCAAGCTGGATGTCCCGGCGCATCAGCAACTATCGGTGTCGTAACGTCATCGCGGGGGACGACGGCGCGTGACGACGTCCCCCGCCACCTGCTATATGGCCCCATGCCCGACGATCTCTACGAACGCGATATTTTGATCTGGGCGGAGCAACAATCGGCTCTGCTCCGTCGCGTTGCCAACGGCGAACGCGTCAATATGGTCGATTGGCCGCACGTGATCGAGGAAATCGCCGACTTGGGCAATTCCGAATTAAACGCCGTACGCAGTCTCCTGTTACAGGCGATCCTGCACCTGTTCAAACTGGCCGCCTCCCCCGACGATCTGGCGCGCGAACATTGGCTGACCGAGATCGATGCCTTTCTCGGCAGCGCCCAACAACGCTTCACCCCATCCATGCGGCAGCGTATTGACCTCGACGCGGTCTATGCGAACGCCAGGACACGAACGCTCCGTCGGTATCGCGATCTGTCGCTGCCGACCCAGTGTCCCTGGTCGCTCGATGCCCTGCTCGAAGGCGATCTCGACTCCCTTCTGACCACCCTGGCGGACTCGCCAAGTCAACCGAACCCGGCCTAAACTCCGCCCCGGAACGAAGGGGCGGAAACGCATGACCGACAGAACACTGCGCGGCAAAACCGCGATCGCCGGAATCGGCGAAACCATCTACTACAAGCACGGGCAATCGCCCGACAGCGAGTTCAAGCTCGCGCTCACCGCGATCGTCAAAGCCTGCGAGGACGCGGGCATCAGCCCACACGACATCGACGGCTTCGCCTCCTACGGCAACGACCGCTCCGAAGCCGGACGCCTTGCCTCCGCGCTCGGCATCAAGGAACTGCGCTTCTCCAACATGTTCTGGGGCGGCGGCGGCGGCGGTGTTTGCGGTGCCGTGGGCAACGCGTCGGCCGCCGTGGCCACCGGCATGGCCGACTGCGTCGTCGCCTTCCGCTCCCTCGCGCAGGGCCAATACGCCCGCTACGGGCGCGGCACCGGTGCCCCGCTGGTCGCCGGCGACGACAGCTTCGTCATCCCCTACGGCGTCATGTCGCCGGCACAGCGCTTCGCCATGAAGGTAACGCGCTTCATGCACGAAACCGGCATCAAGCAGGAAGCACTGCGCGCCATCTCCCTCGCCTGCTATCACCACGCGCAGAACAACCCCAATGCCGTCATGCGCGGACGCGAACTGGACGAGGCGAAATACGACGACTCCCGCTGGATCGTCGAACCGTTCTTCCACCTCTACGATTGCTGCCAGGAAAACGACGGCGCCGCCGCGGTCATCGTAATGCCGGCCGATCGCGCCAAGGACATGAAGAACAAGCCCGCCTACGTCATGGCGTGCGGCCAAGGCTCCGGCCATCGCTCCGCGGCCCCCGTGCACAATATGCCGGGCTACCCCAGCTCCAACTTCGGCAACAGCGCCGAACGGATGTACGGCATGGCCAAGATGGCCCCGTCCGACATGGGCATCGTGCAAATCTACGAAAACTTCACCGGCGGCGTGCTCATGAGCCTGGTCGAACACGGCCTGGTCAAAGCCAAGGATGCCAACGACTTCCTGGTAAAGGACAATCTGATCGCGCCGAACGGCGTCATGCCGCTGAACACCAGCGGCGGCAACCTCGCCGAATGCTATATGCACGGCCTGGAACTCGTGATCGAAGCAGTGCGCCAGATCCGCGGCACCGCGATCAATCAGGTCAAGAAAAACGACGCGGCCATCATCGTCGGCGGCCCCATGGTCACGCCGGTCAGTTCCATTATTCTGGGTTCGGGAGCGGCACTATGAGCACATTCTACCTGCCCGAGGGCCTGCCCATCCCAAGCTCCGCCCCCGACGGTCTGTCGGAGCCGTATTGGCAGGGCACGCGCGAAGGTAAGCTGCGCATCCAGAAATGCCGCGGCTGCGGTTCCTGGCAATGGGGGCCGGAATGGATCTGCCACCGCTGCCATTCCTTCGACCTGTCATGGGAAGAAATCCAGGGCAAGGGGCGCATCTATAGCTACGAGCGCCCGCACCACCCGGTACACCCCTCCCTCGTCGGCCGCGGCCCCTATATCGCAGTGCTCGTCGAACTCCCCGCCTACGGCAACGTCCGCATGATCGGCAATCTGCTCGGCGATCCCCGCCAAACCGTGACCATCGGCGCGGAAGTCGAAGCCGTGTTCGAACCACACGACGCCGTCGATCCACCATACACGCTGGTGCATTGGCGGTTGGTCTAGACCGACAGAAATTCGGCGGCGTGACGCGATTTCACGTTGACTTTGTGTCATGCCGCCGTCTTTTTCACGGACCGTCCAATTGATGAGGTCCTGTCGTGCGCCCAACCATCATTGCCTTTGGCGAAAGCCACCTGCTGGCGCTGCACAGGGCACACGACCTCGCCCCCCGCTCCTACAGCTTCGATCTTGATCCGTTCATCCTGCTGGCGGGCCTGTACGATCTCGGCTACGCCGAAACGGCGGACGGCATCGTCTGGGACGAGCGGCTTGAGAAAAACCTGCGGCATCTGTTTGCGACGCGTAATGTGCCGTTCGTCATTACCAGCGTATTCGGTCGCGCATGGCATGCGCGCGCGACGTTCAACGGCGAACGACCGTTCGATCTGTTCTTTCCCGGCCATATGGACCCGGTCGACGATCAACCGCGGGAGATCATCCCCTTTCAGATGATGGTCGCGCAGGCGCGACGCGATATCGAGTGGAAGAATGTCTATCCGGCATTCCTGCGCGGGCTAACCAACAAACCGTTGGTCGAAATGTTGCCTCCTCCGCCGGTGGATTTCAGCGCGTTTGACGACGCCGCATCGATCTTCGCGCCCGAACATGCGGCCATCGTTCGCTCGGTAGGCATCTGTCCGCCGGCCCTGCGCATCAAAGTCTGGCACGCCTACGCCGAAGCCGTGCGCGCGATCTGCCGCGAGCAGGACATCGAGGTCATCGATTATCCGGTCGGCTCGACAAAGCCGAACGGGCTGCTGCGCGACAACCTCGCGAGCGGCGATGCCGTACATGCGAACAACGATTATGGCGCGCTGCTGCTCGAACAGATCGAAACACGCCTGACCGGCCGAACAACCCGAACCCGCCGGAGGGAGGAGCACCCCTACACCAATGCCGCCGCGCATCGCATGTGGCGGCGAGCCGTGGCGCTGCCCGACATGCGGGATGTAGACCCCGTGGTGTCCGCGCCGTTCTCGGTCACGCCGACGGACCGGATCGCGACCGCCGGCAGTTGCTTCGCCCAGCATTTGTCCCGCCACATCGACAAGTCCGGCTATACCTATCTGGTGACCGAGGCCGCCCATCCGATGCTGGATCGGACCTTGGCATCGGAATACAATTACGGCACGTTTTCGGCACGTTTCGGCAACATCTACACGACGCGGCAATTGCTGCAACTGTTCCAGCGCGCCTACGGAGAGTTCACGCCGATCGCGGATTTCTGGACCGAACCCGATGGAACCGTGCTCGATCCATTCCGGCCCCAGGTTCAACCCGGCGGCTTCGCCGACGCGTCGGTACTGGCGGCGGACCGAGCGCACCACTTCCGCGCCGTGCGACGGATGGTCGAGGAACTGGACGTCTTCGTCTTCACCCTCGGCCTGACCGAAGCCTGGGTCGACCGGCGCGACGGCGCCGTTTACCCGGTCTGTCCCGGCGTGTCCGGCGGCGTGTTCGATCCGACTCTGCACGCCTTCGCGAATTTTACCGTCGCCGAGATACAGGACGATCTGGCGCGGGCGATCGCCTTCCTCCGCGAACGCAATCCCAACTGCCGGGTTCTGCTGACCGTATCCCCGGTGCCTTTGGTCGCCACCGCCGAGGACAGGCATGTCCTGGTTGCCACGACCTATTCAAAATCCTGCCTGCGCGTGGTGTGCGAGGATGTGACGAAGCAGTTCGACCGGGTCGCCTATTTCCCGTCATACGAAATCATCACCGGCAACTACACGCGCGGCCGCTATTTCGCCGAGGACCTGCGCTCCGTCACCGAAGACGGTGTCGGGCACGTGATGCGCCTGTTCATGCAGCATTATGCCGGTGACGCGACGACGCCGGTCCAAACCGGCCAGGACGAAGCGACCCGCATGCGGGAGGCCGAGTCAAAGGCGCTGGTGGAAAACTTCGTCAAAACCATCTGCGACGAAGAAGCACTGGATCGGGCCGCCGCCGACTAGGCCCTGTGGACTGAGGTCTGGGAAGGAGTGTGCCATCCCGGGAGCCAAGTGGTAGGGTGGGACTACTGGATTACCTAAGAAACCACGAGGTGACGAATTGCTCGGCGCATTTTTCGATGACAGCGGCACACACGCTGATTCGCCGATCGCTGTCATCGGCGGCCTACTTGGGACCGAGGAGCAATGGGACGCCTTTGCTCTTGCTTGGGCCGCCCTCTTGGCGGCCCCACTCCCCAACCGACCACCCTTGAAGGAATATCACCTGACACATTGCCGGGCGCGGCAGGGAGAGTTTCAGGATTATAGCCAAGGTGAAATCGACCACATTACCTACCTCTTCAGACACATCATCTTGGACATTGGATTCGTGACGATCGCAGTCGCGGTGAACCTCGTCGCTTGGCATGAGCTCATCGTCGGCGACCTCAAGGGCCAGTTCTGCACGCCAGTCCAACTGTGCTTCTCGCAGTGCATCGAGCTGATGATTAACACGATCCGGTTTCGTAAGCCGGGCGAGAAGGTGCTTGTATGCGTTGACCAAGGCATGATGCGGTATTTGAAAGATTGGTCAACACTCTACAAAATGCAGGCGGACCGTTATCCGGAGATCGAGAGCATCTACTTCGCCCCGGTTCCCAAGGTTGTCGCGCTGCAGGGCGCTGACATGATCGCCGCTGAGACCTACCAGTACGCCAAGGAGTGCCTAAAGAATGGCAAGGATGCCAAAGCCAACGCCCACTTCCGGGATTATCTGAAGCGTGAGCTGTCGACCGGCCTTCTCTATGATCGTGAACACATAACCGAGGTAGTATCGCGCTTCCGCGCCTCTTCGGGATAGCAACACCGGAATTGGGATCGCAAGCGAAAATAAGACCAGATTTGACCAAGCAATCTAAGGTGGGTAAAAATGATTGAGAGGCGAACCATATTAGCTGCAACAAGCTCATTTTTTCTGGCCAACTGCGCGCCGGACGCTCCAAATGCGGACTCTCAAAAGGCACGGTTCATCAAGGAAGCTATGCAAGAATCCCAGCAGCGCCTCGAATTGGCTGAGGCGCAATGGCGTGCACTGGGAGCACTTCTCCATATGAGCAGTGGACCAACAATTGTGCCGTTCTCAGATTGGGATTATTATTACACTCGCGACGCTCCAATCGTTTGGGTGCCGAATAAGGGTCAGGTATACCAATCGGTTAGCGTACCTATAGGGTTTATCTCTGACTTGGCAAGTGTACCGCGGGTGTTTTGGTCAATTTTGCCGCGGCAGGGACGCTATGCGTATGCAGCGATGATTCATGACTATCTATATTGGGAGCAAGGCCGCCCCCGTGAGGAGGCCGACACCATATTTAAGATTGCGATGGAGGACTCGCAAGTAGATGGTGCTGTAGTTGAAACACTCTACCGAGCCGTATCCATTTTCGGCGAGTCGGCTTGGAAACATAATACTAAACTTAAGGCTGCTGGAGAGAAGCGAATCATGAAGCGTTTTCCTCCGAGAGGAGACATAGGCTGGGACGACTGGAGAAAACAGAAGGACATCTTTGCTGACTAGGCCCTGTGGACAAACCTGACCCAGCGTCGGATGCATCCCAGCAAAACAAATCTCATGAAACTGCTTCCGGTTTTGTCGTAGCGGGTCGCAACTCGCTGCTGGATCGGATCGCCGCCGACTAGGCCGCGCGAAAAGCGCCGTCGCCTACCCCTTCCGCGCCTTCAACCGCGCGATCGTCTCCGCGATCATCCGCGTCGGCTCGTCGGTCTCGTACGCCCGCGAGATCGAACGAATCCCCGCCTGAATCGCGTCGCTGACCGGCATCGCCTCCCACTCGCGGATCAATTCCTTTTGCAGCCGAATGGCGCGCGGCCCCGACTCGACGATTGACCCCACCCAGGTCTCCACCGCCGCGTCCAGATCGGCCGGAGCCACCATCTTCTCGATCAATCCCCAGTCCAGCGCCGTCGGGGCGTCGATATTGTCGCCGGTATACAGCAGCACCTTCGTCTTGCCCCAGCCGATCAGTTGCGGCAGCAGCGCGGCCTCCACCACCGACGGCAGACCGATCTTGACCTCCGGCATGCCGAACACGGCATTGTCGCTCGCCACGCGCATGTCGCAGGCGGCCATCACCTCCAGCCCCGCGCCCAGGCAGAACCCGTTCACCCGAGCGATCGTCGGCACCGCCAGATCGCGCAGCACCTTGCTCATGCCATGCACGCCCGTCAGGAACGCCCGCGCCTTGATCGGGTTCAGTTCCCCCAGTTCAAACAAATTGGCCCCGCCCATGAACGCGCGATCGCCCTCCCCGGTCACGATCAGCGCCCGCAGCGCCGGGTCCTCCCCCAGCGTCGCCACCGTCTGGATAAACGCGTCGATCTGCGCCTGACCCAGGCAGTTCACCCGCGCCGCGTTATTGATCGACACCGTGGCAACGTGCCCGTGCGCCCCGCGCCGATCGATGCGCACCAGGATCGGAGAGGTCTTGGAGGAATCCGACATGACAAGCGTCCTGTTGTTTGCTTTGCCCCGCCATGCCACGCTTCCGCCGCAGTGGCCAGGGTCTCGTGTTCATGTATCGCATCGGTTTCGACGTCGGCGGCACCTTTACGGATTTCACCCTGCACGATACCGCCACCGGCGCGCTGCACCACTTCAAGCTGCCGTCCACCCCGGCGGATCCGTCGCGCGCCATCGCCGACGGGATCGCCGCGCTGCTCGAAAGCTTCGCCATCGCCCCCGCCGACATCGCCTTCGTCGGCCACGGCACCACCATCGCCACCAACATGGTGATAGAGCGCAAGGGCGTGCCGACCGGCCTGATCACCACGCGGGGCTTTCGCGACGTGCTGGAAATCGGCCGTCAGGTAAGGCCGCACCTGTATGACTACACCGTCCGCACCCCGCCGCCGCTGATCCCGCGCGAACGCCGCGTCGAAATCGCCGAACGCATCGACGCCGCCGGCGCGATCCTGATCCCGCTGGACGAAGCCGCCGTCCTGACCGCCGCCGAACGGCTGGTCGCCCAGGGTGCCCAGGCCATCGCCATCTGCTTCCTGCACGCCTATCTGAACGATGCGCACGAACAGCGCGCCGCGTCTTTGGTGCGCGCCGCCCATCCCGGCCTTTATGTCTCCGCCTCCTCGGAAGTCCTGCCGGAGTTTCGGGAGTTCGAGCGTTTTTCCACCACCGCCGTCAATGCCGCCATCGGCCCGCGTATGGACCTGTACCTGTCGAATTTCCTCGATCGCCTGCTGGCCCTGGGCATCACGACGCCGCCCTATACGATCCATTCCAACGGCGGCCTGATGTCGATCGACACGGTGCGCGCCTTTCCCGTCCGCACCTGCCTGTCCGGCCCCGCCGCCGGCGTGGTCGGCGCGGCGGAGGTCGCGCGTCAGGCCGGCTTCCCCAACATCGTCACCTTCGACGCCGGCGGCACCAGTACCGACGTGTCGTTGATCGAGGCCGGCAAGCCGTCCTTTGCCACCGCCCGTTCCATTGCCGACTACCCCCTGCGCACGCCCATGATCGACGTCCACGTCATCGGCGCCGGCGGCGGTTCGATCGCCTGGCTCGACGATGCCGGCGCGCTGAAGGTCGGCCCGCGCAGCGCCGGCGCCGATCCCGGCCCCGTCGCCTATGGCCGCGGCGGGCGGGAACCGACGCTGACCGACGCCAACATCGTGCTGCACCGGCTTGACCCGACGTTTCTGCTGGGCGGGCGCATGGCGGTGGACGAAGCCGCCGCCCGCGCCGCCATCGCCGACCAGATCGCCGCGCCGCTGCGCCTTACCGTCGAACAGGCGGCGCTGGGCATTGTCCGCGTCGCCGTTTCGAACATGAGCCGAGCGATCCGGTCGGTGTCGACGGAGAGGGGGTACGATGTGGGAGACTTCGCGCTGTTCCCCTATGGCGGCGCGGGCCCATTGCACGGCGCGGCCGTGGCGGTGGAATGCGCCATTCCGCGCGTGCTGATCCCGGTGCAGCCCGGCACGCTCTGCGCCCGAGGCATCCTGTTATCCGACGTCAGCCTGGATTTGGTGCGCAGCGCGATCGTTCCCGCCCGCGCCGATCTTTGGCCGGACATCGAAGCCGCCTTCGCCGTCATGGCGCGCCAGGCCCAAGCCTGGTTGGACGGCGAAGCCATCCCACCGGAACGACGCGCGACGGAAATCGTCATCGACGCCCGCTACCAGGGCCAGAATCACGAGGTTCAGGTGCGCGGCGCCACCGATCTGGCATCCTTCCTGTCCGGATTCGCCGCCGCGCATACCCGCGAATACGGCTACGCCGTCGCCGATCGCCCGGTGGAGGTTGTGAACTGCCGCCTGAAAGCCATCGGCCACATCGACCGCCCCGATCCCCACGCGGCCCTGTCCACCGGCACCGCCTTACCCCGCGGGCGCCGAGCGGTCTGCTTCGACGACGGTTGGCACGACACCCCGATCTACGACCGCCCCGCCCTTCCCGCCCACGCCCACCTGCTCGGCCCCGCGGTGATCGATGAGATGAGCGCGACCAGCCTGGTGCCGCCGGGTTGGTCGGCGCGGGTTGATGGGTTCGGGAATCTGGTTCTGACGATCGATGGGGGGGGGGTGTCCTGACTTGAGCCTTGCGTTAGTATTTTGGCATTTGGTTGGTGCGAGGCTGTTTGTATCGGATGACGAGCGTCGCGCCCTGTCCACTTGGCGGACTCTTCAGGACCTCATCCTCTGCGCCTCGCTCGGCGTGCATAGCTGCGCAACATGCGGGCATTCTGTGTCCCGGTCTGGGATAGGCACCAACGTGTTCATGCGGGTCGGTCGCGGGTCGGTTTGAACGTCGCCCCCGAGCCAAATCAGGGAAACCCGAGCCGCTTGGTCAAAGCGGCTACCGGTTTCGACCCATTGCGGAGATTCGCTGCCCGATTTTACCTGGGGCCGGTACTGGGTATTACGGCGACGGTGGGGTTCACATGTCCCAGAGGTTCATCCATCAGAATTTCCGTCACAACGGTCCTCAGCAAGGATATATTTTTATATCAGCAGGTTAAAGATCTCAATGTGTGATAACCGCGCATTATCAAATATCGACAAGCTGCGCTGCAGCCGCTCGGTCGGTTGGATAACCCACTTTTTGTTAACTCGCGGCTGGTAACTCCATTTCCAGCAGCGGAAAGTCTGCCTCCTTAGCCGCCGCTGCGTCTTCCAATGTCAATGAAGGTCGGCAAGCCCACTTTGTCAGGCTTCGGGGCACCGACTACCGGGATGCGGGTTTGCGTGAGGCCGTCGAGGGGATAGCCTAACACTTCGTCGAGCAAAGCCCGGATCAGGCCATATAGAACCGTATGCATGTGAACGTTCGCCAACTCAACATCACGCAAAACTATTTTCGCCCCTTCGGCAGTACGCTCCTCGAAGCTGCGGCCATGTACCGGATCGGTCTTCGCTGCGATCAATGCAAATGCCGCCCGAAACACCATTGCAGACCCTGGAAAATAAAGGGCGTTCGCCGGATGCTGCGCGACGTAAAAAATTCTCTCTTCAGCGGGCAGGCCTTCGATGGCCTCACTTAAATCCAGCTTGTCGTAGTGAAATGCCGTCTTGTCCCTTATGATGCGTAGCGCGTTATCCTTATCCTTCGGAGGATCGCTAAAGTAGTCAGTAAGCCATTTGAGGCTTTCGGCCTGCGCGACCTCCAACTTCTTCAACACTGCATCTGGCGGGTTTGAGTGCAAAAACCGCGCTGCCAGCATCTTCCACGTTTCGACTAGCTTACCAGCCAGCAGTTGCAGGAAAAACCACTGCTGAATAATCATCGCAGAACTGTTGAGGTCGCCCGCGTCGGCTGTCTCGTTCATGCTGAATAACTGCACGCGATTCAAAACTGACAATTCGTTGTGTGCGTGCATACATCCGGCAATTTGGTTGCGCAGTCGGGGGGTAGCTTTTTTAAGCGCATCCTCGCCTATCTCGAATTTGATTAGCTCAAATCGGCTTGGCTGCGTCTTCGGCTTGGGAATTTTTCGTTTTGGCTTTTTCATGATACAAGCCTTGAAATCGTGCTGCTGCTCACTGTGTCGCTTTGTGCGATCTCGCTCGCCAACTCCCTACCCTCGCGTCGCGCAAAGGCTTCCTGTCGCTAGTGTGCCGTGAGCCTGAACGGTTAACCTAGACTCTTACCCCTCGCCTTGGCACGGGCGCAGCCTTCACCAGCCAGCGCGCGTATCAATTCCCTCTCGAACTCCGCCAGTCCACCAGTCCGCCGAGGACGGTCAGCATAAACCGCCTGTGCGCCGTGGTCGTATCCGACCGTGTGTCCTCGAGGAATCGGAATCCCGCCTTGTGCGCGGTGATCGTGGCCAGTGTGTTCAACAGGTCACGGGTCGAACGCGCCAGACGGTCGGGCCGCGTCACCATCAGCACGTCGCCCGCGTCGAGTTCGTCCAACACCTTGCGAAGCTGGGCGCGTTCAGTCTTCGCTCCGCTCGCCCCCTCGCGAAACACCTTTGCCGGTCCCGGCGGCGGTCAACGTCTCCTTCTGAGCCGCCACGGTCTGACCGTCCGTGGACACCCTCCCATACCCGCATATGATGCCACCTTTATGCACGAAATTTCCGCAAGGGAAAAGCCCAATCGGACCAAAGGTCTCCCCAGCTTGCAGAAGTCTTAGAGTCCGTCCGAAAAGGAATTGAGCGATTCCAGTCGCTTGGTACCAACCCAATCCTGTAATCGGCCCTATTTTTGCTTCACATCGGGTCGGCTTCCAGCGGGCATCATCCATAAACCATTGAAACCACTTATATCCTTTTCGGACGGACTCTTAAATTTTGCACCAGACCTAAGTAATATGGCACTTGACTAATTTGAACTCTGAGGTGATCTTGTTCGATCATAGCAACGTTGAGGGACGCTCACATGGCTAGATGCACAGCGCCGGTAGCGGGTCATCGCTCGGCGAGCGCCGCTGCGAATTGCCCTGCATGTCGTGGCCGCTACGGTCGCTCCAGCGACTATAGCAGCTACAGCAGCGGGCCCTATTCGTCCCGGCCCTACTATTCCTCATCAGGGGGCAGCGGAGGAGGCAGCAGCAGCAGCAGCGGGTCCGGCCGAGTAAGAGCGAAATGGTCGAGAGCCGGTTCCACAGTTTTGTATACGCCCGTGGAAGTTAAGGCACTTACGCCGATCCGCGAGACCGCCGAGAAGCGAGCGGAACTACCTGATCTTCGTGATGTCTTCCTATGTCATGCATGGGCTGACAGACTGGAAGATGCCACGGAACTTTATAATCTGCTCAAAGCTCGCGGTGTCTCCGTCTGGTTTAGCGAAAAGGATATCCCTCTTGGATCATCGTTCCTTCGCGAAATTGATAAGGGATTAGCAAAGTCACGCATCGGACTGGTGCTAGTGACACCCGCGCTGCTAGATCGCCTTCCGACTGGGGGGGTTGCTGATCGAGAGCTTTCAGCGCTTCTCGCAACTGACCAGCTCGTGCCTATTATTCATAATACGACCTATGATGCTCTTCGCAACGTCAGTCCACTCCTGGCCTCGCGCAACGGGCTGAGCACTGGGGAGGACACTTTTGCAGTCGTGGCTGATAAGCTCGCTGATCTTATTGCCACCTAGTTGCGGCTACCCCGCGTGTCCGACGACCGGGTGTGGAGTTACACAAGTCTTGCAGACCGTGTGAAGACTCGAGACCGGAATGATATGGGAGAAAATTCCTCTCATACGCGAGCTTGGCCGACATCTATAGAAAAGGTTGAAGCATCCTCTGTTATCCCCGCGAGGAAAAATCCCACTCGTCTCGCCAATGATCGAGCTTTCACTCGGTCTGCTTGATTTTCGAACAAATCTTGCTGCCGGTACCAATATTTGATATCGAACACCATGACCAAAAACAATTCGTTCAGCGTCGGTGAGCATTTCACCGGCTTCATCGAGGCACAGGTAGGCGAGGGCCGCTACAGTAGCGCCAGCGATGTCGTGCGTGCCGGCCTGCGCCTGTTGGAAGAACAGGAAACCAGGCTTGCCGCGCTGCGAGCCGCCCTTGTCGAAGGTGAAGACAGCGGCGTCAGCCCCCGAAGCGTCGGCGACATTTGGGCGGCGGTGAAGGAACGCAGCGGCACCCCACTTGGGTAGCTATGTCCTATCCCGGAAAGCCGATACCGACATCGAAGCCATCGCTGTAGCCTCGTTGCAGCGATGGGGCCTCGCCCAGGCCGAGAAATACATTCTGGGGCTGCACGAAACGTTCCGTATGCTGGCGGAATTTCCCGACCTCGGGCGTGACGCAGGCGATATCCGGCCAGGATATCGAAAGATCGAAACCGCGAGCCATTCAGTCTTTTACCGCAAGACCGCGATTGGCGTCCTGATCGTGCGCGTCCTGCACCAGCATATGGATTTCAGGCGGCATCTGTAGTGCGCATACGGCAAAAGCCCGAAAATGCTGATTGTCCCGCCGCACGAAAGGCCAAGGACAACCCTCCGGCCGATGTCCAGGTGTCCGCTCTCCAGGCAAACTGTGACCTCTGCGGCGAAAGTCTACCGTTCACGGCCATTCACTATGACCATCGCGCGTCGCCTGGGAAAGTTTCTCACTCCGTGCATCGCGAAACGGCGGAATGATTGGCGGACCACACCTCAAACCAGACCACAACCGCCAGATAGACCCGCCATATAGCCGCCGGCCCGGACTTGCGCCTATCCTTCCGCCGGTAACCCACGCAGGAGAAACCGATGCGGTTCGGATGGCTGACTCTGGCGCTTTCCCCCTCCCCGGCCGAGGACGCGGCCCGCATCGACCAGCAGATCGATCAGGTCTGCTACGCCGAAAGCCTCGGCTTCCACGACGTATGGCTGACCGAGCACTACTTCACCGGCGAAAGCGTCTATAACGACGCGCTGATCTTCGCCTCCGCCCTGGCGATGAAAACCAGCCGCATCAGGATCGGCTTCGCGGTCGTGCAGATGCCCTTCCACCATCCGGTCCGCCTCGCGGTGCAGCTTGCCTTGCTCGATAACCTCAGCAAGGGCCGCATCGATGTCGGGGTCGGCAAGGGCACGGTTTATAACGAATACGAATTCGTCGGCCACGGCCTGCGCAGCGACGACAGCCGCGAACGCATGGAAGAATCCGTCGACATCCTGCAGCGCATCTGGCGCGAATCCCCGCTGATCCACAAAGGCAAATTCTTCGACATCAACGTACCGGAACTGCGCCCCCGCCCGGTGCAGCAACCCGGCCCGCCGCTGTGGCGCAGCGTCATCTCACCGTCGTCCTTCACCGATTGCGGCCGCCAGGGCATCCCCGTGCTGACCTCTCGCCTGCCGGTCGGGCGCATCAAGGAACGCTGGCGCCTGTACGAAGACGGCCTGATCGCAGGCGGCCACGACGATGCCACCCGCGCCCGCCTGCTCGCGCAGACGGCGCTGTGGCGCAATGTCTACGTCGCCGATTCCGATGCCCAGGCGGAGGACGAACTCTCCGCCCTGCTGCTCGAAACCCGCGCGCATATGATGCACGTCCGCCACGCCTATAACCCCGCGGATTTCGTCATCGATCCCGTCAACCTCAACCCCTGGACCGACCCGGCGGTGCGCGACACCGATGCCCTGCCCTTCGTCCTGTCCTCCGGCTGTCTCTACGGCTCCCCCGCCCGCGTGCGCGAACAGGTGGCGGAACTGCGCGACGTCGGGGTGCGCCACCTGCTGTGCCAGACCGGCTTCGGCGACATGAGCCACGAACAGAACATCGCCTCCATGCGCCGGTTCGGAGAGGAGGTCATGCCCGCCTTCCCGGACATGGAAGCCGCCTGATGCTGGCCGATCCGATCGCGATGGAGGTGTTCGCCAACCGCCTGCTGTCGATTACCGAGGACATGGGCAACACCCTGATCCGATCGTCGTTCTCCACCAACATCAAGGAACGCAAGGACTGTTCGGTCGCCCTGTTCGACGCCGCCGGTCGCCTGATCGCCCAGGCATCGCATATCCCGCTGCACCTGGGATCGCTGCTGGGCTCCGTCCGCGCCGTGCTGGCGCATACGCGGGCGGAGGCCATGCGTGACGGGGATGCGTTCATTTGCAACGATCCCTATCTGGCCAACGGCACCCATATGCCGGACATCTCGATCATCACGCCGGTCTTCGTCGACGGAGTCGTTCGCTTCCTCGCCGCCAATGTCGGCCATCATTCCGACGTCGGCGGCCCCGTCCCCGGCTCCATCAGCGGCCGAGCGCGCTCGGTGTTTGAAGAAGGCATCCGCCTGCCGGTCATCCGCATCAAGCGCGCGGGCGAACTTGACGAAGACCTGCTGCGCCTGATCGCCCACAACACCCGCGACCCCGACGAACGCACGCTCGACCTCAAGGTCCAGATCGCCACCAACGAACGCGGCGGCCGCCTCGCCCGCGCGCTGACGGATCGCATGGGCTGGCCCGCCGTCGAAACCGCCATCGCCGATCTACTCGCCTATACCGCCACCCGCCTACGCAACCGCGTCGCCCTGATGGCCGACGGCGAGTCACGCTTCACGGCCTGGCTCGACGACGACGGTCTGGGCGGCGATCCCGTGGCGATCGTCGCCACCGTGCGAGTCTCCGGCGATCGGCTGGGGATCGACTTCGCCGGCTCCGGCCCGGAAACCCGCGGCGCGTTGAACGTGCCCGAAAGCGCGCTGCTCGCTTCGGTGTATTATGCCGTCAAGGCGCTGCTTGATCCGGAGCTTCTGCCCAACAGCGGCATGTTCGAAGCCATCGCCATCGACGCCCCCCTCGGCACCCTGACGAACCCGCGCTTTCCCGCCGCGGTCGGCGCGCGCAGTATCACCTGCAACAAAATCGCCCGCGCCCTGTTCGGCGCCTTCGCCGCCCTGCTGCCGCCCGAACGCGCCCAGGCGGCGTCCCACGACGTCGTCCCCGCCATCATCTTTTCCGGCCCGCGCCGCATCGGCGGCGGAGAGTTCGTCTACCTCGAAACCATGGGCGGCGGCATGGGCGCGCGCGTCGACGCCGACGGCATGGAAGCCATCCATGTCCACCTCACCAATACCTCCAACCTCCCGGCCGAAGCGTTGGAAAACGAATACGCCCTGCTGGTCGACGAATATGCCCTGGTCGAGGATTCCGGCGGCGCGGGTGCCCATCGCGGCGGCCTGGGCATCGCTCGGCAAATCCGCGCCACCCGCGACGGCATCGTGTTCTCCGTCCGCTCCGACGGCCACGTGCTGGGCGCGGACGGCCTGAACGGCGGCCTGCAAGGCGGCGTCGCGCGCCTGTTTCGCAACTTCGGCACCGACGGGCAGGAAGAACTCTCCTCCAAAACCGCCGGCATCGTCCTGCGCGCCGGCGAAACCACCCGCCTGCAAACGCCGGGCGGCGGCGGCATGGGCAACCCCGCCGATCGCGCCCCCGCAGCCCTTGCCGCCGACATCGCCGGCGGCAAGGTCAGCCCCACAGCCGCCCGCCGCGATTACGGCTGGACCGGATCGGGCGGCGGGTGAATACTCCACGGGCCTGAAACAAGACCAATCCCGCGCAAAGACCGGGAAGCCGGAGGATAAACGCCATGCGTCGTCGCACGCTGTTAGCCGGGGCCGCCAGCGCGGGCCTGGGCACGTTCGGGGCCGCGCGCTCCGCCCTCGCGCAGCGCCGCGATCCCCGGGAGTTGCGCTTCATCAGCGCCGTCGGGCTGACCGTGCTCGACCCCATCTGGACCGCGTCCTTGGTCACGCTGAACCACGCCTACGCCGTCTACGACACGCTGTACGGCATCGCGCAGGACCTTAGCCCCCGGCCGCAGATGGTCGCCGGCCACACCGTGTCGGACGACGAACGCACGTGGGAGTTCAAGCTGCGCGACGGCCTGGTCTTCCACGACGGCGAACCGGTGCTGGCGCGCGACGCCGTCGCGTCGATGCGACGCTGGTGGAAGCGCGACTCCTTCGGCCAACTGGTGGCCGAGGCCACTGAATCGCTCAGCGCCCCCGACGACAAAACCATTCGCCTGACGCTGAAGCGCCCCTTCCCGCATCTGCTGGTTGCCCTGTCGCGCGTCGGCGCGCTGACCTGCTTCGTGATGCCGGAACGCCACGCCGAAACCGACGCCTATGTCCAGGTCAAGGAAGCCATCGGCAGCGGCCCCTATCGTTTCCTGAAAGACGAGTTCAACGCCGGCAGCCGTTCCGCCTATGCCCGCTTCGACCGTTACGTTCCCCGCGCCGAACCGGCGGAACGCACCGCCGGCGGCAAGATCGCGCATTTTGAGCGGATCACCTGGTACACCATGCCCGATTCCGCCACCGCCGCGAACGCGATGCAGGCGGGCGAGATGGATTGGTGGGAATACGTCCCCGCCGATCTGCACGAATTGATGGGCAAGGCGCGCGGCATCGCGATGCAGCCCAAGGACCCCTATAACTGGTACGGCATCGCCCGCTTCAACCACCTGCAAGCCCCCTTCAACAACAAGAAGCTGCGCCGAGCGCTGTTGGCCGCGGTGAATCAGGACGATTACATGCGCGCGGCGTTCGGCGACGATCCCGCCGTCTGGCGCACCTGCAAGGCCATGATGCCCTGCGGCGTCAAGGACGTCAGCGAATTCGGCCACGCCGACATGCCGGCCCTGTCGATCGAGGCCGCGAAAAAGGCCGTTGCCGAGTCCGGCTACAACGGCGAACGCGCCGTCGTCCTCGCCCCCATGGACTACCCTCAGCTCGGCGCTTTCGGCATCGTCACCGCCGATCTGATGCGCCGCATCGGCATGAACGTCGATTTCCAGCCGATGGACTGGGGCACCATGATCGCGCGCACCGCCAACCGCGAGTCCGTCGAAAAGGGCGGGTGGAGCATGTTCCACACATCCGGCTCCATGGTTTCCATGGTGAACCCCGCGCTGAACATGTACATCCGCGGTCAGGGCGGCAAAGGCTGGACCGGCTGGTACGACAAGCCGGAAATCGAAACCCTGGCGCAGGAATGGCTCGCCACCCCCACCAACGCATCGCAGCGCGGCCTGTTCGACCGCATGCAGCGGATTTTGTTCGAGGACCCGCCGTTGCTGCCGCTGGGACAGTACGGGGTTTATACCGTCAGACGAACGGATATCGCGGGGATTCTCGACGGTTCCGGGTCTTACCCCTGGAACGTTCGGCGCACGTAGCGGGCGGGCGCGCCCACGGTCACGGCGTGGGAACGAGCAGGAAAAGGTCGGTATCGCCGGGATCGGCGCCGAACGCGGTCAGCGCGGCGTGGACCTGGCCGCGATGGTGCGTCTGGTGGTTGAAGAAATGCACCATCAGCAGGTGCTTGCCCATCCGCATCTGCTTTTTCGCCGCGCCGCTGTACCATTCCAGATCGGTTTCGAACCAGGCGTCGTCGATGCGGTTGGCGAAATCTTCGATCCCCGCATCCGCCTTGAATCGTTCCTTCTTCAGTTCTTCGTAGTCGTCGATCAGCGTCGGGCTTTGCGGGTTGGGAATGGTGTTCGGCGGCCAGCCATCCAGCCGCGCCATCCATTGCCGATCGCCCCACAGCAGGTGGTTCAGGGTGCCGAGGAGCGACCGCCAGAACAGCCCGCGATCTTCGCGCCGCTGCGCGTCGGTCAACCGATCGGCGGCGGCGTAAATCCGCCGGTTCATTTCGGCGTTATAGCGCGCCATGACGCGCACATAGTCGGGCGTGATCATGTTCGACCCCCAGGACATTTGCCAAGCAGCATCGGCGGCGGACGCGGCTTGCGTCAAGGTGGGGGGCGGGCGCATACGAAATCCTTACCAATGCGCGGCGCGATCGTTTACCATCATGGCCTGTAACGACGGATGAGGATGATGCGTCTGCCGGACCTTGCGAAACTCGCCAAACTGGGCGGCGTTCCAGCGGTTGCGCTGGGAATCCTTGCGGTTCTGTTCGCCACGGTGCCCGAAGCGCTGCAAGTCGTGCCTCTGGATTGGCGTGGGCCGATCCTGCTGGTCACGATCCTGGGCGCGGTAATCCTGGCCGTCGCGGCCGTTGCGGCATGGGGTGTCGACAAGTGGCGGAATGCGCAGGTCGCCGAAACCCGGGGCGACAATTCGCCAGCGTCGAATGAAGATCGGACCAAATCGATCAGCGGGCAGTATGCAACCACGACCGGAGACCGGTCACCGGCGATCAACAAACGCGGATGAGATGGCTTCTGTCATTGTTCGGGCAAACGAGCTCCACGAGGGGTGAGAACAGCCCTGCGGTCAATATCAATAACAGCCCGAATACCACCATCGTCTTTGGCCGGGACGATCCCCCGCCGTCCAAAACGACGAAACCCATCAACCTACCCTACCCAACCCTGGGCACCCTGTTCAAGGGCCGCGACGACTTCCTGACCAACCTTCGCGCCACCCTGACCAGTGGCAAACCCGCCGCCATCACCGCCGCCAATGCCGCCATTCACGGTCTGGGCGGGGTCGGGAAAACCCGTGCCGCCGTCGAATATGCCTGGGCGCACCGGCACGATTACTCGGCGGCCTTGTTCGCGGTGGCGGATTCCTCCGACGCCCTGACCCGCAACCTCGCCGACCTCACCGGCGCGCTCGGTCTGGAAGGGTTCGACGACAAGACCGACGATATCCGCCTGCACGCGGTGCTGGACTGGCTGCATCGCAACCCCGGCTGGCTGCTGATACTCGACAATATCGATTCCGACACAGCCCTGGCCGCCGTCACCGCCATGCTCGGCCGCCTGACCGGCGGGCACGTGCTGCTGACCAGCCGGCTGACCAACCTACCGTACGCGTTCCAGGCGCTGGAACTCGACGTGCTGACGGTGGACGCCGCCGCCGCCTTCCTGCTTGAAAACACCGAAGGCCGCCGCCGCCCGGCCGCCGACGACGCGACGCAGGCGCGGGATCTGGCGCAAGAACTTGGCCAGCTTGCTTTGGCCCTGACCCATGCCGCCGCGTACATTCGTCGCCACCGAGAAACATTCGCCGGCTATCGCGCGCGGCTGGCCAGCAGTTTCGACGCGGTGATTGCCTATGCGAACCCGGCCGAGACGCATTACCCGCGCGCCATCCCCGCCGCCTGGGCGCTGTCGGTGGAAAAATTGTCCGACGCCGGGCGAACCCTGCTGGAACATCTCGCGTTCCTGTCGCCCGACCCGGTGCCGGAAACGCTGCTGGACGTGCCGGTTCCCGGTGCACCGGCGGCGGACGTGCGCGATGCTCTGGCCGACCTTGCCGCGTTCTCTCTGGTGACGCGGCAGGCGGACCGTCCGTTCTTCACCGTGCACCGCCTGGTGCAGGACGTGACGCGCCGCGCCTTGCCGCCGGACACGTCGCGGTCGCGGCTGATCCAGGCGCTGGGCTGGGTGAATGCCGCCTTCACCGGCCACCCACAGGACGTGCGCACCTGGCCACGCCTGCTGCCGCTGGCCGAGCACGCGACCGCCGTGGCGGAACGGGGCCAGGAAGCGGGGATCGATAAGCCGACCGGGCGGTTGATGGCTGATCTCGGCAGCCTGTTCGACGAGCGGGCGCAGTATGGGCGGGCGGAAAAGATGAAGCGCGCGGCGCTGGCGATCGCCGAGCGAAGCCGGTCGCCGGACGACCCGGAGCTTGCCACGTACCTCAGCAACCTCGCGAACTTGCTTCGCGCGACGAACCGCCTGTCGGAAGCGGAGCCGTTGTTTCGCCGCGCGCTGTCAATCTTCGAGGCGAGCCTCGGCCCGGATCATCCGGATGTGGCGACCGCCCTCAACAACCTCGCGGCATTGCTTGATGCCACGAACCGGCTGTCGGAAGCGGAGCCGTTGTATCGCCGCGCGCTGTCGATCGACGAGGCGAGCCTCGGCCCGGATCATCCGACCGTGGCGATCCGCCTCAACAACCTCGCGGAATTGCTTCGCGCGACGAACCGCCTGTCGGAAGCGGAGCCGTTGTTTCGCCGCGCGCTATCGACCGACGAGGCAAACCTCGGCCCGGATCATCCGACCGTGGCGATCCGCCTCAACAACCTCGCGGTATTGCTTCGCGCGACGAACCGGCTGTCGGAAGCGGAGCCGTTGTTTCGCCGCGCGCTGTCGATCGACGAGGCGAGCCTCGGCCCAGATCACCCGGCCGTGGCACGCAACCTCAACAACCTCGCGGAATTGCTTCGCGCGACGAACCGCCTGTCGGAAGCGGAGCCGTTGTATCGCCGCGCGCTGTCGATCGACGAGGCGAGCTTCGGCCCGGATCATCCGAATGTAGCGCGCGACCTCAACAACCTCGCGGTTTGCATTGAGATGCTGCGCGGCCCGACCGAGGCGGAGCCGTTGTATCGCCGCGCGCTGTCGATCGACGAAGCGAGCCTCGGCCCGGATCATCCGGATGTGGCGATCAACCTCAACAACCTCGCGGGATTGCTTCGTGCGACGAACCGGCTGACGGAAGCGGAGCCGTTGTCGCGGCGCATGCTGCTGATCTTCCTGAAGTTCCAGCACGCCACCGGCCACGCTCACCCGCATCGCGACAAGGCGCTGGACAACCACGCCGCCCTGCTACAGGCGCTCGGCCGCACCCAAGCCGAGATCGAGGCCGAAATCCAGGCCCTGCACCGGGAGGCCGGGCTGGCGTAACCCGCGCCTTCGTGAACCTTCGTGTGACCTTCGTGCAACTTCGTGCGCCCCTTCCTTCACCCGCCCGCGAGCAAAAAGGAAAAATGACACGAAGGCTCACGAAGGACACACGAAGGTTCACAAAGCCGCTCCCGACCCAGGCCGGCCATCAAGCCCGCGCCGTCAACACCGACATTGGCGCGGACCGCCGAAATCTCTACGAACAAACGATGAACAAACCGCCCGCCGAACCCATGCCGCCGACCCAGCCCCGTCACGCGCCAGCGCCCCAAACCGCCGGCACCTCCAACCAGCCCACCGCGCCCGATCCGCCAAACCAAAACCCCATGCGCCCAGGGAATCAGGCCTCGCCCGCAACCCACCGCCGCATCCCAATGCATCCGTGTTCATCCGCGTTCATCGGCGGCAAATCGCCCCAGCCTCCCCAACCACGAACCCCGCCCGCATCCCCCAGCGCCACAACACGCCGAACACCGAACCAAAACCCCATGCACCCAGAGCCAACCCGCCCGCCGACGCGACAAGACCCCGTGCGCCCGGACACCCACGCCAAAGGACGCACACAAGAACCCCATGCGCCCAGGGAACCACGCCCCGTCAACAGCCCCGACGTTCACCCCGGACCAATCGCCCCAACACACCGAACCAAAACCCCATGCACCCAGAGCCAACCCGCGCGCCGACGCGGCAAAACCCCTTGCACCCGGACACCCTCGCCAAACGACGCACACAAAAACCCCATGCGCCCAGGGAACCACGCCCCGCCAACAGCCCCGGCACTCACCCCGGACCAATCGCCCCAACACACCGCACCAAAACCCCATGCGCCCAGAGCAAACCCCAACCCCTTCCCGTCCGCGCCGCGTCGTGCCAGGATTCCCCCATGCCAAAGTTCAAGCCCCAATCGCTCTATAACCTCACCCACCTGATCTCCACCCGCATGGGCAGCGCCCATGACGAAGCGGCGGAGGTCGCGGACCACCTGGTGCGCGCCAATCTGGCCGGCCACGACAGCCACGGGGTCGGCATGCTGCCGACTTATGTGCGCCTGTTGCAGGACGGCCTGCTGGTGCCGAACCAGACGGCGGAAACCGTGCTCGACGCCGGCGCGCTGCTGATAATCGACGCTCGTCGCGGCTACGGCCAGCGCATGGCCGCCGACGCCGTGCGCCGAGCGATCGCAAGGGCGAAAGAGGTCGGAGCCTGCGTGCTGGCGTTCCGCAACGCGTCCCATATCGGGCGGATCGGCACCTATGCCGAACTCGCCGCCAATGCCGGGTGCGTGTTCACCGGCTTCGTCAATGTCGCCGATCACCACGACGTCCAGGCCACCTGGGGCGCGGCCGAACCGCGCTTGGGCACCAACCCCTTCACCGTCGGCGTGCCCGGCGCGGACGGCCCGTCGCTGCTGCTCGATATGGCTACCACCACCATCGCCGCCGGCAAGGCCCGAGTCGCCTACAACAAGGGCGTGCCCGTCCCCGACGGCTGCCTGATCGATCCCGACGGCAACCCCACCAACGATCCCACCGGCTTCATCCGCGACAAGACCGGCGCGCTGCGGTCGTTCGGCACCCACAAAGGCTCCGGCCTCGCGATCATGTGCGAGATCATGGCCGCCGCCATCGCCGGCGGTCAGGGCGCGTTCGAACCGACCAAGGGCGGCGTGCTCAACTCCATGCTCGTTACCATCATCGACCTGTCGAAGCTGGGCGACCCCGCGGAGACTACGGCGCGGATCGAGGCCACCAAGGCCTATATCAAATCCGCCCGCCCCGCCCAGGGCGTGGAACAGGTCCTGGTGCCCGGGGAGCCGGAGCGCAAATACGCCGCCGATCGCTCGGTCAACGGGATCGACGTCGACGACACCAGTTGGCGCGACATCTGCGAAGCCGCCGGTAAATTGGGCATCACCGATGCCGAAATTACCCAGGCGGTCAGCGCGAACAGCCTCTGATCCCCGATGTTTGAGTTCATCAGCACGTGGCTGACCGGGCGGAACCTTACGCTGTACTGCCTCGTTCTGTTCGTGCTGATGACCTCGGCGGCGGAGGTCGGATTTCGTCTCGGCGTGTTCCGCGCGAAACGCCGAGCACCCCAGGAACGTGAACTCAGCGGGATTGGGGCGATTACCGGCGGCATGCTTGGGCTGATGGCGTTTACGCTGGGCCTGACCATCAATTTTGCCCAGGAACGCTTCGATACCCGCCGGTCTCTGGTCGTGCAGGAAGCCAATGCGATCGGCACGGCCTGGCTGCGCTCTCAACTGATCGACAGCCCTGAAACGACCGCCATCCAGCCGTTGATCGAGGCTTATGCCAAGGTCCAGCTCGCCTATACCGTCGCCCCGCGGTCCGAGGACGAACCGGCGTTGGTCGCGCGCGGTAATGCGTTGCAGGACCAGATCTGGCGGCATATGCGCACGCTCGTCCGGCGGGAACCGACGACCGCCACGGTATCGCTGTCGGCCGCGCTGACTGAAATGTTCGACCTCGCGCAGTCGCAGCGCTTTGCCTTCACGTCGCTGGTGCCCGGCAACCTGTCATGGATGCTGCTGACCGGCTCCGTTCTGGCCATCGGCGCGATGGGGTTTCAGCACGGCCTGGCCGGACGGCGCCAGATCGTGCTGATGTCGTTTCTGCTGCTGCTGCTGGCCGGAGAGATGGTGTTGATCACCGACCTCAACCGCCCCCGCATCGGCAATATCCACGTCGACCCCGCCCCGCTGGAATGGACCATTCAGGGCTTTGGGAAATAGACGGTCAGGCGATCCCGCGTTCGTCGAGCACTTCCTTGAACACGCGCGCCGCCGTCATCGATCCCGGCCAGCCGGAATAGAACGCGAGATGGGTGATCATTTCGGAAATTTCGTCTTTTGTCAGGCCGTTATCCAGCGCGCGACCGATATGACCGCGTAACTGTTCCGGCCGATAGCTGGCGATCAGAGCCGAAACGACCATCAGGCTGCGGTCGCGCTTGCTCAGACCCGGGCGCTCCCAGATATCGCCGTAGATCAGGTCTTCGCTCAGTTCGATCATACGCGGCACGACGGCGCGAACGGCTTCGCGGCTGGCGACGGTTGGCTTGGCCATGGGTTCCTCCTGTGTGTTGGGACGAACCACCCTTACCCCGTCGCGCCGCGTTTGTATTCAGCCCCCCGGCTCAGAAACGGACCGAAAGCGACGCGGAGCCGAATTGATGCAGGCCGCTGGCCTGGCCCTTGAACTCCGTCGTGCGGGCGACGTAGGCGAGGGTCAGGCGCATGCCATAGGCCATGACGGCCAGACCGCCCTGGAATTCCGCGACATCCCAGACCGGGCTGACATGCGGGCCGCTGCGGAAGGGGCGCGATTGCAGCAGCACGTCGTAGCCCACGGCCTGACCGTCGAGGCCGGCGAACACATACCACGCGAACGGGCGCGTCGGCGTGAACACGTCCCCGCCGCTCAGTCCCGGACGCGGGCGCGGGGCGCCGAAATCGGAATCGAGGCCCTGGCCGATGCGGAACGAAACGCCGGCCTGCACGTAATCGCGCACGGTGCCGAGACCGATCGTCACCGACGGCAAGGCATCGGTCTCCAGACTGCCGAAGGTCGCGATCGGCAGGCGCCAGGTCCGCTCGTGCAGCAATTGGATCGCCGGGGTGTTCGGGATTTGCGAACCCCAACCGCGGTTGTGGCCCTGCCCGATCAGATCGTGGAAGCCGTTCTGCAAACCCTCCGCCCCCGCGGCGGGGCCGATGACGCCCAGGCCCAACTGCAACAGGCTGCGGTGCTTGGCGGTGTCGTTGAGTAAGGAGAAATTGGCGGACAGGTAGCCGGCATAGGGCCGATCGTTCGCCAAGGCGACGACGCGCTGCGTGTCGGCGGGCGTATACATCTGGTGCGAAATCTCAAACCCAACCCGCTGCTGTCCTTCGCCCCACAGCGCTCGGCCCATGCGAGACACCAGGTCGGGCGCGAAACCGGTGGGGGAGGTCCAGCCCAGGCGCAGGCCGTTGGTGTAATAGCGATCGGTCCGCTTGGCCGCGGAAATCGTCGCGTTTTCCCCCGCCAAGGTCCAGATGCTGGCCGTATCGGCTTTCGCGGCATCGGGCTTCGTCTGCGCCAGGGCCTGTGCCGCGGGCAGAACGGCCAATGCGCCCAGCGCGGCAAGAATTTTACGATTCATGGCGTTTCGATCTCGTACGGTTACGCGCCACGCGGACGCGCGAAGCCTGAAACAGACAGACAGAGCAAGGTTTCGTCAATACGGGTCAAACAACCCGGCGGGACGTTCGCTGCGATCCGATAGATACAGAAATGAGGGGCTGTGGTGGCCGACCTCGGATTCGAACCGAGATGCCCTTGCGAGCGAGCGATTTTGAGTCGCTTGCGTCTACCGTTCCGCCAGTCGGCCAACGGTCGGTCTCGTAGCACACGCTTTTGCGGACGAGAAGATGACACAGCCACCTCTCGGATCGAATAGCGCGTCGGCAAACGCCGCCGATCGCAACATCGCGATTGGCGCGGAAGTGGCGATTGAGTAGGTACCGCCGCGTGATTGAACCTCGCGTGACACCCTCCGTTGCCAATGCCGGTCGCTCTGCTTGCAGGGCTGAACCGCATGGCCGACATGCAACCGCCGCCGGGGACCGAATCGCGCTGTGGGCGAACAACACCCCGTACGACGTGAACACGCATCCGGCTGCCCGCAAAATTCCACAACGCGCAGGCATCGAATGTCGCCCCAGCCGCCACCGCCGGTGCCACGCGAACAAAAAGCCCACACGCCCTGAAAACGCCCCAACGCCCGGGCAATTCCCCAGCCGCCTACACCCCGCGAAATCCGCGAACAAAACCTCATGCGCCGTGAGAACGCCGCTGCTCGCCCAGCAGGCTCCGTGGAACTCCGCGCCAACACCGTGCAACTCCCAAGTACCGAATGTCGCCCAACGCGCCCCCGCCGGTGCCGCGCGAACAAAAAGTCCATGCGCCCTGAAACCACCTCAACACCCAATGTCGAGCGCCCGCGCCTTGGAATGCTGGGAGGCTAACGGAAGCGATCAGGCGACGCCCGCACCCCGCAAAATCCGCGAGGAAAACCTCATGCGCCGTGAGGACGCCGCCGCCCGCCCAGGAGGCCCGTGCAACTCCCAAGAACCGAATATCGTCCAACCGCCCACCCCACCGCAAAATCCGCGAACAACACCCCATGCAACCTGAAAACCCACCCCCTCGGCAGTCAGAACGCACGCAGCGATCCAGATACCGCGATCTGGGTGTTGACCGGCCCAGCGCGTGCCACTAGATAGGCGCCTCGTTGGCGTGATCGGGCGTAGCTCAGCGGTAGAGCAATCGGCTGTTAACCGGTTGGCCGTAGGTTCGAATCCTACCGCCCGAGCCAACGACCTCCGCCCCCCACGAAATCGCCGCGATATTGACGCTGGTCCCCTCGCGTGGTCGCCTGCGCGGAACCAGCCGTACGCGCCTGACTTCCAGGTCCGACACGGCTCCGCCGCGAAGGACAGAGACGCGTGACAATGCCTTCCCCCGACCGAATCCCCGTCATCGTCGGCATCGGCGAACTCAAGGATCGCCCGTCCGAACCCGCGCAGGGCCTGGAACCCATGGCGCTGATGGCCGAGGCCATCCGCCGCGCCGACGCGGACGCCGGCGGCGGCCTGCTGGCAAAGATCGATTCGATCGACGTCATCAACTCCGTCTCCTGGCCCTACGCCGATCTGCTCGGCGCCCTCTGCGCGCGCCTCGAAATCGCGCCGCGCCATCGGAACTACGGCCCGGTCGGCGGAGAGACACCCATCCGCTTTCTGCATGAAGCCGCGCGCCGGATCGCCGCCGGCGAAAGCAGCATCGCGGTCGTCTGCGGCGGCGAAGCCCAGTACACCGCCGCCGCGGCGCAGAAACAGGGCATCGAACTGCCCTGGACGCCAAAGGATCCTAACGCCAAGCCGCGCAATCGCGACTATCTGGCCGAACTCGCCCGACGCCACGGGATCGACATGCCGATCCGGGTCTATCCGCTCTACGAAAACGCCACCCAGGCCGCCTGGGGCCAATCGCCCGCGCAGGGCCACGCCGAGTCGGCCAAGCTATGGTCCGTCTTCGCCTCCGTCGCGGCGGACAATCCCGAGTCCTGGATCCCAAGGCGGGTTTCGGCGGACGAAATCGCCACCCCGTCCCCCGCCAACCGCATGATCGCCTGGCCCTACCCCAAGCTGATGACCGCCAATCCGTTGGTGAACCAGGGATCGGCCGTAATAATCACCAGCCTGGCCGTCGCCCAGGCGGCCGGTATTCCCGATGCGCGACGCATTACGATCCAAGGCGGCGCCTGGGCTGGGGAGCCGCTGGACTACATGCAGCGCGATCAGTTCAACCACGCCCACGCGATGGACGTCGTGCTGGAAGCGGCGCTCGACATAGTCGACGGCGACGTCAACCGCTTCGCCCACCGCGAATTCTACAGCTGCTTCCCCTGCGTCCCCAAAATGGCCCGCCGCAAGCTCGGCCTGCCCGAAGACACCATTCCCACCGTCGCCGGCGGTCTGACCTTCCACGGGGCGCCGCTGAACGCATACATGCTGCACGCCGCCTGCGGCATGGTCCGCGCGCTGCGCCGCGATCACGGCAAACAGGGACTGCTGTACGGTCAGGGCGGCTTCGTAACCAAGCACCACGGCCTGGTCCTGGGCGGCGACTCGCCGGAAACACTGATCGCCCGCGACATGCAGGCCACCGCCGATTCCCGCCGCGGCCCGCCGCCGGTCCTGGTCGACGATCGGACCGGAGAAGCCTCCGTCGAAACCCATACCGTTGTCTTTCGCACCGACGGCACGCCCGATTTCGGCGCGGTCATCCTCCGCCTGCCCGATCGGGCCCGCACCATGGCCCGCGTCCCCCGCGACGACATCGCGACCTTGAATACCCTGATGGACCCCGCGACCAGCGCCATCGGACGCGTCGGACACCTTTCCAACGGACAGAACGGTCTTCAACAATGGACACTTTAACCCAACCCGGCGTGGTGCTGTTCGAGGTTGTCGAACCACACATCGCCTTGGTCACCATCAACCGGCCGGAAGCCCGCAACGCGGTCAACGGTGCCGTCGCCGCCGGGCTGGAAGCAGCGATCGAGCGGGTCGAGAACGACCCCGATCTGTGGGTCGCCATCCTGACCGGCGCAGGCCCGCACGCGTTTTGCGCGGGTGCCGACCTGAAGGAGGTCTCCTCCGGTCGCGGCAGCACCCTGTCCACGGCGAAGGGCGGCTTCGGCGGCTTCGTGCGCGCCCGTCGCACCAAGCTGTGGATCGCCGCCGCGCAAGGTCACGCGCTGGCCGGCGGCCTGGAACTGCTGCTGTCCTGCGATCTCGCGGTTGCCGCGGAAACCGCGAATTTCGGCCTGCCGGAGGTCAAGCGCAGCCTGGTCGCCGGCGCGGGCGGTGTTTTCCGCCTGCCGCGCGCGCTGCCCAAGGCGATCGCGCTGGAAATGATCGCAACCGGCGATCCGATCCCTGCAAGCCGAGCAGGCGCGTTTGGGTTGGTGAATGCGGTGGTACCGGCGAGCGAGGTGATGGCGGCCGCCCTTGCCCTGGCGCGCCGCGTCACCGTCAACGCCCCGATCGCCGTCCGTGAATCTCTCGGTGTCGCTCGTCAGGCCTATGACCGCACCGAACCGGAATTGTGGGAAATCAGCACTGCCGCCAGCCGTCTGGTTACGTCCACCGAAGACTTCCAGGAAGGCCCCCGCGCCTTCGTCGAAAAGCGCCCGCCGCGCTGGGTGGGGCGTTGAAACCTGGCCCTGCCTTTCCCATTTCTTCGCGACTTGAATGCGTCCCAATATTGAACAGGAAACCTGTCATGCGCCGCCGCGATTTTCTGAAAACCACCGTGGGCGCGTCCGCCGCCTCGGTCTTAGCCGGCTCTTCCGCCTTCGCGCAGTCCTCCTGGCCCAATCGCCCCGTACGGCTGATTGTGTCGTTCCCCGCCGGCGGCGCCACCGATCTGGTCGCCCGCCCCTGGGCGGAAGCACTCAGCAAGGCATTCGGCAAACAATTCGTCGTTGAAAATCGCGCCGGCGCATCCGGGATGATCGGCAACGAAGCCGCTTTCCGGTCCACGCCCGACGGCCACACATTTTTGTTCACCGGCAATACCGGCACGGTATCGGTGCCGCTGCTGTATAAAATGAACATCGACGCGCGCCAGTTCGTGCCGGTCGGGCATCTTGGCACCGGTGTGTCCGGTTTCACCATTCACCCCGGCGTGGGCGTGAAGACCTTCGCGGAATTTCTGGACTACGCCAAAAAGAATCCGGGCAAGCTGAACTTCGGTTCATCCGGCATGGGCACCCAGCCGCATCTGCGGCACGAGATGCTGGTCTACAAGACCGGCCTCGACATCGCGCATATCCCCTACAAGGGCGGCGCGGAAAGCCTGCAGGACCTGCTGGCCGGCAATATCCAGTTGATGAACGAGGCTTCCACCCTGCCGCACGTCAAGGCGGGCAAACTGATCCTGCTGAACGTCAACACCCCGACCCGTTTCGTTGAATTCCCCGACGTGCCGACATTGACGGAATGCGGCATCAAGGACGCCGACATGGGCAGTTGGTTCGGCCTCTATGGCCCCCCCGGCACGCCCAAGGAAATCGCCGCGCTGCTGAACGCCAAGATCAACGAAATCTCGGCGCAGCCGGACTGGAAGCTGACGATGCAGCGCGTCGCCAATCTCCCGGTCCAGGCGAGCATCGAGCAGATGCAGAAGATCTGGGACGACGACTGGAAGAACACCGCGGAGGTGATCAAGGCCGCCGGCATCAAGATCGAATAACGTTACCGTACCAAACGCGCAGCGCCGCCGGGGGAAAGATGCGCGATGCGTCCCTGGGCGATGGTGGCGACGACCCGGGGCGTCGACGGATCGACAATGACGAGATCGGCGCGCTTGCCGGGTTCGATTGTTCCCCGATCGGTCAGCCCCGCCGCGGCGGCGGGGTTCGCCGAGATCAGCGCCCAGGCCCGCGCCAGATCGAACACGCCGCGGCCCGCCAGGATGAAGGCCGCCCGCATCATTGCGGGATAATAATAGTCCGATGAAAGAATGTTACAAATCCCGGCTTCCGCCATCGTGGCGGCCGAAGCCCAGCCGAGATGGGACTTGCCGCGCACGACGTTCGGGCTGCCCATGACCACGAAATCCCCGGCGTCGCGGGCTGCCTGACCGACTTCGAGCGCCATGGGGAACTCGCAGATGCGCGCGCCTCGGGCGCGGAAGTCGTTACGAACTGCGATTGCATCGTCGTCGTGGCTGGCCATCGGCACGCCGGCGGCGCGCGCGGCGGCGCCGATGCGTTCCAGAGCGGCCGGTACTGCGGCCGAGCGCGCGCCGATCCGTTCGGCCAGGGCGCGGAAGGCATCGAGCTTCATGCCGGCGCGATCGCTGTACTTGGCGCCGGCCACGGGATCGGCGATCTTCTTCAGGATCGGCGGCGTATGGTCGTTGAACGCCAGCAGGTGCACTCGCCCGGCGGCGATATCGGCCACCGCCGTGTCCAGCGCGTCGAGGTTATAGGCCTCCCACCGCAGATGCACCCGCATGTCGCAGGTCCAGGCGCGGGCTTCCAACGCCGTCAGCAGCGCGCGCCAGGCATCCAGGCTGCGCAGCCCAGGCTCCCACGACAGGGTGATGCCGTGGAACGCGGTGGTGATGCCATTGGCCAACAACTGCGCTTCCGTATCGACCAGCGCGAGATCGGTCGGGAAGTCGACGCCGGGTCGCGGCTGCAACTGACGCTCGAACGCATCGCCGTGGATGTCGACGATCCCGGGCAACACCAGCAATCCGCGCGCGTCGAACGTTACGCCATCGTCGCCCGACGCATCCTGGCCGACGATCCCGTCTTGCAGCACCAGGTCGATGGACCGTTCGCCGGCGGGCGTCATCACCCGTCCACCATTCACGCGCAGCTTCTGCATGGTCGTTCCTATGGTTCGAAGACAATCTGGACGCGCGGCGTGGGATAGCACCCGACGCCGAATTCGACGACCGCCCCGGCGCGATCGACGTTGATGTTCTCGGCGATCAGCACGGGCCGATTGCGCGGCATCCGCAACAACTCGGCCTCCGCCGCCGTGGGAAGCCGAGCAGAGACGCGGGTTACTTCGCGGAGGTAGTCGTCGATGCCGACTTGTTGCAACGCCTCCGTAATGCTTGCCGACGACCGCAATGCCTCCAGCAGTCCCTTGGTTCGGGTCACGGGGAAATGATGCCGAACCAGACTGACCGGGCGATCGTCGGCGAAGCCCAGACGTTCGAGCAGCACGACGCGCCCGCCGATGCGCAGTCCAAGCGCGCCCGCCACCTGCGCGTCGGCACCGATCTCCTTAAGCTGCAGGATACGGCCCGACGGCTCTTTGTTGTGCTTACGGATCCACTCCGAGAACCGGGTGCGCGGCTCGACCGTGTAGTCGAGCACATCTTCGGCGACGAACGTGCCGCGGCCTTGCTCAATCCGCACCAGACCGCCGCGCGACAACTCCTCCAGCGCGCGACGCACCGTATGCCGGTTCACCGCGAAGCGCGCCGACAGTTCGGCTTCGGTCGGCAGCCGTCCTCCTGGTTCGAAGGTGCCGTTGCCGATCTCCTCGCGCAGCGCGGCCTCGATCTGGCGCCACAGAGACACTCCGTCGGCGCGCGAGACCGATCCGGGATCGCCGTCGCCGGTCGTCACCATATCTTCATTCAACCTTGCCCCGGCCCGTGTCGGATCGTGATTGACGATAGTCCGTTGACCGCTTACCTGTCTAGACGTCTACACAACTTTCGGATCGTCATGGCGGACCCATCCCCCTTTATACAGGCTCATGCGGCTCGTCGGCACTGGATGTCGGTTCTGGCCCGCGCGTCCGGTAGCCGCATCGCCGCCTTATTGGAAGAGTGCGGCGAAATCCCGGCATTCATCCGCATCCGTGGCCCGGAAGCCGGTCTGGTGATGGTGCGCGGGCGGGCCGGCGGCGATGGCGCGCCCTTCAATCTCGGAGAGATGAGCGTGACGCGCTGCACCGTGCGCACCGACTCCGGCCTGATCGGCCACGCCTACGTCGCGGGGCGAGATGAGCGTCAGGCCGAACTCGCCGCCCTGGTCGATGCCCTGATGCAGGATCCGGAGCGCGCGCCCCTGGTGCGGGAAAAGCTTATCGATCCGCTCGCGCAATACCAACAGGCCGAACGCGACGCCGTCGCGGGCAAGGCGGCGGCAACCAAGGTGCAGTTCTTCGCCATGCAGACGATGCGCACATGATGGACACACTCTCCCCCGGCTTCGGAGACCCCGTCGCCGACAGTCAGGCCTGCTTCCGCGCCGTGCTCGACGCGATGTCGCGCCCTGGGCGGGTTGCGCGGGTGGCGGGCGTCGTTCCGCCGGCGCCATTGGGCGTCGCGGCCGCCGCGGTCGCGCTGTGTCTGTTCGATCATGAAACACCGATCTGGCTCGATCCGCGGGCTGATGCGTGCGCCGACTGGATCGGCTTTCACACCGGCGCGCCCCGCGTAGAGTTGGATCGGGCGAGCTTTGCTCTGGCACTTTCCCTGCCGGACTTCGCCTCGCTGACCGCGGGCACGCATGAGTCGCCGGAACAATCCGCCACGATCGTTCTGCAGGTCGCCTCCATCGGCACCGGCTCGGCCTTCCGGCTCAGCGGCCCGGGCCTGAGGACGCCGACCGTTCTGCGCGTCACGGGGCTGCCCGACGACTTCGTTGCCCGCTGGGACGCAAACCGCGCCTTGTTCCCGCGCGGCATCGACCTGGTGCTGTGCGCCGACGATCGATTGACCGCGCTGCCGCGCGGCATCCGCATCGAGGAGGGATAATCCATGGCCTATGTCGCGGTTAAGGGGGGCGAGCGCGCGATCGACAGCGCCCATGCCTGGATGGCGGAAAAGCGTCGCGGCAATCCCGAGGTGGCGGAACTGTCGCTGGATCAGATCGAACAGCAACTAGGCCGAGCGGTCGATCGGGTGATGGGAGAGGGGTCGTTGTATGATCGCGAACTGGCGGCGCTGGCGATCAAACAGGCGCAGGGCGACCTGATCGAGGCCGCTTTCCTGCTGCGTGCCTATCGCACGACGCTGCCGCGCTTCGCCCACTCTTTGGCGGTCGAAACGACGAACATGCGGATCGAACGACGCATCTCGGCAATCTTCAAAGATCTGCCGGGCGGGCAAATCCTCGGGCCGACCTATGACTATACGCACCGGCTGCTGGATTTCGGCCTTACGGAACCTTCCGCCAACGCACCGGCCCCGACCGAACCGCCCGACGATGCCTCGATGCCCCGCGTGCCGGACATTCTGGGGGCGGAGGGATTGCTGGAATCCGTCGGCGCGCCCAATCGCGAACCCGGCGACCTGACCCGACAGCCGCTGACCTTCCCCGCCGACCGCGACGTGCGTCTGCAGGCCCTGGCTCGCGGCGACGAAGGGTTTCTGCTGGCCATGGGCTATTCGACCCAGCGCGGCTACGGCGGCTCCCACCCCTTCGCGGGCGAGGTCCGCATGGGTACGGTCGCGGTGGAGATCGAGCCGGCCGAACTGGGCTTTGCCATCGACATCGGCGACATCGTCGTCAGCGAATGCCAGATGGTGAACCAGTTCAAAGGGTCGAAGACCGCGCCGCCGCAGTTCACCCGCGGCTATGGGCTGGTCTTCGGCTTCTCGGAGCGCAAGGCGATGTCAATGGCCCTGGTGGATCGCGCCATGCGCGCCGCCGAATTGGGGGAGGACGTCACCGCTCCGGCGCAGAACGTCGAGTTCGTGCTGTACCATTCCGACAATGTCGAGGGCACCGGCTTCGTCGAGCATCTGAAGCTGCCGCACTACGTCGATTTCCAGAGTGAACTCCAGAACGTCCGACGCCTGCGCGACGAAGTGGAACGCCTGCGGGAGGCCGCCGAATGAAGGGCTACAACTTCGCCTACCTGGACGAACAGACCAAGCGCATGATCCGCAGGGCCTTGCTGAAGGCCGTGGCGATCCCGGGGCATCAGGTTCCGTTCGGCTCCCGCGAGATGCCGTTGCCCTATGGCTGGGGCACGGGCGGGATCCAGATCACGGCGGCGATCCTGGGTGCCTCGGACGTGCTCAAGGTGATCGACCAGGGCGCCGACGACACCACCAACGCGGTGTCGATCCGTCGCTTCTTCGCCCGTACCGCCAACGTGGCGACGACGACGCGGACCGATGAAGCCAGCGTCATCCAGACCCGCCATCGCATTCCGGAAAAGCAACTGAACGAGGATCAGATCATCGTCTATCAGGTGCCGCAGCCCGAGCCTTTGTTTCGGTTGGAATCGAGCCGGATCGAAACCAAACGCATGCACGGCCTGGCCGATTACGGCCTGATGCATGTGAAGCTTTACGAAGACATCGCGCGCTTTGGCCAAATCTCGATCAGCTACGATTACCCCGTGATGGTGAACGGTCGCTATCTGATGTCGCCCAGCCCGATCCCGTCATTCGATAACCCGAAGATGCACATGATGCCGGCCTTGCAGCTGTTCGGCGCCGGGCGGGAAAAGCGCATCTATGCGATACCGCCCTGGACCGAGGTGCGGTCGTTGGACTTCGAGGATCACCCGTTCCGCGCCATCAACGCGCCCGATCCCTGCGGTCTCTGCGGCGCGACGGACTCCTACCTTGACGAGGTCGTCACCGACGACAAAGGTGGTCGGCTGTTCGTCTGCTCCGACACCGATCACTGCGCCGAACGACGCGCGCAGGGCCATATTGGCGCGGACGGCATGCGGGACGCGGCGGAATGAGCGGGCAAACCTTGATCTCCGGGCGCGGCCTGTCGCTGTCCTTCGGCCGCGTCACCGCGCTGCGCAATGTCGATGTCGATGTCTGGCCTGGCGAGATGCTGGCCATCGTCGGCGAATCAGGCTCCGGCAAGACGACGCTGCTGAACGTTCTGGCGGGCCGGGTCAGTCCGGATCGCGGCATCGTCCAATATCGCGACCCCGAGGACACCCTGCACGACGTCCACGCAATGCCCGCGCCGACCTTGCGCACTTTGCATCGTTCCGATTGGGGATTTGTCCATCAGGACCCGCGCCAGAACCTGCGTATGGCGGTCTCCGCCGGCGGCAATGTCGGCGAACGGCTGATGGCGCGCGGCGCGCGTCACTACGGCAATATCCGCGCGCAGGCCTTGGACTGGCTGGCGCAGGTGGAGATCGACGCAAGCCGGATCGACGACCTGCCGCGCACCTTCTCCGGCGGCATGCTGCAACGCCTGCAGATCGCCCGCACGCTGGTCACGCACCCCAGGCTTGTCTTCATGGACGAGCCTACCGGCGGTCTGGACGTTTCGGTCCAGGCGCGCCTGCTGGACCTGATCCGCTCTCTGGTGGCGCGCCTGAACATCGCCGCGGTGCTGGTCACCCACGATATCGCCGTCGCCCGTCTGCTGGCGCAGCGCATCGCCGTGATGCAGCGCGGGGAGATCGTGGAAACCGGGCTGACGGATCAGGTGCTGGACGATCCGCGCCATCCCTATACTCAACTTCTGGTCAGCTCGGTGCTTACGACATGATCCCGCCCGTGACCCAAACTCCGATGCTGCGCACAGAGGCACTGGCCAAGGGCTTCACCCTGCATTTGCGCGACGGCCTGCATATCCCGGTTCTGGCCGGAGTCGAACTGACCGCTTACGCCGGGGAATGCGTCGTGCTGTCCGGGCCGTCCGGGGCCGGCAAATCGACGTTGATGCGCGCGCTGTACGGCAACTATCGTGCCGATAGCGGTCGTATCCTGGTGCGCCATCGTCATGCCGAGATCGATATCGCCACCGCCGATCCCCGCGCCATCCTCGCCGTGCGCCACGAAACCCTCGGCTATGTCAGCCAGTTCCTGCGCGTCGTGCCGCGTATCCCCACGCTCGATGTCGTCGCGGAGGTACTGACCGCCCGCGGTCGCAGCCAGGAGGAGGCGAGAGCGGCGGCGACGGCGATGCTGCTGCGCCTGAACATCCCGGCCCGCCTGCACGGCCTGCCGCCCGCGACGTTCTCGGGCGGCGAGCAGCAACGCGTCAACCTCGCGCGCGGCTTCATCGCCGAACATCCGATCCTGCTGCTCGACGAACCGACCGCATCGCTCGACGCGGCCAATCGTGACGTTGTCGTGACCATGGTTCGCGAGGCCAAGACGCGGGGCGCGGCGATCGTCGCGATCTGCCACGATGCCGAGGTCCGCGACTCCATCGCCGATCGCCTGTTCCCCTTGCCGCCGCTACAGGAAGCCGCATGAGCCACGAAACCATTCTGACCAACGCCCTGCTGGTCCTGCCCAACGAAGTCCTCGCCGGTACCATCGTACTGATCGGCGGCCAGATCACGGCGATCGACCCCGGGCGCTCCAACTTGCCGAACGCGCTCGATATGGGCGGGGATTACGTGATCCCCGGCGTCGTCGACGTGCATACCGACAACCTCGAACGCCAGGTTCAGCCGCGCAGCCTGGCGCGCTGGCCGTCGCGTTCCGCCATGGTGGCGCACGACGCGCAATGCGCCGCCGCCGGTGTCACCACCGTGCTCGACGCGCTGTGCCTGGGCGATCTGGGCTTCGACAAGGAACGCATTCGCACCTTCCTCGACGGCGTCGTCGACCTCGACGCGCTGACCGAGGCCGGGTTGCTGAAATCCGACCATTTCCTGCACCTGCGCTGCGAGATCCCCTCGGTGGACATGCTCGGGCATTTCGATCCGGTTGCCGATCATCCGCTGGTGCGCATGATCAGCCTGATGGATCACAGCCCCGGCGTTGGGCAGTATGCCAATATGGACTTCTACCGCGACCTGCGCCGCCGCGGCGGGCTGGACGAGGCGACGATCGAACGGCGGATCGCGGAGTTGCAGGACCAGCGCGCCCGCCTGCGCGCGCCGAACCGGAAGGCGCTGCTGGATCGCGTGCGCGGCTCCACCATTGCCTTGGCCAGCCACGACGATCGCACGGTCGAGGAGATCGCCGAGAATGCCGCCGACGGCATCCGCATCAGCGAGTTCCCGGTCACCATGGCCGCCGCCAAGGCCGCCAAGGCCGCCGGCATGACGGTCATCGCGGGGGCGCCGAACATCGTGCGCGGCGGCTCCCACTCCGGCAACGTCGCCGCCTCCGAACTGCTGGCGGCGGGCGCCGTCGATGCCTTTGCGTCGGACTACGTGCCGCCCGCCCTGGTCGAAGCCGCGTTCCAGTGCGCGCGAGAGGCGCGGATCGGATTGCCTGAGGCAGTCGGGATGATCTCGGACGCGCCGGCGCGGATGTCGGGCCTGCCCGATCGCGGCCGGCTGGAGGTCGGGTTGCGCGCCGATGCCGTGCGCGTGCGGCTGCACGAAACCCTGCCGATCGTCCGCCAGGTCTGGCGCGCGGGGGAGCGCGTCATCTGATGGCCGGCGAGGCTCGGGTCGGGCTGTACTATGCCCCGCTTCCGGACGACCCGCTGTTCGCGGCATCGTGCGCCTGGCTTGGCCGCGATCCCGTCAGCGGCGCGCCCGTCGGTCAACCGGACCTGCCGGATATCGCGGGGATTACCGCCGATCCGCGCCTGTACGGGTTCCATGCGACCCTGAAGCCACCGTTTCGGTTCCGCGACGGCGTCGACTGGTTCGGCTTCGTTGCGGCGGTGCGCGACATGGCGCGCGGGATCGCGCCGTTCGACCTGCCCCCTTTGGCGGTCACCGATCTGCGGGGCTTCCTGGCATTGACCGAAACGACCCCCAGCCCCGCCTTGCAGGCGCTGGCGGATGCCTGTGTCGCGGAGGTTGACGCGTTCCGCGCGCCGCCGTCCGAGGCCGAACTGGCGCGACGCCGTCGTTCGCCGCTGACCGAGACGCAGGATCGTATGTTGACCCGTTGGGGATACCCTTACGTCTTCGAAACCTGGTTCTTTCACATGACCCTGACCGAACGGCTGACGCCGGAGGCGCAGGCGTTCTGGCTGCCGGCCGCCACGCGTTTCTTTGCCGAAGCGATCGCGGCGCCGCGAAGGGTCAGCGACATCTGCCTGTTCACCCAATCCGCCCCCGGCGCCCCGTTCGTCATCGCCGAACGGATCGCGCTTCGGGGCTAAGCAGAACCGCCCGGGTTCAAGGCGGCGCGGGCGGACGGTTCGGCAACGAACAGCCAGAGCGCGAACCGCTCCTCCGGGTCGGACCAGCTTCGTTCGACCCGCCACCCCGCCGCCCGGGCGATCTCCGCCAGCCGCTCCCTCGGATGCTTGTAGCTGTTCTCTGTGTGTATCGTTTCATTATCGTAAAAATATATATCATGCCCGGCCACGCGCACCGTTTGCGCGCGCGCGCTGACCAGATGCATCTCTATCCGGCTCTCCGCATCGTTCCAGATCGCGCGATGGGTAAAGGCGGACGGATCGAAGTTGCTCGCGGCTTCCCGGTTCAGTCGCACCAGCAAATTGCGATTGAACGCGGCGGTGACGCCCTGGGCATCGTCGTAGGCGGGGATCAGCACTTCCGGCGACTTGCGCACATCGGCACCCAGCAGGAAGCGCGCGCCCTCGCCCAGCGACCGCCGGGCGCGCTCCAGAAATGCGACGGCGGCCGCGGGTTCCAGATTGCCGATGGTCGAGCCCGGAAAAAAGCCCAGGCGGCCCGTCGTCGCCATCGGCGGCAGCACCAGATCGGTCGTGAAGTCGCCCACCACCGGTGAGACCGCGATCAGCGCAAAGCTTCGGCGTACCCGTTCGGCCATCACGCGCAACGCCGGTGCGGCGACGTCGATCGGCACATAGGCAGCGAAGCCGCCGGTACGCAGCAGATAGCCGGCCTTTTCCTCGTCGCTCGCGCCATACTCGACCAGGGTCATGTCGCCTTCGCCGACGCCGGCGATCCAATCCGCCGCCATCGGCAGCAGGGTCCGTTCCGTTCGCGTCAGGTAGTATTCGGGCAGTTCCGTGATGCGATAGAACAGCCGACAGCCTTCCTCGTCATAGAACAGTTTCGCCGGCAGCGTCTTTTGTTCGGCCCGCAATCCGTCCAGGGCCTCGGCCGCGACCGCGGGGTCAAATGCCATCTTTGGCCAGACGAATACCGGTAAACTGCCAGCGCTTATCGGGATGGAAGAAATTGCGATAGGTCGCGCGCGCATGTCCCGCGGGCGTGGCCATGGAGCCTCCGCGCAGGACCATCTGATTGATCATGAACTTGCCGTTGTACTCGCCGATTGCCCCGGGGGGAGCGACAAAGCCGGGATAGGGCCGGTAGGCGCTTTCCGTCCATTGCCAGACATGTGTGTCCTGTTCGCGCATGTCCGGATGGCGACTTGCAACCTCCCACTCCGCCTCCGTCGGCAGGCGCGCGCCCGACCAGCGGGCGAAAGCATCCGCTTCGTACCAGGAGACATGACGCACCGGCGCGTCGGTATCCAAAGGACGCAGCCCGGCCAGGGTCATTTCCCACCACGCGCCGTCCCGCCGACGCCAGTGCAGCGGCGCGTCCCAGCCGTCCGCCTGCGCGACGGCCCAGCCGTCGGCCATCCACAACAGGCTGTCCCGATACCCGCCGGAATCGACAAAGGCCAGAAAAGCGTCGTTCCGCACCAGATGGGACGCGACGGAGACATCGGTCGTCAGCACGTCGTGCGGCGGCATTTCATTATCAAAACAGAATGACAAGCCGACATGCCCGATCCGCTGAACCCCGCCCGGGCAGGCCAGGAACCGCGTCGGACCGGGGGCCGGCGCCGGCTCTCGCCAGTCAGGCAGCGCCGCAGGCCCGAACGGATGCCGGCCAAGCGCGTGGAGGATGTCGGTCAGGAGGAGTTCCTGGTGCTGCTGCTCGTGGTTCAGCCCCAGTTCGATCGTCGCGATCAGCGCTGGCGGCAACGGCCCCGCCAACAAGCGCCGTATCGCCGCGTCCACATGGGCACGGTAGGCCGCGATCCGTTCGCAGGGCGGACGCGTCAGCAACCCGCGCAAGGGGCGCGGATGACGCGCGCCGACCGCCTCGTAGTAGGAGTTGAACAAAAACGCGAAGTTGGGGTCGAAGACGCCATAGCCCGGAAGATGCGGACAAAGCACGAATTGTTCGAAGAACCAGGTTGTATGCGCGCGATGCCATTTCGTCGGACTGGCGTCCGGCATGGACTGCACGCACTGGTCCTCCGCCGAAAGATCGGCGCTCAGATGTTCGGTCCAGGCGCGAACGGCGGCGAACCGTTCGGCCAGACTGCCCGAGCGCAACGCCCCGTCTTCGGCGAAATCATTCATGCCGTCCGCTCCGCGTCAGGCCAGGACCGCTTCCGCGTCCATCGCCAGCCGCCCGTCGGGATTGCGCGCCCACAGGGCGACCTTGTTGTCCTCGCCGGGACGCCCGTGGACCGAGAACGGCGCGATATCGAACAACGGGCTGACGGCACGGAAGCGGAAGCTTTTCAACGTCGCGTTGCTGTTGCGCCGCAACAGATCGACCAGCAGCGTCGCGATCAGCGGTCCGTGCACGATCAATCCGGGATAGCCTTCTTCCTGGGTGACGTAGCGACGATCGTAGTGGATGCGGTGCCCGTTAAACGTCAGCGCGGAGTAGCGGAACAGCATCACGTCGTCCGGCACGATCGGGCGGTTCCACGAGGCCCCTTCCGGCGCCGGGGGCGGCGTCGGCGGTGCTTCCCCCGGCGGGGGCATGTCGCGATAGACGATGTCGTGTTCCTCGGTCAGCGCATGACCGTTCGGCCCGACGATTTCGTGACGCACCAGTACGAAGCACAGCGATCCGCTGCGCCCTTCCTTCACGGTCACGTCGGCGATCGTCGAGGTGCGGGTGATTTCCTCGCCCACGCGCAGCGGCGCGTGGAACTGGAACCGACCGCCGGCCCACATACGACGCGGCAGCGGCACCGGCGGCAGGAAACCGCCGCGCCTGGGATGCCCGTCCGGCCCGATTTCCGACTGTCTGGCCAGCGGCAGAAAATACAGCCAGTGCCACAGCGGCGGCAGCACGTCGCCGCTTTGCGGGCGCGGGTCGTCGCGGTCGAGCGTGGCCGACAGTGCCTCCACCGGCACATGGGTGACGCGATCGGTCAGCGTTTCCTGCCGACCGATCCATTGGCGCAGATGCGCGACATCCAATGCCATGGCTCAGCCCGCCCGGATGGAAGCCGCGCAGGCCCGCGCGCGGATCGCCGCATCGCGCGCCATATCGGCGCACAGGCCGGTATAGGCGGTTGGGTCGAGCAACGCCTGAATGCCCTTGGCGTCGAGATGCGCGGTCACCCGCGGATCGCCGGCCAGCAGGTCGGAGAACGACCGGTTCTCGACAAAGGCCGCCTGCGCCGCGTCATAAACGACGTCGTGCGCGTGCTGACGCCCGATGGCGGCACCGAGATCGAGCATCACCGCTTCCGCCATGATCAGCCCGCCGCCCAGATCGAGATTGGCGCGCATGCGCGCGGGATCGAGCTTCAGGCCGCGCATGATTTCGCCCAGCCGGGTCAGCATGTCGCCGGTGGCGACGCAGGCCCGCCCTTCCGCGGTGTCCATCATCAGGCTGGTGGTGCGATCGGCCTCATGCTCCGTCGTCATCGCCTCCAGCGCCAGCGGCACCATGGCGCGGATTTCCGCCGCCGCCGCGATGATGTCCTGACACAGCTTGGGGTTGCGCTTTTGCGGCATGGTGGAACTGCCGACCGTGCCGGGGGGCACGGGTTCTTCCACCTCGCCGAACTCCGTCTTCATCAGCGTGTAGATTTCGCGCCCGATCTTGCCGCAGGTCGCGGCGAGCAGGCCGAGGATGCAGATATTCTCCGCGAGGTGATCGCCCAGCGCGCGGGACGGCACCGCCATGGAGCCGAAGCCGAGTTGCCGACCGATTCCGGCCTGCACCGGCGGGCCCATTTTGCCGAGGGACGCGAAGGTTCCCGCGCCGCCGCCGAGCATGGCGACGAAGATGCGGGGGGCGGCCTGGCGGAAGCGTTCGACGTGGCGCAGCAGTTCGTCGATCCACACGGCAACCTTGTAGCCGAAGGTGGCGGGGACGGCGTGCTGGCCGTGCGTGCGCCCGGCCATCGGCAGGTCCGCGCCGCGTTCGGCCAGATCGGCCATCGCCGACAGCGTTTCGCCCAGCAGTCGCAGAAACACACCATGCGCCTGGCGCAGCACCAGAAGGTCGCCTGTCTGGGTGATGTTCTGGGTTGTCGCACCCCAATGCACCCAGCCGCCATGCGGCTCTCCGACAATGCGTCCCAGTTCCCAAACCAGCGGCACCAGGGTGTGACCGGTGCGGGCGAAGCCCTCGTCGATCCGGGCGCGGTCCATCAGGTCGAGACGGGCGGCCTTGGCGATTGCCTCGGCGGCTTCCGCGGGGATGATGTCGAGTTCGGCCTGGGCGCGTGCCAGCGCGACCTCTACGTCCAGCCATGCCTGCCAGCGGTTTTCCAACTGGTAAAGCGCCCTGATTCCGGGATCGGAAACGCGGGTCGCGGTTGGCAGCGTGTCGCTCAATGGAGAACTCCCAGGTTTGCTCCGGCCGTCTGCCGGGAGGTTTGTGTCATGTTATTTGCCCCCGCGCGGCGCTTGGCAAGCATGGGGACGTTGCGGCGCGGGGGGAAAGGCGTTCGAGCGGCCGGGCGTCGATCCTCTGCGTGCGTGAAACCGGTCGCATCCTGGGATGCCCGTGCCTGGCACCGGTCGGTGGGGCGTTTTCAGGGCGCATGAGGTCTTTCCGTCTGATTCCGAGTCCTCGCAGCCCCAGCGGGGGCGCGTTGGGCGACATTCGGGGCTTGGGAGTTGCACGGTGTTTGCGCGGAGTTTCGCGGAGCCTTCTGGACCGACAGCGGCGTGCTCAGGGCGCATGAGGTCTTTCCATCGGGTTTGGGTTCCAGGCAGATGACCGGGCGGTTTGCCTGGTCGTCGGTCCCCTGCCTCCGTGAAACTCCGCGCCAACTCCGTGTAACTCCCAGCAAACCAAAGCCCTCGCGCTCGGCACCGGACGGTGGGGCGTTTTCAGGGCGCATGAGGTCTTTTCGCCTGATTCCGATTCCACGCGGCCCCGGCGGGGGCGCGTTGGGCAACATTCGGGGCTTGGGAGTTGCACGGTGTTTGCGCGGAGTATCATGGAGCCTCCCGGACCGACAGCGGCGTGCTCAGGGCGCATGAGGTCTTTCCATCGGGTTTGCGTTCCACGCGGGCGGCTGGGCAATCGATCGGTCGTCGGTCCTTTGCCTCCGTGCAACTCCGCGCCAACTCCGTGTAACTCCCAGCAAACCAAAGCCCTCGCGCTCGGCACCGGACGATTGGGCGTTGTCAGGGCGCATGAGGTCTTTCCGCCTGATTCCGGTTCCATACGGTTCCGGCGGGGGCGCGTTGGGCGACATTCGGGGCTTGGGAGTTTCACGGAGCCCCCCGGACCGGCAGCGGCGTGCTCAGGGCGCATGAGGTCTTTCCATCGGGTTTCCGTTCCACGCGGGCGGCTGGGCGGTCGCTCGGTCGTCGGTCCTCCGCCTCCGTGAAATTCCGCGCCAACTCCGTGCAACTCCCAGCAAACCAAAGCCCTCGCGCTCGGCACCGAACGCTGGGGCGCGCTCAGGGCGCATGAGGTCTTTGCGTCGGATTTCCACTCCGCGTGGGCGGCCGGGTAAGCACCTGCGTGTCGATAGGTTGGCATCCGCCCGTACTATCCAATCGCCGCCTCCGCGCCAATCGCGGCGTAGGGTTTCGCGCGCGCGAGGCACAGACGCTTACCCCGCGTTACGCGGGGCAGATCACATTCACCAGAGCCTGGCGTCCGCCCTTGACCGCCTCCGCCGCTCGGCGCAGCGCGACGGGGAGGTCGGCGGGGCGTTCGACCCGTTCACCGTGGCCGTCATGCGCGGCGACGATCTTCTCGAAGGCCGGGGCGGGCAGATCGGCCAGCAGGCGGCCGTCTCCCTCCGCCGCCGCGCCTTGGCCATACATATCCAACGTCGCGCGCCGCACCGCGCCGTACAGCGCGTTGTTATAGATCACCGTCAGCACGGGCAGGTTCTGCATCTGCGCGACGTAATGGCAGGCCGTCGGGTTGGCGAACATATAGGCGCCGTCGCCCAGAACGGCGATCACCTGGCGGGAGCGCTGCGCCAGCTTGGCCCCCAGCGCCGCGGGGAACCCCCAACCGAGACCGCCGGCCGAGGAAAGCGCGTACAGGCTGCCCGGGCGTTCCAGCGGGCAATGTTCCTGGCGGAACGAGTATTCGCTGATGACGGTGGCGTTGCGATCGACGACCTCCCGCAAGCAATGGTTCAGCCATGGCAGGGTGATGGTATCCTTGCGGCCGGCTTCCTCGGCCTCCGCCGCCCAGGCGGCGTGCAGGTCTTTCGATCGCTGCACCAGGCGTTCACGCCGAGCGGCGACGTGGGGCATGCCCTGCCCGGTCAATTCGGCTTCCAGCGCGTCCAGCGCGGAGACCGCCGACGCGGTGATCGTCATGTCGGACGGGAAGCTGCGCATCGGCAGGCGGGCGTGCAAAGGGTCCTCCCCAATCTGCACGACCCGGGCATTCGGCGCGGGGCCTTCCTTGCCGGGCAGCCACGGCACATCGGATTCGATCACGATCACCAGATCGGCCTCGGCCAGCAGCGGGTTCGGGGTGGAGCCCTGGTACATCGGATGGTTGGCGGACAGGGCGAAATAGCGCGTGTTGTACGGGATGACCGGCAGGGCGAAGCGCTGTGCCAGGCGTTCCAGCGCGATGCTGTCGCGCGGATCCTTACCCAGCATGCCCGTGATAATCAGCGGATTGCGCGCCTGCGCCACCCAATCCGCCAGGATCGCGATATCGTCGGGGGCGGGCACCGGCGCGCGAGGCCGAGCGCGCTGGGCACGGTTCGATGCGGCCGCGTCGACTGTCTCCCCCAGCACTTCCCGCGGCAACGACAGGTAGACCGGCCCCTGGGGAGAGGCGGTGGCAAGCTCCATCGCGCGGTCGACCACCGTGCCGGCCTGATCGCCGCGCTTCATCTCGTAGTCCCACTTGACCATCTCGCGCAGCATGCCGGCCTGATCGTACATCTCCTGCGCCCAGTGGATGTGCACGGATCGCGAGCCTTCGGCCCCGGATTCGGTGAACGGCGTGCGGCCGGAGGTCAGCAGCATCGGCACGCGATCGCGGCTGGCGTTGATCAGCATGTTGATCGCGTTCGCCGTCCCGACATTCGTATGCAGCATCACCGCCTGCGGACGACCTGTGACCATCGTGAACCCGTGCGCCATGCCGACGGCGCAATTCTCGTGCGGCACCACCATCGGGCGCGGCACCGGCCGGTTGGTCTTCGCGGCGCGGGCATAGGCTTCGACGATCGGCGCGAAATCGGTGCCGGGGTTGACGAACAGATGCTCGATCCCCTGCGCGGCGAGCGCGTCGAGATACTCTTCCGCGGCGATGCGGGTGGGTTGGCTCATGCGACGCTCTCCCGGTTTGGCATTGTCGTCAGTGTCGCGCCGAGCGGGTTGGGCGGCAAGAGTTCGGCCGGGAAGCGGCAGGGCGTTACGAGGTCGTTAATAGTGCGTCGAGCGGGATCGTTTTCGACGCCCTCGGCCATAACGGTATTGCATCGTGTGGGATGGTCGCGCAATGTCTACGGAATAATATGTGGTGGGGACCAATGAAACGATTACTGACGATCGCGTGTGCCGCGATGTTGCAGTTCGGGTGCGCCGCGCCGACGCCCGATCCGGTGGTAAAGCCGCTGACCTCGCAATCGGAGCTGAAGCCCGCCGTCTATCAGGGCGACACCTGGTCCCGCCTGGAACGGGCCGACTATTACACCGTCGATCAAGGCTCGCGCATCATGCCGCTGCGCTGGTTCGCCGCGCTGAAGACGCCGGACGGCGACAGCTTTCTGGATGGCGGGCTGATCGGGCGCTACGGCTACCTGAAGAACGATGAGGCACCGGCCTCGCGCCTGCCGGTCGGCTTCACCACCAACGGCAAGATCGGCGAGGAATGGGTCGGCATGAATTGCGCCGCCTGCCACACGCGCCAGATCGAGGTCGGCGGCACGAAGTACCGCATCGACGGCGGACCGGCGATTTCCGACTTCCAGAGCTTCCTGATCGACCTCGACGATGCCGTGATCAAGGTCCTGAACGACCCGGCGGCCTTCGCGGCCTTCGCGCGCTCGGTCCTGGAAGGCGTGCCGAACGACGGGCAATTGCAGTTGCTGCGCCAGCAGGTGCAGGCCTGGCACAAGCCGTACAACACCATCGTCACGCGCGCGCTGCGTAACCCCGATCAGGCACCCTGGGGGCTGGCGCGTCTGGATGCCGTCGCGATGATCTTCAACCGGCTGACCGGGTTGGATATCGGTCAGGGTCCGGATCACATGATCCCCAGCAACATCAAGCCGGCGGATGCCCCGGTGCGTTACCCGTTCCTGTGGAACGCGTCCCGCCAGGACTTCACCCAATGGCCCGGCTTCGCCGCCAACGGCGATGCCCTGCTGGGTCTTGCCCGCAACACCGGCGAAGTAATCGGCGTCTTCGCGCAATTCGCGCCCTACAAAGACCCCAGCAAGCTGATCCTGGGCGTCAACTATGCCGATCCCACCCGGACCTCCATCAACATCCCCGGCCTCATGCGCCTGGAACAACTGATCGAGCGGCTTGGTCCGCCCCGCTGGCAGTGGGCCTATGACGAGCCGTTGCGCCAGAAGGGGGAGGCGATTTTCAACTGGCCGACCGCCAAGGGCGGCTGCGTCGAATGCCACGGCATCCGGCAGGGCAAGCCCCGTCCGCTCGCCGCGCAACCGACATGGGCCACGCCGCTGCTGGATGTCGGCACGGACAGCCGCGAATGGCAGTTGATTGGCGTGCCGGGCCGCAGGGACTGGCCGGGCTGGCAGGTCGATACGGGTGTCCTGGCCGGTGCCAGCCTGACCCCATTCGGCACCGCGCTGAAGCCGGTCGACAGCGCCTTCGCGACCCTTAGCCTGGCGGTCAGCGGCGCGCTGGTGCAGCGCCTGCCGGAAATCCTGCTGACGGCACAGCAGGCCGGACGGGGCTTGCCGCCCTTGACGGCGGAGGAAACCGCCAACGGTTCCCTGCCAAAGGGTGATGTCGGCCAGTCGATCTCCAGCGCCTTCAAACGCGCCGACAACGCCGACAAGCGACCCTTCAAGTATGAATCCCGCGTGCTGAACGGCATCTGGGCAACCGCGCCGTACCTGCACAACGGATCGGTTCCGACGCTGGCCGATCTGCTGAACCCGCAACCGCTTCGGCCCAAGACCTTCAAAGTCGGTTCGGCTTACGACCCGATGAAAGTGGGACTGGCCGTGGAACAGACCGGGTTGAACTCCACGACCACGACGACCGGCTGCGGAGAAGGCCGAATTTCGGGCAACAGCAATTGCGGCCACGAGTTCGGCACGCGGCTGTCGAAGGCGCAAAAAGCCGCCTTGCTCGAATACCTGAAGATGCTGTGAGGCAAATGGGGGAGCGCTTAACGGCGCTCCCCCAAACGCTTTACCGCGCCGCCTGAATGGCCCGCCACACCCGTTCCGGCGTGGTCGGCATATCGATATGCGTGACGCCCAGCGGTGCCAGCGCATCCAGAACGGCACCGACGATCGTCTGCGGCGCGGCAATCGCGCCCGCCTGACCGGAACCCTTGACGCCCAGCGGATTGGCCTTTGTCGGCACGCCCGACAGAACGATCGTCAGATCGGGCAGATCGTCGGCGCGCGGCAGGGCGTAATCCATCAGCGAACCGCTCAGCAATTGCCCGGACTCGGGATCGTAAACCGTGTGTTCCAGCATCGCCTGCCCGATGCCCTGGGCGACGCCGCCCTGCACCTGACCGATCGTCAGCATTGGATTGACGATGGAACCGTAGTCGTCCACCCCGGTGTAGCGATCCAGGGTGACGCGGCCGGTTTCCGGATCGACCTCGACCTCCGCGATATGACACCCGTTGGGAAAGGTGATGATGTCCAGCAGGTTCCAGACATAGGCGTCGAGTTCGGACGGTGCCGACCGCGCCAGGGACTGAAGGTCGATCGAGCGTTCGGGATCGGCGCGCACGACAAAGCGACCGGCCTCGAATACCACCTGATCCTGTTGTGCCTGCAGCAGGCGGGCAGCGACGACCTTCCCCTTGGCGATCACGGTCTCGGCCGCCTTGAACAGGGCCGAACCGCCCATGTGCATCGATCTGGCGCCGCCATGGCCGTTGCCGGCGCGCACCTCGACCGTGTCGGCCTGGATGTAGACGAAATCCTCGATCGGCAGCCCCATCAGATCGGCGGCAATCTGCGGATAGGAGGTTTCATGCCCCTGCCCGTTCGATTGCGTGCCGACGAGCAACGCCACCTTGCCGTCGGGCTGAAAGCGGATTTCGGCGCCTTCGTTCGGCGCGCCGCGCGCGGTTTCCAGGAAGCAGGCGAAGCCGAGGCCCCGCAGCAGTCCTTTCGCCTCCGACTCCGCGCGCCTGACCGCGAAGCCCGCGTAATCGGCGGCCTGCTGAACCGTTTCAATGTTGGCGGCGAACCGACCGCAATCGATCGTCGTGCCCAGTGCCTTGGGATAGGGAAACGATGCGACCAGGTTGCGGCGACGCAGATCGATCCGATCGAACCCGAAGCGGCGCGCGGCCTCATCGATCAACCGTTCTATCAGGTAGTTCGCTTCCGGCTTGCCCGCGCCGCGATAGGCATCGATGGGTACCGTGTTGGTGAAGACGGCGCGCACATCCATGCTGATGGCGGGAATGACATAGCCGCCGCCCATGGCCGCGGCGGGCGCGTTGGTCGAACTGCCGGGTCCGCCGCCCGACATATAGGCCCCCAGATTGGCGACGGTCTCGACAGCGAGCGCCAGGAACCGCCCCTGCGCGTCAAGCGCCAGTCGCGCCTTGGAGACATTGTCGCGCCCCTGCGCCGTGCTGACGAAATCCTCCGCCCGGTCTTCGACCCATTTGATCGGACGGTTCAAGGCCCGCGCGGCGAACAGCAGCAGCACCCATTCGGGATACAGACAGTTCTTGATGCCAAACCCGCCGCCGACATCCGGCGCGACGACCCGCACTCGATCCTTGGGCACGTGGAAGATCGCATCGGCCAATTGGTCGCGGATCGCGTGGACCGAGGCCGCGGTCAGGAACAGATCGAACACACCGTCCTCGCAGCGGGCGATGGCCGATCTTGTTTCCGTCGGCGCGATCACCAGACGATTATTCACCAGTTCCAGTTCCGCCACATGCGCCGCGGCGGCGAAGCCCGCTTGTGTCGCGGCGGGGTCACCCTTTTGGAACCGGAAGGACTGGTTGTTCGGCGCTTCCGTCCAGAGTTGCGGCGCCCCGTCCGCCAGGGCGGCGGGACCGTCGACCACCGCCGGCAGCGGGTCGTAATCGATCACGACCAATTCGGCCGCGTCACGCGCGGCAACCAGGGTTTCCGCGACGATGAACACCACGGGATCGCCGGCATGGCGCACCCGGCCATTGGCCAAGGCCGGTCTCGGCGGCACGATCATCGGCGCGACCGTGGCGACCGCGGTCGCGCAGGGCAGCAGGCCGAGATGGGCAATATCGGCGTATGTGTAGACCGCCAATACGCCCGAAGCGGCGCGTGCCTGTTCGACGTCGACCCGCGCGATCAGTGCGTGCGCGTGCGGCGAGCGCACGACACAGGCCCAGGCCTGGCCCGGTACCGTCACGTCCTCCACGAACCGCCCCTGCCCGGTCAGAAACCGGGCATCCTCGAAACGCTGCGTGGATTGGCCGATCTGCGTCATGGGTTGGCTTTCGCCCCGCGCACCAGGCGTCCCGGCAGGGCACCGGTGGCGACGCCCTCTCGATAGACCGGCACGCCGGAGACGATGGTGGCCTCGTACCCCGCCGCCGTCTGGATCAGGCGGCGTCCGCCAGCGGGAAGGTCATAGACCACTTCGGGCGTGTTCAGTTGCAGCCGATCATAGTCGATCACGTTGATGTCGGCCTTGTAGCCGGGCGCCAGGATGCCGCGATCGTTCAGGCCGATGGCGACGGCGGAATCCCGCGTGATGCGCTTCACCGCCCAGGGCAGGCCGAATTTCGGCCCGACGCGGCGATCGCGTGTCCAATGCGTCAGCATCGTGCCGATGGCGCTGGAATCGCAGAGGATGCCGACATGCGCGCCGCCGTCGCCCAGACCGACGATGGTCGCCTTGTGCGTCAGCATATCGTGCACGGTATCGAGGTTGCCGTAGGTGTAATTCGACAGCGGCCGATACAGGATCGTCTTGCCGTTATTCTCCAGCAGGATGTCGTAGGCGAGATCGGCGGGATCGCGGCCTTCGCGTTCGGCGCGGGCGGCGATGCTGTCCGCCGGTGTCGGCTCGTAATTCGGCGGATCGTTCAGCGGGAAGATGCGATCCCAACGCGATACCCGTCGTTCCAGGCTCGCATCCGGGCAGCGTTCCTGGAGAATGCGCGCGCGCAAGGCCGGGTCGCGCAGGGCCGCGACTCGTTGTTCGAACGGCAATCCGCCGAGAGCGTCATAGCTGGGACGGCCGAGGAACGGGTTCTGCGAAATCTCGAACCCCAACAGAATGCCAGTCGGGCGGGTCAGGACCTGGCCGAGCATGGGAAGGCCGGCGTCGTTGGCTTCGGCGATCCAGCCGGTGATGCGGCGCCATTCTTCCGGCTTGGCGTCGCGTTGCAGGATGGTGATGGCCATGGGCCGGCCGGATTGGCCGACGAGACGGCGCAGCATGGCGAATTCCGGTTCGGCGTCGTCGAAGTCCGAGATCACCTGCATCCAGCCCGCGTCGATCCCGCGCAGCCCGCGCGCGATGGCGGACAATTCCGCCTCGTCGGCATCGAGCGTCGGAATATGCGCGCCGGCCTTGGTCTTGTGGTTGATAGTGCGCGAGGTCGAAAAGCCGAGCGCGCCGGCCTGGATGCCTTCGGCGGCGAGACGCGCCATGGCGAGGCCCTCGGCTTCGGTCGCCGGTTCGCGATCGACGCCGCGCTTGCCCATGACGAAAACGCGCACGGCGGCGTGCGGCACCTGGGTGGCGACGTCGAGGTCGTAGGGCCGGGATTCCAGGGCATCCAGGTATTCGGGGAAGGACTGCCAGTTCCACGGCAGACCTTCGGTCAGGACGGGTTCGGGGATGTCCTCCACGCCTTCCATCAGGCGAACCAGCATGTCGCGCTGTTCGGGGCGGCAGGGCGCGAAGCCGACGCCGCAATTGCCGATCAGGGTGGTGGTGACGCCGTTCCACGACGATGGGGTGATACGGCTGCTCCATGTCGCCTGGGCGTCGTAGTGGGAGTGCGGATCGACGAAGCCGGGGGTGACGATCTTGCCTTTGGCGTCGATTTCTTCCGCGCCCCGGCCGGAGACTTTGCCGACGGCGACGATCTTGCCGTTATCGACGGCGATATCGGCTTCGAAGGGTTGACCGCCGGTGCCGTCGACGATCGTGCCGTTGCGAATGATCAGGTCTGCCATGGATTGGGTCCTCCGCTTTGGTCGGAGGATGGCGGCTTCCGCGCGCGGTCGCAATGGTGGCGATGGGCCGCCCCCAGGCACAAAGCCGCCATCAATCCATCCGGCGATATGTAAAATTCTTCGACATGCTCGGCGACAATGATCCTGAGCGGTCCTACGGACCACCGCTCAGGCCGGCCGGACGCCGTAGACCAACGGGAAGCCCTTCGGCACATTCGTCGTTCTGTTCTGACAAGAGGGAGACAGCGCGGTTGTAGGGATCGGCCGTCATGGATCAGGATTCCGGCGGGGCGGTCAGCAGCGCTTCCAGCACCTCGGGGTCCTCATTCAGCAATTGATCCAGCGTAAACGGGCACGATTGCGGGAAGGCGCGGGGCAGGCCGCCATCGTATTTCGCCCGCTTCAAAGGTTTGAGCGCTGCTGCGAACACCTTTTCGGCATCCAGTTGCCGCTGCATGGACGGCGCGAAACGCCGCTGCGCTTCGCCCTGGAGCACCGTTGTTTCAACCCGCCAGTGATCCACGGCCGAACTGTCGGGCCAGCCGTAAATTTTCAACAAATGCAACAGCGTCAGCGTCATGAAGCTTTCGACGGAGCGCAGTTCCGAAATACCCACGTCCTCGATCTCCTCGACCACGCGGTCCCAATCGACGTTGTTCACCCGTTCCCCGCGCGCGACCCGTCGCAGCAGATCGGCCTGCTGTTCGGACCATAGGAGAACATCGCGATGGTAGAGATCGTCCGGCATGGCTGCATGCTAGCAGAACGGCCGGCCCCGTTCCACAATGGCTTCCAGTTTCGGGGCGTGGGCCGGTCGAATGTCCCCTAACGAGCCATTCAAGAACCCAGAGCCTTGATCCGATTGAGCTTTTCCCCTGCAGAAGTTTCGTGCCTAAAGGTGCCATGATCTACGGCTATGCAAGGGTATCCACGGACGGTCAGGCCGTCGCGGCTCAGGGGCGACGTTGACCGCCGCCGGAGTGGCGAAGGTGTTCCGCCTGAGCCACTACCGATCAGTCGATTCCGGTGATAGTATCGAAGTGTCATGAGCAGCGCGCTTCGCCGACCGATGTCCTTGGACGAGTTCTTGCCGTGGGAGTCTCGGCAGGAACACCGTTGGGAATTCGACGGTTTCGGCCCGGTGGCGATGACGGGCGGGACAATGACCCATGCCACGATCCATGGCAATTTGATCACCGGTCTGAACCTTCGCCTGCGCGGCGGACCGTGTCGCGGCTACGGCAGCGACGCAAAGATCGAGGCCGCGGGCAGCATCCGCTACCCTGACGCCTTCGTCGCCTGTTCCCCACAAACCGGCGCGGCGACCCTGGCCAACAACCCCGTCGTCGTTTTCGAAATCCTCAGCCCGAGCACATCGCGCACCGACCGCATCGTCAAGGCACGCGAATACGGCGCGACGCAATCGATCCAGCGCTATGTCATTCTGGAACAGAGCAGTCAGGCGGCGACGGTCTTCACGCGAATGAACGGCGTCTGGGCCAGTGTTATCGTGGAAGGCGACGTCGACCTGGCGTTGCCGGAAATCGGCATCGCCATTCCGCTGAACGAGCTTTATCTCGACGTCTCGTTTTCGGACGAATAGCGCCTCGACGGGTCGGCATCGCTGCGAACAAGCGGATTGACTGGCTGTTGACGCGTTGATCGGATATCCTGAACAGAGATCGGGATATTCGAGGTCGCCATGCCGCTCTACATCAAGGATGACGGCGTCGCCGCGCTGGTTGCCACGCTCGCGCGCCTGCGGGGCGTGTCGAAGCAAGACGCTGTGCGGCTTGCGGTCGAAGCGGAACTGCGGCGGGACCGACACGCGGTGCCGTTGCGTGACCGGTTTGCGAGACTCCGGGCTGCGCATCCGCTTCCGCCACCGAGCGGGCTGACGGCGGACAAGGCGTTCTTCGACGATCTGTCCGGCGATGCCGCGTGATTTTCGTCGATGCGTCCGCGCTGCTGGCAATCCTGACGCACGAGGACGATGCGGACGATCTGGCGGATCGGCTGGAAGCGGACCCGGATCGGTTGTGTTCAGCCTTGTCGGTTTGGGAAACGACGGTCGGGCTGTGCCGCATCCATGGCCTGTCCGTTGCCGCGGCACAGGAGCACATCGACCGGTTCCTGGCTGAAGCGGATGTTCGGTATGTCGTGATTGGCGAACGAGAATGCGAAATCGCGGCGGATGCGTTCGCGCGGTTCGGCAAGGGCCGACATCGCGCCGCGCTCAACATGGGCGACTGTTTTGCCTACGCCTGCGCGCGGTCGAACAACGCGTTGTTGCTGTTCAAGGGCAACGATTTCGTCTGGACGGATATCGCCGCGGCGTAAAGGGCGATCCGCGGCGGGCCGAAGCCCGCCGCGGTCGTTCAGGCATCAGAAGCCGAGCTTGTCGGCGATCCCGTATCCGGTCGCGAGTTCCTTGAGCTTGTTCCACGTCGCGTCTTCGATCGGCACGCCGTTCTTGCGACGGTCTTGTTCCTTCCGGAACTCCACCTCGCCGGGGTAGTAGATTTCGGTCGAGCCCTGCGCCAGCGGCGTGTCCTTCAGGTAGTGCGCGAAATCCGTCACTTCCTGCTTGAACGTCGCGAGGTCGCGGAACGCCTGGACGTTGAACACGGCCATAAAGCAACCGTCGTTGTGACGGCCGGACGGCTCGACGCCAAAGCCCAGACCGGTCAGCAGGCCGGAGAGGATTTCGACGATCGCGGCCAGACCCGTGCCCTTGTAGCCTTCCGCGCCACCCAGCGGCAGCAACGCGCCGCCGGCCTTCAACACGCGCGGATCGGTTGACGGCTTGCCTTCCGCGTCGATCAGCCAGCCCGGCGGAACCTGTTCGCCGCGCGCCGTGGCGACGTTGATCTTGCCGGCGGCGGCGGCGGATGTCGCCATGTCGAACACCAGAGGGCCGTCGAGGTTGGACGGGATCGCGAAGGCAATGGGGTTGGTGCCCAGGCGTGCCTTGGCGCCGCCGAACGGCGCAACCGCCTTGGCGCTGCGGCCGGAATCGGCGGTGATCATCGCGATCATGCCCTCGGACGCGGCCAGCAGCGGATAGGACGCCAAACGGCCGATATGGCTTTGACGGAACACCGTCGTCGCGGCGACGTTCTGCTTCTTCGCCTTTTCGATCGTATAGCGCATGGCGCGATCGGACACGGCGTAGCCAAAGCCCCAATGCCCGTCGACAACCGTCGTCGTGGCGGTTTCCTGGGTGATGACCCAGGGCGCCTGCGGGACGATATGGCCGACCTTAATGCGTTCGATATATTGCGGGATCAGGATGATGCCGTGGGAGTCATGCCCCACGAGGTTGGCACCGATGTTGTAGCGCGCGATGACCGCGGCCTCCTCCTCGGACGCGCCGGCGCTGATCAACAGGCCCTTGGCGATCTCGATCAGGCGTTCCGCTGAAACGTTCGGCATGGATATTCCCCCTTCATTCGGTCGACCGACAGGCTACGACAGGAATATCCGGTTGGCCAATCCCTATGGCCAATCCTTCGGGAGCAGCGTAGCGTAGGGACAGAATGCAAATCTGGAGGAGCCGCAATCATGGCACAATCTAATCTCTATGCGGGCGTCGCCGGCTATGTCGGGAACGCCGGTCAAAAAGGTCTCGTCGGCGTATTCAGTCGCGCCGCCGGAGCCGAGTCCTGGCAACATGTCGTGCAGGACGTCGAAACCTTCGCCGTTCACGTTCACCCCACCGACTCGAATGTCGTGTTCGCGGGCACCAGCGACGGCGTCTATCGCAGCACGGACGCGGGAAAATCCTTCCAGCGCACCAACTTCCCCGACAAGGGCATGCAGATCTGGTCGTTCCTGGTCGATGCCGGCAATGCCAACCGCGTCTTCGCCGGCGCCTCGCCGATCCAGATGTACCGCAGCGAGGACAAGGGCGAGACCTGGAAGAAACTGCCCGACCCCGGCATGCCCGACCGCGCGGTGATGCCCTTCGCCTGCCGCGTGATGCGCCTTGCGCAGCACCCGACCCAGCCCGGTACGATTTTCGCCGCGCTTGAAGTCAACGGCGTCATGAAGACCACCGACGGCGGCGAAAGCTGGACCGATTGCAGCGCCGATCTGCTGCGTTTGGCGCAGAAGCCGCATCTGAAGAGCAAGATCGTCAGCAACACCTATAACGAAGGCATGCTCGACGGCCACGCAATCGCGATCAGCCCGGCCGATCCCGACGCCGTGATCTTCGCCGCGCGCATGGGCCTGTTCCGCACCGAAGACGGCGGCGCAAGCTGGCAGGACATGGAGCTCGGCCGTTTCTCCAACACAACATATGGGCGCGACATCAAGGTCTCCCCGACCGACGGCAACACGCTGTACGCCGCGCTCAGCGTCGCCGCCGCCAGCAAGGAAGGCGCGATCTATCGCAGCACCGATAAGGGCGCGAGCTGGAAGCGCTTCGACAAAGTGACCGTGCACGGCACGATCATGTCGGTCGCGCTGCATCAGACCGATCCCGATCAGGTCTATATCGGCGCGCGCTACGACGGCGAAATCTATGGCACCGAAGACGGCGGTCAGAGCTGGAATTCCCTGCCACTGCCGCATGGCGTCAAGGATATCTACTCCCTCGCCGTTGGCTGAACTCGTACTCCGGCATCGTCGACACATACTCGTGTCGACGATGCCGGGCGGCTATCCCAGTGCCACCCAGGCCAACAGCAGTAAATAAGCCAGACACGCGACCGTCGCGTGCAGACCGGCCACAGCCCCCAGCGCGGCGGAAAACCGACGCGCGACAAGCGGCAGGGACAGCCCCACGCAAGCCGCCAGGGCGAACAACGCCGCGGCAATAGCCGCGAAATCCCCCACACCCGCCGCCTCGCCATGCACAGGCCCACCGGCCGCGATCGCCAGCACGACCAGCGCAAACAGCGCGACCGCGCCGTGCGCCCAGGCGACATAGGCAATACGCCGTCGTCCGGCGTCGATCAGCGGCAGCGCGGCCAGGCATCCCAGCCCGACCGCGACCGAAAACAACACCAGAGCCAATCGCGGCAATGGCAGACCGAAAACCGCCTGGGCGTTATCCAAACACGCCCAGGCCGCGCAAACGTCCGATCTCCTCGGCGGAATACCCCGTCTCCGCCAATACCGACTCGTTATGCTGTCCGATATCGGGCGCTCGGCGAGGGGCGATCTTTTCCACCCCGTCGATATGGAAAGGCGCGGAAATCGTCAGACCGTTGCCGTCGGCGAAGGGCACCAGCGCGCCGCACGCTTGCATCTGCTCGTCGTCCAGGGCCTCATCGACCGTGGCGACAATGCCGAACGTGATCCCGACACCGTCCAGGATCACCCGCCAATCCGCCAGATCGCGCTTGGCGAACTCCGCGTCCAGGATACCCAACAACACCCGCGCATTGGCCTTGCGGGCGGCATCGGTGGCGAAACGCGGATCGTCGGTCAGGTCCGGACGGCCGATGGCCGACAGAAAGCCGCGCAACTGCCGCTGCTCGTTATACAGCGCCATGATGAACCAACGGCCGTCCCGCGTCTGGTAATGACCCGCCAGCGCGTTCGGCGCGTCCTCCCGCACCGGGCGATGGGCCACGTGCTCTCCGAACAAACGCGTCTGCACCGCGCAGCCGTTCGCCCACAGCCCGTTCTGCAACAGCGATGACTTGACCACCCCGCCCTTGCCCGTCTTCTCTCGCCGATACAACGCCGTCACGATCGCGGCATAAAGCCCCGTCGCGCTGGGATGATCGCCCATGCCCGGCATCGATCGCGCCGGCGGCGTCGTCGCCTCCGCCCGGACCTGATCCATCAGCCCGGTGCGCGCCCAATACGCCGTCGAGTCAAACCCGGTCTTGGCGGCCTCGGCTCCCTCCTCGCCATAGGCTGTGAACGAGGCGTAAATCAGCCTCGGGTTCAACGCCATCAGGTGATCGGCCGAGAGTTTCAGCCGATCGCGCACCGGCAGCGGAAAATTGGTCACGAACACGTCGGCGGAGGCGATCAGCCGATGCAGCGCGGCGATGCCGTCCTCGTGCTTCAGATCGATCGCCAGGCTGCGCTTGTTGCGCGACGTCAGTTGCCAATAGTAATCGACCGGGCGTCCCGGCAACGGACCGCGCCCGCGCCAGGGATCGCCGACGCCGGGCGGCTCGATCTTGATCACGTCGGCGCCGAAGTCGGACATGATCGTGGCCGCGGCGGGCCCCGCGATCCAACTGGCGCAATCCACAACTTTCAGGCCACTGAACAGGCTCTCGGTCATTTCACTCCCCTCTCTTGTCTTGGCAAGATTGCTTCGCCGGCTGTCAATTTAGCAACGACCTAGCTCGGGTGCGCGGCCAACCCGGCGGCGGCGATTCCGGCCAAGGCCGCGGCTTCGTCGTTGTCCGAGGTATCGCCAGTCACGCCGACGCAGCCGATGATGCTTTTATCGTCGCCCAGGATCAGAACGCCGCCGGCCACCGGGATCATGGAACCGCCGATTGCCGCGTTCACCGCGCTGATGAAGTGCGGACGCTCCACCGCCCGAACGCCCAGGGTGCGGGAGCCGACGCCCATCGACAGCGCGCCATACGCCTTGCCAATCGCGATATCCGCTCGGCGCAGAGCCGATCCGTCCTCGATCCCGAACGCCTTCAGCACGCCGCGTGCGTCCAGCACGGCGACACCCATCGGGGCATAGTTCTGCGCGCGGGAATGCGCGAGCGCGCCGGCAATGATGGCCTGGGCCTTGGCGAGGGTCAGTTGCGTCATGGTCGCGTGTTCCTTGGTCAGAGAAAGCCAAACGTGCGGGCCGTACCGCTTACATAAAGGTTCCGTCGGGATCGCCGTTGAACATCACGCGTCCGACGGCCTCGAAATGCGCGTCGCGCGATTGGATTTGCTGCGACAGCGTGTGGATGTCGCGGAACCTGCGCTCGAACCCCGACCCGATGAAGATCGCCGTCGTGCCGGCCGCCTTGTAGACATAGTCGGCGGTGGCAACGGATTTATGGATCGCATTGGCGCAACCCAACCGCACGCGGGCGCGGTCCTGCGCACCGATCGGCTCGATATCGTCCGCGCGATCCCAGATATCCCGGAGGATTTCGACCAGATAGGCGCGGGCGGAGCCGATATCGGCTTCCCGATGCGCAACATCGGACTGCACGACGGCATTATCGGCCAGGCGTTGCAGACCGCGCGGGGTCTTGTCCGCCGCCAGACGGATGAAGTCGTCGAGCATCGCGCGCGCGATGCCGAGGGCGACCGCGGCGACCCCGACGGCGTAAAGCCCCTGCATCGTAAACGCATACAGCGGCCCACGATCGCGCCGCAGCGAAGGGTCCTCGCGCGTGCCGGAAAACGCCTCCGGCACGAATACATCGCTTACCCGGTAGCCTTCCGACGCCGTGCCGCGCATGCCCAGCGTGTTCCAGTCATGGATCGGTTCGGCCCGATCGCGCGGAAACAACAGCGTGCGCACGGTCGGACGGCCAACTCGGTTCAGGCGCAACGAACCGTCGGCTTCCACGACGGCGCAATGCGCGCCCATCCAGGTGGATTGGCGGGACCCGCTGGCGAAGTGCCATTCGCCGCTGACGCGATAGCCGCCGGGAACGGCAACGGCCTTGTGCTGGTTGGGCGGCCCCCAGGCGATCAACGCGCGCGGATCGTCGAAGATGGTGTGCGCGGAGTCCAACGGAATGAACGGCGCGATCAGCGCCGCGCTGTTGGCGACAAAGACATTCCAGCCGACGGAGGCATCGTGGCGGCTGATCTCCTCCACCGCCCGCAAATAGACCCAAGGTTCGACCTGATCGCCGCCGACCGATACCGGCAGCAGCATCCGGCAGATGCGGGCGCGATGCATCTCGCTCAGCAAGGGTTCCGGGATGGTCTGCGAACGCTCGATCTCGTCCGCCGCCGCGGCGATGGCGGGGCCAAGCCCGCGTGCGCGGGCCACCGGATCGGGCGACAGATCGACAACGGCACTATCGTTCATGCGACGGCATCCATGTCGGCTGAGAGGGGCCTGGCAGCCCCCACAAAACGGATTGTCAACGTCCGGGTTCCGCCAGTTCGCGCAGCACCGGCAACAGATACTCGGCGAACAGCTTGGGATTTTCCGCGAAGGGGAAATGCCCGATGCCCGCCATGGCCTGAAACTTCACCCCGGGAATTTTCGCCGCCGTGGCTTCAGACAATTCGACGGTGCAGGAGTAATCGTATTCCCCCGTCAGCATGAACAACCGGCAGCGGTTGGTGTCGATTCGACCCACCCGATCGCGCGCGTCCCAGTCGCCGGAGTAAAACGCGATGTCGCCGAAAAACACCTGCGGCCCACCCTGACCGTAATGCCAGGTGATCTGTTCGGTATACTCGGCCGGGCTTTGCGGGGCGCTCAACGCGCGGATCCACTCCGGCACGAACAGGGACTGATTGACCTGCGGGTGCGCGGCCCAAACCGTCTGACGCTGGTTGATCTTGTCGCAGGCCTCGCACGCGACGATGCCGCCGAAAGCCTCGGGATGGCGATAGGCCAGTTCCAGGCAGATTTCCCCGGACATGGAGGCACCCAGCGCGATCGGCTTGTCCAAACCGGCGGCGGCGACGAAGCCCATGATCAACTCGACATACAAATCGGTATTCAGCCGCCACGACCCCGGCACCGCGCCTTCGGGCGGCGGAGACTTGCCGTGCCACGGCAGATCGAAGGAAACCAGACGGTGGTCGTCGGTAATCCGACGATCCGCCATCAGCCCATGGAACTGCCGGCCGTCCGCGCCGGCGGTGTGCATGCACAGGACATCCCGCCCGGTTCCGGCGATCTCGTGGTAAATCTGATAGGTAACACCACGCACGGTGACCGGCACATAACCCCCGGTCACGGGCGGAACGGCGCGATCGCCTTCGCGCGGATGCAACGTCACCGGCACCGGTTCGGCGTTGCCCAGCGCCAGCCATTTACCGATTTCCAGCACCCGACGCGCGACATGGGCGTGCTGCATGAACGCGAGTTGCGAGCCTTTGATCGCGAATTCCGGCAGGCGATACATCATGGCGAAGACGCCTTGATGGTGGCGCGGCGGCACGGGCAGCAGGAATTTTGCCCAGACGGAGGCCGGCGCGGACAGCGTGAACGACGGTTCCCCCGCGTCCTGGGTTACCTTGCCGTCGACCAGATTGAACACCGTGGCGTGCCCGTCGCTTTCGATCGCGAAGCACGCGGTCCACGGCCCGGCCCAGGCATCCAGCACCGAGTCGCCGCAACAGGCGGCCCGCCATGCGGCGGCATCGGGAAAACCGCTCATAGCGGGTCGATCACTTGCAGGACAACCGGATGGTATTCGTCGCCGAAGCCCTGGCGAACGGTTTCCTGCAGGCGGTCCATCGTCAGTTTCGCGGCGGCCAGATCCAACCCGGCCTCATCGGCGAGTTCCAGGGCATAGGACAGGTCCTTGATCGCATAGCGCGTGGAAAATGCCCGTTCCGGGAAGACCCGCGGCACCATCGCCTTCATGCCGTGATTGCGCAGCACGAAGCTGTCGCCCGACCCCATCGCCATCGTCGGCAACAGCACATCCGGCGGAACGCCGTTGCGGCGGCCGATGGCGATCGCTTCCGCCAGCGCGCCGCAATGCTGGAACACCAGCATGTTGTTCAGAATCTTCACGACCTGCCCGCAGCCGATCGGACCGCAATGGGTCACGTCGGTGCCCATCGTCTCCAGGATCGCGCGCACATGGGCAAACGTCTCGTCCGACGCGCCGACCATGATGCTGAGTTCCCCGCGCGACGCGGCTTCCCGAGTCCGGGCCACGGGCGCGTCGGCGAAATGGATGCCCTTGGCTTCAAGCCGAGCACCGATCTGGCGGGTAAGGGCGACGGAGGAGGTGCTGGTGTCGACGATCGTTTGCCCGGCGCGCAGATGCGGTTCCAGGCTTTCCACGACCGACTGCATCGCCTTACCGTCGGGCAGCGAGAACAGGATGACATCGGCGGCGGCGGCAATCTCGGCGATCGTGCCGGACTTGACGCCGAACTCGGCCAGCCGAACGAACGGCTCCGCGCGGAGGTCGTGCGCGATCACCGGGTGGCCGAGGCGACGCGCGAGATGGCCGCACATCGGCTCTCCCATCACACCCAAGCCGATAAAGCCGATGGTTCCGATCGTCGTCATTCAGGCAATCCCTTCGTGTTCCGCCCCATCTTCCCCACCCGCCGCGCGCTGTCAAAGCCCCGCGCGAAATCGGCCTGGGCGGCGGGGCAGACGATACCGCCCGGGGAAAATACATTCCATGAATTGAGACATTTCCGAGACGAGCCAAGACGAAGGGTTGCATCGTAACGCTTCAATATGTAATTGACGTCTGATAGATGGTCACAGTCTGATCGCGAAAAAGGATCCCAGTGGAAGCCGCCTTCGTTTTCGGAACCGTCGGTAATCTGTCCGGTCGTCTTGTCGTGGGTTGGTCCATCGAGGATCAGTACGCCTGGGCCACGGGCGATATCTCGGTCCTGGTGCTGCCGCTGCCGGCCGATGCCGAAGAATACGTTCTGCGCTTTACCGTTCATCCGCTGATTTACCCAGGCGTTCGCGATACTCAGAGACTGACGGTCTACTCCGGCGAACGTCGACTCGGGGACTACGAACTGACCAGGCGCGGCAGCATCGAAGTGCCGCTGCCGCTCGATCTGACCAACGGTCAGGATGCCATCCAACTGACGCTGAACCATCCCGATTGGATCAAGCCCAGCGATGTCCGGCCGGTCGACGACTCCCGCCCATTGGCGATCTGCTTCCATGCGGCCAGCCTGGCCAGGGCCGGCGACCACGGCACATCCGGTCATGCGGGAGGCCCCTCCCCCCCCACCAACCACGCCATCGTCGCCGGCGCCGTCACCGCTCGGCAGGTGAGCCGCATCGTCGGCACCCTGCCGTCATTCCGTAAGACCGCCGTCCATTATTTCGACCTCGACCAACCCGTGGACAATTTCGTCGAGCGCGAATCCGCGGAGGCCATCAGTGGGGCACGGTTCTGCTGGATACAGGCCGATTTCGGACGCGGCATCAATCACGACGCATTGCGCGCCCGACTGCCCGCCGATTGCGAAGTCCGCGTCTTCCCCACCCCGCGCTTCAACGCCCTGTGGCCGTTCCAGGGCAACGACCCACGCGCGGTACCGGAACCCGGGCGCTACTCGCCGGCCCGATATCCGTTCACAGACAGAATCGCAGCCAGCCTCGCGCCACTGAACATGCCGGACGATGTCCTGTTTCTGATGTACGAAAGTATGTCGGAAAAGGAGATGCCGGATATGGAGGCCATGGTGGCCGCGGACATCGGACGCCTGGAAAAGGCCGAGGCCAATTGCGACGTCAAACTCTCCCCGTTCATCCGGCGCCACTTTCGCCATAAGCGACTGTTCCTTGCCCCCGTCGTGCCCGCGCGCGCGCTGGTGCGCGAACTGGTCGACCGCCTGCTGGACAGCCCCGCGGTCGGCCGACTGACCAACAACGCGGCGCTCGGCGGCGAACTGGATTCCCTGCTTGAAGGCTATATCGGCCGGCGGGAAGAAGTGCCGATCCATCCGCTGATCGCCCAACGCCTGCAACTGGCGTGGTGGAACGCGGATCTGAGCTATCGCTGGTTCAACAATCGACGCTCCTACAAGGAGTACATCGTCAATTACATCCGGTGGCTGCAATGGCGGCCATAGGACTACACCGATGAGCAAGTCGATCCTGATCTATGCCAATTGCCAGGGCGAGGAACTCCGCACCACCGGACACTACCTGCAAACCCTCGCGGGTCAGGTGACGTTCAAGTGGATCCCCCTGCATAAGGTGAACCTGGACGACTGGGACCGGCTGTACGGACCCGAGTTCATGTCCGACGTCGCCGTTGTCTGGGAACAGGTGGAAACCGGCCCGCCGTCGGAGCATCGGCAGCAACTGCATCGGCGCATCCCGGCCGACTGCCAGATCGTGAAGTATCCGCCGTTCAGCGCGCTTTGCCTGTGGCCGTTCACCGGCAACGACCCGCGCATCGCGCAAGACCCGCTGCGCTATCCCTGGTCGGACGCGATCGCCGCCGTCTTGGCGACGGAAAGCCACCTGTCCGACAATGCCCTGTTCGACAAATACATGCAGATCACTCGCGAGCGTATGCCCGATCTCGCGCGCCGCCTGCGTTTGGATGTTGCCCGCTGGCGCGCCGCCGACGCCATCGCCGACATCAAGGCATCCGACTGGGTCGAAGCCAATTTCACGACGACCAAGCTGTTTCACGCCTCCGGCCATCTGACCGCCGCCCCGGCGCGTTTCATGCTGACCCAACTGCTGCGCCACACGACGCTGATCGAGCCGCGCCAGACCGAAGCCGCGATCTACGAGATCGAGGTGCTGCTGCGCCATCACGAAGGCCAGGACTTCGAATGCGTCCCCGTCCATCCGCTGGTGGCGGAGCGGCTGAACCTGAAATTTTACGACCCGGACGCGCGCTATCGCTGGCACGGTCACGAATGGACCTTCCGCCAGTATATCCTTCACTACATCCGGTGGTCGCCGTACCTGGATTAACCCAGTCGGGATTAACCCAGTCTGGACTAACCTTGGGCGAAACAGGCATAAGAGCCGCACAACCTTCGGGAGACGCCTATGGCCGCCGTGAACCTGCTCGCCGTGATCGCCGGCACACTGGGCATTCCGCCCAACGAGATCACCGAATCGTCCGACATGTCCAACACCAAGAAGTGGGACAGCCTGCGTCAGGTCATGCTGATGACGGAGCTTGAGACGAGCTACGGTATCGAACTGACCGACCAGGAAATGACGGAAGCGACCTCCGTCGCGAAAATCCGCGCGGTTCTCGCGGAACGCGGACTGAGCTGATCCGGCGCGGGGGGCCGATCAGGCCTCCCGCAGCGCGGCAAGCTCGACATCGCACGCCGAACAGGCTTCCCGCGCGGACGGGAAATCGAAAATCCGCCCGTCTTCATCCAGCAAATAGGTCGGGTCGAGCAAGCCCGCCGCTTCGCCTCGCAACGCGGCGTACCATGGCCCGCCGGCCATTCCGCCTTTGCGGGACACATCGCGACAGACCATCGCCATTCCCGTTGTGTGCAGCCAGACGTCGTCGCTCTCGGCGAACCATTCCCCGTCCGCTTCCTCCTCCGTATCCGCGACGGCAGGGACCTCCGCCTCGGCGTGCAGGCCCAACGCAGCGCGCACGATCGGCAATAAAGGCTGCACCGACGTGTCGTGCTCGGTCGCCTGCGCGACGAAGTGGTCGATCAGTTCCAGGGGATAGGCGGGGTCGTCGACGATGCTGGACGTCGCGCTGCCGCGCGCGACCTTTTCCGCCCAGTCGGCGTGGGATCGGGTCTGATAGTGATTAACCACCAGATCGACGTGGCACTCCGTGGGTTGGATGGCGATGTTCGGCGCCAATTCCCCCCTGGTGTTGCACGCCGGTCCTTTCACGCGAAACTCGTGCGGATTCTCCCGCACGCCAAGCAGATCGACGGTTTTGACGATCGATTTCACGCGCCGATTGGCATGCGCGTCATCCGGCATGCGCATCGTATAGGCTTCAAGCACCAGCCCTTCGGGACGCTCCACCCAGCCCGACGGGCCGAAGACCCGCCCCTGCACCAGAATGACCGAAAACGCCGACAGCCGTTCGATCATCCGCCGTATTCCGGTGTCGCGCAGCGGCACCAGGAACTCATCAATGTCGATAAACGCAACCCACTCCCAGGTCCGGGCGTGGGTCTGCACGAAGTGGCGATAGGCGGACAACTGACCGGGACGTTCCGGCCAATCGACGATCGTGACGTGATCGGCGAATGCGGATTGCCGGACGATGTCCGCCCCGCCGTCGTCGCTGCCATTGTCGTACAGCACGATGTGGTCGAACCCGATCACCCGGTGCCAGGCGATCCATTCGAGGAGATAGCGCGCCTCATTCTTGAAGATCGCGCAGATTGCCAGACGACCGACCATCATTGCGCGCCGATCAGAGTCTCGATCGCCGGCACCAGCAAGGCCGAGGCGATGCGCGCGTGACCGGCGTCGTTGGGATGGACCTGATCGTTGGTGAACTCCGGCATATAGGTACCGTCCAGCACGCCGTCGCGCTGGTTGCCCAGCAGCGCACCGGCGTCAAGGACGAGCGCGCCGGACTGCCGCATGCCCAGGATCGTGTCGCGCGCCATTCGCCAGCCTTCCATCTGCACGGGAGTCATGTTCTCCGCATTGCGCGGGATCGGAGTCAGAAAGATCGGCAGCGCGCCGGCCAGAACGCAGGCATCCGCCGCCTTGATCAAGCGTGCCAGGAACAACGCCACCGCGGCGGCATCGGCGGGTACGCCGTCGGTGGCGTCGTTATACGACCAGCCCGGCAGCACGACGTAGGTGGGCCGGATCGCCGGCAGCAATGCGTCGAGACAGGCGAAGAACGCATCCGATGCCTGACCGCCCACGGCGGCATTCACCATGCCGAAGGGGATCGCGCCCTTATGCCGACCGCCGAGTTCGACCGTGGCCCGCAACAGGTAATTGGTGAACGACGCCGTCGTCGACACGCCCATGTGGTGGCTGTCACCCACCGACAATCCGACGATGCAGGCGTCCCGCGTGGCGAACTGAACGCAGGCGATCGCCGAACCGTTGACGGGGTTATTCACCCGCGCGATTTCCGGCACGATGTCGTTCGGAGCCGGCGTGCTGACCCGGTCCACGGTGCCATAACCCGCAATCGCATGGTCATACCCACGATGCAGATCGGCGACGCCGGTATATCCGCCGAACTGTCCGTTGGCGAAGGTAACGACTCCGGGTTCCAGCAGATACCGTAACATCGCGACGCGATGGCCGTCGGGATCGGTCGGCGAGGCAATGCCGAGCAGCGGTGTCCAGTCGGTCCAGGTCCAGACGGGGATGTCGGCGAGTCCGGTTAACGGATCGACGGCGTTGCCCGCCACCGAGATCGCCGTCGGCGCGCCGGGGCGCGTGGCGATCCGATCGACATCCGCTCCGTTTGCCGCGAAGGTCAGAGGCGTCCAGGCTCCCTGCCCCGCGGGATTGAAATGATCCGCCCATCCGGCGGATGGGCGCGCGATCACCCGCGCAACCCCGAAGGGTTCGGCGCGTACATTGGCAAACCCCACGCGGATCGCATGAAAATCGACCGGACATCCGACCGTGATCAATCCGGTACTACGCGCATCGACCCGCGCCGTCTGTAACCAAAGGTCCGGTGCCCAGCTATAGCGCCGCAGCCGGTTGGGAAAGCCTGGCTGACCCGATACGCCCGCGCTCATATCCGGCTGCGTTCGGTAAGCAGGCCGATACAGGTCAATGTTACCCAGCGGAAGGCAATCGCAAGGCGCCGTTCGTCATCGACCTCCGCCACCACGCTCGGGCTCGCCGCGTCGGGATGATCGAGGCGGATTTCAATCGACGGCCGCCCGCGGATCAACGCCCCCGGTATGGTGCAGGCCACCACGCCCCGCGCCAGACGGTCGTAGGTCTGCACGGTTTCGCCGTTCACCGCGATGGTCAGACGCTGCGCGGGGATCGCGGGCGGCGCCTCATACGGGATAACGTCGAGTTCCAGCCAGTAATCCTCCGCCGGGGGCAGTTCGGCGAGGGTCAGCAGGCTTTTGTCCTCAATCGCCCAGGTGAAGCCGTTTTCCGGTGCCGACCAGCCGTAGCCCATGGCGGGTTCGGCGTTTCCGTCCACGCCGAAGGTCAGTGTATGTTTCGGAGCGGGTTCCAACCCGACCGCCGGCCTGGGAGCGGCCTGCGCGCCCCGCTTATCCGGCCGAAGCTCGTGCGCAAGGCGCAGCACGTCGATCCAGGAGTCGTAATCGAGGTCCGGCACGCTTTGGCGCAAGGCCAGGCGGCGCACGTAACCGACCATCAGGGTATCGTCGATCACCTCCACCGTGCCGGGCGGATGATCCTGCCGCCCTTCCTGCACCCAGAGCAGTACTGAACGCCCGTATGCCGCCAGGGCCACGCGCAGATCGACCAGATGATTGGCCAAAAGCGGTTCGTTCTGGCGAAAGACGAAGACCTTCTCGCCGGATTGCATATCGCCGCGAAACTTCGCGATCAGGGCACGCAGTTTGCGGCATTCCAACTTGTGCAGAACGGCCGGATCGATTTCCCCCGGCTTTACGAAGGCGTGGTAGACGAAATCGTACTTCGTCAGCTTGATCATGTATTCGCCATGCTCAAGCAAAACCTTGACGTTTTCCGGCTTCTCCATGCCCGCGAAATCCGCCCGCATCGCGCGCAGCAGATGCGTCAACGGCGCGCCGACGAACCGGAACAGGCCCATGGGCTCCACGCCCGCGCGCCGCTGCACCAAACCCAGTTCGCAGTTGTCGCCGATGCTTTCGAACGCCAGCAAGCTTTCCGGCAGCGCGAAACCGTCCGGACGGGACGTCGTATCCACGGTACTCATGATGGCGAGCGATTTCCCGTACTGAACAAGGCGGCAAGCCCCCCCGATATACAGACCTTGCCACGCTTTTCCCAGCAATCGAATGTCCGCGAAAAATCGTCCGCCTTCGCTGTGAATTCGGCTAAAAGGCGAAACCGTCGCACTGGAAGGGACCTATCCGAATGCTCGACCGCCCCAACACCCCAGCCGCTTTTCTCGCGGGCCTGCGCCAGGGCTTCAATAACAAGGCACCGACGCTGCCGACGATCTTCCAGACCGGGGACGCTATCGCCGAAGCCGCCGCCGATCTGACGCTGCTGCCGCCGAACACCCCGACCCAGCGTATCGCCGTGCTGGGCGCGGTGACCATCGACTACCTGACCCGCGCGGTCGCCTGCGCCGTCGTGCAGGAAGGCGTGTTCCCCATCACCTATCAGGCGCCCTATGGGTCCTATGTGCAGGAGGTGCTGAACCCCTCCTCCCCGCTGCATGCTTTTGCGCCGGAACTGGTGGTGATCGCCACGCATTGGCGCGACCTGGTCGCCCCGATGCCGATCGGCCTGTCGGCGGAGGACGTCGATAAGGCCCTGGACTCCAAAGTCGGGCTGTTCCGCGGCATCTGGGCGCAGCTTGCCGGCAAGGGCGCGAAAATCATCCAGCACATGCTGGTGCCGCCGTCGCAGCGCTATTGCGGCGTGGCCGAACGCCTCGCCCCCGCCGCCCCGGCCAATCAGATCCGCCGACTGAACGAAAAGCTGCTGGAAGCCGGCAGCGGCATCGTCACCTTCGTCGACATGGAGTCCCTGGCCAACGAGCTTGGCTCCCGCCGCTTTACCCCCAGCAAGTTCTACTACTCCGCCAAGCTGGACTTCGATCAGAAGTGGCTGCCCGACTATCTGCCCAGCTTCCGCGCCGCATGGCGGGCGGCGAACGCGCGCGCCAAAAAGGTTCTGGTGCTCGACCTCGACAATACGCTGTGGGGCGGCGTCATCGGCGATGACGGCGTTGAAGGCATCGTGCTTGGCTCCGCCTCCCCAGCCGGCGAAGCGTTCGAGGAATGGCAGCGCTATATCAAGGCGTTGGGCGAACGCGGGATCATCCTTGCGGTCTGCTCCAAGAATGCGCCGGAAATCGCCGAACTCGGCCTAACGCACGGCAGTTCCGCGCTGAAACGCTCCGACTTCGCCGCGTTCGAATGCTCCTGGAACGACAAGGCGGGCGGTCTGCGCAAGATCGCCAAGGAACTGAACGTCGGCATCGACAGCTTCGTGTTCTGCGACGACAACCCGGCCGAATGCGACCTGGTGCGTCAGGAACTGCCGGAGGTCGCGGTCGTCCACATGGGCACCGACCCCGCCAAATTCATCGAATTGTTCGACGAGGGGCACTGGCTCGACCTGCCGCATTACACGCAGGAAGACTTAGGCCGAGCAGCGGCGTATGCGGCACGGTCGGCGGCGCTGGCGGAACAGGCGAATGCCACCGACATCGGCGGCTACCTCGCCGGCCTCGACATGCGCGCTCGGCTTGGCCGCCCCGACGAAGCCGATATTGCCCGCGTTGCGCAGTTGGAGGTCAAGACCAACCAGTTCAACGTTACGAACCGGCGCTATCCCGAGGGCAAAATTCGCGAGTTCCTGGATCGGAACGACGCCGTGGTGCTGGCCTTTCGTCTGGCCGACAAGTTCGGCGACCATGGGCTGACATCCACCCTGATCGCGTTCAAGGAAGACGACACGCTGCGGATCGACAGCTGGCTCATGAGCTGCCGCATCTTCTCCCGTTCGGCGGAGGAGTTCATCCTGAATGGTCTGATCGATGTCGCGGAAGGCATGGGCGTGAAGCGGCTGAAGGGCGAATATCAGCCGACGGCGAAGAACGGCGTGGTGGCGGATTTGTATCCCCGCATGGGCTTCGCGGCGGATGGGGATGCGTTCTTCGTGCGGGAACTGGGCGGTGATGCGCCGGCCCTCGTGACCTACATCGCGGAGGGCTGAGCGGCACAAAAAAGCCCGCCGAACGGTGTGTTCGGCGGGCTTTTTGTTGCGCGGTCGAGTTTAGCGGAAGATGACCTTTGCGGCGACCTGGGCCGCATCGACAACCGGGGCCGGGAACAGGAAGAAGAACGCGGTGAACAAGCCTGTCGCCGCGACCACCACTGACAGTCCGGCGGGGCGAGGATCGAAGGCTTCCCCGGGCTGGTCGAAGTACATCACCTTGATGATGCGGATGTAGTAGAACGCGCCCACGACACTGGTCAGCACGCCGACCACGGCCAGCGTCCACAACCCGCCCTGCACCGCCGCCAGGAAGATGTAGAGCTTGGCGAAGAAGCCCGACATCAGCGGGATACCGGCGAGGCTGAACATGAACACAGCCAGCGCCAACGCCAGCGCGGGATCGTTCGACGACAGCCCGGAAAGGTCTGAAATTTTCTCCACCGACTTGCCCTGCCGCCGCATGGCGAGGATGCAGCCGAAGGTGCCGATCGTCATCGCGGCGTAGATGGCCATATAGACCAGCACGCCGCGCACGCCTTCGGACGTGCCGACCGCGAGGCCGGCGAGCGCGTAGCCCATGTGACCGATGGAGGAATAGGCCATCAGTCGCTTGATGTTGGTCTGCCCGATCGCGGCCAGCGCGCCCAGGACCATGGAGCAGATCGCCATGATGACGATCAGGCTCTGCCAGCTTACCAGCAGATGGCCGAACGGGGTGGCCATGACGCGCAGCAGCAGGGCCATCGCCGCGACCTTGGGGGCGGAGGCGAAGAACACCGTCACCGGGGTCGGCGCGCCTTCGTAGACATCCGGCGTCCACATATGGAACGGCACGGCGGATACCTTGAACGCCAGCCCGACCAGCACGAACACCACGCCGACGATCAGGCCCGGCGAGGCATCGGACGGCGCGGTGAGCATCGCGCTCAACTGGTTGAAGTCCATCGTGCCGGAGAAGCCGTAGACCAGCGATACGCCATAGAGCAGCAGGCCGGAGGCAAGGCTGCTGAGCACGAAATACTTCAGACCGGCCTCGGACGATCGCACGTCGTCGCGGGCGAAGGCCGCGAGGACGTAGAGCGCCAGGGATTGCAGTTCCAGACCGAGATACATCGTCATGAGGTTCGACGACGAGGTCATGATCATCATGCCGACGGTCGCGAACAGCATCAAAACCGGGAATTCGAACCGGCCGATGCCTTCCTTGCGGTTCCAATCCAGCGCCAGCACGGCGGTCAGCGCGCCGCCGATCAGGATCAGGATCTTGTTGAACGCGGCGAAGGAGTCGGCGACGAACTGGCCGTGATAGCCGGAACCGCCGGCGCCGCTGATCACCAGCAGGCCCGCGATCAGGAAGCCGCCGATCGTGAACATGGTGCAAAGCTGCGTTTCGTCCTGCTTGCGCAGCACGCCGAAGACCAGGATCGCCATGCCAATACAGGCCAGGACGATCTCGGGCAGGGCCAATATCCAGTTCATCAGTGCGCGATCCCTGCGAGCTTCACGGTCGATTCCAATGCGGCGAGATGGTGCTTGACCATGGCGGCGACGCTTGCGTCCCAAAAGCCGGTGAAGCTGGACGGGTAGATGCCCATCCACATCGTCAGCACGATCAGCGGCGCGAACACCGCCCATTCACGCGGGCTGAGGTCCATGATGTGCAGCAGATCGTCGCGCGTGATGCGTCCGAACATCACGCGGCGGTAGAGGTAGAGCATATAGGCCGCGCCCAGGATCATGCCCGCGCCGCCCAGCATCGCGACCCAGAAATTCACCTGCAACGCGCCCACGATCACCAGGAATTCCCCGACGAAGCCCGCGGTGCCCGGCAGGCCGACCGAGGCCATGGTGAACAGCATGAAGACGAAGGCATAGGCCGGCATGCGGTCGGCCAGCCCGCCGTAGCGCGCGATTTCGCGCGAGTGGATGCGGTCGTAGACCACGCCGACGACAAGGAACAAGGCGGCGGAGACAACCCCGTGGGACAGCATCTGGAACAGCGCGCCCTGGATGCCTTGCTCGTTAAAGGTGAACATACCGATCGTCACGATGCCCATATGGGCGACGGAGGAGTAGGCGATCAGCTTCTTCATATCCTCCTGCGCCAGGGCGACGAGGGAGGTGTAGATGACCGCGATCACCGACATGGTGAACATGAAGGGCGCGAAATAGGCGGACGCGTCGGGCAGCATCGGGATGGAGAAGCGCAGGAAGCCGTATCCACCCATCTTCAACAGCACGCCGGCGAGGATGACGGAGCCCGCGGTCGGAGCCTCGACGTGGGCGTCCGGCAGCCAGGTATGCACCGGCCACATCGGCACCTTCACGGCGAAAGAGGCGAGGAAAGCCAGGAACAGCCAGGTCTGCATGCCCGCGGGGAACTTCGTCTCCATCAGCGTGGGGATGTCGGTCGTTCCGGCGTAGAGCCACATCGCCAGCAGCGCGAGCAGCATCAGGACCGAGCCGGTGAGCGTGTAGAGGAAGAACTTCACCGCCGCATAAACGCGGCGCGGACCGCCCCATACCCCGATGATCAGATACATCGGGATCAGCACCGCTTCGAAGAACATGTAGAAGACGATGAAATCCAGCGCGCAGAACATGCCCACCATCATCGTTTCCAGGATCAGGAACGAGATCATGAACTCCCGCACGCGAGTCTGGATGCTTTCCCAGCTTGCCAGGATGCACAGCGGCGTCAGCACGGTGGACAGCAGCACGAACAGCACCGAAATGCCGTCGACGCCCATTTTGTATCCGACTTTGTATTGCGGCAGCCAGGCGAGGCTTTCGACGAACTGGAAGCCGCCGTCCGTCGGGTCGAACTTTACCCAGAGCACGAGCGACAGCACCAGCACGATCAGGCTGGTCCAAAGCGCGGTCCAACGAGCGTTGGAGGCGACCGTCGCCTCATCGCCGCGGACCGACAGGATCACGAGACCGCCGAGGAGCGGCAGCCAGGTGATAAGCGAAAGGATCGGAAAACCAGCGGCATTCATCGGGATCACCGGACCAGCATGAAGACGCCGATCAGCGCGACGACGCCGATCAGCATGACAAAGGCATAAACCGCCAGCGATCCCGTCTGGATGCGCACGATCTGGCGCGAACTTCCGCCGGTCAGGCTGGCAAGGGCATTCGGCACGCCGTCGATCAGCGTTGCGTCGCCGGTCTGCCACAGCCCCCGCGCGATGCACATCAGCGGCCGCACGATCAGCGCGTTATAGATTTCGTCGAAATACCATTTGTTCAGCAACAGCAGGTAGATCGGACGGAAACGCTCCGCGAGGCGAACGGGCAGCAGCGGGTTGTACATATACATGACGTAGGCGAGCCCAATGCCCAGCAACCCGACCACCAGCGGCGCGTGCGCCACCCAGCCCGGGACATGATGGATGTGGTCCATCAGATGGTTGCCGGGTCCGTTGAAGATCGCGCCGTGCCAGAAGTGCTTCCAGTCGTGCCCGACGAACCAATCCTCCAACGCCCAGCCGGACAGGACCGCCCCGAACGACAGCGCGAACAGCGGCACGAGCATGACGTACGGGCTTTCGTGCACATGTTCCATCGTATGATGGTCGGCGCGCGGCTTGCCGTAGAAGGTCATGATCAGCAGGCGCCAGGAATAGAAGGCGGTCAGGAACGCCGCGAGCAGCGTGCAGACGAAGGCGTATGTGCCGACGCCGGTATGGGCGGCATAGGCAGCGGAGACGACCGCGTCCTTGGAATAGAAGCCGGCAAAGGGCGGGATACCGGCCAGCGCCAGATTGCCGATCCACATGACGGTGCAGGTGACCGGGATCAGCTTGGCCAGCCCACCCATCTTGCGCATGTCCTGTTCATCCGACATCGCATGGATGACCGAGCCGGCGCCCAGGAACAGCAGCGCCTTGAAGAAAGCGTGCGTGATCAGGTGGAACACCGAAGCCTGATACGCGCCGACGCCGGCGGCAACGAACATGTAGCCAAGCTGCGAGCAGGTGGAATAGGCGATGACGCGCTTGATGTCGGTCTGCGTGCAGCCGATCGTCGCTGCGAACAACGCGGTGGATGCGCCGACGAATGTCACGAAGCTCAACGCATAGGGCGCGAATTCCATCAGCGGCGACATGCGCGCCATCAGGAAAACGCCGGCGGTGACCATCGTCGCGGCATGGATCAGCGCGGAAACCGGGGTCGGGCCTTCCATCGCGTCCGGCAGCCAGACATGCAGGCCAAGCTGCGCGGATTTGCCCATGGCGCCGATGAACAGCAGGAAGCCGATCACCTCGATCGCCGACCAGGTGCAACCAAACACGCTGTAGGTGTCGGCCTGATGCGCCGCGACGGCGGAGAAGATCGAGGCGAATTCGATGGAGCCGAACTTGAAGAAGATCAAGGCGAGGCCGACCGCGAAGGGCAGATCGGCGATGCGGTTGACGACGAAGGCCTTGATCGCCGCGGCGCAGGCCGACGGCTTTTCATACCAGTAGCCGATCAGCAGGTAGGAGCAGAGGCCGACGCCTTCCCAACCGAAGAACAGTTGCAGCAGGTTGTCGGCCGTCACCAGCATCAGCATGGCGAAGGTGAACAGCGACAGGTAGGCGAAGAAGCGCCAGCGCGTGGCGTCGTGCGACATATAGCCGATCGAATAGACATGGATCAGCATCGACACGAACGACACCATGCCGACCATCGCCGCCGACAGCGGATCGTAGCGCAGCGCCCATTCGACATGGAACTTCCCGGCCTCGACCCAGGGCGCCAGATGAATGACATCGGGATGAGCGCCGCCGATGGTCAGTTGAAAGAACGCCAGCGGTCCGCAGACGGCGGCCACGGCCATGCCGAGCACCGAGGCGAACATCGCGCCGCGATCCCCGATCGTTTTGCCGAGGAGGCCCGAGACGATCGCGCCCGCGAGCGGGGCGAAGACGGCGAGAGCGTAAATCATGTCAGCCCTTCATCAGGTTGACGTCTTCAACCTGGATCGATCCGCGGTTGCGGAAATAGACCACGACGATAGCCAGACCGATGGCCGCCTCGGCCGCCGCGACGGTCAAGACCAGCATCGCGAGTATCTGACCGGCGAGATCGTTCTGCGCCGCCGAGAAGGCCACGAGGTTCAGGTTGACCGCGAGCAGGATCAACTCGATCGCCATCAGAATGACGATGACGTTCTTCCGGTTCAGAAAGATGCCGAAAATCCCGAGCACCAGCAGGATCGCGGACACCACGAGATAATGGCCAATGCCGACTGCCATCATGGCTGGCGTCTCCCTGTCGCGCGGTCAGTGATGGCCATGGCCGTGACCTCCCGCGGGTTCTTCCACTTTTTCGGGTTCCGGAGGCTTCGGACGCAGGAACCCGCCGGAGCGATTGGTGCTCGCACCCAGTTCGACCGTCATCATCTCCAGCGTTTCGGCGACCGAGCGTTCGGTCTGCACGCGGATGTTCTGATGGCGCGAGGTCTTGCGATCGCGCAGCGTCAGCACGATGGCGCCGATCATCGCGACCAGCAGCACCAAGCCGGAGGCCTGAAACAGGAAGATGTAGTCGGTGTAGAGCAGACGGCCCAACGCCTCGGTATTCGAGATATTCGCGGGGGTCGGCGACATATGCGCCTTGACCGATCCGGGGGCGAGTTTCCAGCCGCCCAGCACGATCGTCAGTTCGACCAGCAGCACGATCCCGACGGCGGCGCCGACCGGCAGATAGCGCTGAAACCCGCCGCGCAATTCGGCGAAGTCGACGTCGAGCATCATGACGACGAACAGGAACAGCACCGCGACCGCGCCGACATAGACAATGACCAGGGTCATCGCCAGGAACTCCGCGCCCGCGATCAGGAACAGGGCCGCCGCGTTGAAGAAGGCCAGGATCAGAAACAGCACCGAATGAACGGGGTTGCGGGCGCTGACCACCATCGCGGCCGACACAATCAGCACCGCCGCGAACAGATAGAACAGGACTTGCGTGATCATCGGTAGGGTGCGTCCAGCTCAAGCCGGCGGGCAAGCTCGGGTTCCCAGCGATCACCGTTCGCCAGCAGCTTGTCCTTGTTATAGAGCAGCTCTTCGCGCGTTTCGGTCGCGAATTCGAAATTCGGCCCCTCGACGATCGCATCGACCGGGCACGCTTCCTCGCACAACCCGCAATAGATGCATTTGGTCATGTCGATGTCGTAGCGCGTGGTCCGGCGAGAGCCGTCATCGCGCGGTTCGGCCTCAATCGTGATGGCCTGCGCCGGGCAAATCGCCTCACACAGTTTACACGCGATGCAGCGTTCTTCCCCGTTGGGGTAGCGGCGCAACGCGTGCTCCCCCTTGAAACGCGGGCTGATCGGCCCCTTTTCATAGGGGTAGTTGATCGTAACCTTGGGCTTGAAAAAATAGCGCAATGTCAGGCTGAGCCCGGCGACGAGTTCGCCGAGCAGCAGGCTGCGCGCGGTACGGTCGAGGAATGCCATCAGGCACGCTCCGTGAAAATGACGTCACGCATTGGGAAGCAAGCCGAAAGCCATCAGTACCCCGGCGGTCAGCACCAGCCAGATCAGGGAGAACGGCAGGAACACCTTCCACCCCAGGCGCATCAACTGATCGTAGCGGTAGCGCGGCATGGTGGCGCGGACCCAGATAAACACGAACAGCAACAGCACGATCTTCAGGATCAGCCAGAACGGTCCGGGGATCCAGGTGAACGGCTCGATCCCGAACGGCGGCAGCCATCCGCCGAGAAACAGGATCGAGGTCATCGCGCTCATGAGGATCATGTTCGCGTATTCGCCGAGGAAGAACAGGCCGAAGCTCATGGAGCTGTATTCGACGAAGAAGCCGGCGACGATTTCCGATTCACCTTCGGGAATGTCGAACGGAGAGCGGTTGGTTTCCGCCAGCGCCGAGATGAAGAAGATGACGAACATCGGGAACAGCGGGATGCAGAACCAAATCTTCGACTGTGCCCGCACGACATCGGTCAGGTTCAGGCTGCCGACGCACAGCAGGACCGTCACCAACACGAAGCCCATGGAGACTTCGTAGCTGACCATCTGCGCGGCGGACCGCAGCGCGCCGAGGAAGGCGTATTTTGAGTTCGACGCCCAGCCCGCGATGATCACGCCGTAAACGCCCAGCGAGGAAATCGCGAACAAATACAAGATACCGACATTGATGTCGGCGATCGCCCAGCCGTCGTTCACGGGAATGACGGCCCAGGCCAGCATCGCCAGAATGAAGGTCAGCATCGGCGCCATCACGAACAACACCCGGTTGGACCCGGATGGAATGATGGTTTCCTTGGTGATCATCTTGATCGCGTCGGCGAAGGGCTGAAGCAGACCGAACGGCCCGACAACGTTCGGTCCCTTCCGCAACTGAATCGCCGCCATCACCTTACGTTCGGCATAGGTCAGATAGGCAACGCCGATCAGCAGCGGCACCAGCAAGGCCAGTGCCTTGGCGAAGGTCAGAATGACCAGGCCGATGTCTGTGTTGAACAGAAAATCCAGCATCGTGCGTTACTCCGCCGCCAGCGCTTGCGCGCCGCCATGGCTCGCCGTGCAGGCCGCCATGGTCGGGCTGGATCGGCTGATCGGATCGGTCTGATAATAGTCTTCGATCGCCGGAGCGAAAGCCGCCGAACCGATCGCCGCAGGATCGCCGGCCGGGCCGGACAGATCGCCGCAGCCGAAGCGCGGCAGGTGGCCGATGCGCCCGAACACGGGATTCACCTGCTCCATCCGAGCGCGCAACGCCTCGATCGTGTCGTAGGGTAAGGCGCGCCCGATGATGCCGCTGAAGGCGCGCAGAATGGTCCAATCCTCCCGCGCCTCACCGGGCGGGTGGATGGCCATGAAGCCGCGCTGCGCACGCCCTTCGGTGTTGACGTAAGTGCCTGATTTTTCCGTATAAGCCGCGCCCGGCAGGATGACATCCGCGCGATGTGCGCCGGCGTCGCCGTGGTGACCCTGGTAGATCACGAAGGTATTGGCGCCGATGCGCGCCGAGTCGAAGCCGTCGGCGCCGAGCAGCCAGAGGACGTCGACGCCGCCGCCCATCATGCCGGCGACATCCTTGCCAGCGCCTGTCGGCACGAAGCCGAGATCCAGGGCACCGACGCGGCCGGCGGCGGTGTGCAGCACATTGAAGCCATGCCAATCGGATTTAAGCGCGCCCACTTCGGCGGCCAGCTTCCAGCACGCCGCCAGGATCGCCGCCCCGTCGGCGCGGGTCAAAGCCCCCTGCCCGACCAGGATCATCGGCTTTTGCGCGCCCGCCAGGAATGCCGCCGCATTTGCCAAAGCGTTCGGGCCGTCGCCGAGATGCGTGACCTTATAGGTCAGATCGGTTTCCGCGCCGATCACGCCGATCTTCATGCCGTTGGCGACAAACGCCTTGCGGATGCGTGCGTTCAACACCGGCGCTTCCTTGCGCGGGTTGGACCCGACGATCAGCAGCGCGTCGGCTTCCTCGATCCCGACGATGGAGGTGTTGAAGCAGTAGAAGTCACGCCGAGCGGCATCGAGCTTCGCGCCGTCCTGACGGCAATCGATATTGGAGGAGCCCAAGGCACCCATCAGATCCTTGAGCGCGAGCACGCTTTCCGCATCGCAGAGGTCGCCGGCGATGGCACCGATCCGATCGCCGCCAACGCCCTTGATCCGGTCGGCGATGGCAGCAAATGCCTCGTTCCAGGTCGCCGGTTGCAGCTTGCCGTCTCGACGCACCCAGGGACGATCAAGGCGACGGCGCTTCAGACCATCCACGGCGAAGCGCGATTTATCGCCCAGCCATTCCTCGTTCACGTCTTCATTCACGCGCGGCAGGATGCGCAGCACTTCGGAACCGCGGGCATCGATGCGGATATTGGTGCCGACCGCGTCCAACACGTCGATGCTGTCGACCTTGGTCAGTTCCCAGGGCCGAGCGACGAAGGCATAGGGCTTGGAGGTCAACGCGCCGACCGGGCAGAGGTCGATGATATTGGCGGAAAGTTCCGAGCCCAACGCCTTTTCGACGTAGGTGCCGACTTCCATATGTTCGCCACGAGACGTTGCGCCGAGATCGGGCACCCCCGCGACTTCGGTGATGAAGCGGATACAACGCGTGCAATGGATGCAGCGCGTCATCACTGTCTTCACCAGCGGGCCGAGGTTCTTGTCCTTAACCGCGCGCTTGTTCTCGTCATAGCGCGAATGATCGCCGCCGTAGCCGACGGATTGATCCTGCAGATCGCATTCCCCGCCCTGATCGCAAATCGGGCAATCCAGGGGGTGGTTGATCAACAGGAATTCCATCACGCCCTTGCGCCCGTTGCGCACCATGGGCGTATCGGTATGCACGACCATGCCTTCGCCCGCCGGATAGGCGCAGGAGGCAATCGGTTTGGGCGGAGTCTTTTCCACTTCCACCAGGCACATGCGGCAGTTGCCAGCGATCGACAGACGCTCGTGATAGCAAAAGCGCGGAATTTCGATCCCGGCGGCTTCGGCGGCTTGCAGGATGGTCGAGCCGTTGGGAACTTCGACCTCGATGCCGTCGATGGTGAGTTTGGGCATGAAACTACTCCGCCGCCATACGCGGGACGTTGCGGGATTTATAGGCCGCGATGCGCTCTTCCATCATCGGGCGGAAATGGCGGATCAGTCCCTGGATCGGCCAGGCGGCGGCATCGCCCAGGGCGCAAATCGTATGCCCTTCAATCTGCTTCGTCACCTGTTCCAGCGTATCTATTTCCGCCGCTTCCGCTCGGCCTTCGACCATGCGGGTCATGGTGCGCCACATCCAGCCGGTGCCCTCGCGGCACGGCGTGCACTGGCCGCAGCTTTCGTGCATGTAGAATTTCGACAGGCGCGCGATGGCTTTGATCAGATCGGTGGACTTGTCCATCACGATCACCGCCGCCGTGCCCAACCCGCTGCGCACGCCGCGCAGGCTGTCGAAATCCATCGGGATGTCGTCGCAGATCGATTTCGGGATCATCGGCACAGACGCCCCGCCGGGGATGACCGCCAGCAGATTATCCCAGCCGCCGCGCACGCCGCCGGCATGTTTTTCGATCAGTTCGCGCATGGGAATGCCGAGTTCTTCCTCGACATTGCAGGGCTTGTTGACGTGCCCGGAGATGCAGAACAGCTTCGGGCCGGCATTGTTCGGACGCCCGATAGAGGTGAACCACGCCGCCCCGCGCCGCAGGATCGTCGGCGCGACCGCGATGCTCTCGACGTTATTGACCGTGGACGGACAGCCATACAGGCCGACTCCGGCCGGAAATGGCGGCTTCATCCGCGGCATGCCCTTTTTGCCTTCAAGGCTTTCAATCAGGGCGGTTTCCTCGCCACAGATATAAGCACCCGCGCCGCGATGTACGAAGACGTTGAAATCGTAGCCGGAACCGCAGGCGTTCTTGCCGATCAGGCCGGCGGCATAGGCCTCGTCGACCGCGGCCTGCAACATGCGGCCTTCGTTAAAGAACTCCCCGCGTACATATATATAGGCAGCGCAGGCGCCCATTGCGAAACCGGCGATCAGGCAGCCTTCAACCAGCTTATGCGGGTCGTGGCGCAGGATATCGCGGTCCTTGCAGGTGCCGGGCTCGGACTCGTCGGCGTTCACCACCAGATAGCACGGCCGATCGGACTGCTTCGGCATGAACGACCACTTCAGGCCGGTCGGAAACCCAGCCCCGCCGCGACCGCGCAACCCGGAGTCCTTCATCTCCTGAATGATGGCATCCCGCCCGCGTTCCAGGATCGACTTGGTATTGTCCCAATCGCCACGCGCCCGCGCGCCCTTCAGCAGCGGATCGTGAATACCGTAGAGATTGGTGAAGATGCGGTCCTTGTCCTGCAGCATCGCGCTCAGGCCTCCGGTGCGAATTGCAGAGTGGTCAGCGTCGTCGGCCCGCCCTCGGCGGCGGAGTTCTGCCGTCCGCTCATGGACCCTTTCGGCGGTCGCTCTCCACGGCGCAGCGCGCCAAGCAGTTGCGCGACTTTTTCGGCGTCCATGTCTTCGTAGAAGTCGTCGTCGACCTGCAGGATCGGCGCGTTCACGCAGGCGCCGACGCATTCGACCTCGGTCATCGTGAACATGCCGTCGGCGCTGGTTTCGCCCCAGCCCTGAATGCCGGTTTCCTTGCGGCAGGCCGCGACCACATCGTCGGACCCGCGCAGCCAGCACGGAGTCGTCGTGCAGAGCTGCAAATGGTACTTCCCGATCGGCTTCATGTTGAACATGAAGTAGAACGTCGCGACCTCGTAAACGCGGATCGGGGCCATGCCGAGACGTTCGGCGATCGCGTCCATCCCCTTGACCGGGACCCAGGCGCTGTCGGTCTGACGCTTCATCTGCCGTTGCACGACATATAGAAGCGGGATCACCGCGCTGGCCTGCTTACCCGCCGGATAGCGCGCGATCAGCATCGCGATCTCCGCCTCGCTCTCCGAGTCGAAGGCAAAGGAGGAGGGTTGCTCAAATGCGCCGGTATGTGCGTTCGCCATGGTCTACCTGTCGATCTCGCCGAACACGACGTCAAGCGATCCAATGATCGCGCAGACATCGGCCAGCATGTGGCGCTTGGTCATGACATCCGTCGCCTGCAGGAAGGCGAACCCCGTCGAGCGGATTTTGCAGCGATAGGGTTTGTTGGTTCCGTCGGCCACGAGGTAAACGCCGAATTCGCCCTTCGGGCTTTCCACCGCGGTGTAGGTCGTGCCGGCCGGCACATGGTACCCTTCGGTGTACAACTTGAAGTGATGGATCAGCGCTTCCATCGACCGCTTCATCTCGCTCCGCTTCGGCGGAGCGAACTTGCGATCCTGCACCTTGATCGGTCCCGGCTTCATCTTCGCCAGCGCCTGCTGGATGATCTTCACGCTTTCGCGCGTTTCCGCCAGCCGGATCAGATAGCGGTCATAGCAATCGCCGTTGCGCGTCACCGGAACCTGGAACTCAACCTCGGCGTATTTGTCATAGGGCTGGGAGCGTCGCAAATCCCACGGCACGCCGGACGCGCGCAGCGGCGGACCGCTGAAGCCCCAGGCCAAAGCCTGCTCCGCCGACATAATGCCGATATCGACCGTGCGCTGCTTCCAGATCCGGTTGCCGGTCAACAATTCCTCCAGGTCGTCGAGGAATTTCGGGAATGTCAGCGACCATTCGTGGATCTTCTCTTCCAGACCCGCGGGCAAGTCCTTGGACACGCCGCCGGGACGGAAATAATTCGCATGCAGGCGCGCGCCGGACGCGGCCTCATGGAACTCCATCAGCTTCTCGCGCTCTTCAAAGCCCCAAAGCGCCGGCGTGATCGCGCCGACATCGAGGGCATAGGTCGTGAGATTCAACAGGTGGTTCAGCACGCGGGTAATTTCGGCGAACAGCACCCTGATCCACTGCGCCCGGTCCGGCGCGGTGATCCCCAGCAGCTTTTCCACCGCCAGCGCGAAGGCGTGCTCCTCACACATCGGGGAGACGTAATCCAAACGGTCGAAATACGGCACCGCCTGCATATAGGTCTTGTACTCGATCAGCTTTTCGGTGCCGCGATGCAGCAGGCCGATATGCGGATCGGCGCGTTCCACAACTTCGCCATCAAGTTCCAGGATCAGCCGGAGCACACCGTGCGCGGCGGGATGCTGCGGGCCGAAATTGATCGAATGGCTGTCGATCTCCACCGTCTTGGTGGTGACCACGCGGTCTTGCATATCCATGTCAGCCACCCACCTTGCGGTCGCGGGCCTTCTCGTCGCCGGGCAGCGTCGTCATCGCCTCCCACGGCGACAGGAAATCGAAGGTCCGGAAATCCTGCGTCAACTTCACGGGTTCGTAGACCACGGACTTGCGATCCTCGTCGTAACGCAGTTCTACATACCCGGTCAGCGGGAAGTCCTTGCGCAGCGGATGCCCCTCGAACCCGTAGTCCGTCAGGATGCGGCGCAGGTCCGGCTGGCCGGAGAACACGATGCCGAACAAATCCCAGGCCTCACGCTCCCACCAGGTCGCGACCGGCCAGATCGTGTGCACCGACGGCACCGGCTTGACCGTATCGGTGGTCACGATCACCCGCACGCGCTGGTTCAGCGACACCGAGAGCAGATTGTAGACCACATCGAATCGATCCGCCCGCTCGGGCCAATCGACTCCGCAGATATCCATGACCTGTTCGAACGCCCAGCGCGGATCGTCGCGCAGCGCGGTCATCACCGCGATCAACGCATCCCGCTCCGCCGACACTGTCAGTTCGTCGTGCTGGATGTGCATGCCGACGACGCCGGCGAGCGTGCAGATCCCCTCCCCCAGCAACTCCAGCGGGGTGGGTTCCTTGACCGGCGCTTCCGCCGCCTGCGCGTCCTCAGCCACGGAGAATCGTCCCGGTGCGGCGAATTTTCTTCTGCAACTGCATGATGCCGTAAACCAAGGCCTCGGCCGTCGGAGGACAGCCCGGCACGTAAATATCGACCGGCACGACGCGATCGCAGCCGCGCACCACCGAATAGGAATAATGGTAGTAGCCGCCGCCGTTGGCGCAACTGCCCATCGAGATGACCCAGCGCGGTTCGGGCATCTGGTCGTAGACCTTGCGCAGCGCGGGGGCCATTTTGTTGGTCAGCGTTCCCGCGACGATCATCACGTCGGACTGGCGCGGTGAGGCGCGCGGGATGATCCCGAGTCGGTCGAGGTCATAGCGCGGCATATAGGCGTGGATCATTTCCACCGCGCAGCAGGCCAAGCCGAACGTCATGGGCCACAGGCTGCCTGTGCGGGCCCAGTTCACGACCTTGTCGATATTCGCGACCAGGAAGCCCTTGTCGGCGATCTCGCCGGTGATGCCCTTGATGACGGCGTCTTGTTCGGGGCCCGGCGGCAGATGGTCGCGGTTCCAGGCGATGACGGTGTCGCTCATGAAATCACTCCCACTCCAGTGCGCCCTTGCACCACTCATAGATGAAACCAATCGTCAGCACGCCCAGGAACCCGATCATCGACCAGAAGCCCAGCGCGCCGAGTCCCTTGAGCGCCACGGCCCAGGGGAACAGGAAGGCGACTTCCAGATCGAAGATGATGAACAGAATGGCGACCAGATAATACCGCACGTCGAACTGCCGGCGCGCGTCGTCAAACGCCTCAAACCCGCATTCGTACGCCGAGAGTTTCTCCGCGTAGGGTTTCTGCCGAGCGGCGAGGAGAGAGCCGCCGACCATCGCGACGGCGATGCCCACGGCGATGACGAGAAACACCAGGATCGGCAGGTATTCGAGGAGGACAGGCTGCATATCGGTTCCGTTCGCGTTCGCCCGCGCCACGTCGCGCGAACCAGGGCGGTTATCGCGTTGCAGCACGCAAAGGACAATACCCCCGAACGTTTCGGACCGCCATAGCCGCGGGTCAAAACCGGTTCAATCACAACGAATTTCTAAGGGGGGATTGTTCTGCGATGCTGGCGCGAGTGACGGGGCTCGAACCCGCGACCTCCGGCGTGACAGGCCGGCGCTCTAACCAACTGAGCTACACCCGCATCGGCAGGCCGCAGCGTTTAGGCTGGGTGGGAAGTGTCGTCAACCCACTCAATGACAAACGCCGCGGAAAAATGACAACCTCGTGTTCGAGGCCTGGAATTTGGTGGGCGGTGACGGTTTCGAACCGCCGACCCTCTCGGTGTAAACGAGACGCTCTACCGCTGAGCTAACCGCCCGACCGGCTCAATCAATACAAAAAAAACGCGGTGCCGGTAAACCCGGACCCGCGCCGTTGTCGCCGATGCCCTGCCGGCCCAGCGATTGGGCGGCAGGGACAGGTGGCGTCAGCCCACGGCGTCCTTAAGGCCCTTGCCGGCCTTGAATCGGACAGTGGTGGATTCCGGAATCGCCATTTCCTCACCCGTGCGGGGGTTACGACCGGTGCTGGCCTTGCGGGTCGCCGCGGCGAAGGTGCCGAAGCCGACCAGGCGAACCTCTTCCTTGCCCTTCAACGCACCGGTGATGGCATTGAAAACGGCGTCGACCACTTCGCCTGCCTTGGCGCGTGTAAGGTCTGTGCCGTCGGCCACGGCCGCGATGAGGTCCATCTTGTTCACTGCTGCTATTCCCTCTCGTATTCACTGAAATACCGACCTGCCAGAAGGCCGGTCACGACTCGCGACTCCGGCCAGGCGGCCGGCGGCGGACACTAGTTGCGGGGATTCCCGTCCGTCAATGCAAAGCGCCGGCCCGCCGGATAATCCCGACGGGCCGAAGAGCCTAATGCGGCAGCGACGGAGGCACCGGAAGGACGGCCGCGGCAACCACGGCGGGTTCCGGCGGCTCTTCCCACTCGATCGGCTCCGGCCGGCGCGCCAGGGCCTGGGCAATCACCTCGTCCACATCGGCGACGGCGATGATTTTCAGGCCCTTTTTCACGTTGTCCGGAATTTCGGCCAGGTCCTTCTCGTTATCCTTCGGGATGAACACGGTCGTAATCCCGGCGCGCAGCGCCGCGAGCAGCTTTTCCTTCAGACCGCCGATCGGCAGCACGCGACCGCGCAGCGTGATTTCCCCGGTCATCGCGATATCCCGCCGCACCGGAATGCCGGTGAGCACGGATACGATCGAGGTCGCCATCGCCACGCCGGCGGACGGGCCGTCTTTCGGAGTCGCCCCTTCCGGCACGTGCACGTGGATGTCGCGCTTGTCGAACAGCGTCGGCTTGATGCCGAATCGGATGGAGCGGCTGCGCACGTAGCTCATGGCCGCGGACACGCTTTCCTGCATCACGTCGCCCAGCTTGCCGGTCTGCTTGATGTTGCCCTTGCCCGGCAGCAGCACCGATTCGATGGTCAGGATTTCGCCGCCGACCTCGGTCCAGGCCAGACCGGTGACGACGCCGACCATGTCTTCGGCTTCGGTCTCGCCAAAGCGGTATTTCGGCACGCCCGCGAATTTTTCCAGATTCTTGACGGTGATCGCAACCTTCGTCGCCTTCTTGGTGACGATTTCCTTCACCGCCTTGCGGGCGAGGTTGGCGATTTCGCGTTCCAGATTCCGGACGCCGGCTTCGCGCGTATAGACCCGCACCAACTGGCGCAGCGCGTCTTCCGACAGCGACCATTCCTCTTTCTTCAGGCCATGCGCTTCCGACTGCTTGCTGATCAGATGGCGCTTGGCGATCTCGACCTTCTCATCCTCGGTGTAGCCGGGGATGCGAATGATCTCCATGCGATCCATCAGCGGCTGCGGCATGCGCAGGCTGTTGGCCGTGGTGACGAACATCACGTCGGACAGATCGTAATCGACCTCCAGATAGTGATCGGCGAACGTGCTGTTCTGTTCGGGATCCAGCACCTCCAGCAATGCGGAGGACGGATCGCCGCGCCAGTCGGAGCCGAGCTTGTCGATTTCGTCGAGGAGGAAGAGGGGGTTGGAGGTCTTGGCCTTCTTCATGCCTTGGATGACCTTGCCGGGCATCGAACCGATATAGGTCCGACGATGCCCGCGCACCTCCGCCTCGTCCCGCACGCCGCCGAGGGACATGCGCACGAAGCTGCGCCCGGTCGCCTTGGCGATGGATTTGCCGAGAGAGGTTTTGCCGACGCCGGGCGGGCCGACCAGGCACAGGATCGCGCCGCGCACCTTGGGGCTGCGCGCCTGCACGGCCAGGTACTCGATGATCCGCTCCTTAACCTTCTCCAGCCCGAAATGGTCGGCTTCGAGGATTTTTTCGGCGGCGATCACGTCGTTGTTGATTTTGCTGCGCTTCTTCCAGGGAATGGACAGCATCCAATCCAGATAGTTGCGCACCACCGTGGCTTCCGCGCTCATCGGGCTCATGGTCTTGAGCTTTTTCAGCTCCGCCAACGCCTTGTCGCGCGCTTCCTTCGTAAACTTCGTCTTCTTGATGCGATCTTCCAGCTCGGCGTTTTCGTCCTTGCCGTCCTCGCCCTCGCCGAGTTCCTTCTGAATGGCCTTAAGCTGCTCGTTCAGATAGTACTCGCGCTGGGTCTTCTCCATCTGCCGCTTCACGCGGCTGCGGATTTTCTTCTCGACCTGCAGGACGCCGATTTCGGATTCCATGTGCCCGAAGACGCGTTCCAGACGATCGCCGACCTTGGCGATTTCCAGCAGTTCCTGCTTTTCGGGGATCTTCAGGTTAAGGTGGCTCGACACCGTATCGGCGAGCTTCGACGGCTCCTCGATCTGGTTCAGCGAAACCAGTACCTCGGGCGCGATCTTTTTGTTGAGCTTGATATAACTCTCGAATTGCGAAACGACGGTACGTCCCAGCGCTTCGAGGTCTTTCTTGTCGCCGCCTTCGTCCGGCATCGGTTCAACGGACGCTTCGAAGAAGCTGTCGGTATCCTTGAAGCCGGTGATCCGCGCTCGGCGTACGCCTTCCACGAGCACCTTGACCGTGTTGTCGGGCAGCTTGAGCAATTGCAGAATCGTGGAGACGGTGCCGACACGATAGATGTCGTCGACCGAGGGATCGTCCTGCGAGGCGTTCTTTTGGGCGACGAGCAGAATCTGCTTGTCTTCCTTCATCACCGCTTCCAACGCCCGAACGGATTTTTCGCGACCGACGAACAACGGCACGATCATGTGCGGGAAGACGACGATATCGCGCAGCGGCAGAACCGCCATCGGTTCAGCCTTGCTCCCGCGATCCGGGGTGGGTCGATCAGAGTTCGTCATGGTTGACCTCCTATGGGACAGTCAGCGTCGTTCCGCCCATGCGTGGCACGGAACCCGCTTTCATCGGCCTGCTTCATCACGTTGTCACAACTGCCGATCGGGCGGATATCGGCAGCCCGAGCGGAACGCGCAAGGCCTTGACACATAATTGAGTTGGTCCAGGCTCAGGCGCTGTTCTCTGCGCGCTCTTTCCCATGGATATACAACGGGTTGGCGCGCGCCTCCGCGACTTCGCGGTTGATCACGACCTCCTCGACGCCATCCAGACCCGGCAATTCGAACATCGTCGAGAGCAGGATGGATTCCATGATGGAGCGCAGGCCGCGCGCGCCGGTACGACGCGCGATCGCGCGGGTCGCCACGGATTTAAGCGCGTCGTCGGTAAACGACAGCTTCACGCCCTCCATGTCGAACAGACGGCCGTACTGCTTGACCAGCGCGTTCTTCGGCTTGGTCAGGATTTCCATCAGCGCCGCTTCGTCCAGGTCTTCCAGCGTCGCCACGACCGGCAAACGCCCGATGAATTCCGGGATAAGGCCGAATTTCAGGAGATCCTCGGGTTCGACTTCCTTGAGAATCGCGCCCATCCGCCGTTCGTCCGGCGAACGCACTTCGGCGCCGTATCCGATGCCCGAGCCCTTGCCGCGGGCACCGATGATCCGTTCGAGCCCGCTGAACGCGCCGCCGCAGATGAACAGGATGTTGGTGGTGTCGACCTGAAGGAATTCCTGCTGCGGATGCTTGCGCCCGCCTTGCGGCGGGACGGAGGCGACCGTGCCTTCCATGATCTTCAACAGCGCCTGCTGCACGCCTTCGCCGCTGACGTCGCGGGTGATCGACGGATTATCCGACTTGCGGGAAATCTTATCGACCTCGTCGATGTAGACGATGCCACGCTGCGCGCGTTCGACATTGTAATCGGCGGATTGCAGCAGCTTCAGGATGATGTTCTCGACATCCTCGCCCACGTAACCGGCTTCGGTCAGCGTGGTGGCGTCGGCCATCGTGAAGGGGACGTCCAGAATCCGCGCCAGGGTCTGCGCCAACAGGGTCTTGCCGGACCCGGTCGGGCCGACGAGCAGGATGTTGGATTTCGCGATCTCGACGTCGTTGTTCTTCTGGCCGTGCGCCAACCGTTTGTAATGGTTATGCACGGCAACCGCGAGGACCTTCTTCGCGTGGTCCTGCCCGATGACGTAATCATCCAGCACCTTGCAAATCTCACGCGGGGTCGGCACCCCGTCGCGCGACTTAACCAAATGCGTCTTGTGCTCCTCACGGATGATATCCATGCAGAGTTCGACGCACTCGTCGCAGATGAACACGGTTGGGCCGGCGATAAGCTTCCGGACCTCGTGCTGGGACTTGCCGCAGAACGAGCAATAAAGGGTGTTTTTCGAATCGCCAGACTTGCTCATGCATACTCCTCCCCCGCGAACCGAGGGGCACAACGGGCAATGCTAACCCGCGGATGCGTCCAGGGACAAGCAGAACGATCCGGGATCACGCGTTCCGCGCGCCCCGATCATCCCCGACATCCACCGTTGGTATGCGGAACCCATTGAAATGAACCTGTAAAATTCAGATGCGGCCGCACTGGGAAACTGACTGCGGCCGGACCCGGACGGCCCGATCAGGCGCGACTCGTCTCTTCCGAACCGGTCACCGGGCGGCTTTCCACCACTTCGTCGACCAGTCCGAACTCCTTGCTTTCCTCGGCGGACATATACGAGTCACGCTCCAGCTTGCGTTCGATCGCCTCGATCGGCTGTCCCGTGTGCTTCACGTAAATCTCGTTCAACCGCTTGCGCAGCAACAGGATTTCGCGCGCCTGAATCTCGATGTCGGTCGCCTGACCCTGCGCGCCGCCGGACGGCTGATGCACCATCACGCGCGCGTTCGGCAGCGCGAAGCGCTTGCCCTTGGCGCCCGCCGTCAACAACAGACTGCCCATCGACGCCGCCTGACCGATGCACACCGTGCTGACCGGGCTGCGGATGTACTGCATCGTGTCGTAGATCGCGAGGCCGGCCGACACGACGCCGCCGGGGCTGTTGATATAGAACGAGATGTCCTTGTTCGGGTTTTCCGATTCCAGAAACAGCAATTGCGCGCAGATCAACGCGCTGACCTGATCGTAAACGGCGCCGGTCAGGAAGATGATCCGCTCTTTCAGCAGCCGCGAATAAATGTCGAAGGCGCGCTCGCCGCGGGCCGTTTGCTCGACCACCATGGGCACCAGATTATTGCCGTATACCTCGACGGGGTCACGATCCCTCATGCTTATCACCTTCGGCTGACAGAATATCGGATGCTGCGGAGCACTATAAGTAGGCGGCATCGGCCCCCCTGCAAGTCAGATGACCGGAGGGGCCGATGCGTCGAGATCAGGCGGCGGCCGTCGGCACCGGCGGATCTTTCGCCAGGTCCTCCGGCGAGACAACCTCGTCGGTAATTTGCGTCAGGCTCAGGACGTAATCGACAACCTTGTCCTCGAAGATCGGACCGCGCAGGTTATCGGCCATCGCCGGATACTTGCGGAAGATCTCCATCATCGCCGCTTCCTGGCCGGGATAACGCGACAATTCGGCCCGCATGGCGCGATTCATCTCGTCTTCCGTCACCACCAGGCTGTTCACGCGGCCAATTTCGGCCAGCAGCAGACCAAGGCGCACGCGACGTTCGGCGATCGCGCGATATTCGGCGCGCAGCGTATCGTCGTCCTTGCTCTTGTCGTCCTCGTCCAGACGCCCTTCCTTGCGGTCGGACTCCAGCCGCTGCCAGATCTGGTCGAACTCCATGTCGACCATCGACTGCGGCGTCGGGAACGAGGCCAGATCGGCCAGCGAGTCCAGCAACTGCCGCTTCAGCCGCATCCGCGACATCGCGTCGTATTCGCTCTGGCTGCGCTTGGAGATCGCCTCCCGCAGTTCTTCCAACGTCTCGAACGCCAGCTTTTGCGCGAAGGCATCGTCCAGCGCCGGCACCGAGGCCTTGCGGATCTTCTTCGCGACGACGTCGAACGTGGCGTTCTTGCCGGCGAGGTCGGGCGAACCGTAATCCTCGGGGAAGGTCACCGAAATCGTCTTGCTCTCCGCCGGCTTCATGCCGACGAGCTGTTCGGCGAAGCCCGGGATGAACCCGCTGCCGCCGATATCGACGTCCGCATCCGTGGCCTGACCGCCCGGGAATTCCACCCCGTCCAGCTTGCCCAGGAAGTCGACCGTCAGCACGTCGCCGTCAACCGCGCCCGCGCCTTCGGGACGAGCGGCGAGCTCTTCCTCGGTCAGGTCCGTCAGTTCGCGATTGCGCGCGGCAATCTCGGAGACGACCTTGTCGATGGTCTCGGCAGCCGTTTCGGCCTTCAGCCGGGTCAGGCTGATCGCCGAGAAATCCGGCATGGCGATGTCGGGCAGAATTTCCAGCTCGACCGTGAACTCGATATCCTTCACGCCGGTCGTCGGCTCCGCCGTCACGAGATCGACCTTCGGCTGCAACGCCGGGCGCAAACCGCCGTCGGTCAGGACCTTGCGGGTCGCCTCCGTCACCGATTCCTCAAGCACCTCGGCGGCCACGGCACTGCCGTAGCGCTGCCGGATCACGGTCATCGGCACCTTACCGGGACGAAACCCTGGCAGCCGCAGGGTCTTGCTGAGATCGGTCAGCCGGGTCGTGCGCCGATTTTCGATATCCGCGGCAGCCAAAACCACCGCGTAAGAGCGCTTCAACCCGTCGGAAAGCGTCTCGGTCACCTGCATCTGCCAACTAATCCTTATATTATGCCACGCCAAATCAGGCCGCGCCAAATCCGACGAGGCCCACGTCCGTGGTGCGGGCGGAGGGACTTGAACCCCCACGACTTGCGCCACCAGAACCTAAATCTGGCGTGTCTACCAATTTCACCACGCCCGCTTACAACCCGACCGCCCCGCGGCGCATCGCCTCCACTTCCGGACGCAATCCTTCACGACACAGTCGGCCATCACGCACGACACGTCATGCGCTCCACCAGGAACCTCGCGCTTTAGCGCAGCCGGAAGACGGCGACAAGCGCCGCGCGGAGCGCCGCGACAGGCAAGGCGCGGAAATCCGCGACTCACACGAATCCGACTCCCAGGACGAAGCGTTCAACACGCACTCAGGCTTTGACCAATTCCACCAGGAATGCAATTCTACTGGCTGGTATGCGTCACTGAGGATTGATCGGTGATGCTTATCAATGCGTGATGTAAATCACACACCCAGCCAAGGGCCAAGCCATGGCGACGAGCCTCCGTACACCCAGCAAGAGCCGCTCAGCGGCCCCGACGTCCAACCCTCTCAACGAACCGGACTCCGACGCGCCGGCCCGCGATTACAGCATCGCGGCGGTCGACCGCGCGCTCGATCTCCTTGAAACGCTTGCCCGGATCGGTCCCGCCCCGCTCGCCAGCGTCGCCGATGCCGCCGGCTGCACGCGCACGGCGGGCTTTCGCCTGCTCCGCACGCTGCAGGCACGCGGCTTCGCCATTCAGGACGAAGCCCGCGGCCTCTGGCGTCTCGGCGCGCGGTGGAGCGTTTTGGGACGCGCCGCCGCCGAACAAGGCGCCCTCGCCGCGACCGCCATGCCGTTCCTTGCCGCGCTGGGCAAGGCAACCGGGGAAAACGCCTATCTGCGGGTGCGCGACGGCATGGAAAGCGAAACCGTCGCGATCTTCCAGACCGACCCCTCCCTGCGAGTCTATACGGAAGTCGGTAAACGCGGCCCGCTGCACGCCGGCAACAGCCGTCTGCTGCTGGCCCACGCGCCCGAAGCCGTGCAAACGCAGGTGTTGGCCCAGCGGCTGCCGCGCTTTACGCCGGCCACGCGCACCGATTCCGCCTGGATCGCCGCGGATTTGCAGCGCATCCGCACCCGCGGCTATCTGGTGACCTCCGATGAGGTCGTGCCCGGCGCGGTCAGCGTCGCCGCCCCGGTGCGCGATGCCGCGGGACAGGTCATCGCGGTCCTGCATATCAGCGCGCCGTCGCTGCGCATGCGCCCGCCCCGCCCGCGCGCTTTGGTCACCCAGGTCATCGACGCCGCGCAGAAACTGTCCCAGGCCCTGGGCGCGAACGCCGCCAAGCCGACCAACGGGATCGCCCGCGACGACCAGCCGACCTCCTCCTGGCCCGTCTCCCCGCCTCCCTCCGACCCTGCTCGGCCGCACTCCATTTTTCGCTGAACCTCCGGGGGACCATTCGTCCCCCGGACGGTCACGTCTCTATCCCTTAAAGGCGGGGCGGCTCATGCAGCGCTTCAGCCAGGCGCTTGCCTTGGGATAGGCCGTCATATCCAGCTTGCCCCCGCGCGCCCACGTCATCACCGAAGCCACGTTCAGATCGGCCGCCGTGAACCGGTCGCCCAGCAACCAGTCGCGGTCGCCGAGATGGGCTTCCAATACCTTCAGCGGACGGGCCGTGTCGGCCTTGGCCTGCGCCAGGGTCGCGTCATCCACCGGGCGCATCCCCACCGTGTGCAGCATCGCGACCAAAAGCGGCTTTTCAAGCTCCGTCATGACCCAGAAGCTCCACTGCATCGCCAGGGCTTCTTCCTCGGGCGTGGTCAACGCAATGGCCGAACCCGCCCCGAACTTCCGCGCGAGATACAGGTTAATGGCCATCGACTCGTAGAGCGTGAACCCGCCGTCGTCGATCGCGGGGATGCGCGCGTTCGGATTGGCCGCCACAAGGTCGGGCGACTCCGAAGCCTTGGCGAAATGCACGGGCACGTTTTCGAACGCAAGGCCCAACTCCCGCGCCATCCAAAGGCAGCGCGCGGCGCGGGATTGGGGAATGCCGTAGATTTTCAGGGTAGCCGTCATGGCGTCCTCATCGGTGTTATAATGCGCCAATCTTCTCCGCCGACCGCCGGACAGTCCAGCCCGGGCGCGCGGATCGCGGCAACATGTTTGACATCAAGGGGCACGCGGCCTATACGCCGCGCCTTCATTGCCGGGAACGTGGACGGTCCTTCGGGGACCGCGCCCGCCATACGCAGCCGCGTATGGCCTACCGGTGCAACAACCGAGCCGAAAGGGCTACGCGCACCATGACGAAGCGCGCCGAAAGTAAGTACAAGATTAACCGCCGCCTTGGCGTGAACCTCTGGGGCCGGCCGAAATCGCCGGTCAACAAGCGGGAATACGGCCCCGGCCAGCATGGTCAACGCCGCAAGAAGCCCACGGACTTCGGCACCCAGCTGATGGCCAAGCAGAAGATGAAGGGCTACTACGGCAACATCGGCGAAAAGCAGTTCCGCAAGTACTACGAGGAAGCCGTGCGCCGTAAGGGCGACACGTCGGAGAATCTGATCGAGATTCTGGAACGCCGCCTCGATGCCGTCTGCTATCGCCTCAAGTTCGCCGTCACCCCGTTTGCCGCGCGCCAGTTCGTCAACCACGGCCATGTCCTGGTCAACGGCAAGCGCGTCAACATTCCGTCCTACCAGGTCAAGGACAACGACACGATCGAGGTGAAGGAAAAGTCCAAGCAGCTTGCCATGCTGCTCGACGCCAGCCAGCTCACCGAGCGTGACGTGCCGGAATATGTGGAAGTCGATCACCGCGCCATGAAGGGCCGCTTCGTGCGCGCCCCCAAGCTGTCCGACGTGCCCTATCCCGTGCAGATGGAACCGCACCTCGTGGTCGAATTCTACTCGCGCTGATCCACGCACCGAACCAGCCCATGTTGAAACCCGCCGCTTGCACAAAGCGGCGGGTTTTTTCATGCCTGTGCGCCGGCGCGATGCTGCTGTGGTACCCGCTCGTCGCGCATTGGCTCGATCCGACCTCTATCGGGTTCGACCTGTTTCGCCCGTCCGTGCTGGGCCAATTGTTCAATTCCATGGCCGAACACCTGCTGCGCGGGCGCTTCGACGTCGATCCCGCCGCCGTGGATTTCGAGGTCTTTCTGGTCGGCGACCGCGCCATCGCCTATTTCGGCATCTTCTGCGCGCTGCTTCGCATCCCGCTGGTGCTGGTTCCATCGCTGGCCAAACTCGACGTCACCTGGCTTTCCTGCCTGCTCGCTACCTGGATCGGGGCGTGGTTCCAGCTCAAAACCGTGCTGCTCGCGCGCGACGCTGTGCCGCCCGGAGAATCCCGCGACTGGCTCTGCGTGGCGTTGTGTCTGGCGATCCTGTTCGGCGGGCAGCAGATCCAGTTCCTGCGCCCGTCGGTCTATCAGGAGGTCATCGGTTGGGCCGGCGCCGAGGCCGCCGTCTTCGTCTGGCTGACCGCGCGGGGGCTGCTGACGCCCATAGGCTTCAGTCGAGGAACGATGACCGCCATGGCCGTGTGCGCGGGTCTGGCGCTGCTGACCCGCGTGTCGTTCGGGATCGGCCTGTACGCGGCCATGGCGTGGCTTCTGCTGCATCGTCGCCACGCGCTGCCCGCCGCGGTGCTGCTGGGCTTCGCCTGCGCCGCCGGGATCGTGAACCAGGGCCGCTGGGGCAATCCGCTCATTTTCGCGGACTTCACCCGCTATTCGCTCAACCTCGACGTCTACCCCGATCGGCTGACGCGCCTCGCGGAGTACGGGGCTTTCAATGTTCAACGGCTGCCGATCGGTCTCGCCTACTATATCCTGCCGCTTTGGGCGCTGATCCGACCGGACGGGCACTTCCTGTGGGCGGAGACGCAGACACGCCTGATCGACGCGATGGAGCTTCCCCCCGGCGCGCTGCTGCTGTCGGACCCCTTGCCGATCGCGCTGACCTGCGTGGCGCTGTGGAGGCTGCGAGACGGAGCGAAACCCCGCCTGATCGGGGGATTATTCGCCGGGCTCGCGCTGCCCGGCCTGCTGATGCTCTGCGCCATCAGCATGACCTATCGCTATCGGATGGAGTTCTACCCGTTTCTGGGACTGGGCGTCGCCTTGGGCATGGGCCGCCTCTGCCGGCTCAGGACCACCCCGTCGACAGCCATCAAGGTCTGCATGATTGCCGCCACCCTGCTCGGCATTGCCGTCTCGCACGCCCAGTTGGCATTGTATCTGGTCTCGCCCTGGGGACCGGCGGAGCAATACATCCTGCCCGATGGCTGGATCGGCACTTACGCGCCCCGCCTGGCACGCTAGTCGGTCGTCGTCGCCTCGTCCGCGAGCAAAGCCCGCAGCGCCTCCAACTCCGTCAGCGCCTCCCGCAGCAATGCGCGCAAACGCTCCACATCCTGATCGGCGCGCGCGCGCGGCACGAGGCGCGTCACTTGCGCCGGCGGGGAGGCCAGGGTGAGTTCGGGAAACAGTTCTTCCGGATCGGCTTCCGGCAAGGCCGCGCGTTCGGCCTCCGCCTGAGCCTTTTCGTCGGGCGTGGGCGGCGGGATATTTTCCGACAGCCGCCCTCCCCCCTCGCGCAGCAAGCGCTGCACGCCCTTGATCGTGTAGCCCTGGTTGTAAAGAAGGTCGGCGATCCGACGCAGCAGCACGATATCGTCGGGGCGGTAATAGCGCCGTCCGCCGCCGCGCTTCAGCGGCTTCACCTGGGTGAACTTACTCTCCCAGAAGCGCAGGACGTGTTGGGGAACCTGTAGCTCGTCGGCGACCTCGCTGATCGTCCTGAAGGCATTCGGTGCCTTCTTGGGGCGCGTGCGAGCGGCGGCGTCGTCGGGTTCGGCGGCGTCGATCTCGTCGCTCATAGCCGAACGTCCAAGGCGGAATTAACGCTCAAGCGCCGGCGTGTCGCGACGGGCGACATCACTCATCGTCACCCTCTTCCGCCGTTCCACCGTTAATGCGGGCTTTCAACACATGGCTTGGCCGGAACACCAGAACGCGCCGCGGCAGGATCGGCACTTCTTCGCCGGTCTTCGGGTTGCGACCGATGCGCCGTCCCTTCTGACGCACAGAAAAGGTTCCGAACCCACTGATTTTGACAGATTCACCAGACTCAAGCGTGGTGGAAATCCGCTGGAGCACATGTTCCAGCAAATCGGCGGATTCATTGCGGGACAAGCCTACCTGGGCATAGATCATCTCGGCCAGGTGCGAGCGTGTGACGGTCAGCATGTCCGGACGCTAGGCAGATCGTGCCGATCCGTCAAGATTTCACTCAGAAAAATCCGTCAGGATCAGGTGCTTGCGGTCAGCGTCCGGTGTGCGCCGGCAAATCCCGTTACATTCGGACCAGCGCCGATCCCCAGGTCAGCCCGCCGCCGAGGGCTTCGAGCAGTACCAGATCGCCCGGCTTGATCCGCCCGTCGCTCCACGCTTCGGACAAGGCCAGGGGAACCGAAGCGGCGGACGTATTGGCATGGCGGTCAACCGTCACCACCACACGCTCCGGCGGAAGGCCGAGCCGCTTGCCCATGGCATCGATGATGCGGCGATTGGCCTGATGGGGGACCAGCCAATCCACGTCGGCGCGGGTCAGGTTGTTCGCGGCCAGCGCTTCGTCCACCGCCTCGGACAGACGCGCCACGGCGTGGCGGAAGACTTCCCGCCCGTTCATCACGAGATGCCCGGGGCGATCCGGGCGGCCTACCGCGCCGTCGACATACAGGATATCGCCAAGGGTGCCTTGCGCGTGGATATGGGTCGACAGGATGCCGCGATCGGTCGTGCCGCTGCCTTCGCCGGCGCGCAGGAAGACCGCCCCGGCCCCGTCGCCGAACAGCACGCAGGTGCCGCGATCCTCCCAGTTCAGAATGCGGGAGTAGACTTCGCTGCCGATGACCAGAACCCCGCGCGCCTGACCGGCGCGGATCATGCCGTCGGCGACGGACAGGCCGTAGAGAAAGCCGGAACAGGCCGCCGCGAGGTCAAAGCCGAACCCCTTGGTCACGCCCAGGGCCGCCTGCACCCGCACGGCGGTGGCGGGAAATGCCTGATCCGGGGTGCTGGTGGCCAGGATGATGGCGTCGACATCGTCCGCCGTCGCGCCGGCGCATGCCAGGGCGGCTTTCGATGCCTCGGTTCCCATGAACGCCGCGGTTTCGTGTTCGGCGGCAAAGTGCCGCTGCGCGATTCCCGTGCGTTCGCGGATCCAGGCGTCGGTGGTGTCGACGGTTTCGGACAGCGCGTCGTTGGTGACGACGCGTTCGGGCAGATAGCCGCCGACACCGGCGAGAATGGAGCGGATGGTCATCGATTTTACCCGAAGGCTCCTTCGTCAGACGGTGGCCAGCGTGGGGCCGCCCGCCTTGTCGGTGTTTTTGTCGCCGGTCTTGTCGACCGGCTTGTCGGACGGGCCGTTTTTGTCCCGCGCCACGCGCTTGTCCAGCCCCAGACGGGCCAGATCGGCGCGGATATGCTCGTTGAAGCCGTGCGTGACCATATCGACCGCGACATCGACGGCATGGGCGAAGCCCTTGGCATCGGTGCCGCCGTGCGATTTCACCACGACGCCGTTCAAGCCGACCATGACCGCGCCGTTGTAGCGGCGGGGATCGAGCCACTCGCGCAGACGATCCAGTCCGGGGCGGGCCAACAGATATGCCAGCTTGGTGGCGATGCTGCTGCTGAAGACCTGCTTCAGCATAGACCCGATCAGCTTCAGCGCGCCCTCGGCGGTCTTGATCGCGACGTTGCCGCTGAAACCGTCGGTCACCACGACGTCGGTCGTGCCGGCGGCGATATCGTGGCCTTCGACGAAGCCGTGGAATTGCGGGCGCAGATGGCTGGCGCGGATGATTTCGGCGGCCTCGCGCACGGTGTCGTCGCCCTTCAACTCCTCCGCCCCGACATTCAGCAGGCCGATGGTGGGGGCTGTCAGGCCGAGCACGGTGCGGGCGAAGACGTCGCCCATGACGGCGAATTCGACGAGGTTGCGCACGTCGCAGACGACGTTGGCACCGAGATCGAGCAATACCACGTCGCCGCGTGCCGAGGGGCCGATCGCGGCCATGGCGGGTCGATCGATACCAGGCAGTGCCTTGATGACGATTTTCGCGAGCGCCAGCAGCGCGCCGGTGTTGCCGGCGGAAACGACTCCGGAGGCTTCGCCATTCGCCACGGCATCGATGGCCATGCGCATGGACGAGCCGCGCATGCGCAGGGCCGCCGTCGGCTTCATGTCGTTGCCGATGGCGTCGGGCGCATGGCGGATGGTGCACGCATCCCGCGCGCGACGGCTGCGCGACAGTGCCTGCGTCAGCACTGCCTCGTCCCCGACAAGCAGAAAGCGCGCCTTGGGATGGCGTTCCGCAGCAATTTCCAGACCCGCCACAACCATGCCGGGGGCGTTATCGCCCCCCATGGCATCGACTGCGAGCGTATAGGGGCTGGTCAAGGCCGGAAAACGGTCACACCAGGACCATCGTCAGGCGCGAACAGCGCCTCTCAGCGCCTTGCCAGCGGCAACGACTTCGCGACCGTCGTAATGGCCGCAGTGGCTGCACACGTGATGCGGGCGCTTCAGTTCGCCGCAATTCGCGCATTCGGCGTTCGCCTGGGTCGGCAACGCCTGATGGCTGCGACGCATGCCGGCGCGCGACGGGGAGGTTTTTCTTTTCGGTACGGCCATGGGACTTCGCCCCTTCTCAATCTAGGTGAAGCTTCGCTGACCGAATGGCCACCTGGGCAGTCACATACTGGACATAAACAATGAGCGGCGGCGTCTAGCAGAGCACCGCCCAAGCCGCAAGGCGAGACCGCGGACAGGGCCATGAAATCTACCCCTGGGGGAACTCCCCCATAAGGTACGTCAGTACGCGGGCTGTTCCGCGACGACCACGTTGGCGAGCATCACGACGCCGTCGCGCAGCAGCCGTACCTCGATCTGCGTGCCTATGCGATCCGCGCCCATGAACGCCCGCAGAGCATGCGCGCCGCTGGCACTATGGCCGTTCAGCGCCAGCAGGACGTCGCCGACCTGCAGGCCGGCCCGTTCCGCCGGCCCTCCGGCGGTCATGCTCATGACCATGCGCCCGGATGCCTGGCCGGCCCGCGGCACCATCGGTTCGGGGACGGTGATCGGTTGCAGGGCCACGCCCAACCACCCCCGTCGCCCGGAAGCGCCGCCGCCCCGCGCGGGTTGGACCGCCGGCGGCGCGACTCGACCAACGGCCCGCATGACCGGCGGTTGCTCCACGTCGCGGACCGGTAAACCATCCGCGACCCGCGCGATCACAGCATGCGGGATCACCACCGTTTCGTTCATCGGGCCGATGTCGGCGATACCGATCAGCCCGCCCGCGGCATCCAGCACCGGCCCGCCCTGTTCCGCCGGACCGGCCAGGTTCAAGACGATGGCAACCCCGTCGGAGGCGGGGTTGCGGACCAGCCGCTGGATCGAGCCCATCCGCACGGTCGGGCTGGCATCCGCTTCTGTGCCCAGGGCCAAAGCAAGCGCGCCCACCTGCGCGAGGCCGGGGCGCGGACGCACCGCGCCGGTCGAGATATCCAGGTTCAGCAGTGCCAGATTGGCCCCGGCATCGCGCTGCGAGCTGCGGCACGACGCCAGCGATCCATTCGGCAGCATGATCGTATAGCCGTCCTGCGCCGGCAGCGCCCGATCCGAGGTCACCACGAGATCGTCGCGCCACAACAGGCCGGTGATGTGTTTGGCGCCGCCGACTCGGATGGCCACCAGCGACCCCGCCGCGCGCGCCACCAGGCTCACGAGGGCTTCCGAATGGCGGATCAGGGCGTCTGCGGCGGCATCATCCATTCGCGGTCGATCCAATCGATCAAAAATCGTTCATCGATCCATTTCTGACATTTCAGCGTCCGATTGCAAACCTAATCCCGCGATAAATGTCCGATTTTTCGGCATTCACCGCTGAGAATCCAGATAATGGTTACGATAGCGTGTGCGCAGCGTGGTCTTCTGCAATTTGCCCGTGGCGGTGTGCGGCAGCTCGTCCACCACCAGCACCTCATCCGGCAGCCACCACTTCGCCACCTGCCCGTCGTAGACACTCAGCACCGAGCGCGGATCGAGTGCGCAGCCCGGGCGCGCGACAACCAGAAGCAAAGGCCGCTCGTCCCATTTCGGATGCAGGGCCGCGATTACCGCCGCCTCCGCCACGTCGGGATGCGAGACCGCGATATTTTCGAGTTGGATCGAGCTGATCCATTCCCCGCCGGACTTAATCACGTCTTTGGAGCGGTCGGTGATCTCCATAAATCCATCGGGGTCGATGGTCGCCACGTCGCCGGTCGCGAACCAGCCGTCGGGTTCCAACGCGCTGCCCGGCGCGTCGCCGAAATAGGCGCCGGCGACCCAAGGGCCGCGCACCAGCAGATCGCCGAACGATACGCCGTCCCACGGCAGTTCCTTGCCGTCGCCATCGACGATCTTCATGTCGATGCCCGGCAGGATGCGGCCCTGCTTCAGCATGTGGCGCACCGCTTCGTCCTTACCCAGGCCCACCTGCGCCGCCTTGGGCGCGTTATACGTGCCGACCGGGCTTAGTTCCGTCATGCCCCAGCCATGCTCGATCCGCACACCCTGCTCGTCGCGGAACGCCTCGATCAGCAGCGGCGGCGCGGCCGATCCGCCGGTCATGATGCGTTGTGTCGTGGTCAGCTTCTGGCCGGTCGCGCGGAGGTGTTGCAGGAGGCCGAGCCAGACGGTGGGTACGCCGGCGGACATGGTGACGCGTTCGGAGTTCAGGAGATCGGCCATACTGGCGCCGTCCAGATGACGTCCCGGCAGGATCAGCGCGGCGCCCAGCAGCGCGGTGGCATAAGGTATGCCCCAGGCATTGACGTGGAACATCGGCACGACCGGCAGGATCCGATCGGACGCACGCAGACACAGCACGTCGGGCATCGAGGCGGCATAGACGTGCAGGAATGTCGACCGGTGGCTGTACAAGACCCCCTTGGGGCGGCCCGTGGTGCCGGACGTATAGCACAGCGCGCTGGCGGTGTTTTCGTCGAACTCCGGCCAGGCGAAATCCTCATCGGCCGCGGCCAGAAGGTCGTCGTAGCAGTGCAGCGTCATGCCCGGGGCAAGCGCGATGTCGGGCATGTTCGCCGCATCGGTCAGCATCACGACGTGACGGACGCTGCCCGCGATCCGTTCGGCGATGCCCGACACCAGGCTTGCAAAACTCATGTCGACGAACAGCACGCAATCGGCCGCATGGTTGACGATATAGGCGATGTCGTCGGGATGCAGCCGCGGGTTGATGGTGTGGCAGATCGCGCCCATGCCCGGCGCGGCATAATAGACTTCCAGATGGCGGTAACCGTTCCAGGCCAGCGTGCCGACCCGATCGTGCATGCCCACGCCCAGCTTTTGCAGCACGCGCACCAGTCCGCGCGACCGACGCTCCACATCCGCCCAGGTATAGCGATGGGTCGTGCCCTCATGGGTGCGCGACACGACCTCGGTCCCCGCGTGGTGCCGCGCGGCATGGGTCAGGATGGACGAGATCAGGAGTCCGCGCGATTGCATCAGGCCGAACATGTCAGGGTTCCCTCCGGATTTGCGATTTGGCGGGAGTTTAGGACCTTGCGCCGCGTTCTGCTATGCTGCCTTACATGCGGCTCCTCTTAATGGGCCGCGTCCGGCCATGCCCGCCGAACATTCCCCGGCCGCGCATCGCATCTTGGTTCCGCGTCACCAAAGCCGTAAACTGGATGCAGGGCCGTCACGACGCCCACGCGCCGAACCGCAACGAAGGGCCATCAATGACAAAGACCGCCTTGATCACGGGCACAACCGGCCAGGACGGCGCCTACCTCGCCGAACTTCTGATTGCCAAGGGTTATGCCGTGCACGGCCTTAAGCGTCGGTCATCGTCGTTCAATACCGAGCGGATCGATCACCTGTATCAGGACCCGCATAAGGGATCGCCGAAGCTGCGGCTGCATTACGGCGACATGACGGACTCCACCAACCTGATCCGCCTGCTGCAGCAGATCGCCCCGGACGAAGTCTATAATCTGGCGGCACAAAGCCACGTGCAGGTCAGCTTCGAAACCCCGGAATACACCGCGAACGCCGACGCAATCGGGCCGTTGCGCCTGTTGGAGGCGATCCGCATCCTGGGCATGGAAGGCAAAACCAAATTCTACCAGGCATCGACGTCGGAGTTGTACGGCCTGGTGCAGGAAGTGCCGCAGCGCGAAACCACGCCGTTCTACCCCCGCAGCCCGTACGCGGTCGCGAAACTGTATGGCTACTGGATCACCGTAAACTACCGCGAAGCCTATAACATCTTCGCCAGCAACGGCATTCTGTTCAATCACGAAAGCCCGATCCGCGGGGAAACCTTCGTCACCCGTAAGATCACCCGCGCCGTCGCCGCCATCAGCATGGGCCTGCAATCGGAACTGTTCCTGGGGAACCTCGATTCCAAACGCGACTGGGGCCACGCCCGCGACTATGTCGAAGGCATGTGGCGCATCCTGCAACACGACAAGCCCGACGATTTCGTGCTCGCCACCGGCGAAGAACATTCGGTGCGCGAATTCGTCGAATGCGCTTTCGATCGGGTCGGTCGCCGCATTGTCTGGCGCGGCGATGGCGTCGAAGAAGTCGGCGTCGATGCCGCAACCAACGCCGTGCTGATCCGTGTCGATCCGCGCTACTTCCGTCCGACCGAGGTCAACACGCTGCTGGGCGACGCCACCAAGGCACGCACCCAGCTGGGTTGGCAACCCACCATCACCTTCGCCGAACTCGTCACCCAGATGGTCCAAAGCGACATCGCTCGGCTCGAGTCCCCCGATTATGCGCGCCGCGGTGCGGCGGATTAAGGAAAGACAACGGATGGCCGAACAATCGATCTCATTGGCCGGTCGACGCGTCTGGGTCGCCGGACACCGCGGCATGGTCGGGGCCGGATTACTGCGCGCGCTCGCCGGCGAAGGCTGCGAAATCCTGACCGTCACCAGCAAGGAACTCGACCTGCGCCGACAGGCGGAGACCGAGGCCTGGGTGATGCGCCACAAGCCGGAGTTCATCTTCCTGGCCGCCGCGCGCGTCGGCGGCATCCTGGCGAACGATACGTATCCGGGCCAGTTCCTGTACGACAACCTGCAAATCCAGACCAACGTCGTGGAAGCCGCCCGCCTCGCCGGTGTGGAAAAGACCATGATGCTGGGATCGTCGTGCATCTACCCGAAGTTCGCCCCCCAGCCGATGCCGGAGGACTGCCTGCTGACCGGCCCGCTGGAAGAAACCAACCAGTGGTACGCCATCGCCAAGATCGCCGGCATCAAGCTCGCCCAGGCCTATCGGCGGCAATACGGGATGAACCTGATCTCGGTCATGCCGACCAATCTTTATGGACCGAACGACTCGTATGATCCGCAAAACAGCCACGTCGCGGCTGCCTTGCTGCGCCGGTTTCATCAGGCCCGGGTCGAGAACGCCAAACAGGTGACCATCTGGGGCACGGGCACGCCGCGCCGGGAATTCCTGCACGTCGACGACCTTGCCCAGGCCTGCGTCTTCCTGATGAAATCCTGGGTGGATCCCGATCCGATCAACATCGGCAGCGGCCAGGAAGTCACCATCGAAGAGCTTGCCCACCTGATCGCCGGTGTCGTGGGTTGGCGTGGCGAGTTCGTCTTCGATCGCACCAAACCCGACGGCACACCGCGCAAGCTGCTGGACGACAGCCGCATGTCCGCGCTTGGTTGGAAAGCGCGCATTCCGCTGCGTGACGGCTTCGTCGGCGCCTATCACGATTTCCAGACCCGCTGGAATGCGGGAGAGTTCGCCACCGCGACCTGATCAATCAATAAAAGGGAGATTTCCATGCATTTCGGCGCGTCCATGTTCTTCACCGACTATTCGATGACCCCGGCCGCCCTGGCCAAGGCGCTGGAGGAGCGTGGCTTCGAGTCCATCTGGGCGCCCGAACACTCCCACATCCCGGTTTCCCGCCGCTCCCCCTGGCCCGGTGGCGGCGAACTGCCCAAGCAATACTACGATGTGATGGACCCCTTCGTGACCCTGACGGCCGCGGCCATGGCCACCACCAAGCTGAACATCGGCACCGGCGTTTGCCTGGTCAATCAGCGCGACCCCATCCAGACGGCGAAACTCGTCGCCTCCATCGACCAGATCTCCGGCGGGCGCTTCCTGTTCGGCGTCGGCGTGGGCTGGAACGCCGAGGAAATGGAGGATCACGGCACCGTCTTCGCCAGCCGAGCCAAGCTGGTTCGCGAACGGATCGAGGCGATGAAGCTGATCTGGACCAAATCGAAGCCGGAATACAGCGGGGAGTTCGTCAATTTCGGCCCGATGATGACCTGGCCCAAGCCTGTCCAGCGCCCGCATCCGCCGGTCATCGTCGGCGGTGCTTTCCCCTATGGCGCTCGGCGCGCGGTGCGCTACGGCGAAGGTTGGATCCCGCTGGCCGGCCGTCCCGGACAGTATGGCGACGTTTTCGACTATGTGCCGAAATTCCACGCGATGCTGAAGGAAGCCGACCGCGCGCCGGAATCCTGCCCGATATCGATCTTCTCCGCGCCCGAGGATGTCGACACACTGAAACGCTATCGCGATCTGGGCATCGCCCGAGTCTCGATCAGCCTGCCGGCCGCGAAGGAAGACGTGGCCCTGCCGATCCTCGATCGCTGGGCCGCGCTTATCCGTCAGACCGCCTGATAACCGCGACGCGGCGGCTTCTAAGGCTGCAACATCACCTTGGAAGCCGCCCGCTGCCGCGACAGTTCAAACCCGTCGATCCCACGCTCCAACGGCAAACGGTGCGTGATCATCGGCCGAAACGCCTCCGGATCGCGTCCAAGCAGCGACAACACGCGATCCCAGGTCGGGCGCGCGCAGCCATGCGTCGCGCGCAACTGATGGCGCGCCCGCACGAAATCGGTCAGCGGGAGTGAGACGGGTCCGGGATGAATGCCCGCCACCACGAACACCCCGCCGCTTTTCAGCACGCCCAACCCATCCACCACGCTTGGCGGATAGCCTGTCGCCTCGATCACCACATCGACCTTGCGGCCGTCATTCGCGGCCGACACCAGGTCGGCCAACGGCGCTTCGGCCACATCCAGGATATCGTTGAAACCCAGCGCGCGCAGCACGTCGAAGCGCGGCCCGTCCGCCTTGCCCGCGATCAACACCCGCCCCGCGCCCGCCGCGCGCGCGAACAACGCGATCGCCTGGCCGATCGTCCCTGGCCCCATCACCAACACCGTGTCGCCGAGCCCGACCTCTCCGGTCAGGACCGCTTCGCATCCGACGCCAAGCGGTTCCGTCAACGCACCGAGTTCGGTATCGACAGAGGCCGGAAGCGGCAGACAATTTTCCGCGGGAATGGTGACGTAGCGCTGGAAGCCGCCATGGCGCGTCAATCCGATCGATCCACGCTTCAGGCAATTGCGCCGATCGCCGCGCGCGCAATTGATGCACACCCCGCAGGTGACCCCCGGCATGATCGTGACCCGGGTGCCGACCGCGACCTCGGCCCCTGGGCCGACAGCCTCGATCCGGCCGGCGAACTCATGCCCCATGACGATCGGCATGTGCGGCGTCATGAACCCATAGCCGTCCGTCCATTCGTACGCGTGCACGTCGGAGCCGCAGATACCGGCATTCTCGACCCGCACCGTGACCTCTCCGGCCGTGGGCGGCGCGGCGTCGGCACCGTCCAGCAGATCGAGCCCGAAGCCTGGTTTCGTTTTGCGCAAGGTTAGCATGCGACGTCGTCCCCTCTCGTTTCCAGACAGCATAAACCCGCGCTTCGACAGAGCAAAACCGGCGCGCTCAGCGCCACATCGGCAGACCCAATATCGCGGCGGCGGCGCAAAGCCAGAACGCAACCTGGCGAAACGCGGTTTCTCCGGTGCGTCGAAACAATCGATCCCCTAACGTCATCGTCAGCGCGTACACCGGCGTCAGCGCCGCCCCCAGCACCAACCGCCGCGCCGTGAACAGGTCCTGCCAGATATAAGGGCCGATCGCCGTAAACGTCGTCAGGGCGAAGTAGGCGAAGATGTTCGAACGGGCCTGCACCGCGTTCGCCTGCCCCGCCAGCCAAAACAGCACCAGCGGAGGCCCGCCGATCCCCACCGCCCCGCTGGTAAACCCCGCCACGCCGCCAACGCTCAGCGTTACCGGTAACGTCGGTGCCTGCCGGTAACGCCAACCGCTCGCCAGGCACAGGGTAGAGATCAAGACCATACCGCACACCCCCAGCCGCAACTCGTAGGGATCGGTATGCGACAGGATCCAAACACCGAACGGCATCGCGACCGCGCTTCCCACCAGCAGCGGCACCACCTCTCGCCACGCCGCTCGGCGTAAATGCGGCGGCAGCAGCGGGGCGGAGGCCACGGCATCGATGACCCAGAGCGCAATGATCGCAGTCGCGGGATCGTAGGGAATATTGGCCAACGGAATGAAGATCAGCGCGGCGCCGAAGCCGGAAAACCCACGCACGAAACCGGCCAACGCGGCGAAACCGGCCGCCCAGGGGAACCGGCCGTCCAGCAAGGAAGTCGCATCGCCTACAAGACTGTCGAACATCGCACGCTCCGCCCGAGACAGTCCCGGGCCGAGCGATCAATGCACGTGAAGATCGCCCGTGGCCACCCGACAGAGGCGCGTTCGGGCTATCCATTTCACACCCGGATCGGATGCCGTCACTCTCGCCTCTTGGAACCCGCGCAAACCGGGCCTAGACTTTATCGGCTATATGACGGCCACGCGACCGCGTCGCGAAGAGAGGGATAACGCCATGAAATATAATCGGATTTCTGCTGACTGCCATCTCGATATGCCCTGGATGCCGCCGACTCTGTTCACGTCGGAAGCCTCCCAGGGCCTTAAGGAACGTATGCCTTACGTCACCGACGGTCCCGACGGGCCGATGTGGGTGACCAAATCCGGCGCGAATTTCGGCCTTTTGAACGGTGTCGGCCCGGGCGGTGCCAAGCTGGTCCCCGGTCAGAACAAGCGCGTCGACCTCATGGCCGAAACCGGCCTGTTCGCCGACGGCAAGCAGGGCATCCAGCGCGTCAGCGACCCGCATCTGCGCATCAAGGACATGGACCGCGACGGCGTCGACGCCGAGGTCATCTTCGGCATTCTCGGTGGCGCGTCCAAGATGCAGGACGTCGAAGCCGCGAACCACATGCTGTTCATCTACAATAACTGGCTCAAGGAGTTCTGCAGCCACTACCCCGATCGTCAGATCGGTCTCGGCTGCATTCCCTACGGCGACATCGAAGCCGCGGTCGACGAAGTCTATCGCTGCGCGCGCATGGGCCTGAAGGGTCTGGAGTTGTCCTGCTCCTGGGACATGGAACCGATGTGGCATCCGTGTTGGGAACCGATGTGGAAGGCCGTTTCGGACGTGCAGCTTCCGCTGCACTTCCACACCTTCCCGACGACCGCGCCGCGCGCCAAGGAAGTGGACTCCGTCCAGGTCCGTCGCGCCGCGATGTTTACCGGGGTCTCGGCGTTCCAGATGGGCCTGATCCACATCCTGGCCGCCATGATGGGTGCCGGCGTGTTCGAGCGCTATCCGAACCTTAAGGTCTCGTTCGGCGAAAGCGGCATCGGTTGGATCCCGTACGCGCTGGATCGGATGGATTTCGAGTTCGAAGACCGGTTCCGCGACCTGATGAAGCTGAAGCCCTCCGAGTACTGGCAGCGCCAGTGCAAGGCGACGTTCCAGTACGACGTCATTGGCCCGAAGCTGATCGGCACGAACAACCTGATGACTGTCGACACGCTGATGTGGGGGTCCGACTTCCCGCACACCGACGGGATCTGGCCTGAATCCACCAAGTATATCGATGAACAGTTCGAGGGCCTGACCGCCTCCGACATCCAGAAGATCACCTGCGACAACGCGATCGAGTTCTACGGCCTTAACGGCTGATCGCGACGATCCGGCCCCCCTCGGGGGGCCGGACACCGCTCCTCCGAGGACACAGTGCTCGGCTTAGGGGGGGCATAAGCCGAGCACCGTGCCTCAGGACCAGAGGGTGTTCTTGATCCCAGTCCCGGCACTATTGAGCATCGCGACCGGGTAGTATGTGCGCAATCGCACAGATCGGCACACTACCGTCAGTGGTTGTTGCGGCTTTCCCCCAGCGTCTCGATAACGTTCAGATACAATGTCGCCGGTTCCAGGCAGGCGCCCGTGCCCATCTGGCCGACCATCGAGCGGTAGATTTCCTCCCACGGGGTCTGGCTGACCAGCTTCGGCGCGACCCAACCCGCGCGGCGCGCATCCAGTTCGCCCGGCGGAAGAACGACATCGACCTTGCGCGTATTCAGGTCGATGCGGATGCGATCGCCGGTTTTCAGCAGGGCCAGGCCACCGCCGACGGCGGCTTCCGGCGAGACGTTCAGGATCGACGGAGAGCCGGAGGTGCCGGACTGGCGCCCGTCGCCCATGGTCGGCAACGTCATCACGCCCTTTTTCATCAACGACGCCGGGGGCTGCATGTTCACCACTTCCGCGCTGCCGGGGTAGCCGACGGGGCCGCAGTTGCGAATGATCAGGACCGATTGTTCCTCGATCTCCAGCGCCGGGTCCTCGATACGGGCGTGATAGTCTTCCGGCCCTTCGAATACGATCGCGCGCCCCTCGAACACGTTCGGACGGTCGGGATTAGACAGGAAGCGGGCGCGGAAATCCTGATCGATCACGCTAATCTTCATCACCGCGCTGTCGAACAGATTGCCGGACATCACGACATAGCCGGCGGATTCCTTCATCGGTTGCGCGAAGGATCGGATGACCTCGCGCTCTCCATCCGGGACGCCGTTCAGGTTTTCCGCCAGGGTCTTGCCGGTGACGGTCATGACGTCGCCGTGCAGTTTGCCGGCGTCGAGCAGTTCCTTCATCACCGCGGGCACGCCGCCGGCGCGATGGAAGCGTTCGCCCAGGAAGCGACCGGCGGGTTGCAGGTCGACCAGCAGGGGGATCTCCGGCCCCAGGCGTTGCCAATCGTCGAGATTATGTTCCACGCCCATATGCCGAGCGATGGCGACCATGTGGATGGGGCAGTTGGAGGATGCGCCGAGGGCCGCGGCGGCGACGACGGCGTTTTCAAAGGCTTTTTTGGTCATGATGTCGGACGGGCGCAGGTTTTCCTTGACCATGCCGACGATGCGCTTGCCGGTTTCGAACGCCATCCAGCCACGCTCCCGATACGGTGCCGGAATGGCGGCGCAGCCTGGCAGCGACATGCCCAATGCCTCCGCCAGGGAGTTCATCGAGGTTGCCGTGCCCATGGTGTTGCAGTGGCCGACGGACGGCGCGGAGGACGACACCATTTTCATGAATTCTTCGTAGTCGATCTTGCCCTCGGCGAAGAGCTTGCGGCCTTCCCAGACGATGGTGCCGGAACCGGACAGGCGGCCCTGCCACCATCCATCGAGCATCGGACCGCCGGACAGCACGATGGCGGGGATGTTCACGGTGGCGGCCCCCATCAGGCAGGCGGGGGTGGTCTTGTCGCAGCCGGTCGTCAGCACGACGCCATCGAGCGGGTAGCCATGCAGAACTTCGACCAAGGAGAGGTAGGCGAGGTTGCGATCCAGCGCCGCCGTGGGGCGCTTGCCGGTTTCCTGGATGGGGTGAATGGGGAATTCCAGCGGCACGCCGCCGGCATCGCGAATACCGTCGCGGATGCGCGACGCGAGTTCGATATGGTGGCGGTTGCAGGGCGACAGGTCGGAGCCGGTCTGCGCGATGCCGATGATAGGCTTGCCGCCGCGCAGTTCGTCCGGGGTGATGCCGTAGTTCATGTAGCGTTCGAGGTACAGCGCGGTCAGCGCGGGATCGGCCGGGTTATCGAACCAACGACGAGAGCGCAGGCGCTTATCGTCGTTGTTTTCGTGTTCGGTCATGGTTCTGTCCTCCCGCTTGGCTTGGTGGCGAGGAGGGTGTGAGGGTGGAATGGGGGTGTCAATGGCGGGCATTGGGCGGATGGTCCAGCCGGGAACTATCCTGAGGCGCGCTTGCCCGGGGCCGATCATGAACCATAAATGTGCTCATAAATCCGTTCGACCGAACTCTTCCTCACCGTCTCCCGAATCAGCTCGGCATCGTCCTCGCTCACCAACGGCTCCCCGCTGTCCGTCCGAAACAACGCCGGATGCTTCGCCGCCAGTAACAACAGGCGCATCATCGCCGAACTGGGCACGACTTCGCCGCTTTCGTATTTCTCAAAGGCCTTGGCCCCACCGCCGAACACCCGCGCCGCATTTTGCTGCGATAACCCGCAGCCCTCACGAATCGCCCGAATAACCAGCGGAGTCAGCGCCGCCTGTTTCGCGCTGGCCTTTGCCTCCCGCCGGGCAGCGGCCCGGATCACGTTGTCCTCGTCGGTCAACTGACCGTCTTTGTCTTGGGGATCGTCGAGCGACGCCCACCATCCGGGCTGGCCGTACGTGAAAGGATGACCGCCCGCGTCGATTGTCAGCATCTTGACGCCGCGCCGCAGAGTCCTGCCGGTCTCCGCGCTGCTGATCGCGTCTGGATAATTCCGAGGGTTGGTCATGGCTCGTTCCCCTTAAAGCTGATCAATAGCAACGCGCCGAGCGCATCCAGTGTAAACTTTACGTATAATTCCTGGCCGTCGATGACCGGCTTGTAAACATCCTGCCAGACCGAGGCATTGATCACCGAAGGCATCGACTTGTCGAAATCCCGAGCCCCGAGCCTGGCGATGATCTCGACCACCGCGTTTTCGTCCAACCCAAGAGTCTCTGCCCCTTCGGCCGCCGTCATCGTCCGGTTCATCCGGGCCGGGTCGGCGAACGCGGCTTTGACACGGGACAAAGAATAATGCGGCTGCCGTCGCCTCATGCCACCCCCATATTGGGGGGTTGGCACCGCGTGTCAAGCATTCCGATCCCAGCGCTACCGTCCGGCAATGTATGAGTCCACGCATGTGAGAACGCGGCACCATGGCCTCTCGGGCAGGGTAAGGGGGGTCATCGACACGATAGTTTGCCCCCCTTCTCCCGAGCCCCTGCGTCAATCCATGCGCAAATCCAGCTTCCGCACCAGTCCGCCGTACAGGTCGTAATCCTTGCGGGTCGTTGCGGCCAATGCCTCCGGCGAACTGATGTTCGGGTTCAGCGCCAGCTTCTGCAATTGTGCCTTCAGCTCGGCATCGCGCGACACCTTGTTCAACTCGTCGCTCATTTTCCGCACGATCGCCGGCGGTGTGCCGACGGGCGCGTAGAGCGCGAACCAGCCGATGAAGTCTGTCTCTGGATAGAACTCCTTCAGGATCGGCACATTGGGGTAATCGGGATGGCGTTGGCGATCCAGCACCGCCAACAGCTTCGCCTTGCCGGCGGCTACATGCGGCAGCGTGTTTGGATCGGCGTGGATTTGCACGACGTTGGCCAGGAAGTCCGACAGTGCCTCGCCGCCCCCGCGATACGGCACATGCAGAATGTCCACCCCGGCGGCGAGTTTGAATGCCTCGGCGATCAAATGCCCGTGCGCGCCGAACCCGGCGGTGCCCCAACTCAGCTTGCCCGGATTCTTCTTGGCATAGGCCACCAGATCGGGGATGGAATTGGCCGGCACCGACGGGTGAACGGCAACCAGCAACGTGCCGTCGACGAATTGGGAAACCGGCATCAGGTCCTTGAAGACATCGAAGGCCAGCTTGCGCATGTTGGGCAGGATGGTGACGCTGAGCGCCGGTGTCGCCACAAAGGTATAACCGTCGGGCGCCGAACGGACGGCGGCTTCCAGGCCGAGCGCTCCGGATGCTCCGCCTTTGTTTTCAATGACGAATTGCTGCCCGAGATTGCGCGACAGCCGATCGGCGTAGGGCCGCATGGCGTTGTCGGTCGAACCGCCCGGCCCGAAATTGACGATCAGACGCACGGGCTTGTTCGGCCAGGTTTCCGCCCCTTGCGCGAAGGCGGACGACAGGCTGACGGCAAAGGACAGAATACCCGCCGCGCAGGCGGCAAGCAGGCGTAATTTGGACATCGTTCACTCCCTGTTTTGGCTCGCGCCTGGCGCGCGATTAACCTCCACCCCATGACGCTAAATCACTGTGTCGCCCCCTGTCACCCAAAACCGCAGGGCAAACGCGATCATCCGCGCGACCGCCGACTTGCCGATTGCCGCACTGACAGGCTTCCCCTAATGTGACGGTAAGCGAGAACCCGAGACAGGGCGCGACAGGGAGAACGAATATCGTGACACGGCAAAGCCGTCCGACGCCGCGAGGCTGACCAGGGTATGCGCGCGTATGCCATTCGTCGCCTGCTGGCGTTAATCCCGACATTGCTGTTCGCCAGCCTGATCGTGTTCATCACCGTACGGCTGATCCCCGGCGACGTCATCGATCTGATGCTGTCGCAGAACGATATCAGCGCCGACAAGAAGTCCCGCGCTCAACTCGAAGCGGCTCTCGGCCTCGATACACCCGTGCACTGGCAATATCTGCGCTGGGTCGGCGCGATCTTGTTCGAGGGCAGTCTGGGTCGTTCCCTGTGGCAGAACACGCCGGTGACGGAGTTGATCGCCCAGCGCATGCCGATCACCTTCGAACTCGGCTTCCTGGCGCTGCTTGTCGCGTTGTGCGTCGCGCTGCCGGTGGGCATCTGGGCGGCGATCCGCCAGGACACGATGGGTGATTATCTCGGGCGTTCGTTCTCCATCCTGATGCTGGCGGTGCCCAGCTTCTGGATGGGGACGCTGGTGATGGTGTTTCCGTCGATCTGGTGGGGCTGGTCGCCCGACATTCAGTTCGTGGCCTTCCACGTCGATCCGCTGCGCAATCTTGGCCAGATGATGCCGCCGGCGATCATTCTGGGATGCGCGCTGTCGGCGGTCACGATGCGCATGACGCGCACGATGATGCTGGAGGTTCTGCGCCAGGACTACGTCCGCACCGCCTGGGCCAAGGGGCTGAACGAACGACTGGTGGTCATCCGCCACGCTTTGCGCAACGCGCTGATCCCGGTGGTGACGCTGATCGGGCTGCAAGCGCCAATCCTGATCGGCGGCGCGGTGATCATGGAGCAGATTTTCGTTATCCCCGGTACCGGGCTGATGCTGCTCGACGCCGTCAGCCAGCGTGACTACCCGATCGTGACCGGTGTGTTCCTGATCGTCGGCGTGGCCGTGCAGTTGATCAATCTTATCGTGGATCTCAGCTACGGATTCCTCGACCCCAAGGTGCGTTACCGATGAAACGCCTGCTGGTTCGGCTGCTGCGCGAAAAGCCGCTTGGCGCGGCCGGCGCGGTTATCTGCCTTGTGTTTCTGTTCTGCGGGATCTTCGCGGATTTCCTCGCGCCCTACGGGTATAACCAGATCAGCCTGTTGAACCGGGTCAAGCCGCCCTCGGGCCAGTTCTTCTTCGGCACCGACAATCTCGGGCGCGACGTGTTTTCGCGATGCCTTTACGGCGCACAGCTTTCAGTGATCATCGGCTTCTCCGGCGCCGCGTTGGCGACCGCGATCTCGGCCGTCATCGGCATCGTCAGCGGCTATCTGGGCGGCAAGACCGACCTGGTGACCCAGCGCTTCGTCGATGCGTGGATGAGCTTTCCCGAACTCATCATCCTGATCGTCGTCGTCTCTGTCCTGGGGCCGGGCATGGGACAGATCATCGTCGTGCTGGGCCTGCTGCTGGGCATCGGCGGTTCGCGCATCATCCGCGGCACCGTCGTGTCAGTGCGGGAGAATATGTATGTCCATGCCGCGCAGTCGATGGGGGCAGGCACGCTGCGCATCCTGTGGCGGCACGTGCTGCCCAACGTCATGCCGCCGTTGATCGTGCTGTTCACCAATCGCGTGGGCGCGGTCATTCTGGCCGAATCCGGGCTTTCGTTTCTGGGGTTCGGCGTACCGCCGCCGGCGCCGACCTGGGGCGGCATGCTCAGCGGCTCGGGCCGAGCGTATATGTATCAGGGACCGTGGCTGGCATTGGCGCCGGGGCTTTGCCTGACATTCGTCGTCTACGCGATCGCCATGTTGGGCGATGCCTTGCGCGACCTGCTCGACCCCCGGATGCGGGGCAGCCGATGATCCCGATCGGGCGCGCATACCTGAAGAAGATTTATCAGAGGAAGGAAAAAGCATGACTCGGTTCGGCCGAACGATCCGCGCCGGCGCTTTGGCGCTGGGATGCCTGCTGTCCGCCCCCGCCACGCAAGCGGCGGAAGTGCCTCGACCCGGTGGCTCGCTGGAAATCGGCACCGTCTATGTCACGCTGTCGGCGCTGTCGTTCGATCCCGCGGACTGGAACTGGAAGCTGAACCACGACACCGGCAACTATCTGGAACAGTTGTTCGCGGCCGACCTGTCGAAAAGCGCGAAAAGCGGCGGCAAGCACAGGTTCTACGCCGATGCGTTCCTGCCGTCGGACGCGATCCGCGGCGAACTGGCGGAAAGCTGGGAGTGGAAAGAAAATCCCCTGCGCGTGGAGGTCAAGCTGCGCGAGGGCGTAATGTTCCCCGAAAAGCCCGGCGTGATGGCGGCGCGGGAACTGACCGCGGACGACGTGATCTTCAGCTATCGCCGGCTCGCCGGCAGCGCCAAGGCGCAGCCTGGCTATTTCGACTATGTCGAAAACGTCACGGCGCGCGGCAAGTACAACGTCGATTTCGTGTTCAAGGAATTTCACGCGGAGTGGGATTACCGCTTCGGCTGGGGCTATTACTCGCCGATCTATCCCAAGGAACTCGCCGACGCCGGCATCGCGAACTGGAAGAACGCGGTCGGCACCGGACCGTTCCAACTGACCGACTTCGTACAGGGCAATTCCAACACCTATACGAAAAACCCCGGCTACTGGGACAAGGAAAAGATCGACGGCGTCGAGTACAAGCTGCCGTTCGTCGATAAAGTCGTCTATCGCACCATCAAGGACGAGGCGACGCAGGTGTCGTCGCTGCGCACCGGCAAGCTCGACATCCTGGAAACCATCCGTTGGCAGAACGTCGAGAGTCTGAAGAAGACCGCGCCGCAACTGCAATGGTCGCGCTGGCTGAACATGTCCGGCACGTTCCTGGCAATGCGCACCGACACGAAGCCGTTCGACGATATCCGCGTGCGGCGCGCGCTGAACTACGCGGTCAACAAGCAGGAAATCGTCAGCGCCTATTACGGCGGCAACGCCGAACTCTTCGCCTATCCGCAGCACCCCGATTACAACGGCTACTTCGAGCCGCTGTCGGCCATGCCGGATTCGATCAAGGATCTGTACAAATACGATCCGGCCAAGGCCAAGAAACTGCTGGCCGAGGCGGGCTATGCCAAGGGCTTCACGTTCAAGGTTCAGGTCTGCGCCTGTAACCCCGATCATCTCGATCTGGTGCCGCTGGTCGCCGCATATCTTGAACAGGTGGGCGTGAAGATCGAGGTGCAGACGATGGAATACGCCGCCTTCCTGTCGGCGATGACATCGAAGACCAACGCCCCCGGCTATTTCATGAACAACGGCCACACCAACCCGACACGTAGCCTGCACAAAAGCTTCGTGACCAAGGAACTGTGGAACCCGTCCCAATACAGCGACCCCGCCTTCGACGCCAAGGTCGCCGAAATGTACCGTACGCGTGACGAACCGGCTCGGCAGCAAATCATCAAGGAGTTGACTCGCGATATTCTGGAAGCCACGCCCTATATTTGGATGCCCATCCCGTACAACTACACGGCTTGGTGGCCCTGGGTGAAGAACTACAATGGCGAACTGCGCGCCGGCGCGGTGCGGCCCGGGCCGATCTATGCCCGGATCTGGGTCGACCAGGAGTTGAAGAAGAAGATGGGCTTCTGATGCCCCCTTCCCCGCTGCTTCAGGTCCGCGATCTGACGACCGAGTTCCGCACGGAACGCGGAACGGTCAGGGCGGTGAACGGCGTCTCATTCGATGTTTTCCCGGGTGAGACGTTGGCCATCGTCGGCGAGTCAGGATCGGGCAAAAGCGTCACCGCATTGTCGGTGCTGCGCCTGATCCCAACGCCGCCCGGCCGCATCGCGGGCGGAGAGGTGCTGTTCGACGGCCAGAATCTGCTGAACCTGACTGAACATCAGATGCAACGCGTGCGCGGCAACAGCATCGCGATGATCTTTCAGGAGCCGATGAGCTCACTCAATCCCTCCCTGCCGATCGGCATGCAAATCGCCGAACCGTTGAACGTCCATCACAATACGCCCTGGGCAAAAGCCATCGACGCCGCGAAAACCCTGCTGTCCCGCGTCCGCGTCCCCGATGCCGCTCGGCGAGTCGATGCCTGGCCGCACCAGTTTTCCGGCGGCATGCGGCAACGGGCCATGATCGCGATGGCCCTGGCCAACGCGCCGCGCCTGTTGATCGCCGACGAACCGACAACGGCGCTGGACGTCACGGTGCAGGCGCAAATCCTGGATTTGCTCAAGGAAGTGACACGGGAAACCGGATCGTCGCTGATCCTGATCACGCATGATTTGGGCGTGGTGGCGCGCTATGCGGATCGCGTCGCGGTGATGTACGGCGGGCGGCTGGTGGAATCCGGCACCGCCACCGACATCTACGAACGACCATCGCACCCCTACACGATCGGGCTGATGGCATCCGTGCCGCGGCTTGATTCAGCGGCGGGCAGCCGCCTGACGGCGATCGACGGGCAGCCGCCGGACCTGGCCGCGCTGCCGCCGGGATGCGCCTTCGCCCCGCGCTGCCGAAACGTGCACGCGCGATGCGGCGAAGCGGTTCCGGTGCTGCGCGAAGTCGCCCCCAACCACCTGTCCGCGTGTTTCCTGCATGACACCTGAACCTGTTCCCCTGCTGCGGGTGGAAAACCTGCAAGTCCACTTTCCCGTCTATAGCGGTGTGATCGCGCAGAAGGAGGTCGGGCGCGTGCGCGCGGTCGACGGCGTGTCGTTCAGCGTGATGCCCGGCGAAACGCTGGGCCTGGTCGGCGAAAGCGGGTGCGGAAAATCCACCACCGGGCTGGCGCTGCTGCGCATGTTGGAACCGACCGGCGGGCAGATCGTGTTCGAAGGCACGGATATCACCCGCTTCGATCGCAAGCAGATGCTGCCGATCCGTCGGCGCATGCAGATGGTGTATCAAGACCCGTTCGGTTCGCTGAACCCAAGGATGACGGTCGCGGATATCGTCGGCGAACCCTTGGATGTGCACCGCATCGGCGACTCCGGGGCGCGGCGGGCCAAAGTGCTGGACCTGCTGTCCACGGTCGGCCTGACCAAGGAAATGGCGGGGCGATACCCACACGAATTTTCCGGCGGGCAACGCCAGCGCATCGCCATCGCGCGCGCCCTGGCGGTCGAGCCGGCACTGCTGATTTGCGACGAACCGGTATCGGCGTTGGATGTGTCCATCCAGGCGCAGGTGGTGAACCTGTTGCAGGACCTTCAGGCGCGGATGGGCATCGGCACGATCTTCATCGCCCACGATCTGGCGGTGGTGCGCCATATCAGCGACCGCATCGCCGTGATGTACCTGGGCCAGATCGTCGAGATCGCCAAACGGGAAACGCTGTACGCGCGCCCTCTGCATCCCTATACGCAGGCGCTGTTGTCGGCGATCCCCATTCCCAGCCCGGCGATCGAGGCCGCGCGGCCTCGGCAGATCGTCACCGGCGAAGTGCCGAGCGCGCTGAACCCGCCATCGGGGTGTCGGTTCCATACGCGCTGTCCCGTCGCGATGGCGCGTTGCAAGACCGAAATCCCTGCCTTGACGGCTTTGGGCGACGGTCAGGCCGTCAGTTGCCACCTGCATCCCGGATAAATCCAGATACGGTTGTGTCCGGTAGACAGCGACCGGCGTCCAAGGCATCTTAGGCGGATAATAACGGGTTCGGAGAACGGACGCGGGCACAGGGAGCAGACATCGTCCGAACGCCGGTCATGCGGTCGTTCGTTCAAGGCTTTCGCCGTCCTCGCGACTAACTCCTGGTCGGTCACACAGCGAAAGCACAAGACAATGGGACGAAGCCTCCGCGCGATACTCCTCATGGCCGTGCTGTTCGGCGGGATCCAGGCAAACGCCTGGGCCACCGAACCCAATCCCAATGCCACGCTGATCTACTACGACATGGCGGGCAATGAGACGTTGGACCCGGCCGAACCGCAGAATAACAGCAGCTATTCGCACGAAGCGCTGATGGCGATCTTCGATCCGCTGATCCGCCTGAACGGCGCGGGCAATCCGGAGCCTGGGTTGGCGCAGTCCTGGACGCGGAACGACGACCTGACCGAGCTGACCTTGAAGCTGCGGCCGGGCATCACCTTCCACGACGGTTTGCCGGTGAACGCCGAAGCGGTGCGCCGTAACTTTGAGCGTATGGCGGGTCTGGGCGGGCGCGTCGGCACGACGATGATCGAGACGTTCAAGCTGGTATCGTCGGTCGAAGTGCTTGCCGAGGACACGATCCGCCTGAAGCTGAAGGCACCCAGCGGGCAGATCGAATTCTGGCTGGCGTCGAACTCCGGCATGATGATCAGCCCGGCGGCATTGAAGGAAGGCGTCGTCGGCAGCGCACTTCAGCCAATCGGCGCCGGCCCATTTCGGCTGAAATCGTTCGATCCGAATGTCAAAACCGTGATGACTCGGGTCGACAACTATTGGGGAGGCACGAAAAACCGCCCCGCCGCCTTCGAGCACCATTATGTCCCCGACGGACGCGCTCGGCTTAACGCCTTGCGCTCGGGACAGGCGAATATCGCGCTGATCGATCCGCGCCAAATCCCCGAGGCGAAAAGCGCGGGGCTGCACATCGAGGTGGTTGAGAAAAACGCGCTTTGGCTGATCTATCCGAACCTGAAAAAGGGACCGCTGGGCGATCTTCGCGTGCGCAGAGCAATCATGCATGCCATCGACCGAGAGGCCATCGCGGATGCGCTGACGAACGGCAGCGGGCGCCCGACATCGCAGATGTGGTCGAGCAAATCTCCGTTCTACGTGCCGGAACTGGAAACCAGGTATCCGTTTGACCAGAAGAAGGCCAAGGCCTTGCTGGCCGAAGCCGGTTTGAAGGACGGGTTCGAATTGACGGACCTGCTGCTGAACAACAGTGAGTATCGTCAGGTCGCGGAAGCCCTGCAGGCCAATCTGGCGGAAGTCGGCATTCGCATGAAGTTCGATGTCGTGGACGTGTCGCAGTTCCCGCAATTCTACAGACCGCCGACCCGCGGCGACATTCTGATGGGTCGCTATGGCGGGCGCAGCGATCCGATCATGACGGTGCACGAGATCGTCGGTAACGGCGGTTCCTATGCGCCCGGCGGATCGGCAAGCCCGCGGATCGACGAACTGATCAATCAGGCGCGCCGCATGGCCGCGACGGACCCTCGGCGGATCGGCGTGATGCAGGATCTGGCGCGCGAGATTTCCGACAGCGCGGCGACGATGCCGATGATCACCCGCGCCAATGTCTATGCCTATAAGGCCGGATGCATTCTGAACCTTGAACCATACCTGCCGTCGGGCGACGACAGGTTCAACGATGTCTACGTCTCCACGGGGTGCAAGTGAAACCTTCGATCAAGTCCTGGCTATTATCCGCGTGTCTGCTGGGCGCGACGCCCGCGGTCGCCGCCGAATACAACACGTCGGCGACACTGGTTTACTACGACAGCGCGGGCAATGAGACGCTCGACCCGGCCGAACCGCAGAACAACAGCAGCTATTCGCATGAATCGCTGCTGGCGCTGTACGACACGCTGATCCGCCTGGATCAGGCCGGGGTGCCCGGTCCGGGGCTTGCGGAGTCCTGGACACGCAGCGCCGATCTGACGGAGATGACGCTGAAGCTGCGGCGCGGTGTGAAGTTCCACGACGGTACGCCGTTCGATGCCCAGGCCGTGAAGCACAATTTCGACCGGATGGCCGCGCTTGGTCGGCGCGCCGCCGGCACGGTGGTGGAAACCTTCAATCTGATTCAGTCGATCGAGTATATCGGCGACGATACGGTGAAGCTGAAGCTCAAAGCCGCCAACGGTCAGATCGAATACTGGCTTGGCGGCAACTCCGGCATGATGATCGCGCCGGCGGGCATCAAGGACGATGCGTTTGGCGGGGCAATCACCGCGATCGGAACCGGTCCGTATAAGCTGAAGAAGTTCGAGGCCAACGTCACGACCTGGATGGCGCGCCACGACGAGTACTGGGGTGGAACCGCCGGACGTCCGGCCGGTTTCGAACATCATTACGTTCCCGACGGCCGAGCACGGTTGAATGCATTACGGTCGGGGCAGGCGAATATCGCGACGCTGGATGCCCGTGCGATCCCGGAGGCGAAGGGTGCCGGGCTGACGGTTCATATCATTGAGAAGAACGCGTTCTGGGATATTTACCCGAACCTGAAGAAAGGCCCTCTGGGCGATGTCCGCATCCGGCGGGCGATCATGCACGCGATCGACCGGGAAGCGCTGGGCGACGCCTTGACCAACGGCAGCGGCAAGGCGACGCAGCAAATCTGGTCCTCGAAGTCGCCGTTCTATGTCAAGGACATCGAAAACCGGTACCCGTTCGACCAGAAGAAGGCCAAAGCCTTGATGGCGGAGGCCGGTTTCAAGGATGGGTTTGAGTTATCGTTCCTGTTACTCAATAACTCCGAATATCGCCTGCTGGCGGAAGCCTTGCAGGCCAATCTTGCGGAGGTCGGCATCCGGATCAAGTTCGATGTCGTCGACGTGTCGCAGTTCCCGCTGTTCTTCAAGCAGCCGCCGCGCGGCGACGTGTTGATGGCGCGCTATGGCGGGCGCAGCGATCCCGTGCAGTCGGTGTTCGAACTGGTCGGCACGGGCGGCAACTACGCGCCGGGCGGTTCGGCCAGCCCGAAGATCGACGATTTGCTGAATCAGGCGCGCGCCATGGCGGCGACCGATCCCAAGCGTTTGGCGGTCATGCACGATCTGGCGCGGGAGGTTTCCGAGATGGTCGGGACGATGCCGATCATCAGCCGATCCAATCTGTACGCCGCGAAACCCGGCTGTATCCTGAACCTTGAAGCCTATCTGCCCTCCGGCGACGACCGGTTCAACGACGTTAAAATTGCCGCGGGATGCAAATAATGACCTTCGCACGATCGCTTAAGGCGGCGCTGCTCGCCTGTGCCCTGACCGCACCGGCGGTGGCCGCCGACGTCAATACGACGGCATCTTTGGTCTATTACGACGCCGTCGGCAACGAAACGCTCGATCCGGCGGAACCGCAGAGCGGCAGCAGCTTCTCCCAGGAAGTGCTGCTGGCGATCTTCGATACGCTGGTGCGGCTGGACGATGCCGGCAACACCACGCCCGGCCTGGCGCTGTCGTGGAAAGCCGCCCCGGATTTAATGTCGTTCACATTCACGTTGCGTCCCAACGTGATCATGCATGACGGATCGAAGCTGACCGCCGAACTGGTCAAGCAGAACATCGAACGCAACCTGTCGCTGGGCACCAAGGTCAGCGGCACGATGTTGGAATCGGTGCGACCGATCGCCGGGGTGGAGGTTCTGGGCGAACTGGAATTCAAGCTGTTGCTGAAATCCGCCAGCGGGCAAATCCCGTATTTCCTGGGCGGTATCGGCGGCATGATCGCGTCCGCGGCGTCGATCGGACCCGACGCGTTCGGGGTGAACTTCAAGGCGGTCGGTTCAGGCCCGTACCGGGTGAAATCCTTTGAATCCAACGTCAAAACCATCATGACGCGGAACGAGGAGTATTGGGGCGGAACCGCCGGTCGCCCGGCAAGCTTCGAGCATCACTACGTCCCCGATGGGCGCGCGCGCCTGAACGCGCTGCGGTCGGGTCAGGCAAACGTCGTGTTGATCGATCCCAGGCAAATCCCGGAAGCCAAGAGCGCCGGGATGCAGGTGCAGATTAACGAGAAGAACGGCGTTTGGGACATTTACGTAAACCTGGGGCGCGCGCCGTTGAACGATCTGAAGGTGCGGCAGGCCTTCATGCACGCCGTCGACCGAGAGGCCCTGGCGGAAGCGCTGAGTTTCGGCAGCGGCAAGCCGACCGTTCAGTTCTTCGCGCAGAGTTCCCCGGTATTCGATCCGGCGTTGGAAAAGCGTTACCCGTTCGATCAGAAGAAAGCCAAGGCACTGTTGGCCGAAGCCGGTCACAAGGACGGCATCGAAATCACGCAGTTGCTGCTGAACACGACCGAATACAAGCAATTGGCGGAAGCGTTGCAGGCGATGCTGGCGGAGTCCGGCATTCGCGTGAAATTCGACGTTGTCGATGCCTCGCAATTCAATCTGTTTCGCCGTCCTCCGTATCGCGCCGATTTTCTGATGGCGCGTTGGGGCGGCCGAGCGGACCCGTTGCAGACATTTCAGGAGTTGGTGGGCACGGGCGGAACTTATAATCCGGTCGGCGTGGCGACTCCGGAAATCGATACCTTGATCGAAAAAGCCAAGCGCATGTTGCCGGAAGACCCGGAACGGCTGAACGTCGCGCGTCAGATCGGGCGTGTCGCGGTGGAACACGTGTCCAATATGCCGCTGATGACCCGCTCGAACGTTTACGCTTTCAAGCCCGGCTGTATTCTGGACTTGACGCCATTCCTGTCGATGGGCGACGACCGCTTCAACGACGTTAAAATCGCCGCAAAATGCAAATGATCGAGGAAACAGGACCAATGCGCACACTCAAGCGATGGCTGCTCGCCGGCTGCGCCCTTTTGCCGGTCGCGCTGGCACCGGCCTCTCACGCCGCCGACGTGCAGGGCAGCCCCACGGCGACGCTGATTTACTTCGATGCCGTCAACAACATGACCATCGACCCGCGGGAGCCGCAGAATAACAGCAGCTTCGCGCAAGGGCCGCTGATGGCGATCTTCGATGCGCTGGTCTACCTGAACGAAGCCGGGGAGCCGAAGCCGGGGTTGGCGGAATCCTGGTCGTACAACGCCGATCTGACGGAAATCACGCTGAAACTGCGCAAGGGCGTGACATTCCACGACGGCGCGAAATTTGACGCCGCCGCGGTTGCGACCAACTTCGAACGCGCCACCGCCTTGGGTCTGAAGGCCGGTTTCGCGGTCTACGACACGATGAACCAGATCGCCTCCGTCGACATCCGCGACGAGCATACGATCACGTTGAAGCTGAAGACGCCGAACGGGCAATTGCCGTATCTGCTGGGCAGCCAGGCCGGCATGATGATCAGCCCGGCGTCGGTGGCCGGCGATGCGTTCGGTTCGTCGTTCAAGCCGGTCGGTGCCGGTCCGTTCCGGGTCCGCTCGTTCGAATCCACACAGCGGACGATCATGGACCGCTACGACGGGTATTGGGGCGGCACCGCCGGGCGGCCGGCGGCCATCGAGCATCATTTTGTGCCGGACGGTCGCGCGCGTCTGAACGCGGTGCGATCCGGTCAGGCCAATCTGGCGCTGATCGATCCGCGGCTGATCAATGAAGCCAAGGGTGCCGGGTTCGCCGTGCAGGTGAACGAGAAGAACAGCACCTGGGACATCTATCTGAACGTCAAGCGCGACAATATCGGCCGGCTGAAGATGCGGCAGGCCTTCATGCACGCAATGGATCGGGAAGCCCTGGCGGATGCCCTGGGCTATGGCGCCAGCAAGCCGACGGCGCAGTTGTTCGCGCAATCCTCGCCGATGTACGACGCGGCCCTGGATAAGATGTACCCGTTCGACCAAAAGAAGGCCAAGGCTCTGTTGACCGAGGCCGGTTATCCGAACGGCGTCGACGTCAACTGGGTGTTGCTGAACACGACCGAATACAAGCAACTGGCGGAAGCCGTGCAGGCGATGATGGCCGAGGTCGGCATTCGCATCAAATTCGATATCGTCGACGTATCACAATACATCACGTTCCGCCGCCCGCCGACCCGGGGCGATATAATGATGGCGCGCTGGGGCGGTCGCCCGGACCCGTTGCAGGCGTTCCAGGAAGTGACCGGCACGGGTGGATCGGTCAACGCGGGCGATGCGGCCTCGCCGGAGATCGACGCATTGATCGACAAGGCCAAGCGGCTTGATCCCGCCGATCCCGCGCGCATGGTCGTGCTGAAGCAACTGGCCCGTCTGACCACGGAACTGGCGGCCCATTTCGGCATCATGACCCGTTCGAACGTCTATGCGTTCAAGCCCGGCTGCATCGGCGGCATCCCCGCCTATCTGCCGACCGGCAATGACCGCATCAACGATGTGCGGGTTGGCGACAAATGCAAGTGAGTGCGCGCGCCGCGCTTCTGGGTGCCCTGTTGGCCGCGGCGGTCCCGGCCGCCGCGCAGACCGACTTCAACCCGAACGCGACGCTGGTCTACTTCGACGCGGTCAGCAATCAAACGCTCGACCCGCAGGAACCGCAGAACAACAGCAGCTTTTCCCAAGGCGTGCTGATGGCGGTGTTCGAGCCGTTGATTCTGCTGGACGAGCGCGGCATGCCGAAACCCGGCCTCGCCCAGTCCTGGGAATACAATGCCGACCTGACCGTGTTCACGATGAAGCTGCGCCCGAACGTGACGTTCCATGACGGCACGAAGTTGGATGCGGCGGCGGTGGTCCGCAACCTCGAACGTTCGACCGCGCTGGGAAACCGCGCGGGCGCGGCGACGATGGAAACCATGTCCCAGGTCGCGGCCATCGAGACCGAAGGCGACGACATCGTGCGGGTTCGGCTCAAGGCCCCCAGCGGGCAGATGCCTTACCTGTTCGGGTTCCAGGCGGGCATGATGGTTTCCCCCGCCGCCCTGGGCGACAACGCGTTCGGCGCCGGTCTGAAACCGATCGGCGCGGGTCCTTACAAAGTCCGATCCTTCGAATCCAACGTCCGCACGCTGACCGTGCGCAACGACGCCTATTGGGGCGGGATCGAGGGGCGCCCGGCGGCATTCGAGCATCATTTCGTGCCCGAAGCGCGCGCGCGGATCAACGCCGTTCGCTCCGGCCAGGCCAACCTCGCGCTGATCGAGGCCCGCCAGATCGCCGAAGCCAAGGGTGCCGGCTTTTCGGTGCAGATCAACGAAAAGAACAGCACCTGGGAAATTCAGGTCAATACGTCGCGCGAGCACATGGGTAAGCTGAAAGTGCGTCAGGCCATGATGCACGCCATCGATCGTCAGGCCCTGTCCGACGCGCTGGGCTATGGCGCCAGCAAACCGACGTCGCAAATCTTCGCCTCCGCCGATCCGGCCTATGTCAAGGCACTCGACGATCGCTACCCCTTCGATCAGGCCAAGGCGAAGCGGCTTCTGGCCGAAGCCGGATATCCCAACGGCATCGACGCTTCGTGGTTGCTGCTGAACACCGCCGAATACAAGCAGATCGGCGAGGCCGTGCAGTCAATGCTGGGCGAGGTCGGCATTCGCATCAAATTCGATATCGTCGACGTGTCGCAGTACTACACATTCCGCCGACCGCCGCAGCGCGGCGACATCCTTATGGTGCGCTGGGGCGGACGCCCCGACCCATTGCAGACGTTCCAGGAATCGTCGGGCAGCACCGCCATTCCGTGGGGCTCGGTCGCGCCGGAAATCGACACGCTGATCGGCAAGGCGCGGGCGATGGTGCCGAACGACCCGGCACGCCTGGGGGTTCTGCACGAACTCGCCAAGGTGACGACGGAGCAGGTATCGCATATCACGCTGATGACGAGGTCGGCGGTCTATGCTTACCGACCGGGCTGCATCCTGAACCTGCCGGCTTACCTGCCGACGGGCAACGATCGGATCAACGACACAAAGGTGGGGGCGAAGTGCAAGTAAGCGACGCGGCGAGAGGCCCATCCGGCGAGCGATCCAGGCCATGAACACATTCCGTTATCTCTATCGTCGCCTCGGCTCCACACTGCCGATGCTGGTGATGGTTGGGCTGATCACGTTCCTGCTGATCCACATCACTCCGGGCGATCCGGCGGCTGTCGTGGCCGGCGAAAACGCCTCCCAGGAAGCCATCGACGCCGCTCGGCATCGGCTGGGCCTGGACCAACCCTTCCTGGTGCAGTTCTGGCACTGGTTGGTCGCGGTCCTGCACGGCGATCTCGGCACCTCGTTCACCAGCGGCAAGCCGGTGACGGAGCTGATCTTCGATCGCATGCCGATCACCTTGTCGCTGACCGCCGGTGCCACCCTGATCGGGCTGCTAATTGCCGTGCCGCTGGGCGTGTTCGCGGCGACCAAGCGCGGCTCCTGGCTCGACAAAGTCACCATTTTCGGCACCTCGCTTGGCATTGCCGCGCCGGAATTCTTCATCGGCCTGCTCCTGGTCCTGCTCATCGCCCTGGAACTCGGTTGGTTGCCGGCGACCGGCTATATCCCGTTCGAGGAAGACCCGGTCGAATGGGCGCGCCGGCTGACGCTGCCGTCCATCACCCTGGGGCTGGGCGTCGCCGCGGAACTGGCGCGTCAGGTGCGCGGCGCGATGATCGACGTGCTGTCGCGCGACTATATCCAGACCGCGCGCGCCAAGGGCCTGTCGGGCTTCTCCATCATCATCAAGCACGGGCTGAAAAACGCGGCGATCCCGGTCGTCACCGTCCTGGGCCTGCAGGTGCGCCGCCTGCTCGGCGGCACCGTGATCGTGGAGCAAATTTTCGCGATGAACGGGGTTGGCTCCCTCGCCGTGCGCGCCGTGTTCCTGCGCGACCTGCCGGTCCTGCTGGGCGTGGCGCTGACCACGGCCGTTATCGTCCTGATCGTTAATCTGTTGGTGGACATGTCTTACGGTTACTTCGATCCGAAGGTGCGCGCGGGATGAGTGCCACGACCAATCCGACGGCCGCCGTCGCGCTGCCGCCCCCCAGCAGCTTCCTGCAACGCTATTGCAGGAACCGAACCGCGCTGATCTCGACGATCATCCTGATTGCGATCGTGATGATCGCGATCCTGGCACCCTATATCGCTCCGCACGATCCCGCGCGGTCTTCGCTGCGCAACATCCTGAAGGCACCCAATGCCGTCTATTGGCTGGGGTCGGACGATCTTGGCCGCGACGTGCTCAGCCGACTGATGTACGCCTCTCGCCTGTCGCTCGTCGCCAGCGTGCAGGCTGTCGCCATCGCCCTGGTCATCGGTCTGCCGCTGGGGTTGATCGCCGGGTACGTCGGCGGCTGGGTCGATACGGTCATTTCCCGCGTCAACGACGCGCTGATGAGCTTTCCGGCCCTGATCCTGGCTGTTGTGATCGTCGGACTGATCGGGCCGAGCCTGAGCAACGCGATGACGGCGATCGGCCTTGTCTATGCGCCGCGCATCATGCGCGTGGTGCGCGGCAGCACGCTCAGCGTGCGTGAAGAGGTCTATGTCCGCGCGGCGCGCGCGCTGGGATGCAGCGACGCCCGCATCATCGCGCTGCACGTATTGCCCAATGTGACCGGCCCACTGGTCGTGCAGGCGACCGTGCTGATGGGTCAGGCGCTGCTGGCGGAAGCCGGTCTCAGCTTCCTCGGCCTCGGCGTTCAACCCCCCGAAGCAAGTTGGGGCGCCATGCTCGGCACTGCTTTCCCATACATGGCGCAGTCGCCCACGCCAACCATCGCCGCCGGTCTGGTCATTTCCGTTACCGTGCTGTGTTTCAATCTGATCGGTGACGGCATCCGCGATTCCGTCGGCCGCATGCGCCGAGCAGGAGACTGAGCATGGCTGTGGGACAGGAGTCATTGCTGGAGATTCGCGATCTGACGGTGCAATACCCGTCGGCGCATGGCTGGCTGACGGTCGTCGACAACGTTTCCGTCAGTGTCGGGCGCAACGATATCGTGTGTATCGTCGGCGAGTCCGGCTCGGGCAAAAGCGTCACCACCCAGGCCGCGGTCGGGCTTGTGCAGTCCAAGGGCGGGCGGATCAAATCCGGCAGCGTGAAGTTCGACGGCCAGGAACTGGTCGGCATGGGCAACAAGCAACTCAACCGCATCCGCGGCAACGACATCGGCTTCATCTTCCAGGAACCGATGTCGAGCCTGAACCCGGCCTATACGGTCGGAGAGCAGATCGCCGAGGTCGTGCGTCGCCATCGCGGCGCATCGCGCGCCGATGCGTGGAAGCGGGCGGTGGAGATGCTGGATCGCGTCCATATCGCGTCCGCCGCGTCGCGCGCGCATGACTACCCGCACCAGTTTTCCGGCGGCATGCGTCAGCGCGTGATGATCGCGATGTCGATCGCCTGCGACCCCAAGCTGCTGATCGCGGATGAACCGACCACGGCGCTGGACGTCACGATCCAGGCGCGCATCCTGGAATTGCTGAAGGAAGTGCAGAAGGATTCGGGGATGTCGGTCCTGTTCATCACGCACGATCTGGGCGTGGTGGCGGAAATCGCGCGCAGCGTGGTCGTGATGTACGGGGCACAGGTGGTGGAAGCAGCACCGGTCGACGAACTGTTCGCGTCTCCTCGCCACCCCTACACCGCCGGGCTGCTGGGTGCGATGCCGCAGGTGGCGCTGGCGAAGGGCGTCGATCCGATCTCCATCCCCGGCACCGTCGCGCAGGCCCATGCGTGGCCCTCCGGGTGCAGGTTTAATCCGCGCTGTACGTATCGCCAGGACGGCCCCTGCACGACGAACCCCGTGCCCCTCGCCGCCGACGATCATGGCCTGGTGCGATGCGCGTTGTCGGCGTCGCTGCGCTCGACCCTTAGCGAGATGGTGGTGGCATGACGACGCCGTGTCTTTCGGTCAAGAATCTGAATGTCATCTATGACGTCGGCGGCAAAAAGCTGCACGCGGCGAAGGATGTGTCGCTGGAAATCGCCGCCGGGGAAACGTTGGGCCTGGTTGGCGAGTCCGGCAGCGGCAAGTCCACCGCGGGCCTGGCGATTCTGCGGCTGATCGAGCCCGCGTCCGGCCAGGTGCGTCTGGGCGATACCGACGTGACGGCAGCCAATCGCACCGAGCTTCGCGCCATGCGTAAGCGCATGCAGATGGTGTTTCAGGACCCGTACTCGTCGCTGAACCCGTCGATGACGATCGAGCAGTTGCTGTCCGAGCCACTGATCATCCACGCCGACATCCCCAAGCCGGAACGTCAGAACCGGGTTGGTCGCATGCTGGAATCCGTCGGGCTACACGCCGGCTATTCTGCCCGCTATCCGCACGAATTTTCCGGCGGCCAGCGCCAGCGCATCGCGATCGCCCGCGCAATGATGCTGCATCCCGAGTTGATCGTGCTCGACGAGCCGGTCAGCGCGCTGGACGTGTCGACGCAAAGCCAGATCATGAACCTGCTGCGGAAGATCCAGGAAGACTCCGGCACCGCGTTCCTGCTGGTCGCGCACGATCTGTCCGTCGTACGGCTGATGAGTCCCCGCGTCGCGGTGATGTATCTTGGCGAGATCGTGGAGACCGGCCCGAGCGCGCGGGTTTATGATGCGCCTCGGCATCCCTATACCGCCGCGCTGATTTCCGCCGTGCCCTTCCCCGATCCGAAGCGGCATCGGGAGTCGGAACGGATCATTCTGGGCGGCGATCTGCCCAGCCCGCTGAACCCGCCGAGCGGTTGCCGCTTCAGGACGCGTTGTCCGTTTGTTATGGACGTGTGCGCACAGGAAGCGCCGCCGCGTATCGAGCTGGATGGCGGCGGCCACGCGGCCTGCCACCTGCACACCAGCGGTCCGAAGTTGCAGGGCGACTCGCTGCTGGGCTTCATGGCGTCGCGCAAGCTGACGACGGTCGATTAACGCGCCGGTCGTCGGCTCAACGCCCGCATCGCCCACAAGCCCAGACCGATCGCCACGAATGACACGCCGGTTGTGACTGTGCCCAGGGCATAGAGCACCGGCGTGGTGACGTTTGTGGTCATGCCGTAAATTTCCAACGGCAAGGTGTTGTCGCTGCCGGCGGTCAGCAGCGTGCGCGCGAATTCGTCGTACGACAGGGTGAAACCGAACAGGGCGATGCCGATCAGGCTGGGCGTGATCAAGGGCAGAAGCACGAAGCGCAACGACTGGGCGGGGGACGCGCCGAGATCGCGCGCGGCTTCTTCCAACGATCGGTCGAAGCGATTGAAAACCGCGAACATGATCAACAGACCGAACGGCAGGGTCCAGGTGAGTTGGGCGCCGAACGCCGATCCGTACCAGGTCGGGTCGAGGCCGGATTGGTTGAACAGCAATCCGATCCCCAGGCTGATCAGGATCGACGGCACGATCAGGCTGGCGACGGTCAGGGTGAACAACCAATCCGCGCCACGAAAGCCGCGCCGGAATGCGAGCCCGGCGGAGAGCGAGATCGACACGGTCGCCACCGTCACCATCGTCGCCAGCGCGAGGGATCGTTGCATCGCCCCGCCGAAATCGCCCACCGCCTGCTGCTGGAACAGTCGAACGAACCAATGCAGTGAAACGCCGTTCATCGGAAAGGTCAGTCCGCCGTCCGGCCCCTGAAACGACAGCAGCAGGATCGTAAAGGTCGGCCCATACAGGAACAGGATGAACAGCCCGAGGAAGCCCAACAGCGCCCAGCGTCGTAGCCGCGCCCTCATCACAGTTCCCGCCTGATATCGACGATGCGCAGGATCGCCGCGATCATGCCCAGCACCGCCGCCAGCAACACGACCGCGCCGGCGCAAGCGGCCGGGTATTGCAGCAACGATATCTGATTGGCGATCATCAGACCGACGGACGCGCTCTGCCCGCCGCTCATGAGCCGCACCGTCATAAAATCGCCCATCGTCAGGGTCACGACAAAGATCGATCCGATGGCGATGCCTGGTTTGCAGAGCGGAATGATGACCTGCGTCAGCACTTGCCAGGCATTGGCGCCGTTATCGACGGCGGCTTCGATCAGGCGTCGGTCGATGCGCATCATGGTGTTGAACACCGGCGTGACCATGAACAACGTATACAGATGCACATAGGCCAGGATGACGGCGAAGTCGGAGAACAGCAGGAATTCCAACGGTGCATCGATCACGCCCAGGCGGAGCAGGGCCTGGTTCAACAGGCCCTCTCGCCCCAGGAAGGGGATCCAGGAGATCTGGCGAATGATGTTAGAGGTCAGGAACGGCACCGTGCAGACCAGGAACAGCACCATCTGCATTGCGCGATCGCGGATTTCGAACGCCAGCACGTAGGCGACGCCAAATCCCAACAGTGTCGTCAGCACCCAGACGATGGCTGTATAGCGCAGCGTATTGCCATAAATGCGCCAGGTCGTGACCGACCCGAGCACATCGACATAGTTGGTCAGCACGAAGCCGGGCAGGATCTGGACGCTGTCGTAATCAAAGAAGCTGACGACGATCAGCACCAGAATCGGCAGTAACAAAAACCCGCCGAGGATCAAGGCGAGCGGTGCCGCCTGGATCCATGGCAGACAGGCGCGCAACCTCATGCCGCGATGAATTCGTTCCATTTTTGGACCATATAACGGTCCTCGGTCATCACGGAATTCCAGCAGGCGACCGCGCCCATGCGCTGTTCGAACGATCCGCCGTCGCGCACGGCGCCGGCCTTTTCCATCACCTTGCCATCCGGGCTCAGAATATCGGCCTTGGCGGGCTTACCCTCGATCCAGAAGCCCCATTCATCCGCGCTCATATGCTGCTTCGCGGTTTCCAGTACCGCGCTGTAATAGCCTTGGCGGTTGAGATAGGCCCCGACCCAGCCGGACAGGTACCAATTGATGTATTCGTAGGCGGCATCAAGCTGCAAACCGGTCAGATGCCTCGCCAGTCCCAACCCGCCGCCCCAGGCGCGGTAGCCTTCGGCCAGGGGTTGATATACGCAGGGGATGCCCTTGGAGCGGACCGCGGCAACGGCCGGGGACCACATCGACTGGATGATCACCTCCCCCGAGGCCATCAGATTGACGCTTTCGTCGAAGCTTTTCCAGAAGGCGCGGAATTGTCCGGCCTTTTTGGCTTCGATCAGAAACGCGATGGTTTTGTCGATCTCGGCCTTCGTCATGTTTCCCTTGTCGGCGTATTTCAGCGTGCCGAGGGATTCCATGACCATCGCGGCGTCCATGATGCCGATGGAGGGAATGTTCAGGATCGACGCTTTGCCCTTGAAGGCGGGATCGACCAGATCTTTCCAATGGGTGATTTTGCGCCCGACGAGATCGGGTCGAATGCCGAGCGTGTCGGCGTTGTAGATGGTGGGGATGAGGGTCATCCATCCGGTTTGTTTCGTCGAGAAGGTTTTGGAGTCCTGCTTCTCGACAAAACCGACCGTATGCGGCGCGGTGCCCTGGGCGATGGACGACGACGGCGTCAGGCGTCCGGACGTGAAAATCGGCACGATCTTGTCGAAATTCTTGATCCGCTTGACATCCATCGGCTGCATCGTGCCGGTCGGGAAGACCTTCTTGCAGATCCAGTATTCGATATCAGCGACATCGTAGGACTTCGGCTGGGTGACGGCTTTTTGCGTGACGGCGTCGGAGTCGAGCGCGGTCATCGAGAGCGTAAAGCCGAGGTCCTTTTTGACCTGATCGGCGACGGCATTCAGGTTCGACACGCCGGTGCCGAACTGGCGCAGGGTGACGTTCTTGATGTTCTGCGCCCAGATCGTGGGAAAGCCGGTGACGGCCCCCGATCCCAATGCGACGCCCGCGCCGGCGAGCAGTGTACGACGAGTGACGCGCTTGCTTGTCATTGGATAGGCTCCCGAGCATCCGTTGCATCGGGGCTAAGCATGACGCGTGCCAAGCCGTTCAGGGGACGGCGTTTGCCGCGTTCTGTGCCGCCTGCCCGGCTTCCTTCGCGGCCTGAGATGCCTGTTGGGCGGCTTCCTGGGCTGCCTGCGCGCCTTGCTGCGCGGCATCGAGCGCGGCATCGGCGGCGCTGTTGGCCCCGTCGGCGGCGGCTTTGGCGGCTTCCTGCGCGGATTGAGCGGCTTCGTTCGCGGTTTGCGCGGCGGTCTGCGCGGCGTCACGGGCGGCATCGACGCCTTGCTGGGCGGCGTCCTTGGCCTTCTCGGCGGCTTCGGTCGCGGTGTCCTCGGCCTTTTGCACCATTTCCGTGCCTTTGTCGGCGACCTCGTCGACCTTGTCCTTGACCGTGTTCACGGCGTCGTGGGCTTTTTCCGCCGCCTGATCGAGCGTGGGTTGGATGGCGTCCTTGGCTTTCTCGGCCGCGTCGATGATCGGTTGTGTCGCTTTTTCCGCCAGTTCGTGAACCTTTTCCGTCGCGTCGGTCACGATACCCTGCACCTTTTGGGAGGCTTCGTTCAGCGTTTCCGACGCCTTGTTGGCGAGTTCCTGAACCTTGCCGGCGGCGGCGCGGGCGGCGTCGACGGCGGGTTGGGCGGCTTCGCGTCCCTTTTCGATCGCGTCCATCGCGGCCTGTTCCGCCTTGTCGGCCATCTCGTTGGCCGCGGCGAGGGCGGCGTCGAGTTGCTCAATCGCCTTGTCGATCAGCGCGTTTGCCTGTTCCAGGCCCTTTTGCACTAATTCCAGCGCCTTGGCGGCCAGGGCGGCGGCCTGATCCTTGATCTGCTGCGCCAGTGCCCGCAACTGTTCGGCCAAAGCGCGGGCGGCGGCGAGGGCTGCTTCGAGCGCGGCCTTGATCGCCGCCTTGGCCGCCTGTGCCGCCGCCTTGACCTGGTTGATCGCATCGCCCAGCGGATTGTCGGGCAGATCGAGCGCCGGGGTCAGGCTGTCGGCGATCATCTGCGTCATCGGGCACGGCATCGCCGGCAAATTCGCCGGCAGCTTGCTCAGCAGGTCGTTGACCTTGTTGTTGACGGCATCGAGTTGGTCGTCGAGCGCGTTTTCGGCATCGTCGACGGCTTGTTCCGCCATGGCGGCGGCGCGTTCGGCGGCCTCGGCGGCTTCGTCGGCAAGGGCGGCGGCGCGATCGGCTTCCTCGGCGACCTTGGCCGCGGCATCGGCGATCGCCTTCGTTGCCTCATCGGCGGCCTGTTGGGCCAGCGCGCGGGCCTTTTCGGCGGCGTCCTTGGCGGCATCGCGGGCTGCCTGCGCGGCTTCGCGGGCTTTGTTCGCGGCATCGCGGACGGTGTTCTGCGCGGTATCGACGGCTTCCTGAAGCTTGTTTTCCAGTTCCTTTTCGGCGTTCTGGACGGCGTCGTTGACCTCGTTGATCTTCTGATTGGCCTGATCGGTGACGTCCTGGATCTGCTGGTTCACGTCCTTGCCGACATCGTCGATCTTGTTGAGCAGTTCCTGTTGCTTGTCCTTCAGTTCCTGCACCGCCTTGCCGGGGGCTTCCTGCACCTGGGTAATCGCGTCGTTCGCCTGATCGGCATAGCCGTCGGCCTGGTTCTTGACGTCGGCGATGGCGTCCTTGGCCTGTCCGGTCGCGCCCTTGATCGCGTCGTCGGCCTGTTTCGCGGCATCGTCCAAAGCGCTCTGCGCCTGATCGACCGCGTTGTTGGCTTCCTTGCCGACGGTATCGGCGACCTTGTTCGCGGTATCGCCGACCTGCTTCGCCGCCTCTTCCGATTGTTGCTTAAAGCCCTGCGTCGCCTGCCCGGCGGCTTGTCCGGCCTGAGCGGCGGCCTGCCCGGCCTGATCGGCGGCATTCGAAGCGGCATCCGCGGCATTCTGCGCCGCGTCCGCCGCGTTCTGAGCGGCATCTCGCGCCCCTTGGGCGGCTTCGTCGACGAAATCGGCGGGCACTGTGCTCTCCTCGGGTCAGGCGGCCCGGTCTGACTGGACCGTGCCCACGGTGTGACCATGACGGCGCGCGAGGGCATACAGCCGACTGAGCTTGCGTTCGGGGGGCATACGGCGGTCGGTCACGACGGGATGTGCCCAGGCGGTGTTGGGATTGGTTTCGAAATCCGGTCGCACGACCAGGGCCAACATGACGTAACGACCGACCTGCTGTTCGGTGGCCATGCCGGCGGCAACGGCACGCCGGATGGCGGCCACTACAAAGGCCCGATCGAGTGTCAGCGCGACGGGCCCAAAAGCCGCGAGCAACAGGACCTGCACACGCGGAGCGAGCGAGGCGGCTGAAAGGGTCATGATCTGATCGGTACGCAGGCGCAGCATCGATCCCGCTCTCCCCAGCACTCTCGATGTCAGGGGAGTTAGCATGTTTCGTTCGGCGCGCGTGAAAGGAATTTGATGTCGGAAATGCAAACGACGCGGGCGATGGGATCGCCCGCGTCGCGCGGTAGGTCAGGCGTCTGTTCGGCTTGGGATCAGGCGCTTTTCGCCATGATCTCCTCGGCGATGTTACGCGGCACCGGATCGTAGTGATGGAACTGCATGGTGAAGGACGCGCGTCCCTTCGTCATGCTGCGCAGGTGCGAAATGTAACCAAACATTTCCTTCAGCGGCACCTGGGCGCGGACCAGGATGGTGGAGCCGGAGCTTTCCTGGTTCTGGATCATGCCGCGGCGGCGGTTGAGATCGCCCACCACGTCGCCCACGTGATCCTGCGGCGTGGTGATTTCCACGTCCATGATCGGTTCGAGGATGATCGGGCTGGCTTTCTTCATGCCTTCGCGGAAGCAGGCCTTGGCGGCGATTTCGAAGGCCAGCGCCGAGGAGTCGACGTCGTGGTACTTGCCGTCGACCAGGGTGTATTTGAAGTCCACCGTCGGGAAGCCCGCGAGCACGCCGGTGTCGGCCTGAACGCGAATGCCCTTTTCGACGGCCGGGATGTATTCCTTGGGGACGGAGCCGCCGACGACCTTGTTTTCGAACAGGACGCCCAGGTTCCGTTCCTGCGGTTCGAAGACGATCTTCACTTCCGCGTACTGGCCGGAACCGCCCGACTGCTTCTTGTGGGTATAGGTTTCGGTGTGCGCCTTGGAAATCGTTTCACGATAGGCCACCTGCGGCGCGCCGATGTTGCAATCGACGCCGTATTCGCGACGCAGCCGGTCGATGATGATTTCCAGATGCAGTTCGCCCATGCCCGACAGAATGGTCTGGCCGGTTTCCTGATCGGTCTTCAGGCGCAGCGAGGGATCTTCGCCGGCCAGCTTCTGCAGGCCAAGGGTCATCTTCTCGACGGCTTCCTTGGTGCGCGGCTCGACGGAGATGTCGATGACGGGGACCGGGAAGGCCATGCGTTCCAGCACGACCGGATCGTCGGACGATGCCAGGGTGTCGCCGGTGCCGGTGTCCTTCAGGCCCACGAAGGCCGCGATGTCGCCGGCGTGCACTTCCTTGATTTCCGCCCGCTTGTCGGCGTGCATCTGGAACATGCGGCCGATCCGCTCACGGTGGTCCTTGGTGGTGTTCATCACCATGTCGCCGGTCTTCAGCGTGCCGGAATAGACCCGCACGAAGGTCAGCGTGCCGTACTTGTCGTTGATGATCTTGAACGCGAGGCCGGAGAACGGCGCGGACACGTCGGCCTTGATGCGGCGGCGATCCGGGTGCAGCGCTTCGTCGACGCCTTCGTCCAGGGCGACCGCGATGCCCGGCACGTCGATCGGCGACGGCAGGTAGTCGATGACGGCGTCGAGCAGCGGCTGCACGCCCTTGTTCTTGAACGCGGTGCCACACAGCACGGGGCGGAAGTCGCCGTCGATCGTGCCGCGCTTGATGGCGCGCTTCAGGGTGGCGACGGACACGTCACCGTTCTCGAAATACTCTTCCATGCCTTCGGTATCGACCGACAGCGCGGTGTCGAGCAGCAATTGTCGATATTCGGCGGCCTTGTCGGCGAGTTCGGCCGGGATCGGTTCGTCGTGATACTTCGCGCCGAGTTCGCCGCCTTCCCAGATGATCGCCTTCATTTCGACGAGGTCGATGATGCCGAGGAACTTGTCTTCCTCGCCGATCGGCAGCTGCAAGGGCAGCGCGATGATATCGAGCTTTTCCTTCAACGTGTCGAAGGCGCGGTAGAAGTCCGCGCCGGTGCGGTCGAGCTTATTGATGAAGATGATGCGCGGCACGTTGTAGCGATCGGCCAGGCGCCAGTTGGTCTCGGACTGCGGCTGCACGCCGGCCACGCCCTCGATGATGAAGATCGCGCCGTCGAGCACGCGCAGGCTGCGATTGACCTCGATGTTGAAGTCGATATGCCCCGGGGTGTCGATGATATTGATGCGATGGTCGGCCCATTCGCAGGTCACGGCGGCGGAGGTGATGGTGATGCCGCGCTCACGCTCCTGGTCCATATAGTCGGTCGTGGTGTTGCCGTCGTGGACCTCGCCAATCTTGTGCGACACGCCCGTGTAATACAGGATGCGCTCGGTCGTCGTGGTCTTTCCGGCATCGATATGCGCGGTAATGCCGATATTGCGAATCCGGGCGAGCGGCGACTCTGTCACTGTAAACCTCCATGCCCCCGAACCGGAGGCAGACCATCAGGGCGAAGCCACGGTCGCGCCACTGCGCGCCCGTGAAAAAACACCGGCTGGAGCGCAGCCGGCTAAGTCGGGGGTGAAATGCGACAGCGTTAAGCTTTTTGCAAGCGCGAAATACGCCCGACAGCCTCGCTCGAACGCCATGGGAACGAGCGCACCACGGCCATACTCAACCGCTTTACCGTTTGTGACGGTTTGAAACATGAACGCGCGATAGGGTCGCAACCATGCAAGCAGCCGCATTTCATGCCCTCGCGCGCTTCGGACTCGGACGGCGCCCCGCCGAACCGGTTCCCTTGGATGCCGCCGCCTGGGCGCGCGCTCAGATCACGCAACCCGATCCCGCCCTCGCGTTACCCGTGCCGTCGGCCGCCGACGGGCTGCTCGCCATCCGACAGGACCGCGAGGCCGGGCCGCAACCCGGCGAATCCAAGGCACGCGCGATCTACCGCGCCTCCGCCCAGACCTTGCTCGACCACGCCGTTTCCACCGTTGCACCGTTTCGCGAACGCCTGGTCTGGTTCTGGACCAACCACTTCACCGTCTCGTTGCGACGCGGTCAGGTGGCCGGACTGGCCGGTGCCTTCGTGCAGGAAGCCATTCGTCCGCATGTCACCGGCCGATTCGCCGATATGGTGCTGGCGGTGACGCGTCACCCCGCGATGCTGCTCTATCTGGACAACGCCGCCTCCGTCGGCCCGGACAGCCCCGCGGCCGATCGCGGCGCGCGCGGACTGAACGAAAACCTCGCCCGCGAATGCCTGGAACTGCACACCGTCACGCCCGCCTCCCAATACACTCAGACCGATGTGACAAGCTTCGCGCGCGTGCTGACCGGCTGGTCCATCGACATGAACGCGGCATCGCCCGGATTTCGCTATCGCCCCCGCGCCCATCAACCCGGCGAGCACATCGTCATGGGGCAGCGCTTGGCGGCGGATGAGGCCGGCGGCGTGCAGGCCCTGCGCTTCCTGGCCGACCATCCCGCGACCCACCGCGCCCTCGCCACCAAACTCGCTCGGCATTTCATCGCCGACGATCCCCCGGCCGAGACGGTTCGGCGTATCGAAGCCGTCCTGCGCGACACCGGGGGCGATCTCGGGGCGGCCTCGCTGGAACTGATCGGGCTCGACGCCGCATGGCAATCGCATGGCAAGCTGCGCACCCCGCTCGATTACGTCGTTGCCTGCGTCCGCCTGCTCGCGCCCCTCGGCGATCCGCCCCCCAATCTGACCGCCATCCTCGCCGGTCTGGGTCAGCCGCTTTGGACCGCGCCCGCGCCGAACGGATGGCCCGACCGTGCGGATGACTGGGCCGGACCCGAGGCGATGATGCGACGCATCGACTGGGCGCACGCCTTCGCCGCCCGCATCGGCGCGCGCGACCCCGCCGAACTCGCCGAAGCGGCGCTTGGCCCTTTACTGCGCGACGAAACCCTGATGGCCGTCAAACGAGCGGGATCGCGCCGCGACGGCCTGACCCTGCTGCTGACCTCCCCCGAATTTCAGAGGCGATAATGCCAGCATTGACCCGTCGCGGCGCTGTTCTGGGATTGGCCGGCCTGCTGAGCGCGGGACCCAACGCGCTCGCCTTGGCCGCCGCGCCGACCGAGCGACGCTTCGTCGTGGTCAACCTGCGCGGCGCGCTCGACGGCCTGGCCGCCGTCGCGCCCTATGGCGATCCCGCTTTGGCGGGGCTGCGCCGCGAATTGATGGCGCCGCCGATCGGCGAGCCGGATGGGCTGCTCGACCTCGGCGGCTTCTTCGGACTGCACCCAGCCTTGCCCAACCTGCACGCGCTGTATGCCGCCGGGGAAATGGCCATCGTGCACGCCGTCGCCGGTCCCTACCGCGCGCGCAGCCATTTCGTGGCCCAGGACTGCCTGGAAAGCGGCACCGATCACCGCATGTCCAGCGGCTGGCTTGGCAGAGCCGTCGCCGCGATGCCGGACAGGCGCGGACGCGGCGACGCGCTGGCGGTGGGCGTTGCCCTGCCATTGCTGCTGCGCGGGTCGAACGCGGTTGATAACTGGGCACCGCGCGGTTTCGCGTCTCCGCCCGCGCATCTGTATCAAACGATCGCCGAACTGAACGCAGCGGATCGCGTAACGGGCCCGGCCGTCGCCGAAGGTCTGCGCGGGCGCGGCTTCACAGCCGCCATCCTGGCGGGCAGCGAGGAACCGAAAGACCGCTTCGCCTTCCCCGCCTTGGCCACCGCCGCCGGAGAGATGCTGCGCGCCGAGGATGGTCCCCGCATCGCCGCGTTGGAACTGGGCGGATGGGACACACATGCCCAACAGGTCAACCGGCTGGCCGGGCCGTTACGCCAACTCGACACCGGCATGGCGGCGCTGAAGGCCGCCTTGGGTTCGGTCTGGAAGCAAAGCTGCGTGCTGGTGATGACGGAATTCGGCCGCACGGCGCGCGCGAACGGAACAAGAGGCACCGATCACGGCACCGCCACGGTGGCCTTTATCCTCGGCGGCGCGGTTGAAGGCGGCGTGGTGCGCGGACAATGGCCCGGCCTGGGGCCGGATGCCCTGCTGGAAAACCGCGACCTGATGCCAACCGGCGATTTACGCTCCGTCGCCAAGGGGTTGTTGAGCGCGCATCTGCGCCTGCCGATCGGCTCGCTCGACGCCGTTTTCCCGAACAGCCGCGACGTCGAACCGATGCGACGGCTGATCCGAACCTGAACGGACGGGCCGTCAGACGTCCTTGCGCAAAACGCCGGACCGAGACCCCTTGCCGTTGCGCGCGGCCACGACGACGACGGCGTCGGGCTTTTCCTTCTTGTTCAGAAAATCCCACAGGCCGGTGCAGTAGTAGCTGTTGCACAGTTCCGCCCGCAGCGCCCGCGCCAAGGTGCAGCCGTTTGGGCCGTGAAAGACGCATGATCCGGCGAACCCGACCGGCGCGACCGCGTCGACGTAGAGCCGAATGACCGCGCGCGCGTCCAACTCCGGATGGTCCCGCCGCACCCGCGCCATCGTGCGATCGTCGATATAGGCGTGCTCGCCGCCCTTCTGGCAGCAAAAGCCGCGGCATCGCGCGCAGCCTTCCGCCGCGACCGTCGCCGTGAATCCCTCCAGAACAGGCGTCGGCTTCTGGATCAGGCGCTCCGGATGTTTCGCGGAACGCAGATCGCGCAGGGAGTCGACGAGATGGCGGCGCAAGGCGCGCACCCGCGCCGGCGCGACCGGTTCAAGTGCGGTGTCCTGATAAGGAACCGTGACCTGCGATGGGCGCGAACTGGACATTAGCGCTTTCTGGCAGATCGAAACGGCGCTTGCCACGCGTGATTCGCCGCCATTTTCCGCCCATCCCCAGGTTTTGGACGACCCGCATTGCCAGCCCCCTCCCCTCTGCCCCTATCTTGTCGCCCGACCAGCGAGGACCCAGCCCATGGACGACGACTTTCGCAAGGCCGCGCTCGATTACCATCGGCTGCCGCAACCCGGAAAACTGGCGGTCCAGGCGACCAAACGGATGGCGACCCAGCGCGACCTGGCACTGGCCTACTCTCCGGGCGTCGCCGCCGCATGCGAAGCCATCGTCGCCGATCCCGACGCCGCCTATGACTATACCGCGCGCGGAAATCTGGTCGCCGTCATCTCCAACGGCACCGCCGTGCTCGGTCTCGGCAACATCGGCGCGTTGGCGGGCAAGCCGGTGATGGAGGGCAAGGCCGTCCTGTTCAAGAAGTTCGCCGGCATCGATGTGTTCGATATCGAGGTCGACGCACAGGACCCGAAATTGTTCTGCGACGTCGTCGCCGCGCTGGAACCCACCTTCGGCGCGATCAACCTGGAAGACATCAAAGCCCCGGAATGTTTCGCCATCGAGGCCGAGTTGCGGCGGCGGATGAAAATTCCGGTGTTTCACGACGACCAGCACGGCACCGCGATCACCGTCGCCGCCGCCGTGCGCAATGGATTGCTGCTGCAAGGCAAAGAACTGGCGGAGGTCCGTCTGGTCACATCCGGTGCCGGCGCCGCCGCGCTGGCCTGCGTCGATCTGCTGGTTTCCATGGGACTGAAACCGGAAAACGTCACCCTGACGGACATCAAGGGCGTGGTGCGCGCCGACCGGCCCGACATGCTGCCGAACATGGCGCGCTACGCCCGCGAAACCAACGCCAATACGCTGGAAGACGCCCTGCCCGGCGCCGACGTGTTCCTCGGCCTGTCCGCGCCGCGCGTCCTGAAACCCGCGTTCCTGCCGCTGTTCGGCCCAAGGCCGATGATCCTGGCGCTCGCCAATCCCGACCCGGAAATCGACCCAGCCGAGGTCCATGCGATCCGGCCCGACGCCATCGTCGCCACCGGTCGCAGCGACTATGCCAACCAGGTCAACAATGTCCTGTGCTTCCCGTTCATCTTTCGCGGCGCGCTGGACGTTTCGGCCACCACCATCAATGAAGCCATGAAGATCGCGGCGGTGGAGGCAATCGCCAGCCTGGCCCGCGTCGAGGCGAGCGAAGTCGTCGCCGCGGCCTATGGCGGCGTCGCCCCGATCTTCGGCCCCGACTACATCATCCCTCGCCCCTTCGACCCGCGCCTGATCCTGGAAGTCGCCCCCGCCGTTGCCCGCGCGGCGATGGAAAGCGGCGTCGCGCGCCGTCCGATCAAGGACTTCGTCGTCTACCAACGCGAACTCGAACGCTTCGTGTTCCGCTCCGGCTATCTGATGCGCCCGGTGTTCGAATCCGCCACCCGTGACCCGAAGCGCATCGTCTTCGCTGAAGGCGAGGACGAACGCGTGCTCCGCGCCGCGCAAACCCTGATCGACGACAACATCGCCTTTCCCATTCTGCTCGGCCGTCACGACGTGATCGCGGCGAAGATCCAGGAACTGGGTTTACGCCTGACGCCGGACAAAGGCCTGCGCGTGCTCGACCCCGCGCGCGACCACGCGGTCTTCGATCCGCTCGCCAAGGAGTATCGGGTCCTGGTAGGCCGGCGCGGCACCCCGCCGGAGCCGGCCGAACGCCGGGTTGCCACGCGCTCCTCCGTCGCCGCCGCGATGATGCTGCATGCCGATCTCGCGGACGCCGCGATTTGCGGCGGCACCGGCGGATGGGGGCGACAGATACAATACATTCTGCCCATCATCCCGCGCCGAGCAGGCGTGACCCGCGCTTATGCGCTGTCGTGCCTGATTTTACCGGCCGGGGTGTTGTTCCTGTGCGACACGCACATGGTCACCGACCCCACGGCCGAACAAGTCACGGAATTGACGTTGTTGGCGGCCGAAGCCGTCCGAGGGTTCGGCCTGACACCGAAAGCGGCGCTGCTGTCGCATTCCAGCTTCGGCGCCAGCGATACGGACTCCGCCCGGAAGATGCGCCTCGCGCTGCGCATGATCCGGGCGGAAGCCACCGGCCTGGAAATCGACGGCGAAATGCATGCCGACGCTGCCCTGGTCGAAGCGATCCGCGAACGCGCCGTGCCCGACAGCAAGCTGACCGGCACCGCCAATCTGTTGATCATGCCCAACCTCGACTCCGCCAACATAGCCTTCAACCTGCTGAAGGCCGCCGCCGACGGGCTGCCCGTCGGGCCCATGCTGCTTGGCATGTCGAAACCGATCCATGTCCTGGTGCCCAGCGTCACCGCGCGCGGCATCGTCAATCTCAGCGCCCTCGCCGTCGTCGCCGCGCAAGCCAACGATCCGAACCGCGCATGCTGATCTGGTTGATCATCGGCGCGGCTATCCTGTTCGCTCTCCTCGGCGGCATGCGCGCCTTCGAGCGGGCATCCGTCACCAACATCAAGTCACTGCTGGCCTGGGTCGCCGCGCTCGGCGGACTCAGCCTCGCGCTGCTGTTGATCCTGACCGGCCGGGGCGGCTTCGCGGTCAGCGCCCTGCTGCTGTTCGGCCCGTTGCTGTGGCAAAAATGGCGTGAGGGCGCATTCGACGGCAAAATCAAAGGCGCGCCCCCACCGCCGCAACGCACATCGGACGGGATGACCCGCGATCAGGCCTTCGAAGTGCTGGGCGTGCCCCCGAACGCGACGGAGCAGGAAATTCGCGACGCCCACCGACGCCTGATGCGCGCCGCCCATCCCGACAGCGGCGGGTCCGACTGGCTCGCCGCGCGCATCAATCAGGCCCGCGACGTCCTGCTTGGCTCCCGCCGCTCTCGCTGAGTTCAGACGACAGGGCCGAGCGGGTTTGGAAAACCGGATAATGGATGGCAGAGTAAGGGCAACGCGATCCGGAGGAAGCAATGCCCGTCCAAACCGTCACCGGCCCCATCGGCCTCGATCAACTCGGCCGCACACTGATGCACGAACATTTGTTCATTGCATTCTCGGGCGCGGAATTCGACCCGACCGCGCTGTTCGATCGCGCCGGTTTCATTAACGAAGCCGTCAAGCGGCTGCGTCAGCTGCGCACCGAACACGGCGTGCGCTCCTTCGTCGATCCCTGCCCGATCGAGCTTGGCCGCGACGCCGGGATGATGAAGGAAATTGCCGAAAAATCCGAAATGAACGTGATCTGCACGACGGGATTTTACTTCGAGGCGATGGGCCTGCCGATTTACTGGCGCGCGCGCACGGCCGAAGAGATCGCCGAGCTGTATATTCGTGAGATTACGCAGGGTATTGGCAATACCGGTGTGAAGGCGGGCGCGATCAAGGTCGCCACCGGCGCGCCGGATATCACCGAACTGGAAATGAAATTCCTGAACGCCGCATGCATCGCGCAAAAGGCGACGGGCGTGCCGATCATCACCCACACCCAGGACGGCTATAACGGTCCGGAACAACAAGCCGCCTTCGCCGCCGGCGGCGTCGCGGCGCATCACTGCCTGATCGGTCATTGCTGCGGCAACCCCGACCAGAACTACCATAAGCGCGTGGTCGACGGCGGGTCCTATATCGGCTTCGACCGTATCGGGCTGCACCGCTACATGCCCGACGAAACCCGCGCCGATAACCTGGTCAAGCTGGTTCGTGACGGCCACCAGTCGCAGATCATGATGTCGCAGGACCGCCATTGCGGCTGGCTGGGCAAGTTCGCCCGTCAGGTGCCGCCCGACGAACAGGCGAAGATCGACGCCCTGAAAGCGCAGGGCAACTGGCCGCCGCCTTACACCTATCTGTTCACCGATTTCGTCCCGATGTTGAAACAGCGCGGCCTGAGCGAGGCGGAAATCGCATCGATCCTGCTCGACAATCCGCGCCGCTTCTTCGCCGGCGAAGCCCTGCCCAAAGCCTGAAGCGGAGAGACCGAACGATGAACTGGCGGCACTTGTTGGTCGGCATGGCGGCGCTTATCGGCCTGTTGGCCGCCGCCCCGGCCGGTGCGCAGACCGATTGGCCGAAGGGACCGGTGCGCGTCATCGTTCCCTTCCCCCCCGGCGGTGCCAACGACACCGGTGCTCGGCCCTATGCCGACGCCCTGTCGCGCATGTTCGGCCAACCCTTTGTGGTGGAAAACCGGGGCGGCGCCGGCGGGACGGTTGGGCTGGAAAGTGTCCTGCGTTCCAAACCCGACGGTTACACGTTCTGCATGTGCGCCTCGACCGTTGTCTCTACGGTTGGGAATCTGCGTAAGACATCCTATCAGGCGGCGGATGTCGATCCGATCGCGATGACCGCGATGTATGTCTCCGGCCTGTTGGTCGGGCCGAAGAACCCCGCGACGACTTTTGCGGAGTTCATTGCCTATGCCAAGGCAAACCCCGGCAAGATCGCCTATGGCTCCTCGGGCGTCGGCAGCCCGACGGAACTGCGCATGAAGTTTCTGGGGACCATACTCGGACTCGACATGGTTCACGTTCCCTATAACGGCAACGCCGCCGCGTTGAACGACCTGCTGGGCGGCACGCTCGACGCGATCATCGAGTTGAACGGCTTCCCGCACGTCAAGGCCGGTAAGCTCAAAATCCTGGCGATGTTCGCCGATAAGCGTCATCCTGAGTTTCCCGATACGCCGACGATGGCCGAACTGGGCTATCCGCAGGTTGCGACACCGATCTGGCAGGGATTCTACGGACCGCACGGCATCCCGCAGGCAATTCGGGAGAAGATGAACCAGGCCGTCGCCGAAATTTCCGCTCAGCCGGAAATCCAGGCCAAGCTGCTCGCCATGGGGCTTGTGACCCGCTCGCTCAAGCTGCCGGAACTGCGTGACTTCTACCTGGCCGACGATGCCCTGCATAAGAAGATCATCGCCGACGCCAAGATTACGATCGACTGACATCCCCATGCTGGCCCTGCTCACCACGCCCAACGGCACCGCCCCGATGGAACTGCGCGAGGTCGCGGAACCGACGCCGGCGCGAAACGAAGCGCTTGTGGCGGTGCGCGCTTTCTCGCTGAATCGCGGGGAATTGCGTTCGATCGCGCATAACGGCGACGGCTGGATTCCGGGCCAGGATGTCGCCGGCGTCGTACTCCGTTCGGCGGAAGACGGCAGCGGCCCCGCCGCAGGCGCGCGCGTGGTGGCCCTGACCGACGAATTCGGTTGGGCGCAACGTGTTGCCGTGCCCGCGCACCGGATGGCGGTCCTGCCGGATTCCGTCAGTTTCGCACAGGCATCGACGCTGCCGGTCGCCGGGCTGACGGCGTTACGCACACTCCGCCACGGCGGTGCGCTGCTCGGGCGGCGCGTCCTGATCACCGGCGCGGCCGGCGGCGTCGGCACGCTGGCGATCCAACTGGCCAAACACAGCGGCGCGCATGTCACCGCCGTTGTCGGCAGTGAGTCCCGCGCGGACGGGCTGCGCGAACTTGGCGCGACGGATGTTGTGGTCGGCATCGACAATGCCCAGGGTCGCTTCGCCCTGATCCTGGAAGCGGCGGGCGGGGCGTCGCTGTCACAGGCGCTGCGCCTGATCGAACCCTTCGGCACGGTCGTCGTCTACGGCAACAGCGCCGCCGAAACGACGCCGATCGCGTTCGGCGATTTCCGCGGCGCGCAGAACGCCCGCATCCAAAGTTTCTTCTACTTCACGTCGGAGCCGGAAGAGCGCTTTGCGCCTGACCTGGCACTGCTGGTTGGCGCCATCGACAATGGCACGCTGCGTCCGGTAATCGGCGCGGATCGCGGTTGGCGGGACTTCGCCGAAGTCGCCGCCGACCTGCGCGCACGCGGGATCGCGGGGAAAGCCGTCTTTACCGTCGACTGACCGTCAAAGCGTCGTTTCGGTGATCTCTTGCCAGAGACGGCGACTCTGCCCGCGCGGATCGCGTTCGATACGACATTGCGCGTCCAGGATCAGTGTTTCCCGGTCCGGAGTGCGATACGCCGGCCAGGATGGGATCGACGGGTGCGCCGGATTGCCTTCCCGCGCGAAGGCCGCCCAAACCGACGACATCGTCAGCGCGAGGCCGCGCGCCGCGTGGCTGAGATCGGTCGCATTCGTCAGTTCGAGCGTATCGAAGGTAAACGGCACATCCATGGCGTGCGGCGCCTTGAGCTTGCCGCCCAACACCGGCGTTTCCCATTCGAACGCATACATCCAAACCGGAGCCGCCGCCTTCGCCGCTCGGCGCTGCGCCAGCACGACGGATCGCAGACGGAAGTTGCAATCGGTCGTGGCGGCAATCAACCGTTCCGCCGGATTGGCATCGGGATACATCGCCTGGTAGGTCGCGAGGACCCGATCCGTGTGCGCCCCGGCCAAGGGCGCAAGCCGCGAACGCAACCCGTCCTCGGTCAAGGTCCGGTTCCAGACGGCATCGTCGACGGCCAGGAAATTGGCGGTTTCGTCCTTCATGTCGCCGATGATCAGCGGAATGTTCGCCGAAATGTCGGGCGCCGCCGGATCGAAGGGCTGAGCAGGGATGATCGCGCCGTCGACCACCGGACCGAACGGATAGCGGTCGAAAAACGGCGTCGGCGATGCGCCGATCGCCTTCTGCGCCGGGTTGACCGCCGCCAGCAGACGCTCCACCGGCAAGGCCTGCAACGCGTCGATCCGATCGGCCGTCAGGCCGAGTTCGCCGAGCACGGCCTGGGTGAGGGCGGCGGCGCGTTCGCGCGTGCGCAGCCTGACCGCCGCGCCGCTTTGGATGATGGCGCGATGGAACAGCCCAATCGCGGACGGCATCGCGAGCAGCGTGCTGACCTTACCGCCGCCGCCGGACTCGCCGAAGATCGTGACGTTGCCGGGATTACCGCCGAAGCCGGCGATGTTGTCGCGCACCCATTCCAGCGCGGCGACCATATCCAACGTGCCCGCGTTGCCGGAGCCTTCGATCCCAGGCAAATCCAAATGGCCGAAGATATTCAGGCGCTGATTGACTGTGACGATGACGACGTTCTCTCGCTTCGCCAACCGGGTGCCATGCAGCCGCGGCGCATTGGCATTGCCATAGGAAAACGCGCCGCCATGGAACCACACCATGACCGGTGCCTTGGCGTTCGGCTCGGTGGAGGGCGTCCAGACATTGACCGTCAGGCAATCCTCGGTTTCCGGGGAGGGATCGGGCGCGCCGGAGAAATCTTCCAATTCCGGCCGGTTGGCGGACCGCAGCCCGGCCTGGGGCGCGCGCCCGGTAAACGCCGAGACATCGCGGATGTCCGACCAAGCAGCAGGCTTTTGCGGCGGGCGAAACCGGTTCGCGCCGGCGGTCGACGCGCCGTAAGGCACGCATTTGAAAACCGCGACCCCGTCCTGGGTGGTGCCCCGTACACGGCCATGGGCAGTTTCGACGATCAAATTGAGCACCATTGTATCCTCCGTTTCCCCCGATCATGCTGGCACGGAACAATCCGATGCGGGAGTCCGGGCGCATGCCGATCATCAACCACCGACTGGTGCTGAAACAACGTCCCGACGGCATTCCGGGCCCCGAACATTTTGAGGCATCCGACGCACCCGTTCCGCCCCTGGCGGACGGAGAATTGCTGACGGAGACGCTTTACATCTCGATCGACCCGGCGATGCGGTCCTGGATCGGCGCGGGTCCGAGCTATGTGCCGACGGTCGCTCTGGGCGCGACGATGCGCGCCGGCGGCGTCGCGCGCGTGCTCGACAGCCGATCCAAGGACTTCGCGACAGGCGATATCGTGCAGGGGCGGGTGAACTGGCAGACGCACCCGGTCCTTCGGGGCAGCCAGGCGCAGAAACTCGACCTGTCGACCTATACGGTGGAGGACTGGATCGGGCCGTTGGGTACCAGCGCGTTGACGGCCTATTTCGGCCTGCGCGACGTCGGATCGTTGAAACCCAACGATCGGGTTCTGGTCTCCGGCGCGGCCGGCGGCGTCGGCCAGATGGCGGCCCAGATCGCGAAATTGGAGGGTTGCCGCGTTGTCGGCATCGCAGGCGGCGCCGAGAAGTGCGCGTTCCTGCGCGACACGCTGCACCTCGACGACGTGATCGATTACCGCGCCGAACCCGATCTGACCGCGGCCATCGCGCGGGCGTGCCCCGACGGCGTCGATCTGTATTTCGACAATGTCGGCGGGCCGACACTGGACGCGGCGCTGGCCAATCTACGTATCGGCGCGCGCATTGCCCTGTGCGGCCGCATCTCGCAAACCGTCGCCGCCGAACCGCATCCGATCCGCAATCTCGGCGCGCTCAGCGGGAAGCGCGCGCGGATGCAGAGCTTCATCGTCTTCGACTACAACGCCCGCTATCCGGAGGCGCGCGCCTGGCTTGGCATGCATTTGCGTGCGGGCCGATTGATCCAAAGGCTGCACGTCGTCGACGGCCTGGATCGCGCGCCGGAAGCGCTGGGGATGCTGTTCCGCGGACTGAACACCGGTAAGCTGGTGGTTCGCCCCGTCGCGTGAGTAGCGCGCGGTTCAGGCCACATTGCCCCCTGTTTTCGTCGCTTCCAATTTCCGCTAGCGTCACGGCAACACGCTAAAGAAACCGTTGGGGAAACATCGACATGGATTTCGGCATCGGCATCGCCAGCAGCCATGATTCCTGGAAAGTCGCGCAACGCGCGGAAGAACTCGGCTTCACGCACGCATGGTTCTACGACACGCAGATGATCACGGCGGACGTGTTCATCGCGATGGCCGGCGCGGCGATGAAGACCAGCCGCATCCGCCTGGGCACCGGCGTTCTGGTGCCGTCCAATCGCATCGCCCCCGTCACCGCCAATGCCTTCGCGACCCTGAACGCCATGGCACCCGGACGCCTGGACTTCGGCGTCGGCACCGGGTTCTCCGCCCGTCGCGCGATGGGGCTGAGCGGTATGAAGCTGGCGGACATGGAAGAATACATCCGTGTCGTCTACGGGCTGTTGGCCGGTGAGACACTGGAGACGCTGATCGAGGGCAAGAAGAAGAAAATCCGCTTCCTGAACCCGGAAATCGGCCTGTTCAATATCGAAGACCCGATCAAGCTGCACGTCTCCGCCTACGGACCAAAATCACAGACCCTGGTCGCAAAGCTCGGCGCGGCCTGGAAGACCTTCATCAGCGACGTGCCCGGCGCCTTGGGCGCGTTGGAGGGCATGAAGAAAGACTGGGCGGCGGCGGGTCGTTCGGAAGCGGATCTCTACACCACGGCCTGGGTCTGCGGCTGCGTGCTGCAACCCGGCGAACCCGCCGACAGCCCGCGCGCCATGGCGCAGGCCGGACCGCGCGCCGCCGTGCTCCTGCACCGCGCCGCCGACCTCGATATGGAAGGCTGGAAGAACACGACGGAAGTCCCGCCCACTGTCGCCGAAAGCATCGCCGGTTATAACGAGGTCGCGCGCAACTTCGAACCGGCCGACGCGCGCTATCTGATGAACCATCGCGGTCATTTCGTCTTCGTCAAGCCGGAGGAACGGCCCTTCGTCAACGCCGAACTGATCCGCCGCACGACCTTTACCGCGACGGAACAGGAATTGACGCAACGGATCGAAGCCATGCGCGATGCCGGGTGGAGCCAGTTCGTCATCCCGATCACCCCCGGTCAGGAAGATGCCCTGGACGATTGGGCGCGGATCAAGCGCGCGTTCGATCGGTGAGCGCGCCCCCGAACGAACACTCCGCCGAGAACCGGAAGCTCGAAAATCGGGCGCTGGGCCTGATCTGCGCCGCGCATCTGGTCAGCCATTATCATTATCTGGTGCTGGTGCCGCTGTTCCCGCTGCTGAAGGAGACTTTGGGAGTCGGTTACGTCGAACTCGGCTTCGCCATTACCCTGTTCAACATCGTCAGCGGCGTCGTGCAGACGCCCATGGGCTACGCGGTCGATCGGTTCGGCGCGCGGCTGGTGTTGGTGGCCGGGCTGACCCTGGGCGGGCTGGCCTATATCTCCATCGGCCTCTTCCCGACCTACCCCTGGATCCTCGCATCCGCTGTGCTGCTCGGCATTGCCAACGGCGTCTATCACCCCGCCGATTACGCGATCCTCGGGGCGGTTATCGAACCATCCCGGTTAGGCCGAGCATTCTCGTTTCATACGTTTTGTGGGTTTTTGGGAGGGGCGGTGGCGCCGATGACGGTGCTGCTGCTCGCCAGTCTGTGGGGCATACAGATTGCGATCGCGGCGGCGGGCATTCTGTCGCTCGCGGTCGCGGTGCCGCTGATGATGGCGGGCTGGCTCGATCGCACCGCCGCGGCGCGTGTCCCGGCGGGGGGCGACACCCATATCCCGCTGCGTAGGCTGTTGACCCCCGCCGTGCTCAGTCTTGTCGGCTTCTTCACCCTGCTGGCGCTGAGCAGCGGGGCTTTAACAAATTACTCCGCCGTGGCGCTGGTCTCGATTTACGACGTGTCACTCTCGGCGGCGAATGCGGCGCTGACGGCGTTTCTGTTCTCCACCGCCATCGGCGTGCTCGCGGGCGGGTTCATCGCCGACGCGACCAAACGCCACGGCGACGTGGCGGCGGCGGGCTTTGGCGGATCGGCAGTGCTGATTCTGCTGATCGGGCTGTTCGACCTGGGCGCGGTCCCGATGATCCTGTGCATGGGGATGGCCGGATTTTTATCGGGCATGATTTCTCCATCCCGCGATATGCTGGTGCGCGCCGCATCCCCACCCGGTGCTTTCGGGCGGGTATTCGGCATCGTTACGACCGGTTTCAACATCGGCGGCACGATCGGGCCGATTATCGGCGGATGGATCATGGACCACAGCCTGCCGCGTTGGGTATTCTATTCCTCGGTCGTGTTCATGACCCTGACCGCCATCATGGGACTGGCCAGCGAACGCCGATCCCGCCGGAACGTCACTGTTACCGCCTGAATACGGAGTTGACCCGATGGACCTGACCTCGCTTGGCCTTTTGGTTGCAATGGTGTTCGGAATCCTCGGTATGGACACCGCCCTGAACCCGACGACGGTTTTGCTCGAGGTTTCGGTGCCGTCCAAACTCGAGAACGCGGTCATCGATCAGGACATCGTCAGCGCCATCCTGGCCGGGGAGGTCAGCCGAATTTCGGCCACGCCGTCGATCGTGTCGGCACCGGAAATTCGGGTCGGGGCGACCAAGGGCGTGGCGATGGCCATCGCGGAATCGCTGAAGCTTCAATCCGTCGTTCTGGCGCTGCAAAGCCAACTCGGCCTGGTGCCGGAACAACTGAAGCTGGCCCTGATGACAGAGGGCAACGTCAACAAGGTCGTCGTCAGCGGCAGCGGACAGGGCGGCCGCGTGAAGACCCCGCCGTTTGAGGCCGTTGTGTCACAACGCAAGGGGGAGACGATCCTCGAGCTCGTTCACCGCGCGTCGATTGTCGGCCTTAGTCGGATCGACCCGTACTTCACCGCGCTCCACCTGCTGCAGAAAAACGCCGCCGGCAAGGATTTTACCGATGTGGACGAACTGGTGGCCGCGACGATCGCCGCCTTGCCGCCAACGCCGGTCAATCAGGACCGCGCGCTGTTTGAAAATCTCCAGGGCATTGTGTGGCTGTTCAAGGCAAAGCCGGATCAGGCCCTGACCGCGTTCAACAAGGCGATCGCGTCCGATCCCGACGGCATCGCGCAGGTTCTGAACGCCGGTTTCGTCGAAATTCAGCTGGACCGCTACAAGGACGCCGACCGTCGCATGCGGCAGTTCATCGAAACGACCCCGCCCAGGGACAGGGTCCTGCTCAGCACGGCCTATATGATCTGGGCGGGTGCCCATGTCGGGATGAAGGACTTCCATGGCGCCAACGCAAAACTGGCCCATGCGGTCGCCACTAACCCGGACAGTTCGCTCGCCCTTGCATTGTGGTCGGAAATCAAGGCCGAACAAGGCCAGAAGGACGAAGCCGCGGCGCTGAATCGCAGGGCCCTGGAAGCGTCCGGAAGCTTCGAGAACTATGCCGAGGTCGCGGCGCTGTATTTCCAACTGGCGTGGCGCGACGGCCAACCGTTGACCCGTAGCCAGTTCACCAACCCCGGCACCGTCCGGCTGTTGGACTAGCAGCCGATCCACGACCGATTGACCTCTCCGCGCCGGCGGAGCAAGGATGCGCCGCCATGATCCTGCTCATCGACAACTACGACAGCTTTACCTTCAATCTTTACCACTTCCTGGGCGACGTCGCCGCCAGGGACGGTGTGTTTGACTGTCAGGTTTGGCGTAACGACAAGCTGACCGTCGAGGACGCAATCGCCATGCAGCCGGAAGCGATCGTGCTGTCGCCCGGTCCCTGCACGCCGAACGAAGCGGGCATCTGCCTTGATCTTATCGCCGCCGCGGCGGGAAAAATCCCCGTATTGGGCGTCTGCCTCGGCCATCAATCGATCGGTCAGGTGTTCGGCGGCACGGTCGTGCGCGCACCGGAACCGATGCACGGCAAGGTCAGCCCCATTTCGCACAACGGCACGGGTATTCTGGCCGGTCTGCCGACCCCGTTCGCCGCCACGCGCTATCACAGCCTGATCGTCGATCGCGACACCCTGCCCGACACGCTGGTGCCGACCGCCTGGACACAGGACGGAATCATCATGGCCATGCACCATCGCACCCTGCCGATCCACGGCGTGCAGTTCCATCCGGAAAGCATTGCCAGCGAACACGGTCACCGCATCCTGGCCAACTTCCTGGACATCGCCCGCGGCGTGAACGCCCCGGCCCACGCCGCCTGATCCCATGTCGAACAACCTGAAACCCGTCATCGCGCGCCTCGCGGCCGGCGAGACGCTGTCGGAGGCCGACGCCGAGTCGGCGTTCGAAATCATCATGAACGGCGACGCGACACCGGCGCAGATCGGCGGGCTGCTGATGGCCATGCGCGTCCGGGGCGAAGCGGTGTCGGAGATCACCGGCGCGGTCCGCGCGATGCGCGCCCGGATGACCGCGATCGACGCGCCGGAGGGTGCCATCGACGTTTGCGGCACGGGCGGCGACGGCGCGGGAACCTTGAACGTCTCCTCCGCCGTGACCTTCGTCGTGGCTGCCTGCGGCGTGCCGGTCGCGAAACACGGTAACCGCGCGCTGTCCTCGCGCGCCGGCGGTGCCGATGTGCTGACCGCGCTCGGGGTCAATATCGACGCACCGATGGAGCGTCTGTCCGAGATTTTGCTGAATGCCGGGTGCGTGTTCCTGTTCGCGCCGCGCCATCACCCGTCGATGCGCCATGCCGCCGGCCCGCGCGTCGAACTCGGCACCCGCACCATCTTCAATCTACTCGGCCCCCTGGCCAATCCCGCCCGCGTGCGTCGGCAACTGACCGGTGTCTTTTCCCCGGATTGGACGCGCCCGATGGCGGAAACGCTGCTTGCCCTGGGCCACGAAAGTGCCTGGATCGTCCACGGCATGGGCCTGGACGAACTGACACTGGCCGGAGAGAACCAGGTGACGGCGTTGCGCGACGGTCGGATCGAAAGCTTCATCGTCCGCCCCGAAGACGCGGACCTGAAGCGCGCGCCGATCGAGGCCATTCGCGGCGGCGACGCGACATTCAATGCCGCCGCCCTGCAGTCGATGCTGCAAGGCGCGCCCGGCGCCTATCGCGACACCGTCGTCTTCAACGCCGCCGCGGCACTGATTGTCGCCGGCCGCGTTTCCGATCTAAGGACGGGCGTTGCCTTGGCAAACCAGGCCATCGTATCGGGCGACGCCCATGCCACGCTCGAAACCCTGCGGCGCGAAACCGCCGCCTGAGGAGAGACAATGCCGAACGAGACCGACACGCAGTCCGACGTACTGGCGCGCATTTGCGACAATACACGGGCCGAAGTCGCCACGAAAAAAGCCGCGCTGAGCACGGAAGCGCTGCGCCAGCAGATTGATTCGCTCGACGACGTGCCGCGCGGCTTTGGGGTCGCCTTGAAGGACGCGACGATCAGCGGGCGCTATGGCCTGATCGCGGAGATCAAAAAGGCATCCCCGTCCGGCGGTCTTATCCGCCCGGACTTCGACCCGCCCGCCCTCGCCCGCGCCTACAAGGCCGGCGGCGCGACATGCCTGTCGGTGCTGACGGACGAGCGGTTTTTTCAGGGCAGCATCGAACATCTGCAAGCCGCCCGCGCGGCGGTCGATCTGCCGGTTCTGCGCAAGGACTTCATCCTCGATCCCTGGCAGGTTTACGAAAGCCGAGCGATTGGGGCGGATTGCATTTTGTTGATCATGGCGGCGCTGAGCGACGCGCAGGCGCGCGAGCTGGAATCGCTGGCGCGCGACCTGGATATGGACGTGCTTGTCGAAGTCCACGACCAGCGCGAACTTGAACGCGCGCTCGGCCTGGAAACGACGCTGATCGGTATCAACAACCGTAACCTTAAAACCCTGAAAACCGATCTGGCCACGACGGAAGCGCTGGCGCCGCTGGTGCCGCCGGATCGCTTTCTGGTCGCCGAAAGCGGCATTCGCGACACCGCGGACCTGCGTCGTCTGGCCGCCGTCGGACCGCATTGCTACCTGGTCGGGGAAAGCCTGATGCGTCAGGACGACGTCACCGCCGCGACGCGCGCTTTGCTCGGATGCCCCATCGGATAGGAACAGTCATGAGCGGGTTTACCCATTTCGACGCGGCCGGTAACGCGACCATGGTCGATGTCTCCGCGAAACCCGCAACCGACCGCATCGCCTCTGCCCGCGCGCGGGTCCTGATGCAGGCGGAGACGCTGGCGATGATTCAGGCCGGCACCGCCAAAAAGGGCGACGTTCTGGGCGTGGCGCGGCTTGCCGGGATCATGGGCGCGAAGCGGACCGCCGACCTGATCCCGCTGTGTCATCCCCTGCCGATTACGGCGGTGACGCTGGACCTGACGCCCGACGCGGCGGACAATGCGATCGACATTTTGGCGACCGTGCGCACGACCGGTCAGACCGGTGTGGAAATGGAGGCGTTGACCGCCGCCAGCATCGCCGCGCTGACCGTTTACGACATGTGTAAGGCTGTCGATCGATCGATGCGCATCGACGGGCTGCGCGTCGTCCACAAGGCGGGCGGCAAATCGGGGGAGTTCTCCCAGCCATGAGCCAGACTGGTCACACTCAACCCGCGATGATCAGCGTCGATCAGGCGCGCGACCGCATTTTGGCGGATCTGAAGCCAACTCCGGCGGAGATCGTTGCCCTGGCGAATGCCTGGAACCGCGTGACGGCGGAACCGGTCGTCGCCCGGCTGACGCAACCGCCGGCGGACGTTTCGGCGATGGACGGGTACGCCCTGCGGGCCGAGGACGGGGTGCTGGGCGCGGAACTGCGCGTGATCGGCGCGGCACCGGCCGGCCATCCTTTCGCGGGTTCCGTCGGTGCCGGTCAGACCGTGCGCATCTTCACCGGCAGCGTTGTGCCGGCGGGCGCCACGACGATCCTGCTGCAGGAAGACGCGACGCGCGACGGCGATACGGTGCGCGTTAACGAAGCCACGGCGCCGGCGCGTCATATCCGGCGCGCCGGACAGGACTTTGCCGCCGGCGATACGGTGATCCAGGCCGGACGCAAGCTGACCGCCCGCGATATCGGCCTTGCGGCGGCGGCGAACTATCCCTGGCTGGCGGTGCACCGACGGCCGCGCGTGGCCATTCTGGCCACCGGGGATGAAATCGCCATGCCGGGCGAACCCATCCCACCCGGCGGAATCGTCAGTTCCAACTCCCACGCGCTGGCATCGTTGGTACGCGCCGCGGGCGGGGAAGCCGTGATCATGCCCGTCGCCAAGGACACGCGGGAGGCGATCGCGGCGGTCGCCGATTCCGTTACGGGAATGGACCTGCTGGTCACCACCGGCGGCGCGTCGGTCGGCGACCACGATCTGGTGATCTCCGGCCTGCAAACGCGCGGATTGGTTGTCGATTTCTGGCAAATCGCCATGCGTCCCGGCAAGCCGTTGCTGTTCGGCCGCATGGGGGCCGTTCCGGTGTTGGGTCTTCCCGGCAATCCGGTTTCCGCCATGGTCTGCGCTATTTTGTTTCTGCTGCCCGCACTGTCGCGCCTGTGCGGATTGCCGGCCGCGCCGCCCCCGGTCACGCAGGCACTGCTGGGTTCGGCGCTGCGCGAAAATGATCGCCGAGCGGATCATCTTCGCGCGACGATAGAAACGAATGGGGATGGCGAGATCGTCGTAACTCCGTTCCCCGTGCAGGATTCGGCGATGTTGCGCCGCCTTGCGCATGCCGACGCGCTGATTCTGCGCGCGCCCCATGCCTCTGCACTTGAGCCTGGAGCCCGCGTTCCCATCATCCGCTTGGATTCGCTCGGCCTTTAACGCGTTATTCGGTCGATTTTTACGGATTGGCTTGACGGGATTTCGGGAACTAACATAGAACATCCTCGGTTGCCGGTTTGTTCCGAGCCGGTCCGGGGGATTCAGCATGCTGACTCGCAAGCAATACGAACTGCTCGTCTATATCGACAAGCACCTGAAACAAACCGGCTTTTCCCCGAGTTTCGAGGAAATGAAGGAAGCTCTGACGCTTAAGTCCAAGTCAGGCATCCATCGACTTATCTCGGCACTGGAAGAGCGCGGCTATCTCGGACGGCGCCATCATCGCGCCCGTGCGCTGGAAGTTTTGCGTCTGCCCGACAACATGGTGGTCGCGCCGGATACCGACACGGATGACGATGCCGCGACGCCGTTCTCCCCCAACGTGATTCGCGGCGATTTCTCCGCGCGCTTGCAGGGTGTTCGCACCGCCGACAACGCGGGCGCGATCCAATTGCCGCTGTATGGAAAAATTGCCGCCGGTTTGCCGATCGAAGCGCTGAACGATACCCCCGCGCATATCGAAGTCCCGCTGGCGATGATCGGCAGTGGGGAACATTTCGGTCTGGAAGTCGCCGGTGACTCGATGGTCGAAGCCGGCATCCTGGACGGCGACACGGTCATCATTCGACGCAGCGAGACCGCCGAGAATGGTCAGATCGTTGTCGCATTGATCGAGGGGACGGAGGTCACGTTGAAGCGTCTGCGCCGACGCGGCAATTCAATCGCGCTGGAACCCTGCAACGTTCGTCACGAAACCCGCATCTTCCCGGCCGAAAAGGTCAAGGTGCAGGGCAAGCTGGTTGCCCTGCTGCGGCAGTACTGACGCCGCTCGGCTCCCCCCCCCCCTCGGCGGGCGAATCTATCGGGCGGATCGATACATCAGGTAAGCCGCCGATCCGCCGATGACGACACCGGCAAGTACGGGGGTGCTGGTGGAGGCGATCGTGCCGGCAATGCCCGTCGCGGTCGCGGGAATGATGCCGACCACGCTGGAAACCGTGCCGGTCACCGCCGACGTGACCGATGCCGCCGTGGCGCTGAACCCGGAATTATAGACTGCGCCCACCAGGCCGCCGACGATTCCACCGGCCGCGACCTGGGTCGCTGCTCCCGCGGCATTGGCCTGACCGGCACCGGCCAAGCCCAAACCGATTACGGTCGCGAAGACAATTTTCCGAACCATCGTTTCCGTCCTATCGCTGCCATGTTTCGTTTTCTGCTAAAGCATAGGGCCACGACGTACCGAAACACAAATAATGGTGAAGCATGAGCATTCGCTCGGCATTTCTGGCGTTCCTCGCATTGGCGGCGATCGCGCCCTGTTCGGCGGCTGAAGTATCCATGCTGACCACCGGAGCTTTCAAGCCGGTGGCGTTGGGCATGATCCCGGTGTTCGAAAAGCAGACCGGGCACAAGGTCGTTCTGGCCAACGATACCGCGGGCGGCGTTGCGCGTCGTATCGCGGATGGTGAAGCGTTCGACCTGGTCGTGCTGACGCCATCGGGGCTTCGCGATCTCGCCGCGAAGGGCAAAGTCGTTCCGACATCGATCGTCGATCTGGTGCGTGTCGGTATCGGCGTCGGCATCAAGACCGGCGAAGCGGTGCCGGATATTTCAAGTGTGGACGCGTTCCGAAAAATGCTGATCGACGCGCCGTCGGTCGCCTACATCGATCCGGCGTCAGGCGGTTCGAGCGGGATTTACCTCGCCGGCCTGTTTCAACGTCTGGGCATCGCCGACACCATCGCTCCCAAGGCGGTGCTGGTACGCGGCGGGCTGGTCGCCGAACGCCTGGTCGACGGCAAGGCCACGGTCGGGATGCAGCAAATCAGTGAGATTCTGGCTGTGAAGGGGGCCACGCTGGTCGGTCCGTTGCCCGCCGAGGTGCAGAACTATACGATCTACTCAGGCGCCATCGGCACCGCGGCACGCGCGCCCGATGCCGCGAACCAGCTTCTGTCGTTGTTCCAGGGAGAGCAGGCCAAGGCGGAATTCAAAAGCCACGGGATGGAGGAAGCGAAGCCATAAGCGGCTTTACCCGCGCGCTTTCGCCAGCCCGTCTTCTCTCGCCTTTGTGGCCAACTTGTCGGCGCGCTCGTTCAGCGCGATTCCGACGTGGCTTCGCACCCATTTCCATTCGATCTGATGGCGCGCGGATTCGGCCAGGATGCGTTTCCACAGATCCATGTTTTTCACGGGATCGCCGGTCGAACTGCGCCAGTTCTTCCGCACCCAACCTTGATGCCAACGCGTAATACCGTTTTTCAGGTATTCGCTGTCGGTGTGCAGCGTGATCCAACAGGGCCGCTTCAGCGCGGCCAAAGCCTCCGCCGCCGCAGTCAGCTCCATCCGATTGTTCGTGGTTTCGGCCTCAAAGCCCGAAAGTTCCTTTTCGACGTCGCGAAACACCAGGATCGCGGCCCAGCCGCCCGGTCCGGGGTTCGGCCTGCATCCACCATCGGTCCAGATTTGCACGACCTCCGTGCCCGGCGGGCGCGGGGTGACTGTGACGTCGTCAGAGGCCATAGGCGTGCTCGTCCTTGGCGGACAGATGAAAGCGCAGGCGGCGCAGATATTCCAACGGGTCTTTGCGCGTGACCAATGCGCCGGGCGGCGTATGCAGCCAGTCGAACAGGCGCGTCAGCAAAAAGCGGATCGCGGCCCCCTGGCAGAGCACGGGCAGGGCCGAACGCTCCGCCTGGGACAGCGGCCGCACGGCTTGATATGCGGCCAGGAGAGCGCGCGCCTTTGTGACATTGAAAGCGAAATCGGCTTCGAAGCACCAGGCGTTCAGACAGACGGCGATGTCGTAGGCGAGCGTATCGGTGGCGGCAAAATAGAAGTCGATCAGGCCCGACAGGTGGGTATCGAGGAAGAAGACATTGTCGGGAAACAGGTCGGCATGGATGTGTCCGACCGGCAGGTCTTTGGGCCAGGCGGCGAGGATGTCGGTCAATGCGCGATCCAGCATCAGCGCCAGGCCGGGTTGCACCTCATCGGCGCGGTCGCGCGCGCGTTCCAACAGCGGCAGCCAACCGTGCGGGCCGAGCGCGTTGGGGCGAATGGGCGCATAGTCGCGTCCGGCGAGGTGGAGTTCGGCCAGGGCGGTGCCGACCGGCCCGCAATGATCCTGACGCACGCGGCGTGGCCAAACACCCGGCAGAAACGTCGTGATCGCCGCGTAACGCCCGCTGAGTTGGCGCAAGGCCTGTCCGTCACGGGCGCGCACGGGTTGCGGGCAGACGATTTTCCGCTGCGCCAGATGCTCCATCAATCCCAGGAACCAAGGCAATTCGGTTGGATCGACGCGCTTTTCGTACAGCGTCAGGATAAAATCGCCCGCCGTCGTGCGCAGCGAGTAGTTGGAGTTTTCCACGCCCTCGGCAATGCCGCGGAACGCGACCGTCGTGCCGATATCGTAATCCGTGAGGAACGCCGCGAGGCTATCGTCGGAAACTTCGGTATAAACCGCCATTGGCCGGTGGCCGGTCGCGGATCAATGCGTCCAGTTCTCGGTCCGCGAGAAGTGGAAGTTATCGGCATAGGCGCGCGGCTTGACCCGACGCTCCGGCGCGATTTCGACGTCATAGGTCAGACCGTTCGCATCGGCGTAGGCCAAGGCTTCCTCGCGGGAGGCGAATGTGAGCTTGACCTGCGATTGGGTATCGGCGCCACCGGACCAACCCATCAGGGCATCGGGGCGACGCGCGGCGGCGGAGACGAATTCCAGGATCCAGTCACCGGTCTTGGCCCTGCCAGACTGCATGGCGTTTTTCGGCGTCTGGAAGATGCGGGCCCGCATGGAAACTCTCTCCGTCAAAAAAATGGTCGGGGCGGCGGGACTCGAACCCACGACCTCCTGTACCCAAAACAGGCGCGCTACCAGGCTGCGCCACGCCCCGCCAACCGTCGCGAAACTATGTGTGCGCGGCGTTCGGCGCAAGCGCTATGGCGCATTCCCGAAAATACGCTGTCGAACTGTGTCGCCGACGCGGATGTTCAGCTTCGCCGTGGTTCCGCCCGCCAGTTCCAGCGTCGCGCGCACGGGGCCTCGGCTGTCCACCGTGGCGAGACTCCGCGGCACCGTGTTTTCCGCGATGCTGCGAATCGTTCCGTCCTGGTTGATGAACACCATGTCGAGCGACACCAGGGTGTTCTTCATCCACATGCGAGAGATTTGCGGCTGTCCCCAATCGAACAGCATGCCGCCATCCTCCGGCACGGATGTGCGGAACATCTCCCCGACCTGCTGCTGTTCCGGCGTCAGCGCCATTTCCACCTGAAAGGCCAAGGTCCGGTTGTCGCGCGTGACAATGATCAGTTTTTCCTTCGGCAGTTCGGGCTGCGGACCGGTCGGTTCGGTCGACTGGGCATGCGCGCCCCAGGAAAAGGCGATCAGGCCGAGAAGCAAAAGGCGACGTTTCATCTCGCTGCGTTCTCCGTGGGGCGCGTGCGTTTCAGCGCGTCTGCGGCATGGCCTGCGGGATGATCGTGGTGATGATCGAGGCATCCAGCGCTTCGTAATCGTGATAGCCAATCGTGGCATAAAGTTCGGCGCGGGTTTGCATCCGATCGACCATGTTCTGCGTGCCGCCGTCGCGCTTGATCGCGGCGTACAGTTCCGACTGCGCCTTGTTGGCGATGCGCAGGCTGCTGACCGGCCAGATCACCATCTTATAGCCCATGGCCTCAAACTCACTCGCGGTGAAGAACGGTGTCCGACCGAACTCCGTCATATTGGCGAGCAGCGGCACGCCGGGCAGCCGAGCGGCGACTTCCTTGAACATGTCGGCGGTGGTGAGGGCTTCGGGGAAGATGGCGTCGGCGCCGGCTTCCAGGAACAGCTTGGCGCGCCCGACCGATCCGTCGATACCCTCGCTGGCCGCGGCATCGGTGCGCGCGATGATGAACAGATGGCGTCGCGCCTTGCGGGCGGCGGCGATTTTTGCGGCCATGTCGTGCGGATCGGCCAGCTTCTTGTCATTCAGATGGCCGCATTTCTTCGGCAGCAGCTGATCCTCGATATGGACCGCCGCCGCGCCCGCGTCCTCGAAGCTGCGCACCATATGCATGACGTTCAGGGCTTCGCCGTATCCGGTATCGCCATCGGCAAGCAGCGGCAGGCCGGTAGAGCGGGCGATCTGACGGATGAAGAAGCAGACTTCGTCGACCGTTATCATGCCCAGGTCGGGGATGCCCATCGACGCGGTCATCGCCGCGCCTGACAGGTACAGCGCGTCGAACCCGGCAGCCTTGGCCTGCAATCCGGCCTGTCCGTTATGCGCGCCGGGCATTTGCAGGATGCCGGGGCGAGACAGCAGGGCGCGGAAGCGCTCTCCGGCGGGGGCGGTCGGCAGGTCGGAGGCAACAAGATAGGTCATGGCGAAAGCTCCACAGTCTGTTGCCCATCGGATAGCCGAACGCGGCGGGAAACAACAGACGCCGCGAAGGCGCTTGGTTGCATGCCTCGCCCCCCACCGGTAACGTCCGCCCCGCGCAGCAAGGGCATGGACGAATGGATATGAAAGGCGAGCGGCGCATCGCGGCGCCGCGGCAGGTCGTGTGGGACGCTTTGAACGACCCCGAGATTTTGAAAACCAGCATTCCCGGCTGCACCTCGCTCGACAAGCTCTCCGACTCGCAGATGAAAGCCACGGCTTCCATCAAGCTGGGACCGATCTCGGCGAAGTTCGCCGGCGCGGTGCAGCTTTCCGACATCGACGCGCCCAACGGCTACACGATCAGCGGAGAGGGTCAGGGCGGCGTTGCCGGCTTTGCCAAGGGCGGCGCGAAAGTCGCGCTGATCGACGACGGCGCGGGCACGCTGCTGTCCTACGAGGTCAACGCCCAGGTCGGCGGCAAACTCGCCCAGCTTGGCGCGCGTCTGATCGACGCGACCGCCAAGCAGATGGCCGATGCGTTTTTCGACCGGTTTTCCGCCCATGTAACTGCCATGGTGCCCGCCCCGCCGGAACCGGTCGCGCCGACGCCGACACCCGTCGCGCATCACACGCCGCAGGCTCCCGCGGCGCTGCTGTCCCCGGTGCAGGATGCCCCCCCGGCACCCATCGCGCCGCCGTCGTCGATCGATTGGGTCGCGCTGATCCCGCGAGAGGTCTTCGGCCTTCCCCTGGCGTTCTGGCTGGGCAGCGGGGCCTTCGGCTTCGTGATCCTGCTGACTCTTTTAAGCATGCGCTGATGCACGCACTTCCCGCCACCGTGTCCGACACCGTCCGCCTGTTGGCCGATCAGGGCTACATCGCGGATCGAGAACTGGCGACGACCGTTCACCTGTCGCTCGCCATGGGACGCCCGCTGTTCCTCGAAGGGGAACCCGGAACCGGCAAAACCGAGATCGCCAAGGTCCTCGCCGCCGGCCTCGGGCGCCGCCTGGTGCGACTGCAATGCTACGACGGCATGGACCTCTCCGCCGCCGCCTACGAATGGGATCATGCTCGTCAGTTGATGGCGATCCGCATGGCGGAGGCGACGGGGCGCACGGATCGCACCGAATTGTCGTCCGACATCTATACCCGCGCATTCTTGCAGGCCCGCCCGCTGCTGTCGGCCATCGATCCCGATCTGCCCCCGGCCGTGCTGCTGATCGACGAACTCGACCGGGCGGACGAACCGTTCGAAGCGTTTCTGCTGGAACTGCTGGCCGATTTTCAGATTACCGTGCCGGAGCTGGGCACGATCCGGGCCGCGACCAAGCCCGTTGTTGTGCTGACGTCGAACCGCACGCGAGAGGTTCACGACGCCATCCGTCGGCGCTGCCTGTATCACTGGGTCGCCTATCCGGATGCCGCGCGCGAACGCGCCATCCTGGCGTCGAAGGCCCCGAACGTTCCGGATCAACTGGCTGCCCAGGTCGTGGGCTTCGTGCAGCGGCTGCGTGGCGAGGAACTGTTCAAACTGCCCGGCGTGGCCGAAACGATCGACTGGGCGCAGGCACTGACCTATCTGAACAAAACCGAGCTGACCGCCGGAGACGTCGACGAAACCCTGGGTGTCCTGCTGAAATACCAGGACGACATCGCCAAGGTGCACGGCGCGGAAGCCGCGCGCCTGCTGACCGAAGCGAGTATCGGCTAGGCGCGCATACCCAGATCGGCCGCCTGACGAACCTCATAGGCGCGCCGCGTCTCGTCATAGGCCTGGCCGAGAATGCCGCCGCGGACGGTGTCGGCTTCCACCGCGCCGTACGCGGGGCGCCAGCTTTCCGGCAACGTCGGCCATTGCGGCGGCGCCAGCCACAGCCGGAACAACGTACGCTTCAGTTCCGGCTCATCGTGATCGACGAACTCGGTCCGCGAATGCAGCGTTACGTGGTTGTTCAGGATCTGCATGTCGCCGGGCCGCAGATACATCGAGTACATCAGGTCGGGCCGACGCAGGATTTCGTCGAGCATATCGACCGCTTCGTGCTGCAGCGCGGTCAATTGCGGCACGCCGTCGATTGCCTGCGCCGAACGCAACCGATTGCGGTTCCATTTGCTGCACAGCACGCCCGATGCCTGATCGAAAATCGGATTGGGATAGTAAGGCGCCTCGTGCGGCGCCTGCTCCGCCTGACGGCTGAAAAAATAGGGCTGGTGCAGCAGTTCCGCGAGGTCCGGGCGTTCCCGCGCCATCGCGTTGTGCGCGGCGACGGAGCTTGTGACCATGCTCATACCGCCGGATCGCGCGACATTGTAGCAGGTCAGCATCACCGCATCGGCGCTGTCGGTGTGGAAATCGAGATCGGCGTTGGACGAGTACCCGCGCCCCTTTCCGGTGCGATAGGTAACGCCGACATCGCGGACGGCGGACAGATACTGCGTCGCCTTGCCTTGCGGCCGAGCGACGCCGGTATGCAGCCCGATGGCCCAGGTCAGTAGCTCGAACTCCTCGGCAGTCACGTCCGCGCGCGGCATGCCGCGCAAAATCGCGAAACCGGTGCCGTCACGAACTTCCGTCATTGCGGATTGGATGACAGGCATGGCGGAGCCGAGGTCGAATTCGTCGCGCCGGTAATCCAGCATTGGGCGATCGATATCGCGCACCCGGCGCACCGCGCCGATCATGTCGCGGCCGGCACGCTCATCAAGCGTATAAATCCAGCGCGGATCGGCGGTCAGATCGGCTACGGTCCAGGCCGCTTTGGCATCGGCGTTGATCGGTTGCATCGTGCTCATCCCTCCCGCGTCAAAACCGGGCGACCCGGCTGCGATCCCCCTGGTATAAGCCCCCATGCATCAGACGGAAGACCCGATTCGGGGTATCGCGCTGTCGCTCGGCGCCACCGTGCTGTTCGCGATTGCCGATACGCTCGCCAAATACCTGGCCGCAAGCCTGCCGATCGTCGAAATCCAATGGATTCGGTATGCGATTTTCCTTGGCATGTCGATTGGCCTGGCGCGTGGCATTCCACCGTCGGCGCTGCGCCCGAAGAACCGTAAGCTGCAGATCGCGCGCGGCTTCTGCGTGATCGGATCGTCGGTGCTGTTCGTGTACGGCATCCGCGAGATGACCATGGCGCAGGCAACGGCGATCAGTTTTCTGTCGCCGCTGTTGATCACGATCCTGTCGATCCCGTTGCTGGGAGAGGTTGTCGGCATACGTCGCTGGGCCGCCGTCATCGCCGGCATGATCGGCATGTTGATCGTCGTCCGCCCCGGCGCGGGGGGTTTTCAGCCCGCCGCGCTGTTCGGTGTCGCGTCCTCGTCCTGCTGGGCCGTCGCGCTGATTATCACCCGCAAGATTTCGAGTTCCGACGCACCGTCGACCACGATCCTGTGGTCGGCCGGCATCGGCTTTTCCGTGCTGACGATCCTGCTGCCGTTTGAACTCGTGTGGCCAACCCCGAACCAGGTCGCGTTCTGCGTGCTTTTGGGCGTTCTGGCTTCGTGCGGCCAGTGGATGGTGGTGCTGGCGCATCGACACGCCCCCGCGTCTCTGTTGGCACCCTTCGTCTATTCGCAACTGATCTGGGTCACCATCGGCGGTTATCTGGTGTTCGATAATCTGCCGGACCAGCAGACGATCGTCGGCGCGAGCATCATTATCGCGAGTGGGCTGTATACCGCGCATCGGGAACGAGTACGCGCGCGCCAGCGCAACTGAGTCGGGCGCGCACGGCTTCCAACGCCGGTCCGGTCAGGATCAACGCCGCATAGCCGTCGGACTCCCATTTGCGGGCATTGAAGTCGGAAAACAGGGAAGCGCCCGTCCCGAGTCCGTCGGGGGCCTCGGTATCGAGGTAGCTTTCTGTCGGCAGCCCTTCCGCCAGGACAATATCGTGCCGATCCAACGCGAGATGCCAATAGGTCAGGCAGTCCGTCGCTTGTCTGCGGATCGAGTCCCCGTTCAGCAGAAGGCCGATCGGGATCAGAACGCCGTCGACGAACACCGCATGATCGGATGACAGGAACAACGGCCGCTCCGGCAGCCCGGGCCCGAAAGTATGCGGCGCGATCCGGATCGGCCATGCGTCCTCCGGGTTCGGATGTGCCAGGCATTCGACCCGCCGGTGGCCGATCCAGACAATGGGCGCGCTGCGCCCGGACGCGGTGCGCACGGTTTGCCCGGGTCGCAAGGTTTCGATCGGCACGCGGCCCCGTTCGGTTAGTATGCCCGAGCCTTCGGCGAAGCAGCCGCCGGTCAGGTCGGTGGACGCCGTCGCGGTGGCCGATACGATGCCGGTCAGGCTGACCGTCACCGTCCCGCCCGCGATGCCGCTCGCGAACCGCAGCACGCCGCCGGAATCCAGCGTCAGCGTCTGCGTATCGCCGTCGAATACGCCGCCGGTGGCGCCGATCGCCTCGATCGTGTCGCCGAACTGAAAGCCGTGAATGATCCCCTGGAACAGGCCGGGGCGCAGCAACGTCAGGGTACCGGTGGCGGAACTGAAAAAGACGTGCTGGCCGCCGTCCACCCCCTGATCGAGCACAAGCTGCGACGGACCGCCGGCGATGGTGAGCGTCCCGCTCTGCCCCGCCCCGGTGGTCACATTGCCGGTCAGTTCATAGCGACCGCGCCCGGCGGAAATCGTCCCGTTATTCTCGATATCGCCTTCCAGCGTGCCGATACCGCCGATCAGGCCCGCATTCAGGCTGATGACCGGGGGATCCAGCACGCCGCCGAACTGGGTCACCACACCGCCGAGACCGACGGTGAACCCATCGGTCGCGGATACGGTCGCGCCCTTGCCGATCGTCAATTGCGCATGGCCCGCGCCGCCGATGATCAGCCGCCCCGAGATCAGCAGGCTGCTGCCCGCGCCCTGAATATCGAGATTGCCGGTCCCATCCTCCGCCAGGCCCAGCGTCACCGCCGCGGCACCGACAGTCGCGCCGTTTTGGATCGACAGGACACCGGCCGCCGCATTGCCGACAATCAGAGTGCCGTCGGCAATCAACCGGCTGGCCTGCCCGGTGACGGAGACATTGCCGACGCCGTGTTCCGACCGGCTGATCTCGATACTGCCGGCCGCGACGGACCCGCCGGCGGAAATCGCCAAACCACCGGCACCGTCGGCGCCGACCACCAGCCGCCCGCCGATTTGCCAGCTGGACCCAGCCCCGCTGACCGTGACGGACGATCCGTCGGCGTGATCGACGCGCGCGATCGTCGCGCCGTCGGCGGCTGCTCCGCCGGCATTGGCGGACACATGCGCGCCGGACAGGATCGAGAGGCTGCCGAAGCCGAGATCGCCGATCACCATCGCGCCGGCCGATTCGATCGCGGCACCGGCACCGATCGCGCTGATCGCGGTCACCCCATGCTCGTCCGAACCCAGGACGATCCCGTCAGTGCCGACTGCCAGCGTCCCGGCATTGGCGACGGACAGCGAGGCAGCGCCGACCCCGCCAAGATCGATCCCGCGCGCGGCCAGCGTGGTCGCGCCGCCATCGACGATCAATGTCGCGTTCTGACCGGAGTCGGCCATCACATGCAACGATCCGTCCGCGGTCAGCAGCGCGCCGGACGTCAGGGACAGCCGCCCGCCGGCGGGCCCGCCGACCGTCACCGAACCTTGGACGCCGATGGAACCGCCATTGACCAATGCCCAGGGCTTGCTTCCCACGAAGCGCGCCGACCCGACGGTACCTGTCCCCTCGATGGTGCCGCCGCTGGCCAGGAAGATGCCGGTATCCGCGGCGTTCGGTCCCCTCAGCGCGGGGTTGTGGCCGTCCGTCAGGTCGTTCCAGTTCGCGGGATCGGCGAATTCCGTGCCGACCGATCCGGTCCAACTCAGGGTTCGCGGCACCATGACCGCCTGCAGAAACCCTGCCCCATTGGTCAGGTCCTGCCCGATCAGAAAGCTGCCGGAAACGCCGTCGGCCAACCCCACCGAGGCGAGGGTATAGTCAACCGCCTCGGAGGTCGCCGTTCTGACGCCGCGCACGCGCACCGAGACCGCGCCGCTCGCGGCAGCGCCCGAGGAACCGCTCGATGAGCTGTCGACGATGGACGCCTCGGTGATCGAGACACCCGCCAACTCGATCCGGTCCCCCGCCGCGAAACCGCCGATCGATCCGGAAAATCCGCTGCCAACCCCCGGCAGCAGCAACACACCGCCTGGCGAATTTCCAAAGACTATGCCGGCCGACGAGGACGCCGAACCGCTGAGCTCCAAAACCCCCGCGCTACCGATCGTCACCCCGCCCGAACCGGCCAGCGTGGCGACCCGCAGCCGCCCGTTGTCGAACAATGCGCCGTCGACCGTCAGCGTCGCGCCTTCGGCGAGCGTATTGCTGCCGTTCAATGTCCAGATCGCGCCGGCATCGACCTCCAACCGCGCGAAGTTGATGAAGGTGCCGCCCCAACCGGCAATGGTGCCGGATCCGCCTGCCGCCAGTTCCAGCGTGCTGGCATGGGTGCCGCCGATCGCGTTGCCGCCGTCGACCAGCCCGTAGGTGTAGGCTCCGGGCTTGAACACCACGCGATGATCGAAGCCGGATGCGAGTTTGATCGCGGAACCGCTGGTGCCCGTGACGAAGATCGATCCGGCGTTGACGACGGTTCCGGCGCCTCCGGTTATGAGCACGCCGACATCGCCGCCGGATATGGTGCCGGACACGCTGTTGGAAACATACCCGCCGCCGTAAAGCGCGACCCCGTCGCTGACCCTGTTCCCGGTGCGCGCGGCGATCTGGCCTTGGTTGATCACCGACGCGAGGGTGTTGCTGGCATAGACCCCGGCGTAACCGCCCAGCACGACGCCGCTCGCGTGATTGATGACGGTGCCGCCGGCCTGGAACCAGAGACCGACATAAAACGTGCCGTCCACCCGGCCGCTGTTCACCACAGTGGCGGCCTGATTGTAGACCATGATCCCTTCGACGCCGCCGGTGATGGTACCGGTGGCCAGGTTGGTGATCATCCCCCCCTGACCAAGCGCGACGCCGATGCTGTAATCGGCGCCGGTCGGGGCGAAAATCAGCCCCCGGTTCGTTACCGTCGTATCGGGCTGCGTCGTATAGACACCGGCGAAACCGCCCGAAATCGTGCCGCTTTCCGCGTTCTCGATCAGCCCGCCCTGACGCAACTCCACGCCGAAATAGGCGATGCCGTCCAAGACGCCGGAGTTCGTTACGGTATTCGGCGACCCCAGCGTATTGCTGTAGACGGCGATGGCACCGGAGGTGATGGAGCCGCTGTTGTTCAGGCCGGCACCGGAGTCGAGCGCGACATAGCCCTGTATCGTGCCGCGATTATCAATGTAGCCCTGATCCAGCAGCACGCCGGGCGCGATCAGCTCGCCGAGATTGATCAGGCTGCCGACCACGCTGAATTTTGCGCCGGTGGCGACCGTATTCTTCCCGGCCAGCGTCCAGCGCGCCCCGTCGTCGACAACGATCGACGCGAAATTGACGAACTGGTCGCCCAATGCGGTCAATGTGCCGCCAACGGTCCCGTCGCCCGACGCGAGTTCCAAAGTGCTGCTCGCCAGTGTGTCGGTCAGCAGGTTGCCGCCATCCACCGACCCGTCGAACACCGCGCCGGGATCGACGATCAGGCGATTGCTCTGCCCCGCGGAGAACCTGACCGCGCCCGCCTGGCCTTGAATCGTGCCGGCATTCCGCACGGTTCCCGCGCCGACGAGCGTCACGCCCAGGCCGCTGTTCCCCGCGATCAGACCGCCGGACAGGTTGGTGATCGATCCGCCCGCCAGCAGCGCGATCCCGGCCGAAGCCGAACCACCTGTCGCGATGATGCGCCCCGCGTTGGTCAGGCCGGCCGGCTGTCCGGCTGCCAAAATCCCTTGCGATACACCTGTCAGCGCGCCCGACGATCGCACATCGACCACGCCACCCGCCGGCAGCGCGATACCAGGACCGCTTGCCGCCGCGATCGTGCCGGTAACGAACGCCGTTTCGAACGTCGCGGGATCATCGAGGGTGACGGTGCTGAGATAAGCGCCGCTAAGCGTCGTCGCCGTCATGTCCCCCCTTCCCTTCTTCCCGCAATCCTTTCATCGATCGCTCCTATGTGGCATCGACCGACCCGCGGCGCAGGATCGTCTATTTTTGTGGCGAGTGCACGGGGGCGGGAACACGAGGTTACAAATCGACACCGCGTCCGCCGTCGCAAAACCACCCCATCATGCGGCCAGCGATATCGGCCAGCGATATCGGGATGACCGATCCGCGTTCACAGTGTAGCCTGAAACTTCGACAACCGCGCGAGGACCAAGAGTGACCATCGAAACCGGTACGGCCGAAGTCGGGCGAGACTTTATCCGCGACATCATCCAAGGCGATCTGGACGCGGGCCGCACCCAATCCGTGGTCACGCGTTTTCCGCCCGAGCCGAACGGCTATCTGCACATCGGCCATGCCAAGTCGATCTGCCTGAATTTTGGCGTCGCCGGCGAATTCGGCGGCCGCTGCCATCTGCGCTTCGACGACACCAACCCGGTCAAGGAAGAACAGGAGTTCATCGACTCAATCCAGCGCGACGTCCGTTGGCTCGGCTTCGACTGGGGAGAGCACCTCTATTTCGCCTCGGATTATTTCGAGCAGCTTTATGCATGGGCCGAACACCTGATCCAACAAGGCGTCGCCTACGTCGACGACACCGCGCCGGAGGCAATGCGCGCCCAACGCGGCACGCTGACGGAACCTGGCCAGAACAGCCCGTTCCGCTACCGTTCGGCGGAAGAAAGCCTGGACCTGTTCCGCCGCATGCGCGCCGGGGAATTCCCCAACGGCGCCCGCGTGCTGCGCGCGAAGATCGACATGGCCTCGGGCAACATGAACCTGCGCGATCCCGTGCTGTATCGCATCCTGCACGCCCATCATCCGCGTACAGGCGATGCCTGGTGCATCTATCCCACCTACGACTTCGCGCACGGACAATCCGACGCGATCGAAGGCATCACCCATTCCGTCTGCACGTTGGAGTTCGAGGATCACAAGCCGCTCTACGACTGGCTGCTCGACCACCTTCCCGTCCCCGCCCGCCCCCGCCAGTACGAGTTCGCGCGGCTGAACATCGGTTCCATGGTGCTCTCCAAGCGCGTGCTGACGCGGCTTGTGCAAGACGGCCACGTCAAGGGCTGGGACGACCCGCGCATGCCGACGATCGCCGGGATTCGCCGCCGCGGCGTGCCCGCGACGGCCTTGCGGGAGTTCGTGCGCCGCGTCGGCGTCGCGCGCGCCAACAGCGTGGTCGATCCCGCCATGCTCGACGCCACGATCCGCGATACGCTGAACCCGATCGCGCCGCGACGCATGGCCGTGCTGCGACCGCTGAAGCTGGTGATCGAGAACTATCCCGAAGGCCAGACGGAAACGCTGGAAGCGGCCAACCACCCCGACCATCCGGAGACCGGCAAGCGCCCGATCACCTTCGGGCGAGAGCTTTATGTCGAACGGGACGACTTCATGGAGGACCCGCCAAAGAAGTTCTACCGCCTGTCTCCGGGCAAGGAAGTCCGCCTGCGCTACGGCTATTTCGTCACGTGCCAATCGATCGTCAAAGATTCCGCCGGCAATGTCACCGAACTGCGTTGCACCTACGACCCGGCCTCCCGCGGGGGCAATGCGCCCGATGGCCGAAAAGTGCAGGCGACGCTGCATTGGCTGGCGGCGGCCGATGCCGTCCGGGCGGAGGTTCGCCTGTATAACCCGCTGTTCAACCGCGCCGATCCGGGCGCGGACGGCGATGTCATGAACGCCCTGAACCCCGACTCGCTCGAAATCCTGCCCGACGCGTTGGTCGAACCGGCGCTGCGTGAAACCGACGACACCGTTCAGTTCGAACGCCAGGGCTACTTTCGGGCGGACCCCGACGGAACGCCGGAACGTCCGGTTTTCAACCGCACGGTCGGGCTGCGCGACAGTTGGGTCAAGGCGCAGGACCCCCCGAAGCCGGCACCGAAACCCCGTTCGGGGCGCTGACCGGGGGCGCTCCAAAGGTGTCACACGTTCTTCACGCCGCTCGCCTCCCGCGCCGACCGCTCATGGAATAGACAGAGGCGGCGGTGCAACAAGGGTGTGGGTCATGAGACTATCGGGATTTGCGGCGGCGGTATTCGCCATGGGCGCGGCGTTCGCGGCCCAGGCACAAACCATTTATCCGTTGAACCGCGCGGAAATTCTCTCAGGCTCAAAATTCGACTTCAAGGTCGAGTTCCCCGGTGCCCCCGCCGAAGCCGACATCAAGGTGACCGTCAACGGCAAGTCGCCCGCGCAGGTCCTGGGCGCGACGGCCAAATTCATCCGGAATGAAGACGGGCTGAACCAGTCCGCGTTCTGGATCAGGGATGCGAGCATCGCCGCGCCCGGCCAGTACACGATCGAAGCGACCTCCGGCGGAAAATCCGCGCAGGTCCGCTGGGAAGTCTTCGGCACGCCCAAGGGCCGCGTCGCGCGCAACGTCATTCTGTTCGTCGGCGACGGTATGAGCGTCGCGCACCGCACCGCCGCGCGCATCATGTCCAAGGGCCTGGTGGAAGGCCGCTACGGCGGCGAACTCGCCATCGACGACATGCCGCACATGGCGCTCGTCTCGACCTCCGGCACGGACTCCGTGGTCACCGACAGCGCGAACTCCATGTCCGCCTACACGACGGGGCACAAATCCTGCGTCAACGCGCTGGGCGTCTATTGCGCCAACAACGCGCGCTCACTCGATCACCCCAAGGTCGAAACCCTCGGCGAACTCGCCAAGCGGAAGGGCAAGCTCGCGGTCGGCGTAGTCACCAACACCGAAATCGAAGACGCAACCCCCGCCGGAATGGTCGCGCATACCCGCCGCCGAGCGGATTACAATGATATTGTGGGGATGTTTTATGCGGTGAAGCCGGAGGTGATCATGGGCGGCGGATCGCCCAACTTCCTGCCGAAATCGGTCAACGGAACAAAGCGCACCGACGACATCGACTACCTGAAGAAGTTCCAGGAAGCCGGCTACACCTTCGTTTCCACGGCGACGGAGATGAAAGCCGCGGCCGGCGCGGCCGGAACCACGAAGCTCCTGGGCCTGTTCAATACCGGCAATATCGACGGCGCGCTGGATCGCCGCGTGCTGAAAAAAGGCACCGTCGACCGCTTCCCCGATCAACCCGACCTGCCGGACCAGGTGCAAACCGCCCTGAACGTGCTGTCGAAAAACCCGAACGGCTTCGTGTTGATGGTCGAATCCGGACGGATCGACAAATACAGCCACTCCATGGACCCGGAGCGGGCGATCTTTGACACCATCATGCTGGACGAGGCGGTTCGCGTCGCGAAGACCTTTGCCGCGAAGAAGAACGACACGCTCATCATCGTCGTGCCCGACCATGCGCACGCGGTTTCGATCATCGGCACCTACGACGATGCGCTGGCCGGGACGACACCGCGCGAGAAACTCGGCATCTACGACAAATCCGCGTTCCCGGTGTTCCCGCGCGACGGCAACAGCCCCTACCCAAGCTCGGTCGATGTGCCGCGCCGCATTGCCTTGGCGTTCGGCAGCTATCCCGACCATTGCACCGATAATCGCCCCTACCTCGACGGCGAGTTCGTTCCCGCGATTCCCGGCAACGAAAAAAATGTCATGATCGCAAATCCGAAAAACTGCGACCGGCCCGGCGCCGTTCGGATCACCGGCAATCTGCCGGCAAGCGCGGCGCAGGCCGTTCACGCCGCCGACGATGTAATCCTGACCGCCATGGGCCCGGGGTCGGAGGCTTTCCGCGGCCGCATCGACAACACACGCGTATTCCGCGTGATCGCGACAGCGCTTGGCTTCGGGAAGTAATTGCGCGACCGCCACGCGCCGAGGGGTTCTTCTCCTCGCGCTGTCCTCCGCGCCGGCCTTTGCCGAACCGGCGAGGATCGCCTTCGGGACCCTGTATAAAAGCTATGGGGTCACGGGTCTGGTCTTCGCCGACGCGATTGTCGGGTTGGCCAACAAGCCAGTGTCCATCGTCGGCTATCTGGCCCCGCCGTTGAAGGCGGAAAGCCGCTTTCTCGTGCTGACGGAACAACCGCTGGCGCTTTGTCCGTTCTGCCAAAGCGACACCGATTGGCCGACGGATATCGTGGCCGTCTATCTGCGCCGTCTTGCGCCCTTGCAGCCGCCCGGAACCCGCCTGAAGGTTGAGGGCCGACTCGAAATCGGCTCCTGGACCGATCCGGAAAACGGATTTGTCAGCCAGCTTCGGATTGTCGATGCGACCCTTACCCGCGCCTGACGTTCTGGCGATGCGCGATGTCCGCGTGACGTTCGGCGGGATGGCGGTGCTGCAAATCGACGCCTTCCAGGCCGAACCAGGATCGCTCTGGGGATGCGCCGGACCGTCGGGCTGCGGCAAAACAACCTTCCTGCATGTGCTCGCCGGGTTGCTGAAGCCCGACAGCGGCGCCGTGCTTTGGGGAGAGACCGATATCGCGGCTTTGCCCGAAGGCGCGCGCGACCGCTGGCGACGGGAAACCGTCGGCATGGTGTTCCAGGACTTTCAACTGATCCCGGAACTCAGCGCGGTCCGGAATGTCCTTTTGCCGGCGACATTCAACAGCTGGACCGTCGACCGATCCCTGCGCGCCCGCGCGCTGACCCTGTTGCGGGAAATGGGCATTGCCCGACCGGATACACTTGCCGGCGCGCTGTCCCCGGGTGAACAACAACGTGTCGCACTGGCCCGCGCGATGCTGGCCCGGCCGCGACTGATCCTGGCGGACGAACCGACGGCGAGCCTGGATCGCGCGACCGCCGCGACCGTGACCGATCTACTGCAAGACACCGTGCGCCGTTCCGGGGCAACCCTGATCGCGGTGTCCCACGACGAGGCACTGCTGGACCGCATGCAGCACCGCCTGGTGCTGAACGCGGGACGGATCGCGTCGTGAACCCCTTTGCCATGGTCCTGGCCGATCTGCGCGCGATGCGCTGGACCGCCGTGGCCGCGATCGCGCTGATCGGACTGGCTGTCGCCATCGGCATTGTCGTCGCCGCGCAGGAGCGCGCCCTGCGTTTCGCCTCCGCACGCGCGGCCGACGATTTCGATCTGCTGATCGGCCCGCCCGGCAGCCAGACACAACTGATGCTGACGACCGTCTTCCTGCAACCGGAAGCGCTGCCGCTTCTGCGCGGCTCGACCCTGGCGAGGCTGCAATCCGACCCCAGAGTCCTGGCCGTAGCCCCGCTTGCGTTCGGCGATCAGACCGACGGCTTGCCGATCGTCGGCACCACCGCGGCCTTTGCCACGCGCTGGGGACGCTTGCGCCCATCCCAGGGCCGCATGTTCGAACGCGAGGACGAGGTCGTGATCGGCGCAAGCGTGCCCCTGCGTCTCGGCGACCAGATCACCCCGTCTCACGCGCCCCTCGGCCACGGAGCGGCGTCGCATCCGCACGAAAACACCCATTACACAATCGTCGGACGCATGCCTCCGCTCGGCTCCCCCTGGGATCGCGCGATCGTCGCGCCGATTGAAAGCGTGTGGGAAACCCATGGCCTGGGCAACGGGCACGCGGGCGACGACGGCGCGATCGGTCCTCCCTTCGATGCCGATCCGCCACCGGCCGTTCCCGCCATCGTCGTGAAGCCCCGATCGGTCGCCGACGCCTATGCCTTGCGCGCGCAGTTCCGCACCGGGGAGACCATGGCCTTTTTCCCGGCGGAAGTGCTGGTTTCCGCCTATCGCGCCCTCGGCGACGCACGCGATGTCATGGTGGTGGTCGCGGCGTTGAATAACCTGCTGGTCTTCGTCGCCATCGTCTTGCTGCTGGTCACTTTGACCGGCTTGCGGAGCCGCCGACACGCCTTGCTCCGCGCTCTCGGTGCCTCTCGCGCCTATATCCTGCTGGTCGCCTGGTGCGGCGGCGCGGTTCTGATGGCCGTTGGCTGTCTGAGCGGATTGCTGTTGGGTTGGATCGGCGCGGGCATCGTCGGCACCATCGTGGAAGCGCACACCGGCCTGGCACTGGCCACCGGCGTCGATGCCGAGGACTGCGTCCTGGTCGCGACAATGGCGTTGATCGGCAGCGTGCTTGCAATCGCGCCGGCCCTGCTCGCCTGGCGCGCTTCGCCTTCCGCCGGGCTGCGCGGCTCTGCCTGACCGCGCGCTATGGACCCATCCTCGCTCGGCATGCGAAACTCCGGCGGTTGAGAAAGAGGGGAACGACGTTTTGGACACCGATATCGTCCGGCTCGAGATTGATGCGCGCGGCGTGGCCACTGCCACCTTGAACCGCCCGGCGGTGCACAATGCCTATAATCTGGATATGCTGGAGGCGTTGATCCTCGGCCTGGAACAGGTCGCGGCCGATCCGCAAGCCCGCTGTCTGGTCATTCGCGGCGCGGGGCGGAATTTCCAGGCCGGCGCGGATATCAAATGGCTGAACGGTCTGGGGCGGGGCGCGTTTGACGCCAACCACCATGCCTCGCTGATGACCACGCGGGCGATGCAGCGCCTGAACGAATTCCCCAAGCCGACCATCGCACTGATCCGCGGCGCCTGTTTCGGCGGCGGCTGCGGCATCGTCTGCTGCGTCGATGTCGCACTGGCGACGCCGGACGCGCGCTTCGGCATTACGGAGGTCCGGGTCGGCGTCGCGCCGACTCCGATTTCCACCCACATGGTCAACGCCATCGGTCTGCGTCACACGCGCCGCTATGCGTTAACCGGCGAGACCTTCGACGCGATGGAAGCCCAGCGTATCGGGCTGGTGCACGAGGTCTTGGAAGAATCGGCGATCGAGGCGAAGCTTGCGACGATCGTCGACGCGATCTACCGCAGCGGCCCCGGCGCGATGGCGGATACCAAGCGCAGTTTCCTGCTGGCGAATAATCTGCTGCTGAATGAGGGGCAGGTCGGGACATTGTCGCTGGAAGGCGCGGTACGCCGAGCGGGGGCGGAGGGATTGGAGGGGACGGCGGCTTTCGCGGAAAAGCGGCTGCCGTCCTGGTATATCCCGCCGCCGTCCTGATCGCGTTTATCCGGCTTGCCGAGAGCCGCGAGCTTCGCTTACGCTGCACTGCGGCAGGAATGTTGCCATTTGCCGAGCGGACGGGCAGAAAGAGTTCTTGCCCGGTCCGCCGGTTTGTTACGCCATGAAAAGAGACTGTCGATGCAAGAGGTTGTGAGACAAGGCCTGTACGATCCCCAGAACGAGCACGACGCGTGCGGCGTTGGCTTCGTTGTGAATATCAAAGGCCGAAAGTCGCACGACATCATCCGACAAGGCCTGAAAATTCTCGAAAACCTCGACCATCGCGGAGCGGTGGGTGCCGATCCGTTGGTCGGCGACGGGGCGGGTTGTCTGGTGCAGATGCCTGACCGGCTGCTGCGCGACTGGGCTTCTCAGTCAGGCAAGACGCTGCCGGCGGCTGGCCGCTACGGCGTCGCCATGTGCTTCCTGCCGCGCGAGCAGCGCGCGCGCGACTATGCGATCGAGCATTTCGAGCAGGTCGTGGCCAAGGAAGGCCAAACCATGATCGGTTGGCGCGACGTGCCGACCAGCCAGACCGGCCTGGGCAAGACGGTTATCGAGACGATGCCGGTGATCCGTCAGGCCGTGATCGGCGCGAGTGACGCGCTGCGCGATCAGAACGCGTTCGAGCGCAAAATTCTCGCCATTCGGAAGCAAATTCTGAACAACCTGCGGACCTTGGCCGAAAAGCGGTCGATCCCGGGGCTGAGCGATCTGTATATGCCGTCGTTCTCCACACGGACGATGGTCTACAAGGGACTGCTGCTCGCGACCCAGGTGGAAAGCTTTTACGACGATCTGCGCAATCCGCTGACCGAATCCGCGCTGGCGTTGGTGCATCAGCGGTTCTCGACCAACACTTTCCCGTCGTGGAAGTTGGCGCATCCCTATCGCTTCCTGGCGCATAACGGCGAAATCAACACGGTTCGCGGCAACGTGAACTGGATGTATGCGCGCCGTCGGTCGATGTCGTCCGATCTGATCGGCCCCGACCTCGATAAGATGTGGCCGATTATTCCGCACGGTCAGTCGGATACGGCCTGCATCGACAACGCGCTGGAAATCCTGGTGGCGGGTGGCTACTCGCTGTCGCACGCCATGATGATGCTGATTCCGGAAGCCTGGGCGGGCAATCCGCTGATGGATGCCGAGCGGAAGGCATTTTACGAGTATTATGCGGCGTTGATGGAGCCGTGGGATGGCCCGGCGGCCATCGCCTTCACCGACGGGCGTCAGATCGGCGCGACGCTCGACCGCAACGGTCTGCGTCCGGCGCGCTATGTCATCACGTCCGACGATCTGGTGATCATGGCTTCGGAAGCCGGCGTTCTGCCCGTGCCGGATGAAAAGATCATTCGCAAATGGCGTCTGCAGCCCGGCAAGATGCTGCTGATCGACCTGGAAGAAGGTCGCATCATCGACGATGCGGAAATCAAGGCCAAGCTGGCGGGCGCGAACCCCTATGCCGAATGGCTGAAGGCGACCCAGTTCAAGCTGGAAGAACTGCCGAACTCCGCGGAACGGCGGGCTCTGCCGCGGCCGAACGATCTGGAAGACTTGCTGCGCCGCCAGAACGCTTTCGGCTACACGCAGGAAGACGTGAACATCTTCCTGGAGCCGATGGCGCGCGACGGGGACGATCCCATCGGATCGATGGGCACCGACACGCCGTTGGCCGTGCTGTCGGCCAAGCCGAAGCTGCTTTACAACTATTTCAAGCAGAACTTCGCCCAGGTCACCAACCCGCCGATCGATCCGATCCGCGAGGAATTGGTGATGTCGCTGGTGTCGATGATCGGACCTCGGCCGAACCTGCTGGGGCATCACGCGGGCAATCACTACCGCCTGGAAGTGACGCAGCCGATCCTGACGAACGGCGATCTGGAGAAGATTCGCGACATCGACAATCTGGCGGGCGGCGCGTTCCGCACCAAGACCATCGACGCGACCTGGCTTGCCGCGGAGGGCGCGGAAGGCATGGATCGGGCGGTTGAACGTCTGTGCCGCGAAGCGACCGACGCGGTGCTGGCCGATCACAACATCCTGATCGTGTCCGACCGGGCCGCCGGGGCTGATCGCATCCCGATCCCCGCGCTGCTCGCCACCGCCGCCGTGCACCACCACCTGATCCGTCAGGGCCTGCGTACCAGCACCGGTCTGGTCGTCGAAACCGGCGAGGCGCGGGAGGTGCATCACTTCTGCGCGCTAGCCGGCTATGGCGCGGAAGCCGTCAACCCGTACCTGGCGTTCGAGACGCTGGAACAAATCCGCGTCCAGAACAAGTTCGTGCTCTCCGCCTATGAGGTGCAGAAAAACTTCATCAAGGCGATCGGTAAGGGCATCATGAAGGTGATGTCCAAGATGGGCATCTCGACGTACCAGTCCTATTGCGGCGCGCAGATTTTCGATGCCGTCGGCCTGTCGTCGGATTTCGTCGAACGCTGCTTCACCGGCACCGCTACGACGATCGAAGGCGTTGGCTTCATCGAAGTCGCGCAGGAAGCGGTGGCGCGTCACCGCAACGCCCATGGCACCAATCCGATCTATCGCGACATGCTCGACGTCGGCGGGGACTATGCCTTCCGCCTGCGTGGAGAGGCGCATGCCTGGACGCCGGACTCCATCGCCAAGCTGCAACACGCCGTGCGCGGCAACGTGCCCGAGACGTTCCACGCCTTTACCCAGACGATCAACGACCAAAGCGAACGGCTGCTGACCATTCGTGGGCTGATGAGCTTCAAGCCCGCCGCCGAACCGGTTCCTCTGGAGGAAGTTGAAGCCGCCAAGGAGATCGTCAAGCGCTTCGCGACCGGGGCGATGAGCTTCGGCTCCATCTCGCGTGAAGCGCATACGACGCTGGCGATCGCGATGAACCGCATCGGCGGCAAGTCGAACACCGGCGAAGGCGGCGAGGAGTCCGATCGCTACGTGGCGATGGAAAACGGCGACTCCATGCGCTCCGCGATCAAGCAGGTCGCGTCCGGACGGTTTGGTGTGACGACCGAGTATCTGGTCAACGCCGACGACATCCAGATCAAGATGGCGCAAGGTGCGAAGCCCGGTGAAGGCGGCCAGTTGCCGGGCCACAAGGTCGACAAGAACATTGCCCGCGTCCGCTACTCCACGCCGGGTGTCGGACTGATCTCTCCGCCGCCGCACCACGACATCTATTCGATCGAGGATCTGGCGCAGCTTATCCACGACCTGAAGAACGCCAATCCGGTCGCCCGGATTTCGGTCAAGCTGGTCTCCGAAGTCGGCGTCGGCACGGTCGCGGCCGGCGTATCCAAGGCGCGCGCGGATCACGTCACGATCGCCGGCTACGAAGGCGGCACGGGCGCGAGCCCGCTGACCTCGCTGACCCATGCCGGATCGCCGTGGGAAATCGGGTTGGCGGAAACCCAACAGACCCTGGTTCTGAACGGTCTGCGCGGGCGCATCGCGGTTCAGGTCGACGGCGGCTTCCGCACGGGGCGCGACGTCGTCATCGGTGCTCTGCTGGGTGCCGACGAATTCGGCTTCGCGACCGCCCCACTGGTCGCGGCGGGCTGTATCATGATGCGGAAATGCCATCTGAACACCTGCCCGGTCGGCATCGCCACGCAGGACCCGATCCTGCGCGGCCGCTTCACCGGCACGCCGGAGCATGTGATCAACTTCTTCTTCTTCATCGCCGAAGAAGTGCGCCAGATCATGGCCCAGCTTGGCTTCCGCACCTTTCAGGAGATGGTCGGTCAGGTGGATCGGCTGGATACAAGGCGCTCCGTCGAGCATTGGAAAGCCAAGGGCATCGACCTGAGCCGCATTCTGTATCAGCCGCCGCCGAAGGCCGGGGTAGCCGTTCACAACTGCGAATCTCAGGACCATCAGCTTGAGAAGGCGCTGGATCAAACCCTGATCAAGGAAGCGGCGGAGGCTCTGGAAACCGGTGCGCCGGTGCGGCTGACCCACAAGGTGCGCAACGTCAATCGTACCGTCGGCGCCATGCTGTCGGGCGAAGTGGCGAAGCGCTACGGCCATGTCGGTCTGCCGGAAGACACCATCGCCATCGCCCTGAACGGGACCGCCGGGCAAAGCCTGGGCGCATTCCTGTCCCGCGGCGTCAGTCTGACCTTGACCGGCGACGCCAACGACTACGTGGGCAAGGGCCTTTCAGGCGGACGCGTCGTCGTGCGCCAGCCGGAAAGCTCCGACCGCGACCCGACGCAGAACATCATCGTCGGCAACACGGTGCTTTATGGCGCGACCTGCGGCGAGGCCTATTTCCAGGGCGTTGCCGGCGAGCGCTTTGCGGTGCGCAACTCCGGCGCGGTGGCGGTCGTGGAAGGCTGCGGCGACCATGGCTGCGAATACATGACCGGTGGCGTCGTCGTGGTTCTCGGGCAGACCGGGCGGAACTTCGCCGCCGGCATGTCCGGCGGCATCGCCTACGTCTACGATCCCGACGGCACGTTCAAACCCCTGTGCAACCCGGCGGGCGTCGACCTCGAAAAAATCGCGGCGACCGAGCCCGGCGCGACGGGACGCCCCAGCCAACGCTCCGTCAGCTCCGACGACAGCGGCATGGGCGATCCGCTGCACTTCGATACCGAACGACTGCGCATCCTGATCGAACGGCATCTGCTCTACACGGGCAGCGCCCGCGCGCGGGCCTTGCTCGATGACTGGGACAACGCGCTCGCGCGGTTCGTCAAGGTCATGCCGCGGGATTATCGGCGCGCGTTGCTCGACCTGAAAGCGGAACAGTTGGCGGCGGCCGAATAGGCCACGCCGACACCCGTTGCCACACCATCATTCGCCGCGCAGCGCGCGGCGTCGCTTCCGGTTCGGGAGCGGACAAGATCGCGGAGACGACCATGGGTAAGCCGACCGGATTTCTGGAGATCGACCGGCATGACCGGGGCTATGAAAAGCCTGCGGCGCGACTGAAGAACTTCAAGGAATTCATCAAACCGCTGCCGGACGCCGAACTGAACGGCCAGGCGGCGCGCTGCATGGATTGCGGTATCCCGTTCTGTCACAACGGCTGCCCGGTCAACAACATGATCCCGGACTGGAACAATCTGGTCTATCGGGATCAGTGGCTGAACGCGCTGATCGTGCTGCATTCCACCAATAACTTCCCGGAATTCACCGGTCGCATCTGCCCCGCCCCGTGCGAGGCGTCGTGCACCCTGAACATCGACGACAACCCCGTGACCATCAAGACGATCGAATGCGCCATCGTCGATCGCGGGTGGGACGAAGGTTGGATCAAGCCGCAGGTCGCCGCCGTCAAGACCGGCAAGCGGGTCGCCGTGGTCGGTTCCGGCCCCGCCGGCATGGCGTGCGCGCAGCAACTGGCGCGCGCCGGACATGCTGTCACCCTGTTGGAAAAGAACGACCGGATCGGCGGGCTGCTGCGCTATGGCATTCCCGACTTCAAGATGGAAAAACATCTGATCGATCGCCGCGTCGCGCAGATGGAAGCCGAAGGCGTCACCTTCACAACAGGTGTCGAAGTCGGCGTGACCGTCTCGGTGGATCAATTGCTTGCGGAGTATGACGCGGTCGCCCTGACCGGCGGTGCCGAATGGCCGCGCGACCTCGCCGTGCCGAACCGCGCGCTCGACGGCATCCACTACGCCATGGATTTCCTGTCGCAGCAGAACAAGCGCAACGCGGGCGACGTCGAAACACAGGCCGCGCCCGGCGGCACGATCTCCGCGAAGGGCAAGCATGTCGTGGTCATCGGCGGCGGCGACACCGGCTCTGACTGCATCGGCACGTCGGCCCGTCAGGGCGCGGCGTCGATTACCCAGATCGAGATCATGCCGAAGCCGCCGGTGAAAGAGAACAAGGCGATGGTATGGCCGGATTGGCCGACCAAGCTGCGCTCCTCCCACGCCCACGAAGAAGGCTGCGAACGGGATTGGTCGGTCCTGACGAAAAACGCCACCGGCGCGGACGGCAAGGTCGAAGCGTTGGACTGCGTCCGCGTCGAATGGGTCACCGAAGGCGGTCGCATGCAGATGCGCGAAGTCGCCGACAGCGGCTTCACGCTCAAGGCCGATCTGGTGCTCCTGGCGATGGGCTTTCTGGGGCCACGCCGCGGGGCGCTGCTCGAACAGGCCGGCGTCGAACTGGATGCGCGCGGCAATGTGGCGGCCAATATGGTGGACTACCGCACCTCCCGCGACGGGCTGTTCTCGGCGGGCGACATGCGGCGCGGCCAGTCCCTGGTGGTCTGGGCCATTCGCGAAGGTCGCCAATGTGCCCATGCCATGGATAAATTCCTGATGGGTTCGACCACCCTGCCCCGCTGAGGCAGGAAACACCGCGCCTCGATCGGACGGGGGTTACGCCGCACCGCATTCAGCGGCTATGGTAACGGCTAACCTTTGCAGGAGGCCTAGCCATGGTGCCACCCCCGCCTTTCGGAGCGAACTCGGCCGCCGCGCGCGACATCGCCAGCGTGCTGCACCCGTACACCGATCTGAAAGCCCATCAAGAGATCGGCCCCGTGGTCATCTCCCACGGCAAGGGCGTGCGGGTATGGGATGACTCCGGCAAGGAATACATCGAGTCCGTTGCCGGGCTGTGGTGCGCCTCCCTCGGCTTCGACAATGAACGCCTGGTGCAGGCAGCGATGACGCAGATGCGCAAGCTGCCATTCTACCACGCGTTCACCGCGAAATCGCACGAACCGATGATCGACCTCGCGGAAATGCTGCTGGCACGCGCGCCGGTGCCGATGGGCAAGGTGTTCTTCGCGAATTCGGGGTCCGAGGCGAATGACTCCGCGATCAAGATGGTGTGGTTCCTGAACAACGCCCTGGGTCGGACCAAGAAGAAAAAGCTGATCGGGCGCATCAAGGGCTACCACGGCATCACCATCGGCTCCGCCTCGCTGACGGGCCTGCCGGCCAACCATCGCGCCTTCGACGTGCCGCTGCCGGGCTTCGTGCATACGATGACACCGCACTTCTATCACGGCGCGCTTCCGGGAGAGACCGAGGACGCGTTCGCGACCCGCTGCGCGGACGAATTGGAAAAGCTGATCCTTGCCGAAGGCCCGGACACGGTCGCGGCGATGTGGGCAGAACCCATCATGGGCGCCGGCGGCGTCATCGTACCGCCCAAGGGCTACTTCCCCAAAATCCAGGCGGTGTTGCGCAAATACGACGTTCTGCTGGTTGTCGACGAGGTCATTTGCGGCTTCCACCGCACCGGCAACTACTGGGGCAGCCAGACGCTCGACATCGAACCCGATATCCTGGTCTGCGCCAAGGCGCTGTCCGCGTCGTACCTGCCGATCAGCGCCGTCATGGTCAGTGACTTCGTCTTCCAGGCACTGGCGACCGGCAGCAGCGAAATCGGCACGTTCGGGCACGGCTTCACCTATTCCGGCCATCCCGTCCCCGCCGCGGTGGCGATCGAAACGCTGAAAATCTACGACGAGATGGACATCGGTAACCACGTCAAGACCGTCGGTGCCCATTTGCAAGCCGAACTGCGCCGCCGTTTCGCCGATCATCCTCTGGTCGGCGAAGTGCGCGGCACCGGCCTGATTGCGGGCGTCGAATTGGTGGCCGACAAGGAAACACGCGCCAATTTCAGCCCCGCCGCCAAGATCGGCCCCCGCATGACCAAACTGGGGGAAGAGTTCGGCGTGATCGGACGAGCATCGGTGAACGATACGCTGTGCTTCAGCCCGCCGTTGATTATCTCCACGGAGGAAATCGACGAAATGCTGAACCGCGTTGCCAAGGCTTTGGACGCGCTGACCGTCCAGATCCGCCGGGAGCAGATAGCCGTCGTTCGTTAAGCGTCAGACACCCCAGACCAGTCGCCGGTAACGCTGTTTCAGCTTGCCGGCGACAAAGCCCAGCTTTGTATGGGTTGTCGGCGCGCTCCAGGCATGGGTCGCCAGATCGGCGGGGCCGTAGCCAGGCAGGTCCGGCACGGTCAGATGACAATCGATCGTGATGCCGCGCAGGGTCCGCGCATCCCGCTCCGTCAACACATAGGCGTGGTTGCAGACGACCGTTCGGGCGCGCTGATAACCGAACAACGCCATGAACGCGTCCAGTTCCGACAAGGCCTGATCCGTCAGCGCCTCGATCAACAGCAGACGCGGTCGATTGCGCGTCAGGTCCAGACCTTGCAGCACGGCGATTTCGGTGCCTTCAACATCGACCGTGACAAAGTCGATCGCGGGGTCCGTCGGGCTAAGCAGTTCGGCGGCGCGCATCGCCGGCACGACGATGGTTTCAAAATCCGGTTCCCCACTCTGCCGATCGGCATAGGATTGGGTCGCCATCGCCTCATCCGTCGCAATCCCCGCCCACAGACCGGTCCGATCCGTGCGCAGTTCGACCTGTCGCTCCTCACCGGCAACGCAGGCCGCCTGCACCACGCGTTGCCGAACGGTTCGACAGGCGGCGTACACCGACGGCACGGGCTCGACACAGATGCCGGTCCAGCCCTGCTCCTCAAAGGATTTCGTATTGCTCAGCGATACGCCGTCGTGGGCGCCGATATCCAGAAAGAAGCCGTTCCGCCGGAAATCGAAGAAGTGCCACAGCAGGTAGTCCTCGCCATGCTGGCCGTAAAAGCGATACGCCATGTCACCAATCCGTTAACGCCCGAACACCGCTTGTTGCACGTTTTCCGCATGGCTATAAGGCGTCCCGATGATCCTTGACGCGATCGCCCAACTCAAAGCTTCGGTGCACGAAAGCCCGATTGGTCGGGTCCCGGGCCTCGAATGGTTCTGCGGTTCGGTCATCGATCTGCTCAGCGGTCCCTTCACCGGGCTGCGCACGCGATCCTACTGGCCCGAACTGGTTGCCGCGCTGATCATCGCCGGCATCGTTTTCATGATCCGCGATCGCAAGCCCGGGCAGTACCTGGCGGCGTTTGGGCGGTATTGCTTTCCCCGCTCGCAGTTCATGCACCAATCCACCTGGGTCGATTGCAAGCTGATCCTGGCCAATCATTTCGTCACGCCGGTGACCAATTTCACCTGGCGGCTGAACACGGTCTGGTTCACCACGCTGCTGCTGTCGGCGATGACCGCGACATTCGGCCCCGCGCCCCAGTCCCATGAATGGACCACGATGGCGATCGTGCTGTTCACCATCCTGTTCGCTCTGGCGGAGGATTTCGGCTACTTCCTGTTTCACCTCGCATCGCACCGGATCGGTTGGATGTGGGCCTTCCACAAGGTCCACCATTCCGCGGAAACACTGCAAGTCTTCGCCAACGTTCGTGTGCATCCGGTGGAGGTCATGCTGACCGGACCGTTCAAGGCGCTGACCGGGGCATTCGTCATGGCACCGGCTTTGTATTTCTGGGCCGGCGACGTGAGCTTCACGACGATCCTGGGAATGAACCTGATGGCGGCGTTCTACGGCTTCGTCGGCGGGCAGTTGCACCACTGCCATATCTGGATTTCCTGGGGCAGCGTGCTGGAACACATCTTCATCAGCCCGGCGCAGCACCAGATCCATCACAGCACCCAACCACAGCATTGGGACCGCAACATGGGCGGCAATTTCGCACTCTGGGATTGGGCCTTCGGCACGCTCTATGTCCCGCGCGAACGCGAAACGCTGACCTTCGGCCTGGGCGGCACTTCCGGACAGCCGCACCCGACACTGCGCGCCGCTTACCTCGAACCGTTTTGGGCTGTGACGCCCGATTTCGTCAAACGATGGATCGCCGCCGCGACCGGCACCTTGTCGGGATCGCGGCGCTGACCCAAACACGCGGCCTCTCACTCGCCGATGCGCTCACCCGCTTTCCGGTCATCACCTGCGACGTATTCGATACAGCGCTGACCCGCCGGCTTGTTCGGCCGGAGGATGTGGCGCTGCTGATCGGCATCCGCGCGGAACGAGCGGGCCTGTCGCGCTGCGCCCCCGAAACCTTTCGACAGGCACGCCTGCATGGGGAAGCGGTGCTACGCCGAACGGCGGAAGCGAATGGGTTGGACGAGGTCCGGCTTGCCGACATCTACGGCTGGATGGCCGAACGACGGCTGATCGACGATCCCGAACAAGCGCGACTGTGCGAACGCGCGACCGAACTCGCCGTTACGGAGCCGGTGCCGGCGATTCGGTCGGCTTTGGCCGCGTTGGATCCGTCCAGGCAGCGATTGATCTTTCTGTCCGACACCACGTTGTCCGGCCCGGACCTCGCCTGGCTGCTGACCCGGCACGGCTTCGGCACGGCCCCTCAGGCAATCACCTCCGCCGATTGGCAACGCAACAAGGCATCCGGCCGCCTGTTCGCCGCGGTGCTGGAACGGCTCGAACTTCGTCCCGACGAGGTTGCTCATATCGGCGACAACCCAATCTCCGACGTCGCGCGGGCGCAAGAACTCGGCATCGCGACCGTGCATCTGCCGCGCCGGCACTTATCGCGGGAATCCGAGGCGACAGCCAGGCTGCATCCAATCGTGCGCACGCTGCACAGCGCGCGCCGCGTGACACCACCCGATCCGGCGTCGCTGTTCCCCTATGCCACGGCTCTGATGATCGGCTTTACCCTGTTCGTGCTGCAGGAAGCGCGTAATCGCGGCATAAGCCACATTCACTTCCTGTCTCGCGACGGCCACATACCGTTGGCGATCGCTCGCCGGCTGATCGCGCGAAGCCGGGAGCCGATCACGCTCAGCTACCTCCATGTTTCCCGTCAGGCGACGACCCTTCCCGACATGGCGACCGATCCTGTCCGGCTTGCCAGTGCCATCGGCGAGAGCCTGCTCGACCGCCCGTTGGCGCAGGCCCTGTCTCCCCTGGGTATCGACGCCGAGACAACGGCAGCGCTCTGCCGGGGGTTAGGCATCGACCCCGCGCTCCGCCTGAACGGCGCGGACGGCTTTGCGCCGCTTCTACGGCTGCTGACCGAAGGCGGGGCACCGATCGACGACCGCCTGCGCCAGATCCGGACAAGCGCCCAGTCCTACCTGCGCCAGGAAGGCTTCGACGGAAATGCTCGGCGGATGATCGTCGACGTCGGCTGGCGCGGGTCTACGCAGATCGCACTGACCCGATTGGCGGGCCTGCGGCCGAACGACGTCGTCGGCTGTTATCTCGGCTTGTGGGGTGACGCATTATCGCCTGTCCTGAACCTGGATAACACGGCATCCTATTTGTTCGGCTTCGACACCCCCCAGCCCGTCGCCGACATCGTGCGTGACGGCTATGTGCTGTTGGAGCTGTTTCTGTCGGCCCCCCATGCACCGGTGAGCGGTTACAGCGCGCGGTCAGGCCGAATCGAACCGGTCTTCGCAATGGAGGCCGAACCGAGCGCTGGTGTACGACGCGCCGCCATGGCGGACATCGAAACCGGCATTCTCGCCGAATTCGACCGTCTCGACGCCCTGCTCGATGGCGCATGGCCGACGACCATCGATGCCGCGTCGGCCCTGCACGATCTGGTCGGGCTGCTGACGCGCCCGACACGCGCGCAATTCGCCTTGTTCAACGCCGTGCCATTCATCCATGGGTATGACGGCGGCCATTTGGTCCCGCCGGTCAATCCGCTGCCGCTACAGGAACTGCTACTGCGCCCTAAGGCCGCGCTGCGTCGTATTGGCCGATCCCCATGGCGCGCGGGCGCGGTCCGGGCCGCCCTGCCCTGGCCGCTGCCTGATATGTGCTTCGCCGATTTCGATCACCGGCTGCGAAAGATCCTGAGCCTGTTGCGCATGGGCTGAACGCCCTGGCACGACCGCGATCAGCGCGGTCGGTAGACCGTGTAATCGGCGACATCCAACAGAGACTGCCGAAATGGGCTATCGGGGAAGACCGTCAGGGCGACTTTCGCCGCCGCGGCGAATTCGGCCGCGCGGGCGAGCGTGGTCTGGATCGCATTGCATCCTGTCATCAACGCCAAGGCATGCTCCAAATCCGCGTCAGTCTGCTCCGACGCCTCGATGGTGCGTTGCCAGAACGCGCGGTCGGTCGCGTCGCCGGCCTGATAGGCGGCGATCACCGGCAGAGTCAGCTTGCCTTCGCGGAAATCGTCGCCGACCGTCTTGCCCAGGGTCGCCTGATCGGCGGAATAGTCCAACGCGTCGTCGACAAGCTGGAACGCGATGCCCAGATTCATCCCGTAGTCCGCCAGCGCGGTTTCCTCCCGCGACGGGCGTTCGGCGATGACCGCGCCCACCTGACACGCCGCCGCGAACAGCGCCGCGGTCTTGCCGCGAATGACGTCCAGATAGCGGTCTTCGGAGGTCGACAGGTCGTTCTGCGTCGCCAGTTGCAGGACTTCGCCTTCCGCGATCGTGGCGGCGGCGCGCGACAGAATCTCCAAAACCCGCAGCGACCCGTCGCCGACCATCAGTTGAAAAGCGCGCGCGAACAGGAAATCGCCGACCAGCACCGACGCCTTGTTGCCGAACACCGCGTTGGCGGAGGCCAATCCACGGCGCAACTGGCTTTCGTCCACGACATCGTCATGCAGCAGTGTCGCGGTATGGATAAACTCCACACAGGCGGCCAGTTCCACATGGCGCGCGCCGCCCGACGTTCCCGGATATCCACATAGCCGAGCGGCGGCGAGGGTCAGGAGGGGGCGGAGACGCTTGCCGCCGGCGGCGACGATATGGGCCGCGAGTTGCGGGATCAGCACCACGGGGCTGTCCATGCGCGCCACGATGGTCGTGTTGCAGGCGCGCAGATCCTCGGCGACAAGCTGCATCAGCGTGGTGAGCGCGTCTTCGTCCGATCGTGCCGGAACTTCCGGGCTGGACATCGTGGCCGCTGCGAGTGAAGTGACGACGCCGCCCAACAGAGTCTCCGAACAGGTCTATGCAATAGCGGGGCACCATATCGGTGCGGCGGAAAACGGGTCAAGCGGCCCCGGAGAGAGCCGCGCCAATCGATCGACGTTGAAGGCGACGAAAGATGCGCGTTGTAGCTACCACAAACGACCCGGTTCGGCTGTCATTTCTGCTGGCATTGCTCGAAGACAGCGGGATCGAGGCGTTCGTATTCGACACCCATGCCAGCATCGTGGAGGGAAGCATAGGGGTTATTCCGCGACGCATCATGGTTGCGAATGACGAATACGCGATGGCAGCCGAAATCCTGCGGAACGCGCCGGAAATATGACCTCTATCCTACCGGACTTAACCCATGGCCACCTGATCGGCGGGCGGGTTCGCTATGCGCAGCCGGCCACCGGCTTTCGCAGCGGCATCGAGCCGGTGATTCTGGCGGCGGCGGTTCCCGCCCGCGCGGGAGAGCGGATTCTGGAGGCCGGAACGGGTTGCGGGGCCGCGCTGCTCTGCCTGTCCGCCCGCGTGCCGGGCATCGTCGGAGTCGGCGTAGACATCGATCCGGCGCTGACCGCGATCGCCGCCATGAACGCCGCCGACAACGCGCCACACCGGCTGGAATTCATCGCCGCCGACCTGGCCGCGGCACCGATCGATGACGGCTTCGACCACGCCTGCGCCAATCCGCCGTATCATCACGCGTCCGGCACTCGGTCGCGCGATCCCATGCGCGATCGCGCCAAACGGGCCGAACCGGGATTGCCGGAGATTTGGGTAAAGGCCCTGTCGGGCCGGCTGCGTCACAGGGGGAGCCTGACGCTTATCCTGCCCGCTGCATCCTCCCCGGCCTGGATCGGCGCGATGGCCGATGCCGATTGCCCCGTGGCGACGTTGTTTCCCCTGTGGCCGCGGGCCGGTCGTCCCGCCAAGTTGGTTGTATTGCAGGGTATTCGGCGGGGACGAAGCCCGATGCTGCTGGCCGCCGGGCTGACGCTGCACGGGGCCGGTTCAGCTTTTACACCGGAAACCGAGGCGATCCTGCGTCATGGTGCCGAGCTTGCGTTACGCCCCCAGGCATAATCTCGCGGGTTTCGTCGCGAGCGCCGATTTGACGAGATTTGCCTGGCGCGCGGGATCGTTCTTACATTTCCTCGGAATTCGGGTGGCGCAGATGCCAAAGCCGTTCGTGCGCGGCGACAAGGCTTTCCATGTTCCGGCGGCGCGTGCCGTCAGGGGTCAGCGGGCGGCGGGTCAGCATCATCTCCAGAATGTGCAGCAACTGTTCCGCAACCTCAAAATCGCCCTGATCGCAGGCATGATGGAACGCGATCAGAATTTTGTCGGACAGACGTCGGCTGTAGCGCGGAGTCGCGCCTGAACCGGCATCGCGGACAATATCGTCTTCAGTGTGGCTCACGGCCGCCCCTATCGTGGTGTATCAATCTTTGCACATGCCAAACGGCGCACCACGCGCCGCAGGGATAGTCTCACATATACGATCTCGCGAACAAAATACACATCGTCGGACGGTCCGACCACTGAAACCGTCATGCCCCGAGGATTCGGCACAAATTTGGATGCCGCAACGGTGGGGCGGACGGCGCGCGGACGCCACAGCGTTTGCTCAGGCGGGGGCCACCGCGGCCACTTCGCCTTGGTAGACCGGCGCCGGATCGTCGAACGCATCGTCCCAGGTGCCGACGGTGGATGCCTTGCTGTATTCGGTGGAACGGTTTTCGAAGAAATTCGCGTGTTCCACGGCGTTCAGCATTTCATCCAGCCAGGGCAGCGGATTTTTCTCGATATGGTAAAGCTTGTTCAGGCCCAGTTCGATCAGGCGGCGATCGGCGATGAAGCGGATATAGGATTTGACCTCCTCCGCCGTCAGCCCTTCGACGGCGCCCTGCTCGAAGGCGAGATCGATGAACGCGTCCTCGTGCGTGACGATCGTGGCGCAGGTCAAATAGATTTCGCGACGCAGGTCCTCGGTCCAAATTTCCGGATTTTCCTGCACAAACGTGCGGAACAGCTTGATGATCGACTGACAATGCAGCGACTCGTCGCGGACCGACCAGGTGACGATCTGCCCCATGCCCTTCATTTTGCCGAAGCGCGGGAAATTCAGCAGGATGGCGAAGGACGCGAACAGTTGCAGCCCTTCGGTAAAGGCGCCGAACGCGGCCAGCGTCTTGGCGATCTCGAACTTCGAGTCGACCGAGAAGCCCTGCATGAAGTCGTATTTGTCTTTCATTTCCTTGTATTTAAGGAACGCCTGATACTCGATTTCGGGCATTCCGATGGTATCGAGCAGGTGGCTGTAAGCGGCGATGTGAACGGTTTCGATGTTCGAAAACGCCGAGAGCATCATCAGCACCTCGGTCGGTTTGAACACCCGCGCGTACATCTTCATGTAGCAATTGTTCACCTCGACGTCGGCCTGGGTGAAAAAGCGGAAGATCTGGGACAGCAGGTTGCGCTCGCCGTCCTTGAGATTGCGGTGCCAATCCTTGACATCGTCGGCGAGCGGAACTTCCTCCGGCAGCCAGTGAACGCGCTGCTGGGTCAGCCAGGCCTCGTACGCCCAGGGATAGCGGAACGGCTTGTAGACGGGGTTCTCAGTCATCAGGTCAAAGCGAACCGGATGTTCGTCAGCCGCGTGCGTCGTGCCGTCCATGCCGCGTGGGCTCCACATTCTGGGTAAACGGTCGACTCGTTCACTGAGCCGCCCATCCAAGGTATAGTGGTCACAGACGCGTTTCAGGGCAAGAAGTTGATTCGCGCGACACGGTTGCGTTAATCGCCCCGGGCGATCAAGAGAGAGCCGGTACTCCAGCCGAACGGGCCAGCATGATCCTTTTTCGTTCCGTCGGGCTCGCGGCATGCCTGACGATCGCCGCCTGCGCCGCCCCCGCCCCGCCACGCCCGCCGGCGCCCCCGCCCGAGCCGGTCGACGGCCTGTATCGCGGCACCAGCACGCGCTACCAGGCCGACAGCAAGAACTGCCCGCGTCCGGGATTGCTCACGCTCTCGGTGCTGGAAAGCCGATTCCAGTATCGCTGGGACCACCGCACCTACCTTGACGGCTCCATATTGCCCGATGGCACAATTCAAGGCGGCGCACCGGGGATCACCCTGCAGGGGCGGCGCGACGGCGCGAAGCTCGAAGGCGACGTGACGAACGGGGTTTGCGGGCTGCATTTCACTCTGTTCAGAAAAGACCTCTGAACCAAAGCCACGAGGAAACAAAAATGGGACGTCTTGAAGGCAAAATCATCCTGATCAGCGGCGGTGCCCGCGGCCAGGGCGCCGCGGAAGCTCGCTTGTTCGTCGCCGAGGGCGCGCGGGTCGTGATCGGCGACGTGCTGGACGACCAAGGCCGGCAACTCGCCGCCGAACTCGGGCAGAATGCCGCCTACGTCCACCACGATGTCACCAGCGAGACCGATTGGGATGCCGCCCTGCGCGCCGCTCAGGCCCTTGGCGGATTGCACGGGTTGGTCAACAACGCGGGCATCTACCAACCGCGCACGCTGATGGAAACCGATGCGGCCCTGTTCGACCGGCATATGCGGGTCAACCAGCTTGGGCCGTTTCTCGGCATGAAAGCCGTTGTGCCGCTGATGGAAAAATCCGGCGGCGGCTCGATCGTCAACATTTCCTCCACCGCCGGCCTGCGCGGATCGCCGGGCGCCATCGCCTACAGCGCGACCAAATGGGCGCTGCGCGGCATGACCAAGGCTGCCGCCGTCGACCTCGCGCCCCGGCGTATCCGCGTCAACTCGGTTCACCCCGGCCCGATCGACACAGAAATGCTCAGCGTGCGTTCCGCCGAACAGAATGCCGAACGCCTGAAGCTGGTGCCGATGAAGCGCATGGGCACGGCCGATGAGATCGCGCAGTTGGTACTGTATCTGCTGTCCGACGAAAGCGGGTACGTCACCGGCGCGGAAGTCGCGATCGACGGCGGTTCGACGCTGTAGCCGCGCCGATGCCCGACGATCGGAGCCAATCCGGCGTGCGTGTGACGCGCCTGCTCGATCGGTCGATCGTCGGGCCCGACGCGCATCCCAGCATCGGCGTCAATATTCAGGGACCGTCGCTGATCCGGGTGCCCGCGTGGATCGAGCAGCCGTTGGGGCGGTATTATCTGTATTTCGCCGACCACAAGGGTAGCTACATCCGGCTGGCCTATGCCGATTGCCTGACCGTCCCCTGGACCATCCATGCGCCGGGCAGTCTGCATTTGCGCGACTCCGGTTTTCTGACCGCGCCGCCGAAGGTGACGGAGGAGCAACGCGCGCTGTTCGAGGCACGTGCCGCCAGCATGCGCCTGTCGCACGACATCCTGTCGGAAATCTCCACGCCGCACATTGCCTCGCCCGACGTCCACGTCGATTCGGCCAACCGTCGGATCGTCATGTATTTCCACGGCCTGGAAGATGTCGGCACCCAGGTCACGCGGGTCGCGACTTCGCCCGACGGTCTGAACTTCAAAGCGCACCCCGAGATTCTCGGTCGATCCTACCTGCGGGTCTTCGCGCATGACGGCGTGACCTACGGCCTCGCGATGCCGGGGACGCTTTACCGGTCCGTTGACGGTCGACACGATTTCGAGGTCGGCCCCACCCTGTTCAACCCGAACATGCGTCACGCGGCGCTGCTGAAGCGCGGCGATCGTCTCTGGGTGTTCTGGACTCAGGTCGGCGACGCGCCCGAAAGCATTCTGCTGAGCCTGATCGATCTCTCCGGCGACTGGCGGGAATGGCGCGACCGTCCGTTGGGCACAGTGTTACGGCCGGAACGGGACTGGGAGGGTGCCGCGGCACCATGCGTGCCGTCGGTTCGCAGCACAGCCTATGGTCAGGTCAACCAACTACGCGACCCCGCCATTTTCGAGGAAGATGGACGCGTGTTTCTGCTTTACGCCGTTGCCGGCGAGAGCGGGATCGCCATCGCGGAGATCGATCCCGCCACGCTGCCGGAGCCAGGCTGACGCCGCTTGCCTTGCCTCGATCTCCGGAGCAAGGCACATCGTCCGACCCATCGGCGCCGCCGACTGTGCGCCCAACCGAGGCCAATGACGGTCTCGGCCCTTTTTTCAGGAGTAGACCATGCCTCGTCTGCGCTTTGGTGCCTTTCTCGCGCCGCACCATCCCATCGGCGAACACCCAATGCTGCAATTCCGCCGCGACCTCGATCTGACGGAACATCTGGATCGTCTCGGTTACGACGAATTCTGGTGCGGGGAGCATCACTCCAGCGGTTGGGAAATGATCGCGTCGCCGGAGATGTTCCTGGCCGCGGCCGGTGAGCGCACCAAGCGCATCAAGCTGGCGACCGGCGTCGTTTCGCTGCCCTACCATCATCCGTTCAACGTCGCGCAGCGCATGGTGCAGCTCGATTACATGACCGGCGGACGGGCGATCTTTGGCTCCGGCCCGGGCGCGCTGGCATCGGACGCCCACACGCTGGGGGTCGATCCGATGGTGCTGCGCGATCGCCAGGACGAAGCGATCGGCATCATCCGCCGCTTGTTCAAGGGAGAGCGCGTCACCGCGAAAAGCGACTGGTTCCAGATGAACGACGCCGCGCTGCAGTTGCTGCCGTTGCAGGAAGAGATGCCCTTCGCCGTCGCGTCGCAGATCAGCCCGTCGGGCATGACGCTGGCCGGCAAGCACGGCATCGGCATCATCTCCATCGGGTCCTTGTCCAACGAAGGGTTGAACGCCCTGCCGACCCAATGGGGCTTCGCCGAAGCCGCCGCCGCGAAACATGGACAGGTCGTCGATCGCGCAAACTGGCGGGTGCTGCTGAGCTGGCATATCGCGGAAACCCGCGAAAAGGCCCGTGCCGAGGCGCGCGAGGGTCTGATGCGTCACCATAACGAATATATCACCGCCACGCTGCAACGCCCCGGCGCGAAGCCGTTCAAAACTCCGGACGAAGCCGTCGATCGCACGGCCTTTTCCGACGGTGCCGCCGCGACGATCGGCACGCCCGACGATCTGATCGAGCGGATCAAGTCGGTCATCGACATCAGCGGCGGCTTCGGCACCGTGGTCGGCTTCGTGCACGATTGGGCCAATCCGGAAAACACGATGCGAAGCTGGGACATGGTCGCACGCTATGTGGTGCCGGAAATCAACGGCTATCTGGCCGGCCTGCGCAAATCGCGGGAGTTCGTCGCCACCAACCGCGAGTATTTCAACCGCGCCCGCGAAGCCGTGATGACGAAGATCAACGAGAACGAGGCCGCCGCCGCCGCGCTTGCAGTCACGAAATCGTCGATGCTCAGCGCTTCGGCGAGCAACGTGCCTGATTTCGACAAGGCGCGCGCCGCGTCCTGACCGCGTTCGAGCGTCCCGAACAGGCGATGCCTGTTCGGGCCTTGACCTCCGTCGCAAGGTCACGCTGAGGTGTGGCATTGGGATGAGGGAAACGTACGATGGATGATGTTCTGTTAATTGAAAATCGCGGCGCGGTGCGGCTGCTGACGCTGAACCGTCCGGCGAAGTTGAACGCCTTGAACGCAGATCTGGTGCACGCGCTGACCGATGCCCTGCTGGATGCCCAGAACGACGACTCCGTCTCGGCGATCATCCTGCGTGGCGCCGGCCGAGCCTTTTGCGCCGGGGCGGATACGTCCGTCCCCAGGCCGTTGACCGCCGAGAACCGGCGCAACCTGATCAAGCACGGCGATACCAACATCGCGCTGACCAAGCTGTTTGGCCGCGTCGACAAGCCCATCATCGCCGCCGTCCACGGCTACGTGCTGGGCGCGGGAGCGGGTTTGACCTTCGGCAGCGACCTGGTCGTCGCCGCGGAAAGCGCCCGCTTCGGCTATCCCGAACTTAAGGCCGGCCTGACGGCGACGACCGTTACCGCGCAGGCCGTGCACCTGATGGGACGGAAAGTCGCCTTTGAACTGCTTACATTGTGTGAGAACATGCTGCCGCAGCGCGCATACGAGCTTGGCATGGTCAATCGCGTTGTCCCGGACGATCGTCTTATCGACGAAGCCATGGCGATCGCCGAGAAGCTCGCCGGTTGGAACCAGGAGTTCCTGACTCAGACCAAACGGACCTTCCAACGCGCGATATCGATGTCGCCGGACCAGGGGTTGGAAATGGCGCGCGATGTGTCGGTGATGATGGGCCGGTTCCCAAAATAGCGGCGACCGCCGCGCCGCGTTTTTGTGCGTTTTGCGGAAGGGTCGTATTCTGGGCGTCCGATTGTCGAAACGAAGGAGACGTCCATGAATGCCCCCGACCGTATGCGTGCCCTGTTAAAGGAACCCGGACTGATTTTGATGCCCGCCGTTTGGGACGGGCTAAGTGCGAAGCTCGCCGCCGCCGCCGGCTTCAAGACCGCGTTCCTGTCGGGCTCCTGCGTGGCGGCCAGCCGGCTGGGCGGACCCGACCTCGACCTCGTTTCTTTCGGCGAGATGTTCGACTCCTTCAACATGGTGCGTGGCGCGGCCCCCGATACGCTGGTGCTTGCCGACGGCGACCATGGCTATGGCAACGCGATGAACGTTCAGCGCACCGTGCGGGCCTATGGCCGAGCAGGCGCGGCGGCGATCCTGATCGAGGATAAGATTACGCCGCGGGCGCTGACGGCGGCCGGAAAGCCGTGCCTGCCCCGCGAAGAGGCCCGCATGAAAATTCGCGCCGCGGTGGAAGCGGCCAAGGAATCGGGCATCCTGATCCTGGCGCGCACGGATTGCCGCCCGACCCAGGGTATCGACGAGGCCATCGCGCGGATCGAGATGTATATCGAGGAAGGCGCGGACATTCTGTTCCTGGATTCACCGGCGGACGACGACGAAATTCGTCGCACAATCTCGGTGTCCAAGGGCAAGCCGAACTTCGCCGTTCTGTCGCCGGGGGCGCCGCGCGCGACTCCGAACCAGGTGCAGGCCGCCGAACTCGGCTTCAAGATCGGGACCTATCCGACGGGCATGTTGTCTCCGGCGGCAGCGGGCATGAAGGCGGGGCTGGCGGCCTTGGTTGCCGGCGGCGCGGAAGCCCCAAGCGCCCTCCCTCCAGCCGAACTGCGCGCAACGCTCGGCTACGGCGATTACGATGCCGCGGCGAAGCAGTTCATTCTTCCGACCTGATAACCAAACACCCGCATGCGCCGCCGAGGCGCATGCGGGTGCCTGTCAAGGGTTAGTCCCGCTTGAAGCGGTAGTTGAACCGATCACCGTCCGTGGTGACCAGACCGACCGTCGGGGCCGGGAAATGGATCGGCAGCAGTAGCGTGTCGGTGTTCGCGACCGAGGACAGGAAGCTGCGGCGCGACGCGGCGGCCTGCTTGGGGTCCCAATCGACACCGGGCGACCAGTCGAGTTCGCGGCACTGGATCGCATGGTGCATCATGTCGCCGGTTACCACCGCGCGCTGGCCCTTGGAGAAGATGTTCACGCAGCAATGGCAGGGTGAGTGCCCCGGCGTCGGCGTCAGCGTGACGGTATCGTCCAACGCATAGTCGTCGTCGACCAACAGCGCCTGGCCGGCTTCGACGATGGGCAGGCAGTTGTCGCGGAAAACCGTTCCGGGCGGGTTCGCCCCTTCGTTATGCTTCTGCTCCCACGCCGCGTATTCTTTCTTGTGGAAGACGTATTTGGCATTCGGGAAGGTCGGCACCCAGCGGCCGTCACGCAGCGTCGTGTTCCAGCCGGTGTGGTCGATGTGCAAATGGGTGCAAAACACATAATCCACCTTGTCGTAGCTGACGCCGAGGGCGAACAGCTCTTTCCGCCAGCGTTCCTTGCCAGGGAAGTCGAACGGCGCGGGATGGCCTTTGTCCTCACCGGTGCAGGTATCGACCAGAATGGTGTGCCTGGGCGTCCGCACGACGAAGGTCTGATAGGTGATGTTCATCAGTCCGCGTTCGACGTCGAACACTTCCGGTTCCATCAACGGCAGGTTCCGTTTCCAAATCGCCTCGTCATAGGACGGGAAGAAATCCTGCGGGCGCCGCCACGGCCCCTCGCGCTCGATCACCGCGTCGATGGTGATATCGCCGATCCTGATTTGTCGCATGTTCGTTTTCCCCTGATAAAAGTGATCCGCACCCCGGAACGACCGCGCCGCGGATCGAAAGCGCGGTCGTCGCGTCGGCGGATCAGGCCAACGCCAGTTCCCGATAACCGTTCGCCGAGACCTCGTCGCAGCGCGCCCGATAGGCCGGGGCGCTGCCGCTGTAGCGGGCGATGATGCGGGTCTGCTTTCCGTCGACGTTGGAGTTGATGCCGGTCATCCAGGAGTTGATTTCGTTGGACAGCAGCCCAACCCCCAGCGAGTGGACATGCGCCGTCCAGGACGCGACACCGTCCGCCGTCGCGGCGACCCGGGTAAGGTCGTGATCGCGGGCGTGGCGGATGACGCCGGTGACCCATTCGACATTGTATTCGATGCTGCGCGGCAGGTTGCCCAGCGCGGTATGCGGCCCCATCAGCATCATCATGTTGGGGAAGTCTTCGACCATCACGCCCAGATAGGTGCGCGGCCCGCCTTTCCACTTCTCTTTCAGCGGCAGGCCGTTTTCGCCGCGGATGTCGATACGGTCGAACGCGCCGGTAATCGCGTCGAAGCCTGTCGCATAGATGATGATATCGAACCCGAATTCAGCGTCGCTGGTTTTGATGCCTTCGGGCGTGATGCGCTCGATCGGGGTTGCCTTGACGTCGACCAGTTGAACGTTCGGCTGGTTGTAGACTTCGTAGTAGCGCGTCTCCATCGGCACGCGACGCGTCCCGAAGCCGTGATCCCTGGGGATCAGCATTTCAGCGACCTTCGGATCATTGACGCGTTGGCGAATCTTCCGCGCGACGAAGTCGCTGATCGCGGCGTTCGCCTCTCGGTTGACCAGGATATCCTTGAAATTGCCTTGCCAGATGCCGAAGCCTGGGGAGGCATACAGATGCTCAAAGAACGCTTCCCGTTCTTCCGGTGTGACCTCGAACGTGGCGCGCGGATCGGGCGTGTGCAGGAAGCAGGCGAAGGTTTCCTGGCACCGCTTGAACATTTCCGGATAGCCGGCGCGGATGGTTTCCATCTCTTCCGGGCTGATCTTGCTGTTGTGCAGCGGTGTGCACCAATTCGGGGTGCGCTGAAACACGGTCAGGTGGCCGGCGGTTTTTGCGACTTCCTGAATGGTCTGCACACCGGTCGCGCCGGTGCCGATGACCGCGACGCGCTTGCCGGTGAAATCGACAGGCTCGTGCGGCCAGCGGGCGGTGTGGAACGACTGACCCTTGAATGTATCGACCCCGTCGATGCGCGGCATGGTCGGCGCGGACAGTACCCCGATCGCGGTGATCAGAAACCGGCACTGAAACCGGCTGCCGTCTTCCAGCGTCAGGTCCCAGCCACGCGACGCTTCCTGATAATGGGCTGCCGCGACGCGGCTGTTGAAGCGGATATCGGTACGCAAATCGAACCGATCGGCGACATGGTTGAGATAGCGCAGCGTTTCGGGCTGGGGCGCGAAATGTTCCGTCCAGTTCCACTCCGCCAGCAATTCCGGCGAGAATGAATAAGCGTAGGAATAGCTTTCGGAATCGAAGCGCGCGCCGGGATAACGGTTCCAGTACCAGGTTCCCCCGACGCCGGTGCCGGCTTCCAGCACCAGCACGCGCATCCCCAGTTCCCGCAGCCGATAGAGCTGGTAAAGCCCGGAAATACCGGCGCCGACGATAATGGCGTCAAAGTCACCTGCCGCCGAATCGGATTGTGCCTGTGTGGTGTCAGAGGTGGCCATCGACCCGTCGCTCCCGCCTTAATTTGTCATGTTCGGCGAAGCCGCCAAAACAGGCCGCAGGTTTGCCACTCAGACGCGCATACAGCAACCTTTCGGCCTGTCGGGAACGCGTCGGGTCGTCTGCTACAGCGGATGACGGCCGGATTTCTCCCGCGCCACAACGCCGTCGGCCCATTCGCCGAGCTTCACGGATTCTTCGCGCAGGGCGGCGACGTCGGCGCCCAGGGTGTTGAGGGTGCCGCGGTAGCGCTGCAAGCCGTCGCCGAGGGAACGCGCGGAGGCTTTCAGTTCGTCGAGCGCGCCGCGCCACGCCGCCATCGCGACGCGTTGTTCGGCCATCGCCTGATCGAGGTTGGCCAATGCCACGGCCAGCCGGTCCTGGGCGGTGATCGCCGGTGCCTGGGCTTCCCGCACCGGTCGGGCTGGAAATGGGATGATGTCCGCGCTGATGGTTTGGGTCACGACCCGCTCCTCTCCTTGTCCTCGATTGGTTAACAATCAATGAATCAAGAACAAAAAACAAGATATTTCTCTTAATACGATTGTATGTCTCGAAACACAGCGCAATCCACTTCGACCGAAAGCTGAAAGGTCGGCGATAACGACCTCGGCCACAATCGCGTCATCGCCCGCCGAACGTCGAAGTGCTACATCTTCCGCGGCCATTCACCCCTATCGGACACATCGCCACCATCATGGGCATCGGCATCGAAGCATTCTTCATCCTTGTGTTGATCCTGCTCAACGGCATGTTCTCCATGAGCGAACTCGCGCTCGTTTCCGCTCGTCGCGCCCGCCTCGCCGTGCTGGAGCGTAAGGGCGTCGCGGGTGCCGCGACCGCGCGCATCCTGTCGGAAGACCCGCAGCGTTTCCTTCCCACCGTCCAGGTCGGCATCACACTGGTCAGCGTTCTGACCGGCGTGTTCGGCGGCGCGCGCATCGCGTCTCACCTGCAAGCCTGGCTGGAAACCATTCCCGCGATCGGATCGGCGGCCGAAACCCTCGCTCTGACGATCGTCGTGGTGATCACCACCTATCTGACGCTCGTCCTTGGCGAACTCGTGCCCAAGCACCTCGCCCTGCGCCGGCCCGAGGCCGTCGCGGCCTGGGTCGCGCGCCCGGTCGTGATCCTCGCCCGCATCACCGCTCCCGCCGTCTGGCTCCTCGGAAAGTCGTCCGGCGTTATCCTGCGCCTGTTCGGCCTGCATCGCGCGCCACAGCACACGGTGACCGAGGAAGAACTCAAGGCCCTGCTCGCCGAGGGTGCCCAGGCAGGCGTGTTGGAAACCGAAGAGCGCGACATGATCGAACGTCTGCTGCGCCTCGCCGACAAGCCGGTGCGCGCGATCATGACGCCACGCACCGACCTCGCCTGGATCGACCGCACGGACTCGCCGAAGAAGATCGCCGCGGCGCTCAAGGCCGCGCCGCACTCCCGCTTCATCGTGTGTGAAGGATCGATCGACAACGTCGTCGGTCTGGTGCAGGCGAAAGACCTGCTGGATCGCATTCTCGGCGGCGGCGAACTCTCCGTCGGCGCCGCCCTTCGCCAGCCCATCGTCATGCCCGATACCGTCACCGCTCTGGATGCGTTGGAACGTCTGAAATCCGACCCGAATGGTCTCGCGTTGGTGATGGACGAGTATGGCAGTTTCGAAGGCGTGGTGACCGCGGCCGATGTGCTGGAAGCCATTGTCGGCGATCCCACGGGCACGGATGCCGAACCGGCCGAACTGAACGAAGCCGGGGAAGCAATCCTGCTGATGGACGGCATGATGCCGGTCGATGAGGTCAAGGCCAGACTCGACCTGCCGGACCTGCCGGCGGAAGGCAATTATCACACCCTGGGCGGTCTGCTGCTGGCGCTGCTGCGCCGCGTGCCGCGGGTGGGCGATCGGATCGTGTTCGGCGGTTGGCGCTTCGAGGTCCTGGAAATGGACGGCCGTCGGGTCGATAAACTGCGGGCCAGCCGCGAACCGGCGCTGGATGTGACCTGACAACGACGACCCGAGATTGGACCGACCCGACGATGCATGCCGCCCCTTCCAGTTCCGCGACAGTCAGACAATGCGCCATCCTGGTCGGCGGCCTCGGCACGCGTCTCGGCGCGCTGACCGCGGCAACCCCGAAACCGATCCTGCCCTGTGGCGACCGACCGTTCCTGAGCTGGCTAATGCGCGAATACGTCCGCTTCGGGGTCACCGACTTCCTGCTGCTGACCGGCCATTTGTCGGCCGAGATCGAAACCGCCGCCACCACGATTCAGGCGAGCCTGCCGAAGCACTGTACCGTCAGCCTGTCGGAAGAACCGTTTCGGGCCGGCACCGGCGGCGCCGTCTATCACGCGCGCGACAGGCTGGATGAGCGCTTCCTGCTGTGCAACGGCGACTCCCTGCTCGACGGAAACATCGCCAACTTGCTTGCGTCGGCCTGCGCCGACGATGCCGACGTTGTCGGACGCATGGTGCTGCGCCGGCTGGAAGACGCATCGCGCTTCGGTGTGGTCCGCCTGGACGGCGATCGTGTCACCGCCTTCCACGAACGCCCGCCGGCCGGTTCAGCGGGCACGATCAATGCCGGGATCTACCTGTTCAACCGGGGACTGATCGATGCACTGGAACCGGCGTGCTCGCTGGAACGCGACGTCATGCCGAAACTGGCCGAACGCGGCAGGCTGCGCGGCACCGTCTGCGACGGGTATTTCCGCGACATCGGCGTGCCCGAGGACTTTGCCCGCGCGCAGCACGAAATCCCCGCGCTGCTTCACCGCCAGGCGCTGTTCCTGGACCGCGACGGCGTGATCAATATCGATCACGGCTATGTCGGCACACGCGATCGGTTCGAATGGGTCGACGGGGCACTGGACACGATCCGCCTGGCGACGCGCCTGGGTCGGCATGTCTTCATCGTCACCAATCAATCCGGTGTTGCCCGCGGTTTCTATACCGAGGACGACGTGCGCGCCCTGCTCAATTGGATCGGCGACGAGGCGCGCCGTCACGGCGGCACAATTGACGACCTCCGCTACTGCCCCTTCCATCCGGACGGCACCGTGCCGGCCTACCGACAGGCCAGCGACTGGCGCAAACCGGCACCGGGGATGCTGCACGATTTGATCAAGGCGTGGGAACTCGATCCCGCGCGCTGCGATATGATCGGCGACCAGCCGACCGACCTTCAGGCCGCCGCGGCCGCCGGCGTGCCGGCGCATTTGTTCCAGGGCGGCAATCTGCTGGAATTCGCGCGTCCTATCCTGGATAAGGTCGCCTGATCCCACCCAGGAGATTGCCGCTTTGACTGGCTCCGTCACGGTTCGTGCCCGCGTTCCCCTTCGCCTCGGCCTTGCCGGCGGCGGCACCGATCTCAGCCCGTACTGCGACCAGTTCGGCGGAGCCGTTCTGAACACCACGATCGACCGCTATGCCTACGCGTTCATCGAACCGTCCGATGATGGGCGCGTCCATTTCGTCGCCCCCGATCTGGACGTGGAAGAAAGCTTCCCCGCCGACCTCGCGGCGTTGGACGAGGCGCGCCTCGGTCTGCACGCCGGGGTCACGCGTCGCATGATCACGCAGTACAATGGCGGCCGGCTGTTTCCCATGCGCCTTACTTCGTATGTCGACGCGCCGCCCGGCTCCGGCCTCGGATCGTCTTCTGCCCTCGTCGTCGCCCTTGTAGAGGCCTTCACCACCCGTCTGTCGGCACCGCTTGGTCCCTACGACGTTGCCCATACGGCGTTCGAGATCGAACGGATCGACCTGAACCTCGCGGGTGGGAAACAGGATCAGTACGCCGCGACCTTCGGCGGCACCAACTTCATCGAATTTCACGCCAACGATCGCGTGATCGTGAACCCGCTGCGCGTACGCCAGTCCATCCTCAACGAACTAGAAACCTCGATGGTAATCTGCTTCACCGGCGTTTCCCGCCGATCCGACGAAATCATCGCCGAACAACAACGCCGCATGAGCGGCCCGACCTCGGGGCCCGCCGCGAACGCCATCGACAACCTGCATCAGATGAAGCACGACGCCATCGAGATGAAAGATGCGCTGCTGCGTGGAGAGATCACCCGTATGGCCCGCATCCTCAACCGCTCCTGGGAGGCGAAGAAGCAGACCGCGGCGGGCATCAGCACCGGCCTGATCGAAAGCCTGTTCGAATGCGCGACCGCCAACGGCGCAATCGGCGGCAAGGTGTCCGGTGCCGGCGGCGGCGGCTTCATGATGTTCATCGTGCCGCCGCACCGGCGCATCAGCGTGATCCGCGCGTTGAACAGTGCCGGAGCCGTCGCGACCGGCGTGCACCTGACCTCGGAAGGCGCGGAGACCTGGACCGTCTAACCGCCGCTCCGCACCTCGCGCGCAACCTCACATAAGGCGGTGTGAAACGCCTCCAGAATTGGCGTGCGCGCCCGGTCCGCCGCCCGGATTGCCGCCAGCGGCCAATAGGCTCGCGGCTCAAACCGCCAGGCCTGCACGGCGGCGGCGCCCAGATCGGCGTCGAATGCGCCGCGAGTGAGCAGGCTGAACCCAATGCCGTCGCGGATCAGCGCCCGGATGATGGTATGATCGTCCACCTCCGCCCGGATGTTCAACGTCACACCTGTCCGCGCTGCCCATCCATCCAGCAGCCTTCGCGACGCATTCGGTCTGCTCGGCAGCAGCAGCGGCACTTCCGCCAGGTCCGCGATCCCGATCGTTGTACCGCGGAACGGGGCGGTGCCGGCCTTGCCGACGAGAAAGACCTCTTCTTCCATCAACGGCGTGATCTCAAAACCCTTTTGCGGCAGAGGATCGTGCAGGCAGGCGATGTCGGCCTGTCCGCGCACCAGCCATTCGTGAATATGGCTGGAAAACCCGCCGACGACGCGCAGGAAGACGTTCGGGTGGGTCACTCCGAAGCGGCGCACCAAGGGCGGCACAAGAAACCAGGCCGCCGCGGGCGGCACCGCGAAGGTAATCACCCCCGACGGCCCGAACCGCGTGGACCGAATTTCGGCGCGCGCTTGTTCCAGCGTGCGCAACACTTCCTGGCTGCGCGCCAACAGCGCCTGCCCGGCCTCCGTCAGGTTCACCCCATGCCCGTGACGGTGAAAAAGCGCGACGCCCAAATCCTGTTCCAGATTGGCGATCCGCCGACTGACCGCAGGCTGCGAAATCCGCAACATTTCCGCGCCGCGGCTGTAGCTGCCGCACTCCGCCACCGTCTGAAAATAGCGCAGTGCCCGGATATCCACGCCGCCTCCGCGATCTGACGATTCGGTAATATCCCCTATGCACGTTATGCCTTGGACGCAAGTCGAACGAAGACATAGCGTGACGGATCGGCGGAGATTGACACCATGAAATTCGGATTGCTGACCCAGGTCCAGGTATCCAAGCCCTGGGACGACATGAGCGAGCGCATCACCTACTGGCAGAACCTCGAACATGCGGTCGCGGCGGAAAACGCCGGGTTCAGCCATTTCTGGATCACCGAGCAACACTTCTTCGCCGAAATCGGCCACTGCCCAGCGCCCGAAATGGTGTTGGCCGCGCTGTCGCAACGCACCAAGGTCATTCGCCTGGGCTTCGCCGTCATCCTGATGCCCTGCCACAACCCGTTCATGATCGCCGAACGGGTCGCCACGCTCGATGTGCTGTCCAACGGGCGGTGTGAATTCGGCGCCGGCCGCGGCACGGCCCCCTATGTTGTCGAAGGCCTGGGGTTCAACTCCGATCCCGACCACGCGCGCGAAGTCGGGCGCGAAGCGCTCGAAGCCGTGGTGCAGATGATGGAGCAGGAGCACTTCCCGGGATACAAAGGCAAGCACTTCGACCTGCCCGCGCGTCAGGTCGTGCCGCGCGTCGTGCAGCGCCCGCATCCGCCGCTGTGGTATGCTGCGTCGAATCTGGAAACCTTCGAACGCGCCGGTGCCGCCGGGGTCGGCGTGCTGGGCGTCACGCGCTACACGCCCGAACAGGTCAAGCCGCATGTCGACGCCTACCGCGCCGCGATCCGCACCGCCAACCCGGTCGGCCGCTTCATCAACAACCAGGTCGGTGCCTTCGCCGTCGGTTGCGTGCACGACGACGACGCTGCGGGCAAGAAAATCGGCTGCGCCGCGGCACGCTTCTATTATGGCGACAACGATGCGGAGCTGAACAAGGTCCGCTTCGGTTCCTCGGAAGGCGTCGCCGCGATCAAGGCGCGCATGGCCGCTTACAGCGACGACGACATGATCGATTCCGGCATGGCGATCGGCGGCAATGCCGATTCCGTTTGCCGTCAGGTGGAACGCTGGGCCAAAGCCGGGCTGGATCAGATGATCTTCATGTTCCAGATCGGCCGCACGACGCACGACCAGGTTCTGCGCTCGATCGAGTTGATCGGCGAGAAAGTCATGCCCCGGTTCGCGGACTGATGTCGCGACACGATTTCTCGGAGCATGAGTTCGCCGATCGGGTCCGCAGAACCCGGCAGGCGATCGGCACCGCCGAGCTTGACTGGCTGCTGGTCATTCACCCGATGTCGATGCACTGGCTGATCGGCGCGGAAACCAAAAGCTATCAGGCCTTTCAATGCCTACTGGTTTCCGCCCATGCCGCGCCACTGATCATGTTCACGCGTGAGTCAGAGCGGTGCGAATTCGTGGAGGACACCCTCGCCGACGAAACCATCGGTTGGGGCGGCGCCGAACCGGAAAACCCGTTGGAGGCTTTCGATCGCCTTATTCGTCGCCTCGGTCTGCCGGGAACCCGGATCGGGCTGGAAACCCCGCCATACTACCTCCACCCCCACCACTACACCCGCCTGCGCACCATGCTCGGCGACTCCCTGGTCGCCGAACCGTCGAACCTGATCGCCGATCTTAAGCAGGTGAAATCACCGGCGGAGATTGCGCTGGTGCGTGAATCCGCGCGCATCGCCGATCGGGCCATGGAAGCCTGCATCGGTGCCGTCGCCGAAGGCCGCAGCGAGCTGGAAATCGCCGCCGACGTCTATCATTCCCTGCTGTCATCGGGCAGCTCCCTGCCCGCCAGCGTGATGAACCTCGTTACCGGAGAACGCTGCGGGTTCTCCCATGGCGCGCCGACGCAACGGCGCATGCGCATCGGCGATCCCGGGAATGTCGAATTCGGGGCCGCGTTCAAGCGCTACACCAAGACGATCGGACGGCAGTTCAATCTCGGCCCGCCCTCCTCTCGCGTCCGCGATCTGTACGATATCGCGCGCGCCGCCTTCGATGCCTGTCTCGGCGAAATGCGCGACGGCGTTCCGGCGATCGTCCCGCACGAAGCGGCAAAACGCGTGATCGCCCAGGCCGGGATGGATCGCTACCGCATCCACACCACCGGCTATTCCATCGGTGCCGGAGTCGCGCCCGCTTGGGGGGAACCGCTGAACATGTACGGCGGCAGCCGCGATATCCTGCGCACGGGAATGGTCGTGTCGGTCGAACCGCCGGTGTTCGTGCCGGAAGAACGCCTGGGCGCGCGCATTATCGACAACGTCCTGATCACCGACACCGGGGCGGAATTGCTGTCACGCTACCCGCTCGATCTGATCGTGGTGCCCACCTGACACTGGACAGCGCCTTCGCCCCGGGAGTACCCACGACCACCCGCCGGCGGACGCCAAACGATCCGATCCGGCCCATGAGGAAACCGCGCCCATGACCGTCACCGTCCTGTATTCCGAGAACAACTACCCCGACGACAGTGTTGAACGACGCATCTACGGTCCGGACGTGCGGCTGATCGTGCCGCAATCGTCGAACTCTCTGGCCGACCTGTCGGATGAGGACTGCGCCGCGGCCGAAGGATTGATGATCCTGCGCTTCAAGGTGACCGCCAAGGACCTGGAACGCTTCCCCAAGCTGCGCGCGATCTGCCGCATGGGTGTCGGCTACGACAATCTGGACCGCGTCGCCGCCGCCGCTCGCCAGATCATGATCCTGAATGTGCCGGATTATGGCACGACCGAAGTCGCCGATCACGCGATGTCGCTCGCTTTGGCCTTGCGCCGCGGATTGTTGCTGCATCTGGAGGCGCAGCGCGCCGATCCTCCCGCGCCCTGGCGCTATATCAACGACCCGCTTCTGAAGCGCTCCGGCGTTCAGACGTTCGGCATCGTCGGCATGGGCCGCATCGCCACCGCCGTCGCGCTGCGCGCCAAGGCGTTCGGCTTCCGGGTCGTGTTCTTCGATCCCAACCTGCCGAACGGCGTCGAACTTGGCCTGGGGATCGAACGCGCCCCGACGCTCGATGCGCTGCTGGCGCAGACTGACACATTGTCGATCCACGTGCCGCTGACACCGGAAACCCGCAACCTGATCGGCGCGCGTGAGTTGGCGCTGCTGCCCAAGGGCGGCGTGGTGATCAACACCGCGCGCGGACCGATCGTCGACATCGACGCCTTGGCCGACGCGCTGAAGTCCGGCCACCTGTCCGGCGTCGGCATCGACGTCGTACCGGTCGAACCGCCCGTGGAACCCGTCCCGGAACTGATGCGCGCCTATCGCGCGAAAGAACCCTGGACCATCGGGCGGCTGATCATCACCCCGCACTCCGCGTTCTATACGCCGCAGGCCTGGGACGACATCCGCTCCAAATCCGCCGAAACGATGCGCGCCGCCCTGCTCGGCCCCAGGCCGCAAAACGTGATCCCGTCCGACAGCTACTGAGCCGGTCTGGCGGCCGCCGGTGGTGTATCGGCGGTCGCGGGGCGGCCGAGCGGCACGATATTGCCGGTGAAGCGGTTGCCGATGAGTTGAACGGCGGCCGTCGAACTGTTGCGCACGAACAGCGTCGGCTCCGTCAGATCGCTGACGAAGCCGTTATCGCGCAGGATCAACGTATCGGTGGGGTTGGTCACGCCCTCCACCCCAATCGAGATCGCCACCGCGCGATTGTCGCTGCGCCGCCCCTTCTGCAATATGTTGTTCATGATCAGTCCGTTACCGCCGTTCGGCAGTTCGATCAAATAACTGGCGGTGCCGTCCGCGCCGTCCTCGATCCGCGTGTCCTCGATAATCGTGTTCCGTGCCCGTGACTTGATGTGATGCGCGATCCGCGTATCGAAGAACCGACATCCGGTGACACGTAACAGCCGTATCGGCGCACCCGCGTACAGCCCGTGCGCGCAGAGGCCCTCGCAGGAGCCATTGCCGATGAATTCGCTGTTGCTGACCACAACGACGCTGTCCGCGCTGCCACCGACCAGGATACCGTTCTCGTTCCGCAGAAACCGGCTGTCCTCCACCGTCAGGTGATTGCCGAAGGCGCGGATCCCCGCGCCGTTGCGCCACTTCACGCGCGCGTCGGCGAAGGTGATCCCGCGCACCGTCACGTTGTGCCCGTGGATGATGAAGATCCCCCGATCCTCGCAGGTCTTGCCGGTCAGCGTGACACCAGGCTCCCGCGCCTCGATGACCAGGTTCGATGTGCGCCAGACCGCGCAATCGGCGTACGTGCCGCGATCGATCACAACCGTGTCGCCGGGTTGCGCCACCACGGCCGCCTGGCTGGGTATGCGCAGGAACCTTTGCGGCCCGACTTCGATCATTTTGCCCATCGCCGCCGGCGCGAAACAGCATGCCCACAGCGCGATCGCGAAACGCGCGAGCGTTGCGGCGCTGAAAGAGACTGCGCTATGCCATAGGCTGGCGGAGCAGGCATGGGTCATTGAACAAGCATTCGTCAAAAATCCTGTCCGCAGTCAAGGCGCGAAGCACGGTGAAACTGGTTGTCCATGTCTTTCCCACCTTCGCCATCGGCGGCGCGCAGGTGCGCTTCGCCGCCCTGGCCAACCATTTCGGCCCGGAGTTCCGCCATATCGTCGTCTCCCTCGACGGCGATCTTTCCTGCCGAACGCGCCTGCGCCCCGACCTGAATGTAACCTTTCCGACCGTCGCGGCGCCAAAGGGCGCGATGCTGTCGAACGCGCTGCGTTTCCGCGCCTTGCTGAAAACCTGGAAGCCCGATGTTCTGGTCACCGGCAACTGGGGTTCCATCGAATTCGCGCTGGCCAACCTGCTGCCGGTCTGCCGCCACATCCATGTCGTCGACGGCTTCGGGCCGGAGGAGCGGGAGACGCAAATTCCCCGCCGCGTCTGGATGCGCCGCCTGGCGTTGGCCGGCAGCCTTGTCGTGCTGCCCTCTCGCACGTTGGTGCGGATCGCGTCCGACATCTGGAAGCTGTCGCCGAAGCGGGTGCGGTATGTCCCCAACGGCATCGACCTCGACCGCTTCGCCATGCCGGACCGCGTGCCCGGCAATCCGCCGGTCATCGGCACCATCGCGGCCCTGCGGGCGGAGAAGAACCTGCCGCGCCTGCTGCGCGCCTTCGCCGCCATCGATCGCCCGGTTCGCCTGACGATCGTGGGCGACGGCGCGGAACGACCGGGGCTGGAAGACCTGGCACGGACTCTGGGGGTCGCCGATCGGGTGCTGTTCTCCGGGCATCGCGACGACATCCCGGCTCTGTATCGCGACTTCGACCTGTTCGCGCTGTCATCGGACACAGAGCAGATGCCGCTTTCGGTCATCGAGGCGATGGCCAGCAGCCTTGCCGTCGCGACAACCGATGTCGGCGATGTCCGCGCGATGCTCAGTGAGGAAAACGCCCCCTTTGTGGGCCCCAAGGACGACTCGGCGCTGACCCGTTCCCTGACGAGCCTGCTCGACGATCCCACGCTCCGCCACCGCATCGGCACCGCCAACCTCGCCAAGGCTCGGCGTGATTTCGATCAGGCCAAGATGTTCGCTGCCTGGCATGCGTTGTGGAGCGGAGCGTCGCTCCCCGCGTGACCCAGATCGTCGTCTCCGGGGTGACCGACTTCGCGGCGTTGGGGCGGCGCTGGCGGGAGTTGGAAACCCGCGCCGAACCGTCGTTCTTCCAAAGTTGGACGTGGATGGGGTGCCTGGCGGAGGAACGCTTCACCGATCCCGTGTTGGTCGAGGCGCGCGAAGATGGGCGGGCCGTTGCCCTCGGGCTGTTCAATCGCCGTCGCAGCCGGATGGGGCAGATTCTGTATCTGGGCGAGGCAGGCCAGCCGTCTCTCGATCGTCCCTATATAGAGTACAACGGTTTGCTGACGGTGGCCGGACGGGAAGCGACGCTGACCCGCGCCTGTCTGGCGTCCCTGCGCCGACCGACGGTCATGAGCGGCATCGACGACTCGACTCTGGCTGCGGCACAGGCCGCGTTCGGCGTCGTCCGGGTGGAACAGTCGCGCCGAGCGCCCTATGCCGATCTGGCCGCGATCCGTGCGGCGGGCGACGATATCCTGGCGCATCTCGGCGCCAACACCCGTCAGCAGATCAGACGGTCCGATCGCGCCTATGCCGAGTCGGGCACGTTGTCGATCGAGCGGGCCGCCACGGTTGAACAGGCGCACGCGTTTCTGGAGTCGATGGTGCCGTTGCATCAGGCTACATGGCAGGCGCGCGGCGCGCCGGGGTGCTTTGCGGAGCCATTTTTTGGACGATTTCACCACGCCTTGATCGATCGCGGCATGAAGCGTGGGGAGATCGATCTGTTCCGCGTCGCCGCCGGCCCCGTTCTTGTCGGCATTCTTTACAACTTCCGCTTTCGCGGCCGGTCGCTGGCCTATCAAAGCGGCTTTGCCTACCCGGGGCCGGAGTCGCGCCGCAAGCCGGGGATGACCAGTCACCGGCTTGCGATGGATTACCTGTTGAAAGACGGAGTCGATTGCTACGATTTCCTGGCCGGAGACGATCGCTATAAGCGAGTCCTGTCGGACGGCGCGACGGATCTGCACTGGATCGAAGCCGGACCGCGGGTATCCGTCGTCGGACTCCGGTCCTTGCTGGATCTCTGGCGTCGGCGAATTTGACACTTCGGTAGGCGGAGGCCGCAATGGCACCCGAAACCCCGTGAATCTTTTGGTCTTTCTCCCATGGCATGGTTTGTGCTGTTATGATTGTCGGGTTGTCGGTATCGCGCGCAGCGGCTCCGACCGGTTTGTGTAAAAAAATAGTTGCGTTTCGCCTAATGGTACGGCACCATGGCAACAAGTTAGATAGGTACGAAGCGTGAAGTCCTCCCTCGTCTCCGCGACGTCGCTGTTCGCCCTCCTCGCCTTCCATGGGGAGGACGCCTCTGCCGCGACCATGACGCTGACGACCAATACGCTGAATATCTATGATCTCGTGGGTGTCGGCGGTACCGGTGCCAGTGCCGGGTTCACGGACATCGCGACCGTCACCAACGGCAACAACACGACGCTGAGCTTCAGTTCGGTCGCTTCCTCGGGCTTCACCGGTGCCGGCCAGACGACCGGGAAGATCACGACGAACTCGGCGACATCGCTGACCGGAACCTACACCTACACCGCGGTCAACACATCCAGCTCCGCCACCAAGACGGTAACGGTTATCGACGCCGGCACGGGCGGTGTCACGCAGACCCTGACCCTGAAGGGTCAAGGCGTCGCGCCTGTCGCGAGTCTCAGCGGTAAGAATATCGGCTATACGCTGGTCGGCGCGTCACAGAATGTCGCCGCGACCATCAGCAACTCCGGCAACGGCAACCTGTCGACCCTCGGCACCGTCAGCAACCTGCGCGGCACGATCGGCAGCAGCAGCAGCGGGTTGTTCACCGGCACGGGTGCCACGATCAGCGTCGCCGATACGTCCTCCCAGACCGTCAACTACGTGTTCGCGCCGACCGCGACCGGTGTCGTCACCGCGACCGTGGTCGCCAACTTCGCCAACGGCCTTGCCTCCACCAACGCGGCGACCACGCTGACGACGACTCTTACCGGCACCGGCGTCGCGCCTGTCGCCAACAACACCGTCACGAATACCGGCACGGCCAATGCCACGGCATCGACCGGCAGCGTCGGCAATGTGCTGGTCGGCAATACCGCCAACGTCACGGTCACCATCAGCAACTCGGGTAACGGCAATCTGTCCGGCCTGGGCACGATCAGTAATCTGCGCGGCACCGCCGGCAGCTCGGGAAGCTCCGCCTTCGTCGGCACCGGCGGCACGATCAGCATCGGCGACACGTCGACCACCGCGTACACCTATGCCTTCACCCCGACGGGTCGCGGCGCGGCCAGCACGAACATCGTCACCACCTTTAATAACGGCAACGGGGCCAGCGGCGCGAACCAGGCGGGATCGATCACGACCGCGTTGAACGGCACCGGCGTCGCCCCCGTTCTGGGCATCACCGCGACCGCGAGCGCCGGCTTCGTCTATGTCACGGGATCGGCCAATACGACGGTCACCGTCACCAACTCCGGCGACGGCAACAAGTCCGGTCTCGGCACCATCAGTAACCTGCGCGGCACGCTCGGCACGTCCGGCGCCAGCGGTTTCGCGGGCACCGGCACGGCGCTGAGCCTGACCGATACATCGTCGAGCACCTATAACTACGTGTTCACGCCGACCGCGCGCGGCGCGGCGTCGCTGGCGGTCACCTCCACCTTCGCCAACGGCAACGCGACCAACGCCGCGAACACCGCCACAACCACCCTGATCGGCACCGGCGTCGCGCCTGTTCTCGGCATCACCGCGACCGCCAGCGCGGGTTATGTGCTGGTCACGCAGTCGGCCAACACGACCGTCACGGTTACGAACTCCGGTGACGGCAACCTGTCCGGTCTCGGCACCGTCACCAACCTGCGCGGCACGCTTGGCACATCCGGTGCCGGCGGCTTCTCCGGCACCGGCACGGCGCTCAGCCTGACGGATACGTCGTCAAGCGCTTATAGCTACGTGTTCACACCGACAACGCGCGGCGCGGCATCGACAACGGTCACATCGACCTTCGCCAACGGCAACGCGACCAACGCCGCCAATACCGCCACAACCACCCTGCTCGGCACCGGTGTGGCCGCGGTCAACAGCGTCACCAGCGTCAGCCCCAGCTACGTCCGCCTCGGCACGTCCGGGACCGGCACGATTTCGATCAGCAACATCGGCGACGGCAACCTGTCCGGCGCCGGCACGATCAGCAATCTGCGCGGCACGATCGCCACCGCGCTGGGCACGGCCTTTACCGCGAGCGTTTCCAACCCGACCAGCGTCAGCCTGGCCGACGGCAACTCCTCCACCCTCGGCTTCACCTACACGCCGGTCAGCCGAGCATCGGCGACGGTCACGGCGACGATCAGCTTTTTGGACGGAAGCACGGCGGGTAATAACGCCGCGCAGACGATCACAGCGACCGTCAGCGCCCAGGGCGTCGGGCCGACCTATAAAAGCAGTGTCAACTCCGTCACCAATACCGCGACAGCGGTTTCGGGCGGGGCGACGGGCACGGCGACATCCACCATCGCGTTCGGCAGTGTTTCGGCGAACGTCTCGCAAACCGTCTATCTCGCGCTGCAGAACACCACCACCGACCCGGGCGCGGCGGCTCTGACGAACCTGACGCTTGAACGCTTCTCTATCTGGGGCGGCAATGCGTCGAACTTCAGCGTGTCGCTGGCCAACAACACCGTCGTCAGCGCCGGTGGCCAAATCCTTGTGCCGATCATCGTCAACAGCGGTTCCACCAAGGGCCTGCTGAGCACGAACCTGACGTTCTACACTGACGAATTCTCGGCGCTCGGCGGACTCGGCAACACCTTCACCTATTCGCTGACCGCGCTGAACATCCCCGAACCGACCTCCATCGCGCTATTGGGCGCGGGCCTGGCCGGTCTCGCCGGGCTGCGCCGCCGTCGCAAGGCCTCTGCCAAGGCCTAATCGGCGCGCGAGCCGTCCGAATGAATGGCGGGCCAGCGCGATTGCGCCCGTCAGACGGATCGGATTGATCAGTAGGACGCCGATCCGCTGGCGGCGGTGACCTGTCCATCCCTGCTTGTACGGATCGTCGCCGCGGCCGAAATCGATCTCCGTGATATCCTCGTGCGTCAGCAACCAACGCAGCATCATCGCGGTCAGCACGGTTCCCGGCGAATGCGCCTTGAACGCTTCGTCGTGCGCTAGTTTCAGCACGGTCGCCTGCCCGGCGAGTACAACCCAGAATTGCACCGCCACCGGCTGATCCGCGATCTGCCAGACGCCAAGCCTTGCCCAGCCGGCGGCGGAAGCGGCGCGGATCAGCGCGGCGTTGAAGTCGGGGAAGGGTTCCGGCTCTTTCCAACTGCGGGCATAGACGGCTTCAAAGGCGGCGATACCGGCTTCGATCGTGTCTGCATGAGCGTAGAGGGTGAAGCGCGCGTCGGGCATCGCCTCCGCCCGCTTTAGCCTGCGGCGGACGGTTTCCCGCAGCGCGCCGGGTCGGGTGGCGAGATAGCCGACCCAGTTCAGTCCGGCGACGCGAGCATACCAATTGCCGAAGTGATCGAACGGCCGAACGACAAGCCCAGCGGCGGCGATTCCGCGATGAAACCACGGCCATTCCGGCCAGTCTCGATCCATCGCATCCAGGCGGACGACGCCCCATCGGCGGCAATACCGACCGAATGCGGCAAAGACGGCCAGTTTGTCCGCATCCGACACATCCGCCGCCAACGCCGGCGCGTAGAGGCATGAATAGGGTGTGGTGAAGCTGTCGGCTGCACCGGCGATGCGCAGCGGAAACACGGCCAATACACGGTTGGATCGCGAAACCAGCACAAAAGCCGGCTCGACACCGGGCGGCAACGCATAGCGCGCCGAAACCTCCCACCACGGCAGACTGCCGAACAGTGTGCCCGCGCCATCCATCAAGCCGATCGCATCGGGCGGCAGGTCGGCTGTCGCTCGGCAGACAGCGACGGTTAAGCCCGCGTCAGCGCAGCGCGTACCAAACACACCCAATCCATTCATGAAGCGCGAAATACGTGTTTTCCCAGGCGGTGATACGCGGGATGAAATCGCTGACGATCGGGAAGGAGAGTTTGCCCAACGGGGTCGGCGCGGCGGTCACGGTCAGCCCCGTGGTGGCAAAGGCCACCAGGGCCCGTCGCATGTGCCATCCGTGCGTCACGACATAGACCGAGTCGATCCCCTCCCCGCGCAGAATATCCCGGCTGAACGTCGCATTCTCCCAGGTATCGCGGGACTTGAGTTCCGACCAGCGCACGGGAACCAGGAAGTCGTCGGTCAGGCTGCGCGCCATCAGCATGCCGACCGCCACGCCGTCGGGCTGCGTGACCCCGCCGGTGACAAGGACGGGTAGACCGGTCTTGCGCTGCAACTCCGCCGCGGTGCGCAAACGCTCCAGCGTCAAGGGTCCTACCCGCGCGCTAGGGGTCTCCCCATCCATGCGTGCGACCTCTGCCCCCAGTACGACGATCGCACGCGGCGGCGCGGAGGCCGACGGCTGGGTCGGCAAATTACGCTCCAGGCCAAGCATGAGAAGATCGGAGACAACCGGCATGCCCTGAAGCAACAACAGGACGACCGCTGACCAGATCAAACGCCGCCCCAGCACCGGCTTCCGACGCAGCAACAACAGACCGATGACGGTCAGTGTGATCATGCCGCCGGGCGGCATGACGAACGCCAGAAACAGGGTTTTCATCGTGCCGGATCAGCCGTTCGACAACCAGGCCAGTACGGTCGCCAGACCGTCCCGCAGAGGCACCGGGTCCTTGGTGCCAAGCACAGCCCGCAGATGAGACGGGTCGCCGAGGGAATGCCGTATTTCCCCGGCGCGCGGCGGGTGATTTTCGGCGTTCAGGTTCTTACCGGCGAGCGTGGCGATGATGTGCGCCAGATCCGCGACAGAGGTCGGAATACCCGTGCAGACATTGAAGACGGGCGCGTCGTTCGGGCGAAGCTGCATCGCGGCGCGCAAGGCGGCGACGACATCGGCGACGTAGACGAAATCGCGAGTCTGCCCGCCGTCGCCGAAAATGCGAATGCCGGTGCCGCGGACAATCCGTTCGCAAAAGATCGAGATCACGCCGGAATATGGCGAACGCGGGTCCTGGCGCGGCCCATAGACGTTGAAAAACCGCATGCCGACAGTGGGAATGCCGAAGACGTGGCTGGCGACGCGGGCGTGCAGTTCGCAGCTGTACTTATCGGCGCCATATGCCGACAGAGGCTTCCGGTCCGCGTCTTCCGTAATGGGGACAGTCTGGCAATCGCCGTAAACCGCCGCCGAGGACGCATACACGACGGGGATTTGCTGCCCTGTCGCGCGGATGGCGTCGAACACGGCGATGGTGCCGGTGATGTTGGTGCGATGGGTCCCCAACCAGTCGGTCATGCCCTTTTCGACCGACGCGATGGCCGCGAGATGAAAACAACCGTCGGCCCCGTGCAATGCGCGCGCGAGTGTGGCGGTATCCGCGACATCGCCCTCGATAAACGTCACGCGCGGATCGAGGTTACTCAGCGACCCCGTCGACAGATCGTCGAGCACCCGCACGGAGTCGCCACCGGCCAGCAACGCGTCGCACAGATGCGATCCGATGAAACCCGCGCCGCCGGTGACCAGATAGGTGCTCATGCGTGCGGGCGCAGGATCTGACGCAGGACCGATCCGTCGGACAAGCGATCGAATCCGGCATTGATCTCGTCGAGTCCGATGTAGCCCGAGCGCAGCTTATGCACCGGCAGCTTGCCGCGCTTGTACAGCCCCAGAAAGCGCGGGATGTCGCGCTTTGGCACGCAGCTTCCCATGTAGCTGCCGCGTATCGATTTTTCGTCGGAGACCATGGCGGAGTGGGCGTAGCTGAAATTGGCGCTGATCGCGGGAAGCCCGGCGCTGACGACCATGCCGCCCCGCGCGGCGATGGCATAGGCCAGGTTCATCGCGGGGATCGAACCGGCGGTTTCGATCACATAATCCAGTCCGCCCTGGGTGGCCGCTCGGATTTCTTCGATCACGTCGGCGTTGCCGGCCAGGAACGTGTCGGTGGCGCCCAATTCGCGCGCCAGACGCAGCTTATCCGCGTTCAAATCGACCGCGACGATGCGTTCGGCGCCCGCCACGACCCCGCCCATCAGGGCATTCATGCCGACGCCGCCGAGACCGACGACCGCCATCTGCCCTCCCGGTGGGACCTGGGCGGTGTTCAGAACCGCGCCGACCCCGGTGACGACGGCACATCCGAAGATGGTCGCGTCTTCCAGCGGGATATCGTCCGGGATTTTGATCAGCGCGTTTTGCGACACGACGGCATATTGGGCGAACACCGAAAGCCCGCTGTAGTGGTGGATCGGCTCCCCATTCAGCGATAGCCGCCGAGCGCCGGAAATCAGCGTGCCGTTGGCGCGGGATGTGTTGGAGCTTTGGCAAAGGTTGGGACGCCCGCCGTTGCAATAGCGGCAATCGTGGCAACTGGTGACGAAGACGCTGATGACGTGATCGCCGGGTTTCAGACCGGTCACGCCCGGGCCGACTTCTTCCACGATGCCGGCGGCTTCGTGCCCAGGAATGGTCGGCAACTTACGCGGTCGCAGGTTTTCGATGGTGGACAGGTCGGAATGGCAAAGCCCCGCGCCGACGATCTTATAAAGCACCTCGCCCGGGCCGGGCGGATCGAGATCGACCTCCTCCACCGTCATGGGCTTGCTGTCGACATAGGGGCGCGGCCGGCCTTGTTCGTGCAGCACCGCGGCTTTCATCTTCATCGCGCTCTCCTGGTCGGGTCGTTTGGGCTCGCCGTTCGGTCACACGAGAAGTGAGCCACTGTCAATGAACTCTACCCCAAGCGCACTCAAATGCGCACGCATATCGTCCATCGTCGTGCGCTCCGCGGAAGTCGGCAGGCCGATCCCGCGACAGGCGTCTTCAACGATCGTGACGCGATAACTCAGGCGCACGGCGTCCTCCGCCGACCACCCGACGCAGAAGTCGGTCGCGAGACCGCACAGGACCAGATGTTGAAATCCGCGCTGGCGCAGCCACCCGTCGAGGCCGGTCGAGGTGACACGGTCGTTCTCGAAGAAGGCCGAATAGCTGTCGAGGTTTTGGCGAAACCCCTTGCGCACGACGGTTTGGATTTTGGCCTGATCGATATCGCGATGGATCGCGGCATTCGCGCTGCCGGCCAGGGCATGATCGGGCCAGAGGGTTTGCCGGCCGTAAGGCAATTGTATTGTGTCAAACGGTTGATATCCGACATGGGTGCTCGCGAACGAACAATGACCCGGCGGATGCCAATCCTGCGTGGCAAAGGCATGATCGAAGTGACGGAGCAGGCGATTAATAACCGGGACCACTAAATCGCCGTCGACGACCGGCAACTCCCCCCCGGGCATGAAGGTCGGCTGCACGTCGACGAGGCCCAGAATTGTAGCATCGGAAAGGAAGGTCACCTTCTGTCTCCCTGGTCAGGTTCATAGGCAAACGATAAAGTCCACTGGCTCTTGATCTGATGGATGTAGAGCCGAGCGATAGCAAAGAGTGATCATGAAAAACAAATTACTGGCTTGCATGGTTCTCGGCACCGTTTTGACCGCGCAGACCGCCGGGGCGGCTAATTTCCGCTGGGCGGCAGATGGCGACGTCAACGCCATGGATCCTGCGACGCGGCAGGAAACCGTGCAACTATCCTTCCTCGCGAATATTTACGAGCCGCTGGTGCGTCGCGGCCGCGACCTGGGACTTGAACCCGGGTTGGCGGTGAAGTGGGAACAAACCAGCCCGACCGTCTGGCGATTCCATCTGCGCCCCGACGTCAAATGGCAGGATGGATCGCCCTTTACCGCCGATGACGTTGTGTTCAGCCTTCAGCGGATTCAATCCAAGAATTCTTCGCTCCGCGCGCCGCTCTCTCCGGTCAAAGAGGCGCGCAGGATCGACGCGCTGACGGTCGAATTCGAAACGCATGCGCCCGATCCGATTTTCCCGCAGGAGCAAACCAACCTGCTGATCATGTCCAAGGCCTGGTGCGAGCGGAACAATTCGGTGGAACCGGTGACGATCGGCACCGAGGAGAACTTCGCGTTGCGCAACGCCATGGGCACCGGACCGTTCAGGTTGGTCAGCCGAGAGCCGGATCGCCGCACCGTGGTTGAACGTAACCACGGCTGGTGGGACACGCCGCAACACAACCTCGACCGCGTCGAATTCAACGTCATCGGCAGCGCACCCACTCGCGTCTCTGCCCTGCTGTCGGGCGAGGTCGATATGATCTACGCTGTTCCACCGCAGGACATGGCGCGCATTCGTCAAACGCCGGGCCTGCAACTGCTTCAGAATGCCGAATTGCGCACGATGTTTTTCGGCCTGAATTTGTCTCGGGACGAATTGCCGAGTTCCGACGTGAAGGGCGCAAATCCGCTGCGCGACAAGCGCGTCCGCGAAGCGTTCAATCTGGCGATCGATGTGCCGCTGATTGCCTCTCGCGTCATGCTTGGGCTTGGGCGTCCGACCGCCATGCTCTGGGGCCCCGGCGTCAATGGCTATGACGCCACGCTGGATGTCCGCGCCAAGCCCGATATCGCGAAGGCGAAGCAGCTTCTGGCGGATGCGGGTTATCCCAACGGCTTCAAAATCGGCCTGGATTGCACGAACGACCGCTATCTGATGGACGAACACATCTGTACCGCGGCCATCGGTATGCTCGCGCGGATCGGCATCAAGGTCGAAGCGTCCACCCAGAGCAAGACACGCTTCTTCTCGAAGATTCTGGCCCCGAAATACGACACCGATTTCTATCTGTTGGGTTGGACCCCCGGCACCTACGACGCCCACAATGTCCTTTACACCCTGCTCGGCACCCGCGACGGCAAGCGTGGGGAGGTCAATGTCGGCGGCTATTCGAACCCCGTTCTGGATGGGTTGATCGCTTCCGTCGGCACGGAAACAGACCCCATTAAGCGGCAGGCAATGCTCCGCGAAGCGACGACGATCGTGCAAAATGATCTGCCGCTTCTGCCGCTGCATCAGCAGTCGATCGTCTGGGCCGCCAAGAGCAACGTGTCATTGGCTCAACCGGCGGATAATTTCTTCCCGTATCGCTTCGTCACCATCAAATGATCCCGGCGTGGTGCCTTCCGGCTTCCCGCGCTTGGTGAACCGCCCAACTGTCGTCGTCGGACTGCAAGCCGAAGCCCGCATCGCCCGCGGCCTGGGGTGGCCGGTGGTCGTGGGCGGCGGAGACATCCAGGGCGCGCTGATCGCCGCGCGCCGAGCCATCGCCGACGGTGCGACCGCTCTGATCAGCTTTGGCCTCGCCGGCGGGCTTGACCCGGCATTGCGACCCGGAGACCTGATCGTCGCGGAAACCGTTCTGACGGCAACGGATCGCTACCGCGGTTCCGACGTATTGAACCGTTTGCTTGGCGGTGCGAACGGACAAGCGGTGTTCGCGGGAGACGCGGTTGCCGCGACCGCTATCGACAAGCGCCGGCTGTTTGAAATGACTGGCGCGGTGGCCATCGATCTGGAATCCGGCTCTGTCGCCTCGGTCGCGACAGAACACGGCGTGCCGTTCGCCGTTCTGCGCGCGATCTGCGATCCGGCGGAACGTGATCTGCCGCCGGCGGCGCTGATCGCGCTCAACCAAGCCGGCGTGATCGGCCTTGGCCGAGTCATCGGATCGGTGCTGCGCCATCCCTTTCAGTTGCCGGCACTTTTGGCGCTTGGATCAGACGCGGCGAAGGCGCGACGCGCATTGATGGCTCGGGTCGCGGAGCTGCGGCGTATAACCCGGTAGCCGTCCCGCTCACCGAACGTCGGCGGTCAAAGCCTTACGTAGAAAGAATTTGCTGTGCCCTGGCGGGTAGTCCTCCAGCGCTGCGAACACTTCGTAGCCGCGTGCCTGATAGAACTGCAACGCCTCCGGGTTATGCGTCTCGAGAGTCGAAGATCGCGCGCCGCGTTCGACACCCATCTCTTCCGCCGCGTCCATCAGCCGTCGGCCGTAGCCTTGTCCACGGAGTGCCTCGGTGACCCATAGCCAGCGGATTTGCAGCCACCCGCCCCAAATATAACCCATACAGCCGCCGAGCCATTCCCCCCGCGCATTGCGGACGAAAAACCCGAGGGGGTGCCACTCGGAGACGCCGGTACGCGCGAAGCTATGCGCGATGACGTTGTCTTCCAGGAAGCGGGCCAAATCGTCGTCCGGGAACGGTTCGAACACTATGCGCAGATCGATCATGAATTTTCCTGTTTCCCCGCCGCCGTCCGCACATCGTGCCGCCACGCGTATAGTCCACTCGCAACGATCAGGCATGCCCCCAGGATGGTCCAGGCGGCGGGGATGTCGCCGAAGACGATTGCCCCCATGACGGTCGCCCAGACCAGCAGCATGTAGCTGAACGGCTGCATTGCCCCAGCCTCGGCAAAGTCCAGAGCCTTGATCAGCGCGTAGTGCGACAGACTGCCGAGAATACCGACGCCGATCAGAAGCAGCCAGGCAAGCGAATCCGGTGCCTGCCAGTGGAACGGCGCGATGCAGGAAACCACGATCAGGCCGGAAAACGCCGACCACAACAATGTCGTCTCCGGCCGATCGCCGCGCGAAACCAGCCGCACAAGAATCTGATAGAGTCCCCACAGGAAGGCGCCTAGCAACGGCAGGAGCAAAGGCAGGGAAATCGACTCGAACCCCGGCCGAATAATCAGCATCACGCCGACGAACCCGACGATCACGGCCAACCATCGATGCAGCCCGGCCTTTTCGCGCAACAACGGCACCGACAGCGCGATCACGATCAGCGGAGAGGCCGCCCCGACCGCGTGCGTTTCCGCCAGCGGTAAATAGTGAAACGCCAGAACGAAGACAAAGCTTTCGACCAATGCCAGCACGCCGCGGGCGGCCTGCATGAAGGGTCGCTTGCTGCGCATGGTCCGACGAATGCCCAGAGGGCGGGCGATCAGCAGCGCGAACACCGCGAAGATCATGTAGCGGATCCACAAGGTCTGAAAGACCGGCAGATCGCGCACCAGGAACTTCGTCATCGCGTCCATGCTGGCGAAGCCGAACATGGACAGCATCATCAACGCGCCAAGCGTGGTGCGTTGAGCGGTGGACCGGGAAGTCAACGTTTGAACGGGGAAAGGAGCATGGCCTCGATCAGGAGGCCATGCTCATCCGATCAGGCGGTCGCGGCGTCCAGCGCCTGCGACAGATCGGCCAGAATATCGTCGATATGTTCGATACCGATCGACAGTCTGACATAGCCCGGTGTGACGCCCGTCGCCGCCTGTTCGGCCTCGGTCAACTGAGAATGCGTGGTGCTGGCGGGATGAATGGCCAGGCTGCGGGCATCGCCGATGTTGGCGACATGGTAGAACATTTTCAGCGCGTCGATGAACTTGCGCCCGGCCTCCGTCCCGCCGGAAAGCTCGAACCCAACCAGACCGCCCTGCCCCTTGGGCATGTATTTCGCGGTGCGTTCCGCGCCGACGCCCGTGTGGTGCGACGGATGAATGACCCGGCTGACGTCCTTACGTCCCGCCAGGAAGGTTGCGACCGCGGCGGCGTTCTCGCAATGCGCCCGCATCCGCAGTGGCAGCGTTTCGATGCCCTGGATGAACATGAATGCGTTGAACGGCGCCATCGCCGCGCCGAGGTCGCGCAACAGCGTCACGCGCATCTTCAGGATATAGGCAATCGGCCCCAGCGGCTTGACCGCCTGCGACCAGACCGCGCCGTGATAGGACGGGTCGGGCTGGTTCAGCAGAGGCTGCCGTTCAGGGAAGGCCTCCCAATCGAAATTACCGCCGTCAATGACGACGCCGCCGATCGACGTTCCATGGCCGCCGATATATTTCGTGCTGGAATACATCACCACTGCCGCGCCGTGATCGAACGGGCGCACCAACAGCGGTGCCGCGGTGTTGTCCATGATCAGCGGAATACCCAATTTCCGGCCGATCGCGGCAACCTCGGCGATCGGGAACGGTATCAGCTTCGGATTTGGCAGAGTCTCGGCGTAATAGGCGCGCGTCTTGCTGTCGGTCGCGCGCGCAAAGGCTTCCGGGTCCGCCGGGTCGACAAAGCGGACCTCGATCCCCTGATCCTTCAGCGTGTTGGCGAACAGGTTCCAGGTTCCGCCGTAAAGGTCGGTCGAGCTGACGATGTTGTCACCCGCGCGCGCGAGGTTTTGCACCGAAAACGCGGTTGCGGCCTGCCCTGAGGCCAGACCCAACGCGGCGACGCCGCCTTCAAGCGCGGCAATCCGCTGCTCGAACGCGTCCTGCGTCGGGTTCATGATTCGGGTATAGATATTGCCGAGTTCTTTGAGGCCAAACAGATTCGCGGCGTGTTCGCTGCTGTCAAACTGGAACGAGGTCGTCTGATAGATCGGGACAGCAACGGCATTGGTGGCGCTGTCGCGGCGCCATCCGGCATGCAGCGCCAGCGTTTCGGGATGCTTTGAGGCCATGACGTTCACTCCTGTCCATTCATTGCGCGGCACACTACGCTGAAGGCGATTGCGCGGTAAACGCCGCATGTAAGCTTGGTCGGATGCTGCCTGACGGACGCCGCATTGGCGAACATCATGCTGCAATCGACCGCGCATTGAGAAGAATTACGCCCGCAGGCGTTTCAAAAATCCTTGCCCCAGGCGAATCCCCGGCTGCTCGATCGCCTGAAACGTGACCCACGATACCGCGAAGGTCGCCAGAACGACGACCGGCCACGCGCAGACGAATGCCAGGATAGCCCCGTAATCCGTCGCCTCGGTGTGAAACAGGTTTCCGAATGCTCCCGGCAAAAGCCGCAGCACGGCGAAGTGCCAGAGATAGGCGCTGAAGCTGACCCGCCCCATCGCGGCGATGGCGCCGTTGATCAGCCATCGGCTTTCCGTCACCGACATCGCGAGCAGGAATACCGCAAACGCGAAGGACGCAATGATGAATCTGGGAGGGATCGGAGAAGGCTGCCCAAGCCAGAGCGGTCCGCCGGAGTAGGCGGTCGCAAAAAACAGCAAGGCCGCCAGAAGTGCCAGGGGTACGGACCACGCCTTAATCGTCGGCGTCAGTCGCGCGAAACCGTCCTTCCCCAGCACCAGAAACACCCCAGCCCCGAGAACAAAAACCGGGAATTGGTTGGGCAGCCAGAAGTACAGAAAATTGTCCACGGTCACGGCGTTGTATTGAGTAAGCAACACGGATTGGGCGGCAAGGTTCGCGACAACCGCGATAACAAGCGAGGCTACCAAAAGCCCCGACCATCGGCGAAGCGACGTGACCCAGAAAACGAAGACGGGAAACACGGCGTAGAATGAAAATTCGACGCCAATGCTCCACCCACCCGGCACGACGGACCAGCCGCTGGACGTCGTTGGCATGATCGCGGGATGCCAGCCATTTGCGAAGGCGAGAGAGGCGAGAAGCTGGACAACGTCCAATCCGCCGGCGGGTGGCGTCAGCCAATAGTAGAAGGCCGCGGCGGCGTAATAGACCGGGGCAATCCGGAAAAAGCGACGCACGAAGAACGCGGTGACGTTCATCCGCCCTGTGCGTTCACGCTCCCGCTGCCATGACAGCAACAGCGTCAATGCGCTTGCCATGAAGAAAAGCTGAACGCCGTGCCAGCCCAGAACCGCCAGCCGGTGTACCGGCCAGGGCAGGTTCACGTATTCGTAGGCCAAATGACAACTGATAACCAACAGCACGGCATAGCCGCGCACACAGTCGACATAGGCCAGTCGGGAGACTTCCCGCAGACTCAAGGCGATCAGGCCGCGGCGGTGCGCTCTGTCAGAGTCCGATGTCCGCGCCGCAGCGCGTCGGCGATGCTTTCGGCGGGCATGGCACCGGAGAACAACCCGTAGCCGTCAAGAAAGAACGACGGCACGCCGTTAACCCCGGCCTCCCGCGCTGCCTGATCCCCGGCGCGCATCTCTTTATCCGCGAGCGTTCCGTTCAGGAAGGCGACGACCTCCGCCCTGTCCAGCCCGACATCCGCCGCGCAATCGGCCAGTACGTCGGTGTTGCCGACGTCCGCGCCCTGGGTGAAATAGGCCTGGAAGACGCGTTCCATCGCGGCATCCTGCACACCCTTCTGTCCGGCGAACCAGATCAGTCGATGGGCCTTGATGGTGTTTGGTGTCCGGGTCATCAGATCGGTCCGGAAGGCCAGGTCGACGCCCGCCGCCGCCTCCACGATCCTGCGATCCAACGCCACCGCCTTTTCCGCGCTGCCGAACTTCATCGCGCGATACGCGGCGCGGTCGCGCCCTTCCGCCGGCATGTCCGGATTAAGCTGGAACGGGTTCCAGTGGATGGAGAAGTGCAGCCCTTCCGCGGCCAGCATCGCCAAAGCGCGTTCCAACTGCCGCTTGCCGATATAGCACCAGGGGCAAATGACATCGGATACTATATCAATCCGCGTACCAACGCCGGTCGCCGTCGGCAACGCGGTCGTAGCCGACACATCGTCGCACCCGTCCGGTCCACACACCGCGCCTGTTGCGTCGTCCATCGCCTGCCGCTCCATCTTATGTAACGAGCGACGCTATCACGATTTGGCCCCGACGCGCCAATATGGCAGGGTTTCGTCAGGCACAGCCGCGAGGAAACCACGTCATGAACGACATCACCGCCGAGTTCAAATTCTTATCAGGCGTCAAAATCGTCGACTTCACCCAATTCGAAGCCGGCCCATCCTGCACCGAAGCCCTCGCCTGGCTCGGCGCGGACGTCGTCAAGATCGAAAACCCGAAAATGGGCGACCCAGGACGCCGCCTGCGTCCCGGCCAACCCGACAACGACCCGTACTATTTCCACGTGTTTAACGCGAACAAGAAGTCCATCACGGTCAATCTGAAGTCCCAAAAGGGATTGGATCTCGTGAAGGATATGCTGCGCACCGCCGACGTCTGCATCGAAAACTTCGCCCCGGGCGCGATCGAGCGACTCGGGCTGAGCTATGACGTCGTCAAGGCCATCAATCCCGGCATCATCTATGCCCAGATCAAGGGCTTCGGCGAAGGCAGCCCGTACGAAAAGAACCTTGCGTTCGATATGATCGCACAGGCCTGCGGCGGCACGTTCAGCGTAACCGGCGACCCGAACGGCCCCCCGACCCGCCCCGGCATTTCCCTGGGCGATACCGGCACCGGCATGCTGATGGCGATCACCATCCTGGGCGCGCTCTACAAGCGCCGCGAAACCGGCGAAGGACACCAGCTGCAGGTCGCGATGCAGGATGCGATCATGCACTATATGCGCATCAACTTCGCTACGCAGGGACTGACCGGCAAAGCCGCGCAGCGCGGCGGTGCCAAGGTACCAGGCGTCAACAATGCGCCGATGGGCCTGTATCCCTGCGCACCGGGCGGCCCGAACGATTACGTTTACATCATGACCAGCCGAGCGAACCCGGATCATTGGGATCGACTGCTGAAACTGATCGGGCGGGAGGATCTGGTCGGCGACAAGCGTTATGCAACCCCCGCCGATCGCGTCGCGCTGGAACCCGAGGTCGACGAAATCATCGCCGCCTGGACCCGCACGCGCAGCAAACACGACGCCATGAAGGCCGTCGGAGAGGCCGGCATCCCCGCCGGCGCCGTGCTGGATACCGACGAACTGAACAGCGATGTGACATTCGAACAGCGGGGAATCATGCAGACCATGGTTCACCCCGTGCATCGGCCGTTCAAAATGCCGGCATGGCCGGTCCGGGTCGACGGCAAACCATCGCGCCTGACGTCCTCCCCCATGCTGGGCGAGCATACCGACCGTGTTCTCAGCGATTGGTTGGGCCTCAACGATGCCGCGGTCGCGAGCCTGAAGTCCGAAGGCGCGATCGGGTAACGCCATACGCCTGTGTCGCCGGTCGCAAACGGCCGGCGACACTGCTATCGGGGCGGTCATGCGCATCCTGTTCGTGACCTCCAACCGCCTCGGCGATGCAATCCTGTCCACCGGGTTGCTCGACCATCTGATCCGAACCCATCCCGACGCCCGAATCACCGTAGTCTGCGGCAAAGTCGCGGAAGGAATTTTCGGACGGATGCCGAACCTTGAACGCATCATCGTCCTGGAAAAGCGCCCGTTCGGACGACACTGGCTGCCGCTATGGGCAACCGCGGTCACGACGTGGTGGGACCTTGTCGTGGATATCCGCGGCTCCGCACTGTCCTGGCTGGTACCGACCCGCCGTCGCGCGACGATGCGACGGGGTGAAGGTCATAAGACCGCCCAACTTGCCGCTATCCTGAAACTCGATCCGCCGCCCTTGCCCGTCACTTGGACGTCGGAGGCCGATGATCGGGTCGCCGCGCGCATTCTGCCGGACGGGCAGCGTGTCGTGTTCCTTGCCCCCACCGCAAACTGGCTACCGAAAATTTGGCCAATCGATCGGTTCGCCGCGGCGTTTGAAATGCTGAAAGCGCAGGTCATCGGCGATTGTATTCCAGCCGTTATTGCCGGTCCGGGGCCGACCGAACGTGCCATGGCGGCCCCTCTGCTGGCCGCCTTGCCCGGCGCTATCGATCTTGTCGGCCGCCTGACCTTGCCCGAGGCAGCCGCCTGCCTGAAGCGCGGCACGCTGTTTATCGGCAACGACTCCGGATTAATGCACCTCGCCGCCGCTTCCGGTACCCCCACGCTCGGCCTGTTCGGACCGACGAACGCACGGGAATACGGCCCTGCCGGTCGCCAGGCGCGCGCCTTGGTTGGTCCGGATGCGGCGATGGACAGTATTACAACCGAGTCGGTCGTTGAGGCCGCCAAGGCGCTGCTGACCGGCGGATCAATCGATGGAATTTGAAAAAAATTCACTCGCGGGGATGATCGAATTGCGAAACACCTGATGCAAGCGCCTTGCACTTTCATCGTCGCGATATATAAATTACAAGCGTAGGCACATTTGACTTATAAAATATCACAGAGCGAGAAATTTACACCATCCGTTGGATCGTTAACACACAATTGACAATTTTGGGTTGTGTTGGTAGGGTCGCTACGATGCAAGGCACGGCATGGTAGAGTGGGTGGTTTCAAAATCCCCGAAAAGATTGTCCGTGCTCGAAACTGCGGGTTTGGGGGCTTGAATGGCGTTAGCTGAGCAAGGCGGCGGAACAGATCGAGAGGGGCGGCCAAGCCCAATCGACGTCCATGTCGGAACACGAATTCGCCTGCGCCGTACATTGCTCGGCATGTCCCAGGAACGGCTGGGTGAAGCCCTCGGGCTGACCTTCCAGCAAGTTCAAAAATACGAACGGGGCGTGAACCGCGTCGGCGCATCGCGCCTGTTCGACCTGTCGCGCGTCCTCGATGTTCCCATCAGCTTCTTCTTCGACGACATGCCCGACAGCCTTACCAATTCGTTTGGCATGGCAAGCTCCCGCAAGGCAGTCGGCGCGCTGGAACAGCAAGACGGGTTCAGCGACGACACCTTGAACCGCCGTGAAACGTTGGAATTGGTGCGCGCCTATTATCGAATCACCGATCCCGCCATTCGCAAGCGCTTCTTCGACCTTATCAAGTCGATGGCACCGCCCGAAGCCTGATCCCAAGGACGCTCGCGACAAGGCCCCCTACCGCCGCTTCGCCGTAGGGTCCAGGGCAACACGCAACGCTTCCCCAAGCGTGTTGAATGCAAGCGCCGTAAACATGATCGCCAAGCCCGGAGCGTACATCTGCTCCGGCGCGATCTCCATGTAGTTATACGCGCGCGCCAACATCGCGCCCCAGCTTGGCTGCGGCGGTTGCACACCCAGACCAAGAAAACTCAAACTCGCTTCCGCCAGCAGTGCAACGGCAAGCAGCAACGTGATCTGCACAATCACCGGCTGAATCGCGTTCGGCATGATGTGGCGCAGAATAATCCGCCACAAACTCGCACCGAAGCAGCGCGCTGCGTCCACGTACAGCTCTTGCTTCACCACCAAAGTCTGTGCCCGCACCAGGCGAGCAAGCTGCGGCGAAAACACGATGCCCACGGAAATCATGCCGTTGGTCAGGCCAATACCCAGCGCGCCCGTCACACCAATCGCGAGCACGATGGCTGGAAACGACAATAATGTATCGATCACCCGGCTGATCGCATCGTCGACCCATCCGCCCAGAAAGCCGGCGAGCAGACCGACGGGGATCCCCAACACGCAGGCGACGCAGACCGCCAGAAAACTGGCATACAACGTGGTCGGCGCACCGTGGATCAAGCGGCTGAAAACGTCCCGTCCAAGGTCATCGGTGCCCAGCAGATGCTGCAATGACGGCTCCGCCAGGGTGTTATTGACGTTTTGGGTAGTAGGCGCGAACGGGGCGACAACCGGCGCGGTCAGCGCAAGGGCAAAAAGCGCGATCAGAAACACCAAGCTTATCCCGGCGCTTGGGTGGGAACGCGCCCAGCGAATCAATGAGATGATCATTTCAAACCCACCCGGGGATCGAGCAACGTATAGAGCAGGTCGATCAGCAGATTCAGACTGATCACAATCACGACCATGGATAGAACGACGCCTTGGACGACCGGGAAGTCCTTATGGATCGCGGCATGGACGATCAAGCTTCCCATGCCGGGGATTGCGAAAACTGCCTCCACCACCACCGTCGCGCCCAACAGCCGGTTCACCAGCAACCCAATAACCGTCAGCAGCGTCACGCTGACGTTCTTCAGCCCATGCTTCCAAAGGATCGCCATCGGCGACAGACCTTTGGCATGCAGTGTCCGAACGTATTGCGACGACAGAATTTCGATCAAGGCACTGCGCAACTGCCGAGCAACTTCGGCGACACCGCCTGCGGCGAGGGCGATGGCGGGAAGCGCCGCGTGCAACAGCGCCTTGGCAGGGTCTTTCGCCAGTGCCACCGATCCCGTGGCGGGGAACCAGTTCCATGACAGGGCGAACGTGGCCACCAGGATCATTGCCAGCCAGAAATTCGGCAATGCCACGCCCAGGGAGGCAAAGCTGGTTACCGCGGTATCAAGCTTCGACCCCGATTTCGTCGCGGCCAGCACGCCCAGTGGAATGCCGATCAGCAACGAAAGGCTCAGTGCACCGCCGACGATCAGCAGAGAGGTCGGAAATCGGTGCAAAATCTGGCCCAGGACCGGCTCATTCGAGAGATACGACCGGGACAAATCGAGATGCACGGCATTCCATAGCCAGGTTCCGTACTGCACCAGGAAAGGGCGATCCAGGCCATAGGATTGCCTGATCTGCTGGATCCGCGCGTCCGTCGCGTTCTCCCCAGCCAGCGTAACCGCGATATCGCCCGGTACGAGTTGCAGAAGACCAAAGACCACGAACGTCGCGAGAATAATCACCGGCACGATCTGAAACGCGCGACGTCTTATCATCCTGCCATGGCGCAGCAGTATCATGCCCGATCAGCCTTCGAGCCACACGTTTTCGAACTTCGGCTTTCCCAGCAGGTTCGGCTTATAGCCTTTGACCTTCTGGCCGTGGGCATCCATCTCGAACTGGAACACCAGCGGCACGACCAGAGCATTTTCGGTAATGATTTTCTGCAGCGCGGCGAACGCCTTTTGCCGCCCGGCCAAATCCTGACTGCGACGCGTTTCCAGCAGAGCCGGTCCGATTTCCGGAACCGCTTCTGTTCGGCTCGCGTTATAGAACGATCCGGCGCCGAACATCAGTTGGTAGGTCAGGCTCGGGTCCGGTCGCCCCGTCCAGGCGCTCAGGTAGATGTCGCCCTTTTTCTCGACGAAGAACGCGTTGGTCATCTCCGGGATCGTACCGTTGGTGAATTTCAGTCGGATGCCGACTTTACGATACTGCTCGATCAACACTTCCTGACGTTGGACGTGTCGTTGATCCGTGTAGCCCAGCGCCTGAATGTCCAACCCGTCCTTGAAACCTGCCTCGGCCAGCAGTTTACGGGCCTTGTCGGGATCATACGGATAGGCCTGCGCCATCTGCTTGTCGAAAGCCCAATGCGCCGACGGCAAAGTCAGTGTCGCCGGTTCCGACAGACCGTTCATCGTGGCGCGATTGAACTCCTCTCGGTCCACGGCATGGTTCAATGCTTGGCGCACCCGTACGTCGCCCATCGGGCCGCGCGCCGTATTGATGTAGAACTGCACGCAGTACAGCGTGGGACCGGTCACGGCGGTCAGATTCTTGGCGCGATCTATGATCTGCTTCTGCTGCGGCGACAGGAAGTATACGAAATCGTTCTGCCCGGCGATGACGGAGCGCAGGCCGGTGTTCACCTCCGGGATCACCTGAAACTCCACCCCGTCCAGAAACGGCATCCCCGCACGCCAGTAGCGATCGTGCCGCGTGACAATAACCCGCTCGTTATCCGCCCAACTGACGAACTTCCATGGCCCGGCTCCGACCGGAGCGCGATCGTGCCCGCGCCCAAGCGCCTTGAAAGCGGTGGGGGACGACATCATTCCGGCACGATCCGACAGGATGAGGGGCAACGCGGTATCCGGTTGCTTCAACTTCAGCACGAGTTGTAAGGGACCGGTCACCGCGACGTCGGCCACGGTCGAAAGGTCCGGCTTGACGTTGGATCGCTCGTCGAAGCGGTTGCGGTCCAAATTCTCCTTCACCGCCGCGGCATCGCACGGCGTGCCATCGTGAAACACCACGCCCGGTCGAATGTTCAGCGTCAAAGTCAGCGGGTCGTCGTACGTCCAGCTTTCCGCAAGCCCCGGTATCGGCTGCAACGTCGCGTAGTCGAACGCGACCAACGTATCGAACATCGTGTACAGAAAGATGTGATCCGATCCGGCGCCGCCCGTGGTTGGGTCCAGACTGGACGGGTTGGAGGCCGCGGAAACCTTCAAAATCCCACCCTTGCGCGGCGTACCCTGCGCATAGGCACTCCCCACGGGAGCAGCAGCCGCCAACATGGCCAGAAAGGCGCGACGATCAAGTTCGAAGGGCGATTGCATGATGGGCGTTCCTGTTCAGTGAGCAGCCAATGATCCGGGGAAGTGACACGCAATGAAGTGCCCGGTGCTGACTTCCCGCCATTCGGGCTCGGTTTCCGCGCACGCGTCCCGCGCGACCGGACACCGCGTGCGAAACCGACAACCGGACGGCGGAGCGGTCGGGCTGGGAATTTCCCCCTGCAACACGATCCGTTTTCCCGTCCGCATCGCAGACGGCAACGGCGTCGGTTCGGCCGACAGCAATGCCACGGAATAGGGGTGCAACGGCCGATGCGTGATCGTTTCGGCCGGCCCAAGCTCCATGAACCGTCCCAGATACATCACCGCGATGCGCGAACTGACATGCGAGACAACGCCGATATCGTGCGTAATGAACAGATAGGTCAGACCAAATTCGCCCTGCAGACTGGCGAACAGGTTCAGGATGTCCGCGCGGATCGACACATCCAACGCGGCAACGACCTCATCACACACGACCAGTTTCGGACGAACGGTCAGCACGCGGGCGATGTTGACCCGCTGCTTCTGCCCCCCGGACAGTTCGTGCGGATAACGCGCGCCGAACTCGGCCCTCAATCCGACCATTTCCAGCATCGCCATGGCCTGCGCCGTTCGTTGCGCGCGCGACCCGGCACCGAGGATATCGAGCGGCTCTCGGATCGAATCAACGATCCTCATCCGCGGGTTCAACGCCGCGTTGGGGTCCTGGAAAATGATCTGATAGTCGCGCCGCTGTTGGCGCAACGCCTTGGATGGCAACAAATACGGATTGCCGCCGCGATGCAGCACCTCCCCACTCGTCGGTCGTAACAAACACACAGCCGCTCGGCCCAGGGTCGATTTGCCGGAACCGGATTCACCGATCACCCCGAAAGTCTCGCCCGCCTCGACGTCGAAGCTGACGCCGTCGACGGCCTTAACCGTCTCCTGCCCATCCTGAGTCGGGAAGCGTATCCGCAAATCCCGCGCGGCAAGGATCGGTGCGGTCATACCAAAGCCTCCTGCTCCGTCAGCGCGCCGGGCAGCGTCAATGCGTCATGGCGGAAACAGCGCACCCGCCGATCCGGCCCGACCTGATCCAGCACCTGGTGCCGCCGACAATCGGGCAGCGCGTGCGGGCATCTCTCCTCGAACCGGCATCCATCCGGCATGGCCTGCGGCGACGGCACGCGCCCGGGAATGGAATGCAGCTTGGTGCCCGGTGCCGACAGACGCGGCAAGGAGCGCAACAGTCCGGACGTATAGGGATGCAAAGGCCGCACAAGCGCCGTATCGACCGGCGCATCCTCCACGACCTCTCCCGCATACATCGTAATCATGCGCGTGCAGGTTTCGGCAATCACCCCCAGGTCGTGGGTAATGAACAACAAGGCGGTGCCGGAACGCGTGCTCAGGTTCATCAACAGATCGATGATTTGCGCCTGAATGGTGACATCCAGCGCGGTTGTCGGCTCATCGGCAATAAGCAGCCTGGGTTCGCAAACCAGGGCGATCGCGATCATCGCGCGCTGGCGCATCCCGCCGGATAGTTGATGCGGATAGCTGTCATGCACCCGCTCCGGGCTGGAGATACCGACGCTGTCCAACGCCGCGATCGCCCGCTGACGCGCTTCTTTCTTGCCGACCGCAAAATGGGTGCGAATGGTTTCGCCGATCTGACTGCCGATGGTGAAAACCGGATCGAGCGCGCTCATCGGTTCCTGAAAGATCATGCCGATCTTTCGACCGCGGATTTGGCGCAGCCTGTCCGGTGCCAAACCGATCAGATTTTGTCCCTCGAACAGCGCGGTTCCCGTCACCCGGCTGGTGTGACGCGGCAAAAGGCCGAGCAGAGACAGCCCGGTAACGGTCTTGCCGCAACCGCTTTCGCCGACGATCCCAACGCGTTCACCCGGCTGGACAGAGAACGCGATGTCGCGCGTCGCCTGCACATCCTGGCGACCGTTGTTGAAATGCACGCACAGCTTCTCGACCGTCAGCAAAGGCGCGCCGTCGCGTCCGTCCCGCATGCAGGTTATCCGTTTTCTCCCTGCACCAAGCTCCACCACGCGCCGCGCCGCGTCAATATCGCGGCAATCGCCTATGCCGCCGGTTAATCCAGCTCCGCGCCGCGCCCGCCCTCGTGCAAGGCGGTCAGAATTGGGGTTGCGATGGGACCGTCGCACAAACCTGACACCGGGATCTCCAGACGGCGCCGCCAGTTTGGACGTTCCCGATCCGTGCCGGGCAGGTTGACCGCACGCTGCTCGCCGGTCAGATCGTCCGCCTGCGCCAACGCCAGCAGGCAGGGGGTCGAGGCCATCAGCGCATGCATGGCGACGGTCGGCGCTTCCGCCGATGTCGGATCGGTGGTTCCGACAGCGACACCTTCGTCGCGCATAAAGTCGAGCAGCGCCCCCTTATCCGCCAGCCGATCCTGTCGTGCCTTATCGGCAGCCGGCGCTTCCAACAAACCAAGCGCCTGTTGTTCGGCGATATCCGCGCCCTCCCACCAACCGCGCGACGTCGGCAGGTCGTGAGTCGATACGCAGGCCGCCGCCAGGGCGGGCCAGGTCGCGGGTGGCCGAAACGCCGAACCATCTTTCTCGAACCACAAAACCCGATAGGACAGCACGCGCGCTGCGTTCAGTGCCTCCCGCATGCCGTCCGGCACGGTCCCAAGGTCCTCTCCGACGATCAGGCAACGGGCACGCATACTCTCCAGCGCCAACTGACCCATCAGGTCGCGGAGAGGGTAGTCGAGATAGGCACCATCGGCCGCCGTCGCGCCGTTCGGCACCAAAAACAGTCGGCGAAGCCCCATGACGTGGTCGATCCGCAACGCCCCGGCATGGCGCATATTCGCGGCGAGCAACCCCGCGAACACGCGATAGCCGTCCCGCGCCATCGCCAACGGATCGTATGGCGGCAGCCCCCATACCTGCCCGGTGGCGGAGAACGGATCGGGCGGCGCGCCGACAGAAACGCCCGACAGCATGACATCCTGATTTGCCCATGCCTCCGCGCCGTCCGGAGCACATCCGATCGCGAGATCGCGATACAGACCGATCGATAAACCCGCCTCCCGCGATTGTCTGGCCGCTCGACCAAGCTGCCGTTCGGCCAGAAGTTGCATATAGCAAATGAACCGAATGGCACGGGCATGGTCCGCTGCGAAACCGGCGACATCGGACGCATCCGGGCTTCGCAGCCCATCCGGCCAATCGTGCCAGTTGGTATGACCGACGACCGACGCGATAACCTCGAACCGACCGAAGTCACGCAGTGCGACACCTTCGGACGCGATAAACCTGTCGAGATCGGGATCGTCGCCGCCGGATGCGGCGAAGGCAGCTTCCAGAATCCGCAGCTTCGCTTTCCAGACGGCGTCGTAATCGACCATGTTCAATGCGGACAGACCGGCGAATGGCGTCGGTTCGGCAGCCGGGAACTCGTCGACATCGATATAAATCGGGTCCAGGAACATACGATGCGACGGATGATACGGACTGGCGCGCGACCGATCGCCTGGAAACAGCGCGTGCATCGGATTCAAGCCCACAACCGCCGCGCCCGCTCGGCCTGCGACACCACCCAGTTCGGCCAAGGTCGCGAAATCGCCGATGCCCTTATCGGAAGTGCCGCGTAAGGAATACAGGTGCGCGCCGATGCCGAAGCGACGCCCGCCCGCCGCCAAAACCTCCGGCAGAAAGCAAGACGAAGGGGCGACCATCAGATGGCACGTCGTGGACGGTTCGTCATCCAGGATGACCCTGTGGCGCCCGACCTCGAGAGGCGGCAAAGTCAGCAATCCCTCGGCAACCGGGATCCGGATCGTTCCCCCATCCTCGGTCAGCAACGAACCCCAGACGCCGCGCCGGATCGGCAATGTCACCGGCTCGTCGACCGAAACGGTCAGCGAGGTCGGCAAGGCACGCGGTGCTTGCAAACGCCACAGGCTATCGCGCCAATCGTCGCGCGTTTCCGCCGGCAGGCGCATCGATAGCAGCAACGCCCGTTTGGTATCGTTGCCCGTCCGGTGCTCGCGGCCTGAAATATCCCACCAAACCGGGGCAATCCCCGCGGCGGTCGCCAAGTGGTCGAGTTCGGCGTCGGAGACCCCGGATCGGTTGGCCCGTCCCGCGCGAGCGCGCAGCAACACGACCGAACGAGCGGATAGCGCGACCGCATCGTCCACGTCCCCTTCGCGCTCGGGGTCCGCGCTGTCGATCGCCACGTGCCAACGCATCCCCGGCGGCGCGTCGGGCAGCACAGCGCACGCCGGTTCGGTCCCGGCATGCAACATCACGATCAGTGTTTCTTCAGTAGGGGCCGCTGTGTGCAACATCGCAATCAGGGTACGACGATCGGCATCCTGCCAGTCCGCGTCCCGCATCTTCGCGCCGTCGAGACGTAGCCAGGCGACATCCGCGAACCCGCTTTCACCGATAATCTCGCCCGTGAGCGGCCTTGGATCGGACAGACACGGGCTGCTTCGGCGCAACGCGATCAATCGCCTGGTGAACGACAACAGGTCGGCGTCCAACCCGTCCCAATCGAACCAACTGGTTTCGTTGTCTTGCGCATAAGCGTTGTTGTTACCTCCCTGCCCTCGTCCGCATTCATCCCCCATCGACAACATCGGCGTGCCGCGCGCCAACAGCAACGTTGCCAGCAAGGCGCTGACATCGCCGGCACGCCGAGCAAGGGTTGCCGGATCGGTCGTGGGTCCCTCGGTACCGTTGTTCCAACTCAGGTTGCGGTCCGTGCCGTCACGGTTATCCTCCCCATTCGCCATGTTACGCTTGGCCGTGTGGGACACGAGATCAATCAGCGTGAAGCCATCATGCGCCGTAATGAAATTGATGCTTCGGTCCAACGGTCGATGACGCCCGGCAAAAATGTCCGCCGATCCGGCGAAGCGGGTCGCGAGGTCGCCCAACATGCCGCCGTCCCCACGCCAAAACCGACGGACGGTATCGCGGAATTGATCGTTCCATTCGCCCCAGGCCGCCGGAAAAGCCCCTAACTGATACCCACCCGGTCCGATATCCCAGGGTTCGGCAATGATTGCCATTCGGGACAGAACTGGATCGGCGCCCATCGCCGACAGCAGCGGCGCCGCGGGATCGAACCCGTCATCGCGCCGCCCCAGCGTCGTCGCGAGATCGAGCCGAAATCCGTCAACCCCGCCACGCTCCGCCCAACAACGCAGTGTGTCCAGTGCCAACCGCCACACCGGCGGGCGATCCAGCGCCAGGGTATGACCGCAGCCGGTATCATTGACATAGCGCCCATCGATCCGCCGATAGTAAAGCGCATCGTCCAGCCCCCGCAGCGACAGCGTCGGTCCCAGTTCATCGCCCTCTCCGGTATGGTTCAGCACGACATCGACGATAACGGCGATGCCGGCCGAACGCAGGGCCGTGACGGCGGCTCTGATCTCTGCCCAACCGCCGGGCGCGAGGCGCGGATCAGGCGCAAGAAAGCTGACGGGATTGTATCCCCAGTAGTTGGTCAACCCGAGCGGCGGGAGATGACGCTCGTCCACCCAGGCCGCGACAGGCATGATCTCGACCGCGGTAATACCAAGACTTTTCAGATATTCGACCGCGGCCGGATGCGCCAACCCCGCGAATGTACCGCGAATGGCGGCGGGAATGGCGGGATGGCGCATGGTAAAGCCGCGGACGTGCAGTTCCTGAATGACCTGATTGCGCCAATCAAATGTGGCGCGGGCCTGCATCGGTTCGGCGGCGGCTTCCACCACCGCTTTGGGCACCCACGGCGCGGTGTCGGTCGGGTCGGGTCGGTCTCGGTCGAAAAGGGACTGGTGAAGCTGGAACGGCCGGTCCAACGCCGTCGCATAGGGATCGACCAGCAGTTTCGAGGGATTGAATTTTTGGCCGCGCGCCGGGTCCCAAGGCCCGAACGCACGCAAACCATAGCGCGTTCCCGCCCCCAGTTCGGCGATATGACCGTGAAACACTTCGCCCGTCCGCCCCGGCAATGCCACCCGCGCGACCTCTCGGTCGGCAGCGTCATAGACCGAAACGGCGATCGCGGACGCGCCGGTGGAAACAACGGCGATGTTCAGACCGGTTCGCGTCAGCGAAGGTCCCAGCGGCTCCGCCAGCCCATCGGTAACGATCAGACCATTCATCGCGCGCGGGCGTCGATCAATTCGCGATAAAGGGCGGCGTAATGTGCCGCCGGGCGACGCCAAGACACATCGCCGCGCATCGCATTGCGCCGCAGGCGGCTCCAAACCTCGGGTTGCCGCCACAAGGCCACCGTCCGTTCGATACCCGACATCAGCATGCCGGGGGCAAACTGAACGCCGGTCCCGCCCCCTGTGCCGATCGCGGCTTCATTGGCGTCGACGATCGTATCGGCCAGACCACCTACGCGGGCCACCACGGGTATTGCGCCGTAGCGTAACGCGCAAAGCTGGGTCAGGCCGCACGGTTCGAACCGCGATGGCACGACCAGCGCGTCCACCCCTGCCTGCAACTGATGCGCCAACCCCTCGTCATAGCCGATGACACAGCCGACACGTCCCCGGTTCGCCTCGGCCGCCGCGCGGAAGCCCTCCTCCAACGCGCGTTCGCCCGTGCCGATGACCGCGAGTTGCACGCCAAGGTCGAGGATCGGGCCCAACGCGTCCAGCAACAAATCCAGCCCCTTCTGCCAGCTCAGCCGGCTGACGACGCCCAGCAACAACGCGTCGGGGGAGCGCGCCAGACCGAAACGATCCTGCACGGCCTGTTTGTTAATGCCCCGCCGAACCATGCGCCGGGCGTCGAAATTCGCGGCGATCAGTGGATCGGTCGCAGGGTTCCAGATGCCGTCGTCGATACCGTTCAGGATGCCAAACAGCACACGGGATCGCGCCCGCAACAGGCCGTCGAAGCCCATGCCGCCTTCGGCCGAACGAATCTCTGCGGCATAGGTCGGCGACACCGTGGTGATGCGATCGGAAAGCGCCAGACCGGCCTTGAGATAACTGACGGAGCCATGAAACTCGACGCCGTCGATGCTCCACGCGTTCGGCGGCAATCCGATCGGCCCCAAAACATCGCGCGGGAACGAACCCTGAAAGGCCAGGTTATGGATGGTCATGACGGTTCCGGGCCGCCGTTCCCCACCGTAATGTAAAAACGCCGACGTCAGGCCCGCCTGCCAGTCATGCGCATGCACAATCTCTGGGACGAAGCTCGGCAGGCAGCCCCGCGCGACATCCGCCGCGGCACGGGCCAATCCGGCAAAACGCAGCGCATTGTCGGGCCAGTCACGTCCGTCGGGTCCTGCGTAGGGATTGCCGGGACGGTCAAACAGATGCGGCGCGTCCACGGCCAAAACCTCAAGCCCAGAGGCCTTTCCGCGCAAAAGCCGAGCGGGCGCACCGAACAAATCGGGGAACCGCCAAACAACTTCGGCGCCCTTCAGCGCCGCCAGCACCGTCGGATAGCCCGGCACCATTGTCACCGACCGCACGCCTTCGGCGGCCAGCGCCAGCGGCAATGCGCCAGTCACGTCGGCAAGCCCGCCGGTCTTGATCAGCGGGAAAACCTCCGACGCGACGGCCAGAACGTTAACCTGGCTCACGCGGGCAAACGATCCAGCATCGACTGCGTAATCAGGCACACGCCCTTTTCGGTTCGCGTGAACCGACGGGCGTCCTCAACCGGGTCCTCTCCAACAACGAGGTTCGGAGGAATACGCACGCCCTTTTCCACGATCACGCGGGAAAGCCGAGCACCGCGACCGATGCTGACATTGGGGAGGATGACGCCGCTTTCGATCTTCGCGAAGGAGTGAACGTGGACGTTCGTGAACAACAGCGTGTTGCGCAACGTCCCACCGGAAACGATGCAGCCGCCGGAAACCAACGAGGTTATGGCCTCTCCGCGTCGGCCGTCGAGATCGTGCACGAATTTCGCGGGGGGCGTGATCTCGGCATAAGTCCAGATCGGCCAGTCGCGATCGTAAAGATCGAGTGCCGGCAGCGTGCTGGTCAGGTCGATATTGGCATCGAAGTAAGCATCGACGGTGCCGACGTCGCGCCAGTAATCCTCGCTCTCGTATCCCGACCGGATGCACGAGCGTTCCAATGGATGGGCGACGGCCTTACCGTTCCGGACGAGATACGGGATGATATCCTTGCCGAAATCGCGGCTGGATGTCGGGTCGGCTGCATCGCGCTTCAATTGTTCGATCAGGAACCGGGTGGAAAAGACATAGATCCCCATCGAGGCCAGCGACATGTCGGGACGATCGAGCATCCCCGGCGGATCGGCGGGCTTTTCGACGAAGGAAACAATGCGGTCGTTGGCGTCGACATCCATCACGCCGAAGCCGCTTGCCTCCTGACGCGGCACCACGATGCAGCCCACCGTCACGTCCGCGCCCTGATCCACGTGCTGGGCGAGCATGGGGCCGTAGTCCATCTTGTAGATGTGATCTCCGGCCAGGATGACGATCAGGCTGGGCGCGTAATCTTCGATGATGTCGATGTTCTGGTAGACCGCGTCCGCGGTACCGGCGTACCATTCGCCGCCCGAACGCTGTGAGGCCGGCAGGATGTCGAAACCTTCATTTCGTTCCTGGCGAAAGAAGTTCCATCCCCGATTAAGATGACGGATCAGACTGTGCGCCTTGTACTGGGTCGCGACACCGATGCGGCGAATGCCGGAGTTCACCGCGTTGGACAGAGCAAAATCGATGATCCGGCTTTTGCCCCCGAAATAGACGGCGGGCTTTGCGCGAATGTCGGTCAATTCCAGCAAACGGGAACCGCGGCCGCCGGCCAGCACGTACGCCATGGTGGAACGAGCGAGCGATGTGATCGGTGGCGGCATCAGTTCTGCTCCTGCGCTTGAGCGTTCTTGGTTGGTTCGTAGACAAAATAAACGGCGGCAAGCGGCGGCACGGTTACGACAGCCGACGCCGGGAAGCCGTGCGAGGGTACGGGATCGGCGTCAATGCCCCCGAGATTGCCGCGACCGCCACCGCCGTAATCGGTGCTGTCGGTATTCAATATTTCTCGCCAGCGCCCGGCAGAAGGCAGGCCAATCCGATACCCCGTACGAGGCACGGGCGTGAAGTTCACCACAATGGCAACAGGCGCCGAACCTGGCGCGAGGCGCAACCATGCAAACACGGATTGTTCGCGATCGTCCGCGACGATCCAGCGAAAGCCGTCCGCCTCGCAGTCCCGCGCATGCAGGGCCGGTTGTGTCCGATACAATCGGTTCAAATCTCGGATCACCGACGCCACGCCGCGATGCGGAGCTTGATCCAACAGGTCCCAGTCCAGTTCCGTATCGGCGTTCCACTCACGTCGCTGCCCGAACTCCTGCCCCATGAACAGCAGCTTTTTGCCGGGCTGCGCCCACATGAATGCGTAATAGGCGCGCAGATTGGCGAACTGACTCCCCGCGTCGCCGGGCATGCGGCCCAGGATCGTGCGCTTACCGTGCACAACTTCATCATGCGACAACGGCAAAACAAAATTTTCGGAGAATGCGTAGACAATCCCGAACGTCATCTTGTCGTGGTGCCATCGGCGATGCACCGGGTCCGCCGCCATATAATCCAGCGTGTCGTGCATCCAACCCATATTCCACTTGAACCCAAACCCGAGCCCGCCGTCCTCGATCGGGTGCGACACCCCCTGCCAGGCCGTCGATTCCTCGGCGATCGCGACGGCCCCGGGATAGGCATCGCACACAGTCCGGTTGAATTGCTTCAGAAAGGCGACGGCATCGCGATTGTCGTTCGACCCGTCGGCATTCGCTGTCCATCCGCCGGGGCCGCGGGAATAGTCGAGATACAACATCGATGCGACAGCATCGACGCGAAGACCATCGATCCGAAACCGATCCAACCAGTACAGGGCCGACGCGATCAGAAAATTCGCGACCTCGCGCCGTCCGTAATCGTAGATCGCCGTATTCCAGTCGGGGTGAAACCCTCTTTTAGGGTCAGCGTGTTCGTAAAGCGGCCCACCGTCGAAATCCGCGAGCCCGTGCGGATCGGTCGGAAAATGCGCGGGCACCCAATCAAGAATAACCGACAACCCTGCCGCATGCGCGCGATCGACGAAGCGGGCGAACCCCGCGGGATCGCCGAACCGCGCGCTGGGCGCGAACAGACCGATCGGCTGATAACCCCATGACGCATCCAGCGGATGCTCACTGACCGGCAGCAGTTCAAGATGGGTAAAGCCCAGATCGGCGGCATAGGGGATCAACGTATCGGCCAGTTCGTCGTAGCTGAGGTAACGCCCGTTCGCGCCGCGCCGCCATGACCCCAAATGCACTTCGTACGTCGCCATCGGTGCCCGCCGAGGCTCCGCGGCAGACGGCGAAGCCGAGGCAAACCGAAACCGATCCGTCCGCGCCACGACCGACGCGGTGGACGGGCGCATCTCCGCGGCAAAGCCGAACGGATCGGCTTTCAGCGGCAGTACCCGACCGTCGCGAGCGAGAATTTCGTACTTGTAGACAAGGCCTTCGCCCAGGTCCGGCAGGAAAATCTCCCAGATGCCGCTATCGACGCGCTTGCGCATGGGATGACGCCGCCCGTCCCAGCGGTTGAAATCGCCGACAACGGAAACACGCGTCGCGTTCGGTGCCCAGACCGCGAAATTGACTCCATCCACGCCTTGATGCCGGCGCGGGTGCGCCCCCAGGTGGTCGTAAAGCCGACGATGCGTGCCTTCGAGCAGCAAATGCTCGTCCATCGCCCCCAGGATTGGCCCAAAGGCGAAGGGATCGCGGAACTCCCACGCGTCGCCACCCCGCTCCGCGCGCAGCCGATAGCCGCTCGGCGTATCGAGCAGGAGCTCAAAGAAGCCGCTCTCCTCCCGCCGTACAAAATCGAATTTCGGCAGGTCGCCGTCGCGAAGCAGGATCAGCCGATCGGCGTCCGGCACGAAGGCCCGGATCGCACATGTCCCATCGGGCAGCCCATGCGGTCCAAGAACCGCGAAGGGATCGGCATGATACGCCCCGACGATCGCCGCGACGTCCGTTGCCTCCGCCCGCCAGCCGGTCATGATCAATCCTCTCGCCAGACCGGGACATCCCAGACTTCCCTGGCATAATCGCGGATCGCGCGATCGGAGGAAAACCAGCCCACACCCGCGGTATTCATGATGCTGGCGCGCCACCAATCCCGCGGCCGACGCCATAACGCACCAACCTCTCGCTGACTGCGATAGTAGGCGTCAAAATCCGCGCAAACCATGAAGTAGTCGTGATGCCGCAGACTGTTCACCAGTCCTGCGTAGCGATCCCGCTCGTCGGGAGAGAACACCCCGCCGGCGATGGCCTCCAACACCTCCGCCAAAATCGGCGAGCCCGCGATCGTCGCCGTCGCGTCGATCCCATGCGCTCGGCTTGACTCGACCTCCGCGGCGGTAAGGCCGAAGATGAAGATATTGTCAGCGCCGACCTGATCGCGAATTTCGATGTTCGCGCCATCCAAGGTACCGATGGTCAACGCACCGTTGAGGGCGAATTTCATATTCCCCGTGCCGGAAGCTTCCATCCCGGCCGTGGAAATCTGTTCCGATACATCGGAAGCCGGAATGATTGCCTCCGCCAGGCTCACGGAATAATTGGGCAGAAAAACAAGGCTCAGCCGATCGCGGACGACGGGATCGCTGTTGATCACGCGCGCAACGTCATGCGCCAATTTGATGATCAGCTTGGCCTGATGATAGCTCGCCGCCGCCTTGCCGGCGAACAGCTTGACCCTGGGCGCCCAATCGTAGGTCGGATGGGTGCGGATCGCGTTGTAAAGCGCGATGGTCTCAAGAATATTCAGCAATTGCCGCTTGTATTCGTGGATACGCTTGATGTGCACGTCGAACAGCGCGGAGGGATCGACCCTGATCTGGGTTTCGCGGCGGATCAGACGCACCAACGCCGCCTTATTGACCTGACGCGCCGCCTCAAACCGCTCCTGAAACGCCGCGTCGGTCGCAAATGGCCGCAGATCGGCAAGGATGTTTTCGCTATCGAGCACACGTGGACCAAGCGCATCGACCAATAACCGCGTCAGACCCGGATTGGCTTCGTGCAGCCAGCGACGGAACGCGATGCCATTGGTAACGCTGACGATCTGTCCCGGCCGCAAGGCGTGCAGATCGCGAAACACAGTTTCCCGCATCAGGTCGGTGTGTAATGCGGAGACACCGTTGACCCGATGAGAGCCCAGGAAGGCCAGGTGGCTCATGCGCACGCGCCGCCCGCGCTGCTCGTCGATTATCGACAGACGCGACATCAGCCCGTCGTCCCCGGGATTACCGGCCTGCAAAGCCGCCAAATGCCGAGCATTGATGAGATAGATGATTTGCATGTGCCGGGGGAGCAAGCGCTCCATCAACGGCACCGGCCAGGTTTCCAACGCCTCCGGCAACAAGGTGTGATTGGTATAGGCGATCGTCGCCTGGGTCATCCGCCACGCCTCTTCCCAGGGAACGTGATGCAGATCGACCAGGATCCGCATCAGCTCCGCGACCGCGATGGCGGGATGCGTGTCGTTTAACTGAATCGCGGTTTTCTCCGGCAGCGACGCGATATCTCCGAACGCCTTGATATGCCGCCGCACCAGATCCTGCAGCGACGCGGACGCGAAGAAATACTCCTGCCGCAGTCGCAACTCCTCCCCGGCCGGGGTTGCATCGGACGGGTACAATACTTTGGAAATCGCTTCCGCCCGCACCCGCGCCGCGAGCGCGCCGGCATGGTCCCCATGGTTGAACACGTCCAGCCGCAACGGGTCGACCGGGCGCGCCGACCACAGTCGCAGCGTGTTGACCCGCCGGCCGCGCCAGCCCACCGATGGCGTGTCGTAAGCCACCGCCACAACAGTTTCCGCCGGCCGCCACGTATGATGATCGATATCGTCATCGCCAAGCATCGTCGCGACAGAACCGCCGAAGCCGATATCGTACTGCACCTCGGGACGTTCAAACTCCCAGGGATTGCCGAACGACAGCCACTCCTCGGGGAATTCTTCCTGCCAGCCGTTCATGATGACCTGCCGGAACAGGCCGTGATCGTAACGGATCCCATAGCCGTGCGCGGGAATGCCCAGTGTCGCCATGCTTTCCATAAAGCATGCGGCAAGGCGGCCCAGGCCGCCGTTACCCAGCGCCGCATCGGGTTCCAGCGCGCGCAAACGATCGAGATCGACGTCAAGCCCCGCCAATGCGGCGCGCACCGCGTCCATGATGCCAAGGTTGTTCAGGTTGTCGAACAACAACCGGCCGATCAGAAACTCCAGCGACAGATAATAGACGCGCTTTTCGCCCTGCTGATACGCCGCGTCGATGCTCGCCAGCCATCGATCCACCGCCAGATCGCGCACCGCGATCGCGGTTGCCAGCAACCAGTCCCGGTCCGTCGCAATCGTGCGGCGCTTCCCGACGTGGGAGGTCAACTTGGTCAGGATGGCCGCGCGCAACGCCTCCGGCGTCCGAGCCGCCATGTCCGGAAGCGGGCCGATCATGCCGCGAGAGTTGGTTGTATCGTCCAATTGCCCCACCTTGCCTGTACCTCCAGAGGATGTTGTCAGTTATGCTGCGGTGCAGCAAGAGCCATTCCTCGTCCCGCCCCATGGTCGCTTTTCAGCGCGTTATGCCTATTGCTGCACTGCACAAATCGAGTCATGCTGCCTGCATGCCCGATTTAGCCCCCCCCGATCCGGCTACCGCGCTCGCCCAGGAATTGCTGGACCTGACCGCGCGATTAGGTGCCCGCGTCGAACAGGATCCGTTCGGTAATCCCGTCCTTTTGGTCGCCTTGGCGATAACCCGGCGGATCGACCAGGGCAACCTCGATCTGACCGCCATCGCGGCGCTGATCCAACATCTCCGCGATACCGCCTTTGCCGCGCGCGCCGATCGACTGGCCGCCTATGTCGGCGGTGTCGATACAACAGCGAACGACGCGGCGTTGCGCGGTCTGGCGGAAACCCTGCTGCGCCCCGATCCGAACGACTCCCCAGTCCGCTGGGCCGAGTATAAGGATCTGGTTGAACGATCCCGCTTCGCGGCGGTCTTCACCGCGCATCCGACCTTCTCACTGCCTGAACCGATCGGTCGCGCCCTGGCGGAAACCGCGAGTGGTCGACCGGGGCTTCCGACCGGCTCCCATCGCCCGCCGCCCATTACGCTTCGAGAAGAGTTTGAACGCGCGCTGGTCGCGATATCCTATGGCCGCGACGCGATCGATCGGTTCAACGCGGCACTGTTGCACGTCGCGCGATCCGCCTGGCCGGACCGCTGGATGGAACTGACTCCGCGCCCCGTCATCCTGTCCACCTGGGTCGGTTACGACACCGACGGGCGGACCGACATCGGCTGGTCCGACACGTTTCGACTGCGGCTGGAAATGAAGCGGCTTCAGTTGAACCGCATTCTGGCGGGGGTTGCCGGCGTCGCGATACTGGAAAGCCGTGTCCAACTGGCGCTCGACACCACGACGGCACAGATCGACGCCTGCCCGACCCAGCCCGAACCGTCCTCCGTCGCATCCTTCGCGCGCATCATGATCGACGGGCGCGAGGCGGCAATGACCTCCCCGGCCCCGTTGTTACCGCTGTTCGACACCGCGATCGCCGCCGCGCCATCCGATGCGGTTCGGCAGGATCTGGCCTTGGTGCGCGCTGGGCTGGTCTCGCACGGGTTGGCGCTGGCTCATACCCACACGCGTCTGAACGCCGCGCAAATCCATAACGTCGTCCGCCAGCGCCTCGGCATCGCCGACCCGCCGGAGGACCCCTCCCACCGACGCACCCTGTTCGCCAAAATCAACGCGGCACTGGATTCCGTCCAACCAATCCCCGTCGATTTCGGCGCGCTCCTCGCCGAACAGGCGTCAGCCGCTCGGCTCATGATGACCGTCGCGCAGATCGTCAAACACGTCGACAGTTCGGCCCCGGTTCGTTTTCTGATCGCCGAAACCGAAACCGGCTACACATTGCTCGCCGCGCTGTGGCTGGCGAAACTGTTCGGGATCGAACGCAATATCGAAATCAGTCCGTTGTTCGAAACGGCGGACGCTTTGGAAAGCGGTGCACGTGTTCTGGATGAAGCCCTACGCAGCCCCCATTATCGCGCCTATCTGAAGGCGACCGGACGTCTCGCGCTACAGTTCGGCTACTCGGATTCCGGCCGCTACATCGGCCAGCTCGCCGCCAGCTACCTGATCGAGCGGCTGCGGCTGAAAATCGGCGAAACCCTCGCAAAGCACGGGATTTCAGGCGTCGAGGTCATTCTGTTCGATACTCACGGCGAAAGTGTCGGGCGCGGTTCGCATCCCGGCTCACTCGCCGATCGCCTGAAATACCTGTCGCCCACCGCGTCTCGCCAGGCACTCAGCCGAGCAGGGCTGAAGGTAAGGGAGGAGAGCGCGTTTCAGGGGGGCGATGGGTATTTGCTGTTCGGAACGCCGGAACTCGCGCTGGCGACCGTAACGCGGATTGCCGAACAGACATTTCATCGCGCCGCCGGTCCGATCGAGGACCCGGTCTACGCCGATTCCGATTTCTCGGCCGATTTCTTCGCGACAATCCGCGGTGCCATGGAAGGGTTGGTCGAGGACGCCGGCTATGGCTCTCTGCTGGGTGCCTTCGGCCCATCTCTTCTCGATCCCACGGGATCGCGCCCTTCCGCTCGGCAGTCAGACGGCGTGGCGGGTGCGGCGCGTATCCGCCATCCCCGAGAATTACGGGCGATCCCGAACAACGCGATTTTGCAGCAACTCGGCTGGTGCGCGAATACGCTGCAAGGGATCGGGGCCGCCGCCGCGCGCCACCCCGAGATCTTCGCCGAAATGCGAGAGAAAAGCCGGCGCTTTCGCCGAGCACTCGATCTTGCGGCGCACGGGCTGGCGCATTCCGATATCGATGTGCTGCGCGCTGTGATCGCGACGCTTGACCCCGGCAGTTGGTTCGATCGCGCGGCGCAGACCCGTTTGCCCGGGCGGCGGGAAGCGCTGGTTTCCGTGGCACGGTCGTTGGAACGGCTTGGCGTCTGGGCAAACGCACAATCGATGTTCCGACGGATCTCGGCCGATCACCTCGCACTGCGGGTCGCGTGGCCCGATGCGCCCCGCATGGCGACCCGGGAAGTATTGCTGCACGCGCTGCGGTTGGCGCTGATTCATCGCATCTGGCTGTTGTCGACCGAAATCTCTGACTTCTCGCCGCGCCACGGGGTCACCCGGTTGGTGCTGGAAGCGGCGATCCTGCGGTTGGATATCGACGAGTCATTGAAAATTCTCGCGGAAATCTTTCCCGCCGCGCCGGACCCGGCGGCCGATCGCGACTACGCTGAACCGGCTGCGCCGCGCGCGACAGACGCCTATATCCGCGAACATCGGGAAATCTTCGCGCCGATGCGCACATTGTTCGCCATGGTGCGCGAAATCGCCACGGCCATTACGCACGAGGTCGGGGCTTTCGGCTAACACCGGACACTCCCGCCGCGTCTCCTCCATCTGATTTCCCACTGGGTGACGCCACCCCACCCGGTGTGCCAACCTGCGCGGCATCAGCGGAGCGAGAACGCTGCCCGCCGAATCTCTGGAGATGTGAGCAATGAGCAGTTCTACCGAGTACACACCGCCGAAGGTCTGGACCTGGGACAAGGCCAGCGGCGGCCGGTTCGCGAACATCAATCGCCCGATCGCGGGGGCTACGCACGAGAAGGAACTGCCGATCGGTCGCCACCCGTTGCAGCTTTATTCGCTGGGTACCCCGAACGGCCAGAAAGTGACGGTGATGCTGGAGGAGTTGCTGGCCCTTGGCCACTCCGGCGCGGAATACGATGCCTGGCTGATCAAGATCGGCGATGGCGACCAGTTCGGCAGCGGGTTCGTATCGATCAACCCGAACTCCAAGATTCCCGCGCTGATGGACCGTAGCGGCCCGAACCCTATCCGCGTATTCGAATCCGGCGCGATCCTGGTCTATCTGGCCGAAAAATTCGGCGCGCTTCTGCCGACCGAAGCCGCGGCCCGCGCCGAGTGCATGTCCTGGCTGTTCTGGCAAATGGGCAGCGCGCCCTATCTGGGCGGCGGCTTTGGGCACTTCTACGCCTATGCCCCGACCAAGATTGAGTACGCGATCGATCGCTTCGCGATGGAAACCAAGCGCCAGTTGGACGTTCTGGATCGCCGTCTCGGCGAAACGGCCTATCTCGGCGGGGACGAGTACACGATTGCGGACATCGCGGTCTGGCCATGGTACGGCGGTCTGGCGAAGGGTCTTCTGTATGGGGCCGGCGAATTCCTGGCGGTCGACGAATACAAGAATGTGCAACGCTGGGCCGACACAATCGGGCAACGTCCGGCGGTGCGGCGCGGCCGCATGGTGAACCGCCTGCAGGGCGCTTCGGCGAGCCAGTTGCACGAACGCCACGACGCCGGCGATTTCGACACCAAGACTCAGGACAAGCTCGCCCCGAAGGCCTGACACCTTCGGTTTGATTGGTTGGAGGCATTCGACGCGCTCGGCGTCGGATGCCTCCGCCGATGACGGCTCTTGACAATCTTATGCTCATCTCTAGCATAAAAATCATAAATGCTCATATAGAGCATATATGAAGGAGGGCCACACCATGTCCGCTTCCACCGTCATGGAACGCACCGCGCCGCTGTACGACCGCGTCAAGTCCGTCATCCCGCGCATCGAGTGGCCGGTCTTCGCCGACGATATCGAGGCCATCCTCCGCCTGAAGCGCGAACGCAACGCCGTCATCCTGGCGCACAATTACCAGACACCGGAAATCTTCCACTGCGTGGCCGACATCGTCGGCGACAGCCTGGCGCTGGCGCGTGAAGCCATGACCGTCGATGCAGATGTCATCGTCCTCGCCGGCGTCCACTTCATGGCGGAAACCGCCAAGATGCTGAACCCGTCGAAGACTGTGCTGATCCCCGACCTGGATGCCGGCTGCTCCCTCGCATCCTCCATCACCGCCGCCGATGTGCGCCTGATGCGCGCGCGCCATCCCGGCGTGCCGATCGTCACCTATGTGAACTCGACCGCCGAGGTGAAGGCGGAATCGGATATCTGCTGCACATCGGGCAATGCCAAAAAGGTCGTGGAGTCCCTCGGCGTCGATACCGTCATCATGCTGCCCGACGAATACCTCGCCCAGAATATCGCCGCGCAAACCAAGGTGAAGATCATCGCCTGGGCCGGCCATTGCGAGGTGCACGAGCGTTTCACCCCGGCCGAGGTCCGCGCGCTGCGCGCCGATCATCCCGGCGTGATCATCCTCGCCCACCCCGAATGCCCGCCGGATGTTCTGGCCGAGGCCGATTACGCCGGTTCCACCGCCGACATGAACGCCTATGTCGGGCGTGAACAGCCGGCGCGCGTCGTGTTGCTGACCGAATGCTCCATGGCCGACAATATCTCGGTCAACCATCCCGCCGTGTCGTTCGTGCGTCCGTGCAATCTTTGCCCGCACATGAAGCGGATCACACTGCCGAAGATTCGTCGCTCGCTGGAAACGATGACGCACGAAGTAACCATCGACCCGATGTTGATGGATCGGGCCCGCCTTTCCGTCGAACGCATGCTGGCGGTGCGCTGATCATGTCGATCCCTGCCCTTCCCGCCATCATGATCGAGCCTTCGGTGCGCGCCGCGCTGCTGGAGGATTTAGGCCGAGCGGGGGACCTGACGACAGATTCGATCGTGCCGGCGGAGGCTCGGACGGAATGCGCCCTGGTCGCGCGTCAACCCGGAGTCGTGGCCGGGTTGGATTTCGCCCGCATCGCCTTCCATTTGATCGATCCCGCGATCCAGTTCCGGGTCGCTCTGACGGATGGCAGCCGCCTGAAGCCCGGCGATCTGATCGCGACCGTCAGCGGTCCCGCGCGTGGGATTCTGACCGGGGAGCGTGTGGCTCTGAACTTCCTGTCGCACCTCAGCGGCGTGGCATCGGCCACGCGCGGCATCGCCGACGCAATTGCCGGTCACAAAGCGCAAGTCTGCTGCACCCGTAAAACCATGCCCGGTCTGCGCTCGGCGCAGAAATACGCGGTGCGGGTGGGCGGTGGGTCGAACCATCGCTTCGGTTTGGATGACGCAGTCCTGATCAAGGACAATCACGTCGCCATCGCCGGCGGCGTACGCACCGCGGTGGAGCGTGCCCGCGCTGGGGTAGGACACTTGGTCAAGATTGAGTTGGAGGTCGACACGCTGGATCAATTGCGCGAGGCGATGGACCTGGGCGTCGATGCCGTTCTGCTCGACAATATGGGCCCGGACATGCTGCGTGAGGCCGTCGGCATTGTCGCGGGACGCGCGATCACCGAGGCTTCGGGTCGCATCCGCCCGGAAACCGCGCTGCCGATCGCACAATCCGGCGTCGACCTGATGTCGGTGGGGTGGCTGACGCACAGTGCGCAGGTTTTGGATATCGGGTTGGATCACCGGGGCGGGTGAAATGGGAGGGTGACACCGTCGCTCACGCTCCTCCCGGCAACAACTCCCCCAGCGACCGAATGATACGGTCGGGACGCACAACCGTTCCCGCCGGCAGCCCGCGCCCGAGCGAGTCGTGCCAGATACCCCGAATCCCCAGGCGCTGCGGCGCCGCGATCTCCCACTCCAGATTATCGCCCACCATCCAGGTCTCGTGCGCCTCCGTCCCCAGCACCGCCAAGGCATGGCGATAGGCGCGTTCTTCCGGCTTGCCGAAGCCGTGCTCGCCTTCGATCTGGATGTGGTGAAACCGGTGTTCCAGATCGAACCGCTCGATCTTCGCGCGTTGCGCCGCGCTCGTCCCGTTGGTCACCAAAGCCAGTCGCACCCCCTGATCGCGGAACCAGTCCACAACCTCGTGCGCGCGATCGAACAGATACATCTGCTCGTCGCGATAGGTGCCGTAGCGATGCGCCATATCGCGCGCAACGGTGGCCGACGGTGCCGAGTGCCCGGCGGACGCCAAGGCCGCGAAGGCCTCCGCCACAATACCCGTGCGTGCATCGATCAGGTTAAGACGACCGAGCCGATGGCGTTCCTCGTCCGCCCAAAACGCATCGGACGCCACCGCCACCGCGTCGGCCACCAATTGCGCCGACAGCGGCTCCAACGCCGTCGCGAACTCCGCCGAGATCGCTCGCCAGGCTAGTTCCGGCTGCGCATAGGCGGAGATCAACGTGTCATCCATGTCGAACAAGATCGCCTTGGGCAACATCAGCCGATCCTCGTGACATCGGCGGTGACGGCGTGATCCAACGGCCCGTGCCCCGCGCCGTATCCAGGAGCACCGGCGATCGCCGCGCGCACATAAGCCCGCGCGCGAATCACCGCGTCGCGCAGGTTCATCCCCTGCGCCAATCCCGCGGCGACAGCCGAAGCCGTGGTGCAGCCGGTGCCGTGCGTATGGCGCGTCTGGATGCGCGGCGACGAAAACGCCTCTATCCCGTCCGCCGTCGCCAACAGATCGACCAGCGTGTCTCCATCCAGATGCCCACCTTTCAGCAGCACCGCCGGCACGCCAAGGGACAGCAGTACCGACGCGGCGACGCGCATGTCGGAAACAGTCTGAATCGTCAGCCCGGTCAACGCCTCGGCTTCCGGTAAATTGGGAGTCAACACGGTGGCCATCGGCAACAGCCGACGACGCAAGGTCGCGACGGCCTCGGCCGCCAACAGGCTATGCCCGCCCTTGGCCACCATGACCGGATCGACCACGACGGGCACGCCCGCGGCACACGCCGCCAAGGTCTCACACACCGTCTCGATCGTCGCGGCGTCGCCCAGCATGCCGGTTTTGATGGCATCGGCGCCGATATCGGCCATCACGACTTCGATCTGCTGACGGATAAACGCCGGCGGAACGACATGAACACCATGCACGCCCAGCGTGTTCTGCGCCGTCAGCGCCGTCACCGCGGTCGCCGCGAAAGCTCCCAATGCGGTGATCGCCTTGATGTCCGCCTGGATCCCTGCCCCACCGCCGGAATCCGACCCCGCGATGACCAAAACCCGCCCCAACATCAGCCGCGCCCCGACGCGCGCGCGGCTTCGGCGATTGTGGCGCACAACTCGTCTACGACCCGCGCCACCATCGACTCGTCTTCGCCTTCCGCCATCACGCGCACCAGAGGTTCGGTTCCGCTCTCGCGGATCAGCACGCGACCGGCACCGTTCAGGCGCCCCTCGACATCGGCGATGTGCCGCTGCACGAGCGGCGACTGCAACGGAGAGACGCCGCTGAAGCGCACATTCTTCAGGACCTGCGGCAGCTTTTCGAACACGCGGCAGGCCTCGCCGGCCGACCGGCCTTCCTGAACCAGCACCGCCAGAACCTGCAACGCAGCCAACAGCCCGTCCCCGGTTGTGGCGAAGTCAGAGAGAATGACGTGGCCCGACTGCTCCCCGCCCACGTTAATCCCGGTCTCTCGCATGCGTTCAGCGACATAGCGGTCACCGACCTTGGTGCGATGCAGAGCCAGGCCGCGTCCGGTCAAAAACCGTTCCAGCCCCAGGTTCGACATCACCGTGGCGACCACGCCGCCGCCGCGCAACTGCTGGCTTTCCTGTAACGATCGCGCGATCAGGGCGATGATCTGGTCGCCGTCCACGACTTCGCCACGCTCATCCGCGATCACCAACCGGTCGGCGTCGCCATCCAGCGCGATCCCGAGATGCGCCCCGTGTTCCAGTACCTGCGCGCAGAGAAATTCCGGCGCGGTAGACCCGCAGCCCTTATTGATGTTGGTGCCGCTGGGTGACACGCCGACCGGGATGATCTGCGCCCCCAACTCCCACAACACCGTCGGTGCAACCTTGTACCCGGCACCGTTCGCGCAATCGATCACGATCTTCAGTCCATCGAGCCGCAGTCCGCGCGGGAATGTCGCCTTTGCCACCTCGATATAACGGCTTCCCGCATCTTCCAGACGCACCGCGCGGCCCAAGCCGGCCCCTTGCGGCAGACGATCGGCAAAGCCTTCGTCCATCAGCGCCTCGATCTCGTCCTCGCGCTCATCCGACAGTTTGGTCCCGTCCGGCCCGAACAGCTTGATGCCGTTATCTTCATAGGAGTTGTGCGAGGCGGAGATCATCACGCCAAGATCGGCCCGCATGCTGCGCGTCAACATCGCGATCGCCGGCGTCGGCAACGGCCCCAGCAGCGTCACATCCATGCCGGCGCCGATGAACCCGGCGGTCAACGCCGGCTCGATCATATAGCCGGACAGGCGGGTGTCCTTGCCGATGACCACCTTGTGACGATACGCGCCGCGCGTGAACAAAAGCCCCGCGGCCTGGCCCAGCCGCAGCGCGGTCCCGGCGGTCATCGGGTCGGTATTGGCTCTGCCGCGAATGCCGTCGGTGCCAAACAGGCGTCTGGTTTTAGTCATCAGATCTCCGTCACCCCCGCTGCCGCCCATTTAGCCCGTCAGTGTCACATTGGGGAAGCGTCACGGTCGCTAATTCGTCAAGCTGGACCAAACCCGCACTGCCTGAACCGTTTCCTCGACATCGTGCACGCGCAGAATGCGCGCCCCGCGCGACAGCGCGTACAACCCCGCCGCCAGCGATCCACCCACACGACGGGCCGCATCGGGCTGCTCCGCAATGCGACCGATGAAGGACTTTCTCGATACGCCAACCAGCAGAGGCCGACCCAGCGTGGCCAGGTCGGGCAACCCGCGCAGCAATGCAAGGCTTTGTTCCGCCGTCTTCGCGAAGCCGATGCCGGGGTCGAGCGCAATGCGCTCCGCAGCGACGCCGCCGTGAACCGCGCGTGCCAGCGTCTCGGCCAGTTCCGCGCGCACGTCGGAGACGACGTTGTCGTAGCACGCCAACCCGTTCATGGTTTCAGGCGTTCCGCGCATATGCATCAACACCACCGGGCACCCTGCCCGCGCCACCACGCTCAACGCATCGGGGTCGTGCGTCAGGGCGGACACGTCGTTGACGATCGCAGCACCGGCAGCCAAGGCCGCCGCCATGGTGGAGGCATGACGGGTGTCGACGGAAACAAGCGCGCCCGATGCGGCCAGGGCGCGAATGACCGGCAGCACTCGGTCTTGTTCGATTTCCGGTGAAACGGCGACGGAACCGGGACGTGTGCTTTCGCCACCGACGTCCAGAATATCGGCACCGGCGGCGATCATCGCCATTCCGGCCTTAATCGCTATGGCCGGAATGGCGTGGCGACCGCCGTCACTGAAGCTGTCCGGCGTGACGTTCAGGATGCCCATGATCCATGGGCGATCCCGACGCCAGAACTCCGTTCCCATAGACCCTGAGGCGACTGACGCCTCAGCCCGGTTGCGGTGCCGGTTCCGGCCCAGCCGGCGGTGTCGCCGACGGACGACCCGAAGTCGGCACCGATGCTCGCCGGCTTTCCGGCGCGGGTTCGTCGACCACCTTACGGATCACGGGTTCGCCGCGCAGTACCGTGCGGATTTCGTCCCCACTCAGCGTTTCGTGTTCGAGCAGACCACGCGCCAGACGATGCAGTTCCTCGACGTTCTCGCTCAGCAAGCGACGAGCCTTGGCATAGGCGCGATCAATCATGCCCTTGATCTCACCGTCGATCTCGCGCGCCGTCGCCTCGGACACATTCTTGCTCTGCGTCACGGAATGGCCCAGGAAGACCTCTTGGCTGTTGTCGCCATAGGCGATCATGCCGAGCTTTTCGGACATGCCCCATTCGGTGATCATGCGGCGGGCCTGATCGGTCGCCATCTTGATATCGCCCGACGCGCCGTTGGAAACCTTGTCGGCACCGAAGATGATTTCCTCCGCCGCGCGACCGCCCATCGCCATCGTCAGTTCCGACAACAGCTTGGACTTTGATTTGGAATAGCGGTCGCCCTCCGGCAGGCTCATGACCAACCCCAAGGCGCGACCGCGCGGGATGATCGTCGCCTTGTGGACCGGATCGCACTCAGGCTCGTGCATCGCGCACAGGGCGTGACCGGCTTCGTGATACGCGGTCATGCGCTTTTCGGCCTCGGACATCACCAGCGAGCGCCGTTCGGTGCCCATCATGACCTTGTCCTTGGCGGCTTCGAACTCCGCCATCGCGACAACGCGCTTGCCAAGGCGCGCGGCCAGCAGGGCACCTTCGTTCACAAGGTTGGCCAGATCGGCACCGGAGAACCCAGGCGTGCCGCGCGCAATGGTCTTCGGATCGACGTCGGAGGCCAACGGCACCTTGCGCATATGGACGCGCAGGATCTTCTCACGACCGTTCACATCCGGGTTCGGCACGACAACCTGACGGTCAAAGCGACCGGGGCGCAACAGCGCCGGGTCAAGCACGTCGGGGCGGTTGGTCGCGGCGATCAGGATCACGCCTTCGTTCGACTCGAAGCCGTCCATCTCCACCAGCATCTGGTTGAGGGTCTGCTCGCGTTCGTCGTTACCGCCGCCCAGACCGGCACCGCGATGGCGACCGACCGCGTCGATTTCATCAATGAAGATGATGCAGGGGGCATTCTTTTTGCCCTGTTCGAACATGTCGCGCACGCGGCTGGCGCCGACGCCGACGAACATTTCCACGAAGTCGGAGCCCGAGATGGTGAAGAACGGCACGTTCGCCTCACCCGCGATGGCACGCGCCAACAGCGTCTTACCCGTGCCCGGCGGGCCGACGAGCAAACAGCCCTTGGGAATCTTGCCGCCCAGGCGTTGGAACTTCTGCGGGTCCTTCAGAAACTCGACGATTTCCTGCAATTCGCCCTTCGCTTCGTCGATGCCCGCCACATCGTCAAAGGTCACGCGGCCCTGCTTTTCGGTGAGCAGCCGAGCGCGAGACTTGCCGAACCCCATGGCGCGCCCGCCGCCGGATTGCATCTGGCGCATGAAGAACACCCACACGCCGATCAGCAGCAACATCGGGAACCATGACAGCAGGTAATGCAGCAGCGGATTGACGTCGCTGTCTTCCGGCTTCGCGATGACGCGGACGTTCTTATCGGTCAGCGTCTTCACCAGGCTGGGGTCTTCAGGCGTATAAGTCTGGAATGCCCGCCCGTCACTGAACTGTCCGGACACCGTGCGGCCCTGGATCACCACGTCGCGCACACGACCCGACCCAACCTCCGACACAAAGTCGGAATAGGCGATCTGCGTCGCGTTGGTGTGCGTCGCGCCCGGCTGAAACAGGTTGAACAGCACCACCAGAAGCAGCGCGATGATCACCCACAGGGCCAGGTTGCGGCCGAAATTGCTCATGTCTCGTTGCTCACGTTCACGGACCAGAAATTACCGCATCGGGTTCAAGGATCGGCGAACCGTCAGCGCTTGAAAACCCAACATAGGGTGTCGTCCCGCATCCTGCATCCCCATTCGCGTTTGGCAGCTCCATTCCACCATCAAAAACTCAGGAACGGAGCACCGGCCACGGGCCGGGAAGGGCTGAAAACCAAACGAAAATGCGCGCATGCATCCTCATCAGGATACCCCAAAAGCGGCACGGAGACCAGAACTTTACCGCGGCGGATCGCCGGCAGCGTCGCCAAAACAGCGTGCGGCAGGTCCGAATGCGCGCGCAATTCCCTCGCATCCCGACCCAAGGCCCCCAGGCTCAATCCTTCTCCCGCCGCCCGAACCAGCCGAAACCGGCCATCCCAAACCGCGCCGGACACAGCCGGGATCGCGCCATGCATCCGTGATGCCTCGCGCACCGCCAGCCAACCCGGCCCCAGTCGGCCCGCCGGTAAAAACCGCACGCCGCCCACGGTCACCGCCGATCGCTCCCTCGCAACCCCCTCCACCCGTTCTCCGCTCGGCCCATAGGGTTGCCCGGACAACGCGCGGATCAGCGCCGCCAACGCCTCCGCCGGCAGAGCACCGGGACGGACGATCGCGAACCCTTCCGGCCGGATCGTCACTAGACGCGCCAACGCCTCGGCATCCCCTGCCTCACCCATCGCACGCGCCCGCCCCGCGACCCGCGTCGCTTCCGCCACCGCGCGCGTGTCGAACGGCGCGCTCAACAGCCGCAAGCGCGGTCGCAGCGCCCGCCTGTCCCGATTGGATGGGTCATCTACCCAGGCGACACCCAACCCGCGCAGCATCGACCGCAAAATGTCCGGAGACACCCGCAGCAACGGCCTCAGCAACCGCACGCGCACGCCCTCGGCAACGGCGGGCATTGCCGCCAGCCCTCGATCCCCGCTCCGCGACAATACCCGGATCATCGCCGTTTCCGCCTGATCCTCGGCGTGATGTCCGACCAAAAGGTCGACGATCCCGGCTTCCGCGCAGGCCCGCGCCAAAATCTCGTACCGCGCCGCCCGCGCCCGCTCGGCCATCGCCGAACCCAGCCGCAAATCACAAATTTTCAACAGCCGAGCGTCGATGCCCAACGCCGCCAGACGGGAAACAGTCAGCGCTGCTTCGGCACCGGACTCAGAACGCAGGCCGTGATCGACGACCAGCGCCAAAAGCGATCCGCCATGCGCGCGCGCCCAATTCCTTGCCAGAAGCGCCAATGCAAGGCTGTCAGCCCCGCCCGACACGCCCGCCGCCAGGCGCGGTGCGGCGGCGAACGGTCCCATGCAGGCCATCGCCGCGGCAAACGCCGCGGCGGGAGGTTGCTCCGTCGATACCGCCCCTAGCGGCATCCGGCGCGCTGGTGCGCCGCCGCGATCGACTCACGCAGATCGCCCCGCGGTTGCGGGAATTCCGATTGCAGCCGCACCAGCGTATCGCACGCGGCCTTTTTCTCGTTGATCGCGGTCAGCGAATTCGCCAGCCCCAACAAAGCATCCGGCGCGTGAACGCCCTTTCTGGAGCGGTTATAGGCATCGTCATAAGCAATCGCGGCCTGGGGAAACTGCCGCTGCCCCGACAGCGCCTGCGCCAGCAACAACTGTGCGTCATACGCCTTGGGAGAGGTCCGGTTCGCCAGCACTTCCCGCGCCGCCTGCTCCGCCGCCGGATAGTCCCGGCGCGCCAAAGCGGCCGATCCCTGCTGCATCGCGATTTCCGGGGTCCGAGGCGCGGCGGCGGCCGGCGGCGGCGGGGCTGCCGGCTTGGCGCCCGGTACCGCCAACGGCGGTGCTACCGGCACGTTCGGCGCGCCGGCCCCATTCGACATCTGGAATGCCAGATCGTCGATCTTCTTGTTCAATTCGGCATTCTGCCGCTGCGCCATGTTCTGCTGCTCGTCCATGCGGCCGCGCAGTTGGCGTACCTGCTCCTCCAGCGCATCGACCCGGGTCAGTAACTGGGCGACCAACTCATTCGGCACCGAGGCCTGCGACGACGACCCGCGCGACGGGCCGGACCCGCCACGGTCCATCATCGTCTGCATGTCCTGGCGGAGTTGGTAGATCTGGTTCTGCAAGGCAATCGCCTCACGACTGTCGACCTGGGCTTGCGCCATTGGCGCCGCCAGCATCGCCGCCACCATGACAACGGGAAACTTCAACCAGCGCATCCGGTCTCTCCTGCGTGCGAATCGCGAGCCGATTGATACCGCATCGCCCGCCAAAACGGCAGTGGCGAACGGTGACGGAGGAACAGCCAAAAGAAAACCGGCGACCCGAGGGCCGCCGGTTATACCGTATCATCGCGATAGCGGTCCCAATGGACCGCACCGGTTCGCCGATTAGCGGACCGAGGTGATCGCGTTGCGGTTCTGCGCCCAAGCCTGCTCGTTGGAGCCGGTCGCCGTCGGGCGGTCCTTGCCGTAGCTGATGGAGGTCATGCGCGCGGCGGCAACGCCCTTGGCCTTGAGGTAAGCAACGGCGGCGTTCGCGCGGCGCTTGCCCAGAGCGAGGTTGTATTCGGTCGTGCCGCGTTCGTCGCAGTTGCCGGCGATCTGAACGTTATTGTTCGGATACTTCGCGAGCCAGGCGGCCTGCTTCGCCAGCGTGTCCTGACCGGCCTTGGTCACGACGGACTTGTTGAAGTCATAGAACACCCGGTCGCCGACATTGGCGACGAGGTCTTCCTGGCTGCCCGGAACAATGCCCTGGCTGGTCGCGCCGCCGCCGGCGGCAGTGGTGGTCTGTTCCGCGCAAGCCGCCAACAGGGCGACGGCGGCGAAAGCGCCGAGGATCTTCGTGTTCATCTCTTTTTCGTCCCTGGAAGGGGGTGCACTGGGGTTTTAGGCATGGCACTACGGACGCCCACGCGCCTCGTGTCATCAGACGGAGCGATTAGCGTGTTCGGCACTTTTCGGTCAAGTTCCCTGAGGCGAATACGACACACATATCTTCCATGCTGTGACGCGATAGCCGCAGTTTCCTACCGTCAGGTCCCAAGCGGCGACCAGGCCGGTTCCGAAGCGTCCGTCGGCGTATCCGCCACACGCTCGTTGAACCCCGTGATATCGACCGAAACGAGGCGGGAGGAAAACCCGGTTCCGCGCTGATCGCGGCCGCGCGATTCCCGCCAGAACATGATGACGCGACCGTTCGGCGCGAAGGTCGGCCCTTCGACCAACCAACCTTCGGACAGAATCCGCTCACCGGACCCATCGGGATGCATGACCCCGATGTTGAAATTGGCGTTGTCGCCGCCATACCGCGTGAACGCGATCAGATCGCCGCGCGGCGACCAGACCGGAGTCGCATAACGCCCCTCGCCGAAGCTGATCCGCTTCGCGCCGCCGCCGTTCGCGTCCATCACGTAGATCTGCTGATCGCCGCCCCGATCCGACGCGAACGCGATCTGCGAACCGTCCGGGCTGAAGCACGGGCTGACATCGATGGATCCGGAACTGGTCAGATGGCGCGGCCCACCGCCGCCGGCCCCGACCAGAACGATGTCCGACCCGCCGCCGTTGGAAACCGACATCGCCACGCTGCCGCCATCGGGGGAAAACCGGGGGCCGAACGTCATCTCGCCAAAGTCCCCCAGCAGACGCTGCTGCCCGGACCCGAGGTTGAACAGATAAACGCGCGGTCGGTTGTTGGCATAGCTCATGAACGCGATCTCATCGCGCGTCGGGTGGAACCGCGGTGTCAGCACCAACCACGACCCATCCGTCAGGAAGCGGTTGTTTTCGCTGTCCTGATCCATGATCGCCAGCCGCTTGGTGCGGCGATCCTTCGGGCCGGTGGCGGAGATATAAACCACCCGCGTGTCAAAATAGCCCTTCTCGCCCAACAGACGTTCGTAAATCACATCGGCGATGATGTGCGCGATGCGCCGCCAGTTGCCTTGCGTGGTGGTATAGGCGGTCCCCTGGATTTGCTTTTGCGGCAGCACGTCCCACAGGCGGAATTCCACCCGCACATTCCCGCCGCCGGCGGCTTCCACGCGTCCGATCACGACCGCTTGCGCGCCGCTGACTTTCCACTCCTGGAAATTCGGAGTCGCTCCCGGCGCGGCGGGCCCGGCCTGAAACGACGCCGCCTTGTCGACCAGTCGGAACAGCCCGGAGCGCGCCAGATCGTTGGCGATCACGCGCGCCATGTCGCTGCCGAGCTTGGCGGAGGCACCGTCGCTGCCGCCCATTTCCGGGACGGCGATCGGGATCGGCTCCACCCGTGCTCGGCTGACGTCGATGACGGCGCTTTGCGACCCGCCGGGTAAGGGTTGCGCCTGCACCGGCGCGCGCGTGGCCAGCAGCGCCGCCGAACTGGCGATCAGACCACGACGACCGACAACGGGATTGATAATCTGGATCATGGCGTTGGGTTCCACGGCTGGCTGTTGGGGCGATAGCGGATTCGGGCTTATGGGCTAAAGCGGAATGTCAGGACGTTGGTCTTGCCCATCAAGGTGCTGGGCAACGGAAGATTGGCGCAGCGCGCATCCATGACGGCGCGCACCGCCCGTTCGGCAAAGGCGCGGAAGCGCGGATCGGACATTTTACCGATATCCTCCCCCGCGATCTCCGCCTTTCGCGCGACACCGGCCCCGTCGGTGGTGACGGTCAGCAGCACGCGCTGCTTATCCAGGTCCAGCGCGCCGGCGTCCTTCGTCCAGCACTCCCGCACTTTTTCGCCGATCGCGCCGCGCTGATCCGCGCTGAGCGCTGCGGTATCGTTGCCCAGTGGATTACCGCCGGAATTCGGCTGCCCGCCAGAGCGCGGATTGGCCTTCGCGGTCGGCGGTTGCTGCTGGGCCTGCATCTGCCGCAAGCGCTGCAACGTATTATCCACGGACGGGCTGTTCGGCGCCGGGTTCTTCGTCACATTGGGCTGCGACGTGATGCTCGGCGGCGCGGGCGGCGGCGGCGTCAACGGCGGCGGCAAGGGCAACGCGGGCTCCGGCTTGGGCGGCGCGGGTTGCGGCGGTGTCGGGGGCGTCGGCGGCGGCGGTGGGATCGGCGACGGGGTCGGGTCCGGCGTCGGCGGCGGCGGCACGGCGGGGGTCGGCGGAGTCGGTACCGGCGGCGCGGGCGTCGGCGGCGGTGGTGGCGGCGGAGGGGGAGGCGGCGGCGGAGGCGGTTGTTCCGGCTGCGGCTTCGGCGGCTCCGTCACTTTCGGCGCGGGCGGCGCGACGTTGGTTGCCGGTGCCGGGATCGGCGCGGGATTCGGGGCCTGCATCGATGCCTGCGCCGTCCCCTCGAACACCATCGCGACGGTCTGTTCGGGGATTTCCTCTTCCTTGGGCTTCTCGCGCAACGGCCCGATCAGCAAGACGAGCACGACGCCGAGATGCAGCAATACGGACGCGGCAACGCCGCCCCGGATTTCCCGCCCCCGGCTGGAAGCGCGCTCGCCGATCTCGCGTATCGCCTGTTGCAGCACGCGCGCCTTCAGCCGGCTTTCGGCCGAGCGGGCGTGGGCTTGGCGGCGGGGGCTGGGGGGGGCTTGGGGGTATTGCCGGCCTGTTCGGCCAACAGCGCGACCTTGCTGAAACCGCCCTGCGTGATGGTGCCCATCACTTCCATGATCCGCCCGTAGGCGAGGTCCTTGTCCCCGCGCACAAAGATGCGCCGTTCGGGATTGTTCTTGGCGACCGCCTGCAGGCGACCGACCACATCGCCAATCTGCACCTCTTCCTCCTGAAGGAAGATTTTGCCCGCCGCGTTGATCGACACGGTCAGCGGTTCGCTGTCCTGGTTCAAGGGCGCGGCGTTGGTCTTCGGGAGGTCGACCGGCACGCCGGATGTCATCAGCGGCGCGGTCACCATGAAGATGATCAGCAGCACCAGCATGACGTCGACCAGCGGTGTGACGTTGATCTCCGCCAGCGGGCGATAGCGCCCGCGACCGGATCGGTTGGGCATTGCGAATGCCATGGCCTAGTTCCGCTCCTCGCTCTGACGCGACAGAATTGCGCTGAACTCGCTGCCGAAGCTTTCCAGGCGCGCGGCGAAGCGCGTGAGCGAGGTCGATATCTGGTTATAGGCGAGCACGGCCGGGATCGCGGCGACCAGACCGATGGCGGTGGCGAACAACGCTTCGGCGATGCCCGGCGCAACCACGGCGAGGTTGGTGTTATGCATCGCGGCGATGGCGGCGAAGCTGTTCATGATGCCCCATACGGTGCCGAACAGGCCGATGAACGGCGCCGTCGCGCCGACCGAGGCCAGAAAGACCATCCAACGTTCCATCCGCTCCATTTCTCGGGAGATGGTGACGGCGATGGCGCGATCGATGCGGTCACGAACGTTGGTATGCCCGATATCCGCCCCGGATATGCGCAGGGAACGCCGCCATTCGCCCATCGCGGCGGCAAAGACCGCGGCCATCGGGTGCGACGGACTGCCGCCTTCCTGATCGAACAGTTCGTCGAGGCTGCCGCCTGCCCAGAACCGGTCCTCGAACCCATTGGCGGCCTTGTTGGCCTTGCGCAGCACCGACCACTTCTCGAACACGACCGCCCAGACCCAGACGCTGGCGCCCAGCAGCCCGATCATCACGAGTTTGACGACGATATCGGCCTGCCTGAACAGACCCCACAGCGACAGGTCGCCGCCCGCGGCACCCAGGTTTATCGCATCGACTGCCCGATCCACTGCTCTCTAACCTCCTGTTCGATCCGCGTCGCGCGTGCGCAAGCGTCCGAGTCCCTCCCGCCAGCGCGGCGGAATACGTCCTGGTTTGGTTGCCCCGTCAGTCCGCACGCATGCCAGCCGCAGGGTCAGTTCGGCGCAGGGGCCGTCCGGCCCGATTACGACCTGACGCAGCCGCACGGTCGCGCCGCCAACCTCCGTCGTCTCGGTTTCCACGATCAGCGAATCGTCCAGGCGCGCGGCACGCACATAATCGACTTCGACGCGCCGCACCATGAACATCAGGCCAAATTGCTCCACCAGTTCCGCATGCGGGATTCCCGCCTCTCGCAAGGCTTCCGTGCGCGCCCGTTCGGCGTAACGCAGATAGTTTGCATAGTAGACGACCCCGCCCGCGTCGGTGTCTTCGTAATAGACGCGGACGGCATAACGATGGCAGCCGTCTGTCGCGATGGAGGCAGGGTTAACTTTCGGCGCGTTGGTCATTCTGCGTCGTCCGGCAACAGGTCGAGCAGCGGCGCGGCCTGGCGCGGCGGACGCAGGTCCATGTGCCGCCAACCGGGATCGCCCAACATCCGCCCGCGGCTGGTACGCAGGATCAGTCCTTCCTGGATAAGGTAGGGCTCGATCACGTCTTCCAGCGTATCGCGGGCCTCGGCCAATGCCGCCGCCAGGGTTTCGACCCCGACCGGACCGCCGGCATGATGGTCGGCGATGCGGCGCAGATAGCGCCGGTCCATCGCGTCGAGTCCCAGCCGATCGACCTCCAACCGTGTCAGCGCGGCGTCGGCCACCGCGCGGGTCACGGGCGCGTCCCCCGCCACGGCGGCGAAATCGCGCACCCGGCGCAGCAACCGCCCGGCGATGCGCGGCGTGCCGCGGGAACGACGCGCGATCTCCGCCGCGCCGTCCTCGGTCAAGGCCAGGCCCAGGATACGCGCGCCCCGCGTGATGATCAGTTGCAGTTCTTCGGGCGTGTAGAAGATCAGGCGCAAGGGAATCCCGAAGCGATCGCGCAGCGGCGTGGCCAGCAGCCCCGCGCGCGTCGTCGCGCCGACCAGGGTGAACGGCGGCAGATCGATGCGCACGCTGCGCGCCGCCGGCCCTTCGCCGATGATCAGATCGAGCTGAAAATCCTCCATCGCCGGATACAGGATTTCCTCGATCGCCGGTTGCAGGCGATGGATTTCGTCGATGAACAGCACGTCGCGCGGTTGCAGATTGGTCAGGATCGCCGCCAGATCGCCGGCGCGCGCGATCACCGGCCCGGATGTCGCGCGAAACCCGACGCCGAGTTCCCCCGCCACGATCTGCGCCAGCGTCGTCTTGCCCAATCCGGGCGGGCCGTGCAGCAACACATGGTCCAGAGCCTCACCCCGCGCCCGAGCCGCCGCGATGAAGATCGCCAGGTTTTCCCGCGACGCCTTCTGCCCCGTGAAATCCGCCAGCGTGCGCGGTCGCAGGCTCGATTCCGCGGCATCTTCTTCCCGTCGAACCGGGGACAGGGTGCGGTCGCCGTCGCTCATGGCTTCTGCGCCAGCGCGCGCAGGCTCTGGCGAATCACCGCGTCGATCGAGGCGTCATCGCCCAGTTGTTCGATCACCCGCGCGATCGCCGGCTGAGCTTCCTGGCGGCGATAACCCAGATTGACCAGCGCGGAGAGCGCATCGTCCGCCGTGCCGGCCGGGGCCGCGACGAGCGGTGCCGCCAGCGAGGAGGACGGCATCGCGCCCGCCTTGTCGCGCAATTCCGTGAGCAGGCGCACCGCCAGACGGGGACCGACACCGGGCGCGCGGGTCAGACCGGCCTTGTCGCCGGCCGCGATTGCCCCGATCAGGTCCTTTGGCGACAAAGCCGACAGCACCGACAACGCCACCTTGCCGCCGACCCCCTGGACCGTCGTCAACAGGCGAAACCAGTCGCGTTCGGCGGACTCAGCGAAGCCATACAAGATGATCGCATCTTCGCGCACCTGGGTTTCGATCAACATCCGCGCGGCCGCCGGCGGTTGCGGCAGCGCCGCCAGCGTGCGGGTGGAGGCGTGGACGAGATAGCCGACGCCGTTCACATCGAGCACGCAGACGCCCTCCGACAGGCTGTCTACCCGTCCTGTCAACAACGCGATCATGCGGCGGCGGTCATGGTTGCGAATCGATCCCGGAAACGAGACCCGATTCTAGCAGATTCGCGCCGCCACATGGGAATTCACACGTTTCTTACCTTACATTACCCAGCCCTTGCCCAGGCGGCTGCCCCTCGCTATCGACGCAGGGTCAGTCGAGAGGAAACCAAGGTCGTGACCGAACGCGTAGTCATCGCCGGCGCGGGCCATGCCGGCGGCGCCGCCGCAGCACTGCTGCGGCAATTGGGCTGGAAAGACGAAATCGTACTGGTGGGCGACGAACCCATCCCGCCCTATCAGCGACCGCCGCTGTCGAAAGCCTGGCTGAAAGGCGAAGCGACGGCGGAAAGCCTCGCGCTGCGCCCGGCCGCTTTCTATCCGGACGCGCACATCGACATGCGCCTGAGCACGACCGTCACCGGCATCGACCGCACCGGCAAAACCGTGAGCCTGGGGAGCGGCGAGACCATCCACTATGACTTCCTGATTATTGCCCTCGGTGCCCGGGCGCGTCGCCTGCCGTTGCCGGGCATGGACCTCGCCAACGTGCTCGAACTGCGCACTGCCGCGGATGCCGACAAGCTCAAGGCCGCGCTGGGGCCGAACAAGCGCCTGGCCGTCGTGGGCGGCGGCTATATCGGGCTGGAAGCCGCCGCCTCCGCCCGCGCCCTGGGCGCGGAGGCGACGATCATCGAGCGCGAACCCCGCGTGTTGGCGCGGGTCGCCTGTCAAATCCTGTCGGACTTCTTCCAGGACTTCCACCGCGCGCAGGGCGTGACGATCGAGCTGAACGCCGGGGTTCAGGCGCTGGAAGGCGCGCATGGCTCGGTGACCGGCGTGCGCCTGTCAGACGGGCGAGTGATCCCCTGCGACGCAGCCCTGATCGGCGTGGGCGCGGTGGCGAACGAGGAACTGGCCCGCGACGCCGGGCTGACCTGCGACGGCGGGATCGTGGTCGATCTGGCCGCGCGCACATCCGATCCCGCGATCTTCGCCATCGGCGACTGCACCAGGCGCCCATTGCCGCTTTATGACCGCATGATGCGGTTGGAGAGCGTGCCGAACGCATTGGAACAGGCGAAGCAGGCGGCGTCGGCCATTTGCGGCAAGCCCGCCCCCGCGCCGGAAGTGCCGTGGTTCTGGTCCGATCAATACGATCTTCGGCTGCAAATCGCCGGCATTCCCTTTGACGCGACCCAGATCGTGGTGCGCGGCGACATCGCTTCAGGCAAATTCGCGCTGTTCCACCTGACGGCGGACGGCACCGTGCAGGCGGTGGAGGCGGTGAACGCGTCCACCGAATTCATGGGCGGGCGGCGGATCGTCCAGCGGCGCAAGAAGCTGACGGCGGCGCAAATCTCGGATATGAACGTGACGATGCAAACGCTGGCGGCGGGTTAGTCGCCGCGACAATAAGGGAACGTCCATGCCAAAAATCACCTTCATCGAGCATAACGGCACGCCGCACACGGTGGAAATCGCCGTCGGCAAGTCCGTCATGCAGGCAGCGATCGACAACAACGTCCCCGGCATCGACGCCGATTGCGGCGGCGAGTGCGCCTGCGCCACCTGCCACGTCTATGTCGACGCCGCCTGGCTCGATCGCACCGGCCTGCCGGCACCCGGCTCGCAGGAAGCCAGCATGCTCAGCTTCGCCGCCGTCACCCAGCCGGACTCCCGCCTGTCGTGCCAGATCGAGGTCACAGCGGCGCTCGACGGCCTGGTCGTCCGCATGCCCGAAGGACAGCACTAACTCTCAGGAGGCTTCGCCATGAACGCGCCGGTCAACTTCGATCCCGCCCTGGACGCCTACGCGCTGCCGCTCGATCAGATCGACGTCAGCAACCCGAAACTGTTCCAGGACGACATTTACTACCCGTATTTCGAACGTCTGCGGCGGGAAGACCCGGTTCATTACCGCAAGGACGGCATGTACGGCTCGTTCTGGTCGGTCACGAAGTTCAAGGACATCATGTCGGTCGAGACGCGGCCGGAGATTTTCTCCTCGGACGCGCAGTTGGGCGGCATCTCGATCACCGATCGCCCGGCGCGCTATCGCCGATCCAGCTTCATCTCGATGGACCCGCCGCGCCATGACGAGCAGCGCAAGGCCGTCAGCCCCATCGTCGCGCCGGCCAATCTGAACAACATGTCGGGCATCATTCGGGAGCGCGTGTGCCGGGTGCTCGACGGGTTGCCGCGCAATGAGACGTTCGACTGGGTGCAGCACGTATCGATCGAACTGACGACGCTGATGCTGACGACGCTGTTCGACTTCCCCGAAGAAGATCGCGCCAAGCTGACGTTTTGGTCCGACTGCGCCACCGCCGACGTCAACGCCGGCGGCATCGTCGATTCCGAAGAAAAGCGGCTGGAAATCCTGACGGAGGCGCTGCGCACCTTCACCGGCATGTGGCACGAACGCGCCGCGCGCCCGCCGAGCTTCGATTTGATTTCGATGCTGGCGCATGCCGAGGCGACGAAGGATCTGGTCAACGATCCCATGGAGTATCTCGGCAACCTGACTCTGCTGATCGTCGGCGGCAACGACACGACGCGCAATTCCATGAGCGGCGGTCTCTGGGCGCTGTGCAAGAACCCCGGCGAGTATCAGAAGCTGCGCGACAATCCCGGCCTGATCCCCAGCATGGTGCCGGAAATCATCCGTTGGCAGTCACCCATCGTGCATATGCGCCGCACCGCCAAGGCGGACACCGAACTCGGCGGCAAGCAGATCAAGGAAGGCGACAAGGTCGTGATGTGGTACATCTCGGGCAACCGGGACGAAGACTCCATCGATCGACCGAACGAATTCATCATCGACCGCGCGCGTCCGCGTCATCACCTGTCGTTCGGCTTCGGCGTGCATCGCTGCGTCGGCAACCGACTGGCGGAGATGCAGTTGATCATCTTGTGGGAAGAAATCATGAAGCGCTTCCCACGCATCGAACTGATGGAAGAGCCGAAGCGCATCTACTCAAACTTCATTCACGGCATCACCGAAATGAAGGTACGCATTCCGGCTTAACGAACCGACGCCGGCGCGGAGGTTACTCTGCGCCGGCGCGATCGGCCCACCGGCAATGGATGGCCGAGACACGCCGCCAATGCTACGGCTGTCGCCATGACCGAGATCCATCCCCTCGACGCCGCCGTTCTTCCCGTCGGTATCCGTGCCCGCTTTGTCGATAACGGCAACGGCCTGCTCATGCACATGCTCGAAGCCGGGTTCGAGACGCCGAACCGGCCCTGCCTGCTGCTGCTGCACGGCTTCCCCGAGCTGGCCTATTCCTGGCGCAAGATCATGGTGCCCCTCGCACAGGCCGGGTATCACGTCATCGCGCCGGACCAGCGCGGCTATGGGCGCACCACGGGTTGGGACCCGGACTATGACGGCGATCTTTACTCGTATCGCCTGCTGAACCTCGTGCGCGACACAATGGGCCTGCTCGCCGCCCTGGGCTATCGTTCGGTCGCCGCCGTCGTCGGGCACGATTTCGGTGCCTCCGTCGCCGGTTGGTGCGCGCTGGTCCGCCCCGACATCTTCCCGAAGCTTGTACTGATGAGCGCGCCGTTCGGCGGCCCGCCACCCTTGCCGACGCCCCCGTCCAGCCCCGACATCCACGCCGCGCTGGCCTCGCTCGATCGCCCCCGCAAACACTACCAATGGTATTACTCCACCCGCTCGGCCAACGCGGACATGGTTCACTGCGAGCAAGGTGTTCACGACTTCCTGCGCGCCTATTACCACCACAAAAGCGCCGACTGGACACAGAACCAACCGTTCCGGCTGACGGGTTGGACCGCGCCCGAACTGGCGAAAATGCCGACCTACTATGTGATGGACCTGCACCAAACCATGGCGGAAACCGTCGCGACGGAAATGCCGGACCAGGCCGCGATCGACGCCAATCGCTGGCTGCCCGACCACGAAATGCGGGTTTACAGTGAGGAGTATCGACGCAACGGTTTCCAGGGCGGGCTGCAATGGTATCGCTGCCGCACGCAATCCGTCGGCCTGTCCGACCAGCAACTGTTTGCCGGCCGCACCATCGACATCCCGTCGCTGTTCATCGCCGGTCACTCCGACTGGGGCATTCACCAGTCGCCGGGCGCGATCGAACGCATGGCGGCAACCGTCTGCCCCAACATGCGCAGCGTGGACCTGCTGGCCGGCGCCGGCCATTGGGTGCAGCAGGAACAGCCCGAGCAGGTTACCGAACGACTGCTCGCCTTTCTGTAGCGCCCTTGCGCACCCCCACCCCGTCCGTAAGATAGTCCGGCAACAAACCGACGCCGAACAACGGCGCGGATGGGAAGGATCGTCAGGTGACTCGCATAGTCTTGTTCGCCCTCGGGTTTTTGGCCGCCGCGATGCCGGCTTTCGCCCAGAAAATGCAGGACCTCAACGCCTACGTGGTCAAGAACCTGCTGTCGTCGCCGCATTTCGTGGCGTTGGAAAACGGCTACTGGGCCGAACAGGGCCTGAACGTGCAACTGAAACTGACCGGCGGCGGACGCATGGTCGTGCAGGCCCTGCAGGCCGGAGAAGCGCAACTCGGCCATGTCGCGATCAGCGGGACACTCGCCATCGCGCGGGCCGGGGGCGACAAGCTGATCGGTGTCATCCCCTATTACAACGCCGCCGACTACATGGGCCGAGCAAGCGCGTATGCGATTGTGGGGAGGCGGGATCGCGGGATCGATGCGGCCAATCCGGCGTCGATCCTGGGCAAGAAGCTGGGCTTCACCGCGGGCACCGACGAATACTACATGAAGCAGTGGTTCCGCCGCCAGAGGCTCGATATCGGCAAGGTGCAACTGGTCAGCGTGCTGGTGGAAGACATGCCGGTGGCACTGGCGCAAGGCATCGTCGACGCGACCGTGCCGTGGGAACCCTACGCATCGCAGACCATCCGCGAACTCGGCGCCAACGCCGCGATCCTCAGCCGCGGCGAAGCCGGCCTGCTGTCCGACAATGTCGGGCTGGTCGGCAACGAAGCCTGGATCGCCAAGAACCCCGACATCGTCGAGAAATACGCGCTCGGCATTGTCCAGGCGACGAAGTTCATTCGCGAAAACCGCCAGGAAACCGCCGAAATCGTCGCCCGCTACCTCGACGGGCTGAACATCGTCGACGCGGCGGAGGGTCTGTCGCATCTGATCTGGGACCCGCGCATCTCGGTCTGCGCGCTCGAAGGCAGCATCCGCAGCGGCAACGGCCTGGCGCGCAGCGGGCAGATCAAGATGGATCGGCCGTTCGTCGCCGCCGACTTCTACAACACCACGGTCTATGAACGGATCGTCGCCAAACACCCCGACCTGTTCGCGGGTCTGCCGCCGCTGCCGACCAAGGTCGAGGACTGCAAGGGCCAGTTGGACAACTGATGGCGACCGACAAAATCGCCGTCAGCGGCTTTCGTCATGTCTTCCAGACGGAAGCCGGGCCGGTCCAGGCGACCGGCACCATCGATCTGACGATCCAACCGGGGGAGTTCGTGACCCTGGTCGGCCCGTCCGGCTGCGGCAAGACCACGCTGCTGAAAGCCATCGCCGGCTTCATCCAGCCCAGCGAAGGCACGATCCTGTGCGACGGCAAGCCGATCAAGGGGCCGGGGCGCGACCGCGGAGTCGTGTTCCAGGAACTCGCCATTCTGCCCTGGCGCACGGTGCGGCGGAACATCGGCCACGGGCTTGAAATCGCCGGCGCATCGAAAGCCGAACGCGACAAAACCGTCGCCCGCCTGATCGACTTGATGAGCCTGACCGGCTTCGAAGACCGTTATCCCCACGAACTGTCCGGCGGCATGAAGCAGCGCGTCGCGGTCGCGCGGACCTGGGCGGCCGATCCCGAGATCATCCTGATGGACGAGCCCTTCGCCGCCGTCGACGCGATGACGCGGCTGACGTTGCAGGAAGAACTCGCCCGTCTCTGCGCCGCCACCGGCAAGACGGTGTTCTTCATCACCCATAGCGTCGAAGAAGCCATCTTCCTGGCCGATCGCGTCCTGGTCATGACCCGCCGCCCCGGCACCATCAAGGCCGAACTCGCCGTCCCGCGCCGCAACGCCGGCGGGCGCGACTGGGACAGTTTCACGGCCGATCCGGAAATGCGCGACATCGCGGAGAAGGTCATGCACCTCGTGCACGCCGAACGCGTCTGATGCGGCTGCTTCGCGAACTGCGCATCCTGCTGCCCTTCATCGTGCTGATCGCGCTGTGGTGGGCGATCAAGGTCGGCGCCCAGGTGTCCGACACGATGCTGGTCGCGCCGCCCGCGGTCTGGGATGCCTTCGTGCATCTGGTCACGCACGGCATCCTCGCGGAATACGCCGCGTCGAGCCTGTATCTGATCGGCGTCGCCGCGCTGATATCGTTCGGCATCGGCGTTCCCCTGGGCTTTGCCGTCGGCGCCAATCGATACGCCGCCCGCGCGTTGGAGCCGTTCCTGCGCTTCTTTCAGGGTATATCGGGCATTGCCTGGCTGCCGTTGGCCATTCTGTGGTTCGGCTTCACCCACACCACCACGCTGGTCATCGTCATCTATACCCTGGTCGTGCCGATCGTCTTCAACACCATGGTCGGCGTTCGCGCGATCCCCGAGAACTACGTCCTGGCCCTGCAATCCCTGGGCGCGGGCCGGCTGCGCATCGTGCGCGACGTCTATCTGCCGGGCGCGCTGCCCAGCATCGTCGTCGGCACGCGCCTGGGCATGGGCTATGGCTGGCGCGCGCTGATCGCCTCCGAAATGCTGGTCCGCCAGGGCGGTCTCGGCGACCTGATCTTCGGCGCGCGCACCTTCAACCAGATCGATCGTATCATGGTCGGCATGATCGCGATCGGCTGCCTGTATATCGTCGTCGATCGCCTGCTGGTGCAGCCGGTGGAGTCCATGACGCTCGCCCGCTGGGGGCTGTTGCGGCAATGACGGTGAACCGTATCGTCTGGCGGCTGCTGCCCGCCGCCCCGCCCGCCGTTCTGCTGCTGGCCTGGTCGATCTACTGGGCGATCGAGCAGCCGCCGCCGTCCGTCATGCCATCGGTCGTCGGGGTTATCGCCACCTTCGGCGAACTCGCGCTCGGCGACCGGCTGGGCGCCGACATCCTGGCCAGTCTGGGCCGTTTGCTGGGCGGGGCGGCGTGCGGCATCGTTACCGGCACGATCGCCGGCTTCGTTGCCGGGCTGCATCGTCCGATCGCGGCGTTCCTTACGCCGCTGGTTGTGTTCTTCAACGCCATTTCCGGCATCGTCTGGCTGCCGCTGGTCATCGGCTGGTTCGGCGTCGGCAGCGCGCTGGCGATCTTCCTGATCTGGAACAGCGTGTTCTTCATCGTGTTCCAGAATACCGTTCTGGGCGTGCAACTGGTGCCGGAAGTGCTGGAATACGGCGTGCGCACGCTGGGAGCGAGCCGGTGGGAGTCGATCCGATCCGTCACCCTGCCGGGCGCCCTGCCCTATATCCTGACCGGCATCCGATCCGGCCTTGGGTTCGGCTGGCGCGCGCTGATCGCGGCGGAACTGGTGGGCGCGACGACCGGGCTGGGGCAGTTGATCTTCAGCGGGGCGGAGTATCACCGCGCCGACATCATCGTGGCGGGCTGCCTGATCATCGGCGCCATCGCCATGGCCATGGATCGCTGGCTGCTGCTGCCGATCGAACGCCGCACCGTGCAGCGCTGGGGCCTGATCGCCCCGGACCGGAGCCGCTGAGCCATGCGCGCCGCGCGCATACGCCTGCTGATCGGCGTACTGCTGATCGCCCTGGTGCTGTTCGGGCAGGACCTTGTCGGCATGGCGACGGCGGCGCATCGGCTTGACCCAAGCCTGCGCGGGGCGAGCGAGCCGCGCACCGTGATCGTGGTGCTGGATTTCAATCCGGAACGGTTCCACAATGAACGTCTGGCCCGCTACGGCGTCTTCGCCGGGCGTGACAAGGCGGTGAACCGCATCCGCCTGCGCCAGGTGACGCCGGAGAACCTGGCGCGTCTGGGTCGGCTGGTCTGGGTGGCGCGGGTCGAGCCTGGGAAGTAGCGCCGACGCCTCGGCCCGCGGGGATTGCTCAGGGTGTATGGGGTAATTCCCCCGGATTTCCGGTTCTCGATGGCGGCGGGGCGATCCGACGCCTTTGTGAAACGCCGCGCCATCGCGGTAAGCGGCGGCGGGCGGCGGGGCGTTGTTCAGGGTGCATGGGGTCTTTGCGTCGGATTTCCATTCCACGCGGCCTCGGCGGGGGCGGGTTGGGCGACAGTGTTTGCGTGGGAGGTTCGCGGAGCCTGCCGGACCGCGGGAGGCATCCTCACGGCGCATAGGGTGTTGCCGTCGGACTGCTTTTCCGCGCGGGTCCGGCGGAGGTTCGGGTGGCCTGCCGCGCGTCGATCCGATGACTTCGTGAAACTCCGTGCATCATAAGGGCGGCACCGGGCGGTGGGGCGTTGTTCAGGTTGCATGGGGTCTTTGCTGTTGGATTTCCATTCGACGCGGCCCGCGCGGGGGCGGGTTGGGCGACATTGTTTGCGTGGGCGTTTCGCGGAGCCTGCCGGACCGCGGGAGGCATCCTCACGGCGCATAGGGTGTTGCCGTCGGATTGCTTGTCCGCGCGGGTCCGGCGGAGGTTCGGGTGGCCTGCCGCGCGTCGATCCAACGCCTTCGTGAAACGCCGCGCCGACACCGTGTCACTCCCGGCATCGAAAAGCGTCGGCTTGCGGCACCGGGCGGCGGGGTGTTGTTCAGGGTGCAAGGGGTTCTTTCGCGGCAAAACAAAGTCCGGCTTTGACCGGGCGGGCGGGGTGGATCAGGACCGTCGATTATACGAAACACCCTTCCCGCGCGCCAAGCTCGGCGTTACCGGCCGGAACGGCGGCACGGCCGCGGGGCAAGCGCCCCTCCAGACCACCCCAAGAGGTAAAAAATTGAAAAAATCAAGAGGTTACAGCGTCCTCGCAACCCGAACGCCGAGCCAGGGGGCACGGACGGAAGGCTTACCCTCGATGCGGGTTGCAGAACGCAGGTCCCTTGGCTTGTAGATCCAGGACCCGCCCCGCAGGACGCGATACTCGAAATGGGTGAACTCCATGGCGCTGCCGTCGTCCGGGGCGCCGTTGTAGGAGTCCCGATAGGCATCCTGCGTCCATTCCCAGACGTTGCCGTGCATATCGCGCAGGCCGAACGCATTGCCCGGGAAGCTGCCCGCGACCGCCGTGCCGGGCGCGCCCTTGGATCGGGTTTTCGACCCGGCGTAGCTTTCGGACCAACGGTATTGCGCCTGGTTGGGTTCGATCCGCGCGCCGGTCGCGAATTCCGTCCGGGGGCCGAGCACGGTCTGCCCTCGCGCGGCGTATTCCCATTCCGCCTCCGTCGGCAGGCGGTAGGGTTTATCGGCAAGGTCTGCGTTCAGCCAATCGATAAACGCCTCCGCATCGATCCACGACACGCCCACGACGGGGTGATCGTCGGTCTGGGGGAAGTCGGGTTCTTGCCAGTCCGAGCCCGCATCGTAGCCGGTTGCCTTGACGAAGGCGGCGTATTCGCCCCTTGTGACCGGCAGGCGGCCGAGCGCGAAAGCGGCGGCGATGCCGACTTCGTGGGCGGGGGATTCGTCGCTGTTGTGTCCCGGTTCGGCGTGGGGGCCGGATTTGTCGCTACCCATGATGAAGCGACCGGGGGAGATGACGACCATTTCGGGAAAGTGGGGCTGGTCGCGGAAGCGGGTGCCGGGGGCGCGGACGGGTTTGACGGACACCGAAGGCTGCGGAGTCGGATGGTCTTGCTGGGTATTCTGCTCGGGCGACGTCGTGAACGGTTTAGAGGGTGGCTTAGAGAGCGTCGCATAGATTGCCTTCCCGGTCTTGGCGACCCACTCGGTCACCGGCTCGGTCGACGGATCCCGGACGCGCAACGCACGAAAATCCAACCAGTGCTTTGTCAACAAAAAATCCAGGATCGTCGGATCGTGCCATTCGTGGCGGCGTTCGACCCCGTGTGCATCCACATCCAAATAATAGATAGGGACTATCAGGTCGTGACGACCACGCTTTTTCATGATGTCGCGGAACGTCTTTACCTCCCACGCGCAAACCTCGCTGTGCAGGAAAGCGGGGGTAATGATTGGAATGAAGAAGGAGGAGTTTTCGAGCGCCGCCGTGATCACGTCGTTCCAATCCGTGCCAGGCGGAATGGAGGTGATATCGTGGAAGATTTCAACCTTCGGCCGACCGACTTGTAGCTGTAACTCGCGTTCGATCTGCTGCCGCAACCGGCTTAACCGGCCATTGGAGGCAGCCTCGTCAGTGCTGGAATAGCTCCAGAATCCCGTCGGTTTCAGCGCCACGAGCGATCGGTTCTCCCTTGCCCCTTCCCCGTCGGTTGGGCAGCAAGCGCAGCATACGGCGGCATCGGGGGGAAGGGAATGCCGTGCGGGTGTTCGTTCGGCGCGTTGACGGGGGGCACGGGTCACGTCCAACCGGTTGCGAGACCGCATTTTTTACCACAAAGGACACAAAGGACCACAAAGGAGGCACAAAGATTGACGCCTCCTCAGGCACCTTTGTGCATCCTTTGTGGTTCTCCGTGTCCTCCGTGGTAAAAATCCGGCCTCTCGACCACTGAAACGCCGCCAGGATACCCGAACTGTCTCGACCGATCATGACGGCAATCAGGGGGATCGCCCCCTGACCGCGACTCAGCCCTTGCGCGGTTCCGCGCAGTGGATGAAGACGAAATGCGTTCCCCAGTATTGATCGTCGATATGACTGTTGAGATGGTTCTCCGGCAACGAACGCGCGCCGGCGCGATCGATGGAGATATCGTAGAACCAGAACTCGACAACGCCGAATTTCTTCAGCAGATCGGCGCGGACGGCGGTCAGTTCGTTGGTGCCGATCACCACGTCGCAGCGCCCGTTGGTGCCTTGCGCGTCGGTTTTGTTTTGAAACCAGGTGCCGTTGTTACTGTCCTTATTGAACAGTTGCAGGCCCCATCGGCCAAGTTGCCTGATCCGCCGCGGGTGGTGGAAAGGGTAATACTTCGAAAATAGCATTTGCAGCGTCATCTTGCCGTCCGGCTTCAGAATACGGACGATATCGTCGAGAATCGCGTCCCGCGTGGCGTGCACGCAGACATGCTGAAGTGAAATCGTGCAATAGGCAAAATCATACGTGTCCGACGGTGCCTGACCCGCATCCAGCCCCGAGGAGACATAAATCTCACTGTTCGGGCTGCGCGCGCGGGCGTGTTCCACCATGGCCTCGCTGATATCGGCGCCGTCCACCTGGCCGAAAATCCGCTGCATGCGGCGGATCATCCGCCCTTCGCCGCATCCGATGTCGAATGCCCTCAGCTTCTGAAAATCGGGAAAGATGGGGCGCCTGATATCCCCGTAGCGATACAGCAGGTTCGTTTCATACGGTACATTCTCGTGGTAGCCGTACCACCCGACGATCTCCTCCGGATTGTCCTTACCGACTGGATTATAGACCGATTTCTGCATATTCGCATATCGAAGCAGATCGTTCTGTTCAACCGCCATTCCGTCCCCCAATCCCTTGCTCGCCGGCACGCGTGCCCTACGCGCCCCCGTCGGACGGGTCAAATGCGCATTTATTCCCGTTACCGTTCAGCCGGAGACCGGCAGGTGACGTCCGAGCGGTCGCGCGATCGCATTTTTTACCACAGAGGACACCGAGGACCACAGAGGAGGCACAAAGAGTTACGCCGCCTCAGACACCTTTGTGCATCCTTTGTGGTCCTCGGTGTCCTTTGTGGTAAAAATCAGCTCTCTCGGCCAGTGAAATGCCGCGAAGATACCCACACTGTTTCACATCAAGATTGCGGGCCGCGCCGCAGCGCCAGCCCCGCGCCGGACAGCATCAGCGCCATGCCGAGCGCGTCGGGCCAGTGGAGTTTTTCTCCGAACAGGGAACAGCCGACGATGACCGCGATCACCGGAGAAATGAACGCGTAGGTGCCGGGCTTGCTCGCGCCCCAGTCGCGCACCAGCAGGAAATACATGGTGGTGGAGATCAGCGATCCCGGGATCAGCAAATACAGCCAGGCCAGCCAGGCCGACCAGCCCCAGTGCAGGCGCAGTGCGTCCCACCCGCCGGGTTCCAGCAGCAGAGAGGCGCTCAGCAGGATCGACCCGCCGATCAGCCCCGTCAGCCCGGCCAGTTGCACCGGGGCGATGGTGCGCATCATCGGTCGGGTCAGCACCGATCCGAAGGAATAGCACAGGCATCCGATGGTGACTCCGCCGGCACCGACCAGTTCCCACAGGTCCAGCGTGCCGGCCAGGGCGGCGGGGCCGAACAGGGTCAGGACTCCGGCGATGCCCAGCGCGATTGCGCCGACCTGTCGCCAGGTAAAGCGTTCCTGCCCCAGCAGCACGGCAAAGCCGAGCAGGGCGACGGGGGTAAGGGCGGAACTGATGACGGCGGCGAGGCCGGCGGTGATGTATTTCAGGCCGTAGAGTTGGATCACCTGGTTCAGCGTGATCAGGAACACCGACACGAAGACCAGCCGGGGCAGCAGACGGGGCGGCGGCAGCACGCGGTGCCCGCGCAGGCGCAGCAGGGTCAGCAGGATGACGCCGCAGACGGTCCACCGCAGGCCGGCGAAGACTCCGGGCGGCACGGCGGCGATGCCGATCTTCATGCCCAGCCAGGTCGTGCCCCAGACAAAGCAGATGAAGGCGAACATCCCGCGTTGGCGCAGGGACGTGCTCATCGACGCGGGTCCTATCAGGGAACCGGCTTTTGCGTGCGCGGGAAGCGATCCAGGCGGAACGGGGCGGGATCGACGACGGGGCGGTCGCCCGCGACCAGATCGGCCATCAGCCGCCCGGCGCCGGGTCCGATGCCGAAGCCGTGGCCGGAAAAGCCGGTGGCGACGAAGAAGCCGGGGATTTTCCGCACCTCGTCGATCACCGGCACGGCGTCGGGCGTTACATCCATCAGCCCGCCCCAGGATTCCGCGACTTCCATCTTCGCGAAGACGGGGAACAGGCGCGACAGTTCGGCGCGGACCTCCCGCAGGATGGTTTCGTTGGGTTTGGGGTCGAGGATGCGCACGGCCTCGAACGGCGTGATTTCGTCCAGCGACCAATGGCGGGCGGTGCGCAACTCCTCCCAACTGCGTTGGCCGACGCGCAGGCGGATTTCGCGCCAGTTGGCGATCATGGTGGGCAGGAAGTCCGACAGCAGGCGGAAGTGGTCGGGGGTGATTTCGGTCGTGTTGGCATTGCGGCGCGCGATGGAATAGCCGCCGTCGAGGCGCTTGCGGAGCGCGAAGACGGAGCCGGCGGCGGTGATCTCCGGCCCGCCGGACAGCGGCTTGGTGCGAAAGACGGAGCCGAGGACTTTAAGCTGCGGCAGATCGAGCCCGGCGTTGCCGGCGAACAGGCGTGACCAGGCGCCGCCCGCGAGGACGACGGACTCGCAGCGGATGCGGCCCCGTTCGGTGATGACGCCGACGACGCGGCCGTTGTGGATATCCAGGCCGCGGGCGGCGCAGCCGGTGAAGATCAGCGCGCCGCGGTCGCGGGCGGCTTCGGCGATGGCGGGCGCGGCCTGGGCGGGTTCGGCGCGCCCGTCCGACGGGGTGTGCATGCCGGCGATGAAGTTGGCGCTTGCGCCGGGCATGGCGGCTTCCAGGGCGGCGCCGCGCAGCAGGCGGGATTCGACCTGGTATTGGCGCGCCTGATCCAGCCAGGCTTCCTGGGCGGCGACTTCCTGCTCGGTCCGGCAGAGATAGAGGATGCCGGGCTGGCGAAAGCCGGTTTCGCGGCCGGTGCGCTCGTTCATGCCGCGCCACAGGCGCAGGCTTTCCAGCGCCATCGGGATTTCGCCGATGTCGCGCCCCATGGTGCGGCACCAGCCCCAGTTGCGGCTCGACTGCTCCCCACCGATGCGGCCTTTTTCGATCAGGGCGACGGAGATGCCTTTCTCCGCCAGGAACAGCGCGGTGGTGACGCCGATGATGCCGCCGCCGATGACGACGACACTGACTCGGTCGGGGAGTTCGGTGTCGGAGCGGACCTGATCGACGGGAGGGGACATGGCGTGCTCTGCCTGTTGGTGTGCGCGTCGATGGTAGCGGTTCGCGGCGTGCTCGCCTACGCTGCGGCGAACGGCTTGGTGGGGTTTGCGGCATGGCATGGCGGATTGGCGTCGATTCCGGTGGGACCTTTACCGATGTCTGCCTGTTCGACGACGCGACGGGACGGGTGGAGGTCTGGAAAGTGCCGTCCACGCCGGGGGACCCGTCGATCGGGATCGCGCGCGGGGTGGAAGAAGGCGTGGCGCGGGTGGGCGCGACGGCGGCGGAGGTCGGGTATTTCGGGCACGGCACGACGGTGGCGACGAACGCGCTGATCCAGCATCGCGGGGTGAAGACGGGGCTGATCGTCACCGACGGATTCCGCGATCTGTTGGAGATCGGGCGGCAGAAGCGGCCCGATTTGTATGACCTGCAGGCCGAGAAAGCTCCCGTCCTGGTCAGCCGCGATCTGCGCCTGGAAGTCGCCGAACGGGTGCGCCGGGATGGGTCGGTTGAAACGGCGCTGGACGAGGACGGTTTACGATCGGCCGTGCGCGCGCTGCGGGCCGCCGGGGTCAAGGCGGTGGCAGTGTGCTTCCTGTACAGCTTCGTGCGGTCGGCGCACGAGGAAGCCGCCGAACGCATCCTGGCGGAGGAATTTCCCGAGGCGTTTTCCTGCGTGTCGCACCGCGTCGCGCCGGAGTTCCGCGAGTATGAGCGGATGTCGACGACGGTTGTGAACGCCTATCTCGGTCCGACGATGCAGGGCTACATCGAACGTCTGGCGGCGCGTTTGCTGGGGCTGGGGATGACGGCGACGCCGCATCTGACGCAGTCGAACGGCGGGGTGATCGGCTTCGATCAGGCCGCGCGCCTGCCGGTGCGCACGGTGCTGTCGGGGCCGTCCACCGGCGTGGTCGGCGCGCGGGAAATCGGGCGAGTGACGGGGTTCGACGATCTGATCACGTTCGACATGGGCGGGACCTCCACCGACGTCGCGCTGATGGCGGGCGGGGTGTGCCGGCTGACGAGCGAGGCCGTGGTGCACGGCTATCCGATCAAGGCGCCGATGCTGGATATCCACACGGTGGGCGCGGGCGGCGGATCGATCGCGTATATCGACAACGGCGGCCTGCTGAAGGTCGGCCCGCGCAGCGCCGGGGCCGATCCCGGGCCGGTTTGTTACGGCCTCGGCAATGACGAGGCGACGGTGACGGATGCCAATGTCGTGCTGGGCACGTTACATCCGACGCATCTGCTGGGCGGGCGGATGGCGGTGCGGCGCGATCTGGCGCTGGCGGCGATCGAGCGGCTGGCGGCGCGATTGGGCATGGAGACGATGGCGACGGCGCAGGGGATCGTTTCGGTCGTGACCGCCAACATGGCGCGGGCGATCCGGGTGATTTCGGTGCAGCGCGGCCACGATCCGCGCGACTATACGCTGGTGGCGTTCGGCGGCGCGGGGCCGCTGCACGCGGTGCGTCTGGCGCGGGAGTTGGACATCGGGCGGGTTCTGGTGCCGCTGAATCCCGGCATTCTCTGCGCGACGGGGCTGCTGCTGACCGATCCGCGCGCCGATTTCGCCGCGACACGGCTGACTCCGCTGGCGGAGATGGACGCGGTGGGGACAACGCAAGCGGTCTTCGCGGCGTTGGCGGATCGCGCCGATCGCTGGTTCGCCGAGGAGGGGATCGCGGACGATGCGCGGGTGCTGAAGCTCACCGTGGACATGCGCTACGCCGGGCAGAACTACGAATTGCCGATCGGGTTGCCCAACGGACCGATCGGGGAAGAGACATTGGCCGGTCTGGCGCGGGATTTCGCCGCCGAACATTTGCGCAGCTATGGCTTCGCGGCCGAGGACGAGCCGGTGCAACTCGTTACGTTTCGGGTGGAAGCGACGGGATTGTCGCCCAAGGCCGGCTTTGCGACGCATGCGGATGCCGGGCCCGATGCCTCCGCCGCGCGGAGCGGGCATCGTCCGGTGTGGCTGCCGGAAGCGGGTGGCTTCGTCGATTGCCCCGTCTACGACCGGGCCTTGCTGCGCGCCGGGAATTGCCTGACCGGTCCAGCAATTGTCGAGCAGATGGACTCCACTACGGTCGTGCTGCCCGACATGATCGCGCGCGTGGAACCCTGTTTGAATTTGATCCTGGAGGCGGCATGACACAGATGGCGGTCGATCCGATCACGGTCGAAATCATCGGCAGCGCGCTGTCGTCCATTGTCGAGGAGATGGGCGAGGCGCTGATCCGCGCGTCGTATTCGACCAACATCAAGGAGCGGCGCGATTGTTCCACCGCGCTGTTCGATCTGGCGGGCAATACGTTGTGTCAGGCCGAACATATCCCGATGCATCTGGGCAGTTTCCTGGATCTGATCCCGCACATCATGAAGCGCCATCCAGTGGCGGACATGCGGCCGGGCGATGTATTTTGCGGCAACGACGCGTATGAAGGCGGCGGAACGCATCTGCCCGACATCGTGCTTGCAGAACCGGTTTTCGTCGACGGAGTCATGAGTTTTTGGGCGGTCAATCTGGCGCATCACGCCGATTTCGCCGATCGCGGCCACGCGCATATCTATCAGGAGGGTCTGCGCATTCCGCCGATCCGGCTATACCGCGCCGGCGTGCTGCAGGACGATGTGCAGGCGTTGATTTTGCTGAACTGCCAGGTGCCGCGCGAACGAATCTCCGACTTTCGTGCACAGATGGCGGCCAATCGACTGGGGGTGCAACGCTTGCAGGCGCTGTGTCGCAAATACGGACGCGCGACCGTGCTGGCGGCGGGTTCGGCGTTGCAGGATTATGCCGAACGCAAGATGCGCGCCGGCATCGCGGCGATACCCGACGGCGTATATCGTTTCTCTGACCGTTACGACTGCCCGGAGATCGACGGCGAACTGGACATGACCTGCGAGATCGAGGTCGTCGGCGATGCCATGCGGCTGCATTTCGACGCGCCGGCGCAGGTGCGGGCCGGGCTGAACATGACGATGACGGCGCTGCTGTCGACAGTCTATTACGCGGTCAAGGCCGTTGTCGATCCGACAATCCTGCCCAACGCCGGCCTCGCTCGGCCGTTGACGGTGACGGCGCCGTCGGGAACGATCGTGAATTGCGTTCATCCCGCCGCGGTGAACGGTCGGCTGGGTCCGTGTCAGCGCGTGGTCGATCTGATCCACGGCGCGCTGGCCCCGGCAGTGCCGGACAGGGTGACCGCGGCTTCGAACGGCGCGTGTTTCTCCATCACTTTCGTCGGGCATCAGCCGAAAGACAACACGATCTGGGTCTATCTGGAAACGATCGGCGGTGGGTCGGGCGCGCGCGCGACGCGCGATGGGCTGGACGGCGTGCATGTGCACATGACCAACACCTCTAACCTGCCGGTGGAGGCATTGGAGCTGGAATACCCGCTGACACTGCTGCGCTACGAGTTGGTCGATGGGTCGGGCGGTGCCGGGCGGCAGCGCGGCGGCATGGGGCTGCGACGGGTCTATCGCGCCGATCACGACTGCCGCGTGCGGATCGATGGGGCGCGCATCCTGTCCAGGCCATGGGGTCTGTTCGGTGGGGAGCCCGGCGGGTTGGCCGATATCGTGCTGAAGGGCGGTGCCAAACCGTTTGACCACGGCAACGGCGGGCTGCGAAAAGGGGAGATCATAGAGGTCGTGACCGGCGGTTCCGGTGGCTATGGACCTCCGACGGAGCGCGATGGTTCGGCGGTCCGACGGGACATTGCGGAAGGGGTCATCGACGCCGCGACCGCAAGACGTGCCTATGGGGTTTGACCGGTGTTAACCAAATATTCGCCAATCCATGCTTCAATCCGGTCGGTCTCCGGAGGCTGCATACACATGGATGGCATGAATCCACTTGAAAAATTCGACAGGCCGAGCGACGATTGGGCTATGGAAGCTCGTGTCGCCGTACTGGAACATATCGCCGCCTCTACCAAAGAGGCGATCGTCGATCTGCGTGACGAGATGCGGCAGGAACGCCGCGCGACTCACGAAAAGATTGATCGGTTGCAGCGTTCCGCCACCGATCAATTCCAGCGGGTTCAGCAGACCGCCGACCGGGATTTTCGCGTCTTGTTCGGTGCCTTGATCGCCACCGCGATCGGCCTGTCGACCATGATGGCCAAAGGCTTTCACTGGTTCTGAAGTCGATAGCCGACCACCCGGGTTAACCAAGTATTCACCAATCCATGCTTCAATCCCGGCGGTCCACGGAGGCTGCATACAAATGGATGGCATGAACAATCCGCTTGAAAAATTTGAAAAGCCGAGCGAGGATTGGGTTATGGAAGCTCGTGTGGCCGTACTGGAACATATCGCTGCCTCGACCAAAGAGGCGATTGTCGATCTGCGTGACGAGATGCGGCAGGAACGTCGCGCCAACCACGAACAAATCGATCGGTTGCAGCGTTCCACCACTGACCAGTTTCAACGCATCCAGGACCAGTTTCAGCGTATCCAGGATCAGTTCCAGCGGGTTCAGCAGACCGCCGATCGCGATTTTCGCGTCTTGTTCGGTGCCCTGATCGCCACCGCAATAGGTCTGTCCACCATGATGGCCAAGGGCTTTCACTGGTTCTGAAGTCGATAGCCGACCAACCCGGCTTAACCAAGTATTCACCAATCCATGCTTCAATCCCGGCGGTCCACGGAGGCTGCATACAAATGGATGGCATGAATCCACTTGAAAAATTCGAAAGGCCGAGCGAGGATTGGGTTATGGAAGCTCGTGTGGCCGTATTGGAACATATCGCTGCCTCGACCAAAGAGGCGATTGTCGATTTGCGTGACGAGATGCGGCAGGAACGTCGCGCCAACCACGAACAGATCGATCGGTTGCAGCGTTCGACCACCGACCAGTTCCAACGGATCCAGGACCAGTTTCAGCGGGTTAACCAGACCGCCGATCGCGATTTTCGCGTCTTGTTCGGTGCGCTCATCGCCACCGCCATCGGCCTTTCAACCATGATGGCCAAGGGCTTTCATTGGTTCTGAACGGAACGCCTCGCCATCCCGGCGATTGACCTCGGCCTGCCGCACAGGCAAGTACATCCTCTGGCCAAAGACCCGAGGAACCCATGAACAAGACCATCGCATTTGTCGGACTCGCGGCAACTCTCGCCCTCTCCTCCCCCGCCGCCGCCCAAATCCCCGAAGTCCGCATCGCTCGGCAGTTCTCCATGGGCTACCTACAGTTCAATGTGATCGAGCACGAAAAGCTGATCCAGAAGCACGCGGCAGCCCTCGGCATCCCAGAGGTCAAAGTCTCCGGCGTTCGCTTCAATGGCCCCGCGGTCATGAACGACGCGCTGCTGTCGGATACCGTCGATATCGTCGGGGGCAGCCCGCACGGCATGTTCACGCTCTGGGCCAAGGCACGCGGCACGGCGCAGGAAGTGCGCGCCATCAGCGCCCTGGTCACGCTGCCGTTCATGATCACCACCAACGACCCGGAGATCAAAGAACTGAGCGATCTCGGCAAATGCCGGAAAATCCCGGTGCCGTCGTTGCGCGTGTCGTCGCCGGCGATCGCCGTGCAGATGGCCGCGGCAAAGCTTTACGGGATCAAGGAATATGCCCGCTTCGACCCGGCGACTGTCACCATGTCCCCGGCCGACGCCACGGTCGCGCTGCTGAGCGGCGCGGGCGACGTAAACTGCACCGTGGCGCTGCCGCCCTTTATGCAGCAGCAACTGGAAAAGCCGGGCATCCGCGCCATCGCCAATTCATACGACATCATGGGCGGGCGCACGACCTATACAGTGGCCTATACCTCGGCCAAATTCCATGATCGCAACCCGAAGCTGTCCCAGGCCGTCTATAACGCGCTGGCGGAGGCGACAGATCGCGTCAACGCCGACATCCGTACCGCGGCAAGCTATTGGATCGAGGACAGCGGATCGAAACTCTCCGTCGATTTCGTCGCCGCCGCCGGCAGCGGCAAGGACGTGACCTGGACGATGGTGCCGGAAGCCACGATGAAGGGCGCCGAATTCATGGCGGAGGTCGGCACAATCAAAGTAAAGCCGAAATCCTGGAAGGATTACTTCTTCCCCGAGGCATATGGCCTGTCGGGAAGCTGACCCAATCCAGGTGACACGAGCCCGGGGTTTATACACCGGACCGCAATGGACGACCTAGTCGTGACTAACCGCTTCGAATGAGACATCGAAGCGGTTGGCATCTAACTGCATTGAATCAACGCAGATCCCGCATTTAAAAGCTCAACCATCTTTTTCCCTCCACGCCGTTCATCCACGCTTTCGGTGGAGACCGCGTCGTCTTTACCAACGAATTGCCTAAGCGCGGAGATTGGCACCGCAACGGCGCGCGAGACACGATTGCGCAATCGTCCAAAAATCAGGCCGACTATTCTATGCTGCTTGTCAACGACCGCCCCGCCGCTCGCACCCGGATTCAGTGGGGCATTTACAACCAGAACCGATCTCCCATTTGAGATTCGCTTCATACCAACAATAGTACCGTTGACAATCGTAGGCATCCGCGGATTTCGCGGATCTGCAGCGAACGCGAGCATGGATACCCGATCACCGGACCGCGCTTCTTTGGATGCCAACATAAGCGATGACACTGGCCCGGTCGTGTCAGCAGCAAGCAGCGCGATATCCGAGGTATCATCGACCTTCAACACTCGGGCGGAGATGCCATCATGACCAGGTAACCATAGGGTAATAGTCAAACAACCGTCGATGACGTGAAAATTTGTAAGAAACAGGCCTGTTGGCGAGATTGCTACCGCCGTGCCGGTTTTTAGTCTGCCGGTATGCTCCTTACCCCGGCTGGACTGCGCGGACAGGCACAGTCCAGCCAAAACAAGCGCGAAAAAAAGGCACGAACCAATCGAAGACTGCCCGTTCAAAAGACACGCAGCGATCAATTCGCTATCCTGGTCCTTCCGTCAGCGCCCCTACAGAACTTCTGTTCTACCACTTGCACTGTCCCATTTTCGAGAATTGAGTCACGATGTATCATACAATCTTCCTTCGTGACGGGATCACTCATCGCACTCAATGGCTGGATCTCTCCGGAACGCCCGGTGCCGGGGTTGGTCCATGTCACAACCTCATACTTCGGCTGTGGTGCCGAGGCCGGGGCCTTTCGAACTGGCGAAGGCGTCGCCGGCGGACGTGGCGTGCTACTCGATGAGGTCGAAGAGCGAGATTGCGGTACCTGTGCAGCGTTACGAGCCAGTGCAAGTTCAAGGGCGCGGCTTCGCGCCTGTTGTTTACAGGCTTCGTCGCCCCGCCGACCGATCTCACCTCCAATAGCTGCTCCGACGATACCAGCACCTGCCGTAATTAAGGCGGCTGTACCAGTGTTTGCCCCTCCAATAGCGGCACCTACCGCGCCTGCTCCCGCTCCGAACAATGCCCCGAGAAACATGCCGGTCGCAGTCTGGTCTAGTCTGCAGTTTTCCGGAGTGGGCGCGCAGCTTGTCAACATCACTCCCATCCCAAGAAATAGTGCAAGGGGTCCACACACTTGTCTGATCATATGATCCTCACTCCGTTGCCTGAACGTATGTCAACAATTGCAAATCTTTAACGCATCGCTGCCTGGTATTCGTTCGGTGCGTCAAGCGTCGGCTTGGCATATCCGTTGCGCAGTGCCCAAAGCGCGATATCTTGCTTTTCGATGTAGCATTGGTACAGACCCGCAGCCTTTTCGTAGCAGGTCACGTTCTTATCGGTGGCATCCAGAAACGCCTTCAATTTAGCTCTTCGGTCATCTTGCTCCGACCGGCGATCCAATTGCCGATCGGCCACTCCGAACAGCTTAAGCTCAGGCGTCTCCCGCTTCGCGCCCGGCGGCGGCGTTGGCCCAAACACAAAAATCGATGACGGATCAAACCATCCAAAAATCCGTCCGCTATAAGCCATCTTTTCCACAACCGAAGGAGGCGGCACACTGATTGGCGGCGGGGATGGGATCACAGGCAACGACTGCTTAACAGGCTCCGTAGGAACTGGGTCAGGCATCAGCGGAAGTGGACGAGATATCTCTTTTCTTGGTTCAATCGATAAAAAATAGGCTACTCCCCCTACGCCTGCCGCGACCAAGATAGTCGCCGACAGCAAAATCGGCAGCCTAGTCGTGGCTTTGGGTTTCGGCGGTGATAATGTAGCGCCTCCTCGCCGGTCACCGGACGGAGGCCCCGATGCTTCGCGTCGCCGAACCGGGGGCACTTGATCCGAACCCACGGACAGGATTCGGGTTGCCGGTGCATCCGCAGATCCAAGTTTTGATAGAATACTGCGCCGGATGATATCCAAGGCTTGCGCGCTGATTTCATCGGCACCAAGCGCCCGTTGGAATTCTGCGATCGTCGAAAATCGTTCCGCCGGCTGATTAGCGAGTGCGCGCATTAACGCGCGCTCTGTTTCGGCAGCCTCCGGGGGCAATAATTCCGATATGCCACGCGGCTTTTGGTCTACCTTGGCGCGCAGCAATTCATATTGACTGGATGCGTCACCATAGGGTGGATCCCCAGACAGCATCTCATACAGCACGCAAGCGAGACTATAGATATCAGTCCGCTGGTCGCCTGGTTCTCCCTTGACCTGCTCGGGTGACATATAGGCGGGTGTCCCGAGACTACTCCCATCCTGCGTCATACGTTTCGAACCAGCCGCTCGGGCGATCCCAAAGTCCATAACTTTGACAATGCCGGAATCCGACACCATCAGGTTCGCCGGTTTAATATCGCGATGTGAAATGCCGTGGTCGTGCGCATAACTCAGGCCGGCTATAGCCTGCGTCATAATCGCCAAACTGTCTCGTAAACCAAGGCGTTTTACCCGGTGCAGCAATGTTTCAAGAGTGTGGCCAATCACCAACTCCATCACCATATGGTATTGTCCCCCCTCGGTCAGGAGGTCGTACAGCAGCGGTACGTTTGGATGGTGAAGGCCACCCAAAATTTTAGCCTCGGCGATCAAGCGATCCGCAACAGCACTTTCCGTTGTCAGATGGGCGTGCAGCGATTTTATGGCAACCGAACGCCCAATTAATGGGTCCTGCGCCTCGTAAACCACACCCATACCGCCGCGGCCGAGTTCTCGGACGACCTGGTACTTGCCGATTGTACGCGGTGTCATCGGTTTGTACCATGAAGAGCAGCAACATTGATCCTGACGGTGTCAAGCACGGAAGGCTCTTTCACTTTTTGCCGAGCGGAAATATGGAACACGCCAACCGATATGTTGTCGTGGCCGCCACCCGCCAAAGCAGCGCGAACCAACTCCTCGCAGGCCAACATCGGATCGGCGTCTGCAAGGATCTTGCCGATCGCGATATCGTCAACCAGGTCGCACAATCCGTCGGAGCACAGCATTATAATGTCGCCTTCTCGCAGCGGCATCCCCTCCGACCATACCTGTGGCTCGATATCTGGATGAATGCCGAGCGCTCGCAAAATGACCCCCCGCTCTGGGCTCGTTTTTGCTTGTTCCGGACTCAACAAGCCATCACGGACAAAATTAGCGACGAGCGAATGATCTTCGCTCAGTTGGTGCAGCGCGTGGTCTCGAAGGATATAGATTCGGCTGTCGCCGACATGTCCCAACCACAAAAGATTATCGTGAATCACGATGGCGGAACACGTCGTACCCATTCCCTTCCATTCGGGATTGGAGCTGGCTCGGCTATGGACAACGCGATTTGCGGCCCTGAAACACCGTCGCAGCAGATCAGCCGTCGGCAGCCCCCCTTGGTAGTACAAGAAATGCAGCGCGCGCCCCGCAACTTCGCTGGCGACCTCACCGGCCGCATGTCCTCCCATCCCATCTGCCACGAGAGCAAGCATGCCCATGGCGGCAATGGCATCGCCTGGCTCGGGAATCCGGTAGAGCACGAAATCCTCGTTGTGCGGCCGGACAAGTCCGGGATTGGTGATCATCGCGCCACTGACCGCGAGATCATCGCTGCCGTCCTGCTCCATGGGTTCAACCATCCAATCCGATTGCATTGGGAACGCGGATAGCCGAGCACGCTAGTTTGTGCGCTGCACCTGAAGGAGTTCCCGCCCAAATTTAATCGGCACCGCGTAAGTGACATTTTCGCGCGCGGTGCCATAGGTGAAGATTCCGATAACCTTGCCATGCTTATTAAATACCGGCCCGCCGCTGTTGCCGGCACCGGAGGGCACAGTCAGCTGATAAACCTCTCCCATTCGTCCGATGGTCATGTGGTCGCCCTGCTGGCGCGCGCCTTCACTTTTAAGGGAGATTTCACCTGCCGTGACGGTTGGAAAGGGAATGTGCTGCTGCTCTGTCTGCCCTACTTTTCCAACTTCCGACGAGCGAACAAGCGCAACCGTCTTTGTTGAAAAGCCGGGATACCCGAGTACGGTCACCCGCTCACCAACAGCGGCTTCGTCATCCGTCGCAAGGGTCACATGACTCAGCGATTGCGCCGTATCGATCTTGATTAACGCGACATCGGCAACACTGGAATAGCGCGCTAAAACCGCCTCCGTTCCCGTAGGGCTACCCGGGAATTTTACATTAATAAAATCATTCCTACCTGAAGTTTCGTGCAATTTTCCATCTATTGGAATTGGCGCTTGCGAGTGAAACACCGCACTTTGTGTTCCCGGCGTCCAAGAATACAGCCCTGCAATACCATTGATCTGGGTGATGGTTGGCTTATTGTTGTCACCCAGCTTAAATACCCAGCCCAATGAAGGTGGTTTATTGGCATCGGATGCCCAGAATGGTTCATTCTGCCCATAGCCACCCGTCAACCAGCCATATGCGACGTGCTTATTTGTTAGGATATCGCCTCGCTCCGATATCACGAAGCCGGTCCCAACCCCGCCGGCCGCAATGGGTATATTCGCCTGTTGATCATCCTCAGTGGTCAGCCATCTGACCACGCCCGAACCAATATCGACGAAGCATGGTAGTGTTAGTCTTTTTCCGTCAATAGTGTACGATCTCATTAAATGAAATAGGGGCTTACCCGACGATTTATGATATAATCGCCATTGGAATGAAATGAATACAGTTGCATTCCCATATTTTTTATGCAGTTCATCGGAGCTAATGCCAATCTTCGCCCGCAACGCGTCCAGGGCATTGGCCTTAGCATCTGCCTCTGCTTTCGCGGCCGCCTGCAGTTGTTGTAACTTTCTTTCCGATTCGGTCCCAAGCACCTGCATTTTTAGCTGATTTGAATAATAAACATATCCACCACCCGCACCTACGCACACAACGAGTGCCGCGAGCACGTACATCCAGCTACGGTTTGATTCCTTGCGCTGCTTACTCAACTCGAACATCAGCGTGTTGCGGCCGATCGATGCCTTCGCCCCGGCCGGCGCCTCGCCGACGGCAGATAGTGCTTCCGCCTCCAAAGCTGCAATGTCCAATGCGCGGGTCGCGCCGACCTCGGTGCCGCCGGCCAGAATGCGGGTCCGCTTGATCATGTTGGGCAAAGGCGGTTGCACATCGAATAAGAACTTCGGCCCACCCCTGCCCAGTTCAATTGTGTCTCCAGATATTAACTCGACCGCTCCCGTGACCGGCTCGCCATTCACGGTGGTTCCATGGCTACTGCCTGAATCTTCAATTGTAATTCGTACCTCGGAGCCTCGGCTGATACGAATCAGTGCGTGATGGCGACTCACGATGTCGTCGCGAACAGGGTCGTAACTTATAACCGAACTTGGGTCTCGACCGATCGTCAGCTCCGAAAAATTCTCAATAGAGAATGTTTCAATTTTATTGGCCTTCGACCCTGTGACATGCTGAATCACGATACTCGTTGCCACCGTCAAACCCCCAACATCGCTCTGATCCGTCTCGACAGCATGTTGAATACAACTGCCCTCCCTTGTCCAGAGGCCGGGTTCGTCATTTTTCCTACCTATTGAATTTTTCTTTAGAAAGAATTATAATTGCGTCCAGCGTGCAACGAGAAGCCCCGGATCGATTCCGCTCTTGAAATCCTCCGGTCGCCCTGATGGCCCGAAAACGCCTGTCGGGAAGCTGACCCAATCCACGTGACACGCGCCCCGGGGCGCACCTCGGGGTTTGACATTCCGCCCCACCGGTGCAATCGACCTACCCAACAGTAGCTTGGAGCAGCATAACGTGAACGACGTGCTACCGCCGGGGCTCGCGCCCCTGCAGTCCATCGAGGCTGTCGATATGGGCCTGGCCGCCGCCGGGTATATCTCCAATCGGCAGATTTCGACGGCGATCTATATGGCGCATCACCTGCGCAAGCCGATCCTGGTCGAAGGCCCGGCCGGCGTGGGCAAGACCGAACTCGCCAAATCGGTCGCGTCGTGGATGAAGCTGCCGCTGATCCGTATGCAGTGCTACGAGGGTCTCGACGAATCCAAGGCATTGTACGAATGGAAGTACGGCAAGCAGCTGCTGTACACCCAAATCCTCAAGGACAAGATCGGCTCGGTCATCGCCGAGGACGACAATCTGGCGGAAGCGCTGAACAAGCTGCACAGTTTCGGCGATATCTTCTTCTCCAAGCAGTTCCTGGAACCGCGCCCGCTGATGCGCGCCTTGGAAGAGCCGGGCGGCGCCGTGCTGCTGATCGACGAAATCGATAAATCCGATCAGGAATTCGAAGCCTTCCTGCTCGAAATCCTGTCTGACTTCCAGGTCACCATCCCGGAAATCGGCACCATCGGCGCCGTCGTGCCGCCGATCGTGCTGCTGACGTCGAACTCCACCCGCGATCTGGGCGACGCGCTTAAGCGCCGCTGCCTGCACCTGCACATCGGCTTCCCCGACGAAAAGCTCGAAGCAAAGATCATCGCCTCCCGCGTGCCGGGCATCGACGATCGCCTGCTCAAGCAACTCGTCAGCTTCGTGCAGCAACTGCGTGGGCTCGATCTGAAGAAGCTGCCCTCGGTCAGCGAAACGATCGACTGGGCCAAGGTCATGGTGCTGCTGCATGCCTCCGTCCTCGACGTGGACATGGTGCGCGACACGCTGAACGTGCTGCTGAAGTTCGAAGCCGATATCGAGGCCGCGAACAAGCAGATCGCCGGCCTGACGCATAAGGCTCGCGCCGACGCCGGGATTACCGCGTGATGTCGGGCGCCGTAAGGGCCACCGCCACCGAACCGCTCCGCCGGTTCCTGCAGGTGGCCCGCGGCGCCGGGCTGCGCGTCTCGGCCGCCGAGGGCATCGACGCCGCCCGCGCGCTCGACCTGATCGGCTTCGACGACCGCACAACGCTCAAAGATACACTTGGCCTCATACTGGCCAAGACGCCGGACGAAAAAGAACTATACAACGAAGCGTTCGAACTATACTTCAAGCGCGACGAATTCACCGGTAAAGGCTCCGAAGATGGGGAGGACGGCGAAGCCGGATCGAACCCGTCCAACGGCCAACCCAACCCAATGTCCCAATCCGGCGGCGACGGCATGGGCGGTTCGTCCGGCCAGTCGCTCGGCTCCCTGCTGGAAAACGACGACCGCGCCGCGCTCGCAACCGCCATGGAACAGGCGGCGCGAGAGGCCGGTGTCGAGAACATCCGGTTCTTCACCCAGAAGAACCTGTATACCCGCCGCATCCTCGATCGCATGGGCCTGCGTCAGGTCGAACGCGACATGGAAGCGATGCGCCAGACCGGCACGCCCCAGGGCCTGGGACGCGCGCAATTTCTGGAAGGCAAGGTGGAGGTCCTGCGCGATTCCGTGCGCGACTTCGTCGAACGCCAACTGGTGATGTTCGCCAAGGGCGAAACCGAGAAATTCCGCGAGGAATTGCTGAAATCCGCCCGGCTGTCGAACCTGGAACGGCGCGACATGGACCGGATGCGCGTCCTGGTGCGGCAAATGGCGAAGAAACTCGCCGCGCGCTATGCCAAGACACGCCGCCGCCGCCTGCGCGGGCAGTTGGACATTCGCCGCACCATGCGACGCAACATGGGTTGGGGCGGCATCCCGTTCATCACCGTCTGGAAACAGAAGCGCATCGAAAAGCCGCGCGTCATGGTGCTGTGCGACGTCTCCGGCTCCGTCGCCGCGATGTCGGCATTTCTGCTGATGTTCCTGTACGCCTTGAACGAAGCCCTGTCGGATATCCGTTCCTTCGCTTTCGCCGGTTCGTTGATCGAAGTCAGCGAAATCCTCGAAAAGCAGCCGGTCGAGCAGGCCATCACCAAGATCATGGAACTGATCGGCTTCGGATCGTCGAACTATGGCAACTGCCTCGCCGATTTCTCCGACGGCTGGATGAAGCATGTCACCAACAAGACCACGGTGATCATCCTGGGCGACGCGCGCGGCAACCGCACCGATCCGCGCACGGAAATCATGAGCGAGCTGTCCAACCGGTCCAAGCGGATCATCTGGTTGAACCCGGAATACCGCTCCGCCTGGGGCACCGGGGACTCCGACATGTATCGCTACGCCCCGTTCTGCAATCTGGTGACCGTCTGCAACACGCTGCGCCACCTGGAACGCGCGATCACCGACATTCTGGAAGACGCGGTCTGACGCCTCCCCATCGCACTCCGCCGCAGCGTGCGATGGGCGGACACCGCTCGCCCCGTCAGTCCGGCCGCTTAACGTCCGCCGAAGGCCGGACCGCCTGCAGCACCAGCAGCGGCACCAGCGGCAAGGTCGCCGTCAGCGATATCATCATCCAATAGCCCGACAGCGACAGCGATCCGCCGGCGTGGAACCCCGCCGACATCACGCCCAACGCATGCGCGCAATCCCATAGCGGGGCGGAGAAGGTGAAGAACACCGTCTGCTTCCGCGCGCTCAGGCGTTGCTGCATCGTGGTGAACCAACTCGCGGTGGAGATGATTTCCGGGATCGACGCCAACGCCAGGATCACCATCGCCGTACCCGGTCCGCCGGCGAACAGCAGACCCAGATGCAGCACGCCCTCCATCACGCCGGTAACCAGCGTCAGGGTATAGGCCGACATCCAGCGCGCCAGCCGGCGGTTGAACGCCCCGGCCAGCACCGCGCCGATCAGCGCGCCGAAGCCCTGCGCGGCCAGCAGACCCGTCCACGCCGCGTCCGTCGCGCCATACCAGTCGCGGTTCGCCCAGAACAGGAACGGCCGCAGCCCGCCCAGCATCACCATGTAGGTCACGGCGCAGACCACCAGGCCCAGCAACTGCGCATCGGCCTTCAGCGTCGTCACGAACTCCTTCGCCAGCCCCAGGAACTGCCAACGCCCGGCCGGTGCCTCGCCTTCCTCCGGCGGCGGAGACGGCAGGCGCGACACTGGGATCGCCGACAGCAGGATCATCGCCGCGAACCCGAGGAAGGCTGCCTCGAACCCCGCCAAGATGGCGAAACCGCCGATGGTCGGTCCCACGATCTTGGCGCTGCGATCGGCGACGGAGCACAGCGTATTGCCCGCCATCTCATGCCCTTTGGGCGTGACGGTGCCGCGCAGCGACAGCAAGCCGGGCATGATGAACACATCCAGCGTGCCGATCACCGCGATCAGCGCCTGAAGCTGAACCTCCCCCTCGCACCACGGCAGCACCGCCGTCAGCACCGCCATGGCCACCATCGCTCTGCTGGCCACCCGAGCGGGACCGAAGCGGCGCAGCAGCACGCCGCACACGGGCGCCAGCACGATCTTGGGCAGGATGCGCAGCCCCAGGCTGAGCACCAGCGCCCCACCGGCACCGAAGCGGTAGGCGACCAGGATCGGCAGCGCGGCGGTCACCGACCAACTGCCGAGATTGTTACACAACAGCGCAAGCCAAAAGCCCCGAAACCGGTCGGCCTTCAGCAACGCGAGCCAGTCACCCATGGATCACGACAGGAATGCGGTCACCGCTTCGAGAAAGATGCCCTCCGCCTCGACCATCGGCAGATGACCCGCCGCCGCGATTTCCGTCACCTGCGCGTTCGGAATCGCGGCGGCGAAGGCCTTCGCATAGGCCGGAGGCACCAACCCATCGCGCGCGCCGTGAACGATCAGCGTCGGCGCGTGGATGAACGGCAGGCGTCGGATCAGGCCGCGTTCGGCGATCGGCCACATGAACTTGGTTGCCACCGCCAGATTGCCGGTGCGCGCGATCGCCGCTTCGGCCGGTGTGCCGTCGAAGATATTCGGCTCCCGCGCCGCCCAGGCCGGATCGGCCCATTTCGCCGCGGCCAGGGCGGCGGGCGGCATGACGAAGGGATCGGGCATGGGATGGTTGTCGTCCCACAGGCCGTACGCATCGACCAGCACCAGACGCCGCACCAGATGCGGGCACAGCGCGGCGATTTCGGCGGCGAACATGCCGCCCAGGGAATGCCCGATCAGATCCACCGGTCCCACCCCCCAGTCCTCGATGAAGCGACGCCAGCTCAGGACCATGTCCGTGATGTCGCGCCAGCGTTCGAAGCCCGTGGATTGCCCGTATCCCGGACATTCCGGTGCCCGTACCGCGCGGCTTGTCGCGAGGCCGCGTAAGAACGATGCATCGCCGGGATGGTGTTCGAAGCCGTGCAGATACAGCAGCGGCGCCCCTGCCCCGCCTTCCCAGACCCGCAGCGCGCCGCGCTGGATGACGCCGCTCATTCCGCCGCCTCCGCCAGGGTTTGGCACACTTTCGGGGTCCAGTGATCCGGCTCGTCCGCCCAAAGGTCGCGCAGGTGGGGAATGACCTGGGTTCCGACCAGATGCGTGTTATGCGCCGCCACGTCCTCCGCCAGGTTTCCCATGTGCAGGCAGGCTATGAGTTGGCCGATGCGCAGATCGGTCGCCAGTTCCCGCAGCCGCTGGCGCACCCGTGCCGGCGATCCCGCGACGATGTACCCTTTTTCGTCGTATTCCCAGAAACTCATTTCGCCCTTGGCGGCACGGACGCGATCTTCCGGCGACAGTTTGGATTCGCCCTTCTTCCGATTGGAAGCAATCGCCTGCACCGATTGCAGGCTGGTATAGCCCGGCGGCGCCAGGAACGGGTCCTGCACGTTATTGCGGTAGAAATACCGCACGGCGTCGCCGTACAGCGCCTCGGCCTCGGCGTCGGTATCGGCGCAGCAGATCAACTGGGTGAATGCCATGCGATGCGGGTTCAGGCTGCCGCCCTTCTTCGCGACATACTCCCAATAGGCATCGACCATCGGCTTGGCCGAATGCAGGCCGGAGAACGACAGGTGTCCGTAGCAATAATCCTGCTCGATCACGAGGTCCCAGGTTTCCAGGCTCCCGGACCCCGGCACCCAGATCGGCGGCGGGGTCTGCACCGGGCGCGGCCAGATGTTGACGTAGCGCAGCTTTGTATAGTCACCGTTGAAGACGAACGGCTCTTTCTCCGACCAGGCGCGGAGAATTAATCGCCGAGCCTCGTGGAAGCGGTCACGAAGCTCGATGGGGGGGAAGCCGTAGGCGAAGGTGGAATCCATCGAGGTGCCGAAGACGAAGCCCGCGATCAGCCGTCCGCCGGACAGGCAGTCGAGATAGGCCATTTCCTCCGCCACGCGGGTCGGCGGGTTATAGAGCGCGAGGGAGTCGCCGATTACCAGGATGGCGGCGTTGGTGGTGGTACCGGCGAGGCTCGCGGCCAGCAGGTTCGGCGAGGGTGTGACGGCGAAGGAGGTCTGGTGATGTTCGTTCACCGCCAGACCGTCGAACCCTTCCCGATCGGCCTGCTGCATCAGCCGGATGAACATCCGGTACATCTCGCCGCACTTGACCGGATCGGCCAGAGAGGCCGGGATGGTGACCCAACTCGCGGTATTCCGCGCACGGAAGTCCGTGGGCAGATGCGGGTAGGTAACCTCCGCGAACCAGTGAAATTTCATGGCCTTGCCTTCGATGTCTTCGACGTCTGCACGGTGTGGGCGGCTTAGCCCAACCCGTAAAGGGCGCAGGCGTTGTCGCGGAAAACCATGCTGTGTTCGGCATTCGACAGGCGGATCGGGAATGCCTGCCGGGGATCGTCGTAGTCCCAATGCGGATAGTCGGTCGCGAACATCACCTTGTCCCAGCCGATCCAGCCGATGGTGTCGCGCAAATGTTCGGCCTGTTCGGGTTCTTCCATGGGCTGCGTGGTGAACCACAGATGTTCGCGGATATATTCCGACGGCGGGCGCTTGCATTCCGGCGTTTCGTTACGCATCCGCGCCCAGGCCTTGTCCAACCGCCACGCCAGCATCGGCAACCAGGCGAAGCCGCCCTCGATCATCACCATCTTCAGATCGCGGAAGCGCTCGAACACGCCCTCCAGCACCAGCCCGGCGATCTGCGCCTGGAAGCTGTGCACGTTCAGGTGATGGTCCTGCAGATAGAAGCTGGGCCAACCGCCGCCGGTGGAGGCATAGCCGCCGCCGACGCTGTTGACATGCACGGCGACCGGCAGTTTCGCGGCCTGCGCGGCGGCGAAGATCGGCCAGTATTGTTTGCGCCCCAGGGGTTCGTTGGTCTTCGACGGCAGCAGCACCTGCACGAAGCGGTCATCCGCCGCGCGATGCTCGATTTCCGCCACCGCCAGCACCGGGTCCTCGTGCGCCACCGTGACGCAGGCGCGCAGGCGCGGTTCCTTCTTGACCCAGTTTTCGATCTGCCACTCGTTCACCGCGTTGCAATAGGCGGCGCCGAGATCGTTATTGCGCGCCGACGCCGCCAGCGGGGCCAACACGCCCCAGGCGGTGTCGTTAGCATCCAGCAATTGTTCGCGCATGAAATCCAGATCGGACCCCGGCGGCCCGCCATTCGGCGGCCAGGAGTCGCGGCGCGCCGTGGCGGGCGCGGATTTCGGATATTGCGTGCCGGACGTGAAGGGAATTCGCACCTGATGGCCGTATTCCTCCAGATGCACGCGCCACCGCTCCGCCAGCCACGGATACAGTTCGGATTTGGAGCGCATCGTCGGATGGATGTCGCAGTCGACGATGCCGGCGCGAGACAGGACTTCGCTCATGACAGACTCTCCTGAAGACGAGGGTAGGTGGACAGCGGGTTGTCGCGGGTCAGCTTGGGGATCAGCGCGTCGGGCAGACCGGCCGGCAGTGCCTCGGTGCCCTCGAAATGCCAATGCGGGAAATCGGTGGCGAACAACAGCATGTGATCGCCGTCGATATGGCGCAGGATGGTTTCCACCTCCGCCGCCCCCGGGGCGTCGAAGGGTTGAATGGTCAGGCGCACATGCTCGCGCACCAATTCCGCCGGAGAGCGCGTGAACCACGGCGTTTCCCCCCGCAGGCCGCGCCAGGATTTGATCGCCCGCCACAGGAAGCCGGGCAGCCACGACACGCCGGATTCGGTCAGCACCACGCGCAGAGTGGGGAAGTGGTTGAACACACCCTCCGCCATCAGGCTCAGCAGCGCGCTTTCCAGGCCCATCGTGTGGCTGACGTAGTCCTGCGTGTAGTGCGAGGGCCAGCCGATGGAGGTCGGCGCGTGACGGAACGCCGAACCCGCATGAATGCCGATGGGCAGATCGTGTTTCGCCGCCGCCTCGTAGATCGGCCAGTAGTAGCGCCGGCCCAGCATGATCTCGTTCGATGCCAGCAACTGCACCTGCACGAAGCGGCGATCCGCGGCGCAGCGCTCGATTTCCGCCGCCGCGTAGTGCGGGTTCTGCGACGGCACGACGATGGAGGCGCGCAGGCGGTCGTCCTTGTCCAGCCAGTTTTCCACCAGCCAATCGTTCACCGCCTGGCACAAGGTGCGCGCCAGATCCTCGTTATGCACCGCCTGCCCGCCGTGCAGACAGTTCACGATGGCAGCGCGGGTGCCGAATGTGTCGAGGCCGCGTTGCAGAATGGCGATGTCGGTGCCGGGCTTGCCGCCCGCCGGGCGCCAATCCGGACGGCAGGCGATCGGCGCGCCCGTCGGGTAGCTCGCGAGGTCCTGCCCGTCGGTCCCGCGGGATGTGATCAACTCCCGCCACGCCGTCGACATGTGCGGCAGGAGATCGCTCATGCCCGATACGGCGACATGGACGTCGCAATCGATCGAACCCGGGGGCAGTTGGGTCATGGACTGTGTTCCGCTCGTGTTTTTATCCGGTCTCGCGCTTGGTGACGCGAACCGACTGCATTATGCCTGATAGGACCGTGGCTGTGAAATCCGGGGGGTTCCGGGGGCGAAGCCCAGAGGGGTCACGAAACAGGAGCATACCCATGAGACCCTGGGGCGAACTGACCCGCGCCGAACGCGACGCCGCCTATAACAACCCCGCCGCGGTCAAGGACAGCGCCCGTCTGAACGCGGCCCGCGAAGCCGATTCACTCGCCTTCCGTTCGGCGCACGCAACGCATCTGGACCTGCGCTATGGGCCGCGGGAGCGTAATCTCTGGGATTTGTATCCCTCGGCCGATCCCGCCGAACCCTGCATCGTGTTCATTCACGGCGGCTATTGGCAGCGCTTCAGCAAGGACCTGTTCGCCAACCTGATCGCCGGCCCCCATGCGCGCGGTTGGTCGGCGGCGGTGCTGGGGTACACGCTGGCGCCGGAGGCCAGCCTGACGGAGATCGCCGCCGAAACGCGGGCCGGGCTGGATTGGCTGGCGGCTCATGGTCCTACCCACGGCATCGCCGGGCCGGTCATTCTGTCGGGCTGGTCGGCGGGCGGACATCTGACGGCGCTGTGCCTGGATCATCCGCTGGTCGTCGCGGGGCTGGCGATCTCCGGCATTTTCGAACTCGGCCCGCTGCGCGACACCTATCTGAACGAAAAGCTGCGTCTGACCGATCAGGAGATCGAAACGCTGTCGCCGCTGCGCCTGCCCATGAGCGCGAAGCCGCTGGCGATCGCCTACGGCACCGCCGAACTCCCCCCGCTTGTCGCCGACAGCCGAGGGCTGCACGCGCGTCGGTCGGCGGCGCATTTGCCGGGGCCGCTGATCCCGGTGCCCGGCGGCGATCATTTCACCATCGTGCATGAACTGCGCGACCCCGACGGGATTTTGACCCGTCAGGTCGCGCTGTTGTTGCCGGATTAAGCCCGCCGGACGTTCCAGAACTTGGCAACGCCGGACAACACACCGGTCAGATCGCCGCGCCAGGCGCTGGGCTGCATGGTCAGCCCGGCGGGCGCGTAGGAGACACTGTCCAGCGACTCCCGTTGCAGGTCTTCCTCCAACGTTCGGCGGCGGACCGGATCGACGGCATCGATCCAATGGCGGCGGATCTGCTCGAACCGTTCGTTCCTGTGCCAGCCCGATTCGGCGGCGCCGGTGCCGCGCAGCCGTGAATTCAGCAGCGGCGTGCTCAACGACAGCCCCGGCACGGCGAGCATGTGCAGATGGAAACCGCCGGCCTGCGGGGTGTCCTTTTTCGACACGCGCGCGGTCATGCTGGCCCAGTCGCTGCTGAGGTAGTCCAGATTGACGCCGATACGCTGCAAGAGATCGCCGAGAACCTCGCTCGCCGCCTTGACGTTGGGGTAGTCGGCGGGGGCGATCTGGATGATTTTCTCGCCGTTGTATCCTGCGGCGCGCATGGCTTTCAGCGCTTCCGCCGGAGTCAGTCGCGGCAGCAATTCGGCCAGCCCGGCGGTGGATGCGGCGGGCAGGCCGGGCGGGAAGACGCCGATGCCGATGCGTTGCAGGGCGGGATCGTCACCGGCGACGGCATGGACGAAGTCCGACTGATCGATGGCGCGCAGCAGGATGCGGCGCATGACGGGGTTATCGAACGGCGGCTGGGTGTGGTTGAAGCGCACCAGCAGCAATTCGCCCTCGGTTTCCAGCACCTCGGAACGCAGACGCCGGTCCTTGCGAATATTCGGCAACAGATCGTGGCCGGCGTATTCCCACCAATCGTGCTCGCCTTTTTGCAGCGCTGCATAGGCGGTGCCCTGATCGGGGATCGTCGTCCACTCGACACGCTCAAAATGCACGATCTTCGGTCCCGCGCCGCGATCGGGGGTGCCGTGGGCGACGGGGATGTATTTGTCGTTGCGTTGATAGACGTTGCGCACGCCCTGCAGGCGTTCGGCGGCGAGATAGCGGAACGGGCCGGAACCGACGATCTCGGGGATCGGCTTGAACGGATCGGTCATCGCCAGTCGTTCCGGCATCATCGCCGGCATATAGGCGTTGGGCTTGCCCAGTGCTTCCGGCAGCAAAGGGAACGGTCGTTTCAGCCGGAACTGAATGGTCTTGTCGTCGGGGGCGGAGATTTCGTCGCTGAGATCGACGATTTCCCGGCCGAGAACGTCGCGCCCGGCCCAGCGACGGATGCTGGCGACGCAATCGCGCGCCAGCACTTTTTCGCCGTCGTGCCAGGTCTGCCCGTCGCGCAGGGTCAGACGCCAGAGCTTGCCATCGTCTTCCGTCGTGTGGCCCGCGACCATCTGCGGATGGGCGCGGAACGCCGCGTCGGTGCCGTAGAGTTGGTCGAACACCAGCCCGCCGTGATTGCGCGTGACGTTGGTCGCGCTGATATGCGGGTCGAGGAAGTTCAGATCGACCGAGGGGATGAAGCGCAGCACGCGCGTATTTTCCGCCGCGACCACGGCGGGGGCGGCCGCCATCGCGACCCCCATCGCCGCTGCTGTCTTCAGGGCGGCGCGTCGGCCGATGGCGCGTGCCACGCTTGCGCCCTCTGCTAGCCCAGGGCTTCCCGGATCAGTTCCATCGCCCGCACGCCGAACGCGCGCATGTTGGCGATACGGTCCGGGCTGCCGGTTTCCAGCGTGATGGCCTTGGAAAAGCCGGGTCCGGTCAGCGCGATGCAGGTGTGCCCCGCCTTATCGCCGTAACGGTTGCCGGTCGGCCCCGTCGCGCCGGTTTCCCCCAGGCCCCAGGTGGAGGACAGCCGTCCGCGCACGGTATCGGCCAGCAGCAGCGCATAGGGTTCGGTCGAGGCGCGTTCGATCGGCGCGGGCAGCGGGTTCGGGATTTCCAGGAAGCCGGAGCGCGCATAGGCGGTGTAAATCACGCTGCCGCCGCGAAAATAGGCCGACGCGCCGCCGACCGAGAGCAGGGCCGCGGAGATCAATCCGCCGGTGGAGGATTCCGCGATGGCGATCGTTTCGCCCCGCGCCTTCAGACGGGCACCGACGATCTCGGCCAACGGCAATAGCGATTCCATGGATTACACTCCCTTGTTGACGATTGATTGAATGGTGCGCTGGGTCGCCAGCGCGTCTTCTCCGGTGATGGCCGGGTCTCTCCCCTGTTCCACCGCATCCAGAAAATCGGCGATCACCGCGCGGTGCGGCTCGTGCGAGAAGCCCATCAGCGTCGATCCGCTGCCCGAGCCGTGCTGATCGCGCACGGTTTCCTCGGTCCCGTCCAGGAACGACACGCGCAGATTGCTGCCGTCCATCCGCGCGATGCCGCGCGCGCCGATGATCATGATCTGCTCGGGGCTGCCGGGAAAGGCGGCGACGGTGGCCATCATCGATCCCGGCGCGCCGTTGCCCAGACGGAACAGCGCCGCGGCGAAATCCTCGGTTTCCATGCGATGCAGCGCGGTGGTGGCGATCTGGGAGGCAACGACCTCCCGCACGCCGACGAACCAGTGGAACAGGTCCAGCGCGTGGATCGCCTGGGTCATCAGCACGCCGCCGCCGTCGCGGGCTTTCACGCCGCGACCGGGTTCGTCGTAATAGGATTGCGGTCGCCACCAGGGCACCGTCAGCGTCGCCGCCTGAATGCCGCCCAGGGCACCGGACTCGAGCAGCGATTTCAGGCGTTGGCTGGCGGAACGAAACCGCATCTGAAACATGATGCCCAAGCGCCGATCGGCGGCGCGCCCGGCCGCAACCAGGCGTTCGGCGCGCGCCAGCGTCGCTTCCAACGGCTTTTCGCACAGCACGTGCTTACCGGCGGCGAAGGCAGCTTCGGCCAGTTCAAGATGCGCGTTGGCCGGGGTCAGGATCATTACCGCGTCCACCGCGGGATCGCGGATCGCGGCCATGGCGTCGGCGGATACCGGAAATCCATAGGCCTTGGCCGTGGCTTCCCGCCGAGCTTCGGTCCGCGCGACGGCGGTGACCACGCGCGTTCGGTCGGACAGATCCAGCAGTGCCTTGGCGTGCGGGGCCAGCGCGTTGCCCAGCCCGATCACCGCGACGCCGATCATCGCGCCACATCCGGGGCAGGATGCCCGACGGCAAGGGTGACGGCGGCGCGGCGTGTTACGGCAAAATGTTCCATGCTCGAACGCTCGCACGATGCCGTCCGGTCGGCAACCACGGGACAATCACCGATGCCCATGGTCCCGACCGGCGCGGTTTTCGCACGCCGGTCGAGGTTCCCGTGGACGACGGCGCGATCGTCAGGCCGTCTTGGCTTTGAGTTCTTCAAGCTGCGCCTTCGCGCCGGCGGCCATGCAGGACGCGTCGGAGGTCAGCATCACCATGTCGAACCCGCGCTTCACCGCGCCGGCCGCGAAGGGCGCGGCGGCGCAATGCATCACGCACTTGATGCCCGCCTTGTGCGCGGCCTCGCGGATTTTGTCGCAGGTCGCGATATGCAGCGGGTCCGGATTGTCGGCGCGCGGGGCCATGCCCAGCGCGAAGGACAGATCGGCCGGGCCGATATAGACGGCGTCGAGGCCGGGCGTGGCGCAGATCGCATCCAGGTTGGCAATGCCTTCCTTGGTTTCGATCATGGCCATGACGATGACCTCGTCATTCGCATTGGCCACGTAGTCGGCGCCGCCGTAGTGCACGGCGCGCACCGGCCCGTTGGAACGCATGCCGACCGGCGGATAGCGGCAGGCGGCCACGGCCTTGGCGGCTTCCTCGGCGTTATTCACCAGCGGCACGATGATGCACATGGCGCCAAGGTCCAACGCCTTCATGATGGCGGCCGGATCGTTCCACGCCACGCGCACGACCGGAACCGTATCGGTCTGCGAGATCGCCTGCAGCATCGGCAGGACATCGCCCATTTCGGCGGTGCCGTGTTGCAGATCGACGCACAGCGCGTCGAAGCCCTGGCGCGCCATCACCTCGGCGGTGAAGCCGTGAGACACGGAAAGCCAGCCCAGAGTCGCGCATTTCCCTTCGCGCCACATCTGCTTGATCTTGTTTGGTCGCATCGTCCCACCTCTGGTGTTGCTTGTTGATCCCACGAACGGGTCGGCCCCTTTTCAATCGGAAACCGCAACCCGAGGCAAGAGCCGTCGCGGGGGAGTTGTCAGACCGCCGAACTGTTCGCGCGGAGAAAGCGCCGGACGCGTTCGATGGTCCGTTCCTTCAGTTCCGGCGGATCGCGCCACGGGAACACCGTGATCTCCGCGTTCGGGCACAAGGATGCGACATCGACCGAGGATACCAGCGGATGGGCCGGCGTTTCGTCGGGCAGCACCAGGATCGGCGTCCGGCAGGACCGGGCGAAATCCTTCGACACGCTGTAAACGAATTCCGGCCGCTCGCGGTAAAGCGCGTGCAGATAGGGTTCGACCTGCGCCTGCGACAGATCGGGCCGTTTCGGCAGCAGTTCCGGCGCCCAGACGTCGCGCCCCGAGTTGTACATGTAATCGGGGTGATCGGGATGATGCCCGACCGTCTGAACCAGCACGCCGGCCGCCACGCGCTCCGGCGCGCGTTCCATCAGCTTCATCGCGAAGCAACCACCGATGCAGTTGCCCATGAACAGGAATTTGTTGATCCCGAGATGGTCCATCAGGCCAAGCTGATCGTCGGCGAAGGCGTCCCAGGGATTGGCGGACGGGATGGGCCCGGTGGACTCACCGCCATTCGCGTTGCGCTGATCCATCGTGATGCAGCGAAACTCGTTCTGGAAGATCGCCATCGAGTTGAACACGGCGGTCTTCCAATTGCTGATCCGCGAGTTCAGCCCGCCGCCGGGGACGAGCAGCAGGGGGAAGCCGCTGCCGGCTTCCTCGTAACGGATGCGGACATCGCCTTTTTCGTAAAACGGCATACTGTTTCCTCTGACGTGGGGTGGGCGCGATTTAGGATCATGCCAGCGCGAGTTGCGGATAACCCGCCGCCGCGACGGCGTCGCAATGTTCGCGATAGGCCGGGTGGCCGCCGCTGTAGCGCATGACCCGCGGGGCTTGCTTGCCCTCGACGTTGCCGTTCACGCCGGTCATCCAGGAGCCGATTTCGTTCATCAACTGCCCCTGCCCCAGCGCCAGAACGTAATCGGTCCATTCGCCGACACCCTTGGGCGTCGCCGCGACCTGTGTCAGCCCGTGTTCCCGCGCATAGCGGATGACGCCGGTGACCCACTCCACACTGTATTCGGCGGTGCGTGTGTAGTTGCCGAGACCGGCATGCGGCCCCATCGCCATCAGCAGGTTCGGGAAGCCCTCGACGAACACGCCCAGATAGGTCAGCGGCCCGTTGGCCCAGACATCCTTCAGCTTCACGCCGTCGACGCCCGTGATATCGATACGGTCGAAAGCGCCCGAAATCGCATCGAACCCGGTCGCGTAGATGATGATGTCGAATTCGTATTCTTTCCGGCTGGTCTGAATGCCGTTTTCGGTGATCCGTTCGATCGGCGTTTCCAGGATATCGACCAGTTCGACGTTGGGCTGGTTGTAGACCTCGTAATACCCGGTCTCCAACGGAACACGCCGCGTGCCGAAGCCGTGATTCTTCGGGATCAGCTTTTCGGCGATGACCGGGTCCTTCACGCGCTTACGGATTTTGTCGGCGATAAAGGCGCTGGCCAGCGCGTTGGCGGCGCGGTCATGCAGCATGTCCTGGAAATTGCCCTGCCAGATGCCGAAACCGGGTTCGGCATAGCGCTTTTCCCAGAACGCGACGCGATCCTCCGGCGAGGTTTCCAACGTCGAGCGCGGATCGGTGGAGTGGATGTAGCAGCCCGGAGTCTCCCGGCAGAGCGCCAGGATTTCCGGATAACGCGCCCGGATATCGGCCATTTCCTCCTTGGAAATCTTGCCGTTATGCAGCGGCGCGCACCAGTTCGGGGTGCGCTGGAAGATGGTCAGGTGGCCGACGGTCTTGGCGAGTTCCTGGATCGTCTGCACGGCGGTGGCGCCGGTGCCGATGATCCCCACCCGCTTGCCGGCGAAATCCACGCCTTCCTTGGGCCAGTTATGGGTATGGCAGGACCGGCCCTTGAACGAATGAACACCGGGAATATTCGGCATCGTGGGCGCCGACAGGATGCCGATCGCGGTGATCAGAAACCGCGCCGAATGACGGGTGCCGTCGGCCAGCACGACCTCCCAGCTACGCGAAGCCTCGCGATAATGCGCAGCGGTGACGACGGTGTTGAACTGGATGTCCCGACGCAGATCGAACTTGTCGGCGACGAAATTCAGGTACCGCTCGGTCTCGGGTTGCGGCGAGAAATGCTCGCTCCAATCCCATTCGTCGAGCAGTTCCTTCGAGAACGAATACCCGTAGGTCCAGCTTTCGGAATCGAAGCGGGCGCCGGGGTAGCGGTTCCAGTACCAGGTGCCGCCGACGCCGCTCGCGGCTTCGAAGGTGCGGACACGCAGGCCGAGTTCGCGCAGCCGATACAGTTGATACAGGCCCGCGACGCCCGCGCCGATCACGATGGCGTCAAAGTCAAATTCCTCGGCAACCCCGGCGCCGTTGGTCGCCGCTTCCGCGATACTCATGTCGATCCTCCCGTGCGGACCTGCCCCCTTGAGGAGGCCGTCCTGGTAAGCGCCCAGTGTAGGCAAGCGCGGAGCACCGGCAAGAGTGTCTGTCGCATGCCGCCCCGCAAACCGCGGACGTCGATCTGGTCACGCCGAAGCGATCGCTCTAGTTTGCCCGCTTGCGCCGGGGCCACCATCTCGGCGATAGAATTCACCCGACGATCGGTTGACCGCGGCACCGCCTGACGCCTGGCCCACCGCACAAGCCACCTTAAGGAAGCCTCCGTGACAAACTCCAAACCCGTCCTTATCGACCGCCATCCCGGCCGCTCGGCCCAGACCATCGGCCTGGCGAACGTGCTCGGCACCGATCCCGATCTGATCCATCAGCCATCGGTCGGCGTGGTCGGCACCAAGGGCGACAGCCAATGCTATCTCGGCGTTATGGCGAAGGTGGACGCGATCCATACCCGTCTCAGAAGCCGGATCGGTCAGGCCCCCGGCCAACTCAAGCTGCGCCTTGTCCAGCCGGAGTACACGATCGCCACCTCCGACGGCATCCGCAACGGCACGCGCGAAATGCGCTATTCGCTGATCGGGCGCGAAGTCACGCATGACGCGCTGTGTGAACATCTGGAAGCCACCGGCCTTGCCGGCACGATCGCCGTCGTTGCCTGCGACAAGCCCCCGGTCGGCACCCTCGCCGCGCTGCTGGAACACAACCAGCCCGCGATCATCATGTCGGACGGCCCCATTCACCCCGGCATCGACCCGAACACCGGGGAGCCGCTGGATATCGTCAGCGCATACCAGGTGGCCGGAAACCCGGACGCCGCCTTCCGCCACCACATCGCCTGCCATGCCTGCCCCGGCATCGGAAGCTGCGGCGGCATGTTCACCTACAACACCATGCAGACCTTCATCGGCGTCGTCGGCATGCAGCCGCTACACATGGTCGCGCCGGCCTCCGACGATCCGCGCCGGGTCAACGAATTTGCCGACGAACTGGTCGGCTACCTCGCCGACATGATGGAAAAGGGCCTGAACCCCCGCGACATCGTCAAGCGTGACTCCATCCGCAACGCGGTGATCGTGGCCATGGCCATCGGCGGCTCGACCAACGTCACGCTGCACGCCCCCGAAATCGCGCGCGCCGCCGGCTACGCCGACTTCTGGAAGGACATCATGACGCCGGAGGAGTTCAATCACCTCTCCCGCGATGTCGTGCCCGTGCTGACGGACGCGCGCCCCTACGGCAACTACTCCATGGTCGATATCGCCAATGTCGGCGGCGTGCAGGTGATCGTGCGCGAACTCCTGGAAGCCGGCCTGCTCAACGGCGACATGATGACCTGCACGGGCGAAACGCTCGCTGCCCAGGTCGCTCGTCTCGGCGCCGCGGCGGCGGACGGCAAGGTGATCCGCACCGTCGAAAAGCCCTATAAGCCGACCGGCGGCCTGCGCGTACTGGGCGGCAACCTGTCGCCGGATTTCTCGGCGATCCTGAAGCTCGCGGGCGTCGAAGGCGGCCTCGAAAACAACACCTTCCGCGGCAGCGCGCGGGTGTTCGAAGGCGAACAAGGCCTGCTCGACGCGCTCGACCAGACGCCGGAAACCTTCCAGAACAACGACATGATCATCGTACGGTACGAGGGGCCGAGCGGAGCACCGGGAATGCCGGAGATGCTGGATCCGACGTCGAGAATCACGACGCTGTGCCGCGAACGCGGCATTGTCGTCGGCCTGATGACCGATGCCCGCTTCTCCGGCGGGTCGGTCGGCCTGGTCATCGGCCATGTCGGGCCGGAAGCCGCCCTCGGCGGCCCCATCGCCTACATCCATAACGGCGATGAGATCGTGGTCGATCTGAACACAAGCACGCTGAGCTGTACCGCGCTGAACGATCCCGCCACGCTGGCGCAACGCAAGGCGGTTTGGGAGCAAGAGGTCGCGGCCAACGGCGGCACGCATCCGAAATGCGGCATCGCCGATACCCGCCTGCTGCATCGCGCTCGTCAGACCGCGGTTCCGGCCACGCGGGGCGGCGGCATGCACCCGAACCGCGAAGTCTGGGTCCGCGCGCCGCGCGCCGCGGAACAGACGGGCTTCGTGCCGACGAACAAGTACCGCCCGGAAGCCAACAAGGCGTCCTGATCGAGCAGACCCTTCGGCACCGTCACCGCGACGGTGCCGAACCGGTCTACCGGCCGATCAGGCGTGCGGCCACGAGAAGCGGATCGTGCCGTCGCGCAGACCCGCCAGAACGACCTCTATCCCGCCGGAGCGGATCATCCACTCCAGCCTGTAGTCGCGATATTCCCGCACCTTGGCGCCGGTCCGGAATGCCTCCAAAACCGCCGGCATGCGCGACGCGGCGGCCGCATATTCCGTGAATGTGACGGCGACCGAGGGGCGTTCGACCAAACGGCGGTACCACGCCGCAAGTGCGGTATCGGGCGCCGGTCCCATGCCGTTCAGGACGGATCGGTGCAGCAACGGCGCGACCGACGCGTCGGCCCAGCCGAACGTTGCCCCACCAAACCATGGCCCGTCGCCGAGACGTTCGGTAAGCCAGCCTTGCAGCACGGCCGTCTGACGCGCCGCCGCCGCTTTCAGCGTTTCCGCGAGTTCCCCGCTTGCTCGGCCGAATGCCGTCACCTCACCATAGCCCCAGGTGACTGCCTCGTACTGCGTATCGCAGACATCCTCGATCATGCGCGCCGCGGCCCGGTCGGCCGGCGAACGCGGCAGCAGCGGCGGTTCGGGCCAGCGTTCTTCGATGTATTCCAGGATGATCGTGGAATCGAAGACGCGGGTGTCGCCATCGACCAGCATCGGCACCTGGGTGCGCGGATTGGCCAGACCGAAGGGGTCATCGGTGCGACCGGTCCCCAGACTGTCGGGCCATTCGACATCGAAGGGCACGGATTTTTCGCGCAGCGCGATCTTGATCTTCTGGGCGTACGGCGACCCCGGGGCCTCGTAGAGCAGCATGTGGCTTGATCCTATGGACGACAGCGCCGGACTTTATGGGCACGCGCGCGCGATTGGCCAGACCCGCCGATGTCAGATCGCCCGCCAGTACCGCCAGGTGAGCCCCATCGACACGAGGCCGGCGATCCCGGTTGCCGCCGTCGCCCAGTTGGCGCCCACGTGATCGGCCAGGATCCCGATCCCGATGAAGCCCAAGGGGCCGGAGCCGACACAGACCGACAAGACCCCGAGAATGCGCGATCGCATCTCCGGCGGAGAGGCGAGATAGACCAGCGTCGCCTGCATGGTCGCGAAGCCTGATTGGCCCATGCCCGCCAGGATCAGCGCCGCCCCGGCCAGCGCCGGGTCCGGCAGCAGCGCGAAGGCCGTCAGGGTCGTCATGTACAGCAAGACGCCCCAGCAATAGGTGCGCCCATACCATGCGGGGCGCACGAAGGTCGCGACCAGCAAGGCCCCCAGAAACGCCCCGACGCCATCCATGCTGGTCAGAATGCCCACGCCCTCTGGCCCCAGGCCCAACTGGTCGCGGCCGATCACGGGGATCATGCTGCTGAATGGAAAGGCAAACACATTGACGATGACGGTCACCAGCAGCGTGCCCACCAGACCCTTGTTCGCGCGCACCAGGCCCAGCCCCTGCCGGATCTGCGTCACGATCGAACCGACGGCGGTGCTCTCCCGATTGCGATAGCGGACGGACCAGGCAGCGACCAGTGCCACCGCATACAGGCAGGTGCTGACGGCGAAAGCGCCCTCGATCCCGCCATGGGCGAGCAGGAAGCCCGCGACCGTCGGCCCCACCATGCGGCTGGCATTGGACGCGCCGACATCCAGCGACATCGCCGCCCCCATGCGGTTCGATCCGACGGCATCGCCGATCATCACGCGCCGCACCGGATTATCCGCCGCCCAGCCCAGCCCGTTCACGAAACAGGCGACCGCCATGTGCCAGACCTGTAGCCGGTCGGCCCAGGCCAGCAGCGCCAGGATCAGCGACGTCGCGCCCAAAATCAGGACAATGCCGACCAGCGTCCAGCGCCGCTCGATCCGTTCCGCCCAGGCGCCCATGAAAGCCCCCAGCAGGCCCATCGGCAGCAGCCGCAGCATGGTCATCATCGCGACCACAAAGGCGGATTCGGTGCGCTGATAGACGAAGACCCCAACCGCGACGGTTTCCAACCAGCGCACGACAAACACCAGCGTCCCGACGACCCACAGGCGCCAGAAATCCGCGTTCCCCGCCTGGAACAAGGCCCAGGCCGTCGTATCCGAGGGTGCTGTCGCAACCGTCCTGCTCATGGAGTCTCCCGCATCGTCCGACCCATTCGAGCCTTGCGGCGGGTTATGACGCCATCCGAGGTCGGAGGCGAATATCCCGGCCTTGCCGGTGACGGGTCAGTTTGAACGCCCCCCCGATTCAAATCGGGGAAATCCGAGCCGCTTGGCCAAAACGGCCGCCGGTTTCGATCCATCGCGGATATTCGATGCCCGATTCTACCTGGGGTCGGCACTGGGTATTCCGGCGGCGGTGGAGTGCACATGTCGGAGAGGCGCATCCATCGGAATTTCCGCCACAGCGATAAACGGGAGGAATAGTTTTTTATATCAGCAATTTAGCGCACACGATGTATGTAGAGCCGCGCATTAATATATATATATAGGGGCCTAGGGCGATTGACGCGCTGGGATCAGCCCGGTGGCCCTCCCCATTCCTGCAACCGAGATGTCGCGTGGTCGAACCGTTCCCTGAACCATTGCCATTTTTCAGCTCGGTCTGGGCTGTTTCGACGCAGCTCCTCAATGTTCTGATCAATTAGTGTTAGGTGAGCCTGCCGCCAACGTATAGCACCATCAATCGAATCAGGCCCTGACGGGATAGCATGCCGTGCCATCTGCCCAAAGTAGTTCAGATGCCATTGGCCGTCACTGTCCCTTAAAAGAAAGCTCACGTCCTCGGGCCGCTCATGGGTCAGTTGATCTATAACTCTCTCCGACACCAGAATCCTCGGATTATGAGACAACTTGCTTTCCAACCTATACGCATCAACCATTGCCTCACCAAATACAACGCGACGATCGTGATACAACTGACCGAATGAAAAACCTCCCCGTATAAGCATTCCAATTCTCAATCCCATTTCGGCAACACTACTGAGAATACGTATGGCGTCCTGGCATACTATCCCGGCCCAGAGAGATTTCAAAACTGGCTCCTCTATATTTGGGCCGCTTTCAATATCTGCCTCCCTATAGCTGACAACTACGTTATCAGAAAACGTGGTGATTTCTGGAGTGATGGTGAGCTTATAACCGCCACCCACCTGAGGCTCGCCATCGATCGCCTCGGCCGCTTGGGCGCGCGAAATAGCGATCAGCAAGTCGACAAGCTTATGCACTCGCTCTCGGGGCCATTGTTGCGCCGCGTCAGAAGTTCCAAGAAAATCGAAAAAGAGGACGAATCTATTCCCAAATGCAGCTTGTTCGTTGCTCATAGGACCATACCTTGACGGCCTCCTTGCAAAGTTACTTTAACTCAGTCATGTAGCTCTGTCGACGAATCCAACCTGTTCGGCGCAATATGCACGACGCAGTGGAGCACAACCTTGCGTCGCACCGCAAGAACTCTGACGCCCTCATCAGTTGGCCATCGCCGCGCCAAGACGATATGTGCTCAAGACGACATTGTAGAAATGTTGTGTTGGGTTACCAGTGCATAGTCGTGTCCAAAAATCGATAGACGGACTCCACCCGTATGGTGGGAGACCGATGGGTGGCTTCCCTGTAGTTACACGTTGCTCATCGAGACGCATGTAGACCTGCGCTGCATAGTTGGTGTATGCACCCGTGAGACCAGATCGGGCGGCTGCAAGAAAGTCAGCGCATGTGGGGATATACTGTTGAGCAACAACAACCCTCGGCATGGTCGCGATCACAGCGGCAAGAGCGATAGCGCGGATCATGTTTCAGAACTTTCAATCTGTATTGGGGTGCGTCTGGTCCTGCCTGATAGCTGCTATGCTCACTCATCGGTGCCATCCTTTGGGCGCTAATGGTGACCGCGACGGCCGTTCGCAGTTGGGTTATTGGTTTGGTGGAGCGTGTATTGCGCTCATGATGCACCGCCGCCGTCAACCCGTTTCATCTCCCGGACAGCTGAAAATATCGAGCGAGCTGGAACGCGTTCGTAATGCCTGCAAAAATCCTCATCGTGCATGACGAGCCGGCATTCAGTGCTGCCCTTCGTGACCAGCTCGTGGCAGCTCGTTGAGAGGTCTCCTTTCACGCAAGCTCGCACCAGGCGTGCGGGATTTTAAGGTTGGCTTCCCAGTTTGATTTGCTGATCGCGCGAACGACTTTCCCCGCCGGCATGCCTCACGGCACTTCGCTCGCGGCCATCGCTTGACCCGCCGGAGCGTAGCCAGGGTCGTTTTTGTGGGATCGCCCGAAAATGAGCAATACGTCACTGACCTCGGCACGTTTCCCCCTTTGACTATACCGATCACAGAAATCGTCGAAGCCATCAACACTCGATAGCGGGAGCAATCGCGTTAGGCTGTCGATCGATCGACATCGAGTGACTATCCCATCCTTCTACTCGGCAGCTGCGCCAAACACTTCTATTCCGGATCAGGTATTCGTATCAAAAAATCCCAAATATATAAGTGGAATGAACTCTATGCGGATATCTTAATTTTCGCGCCGCACCAAAGGCCAAGTATGACCCTCTGGCCGATCTCCAGGTGTCCGCTCTCCAACCAAACTGGCCGTAGTGTGACCTCGGCGGCGACAGTCGACCGTTCACGGCCATTCAAACTTACCCACCACCCGGCCTTGCCGGTGACGGCTACTGTCCGGTAGGATTTACCAACTGCGCGTATCGCGTGTGGAGTTTTTGGAGAAGATCATGGCCAGCGAGCGACTTGCCTCGACCATCGACGACGACGCCGCCACCGGCACGACGTCCGCTCGACTGCGCGAGAAGTATCGCGCCGAACGCGATCGCCGCGTGCGCCAGGACGGGACCGCGCAGTATATCGAGACCAAGGGCCGCTTCGCTCGCTACCTGGACGATCCCTACGCCGATCCGACGTTCTCCCGCCCCGCGCTGAAGGAAACGATCGAGGTCGCCATTCTCGGCGGCGGCTTCGGCGGCCTGCTTGCCGCCGCGCGCTTGTCCGCGGCCGGCGTCGACGACGTGCGCATCATCGAAAAGGCCGGGGATTTCGGCGGCACCTGGTACTGGAACCGCTACCCCGGCGCGGCGTGCGATACCGAGGCCTATATCTACATGCCGCTGCTGGAGGAGGTCGGCTACATCCCGACCACCAAATATGCCAAGGCTCCGGAGTTGTACGAGCATTGCCGCCGGATCGGTCGGCATTTCGATCTCTACAAAAAGGCCTGTTTCCAGACCGTCGTCACGGAAGCCCGTTGGGACGAGGCTGCCCTGCGCTGGGCGGTGACGACCGATCGGGGCGACGTGTTCCAGGCCCGTTTCGTGATCATGGCCGGCGGAACGACGCTGGGCCGGCCGAAGCTGCCGGGCGTGCCGGGGATCGAAAGCTTCAAGGGCCACACGTTTCACACCAGCCGTTGGGACTACGAATACACCGGCGGCGATTCCAGCGGCGGCCTGGATGGGCTGCGCGACAAGCGCGTCGGCATCATCGGCACCGGCGCCACGGCGGTGCAGTGCGTTCCGCACCTGGGGCGGTCGGCGAAGGAATTGTTCGTCTTCCAGCGCACCCCGTCATCCGTCGACGTCCGCGCCGACCGCCCGACCGATCCGGACTGGGCCGCGGGCCTGAAGCCGGGTTGGCAACAGGAACGGATCGCCAATTTTACCACCGTGATTTCCGGCGGTGACTTCGATGTCGATCTGGTCAATGACGGCTGGACCGACCTGATCGGCAACATCCTGCTGGCCGCGCGCCGGCGGCAAAAGGCCGGTGAGCCGGTGGAGGACCCACAGGCCCTGATCCAGCAGGCCGACGACCAGAAAATGGATCAGGTGCGCGCTCGGATCGATCAGATCGTCACCGACCCCGCGACGGCGGAGGCGCTGAAGCCCTGGTACAACCAGTTCTGCAAACGCCCCTGCTTCCATGACGATTATCTGCCGACCTTCAACCGCCCGAACGTCCATCTGGTGGATACCAAGGGCAAGGGCGTCGAACGGATCACCGAAAAGGGTGTCGTGGTCGACGGGCATGAATACGAACTCGACTGTCTGATCTATGCCACGGGCTTCGAGGTCGGCACCGGCTATACCCGCAACATTGGGTTCGAGCTTTACGGGCGCGGCGGTCAGAGCCTGACCGATAAGTGGAAAGACGGCGCGGAGACGCTGCACAGCCTGTTTACGCGCGGCTTCCCCAACCTGATCGTTTTCTCGACCATGCAATCGGGGCAAAGCGCCAACTTCCAGCATATGCTGGACGTGAAATCGCAACATATCGCCTATGTTCTGAGCGAGGCGCGCGCGCGCGGGATCAAGGCTCTGGAGCCGAGCGCGGAGGCGGAGAAGGATTGGGTGGATACGATTGTTAAGTTGGCGGTCGGTCGGCGCGCCTTTTTGTCGGAATGCACGCCCGGTTACTACAATAACGAGGGCGGCGAACTCGATATGCGGGTCGCGAAGAACAACCAATATTGGCGAGGGCCGGTCGTGTATATCCGCCAGCTCGACCGCTGGCGCGCCGAAGGCACATTGCCGGGGCTGGAACTGACGCGCTGATCGTCGGGACGGCGTTGCGAAGGCCGTCGGATGACGGGTAACATGGTTCGGAAAATGTCGGCTCAAATCGAGCCTGAATAACGAGACGGAGGAATCCCAGGGATATGACCAGTCAGGAAGTATTTTCACGGTCGGAACTGCTGGCAGCGGACGACGTAACCATAGAGGATGCGATCGCGCATGCCGATCCAATGGTCCTCCGCGGCCTGCTTTACCAGCTCACCGGCGATCCGGAGGTCGCGGCGACGGGCGTGAAGATGGTGCTGGCCGGCTACTTCGACGTCCCCGCGCCGGCGACGGAAGCGGACGTGGCGCTGCTGCGGCGCAAGGGCGTCGCGTTCCTGAAGGCCTATCGCGACAGCGGCGCTGGAGAAATTTCCGTCGGCCCGGCAGACCGGCTGGCCGCCAGCCTGGGCCTGATGCTGGGCCGGACCATGGAAGGCGACGATCTTCGCCATCACGTGGAGGAACTGGCGCTCGACCCGTCGGTGCGCTCGCTGCACTGGCGGGAGGAGCCCGATCCGGAACGGTTGAAGGACTTCACCGTGACGGTCATCGGTGCCGGCATGGGCGGGCTGAACGCCGCGCTGCAACTGCGCAAGGCCGGTTTCCCTTTCACCGTGCTGGAGAAGAACACCGGCGTCGGCGGAACCTGGTGGGAAAACCGCTATCCCGGCGCCCGGGTCGATACGCCCAGCCGTTCCTACACGCATCTGTTCGGGGTCGACTTTCCGTACCCCAACCCGTTCTGCGAGTGGCGGGAGAACGTGAAATACTTCGACTGGGTCGCCGATAATTTCGACCTGCGCCGGCACATCCAGTTCGAGACCGAGGTCAAGTCGCTGACCTGGGACGAGGCCGCCAACGAATGGGTCATCGACATCGTCGGGCCGGACGGCGCGCGTACGCTCCGTTCCCGCGCGGTGATCACGGCCGTCGGGTTCCTCAACCGCCCGAACATCGCCAGCTTCCCCGGTGCTGAATCCTTCGCCGGTTCGTCGTGGCACACGGCACGGTGGCCGGAGAGCACTGACCTGAAAGGCAAGCGGGTCGCGGTGATCGGCACCGGCTGCACCGGCTATCAGATGGTCCCCGAGATCGCGTTGGAGGCCGCCCAGGTCACCGTGTTCCAGCGGACGCCGCAGTGGCTGTTCCCCGTGCCCGGTTACCGGTCGCCGTTCCCGCCCCAGGTCAACTGGCTGGACCGCAACCTGCCGTTCCACACCAACTTCATGCGGGCACGCACGTGCTCTCTGGATCGTATCGCCAACGTCGCGCAGATCGATCCCAACTTCCAGGATCCCTATGCCTGCAACCCGCTGAACAAGCGGGCCCGCGAAGGCTGCATCGAATTCCTCGAACGCAAGCTCGGCGATCCCGCGCTGGTGGCGGCCATGACTCCGCCGCACCCGGTCTGGTCAGCGCGCGCGGTCGTTGTCGACCCCGACTATTCCATCCTCGACGCCCTGATGCGCGACAATGTCTCCCTGGTCACCAGCGGGATCGAGCGTATCGAGCCGAACGGCATCGTGGGCAAGGATGGGGCGGTGCATGAAGCGGATGTGATCGTTTACGCAACGGGATTCCATGCCACGGAATACCTGTATCCGATGACCATCACCGGCCGGGGCGGACAGAAGCTCGAGGACCTCTGGAAGAAGGACGGCGCGCGCGCCTATCTCGGCTGCATGATGCCGGGCTTCCCCAATCTCTGGTCGATCTACGGCCCGAACACCAACGGCGGGCTTACCGTGGCAACGTTCCACGAGAAGGTCGCCCATTACGCGCTTCAGTGCATGCAGACGCTGGTGCTGGGCAATGGCGGCGCGATGGAGCCTCGGTCGGAGGCTTTCTGGGACTACAACCGCCTGGTGGACGAACGGAACAGCACCAAGGTGTGGAGCGATCCGCGCGCCCACAATTATTACTGGACCGAACATGGCCGTTCGGCGGTGATGAACCCGTTCTACACCGCCGAGATGTCGGGCTTCCTGCGCGAACCCGCGCTTGAGGACCTTGCGATTGCCTGAGGAACGGCGGATTTTCCGCCGGCCCTGACGTTACGATTTCCGCTTTGGACGCGCCCTTCTTGCTTTCGCTTGAAGGGCGCGTCGGCGGCTGCCCCTTGGTTCAGAACTCCAGGATGGCTCGGCCAAGAATGGCGCCACTGTGCAGATCGTGGCAGGCCTCATTGATCTGTTCGAGCTTGTACCGTCGCGTGATGAGGCGATCGAGCGGGAACTTACCCTCCTGATACCAGCGCAGATACATGTTGAAGTCGCGATCCGGGAACGCCGCGCCGAGGCTGCCGCGGAAGATGCGCTGACCCGAGGTGAACAGAGCCGGATCGAGCGTCACTTTTTCCTGCGGAATGCCGATCAGCACGGCCATGCCGCCGAAATTATCCGCGCCGACGCCGCCGGAGCGCGTCGCCTGTAGAATCTGCTCGATGGTGCGCTGGCGACCGATCGCGTCGAAGGCATAGTCGACACCGCCGTTGGTCAGGTCGCGGATCGCCTCGACGGCATCGGTGTTACCCGAGGCATTGACGGTGTGGGTTGCGCCAAACTGCCGAGCGAATTCGAGCTTTTGGTCGTCGAGATCGACGGCGATGATCGGGTAGGCGCCGACGATGGCGGCGGCCTGAATGGCGGAGAGGCCGACGCCGCCCGCGCCGAACACGGCAACCGACTGGCCGGCGCGCACGCCCGCCGTATGCAGGACGGCGCCCGCGCCGGTCAGCACCGCGCAGCCGACGATACAGCTGAGATCGCGAGGCTGGTCGTTGGCGATCTTCACGACCAATTCCCCGCTGACCTGCACGTCGCGCGCCCAGGTGTAAACGGCGCCATGCGCGGATTGCCCCCGAAAGGTCGCGCCGGTGACCGTGCGTGGGGCGGCGCCGCGAATCGGTGTGCGCGGCACCCAGGTCACGATGCAGAGATCGCCGGGTTTGACATGCTTGACGGCACTGCCGGTCCGCGACACCACGCCCGTGCCCTCGTGTCCCAGCAGCAGGGGGCGGTCGAGAGCACCGTTGTGCATTTGGTGCAGTTGCGAGTGGCACACACCGCTGGAATAGAGCTTGACGGTGACCTGGTCGGGGCCTGGATCGGGCAGATCGATTTCTTCGAGGACGAGGTCGGCGTTCAGCGTGGTTTGGACGGCCGCGATAGTTTTCATGCGAGAGGTTTCCTCACGTCGGGCGCTGCGTGCGCCCATTGGTTGAACAGAGGCACATTACAGAAATCGGCTTTGAACGGAATGATGGTTGAGGGGGTGGCCGGTTGGGGTCTCGTGGCTGAAGGCGACATCCGACCGCGCTGGTTTCGCCTTTGGCGGCGGAGCCTGTCCGAAATTTTGTGTGCGAGGCATAACCTACGCCAAGGAGGCGTATCATGCCGAGCAAAGCGAAGCGCGTTGAGCGCGAGGTAGGCAAACTGCCTTCGATCCCGAAGGAGCTGGTTGCGCAT